>CAVWIN010000041.1:0-12486 GCA_963755085.1 uncultured Thermoleophilia bacterium | reverse complement strand
GGGCGCGACTGCGGCCGGGAGCTTCTCCGCCGCTTCGTCTACCGGTGCGGTGCCCAACCGCGCCGCGAAGTAGTCGAACACGCCGTCCGCGACGGGCGGCAGGTCGTGACGCCGAGCGCGGTGGATCGCTTCCTGCGCACGCGTCGGCTCCCAGCTCGCCAGCAGGACGTCCGCGGCCTGAGGAAGCTGGGCAGGAACGACCAGGTGTCGAATGCGTGAACGCGGCCTTGCCCTTCAGCTCGAGCTCGCCCGCGGGCGCGAGCACGATGGCGCCCCCGACGGCGAGCGCCGTGTGCTCGCCGATCAGCCCGCCCCCGGGCGGCGCCGCCGTCTGGAGCCGCGCCGCGACGTTGACGGTGTCGCCGGTGACGGGCCCGCGCTCGGCGGTGGCCTCGCCGTACACGACCTCGCCCGTGTTTACCCCGACCCGCAGGCGAAGGTCGCCCTCGGCCAGGCCAAGCCGGGCGCCTAGCTGGTCGATCGCCGCCGCGAGCGCGAGGCCGGCGCGCACGGCGCGAGGACGGCGTCGTCGTCCCGGACGCGGGGAACGCCGAAGACGGCAACGGCGGCGTCGCCGATGAACTTCTCGAGCACGCCGCCATGGCGCGACACGGTGTCTCGCACCGCGTCGAAGTAGGCGTCCTGCACGGCGACGACGTCCTCCGCGTCGAGCGCTTCAGACAGGGACGTGAACCCGACGACGTCGGAGAAGAGCACGGTGACGATGCGCCGCTCGAGCGCCCGCTCGCTCACCGGGCGCCTGTAGAGCGGTCGTCACACCTCGGCAGACGGACAGTCCATGTGAAGAAAGCGTCACGCCCTCGGCGCCGTGCTGGTCTGCGTGCAGCAACCGTGTGCCCACCCCGTCACATGGACAGTCCATGGAACTGTTTGTCCACGGGGTCGGCCGGTGGCTCACCCGTTGTGGGGCGCGTCACTAGGATCGCTGCGTGGCGCTCCGCATCTGCCTCGTGACCCCGTTCGCGTGGTCGCAGCCGCACGACGTCAACGAGCACGTGACCGGGGTCGCCGCGGCGCTTCGCGAGCTTGGGCACTCCGTCACGGTGCTCGCGCCCTCGAACCGGGCGCGCGACCTCGTCGCCGGCCGGCGCGCGCTCCACGACGGCAAGGCGGCGGACGTGATCGCGCTCGGCCCGGCGGTGCCGGTCTCGCGGCGAAGCAAGCTCGGCGTCCCCGTCGGCGTGCGCACGAACCTCCAGCTCGCGCTCGCCCAGGGCGGGTACGACGTCGTCCACGGCTTCGAGCCGGGGCTACCGAGCCTCAGCTACCTGGCGCTCCGCGACGCCCGCACGCTGGCCGTGGCGACGTTCATCTCGCCCGACCGCCTCGGCTATCCGCCCGGGAAGACGCAACGCATGCGCCTGCTGACGCGCCTCGACGCGCTCGTCGCGACGTCGCCGCTGACCGCTGCGGCGGCGCAGGAACGGTTCCCGGGCGACTACCACGTCGTGCCGCTCGGCGTGGACACCGATCGGTCCAAGCCCTCCGCGAAGCGGAAGCTCGTCGTCGCCGAGTGGCGCCCAGGCGAGCGGCTTCAGGCCCGCTCCGTCGCCCGCGCCCTCCGGGAGCTCGACGACTGGGAGCTCGTCTTCCTGCGCACGAAGCCACTCGGCGGCCGGCCGCCCATGCCGCGCCGCCTCGCCGGACGCGTCCACGTGCGGACGCTGCGCGACGGCGCCGCCCGCGCACCCCTCTTCGCCGAGGCCGCGATCTTCGTGCCATCGCCCTCCGGCCTCCCACGCGCCCTCCTCGAGGCGAAGTCCGCGGGCGCAGCGATCGTCGCCCCGCCCGGCGTCGACACCCAGCCCGAGCTGGCCGGCGCCGCCGTCGCGCGCCTGACCGAGGACGCCGCCCTGCGCGAGCGCCTCGGCAAGGAGGCCCGGCGCGACGCCGAGCGCGAGTCGTTCGCCGTCGTGGGAAGCGAGCTCGACGAGCTGTACGGCGGCCTGGGCGGCCGCCGCCGGCCCACCCTGCCGAGCGCTGCGACGCACGACGACGACGGGTGGATCGTCGTCGACCTGCACATGCACACCTCCTGGTCGCACGACTGCTCGATCCCGCCGGTCCAGCTGCTCGACCACGCCGAGGAGATCGGCCTGGGTGGGATCGCCGTCACCGACCACAACGTGTTCGGCGGCGCGCTGGAGGCAGCGGAGCTCGCGCGCGACCGCCGCCTCACCGTCATCCCCGGCGAGGAGGTCAAGACCGACAGCCAGGGCGAGGTCATCGGCCTCTTCCTCAGCGAGGAGATCCCGCGCGGCATGTCGTTCTCGGCGACGATCGCCGCCATCCGGGCGCAGGGCGGCCTCGTCTACCTCCCCCACCCGTTCGATCGCCTGCACGCCATCCCCGACCCGGCGACGCTGCACCGCCACCTCGGTGACATCGACGTGTTCGAGGTCTACAACGCGCGCCTCCTCTTCGAGACGTACAACGACGAGGCGCTCCGCTTCGCGCGCAAGTACCAGCTGACCATGGGCGCCGGCTCGGACGCGCACGTCCTGCAGGGAGTCGGCACCGGCGCGCTGCGGATGCGGCCGTTCGACGGGCCGGAGCAGTTCCTCGAGAACCTCCAGACGGCCGAGGTGCTGCGCCGCCCGAAGTCGCTCGCCTACCTCCAGAGCCTCAAGTGGGTCGCCCAGGTCAGGGACCGGCTGGGCGCAGGCGAACCCGTTTAGGAGGCTTTGGCCAGATACCGCTCGTCCGACGTGGTGCAATGCTCGTTCCGAGGCTAGGACGCGGGGAGCGTTCATGTTCCTATCAAGAGTGCTCTTATTGAAAAGTCATACGGGCGCGACCGAGGACGACGCATCGGGGCGAGCAGCGTGCCGCGACGGGCACAGTCGCTATCTGGCCAAAGCCTCCTGATTCCAGGGGAATCGCGGCCGATCGCGAATCAGGCAACGTGGATCCCGATACCGCCGACCTCGAGGGCAGGAGGCGCTCTGCCCGCACGCAACTAGAAGGCGCCGTGGGATCCTCCAACGACGAGATCTACGACCGGTATCTCGGCAAGGCGATCCGCGAGATCAACGAGCTGGGCGACGAGATCACGCGCGCCGCCGGCGACCGCACACCGGTGCTCGGCTCCGGCCACCCCCTCGCCGACGTGCTGATGCTGAAGTGGTCGCCGCAGCGCAGCGAGACCCAGGAGGGCGTCGCGTTCTTCGGCCGCGCCGGCCAGGCGATCCTCAAGTCCCTCCAGCGGCTGCGGGTCGACCCGATGGCCGTGTACGGCACGAACTGCGTGAAGTTCGAGGATGCCGACGCCGACGAGACGGCCCAGGCGTGGCTCACGCAGGAGCTGCACATCGTGCAGCCGAAGCTGGTAATCGTCATGGGCGAGCGCGCCCTCGCGTTCGTGAACGCGCTCGATTTCCCGCTCGCGCGCGCGGTCGAGGACACGCCGGGCGAGATCCAGCAGCTCACGGCGACGATCGGAGCGCTGGTGACGCCCGACGTCGACGAGTCGCTCGACGAGGCGCCGGCGAAGACGGCCTTCTGGAACGCCTTCCGCGCGCTCGGCCCGTGGTGGGCCGCGCAGCCGCCGTACTAGACCCGTCCGCTCTAATGCGGCAGTGAACGTCGTCGCCGCGAATCGCTTCGGCCGCGCACCGGCCTTGTGGGTCGGCATCGCGCTGATCGTCGCGGCGCTCACCGTCTACTACGCCTTCTCGGACTCCTTCCGCAACCTGTCGCTCTGGGGCGACACGGCGTTCATCGCGCTCGTGCTCATGCCGGCCGTGTTCGCCCTCGTCTACTTCGCGCTGCCGCTCCGGCGCGCGCACTGGGTCGCCCTGCTGGCGGTCGCGTTCGGCGTTCTCGCCGTGATCCTCGAGGTCGCCAACCTCGACACGCTCGCGAACTTCGCGAAGCTCGCCACGATGACGCTGCTCGCGTTCTGGTTCCTGACCTTCTTCGAGCGGCTCTCCTGGGTGGTGCTCGTCGCGGCGCTGATCCCGTGGATCGACGCCTACTCGGTGTGGCGCGGCCCTACGCACCACATCGTCACGAAGCAGCGGAACATCTTCGACACCCTCTCGTTCGCCTTCCCGGTCCCCGGCGAGCACGCCTCCGCGAATTTGGGGCTCCCCGACCTGCTCTTCTTCGCACTGTTCCTGTCCGCCGCCGCCCGCTGGAACCTGCGCGTGGGCTGGACGTGGCTGGCGATGGTGCTGTCCTTCGGGGCGACGATGGCGATCGCGGTGCAGTGGGACGTGAACGGCCTGCCCGCGCTGCCCGGGATCTCGATCGCCTTCCTGGCCGTGAACGCGGATCTCATCTGGCGCGACCTGCGCCGCCCGCGGCCCGAGCCGGCGACCTGAGTTGCTCGGCCGCCGCCTCGCGATCCTCGCCGGCGCCGCAGTCGCGCTCCTCGCCATCGGCGCGGCGGTCACCTCGTCGCTCGGCGGTGGCCGGACGGGGCTCACGAAGGTCGACCCCAACAACCTGGCGGTCATCGACCCCACAAGCGACGTCATCACCGCCGAGGCTGGGGTCGGCTCCGGTCCCGGCCCGGTTGCGACCGGCGACGGGTCGGTCTGGGTCGGGAACACGGTCGACCGCACGCTCACGCATCTCGACCTCCGCTCGGGCGCGCCGCTCGGGACGATCTCGCTCGGGAACCGAACACCGACCGGTCTCGCCGTCGGGGGCGGTGCGGTCTGGGTGGCGAACGGCCGCGTCGGGTCGCTCTCGTACATCGACCCCGGCTACGCGAAGGTGACGAAGCTGGTCCCGCTCGCCGGGCCCTCGGGCGGCGGAACCGTCGCCCTCGGAGGCGGCTCCGTCTGGGCGGCGTTCGGCGACTCGACGCTCGCCCAGGTCGACCCTGACACCCGGAAAGCCGTCGGCAAGGAGCTCACGCGCTCGATCCCGTCCGGCGTCGTCTACGCTCTCGGCTCGCTCTGGCTCGCGAACACGAGCGACGAGACGGTGACCCGCTTCGACCCGGCGACGTTCACGCACGGGCCGGTGGCACGGATCCCCATCGGGCGGCAGCCCGTCGCGATCGCCTACGGGGAGGGCGCGCTCTGGACGGCGAACGCCGACCACACCGTGACCCGGATCGACCCGGTGTCCCATGCGACGGCGACCATCCGCGCCGGCGTGGCGCCGGCCGGCATCGCGGCCGGCGAGGGCGCTGTCTGGGTCGCGGGCACAAACGGCACCGTCGTGCGGATCGACCCCAATGAGCGGCGCGTGATCAGGCGCATACGGCTCGGCAACGCCGTGTCAGGTGCGGGGATCGCCGTGGGCGGCGGCTCCGTCTGGGTGTCCGTCGCTAATCGCGCGTGAGCAGCGCCACGGTCTCGACGTGCGGCGTGTGCGGGAACATGTCCACCGGGCGCGCGGAAACGAGCCGGTACCCCCACTGCGACGCGAGCACCTTGAGGTCGCCGGCGAGCGTGGTCGGGTTGCACGAGACGTAGACGAGCCGCGGCGCGGCCGCCTCGCCCACCCGCTTCAGCGCCTTGCCGGCAAGCCCGGCGCGCGGCGGGTCGACGACGGCCACGTCCGGGTCGCCGGTCCGCTCGCGCAGCTCGGCCAGCACCTGGCCGACGTTGCCGGCGAAGAACCCCGCGTTCGAGATCCCGTTCAGGTCGGCGTTCTCCAGCGCGCAGGCGATCGACTCCTCCGAGATGTCGACGCCCCACACGGTCAGCGCCTTCCCGGCGAGCGTCAGCCCGATTGTCCCGATGCCGCAGTAGAGGTCCCAGAGCGTCTCGTTCCCCGTCAGCCCGGCCGCCTCGCCCGCCAGCTGGTAGAGCTGCTCGGCCATCGCCGTGTTCGTCTGCAGGAACGCATTGGGACGAACGCGGAAGCGCAGGCCGCACAGCGCCTCCTCGATCGCATCCTCGCCCCAGAGCAGCTCGGTGGGCAGGTTCGTGATCTCGGCGGGCGTCTCGTTCACCGACCAGTGGATCGCGCGCACCTGCCGGAAGCGCTGCAGCATCTCGACGAAATAGTCGCGCTCGAACCGCTCGCCCTTCGCGGTGACGAGCTGCACGAGCGCCTGGCCGGTGTTCCGCCCCTCGCGGATGACGAGATGGCGGAGGTAGCCGGTGCCATCGGCCTGGTCGTAGGCCTCGAGCCGCTCCTCGCGCGCCCACGCGTCCACGGTCTCGCGGATCTCGTTGCCGAGGTCGGTGGCCAGCCAGCATTTCTCGATGTCGAGCACCTCATCCCAGCGGCCGGCCCGGTGCAGGCCGGAGACCGGCCCGTCCTCGGTGCGCGTGAACGAGTACTCCATCTTGTTGCGGTAGAAGAACGGCGACTCCGCGGGAACGATCGGCTCGAGCGGCGGGTCGGCGATGCCGGCGATGCGCGTGAGCGCATCGCGCACCTGCGCCTCCTTCGACTCGAGCTGCGCCGCATACGCGAGGTCCTGGAAGCGGCAGCCACCGCACGCCGGGTAGTGCGCGCAGGGCGCGTCGACGCGGGCCGGCCCAGGCTCGAGCACGTCGACGGCGGTCGCCTCGGCGTGGTTGCGCTTCACCTTCGTCACACGCGCGCGCACGAGATCGCCTGGCAGGCCGCGGCGCACGAAGACCACGAAGCCGTTCGCGCGCGCGACGCCGTTGCCGCCGTACGCGAGCGAGTCAATGCGGAGGTCGATCTCGTCATCGACCGAGACGGGCGCTGCCATCGCGGCAGCCTAGGTGACGTCGCGCCGCACCGTCAGCCCGGCGCCGACGAGCACGATGCCCACCACGTATGCGAACGAGAGCGCCACCGCGGCGCCGGTCGCGATGTGGGCGTTGTGGCCCCCGGTCTCCCCGGCGAGCTCGCCGAGCACCTGGCCGGGCATGTAGCGGCCGATGGTGTCGTAGAGGCCGACGACGAGCGGCTCCACGATCAGGACCCAGATGAACGAGAGCACGATGGCGAGGGCCTGCCCGCGCACGATCGCCCCCACCCCGACGCCGATCGCGCCCCACAGCGCGGCGCCGGCGACGAGGCGGGCGGCGCGGCCCCAGACGTCGAACGAGACGCCCGGGTCGCCGCCGATCCAGACGTAGGCGATCGACAGCGCAAGGGCAACCGCGATGACTGCCAGCACGGCCCCCGTGAGGATGGCCGCCGCCGTCTTCGCCGCGACGACGCGCTCGCGGCGCGGCTCGACCATGAACGTCCCGGCGATCGTGTCGTGGCGGAACTCCCAGGTCACGATCAGGACGCCGAGCACGATCGCGATCACGTTGGCGAACCCGGCCACGTCCAGGATGTCGCTGACGACGGTGCTCGCCTCGTGCTCGCCGGTGATGTTTCCGACCGCGCCCAGGACGACGATCGCGAGCAGCGGCAGGATCAGGCCGACCACGGTGCGCGGCGTCGTGCGCAGCTTCAGCAGCTCGGCGCGGAGGAGCCTCACGCCTTTCCCTCGGTCAGCTCGAAGAACGCCTGCTCCAGCGACGCCCGCTCGGCGGCCAGCTCGTGCAGCGCGACCCCGTTGGCGGCGGCGAGGTCGCCGATCGCCTCCTGCGGCATGCCGGTCACGACCAGCGAGCCGTCCGCTTCGGCGACCTCCGCCCCGCGCGCGGCGAGCAGCTCGCGCAGACGCGGCGCCTCCGGGCTGCGGACACGGACGCCGCCCGACGCGCGGGCGACCAGCTCCTGCGTCGTTCCGCTGGCGACGAACTTCCCGTGGTGGATGATCACGATCTCGTCCGCGATCACCTCGACCTCCGAGAGGATGTGGCTCGAGACGAAGATCGTCCGGCCGCCCTCGGCGCGCTGCCGGAGCAGGTCGCGAAGCCAGCGGACGCCCGCAGGGTCGAGCCCGTTTGCCGGCTCGTCGAGGACGAGCACGTCGGGGTCGCCCAGGAGCGCGGCCGCCAGCGCGAGCCGCTGGCGCATGCCGAGCGAGTACCCGCCCGTCCGCCGCCCCGCGGCGTCCTGCAGCTCGACGAGCTGAAGCACCTCCTCGACGCGCCCGCGCGGAATGCCGGCCTCGGTCGCGAGCACCCGCAGGTGGTTGCGGCCGGAGCGGCCGGGGTGGAACGCGGTCGCCTCGAGCACGGCCCCGACGCGCCGCGCCGGCTCGTCGAGCTCGCGGAACGGCCGGCCCAAGACGGTCGCCGAGCCCGAGCTCGGGCGAACGAGGCCGAGCGTAGTACGCATCGTCGTCGTCTTCCCGGCACCGTTCGGGCCAAGGAAGCCGGTGACCCGCGCCGGTTCGACGCGGAACGAGAGATTGTCGACAGCGAGCGTCTCGCCGAACCGCTTGGTCAGCGATTCGACCTCGATCACTGCAATGGGGTCACGTAGACCTGGCGCGTGCGCGGGCCGTCGAACTCGCAGAAGAAGATGCCCTGCCAGGTGCCGAGCGCGAGTTGGCCGTCGCGCAGCGGCACCACGACCTGGGGGCCGGCCAGCAGCGCGCGCACGTGCGAGGGCGCGTTCTCCTCCCCGGCCTCGACGTGCTCCCAGCCCCAGTCGTCGCCGACGATCCGCTCGAGCGCGCGCTCGAAATCGCGCGCGACGGCCGGGTCGGCGTGTTCGTTGATCGTCACGCCCGCCGTCGTGTGCGGCACGTAGACGAGCACCGCGGCGCCGCGCACGTCCTCGAGCGCCGCCTTCACCTGTTCGGTGATGTCCAGCACCTGCGTCCGCCGGGACGTCTTCAGGGTGACCTCGCGCACGGGGCTATCCTACGGTCGCCTTTGGCCGTCGCTCCCGTTGATCTGGACGCCTACCGGAGCGAGGCCGACCGCCTCGAGGCCGAGCTGATGGAGGAGTGGTACCTCCACTACGCCGGGCACAAGCCCGTGCTCGAGCTGGAGCCGATCTACGAGCGCCACCGCGGGCTCGTCGAGCTCGACCGCGTCCGTGGAATCGGCGCAGTGGCCGGGGATGAGCGCACCCGGTGGCTCTTCCGCTGGGCGGCCGAGAACTACCTCACCGACATCACGAAGGCGGAGCTCGAGCGCGTCGCGGCCCTGGAGGCCGACCTCGTTGCGGACGTCGACGGCGAGCGCATCCCCTTCCGGATGATCCAGCCCTCGGTGGCGCGAGAGCGCGACCGCGACCGCCGTCAGCGGCTCTACGAGGCCGGCGCCGCGCTGCGCGAGGAGCACCTGAACCCGGTGCTGCTCACCGCTGCACGCGCGCACCACGAGGCGGCGCCGGAGCTGGACGGCGGCGACTACGTCTCCCTCTACGAGCGGATCGGCTTCGAGCTGGAGGCGCTCGCCGAGGACTGCCGCGAGCTCCTGGAGTCGACCGAGAGTGCGTGGATCGACGGCGCCGACCGCCTGCTCCGACGGCGGGCGGGCGTCGGCCTCGACGATGCCGGCCCCTGGGACCTGCCGCGGCTACTGCGAGCGGAGGACTGGGACGACGCCTTCCCGGCCGACCGCATGCTCCCGGCGCTCGAGGCGACGCTCGCCGACCTCGGCGTCGACCTCGCCGCGCAGGCGAACGTGCACCTGGACGTCGAGTCGCGCCCGCTGAAGTCACCTCGCGCGTTCTGCGCGCCGATCGAGGTGCCCGGCCGGATCATGCTCGTCATCCAGCCGAACGGCGGCGTGGACGACTGGCGGGCGCTCTTCCACGAGGCCGGCCACACCGAGCATTTCGCGCACACCGACGGCGGATTGAGCGTGGAGGCGCGGCGGATGGGCGACTCGGCCCTGACCGAGGGCTGGGCGTCGCTCTTCGAGGGCCTCGTGCGGGAGCCGGCCTGGCTCGAGCGCCGCCTCGACGTCGGCCGGCCCCGGCAGCTGGCGGCCGAGGGCGGGCTGGTCGAGCTCTTCTTCGCGCGCCGCTACGCGGCAAAGCTGCTGTACGAGCTCGAGTTCCACCGGGCGGACGACCCGGAGACGATGCGCGGCCGCTACGTCGAGCTGCTCGGCGAGGCCCTCAAGATCGAGCCGAGCCGCGCCAACTACCTCGGGGACATCGACGCGGGCTTCTACGTGACGGAGTACCTGCGCTCGTGGGGCTTCGAGGCCCAGCTGCGCGACTTCCTGCGCACCGAGTTCGGCAACGCCTGGTTCACGCGCTCGGCGGCGGGCGGCCTCTTGCGCGAGCTCTGGTCGGAGGGGCAGGCGCGGACCGCGGACGCGATGCTCCAGGACCTGACCGGGTCGCGCGTCGAGATGGCGGCGCTGGACGAGCGCATCCGTGAGTCGCTGGCGCTCGCGTAGGCTCCAGGAAATAGGGCTCTAGCCGCGCGACGCGCTTTCGTGAGACGATGACGTCGCGTGAGACGCCGTGGGGCGTCTTGCCGATGTGTCAGGAGGTCGCCGGTGCACCGGCTCAGCGGCAGATCGCTCGTGATTGGCGCCGTTCTGGTGGTGGCGGTTGCCGCGGCTGCCGGTTCTGCACTGGGCCGAACCGCGTCACCGCTCGCGGGAGCGAAGAGCGCCACCCTCGCCACCGCAGTCGTCTCCGGAGCCGAGGGGAGCTGTGCGCTCACGAACACCGGCGGCGTCAGGTGCTGGGGCTACAACGGCGAGGACCAGCTCGGCACCGGGCAGGAAGGTCTCGTCGCCAGCTCCGTCCCGGTTGACGTGTCGGGCCTGAAAATGGGATTGGTTGCATTGGCCGCCGGAGATCGGCACAGCTGTGCGCTCACGAGCACCGGCGGGGTCAAGTGCTGGGGCATGGCGAGGTCCGGTCAGCTGGGCGACGGGACGGCCCAGCGTCGGTTGGCACCGGTCGACGTCGTCGGCCTGACCAGCGGCGCGAAGGCGGTCGCGGGCGGCGTCAACAGCAGCTGCGCGCTCACAAGCGGCGGCGGGGTCAAATGCTGGGGCTCGAACAGCAGCGGGAACCTGGGCGACGGCACGTCGGTGAACAGCTCGGCACCGGTCGACGTCGTTGGCCTGAGCAGCGGTGTGACCGCCGTCACCGCGAACTGCGCGCTTACGTCAGCGGGCGGAGTCAAGTGCTGGGGATACCCCTACGGCCTGACGCCGGTCGACGTGTTCGCACCAGGCAGTGGCATCGTCGCTGTCACGCACGCTTGCGCGCTCACAAGCGCCGGCGGCGTGAAGTGCTGGGGGTTTAACGACCGCGGCCAGATCGGCGACGGGACGACCGTCAACCGCCCGACGCCGGTCGACGTCGTCGGCTTGACCAGCGGCGTCACGGCTGTCTCGGCCTGGGGCGGGCACGGCTGTGCGCTCCTGTCCGCCGGCGGCGTGAAGTGCTGGGGAGAGAACGAGTTCGGGCAGGTGGGAGACGGGACGACCGTCGACCGCACGGCACCGGTCGCGGTGGCCGGGCTGAGCAGCGGTGTGGCCGCGATCTCGGCCGGCGTCCTCCACACCTGCGCCCTCATGCGCGACGGCGGGGTCAAGTGCTGGGGCGCGTCCGGGGTCGGCCAGCTTGGCGACGGGTCGAAGATCACGACGACAACAGGCCCCCTCCCGCACAGTTCGACACCGGTCGCGGTCGTCGGCTTCGGGCCGCAGGCGACGGCCACGATCGTCTCGCGGTCCGCCGCGGTCACGCCGGCCCGAGTGACGTCCCTCACCCTGCGCTGCGGCGCCGCCGCGCGCTGCCGCGGAACGCTGACGCTGACCGCACGCAGCCTCGGAAAGCTCGGCGCTCAGAGGTTCTCCATCCCGGCGGGCAGCACGCGCACCGTCACCGTCGCCCTGTCCACGCGCGGGTTCCGGGCCGTCATGAGCGCCAGGCGTCTCGCGGCGCAGGCGCGGGCGAGCTACGAGCAGGTGCCGGGAGTGAGCGCCGCCGCCACGCGCACAGTCGTGCTCGCGGCACCGGCAACGCGGTAGAACCAGCAGGAGGTTGTCGCCGGCCCGCAACACAACGGGCAGTCGCTCATGCTCGAGACCTCTACGCGCTGCTTCTGCCGGAATCAGCGCGTGGACTGCCATCAGCGGCCTCCCGACGTACGCTGCCCGGATGGAGATCCGGCCCGAGCAGACGGCCGACGAGCCGCTCGTCGCAGCCGTCCAGGCCGCGGCGTTCAGCCACCAGCCGGAGCAGGTCGTCGCTCTCGTCGACGACCTCCGCTCGGCGTCGGACGAGAGCGACCGGCTCTCGCTCGTCGCGCTCGAGCAAGGCCAGCTCATCGGTCACCTCATGTTCACGCCGAGCCTCCTCGACGCGCCCGCGCGGCTCGTGTCCGTCCAGGTCTTGAGCCCCGTCGGGGTTCACCCGGACGCGCAGGGCCGCGGCGTCGGCTCGGCGCTGATCGGCGAAGGCCTGCGGATCCTCGACGAGCGGGGAGTCCCGGCCGTCTTCCTCGAGGGCAGTCCGGATTACTACTGCCGCTTCGGCTTCGAGCCGGCGGTGCCGCTCGGGTTCCGCAAGCCGTCACTCCGCATCCCCGATCCGGCGTTCCAGGTGCGCACGCTCGCCGCCTACGAGCCGTGGATGACCGGCACGCTCGTCTACGCGGAGCCGTTCTGGCGGAACGACCTGGTCGGGCTGCGCGACCGCTAGAGCGCGCCGCCGGCCGCAGGCGGCGCCGCGGTATCGACAGCGCCC
>CAVWIN010000040.1:0-12806 GCA_963755085.1 uncultured Thermoleophilia bacterium | reverse complement strand
GCCGCGCAGGACGGCATCGACCAGCCGCCGGCGGAGGTCGGTGTGCGCGTAGCCGAGCTCCATCGGCGGCGCGTCGCTCACGGCGGGCTCAGTCGTGCAGCTCGACGATCGTGGCCTTCCACGCCCCTCGCGGCGCGGCGACCTCGACGGTGTCGCCGACGCGCTTGCCGATGACGGCGGCGCCGAGCGGCGAGGTCGGGGAGGCGGTGCCCGCGCCGCCGAGCGGCGAGAGCTCGACCTCGATGCGGTCGCCGATCTCGTTCTCGACGATGATCGTGTGGCCGACGTGGACGACCTCGGAGCCGGTGCCGTCGACGACGGTGGCGTTCTCGAGGCGCGCGCGCAGGATGGTGATCCGCCGCTCCAGCAGCCCCTGCTCGTTCTTCGCCGAGTGGTACTCGAAGTTCTCGGACAGGTCGCCGTAGCCGCGCGCGACGGCGATCGCCTCGACGACCTCGGCGCGCTTCGGGCCCTCCAGCTCGGCCAGGTCGGCGGCGAGCTTGTCGTACTGGGCGCGGGTCATCTCCTCGGTCATGCGGTGAGGGTAGCGTGGCGCCCGTGCGCAAGCTGACCCACGAAGGGGCGAAGAAGCGGGCCGAGCGTGAGCGTCAGACCGGCCTCGACCCGGGCGACGAGGCGGCGCAGTGGCTGGAGGAGCACGACCAGAAGCCGCCGCAGCCAGAATCGAAATCCCGCTTCAAGTCCAAAGAGCTTCATCGCTGGCGCCAGAGGCAGCAGAAGTCTTAGAGCCGTCTTACCCGTGGGTGGTTTGCTTTGTGAAGTGTTCTACCTTCGCTACCTGCGCAGTGAGTTGATCCGTCGGCGCGCGCGCACCGTCCTCACGCTCGCAGGGTTCGCCGTCGGGGTCGCGCTCGTCGTCGCGATCACCGGTCTGTCGCGTGGCCTCGACCACGCGCAGAAGACGGCGCTGAACCCGCTCTCCAGCATCGGCACCGACCTGACCGTCACGCTCGCGCCGCAGCAGAACCAGGGCGGGTTCGGCCCGGGCGGCGGGGGCGGCGACCGCGAGCTCGTCCAGGCGAACCAGTCCGTCGTCACCGACCTGTCGAAGCTCGGCAAACCGGGGCAGCACTTCGTCCACGACTTCTTCCTGCCGGGAACCCAGCTCACCTTCCCGCAGTCCCAGGCGAGCCGCGTGGCGTCCCTTCCGGGCGTCCAGTCCGTGACGACGGGGCTCGTGCTCTCGGCCGTGCACCAGCAAGGCGTGGTGCCCAAGATCGTGGCGAAGCTGAAGACGGGCGGCCAGACCTTCAACATCCGGCGGCAGATCAAGCCGCCCAGCCCGGCGGAGTTCCAGGCGATGCAGAAGTGCCTGCAGAAAGCCGGCGTCGGTCAGTCGAACACGGGTCCTGGTGGCGGTGGCGGCGGCGGCTTCCGCGGCGGGGGCGGGGGCGGCGGACTCTTCAACTCGGCCGCCGCCCGGAAGTGCCTGCCGAAGCAGTTCCGCCAGTTCCGGACCAGCTTCACGACCCCGGAGCAGACGCTCCGCCAGGTCCTCGACCCGCCGCAGACGAACATCACGAGCACGACCTACACGATCGGCGGCGTCAACCCGGCGCAGCACTCGATCGGCCTCGTCACGCCGGCACAGGTCACGGCCGGGCGCTTCCTGGCGCGGAACGGCGAGGCACTCGTCGGGACCACGTACGCGACGAGGCAGGGCCTGAAAGTCGGCTCGAAGCTCGACCTCAACGGCACGAAGCTCACCGTCGTCGGCCTCGTCAAGCCTCCGCTCGGCGGCCAGACCGCCGACGTCTACGTCTCGAAGGCGCAGCTCCAGACGCTTGCCAAGCAGAAGGGGCTGGCCAACGTCGTCCTCGTCCGGGCGGCGTCCAGCAACGACGTGGCCACGGTGCAGAAGGAGATTCAGCAGGCGCTCGGTACAAGCGCACAGGTCGCGAGCTCGAAGCAGGTGGCCGACTCGATCAACGGCTCGCTCGTCGACGCCGCCAACCTCTCGCACGACCTCGGCCTCGTGCTCGCCATCATCGCTGCCGCCGCCGCGTTCCTGCTCGCCGTGCTGCTGACGCTCTCGTCGATCGGGAAGCGGGTCCGGGAGCTGGGGACGCTGAAGGCGCTCGGCTGGTCGCAGTGGCTCGTCATCCGCCAGGTCGTGGGCGAGAGCCTCGCGACCGCGGTGGCGGGCGGCCTCCTGGGCGTCCTGCTCGGTGTGCTCGCCGCGGTCGCGATCGACGCCTTCGGGCCGAGCCTGAGCGCCAGCTCGACCACGGGCGGCGCCGACGGCGCCTTCGGGCTCGGGAGCGCGCTGTCGCGCACCGCCACGACCTCGGTCTCACTCGACGCGCCGCTCACCGCCGGCCTGCTCGCGCTGGGGCTCGTGCTGGCTGTCGCCGGCGGGCTCATCGCCGGGACGGCGGGCGCCTTCCGCGCAGCGCGCCTGCGCCCCGCCGACGCGCTGAGGCACGTGGAGTAGTGGACGCGCCGCTCTACCAGCTCCGCGGCGTCGCGCGCACATTCCAGCGCGGCGATACGGTCATCCGCGCGGTCGACGGCATCGACCTCACCATCGACGCCGGCGAGATCGTCGCCGTCGAGGGGCCGAGCGGCTCGGGGAAGACGACGCTCCTGCAGCTCCTCGGCACGCTCGACCGACCAAGCGCCGGCCAGGTGTTCTTCGAGGGCCGCGACGTGAACACGCTCGGTGACCGCGATCTCGCCGAGATTCGCCTGCGTGCACTCGGCTTTGTCTTCCAGACCTTCAACCTGATCCCGACGCTGACCGCGCTCGAGAACGTCGAGGCGAAGCTCGCGCCGGCCGGGGTGACCGACGCCGACCTGCGCTCGCGCTCGCTCGCGCTCCTCGCCGAGGTCGGCCTCCGCGACCGCGCCGACCACCTGCCCGGGCAACTCTCGGGCGGCGAGCAGCAGCGCGTGGCGATCGCCCGGGCCCTCGCCACCGAGCCGCGCGTCGTCCTGGCCGACGAGCCGACCGGCAACCTCGACTCGGCGACGGGCGCCGAGATCATCGAGCTGCTGACCCGGCTCTCGCAGGAGCACGGCCAGACGATCGTGCTCGTCACGCATGACCCGGACGTCGCCGCCAGAGCGCAGCGCGTGCTGCGCATGCAGGACGGCCGGCTGACCTCGCCTGTCCCGGCATGATCCCCCGGTGCCGGACGATCTGCCCGTCGAGGAGCTTCCCTCGCAGGCTGCGTGGGAGGAGTGGCTCGAGGAGCACCACGCGGACGCCCGCGGCGTCTGGCTGAAGTTCGCCAAGAAGAACACCGGCGTCACCACCGTCAACTACGCCGAGGCGCTCGAGATCGCGCTGTGCTTCGGGTGGATCGACGGCCAGGTCGCCCGCTTCGACGACACCTACTACCTCCAGCGCTTCACACCGCGGACGAAGCGCAGCAAGTGGTCGAAGATCAACCGCGCGCACATCGCGCGCCTGACGAAGCTGGGGCGCATGCGCCCGGCCGGCGTGGAAGCCGCCGAGGCGGCGCAAGCGGACGGCCGCTGGGATGCCGCCTACGACTCGCCGAGCCGGATCGCCGTGCCGGACGATCTCCAGCAGGCGCTCGAGGCCAACCCAAAGGCGCTGGCGTTCTTCGAGCAGCTCGACCGCCAGAACCGCTACGCCGTCCTCTATCGGACGCAGGACGCGAAGCGGCCGGAGACGCGCGCGCGCCGGATCGCGAGCTTCGTCGAGATGCTCGCGCAGGGCCGGAAGCCGCTCGACAGATAGTTGCGCGATCAAGTATAGTGTTGGCATGAACTCAACGACAGTCACCCCGACCGGGCAGGCCGAACGGCCGATCGACCCCGGCGTCGACATCGGCCACGTGCACCTGAAGACGGCCGACATCCAGCGGGTCCGCGACTTCTACGTCGGCATCCTCGGCTTCGACGTCGTCTCGCAGATGGGCGACCAGGCCCTCTTCCTCTCGGCAGGCGGCTACCACCACCACCTCGGCTTCAACACGTGGGAGTCGAAAGGCGGCTCCCCGCCCCCGCCGGGCATGACGGGCCTGTACCACGTCGCCATCCGCTACCCGACGCGCGAGGCGCTCGCCGACGCGCTCGGGCGGCTCATGCGCGCGAACTGGCCGCTCGACGGTGCCAACGACCACGGCACGCACGAGGCCCTGTACCTCCGCGACCCGGACGGCAACGGCCTCGAGCTGGCGTGGGACCGCGACCCGTCCGAGTGGCCGCTGGACGCGGAGGGTCACCTCCGGTTCGACCGCGGCGCCGACGTGAACCGGATGCTGCGCGAGCTGGTCGAGCTCTCGGGCGTGAGGCAGAACTAGGCGCAAAGCGCGGTAAAATTCAGGCGTGGGGCGGGCTGCGCTCATCGCTTTCGCCGCCGCCCTCGCTCTGGTTGCCGCCGCGTGCGGCGGCTCCGGGCAGGCGGGTGGCGACACGATCTCTACGACGCCGAGCACACCCGCGAACACGGGCGGAATCGACCCGATGGCCGGCGCCTCGACGAACCCGGTCACCGCGACGGCGAGCGCGGCCGAGACGGCGCTCATGAACGGTCTCGCCGTCGGCCGGCACGAGGGCTACGACCGAGTCGCCTTCACCTTCAAGAACGCCGTCCCCGGCTACAAGGTCGCGTACGTCCAGCCCCCGATCCACGAGGACGGCTCCGGCAAGACCGTCGCCGTCGACGGGTCCGCATTCGTCCAGGTGCGCATGGAGCCCGCCTCGGGCTTCGACCTCGCTACCGGCGAGGGCGTGCTCGTCTACAAGGGCCCGAAGCGGATTTCCGGCGCCGACGCGGGAACCTCGGTCGTGCAGGATGTCGTCCGCACCGGCGACTTCGAGGCCGTTCTGACCTGGACGATCGGGCTGTCCGATCCCGTCGACTTCCGCGTCCTGACCTTCGCCTCGCCGCCGCGGCTCGCCGTCGACTTCCGCAACCACTAATACGATCCCGGCGTGCTGCGCACCGCTGTCGTTCTCGCCGCGTGCCTGGCGCTCGTCGCGGCAGCCTGCGGCGGCTCGGGCTCGGGCTCCGGTGGGACGCTCTCGGGCGCCACGCCGGCTACGACCGCGTCACGTTCACCTTCGACAACTTCCTGCCCGGCTACGTGATCTCGTACGTCGACCCGCCGATCTCCGAGGACGGATCCGGCAAGACCGTGAACGTCGCCGGCTCCGACTACGTGCAGGTGCTGATGCAGCCGGCCTCGGGGTTCGACCTCAACTCCGGCGAGGGCAAGATCTCTACAAGGGCCCAAAGCGCGTCTCGGGCGCCGACGCCGGCACCTCCGTCGTCAAGGACGTCGTCCGCACGGGCGACTTCGAGTCGGTGCTGACCTGGACGATCGGGCTGGCGGACAAGGTCGGCTACAAGGTGCAGAAGCTCGAGTCGCCGCCGCGGCTCGTCATCGACTTCGACAGCGGCTGAGGAGCCAGGCACCCTGTCGGGGTGCCCGAGCGGACGCACGCGGAGCGGATGGCCGGACGCGACGGCTACTTCCCGCCCGAAAGCCTGATCCGCCGGCTCGGCAACTCTCCGGTCGTCCCCTTCCTCGGCGGCGGGCCTGCCGTCCTCCTCCAGGTCGCGCACCCGCTGGTCGCCGCCGGGGTGACGCAGCACTCCGACTACCGCGACGAGCTCTGGCGGCGGCTGCTGCGCACGCTGCGCGCGCTCTACTTGATGGCGTACGGGACGAAGCAGGAGGCGGAGTGGGCGGGGGAGGCCGTCCAGCGCGTGCACGAGAGCGTCCACGGGAGGCTCGCCGAGACGGCAGGCCCGTTCCCGGCCGGGACGCCGTACCGGGCGGACGACCCGGCGCTGATGCTCTGGGTCCACGCCACGCTTGTGCACTCGTCGCTTGCCGCCTTCACCCGCTTCGTGGCCCGGCTCGACGCCGCCGATGAGGAGCGGTACTACGGCGAGATGGCGGTCGTCGCGCGGCTATTCGGCGTGCCGGACGGCGTGCTGCCGGACACGCTCGGCGAGTTCCGCGAGTACGTGGGCGCGATGCTCGCGGGACCCGAGCTCGTCGTGACGCCGCCGGCAAGCGAGGTCGCCCGGGTGATCCTGGACGCGCCGCTGCCGGCGCCGATGCGCGTGCTCGTGCCTGCCCACCGCCTCTCGACGGCGTGGCTGCTCGGGCAGCGGCTGCGCGCGGGCTACGGCCTGCGCTGGAGCCCGGTGCACGACGCGGCGCTCGCCGTCGCGGCGCGCTCCGTACGCGTCACCGCCTGGCCGGTGCTCAAGGCTGCGGCGCGCTTCGCGCCGACCGGGCCGGCGCTGGCGCGCGCCTAGACGGGCTGCCGCGCCGGCAGCCAGACGCGGAAGTCCGCGCCTCCGCCCGGGGCGTCCTCGACCCAGGCGCGCCCGCCGTGCAGCCCGGCGAACTGCGCGACGAGCGACAGGCCGATACCGGTCCCGGGCGCCTCGGTGCCGTTCGCGCGCGTGAAGAGCTCAAAGACGGCCTCGCGGCTCTCCGGCGGTACGCCGGGGCCGCTGTCGGTGACGGCGAGCTCGACGCCCTCGCCGGCCGGTGCGACCCGCACCCGGATCTCGGTGCCGGGCGGTGTGTGCTTGACCGAGTTGGCAAGCAGGTTCTCGACGATGCGCTCGAACTTCGGCGCGTCGATGTCGGCGACCGCCGGCTCGGCGCGGACGTGCACCTGGTGACCTTCGTCGCCGTACCGGGCGGCCGTATGCGCGACGAGCTCGCCCACGTCGGTCGGCCGGAACGTCGGCACGTAGACGCCGTGGCGCAGGCGGTCGAGGTCGAGCAGGTCGGCGAGCAGACGCTCGAGGCGCGTCGCCTGCTCGACGAGGTGCTCGACGATCGTCGCGTACGTCCCGGCCGGCAGGCCGGGGCCGCGTTCCTTGAGCGTGAGCGCGAAGCCGAGGATCGCCGTGAGCGGCGTGCGCAGCTCGTGCGAGACCGTCGACAGGATCGTGTCGCGCAGCTCGTCGAGCTTGCGGCGCTCGGTGATGTCCTGCGCGGTGCCGACCATGCGCACCGGCCGGCCATCGGCGCCCTCGACGACCCGGCCTCGGCCGTGCAGCCAGCGGACGGTGCCGTCGTCGCGAACGACGCGGTGGTCGAACGCGAACGCGCCGCCTTCCTCGTATGCGCGCGCGACAAGACCGCGCGTCCGGGCCGCGTCGTCGGGGTGGAGTCGCGCCAGGTAGGCCTCGTAGTCCATGGCGCCGCCCGGCTCGACCCCGAACAGCCGGTACAGCTCGTCCGACCACGTGATCCGGTCGTCCGGGATGCTCCACTCCCAGCTGCCGATGTGGGCCACCTCCTGCGCCTCCGCCAGAGAGGCGTTGGCGCCCGCGAGCCGCTGCTCGGCCGTGTCGCGCTCGGACAGGACGGCCCCGAGAATCATCAGGCTGACGGTGACCGCGGCGAGCAGCCCCTCCAGGATCTCGACCGTCTCCGTCGGAGTGTGGTGCCCGAAGGGGACGCTCCCGCGCACCGCCCCCGCGACGGCGATCACCGCGCAGAGGAAGCTCGCCGTGACCGCGCCGAGCTGGCGGAAGCGGAGGGCGGCCCAGATCAGCAAGGGGAACAGCACGGTGCGGTAGCGCCAGGCGCTGAAGAAGACCGTGGAGGCGACGGCCGCGAGCGCCGCGAGCAGCGTCACCGCCTCGATCTGCCGCCAGCGGGACAGCCCGCGTGGCGGCGTCGTCGCCCAGACGAGGATGAGCGGCGCGACGACGAGGTCGCCCATGCCGTCGCCCGTCCACCAGAGCACCCACTTCGACCCGTAGTCGTCGATCGAGATGTGGTTTGCGATCAGGAGCGCCGTCACCCCGTTCGTGGCGCTGATCGTCGTGCTGACGATCGCGCCCAGGACGACGAGCGCGAGCACGTCGCGGACGCGGTCGAGCGCCGGCCTGAATGCGGCCCGCCGGAGGAGCAGCGCGCCGGCGACCGCCTCGAGCGTGTTCCCGGCCGCGGCGGCGGCGGCGAGCGGGATCGATGCGCCGGTCGTCGCGTTCGCGATGAACGCGCCTGCGGCCACCGCGGGCCACGCGCGCCGCGGCCCGAGCAGCACCGCGGCGGCCAGCGCGATGCCCGTCGGCGCCCAGACGGGGGTGACGATGCCCTGCGCGACTGAGAGCTTGAGGCCGATCTTCGCGGCGCCGACGTAGGCGGCCGCGACCCCGGCGAGGACAAGGACGCCCCGCACGCCGCCCGCCCGTTCGAGCGCCGCGTCGAGGCCGCGAGCCGGCTGGGCAGCCGGCACCGGTGTCGACTCCGAGACCGTGCTCGGACGTTAACTCAGCCGGGGATGACGACGTGCATGCACCTCAGAGATCCAGGCGCTCCTCCTCGAGGTCGAGGTCCCGGGTCACGCGGCGCATCACCTCGTCGTCGATCACCCCCCGGCGTCGGAGGTCGACGACGGCGCCGCGCTCGGCGGCGAGGAGCTCCCGTCGGAGCCGCTGGTACTGGGCCGAGCGCGCTTCGCGCGCGCCGTCGGTCTCCGGGTCGAACCGGTCCCTGTAGCGGCCGACGCGGAAGTTGTACTGCCCCCTCGCGCGCTCGAGCGTGTCGTCGTATGCCCACCCCTCTTCGGCGATCTCGTCCAGGCGCTCGAGGGCCGCCTGCGCCGCGCGGATGCGCGCCTTGGCCTCCTCCTTGTCGGCGAGCCCGTCCTCCCGGATGTCCACGAGGCGGATCACGGTCGGGAACGTCAGGCCCTGGCCGACGAGGGTGCCGAGGATCACGGCGAACGTCAGGAAGATGACGAGCGCACGGTTGGGGAACGGCTGGTGCGCGTCCGTCGTCAGCGGGAGGGCGAGCGCCGCCGCGAGCGACACGGCGCCGCGCATCCCGGCCCATGCGAGGATCACGTTCGACCGCCAGCTGCCGGCGCCGTCGCCCGGGCGCATGGGTCGCGGCAGCCAGGAGGTCGCGAAGAACCAGGCGAAGCGGATCGCGATCACCGTGAGCGTGAGCAGCGCGCCCCAGGCGACGAGGTCCTGCCAGGATCGCAAGCCCCTGAGCGCGTCGACGATGCTCGGCAGCTGGAGGCCGACAAGCGTGAAGAGCACCGCGTTGAGGACGAAGAGGGTGATGTTCCAGACCGCGGCGCCCTGGAGGCGCGTCTCGGCGTTCGTCAGCTCGGGCGTGTACCAGCCCATGTAGACGCCGATCGTGACGGCGGCGAGCACGCCGGACACGCCGGCCGCCTGCGCGGGGAGGTATGCGATGTAGCCGCTGCAGAGCGCGATCGTGATCTCGAGCGTCGGGTTGTCCAGACGCTTGCGCACCTGGCGCACGAGGTAACCGGCGGCGAGGCCGATTCCGATCCCGCCGACGACGTTGAAGAGGAAGCGGCCGGGCGCGGTGACCAGCGAGAACGAGCCGGTCACGACGGCGCCGACCGCGAACCGGTAGGCGACGAGCGCGGTGCCGTCGTTCACGAGGCTCTCGCCGTCGATGATCCCGACCAGGCGGCGAGGCAGCCCCACGCGCTCGGCGATCGAAGTCGCCGCTGTCGGGTCGGTCGGCGACACGATCGCGCCGAGGACGAACGCGGTCGGCCAGTCGAGGCCGGGGATCAGCGCGTGCGCGACGGCGGCGACGACCACCATCGTCGCGAGCACCAGCCCGACGGCGAGCA
This sequence comes from uncultured Thermoleophilia bacterium, assembly GCA_963755085.1. GTDB lineage: Bacteria > Actinomycetota > Thermoleophilia > Gaiellales > Gaiellaceae > JACVRM01. The sequence goes on along the minus strand of CAVWIN010000040.1, from coordinate 3,206 downwards.
GCGAGATCTCCGCGACGTTCGCGCGCAGCTCCCGCAGCGAGGTGAAGTACGCGCCCGCGTAGAGAAGCGGGGGCAGGACCGCGACGAGCACCACCCGCGGGTCGAGCTCGATGGTGGGCATGCCCGGGATGAGCGCGAGCCCGAGGCCGCCCAGCACCAGCAGGATCGGGTAGGGGACGCGCACCGTCTCGGCGGTCGCGAGCAACGCAACGGCCGCCGCGATGACGCCGACGAGGATCAGGCTGTCCTGCGCGGAGAGCTCCACCCGTGGATTCTGCCGAGCGGGGTAGGCTCGCGGCGGGGTCGCCGAGCGCCGAGATGGAGGGTCAGATGAGCACCGCAACATCCACCGTCACCGAGCACGAGGCCGTGCAGGTCACGCGTGCGAACCAGTCCGGCAAGACGCCGGTCGTCTTCGTCCACGGCCTCTGGCTGCTGCCGTCGAGCTGGGACCGCTGGGCCGAGCTCTTCGAGCAGTCCGGCTACGCCGCCGTCAAGCCGGGGTGGCCGGACGATCCGGAGACCGTCGAGGAGGCCAAGGAGCATCCGGAGGTCTTCGCACGCAAAGGCGTCGGCGAGGTCGCTGATCACTTCGCGGAGGTCATCGGTGGGCTTGACCGCAAGCCGGCGGTCATGGGCCACTCCTTCGGCGGGCTGCTCACGCAGATCCTCGCCGGCCGCGGGCTCGCGTCCGTCGCGGTCGCGATCGACCCGGCGCCGTTTCAGGGCGTGCTGCCGCTGCCCATCTCCGCGCTGCGGGCGGGGTCGCCCGTGCTGCGCAACCCGGCCAACTACTACCGCGCCGTCCCGCTCACGTACGAGCAGTTCCGGTACGCCTTCGCGAACGCGGTCAGCGAGGAGGAGGCGAAGGAGCTCTACGAGACCTTCGCCGTTCCGGCGCCCGGCCAGCCGCTCTTCCAGGCGGCGACGGCGAACTTCAACCCGTGGGCCGAGACGAAGGTGGACACGGAGAATCCCGACCGCGGCCCGCTGCTGATCATCTCGGGCGAGAAGGACAACACCGTGCCGCACGCGATCGCGCACGCGTCGTTCTCCAAGCAGGAGCGCAACCCGGGCGTGACGGAGTTCGCGGAGATGCCCGGCCGCGGTCACGCGCTGGTCATCGACAACGGCTGGCGCGAGGTGGCGCAGACCGCGCTCGACTTCGTACAGCGTTTCGTCACATAGGCCCCCTGCTTCCCTCGGCCACCGGTTAGTGGCTGTCAGCCACTAACTCGCGCCCGCGCGCTCCCTGGTCGCAGGGAGCCACAAAGTCCGCGCGCGGGCTCAGCGGTTCGCCCTCTCGAGGCGATCGAGGATCCAGTGCGGGTCCGGGACGCGGCCGGCGAGCGTTCCCGCGGCGATGTCGCGAGCGATCTCCCCGAGATCCTCGGCGCGTCGCCGCTCGGCGTCCCGGTGGTCTCGCTCGGCGCGCACGAGCGTCCGGAGATGCACGAGGCTCGGGCGCGTGAAGCCGAGCTGCTGGACGCGCTCGGCGACTCGCCGGCAGGTCTCGGCCATGGACGTCGCCGGGTCGTCCAGCTCATGGACGAGCCTGTCCACGACCGGGTCGTAGCGGCGCGCACTGGGAACCACCAGGTGATCGACGCCGCGAGCCGGTCACGCAGGTGTGCCGAGCCCGTGTCAGCGTCCGCACGGTCCCGACTTAGTGGCTGTCAGCCACTAACCCCCCGCGCAAGTGGCTGTCAGCCACAAGCAAGGTTCGCGGCTCAGGTTGCCAGGAAGTAGACGGTGCAGAAGCCGCCGAAGGCCAGGCACCAGATCGCGAACGGGATCAGCGTCCGCGTCTCGAAGTAACGCATCAAGAACCGCACGGCGAAGTACGCGGTCACGCCCGAGCAGAGTGAGGCCACGAGCGCCTGTCCGCGCACGCCGTCACCCTGCGAGCCGGCCAGCTCTGGGATCTTCAGTACCGCGGCCGCGCCGATGATCGGCGTCGCCAGCAGGAAGGCGAACCGGGCCGCGTCCTTGTGCGACAGCCCGACAAGGAGCCCGCCGCCCATGGCGGCACCCGACCGCGAGAGGCCGGGGATCAACGCGATCGCCTGCAGCGCCCCGACGAGGAACGCCCCGGGGAACTGCACCTGCCTGGCGATGCGGGTGTCGTCGTCCGCATCGGTCTGCGGCGCGCGGCGCCGCAGCGCCTCGAACCCGAAGAGCAGCAGGCCGTTGACCATCAGGAAGATCGATGCCGACAACGCCGACGCGAACACCGACCGGAGCGCATGGTCGAGGAGCAGCCCGAGGATCCCGGCCGGGATCGTCCCGACGACGAGCAGCCAGCCCAGCTTGGCGTCCGCGTCGTCCGCGCCGATGCCGCGGTCGCGCAAGCTGCGGCCGAGCCCCTTGAAGATGCGCATCCAGTCACGCCAGAAGAACAGGAAGAGGACGATCGCCGTGGCCAGGTGGGTCGCGACCAGGAAGCTGATGAAGTAGTCGTCGTTCTGGTGGATGTTCCACCCAAAGAGCTGCGGGAAGATCACGCTGTGCCCGAGGCTCGAGATCGGGAACAGCTCCGTGACGCCCTGGAGCAGCCCCAGGATGATCGCCTGGAGGTAGGTGATCGGCTCGGAGGCTGAGGCGAGGATCACGCGGTGGCGGTGTCCTCGCGCTTGCCCGTCTGGAACCAGGCAAAGACGAGGAGCGCGACCCCGACAAGAAATGCCGCGATGCCGTGCTTCACGTGGTGGTGGCTGGAGCCGGCCTCGTGCCCCGGGATGAACGACGGCAGCGACTTCGCCGGCTCCACCCAGTAGACGATCCCGAGCACGATCAGGGCGATGCCGACCACCACGGCGGCGATGATGACGGCTGGGTGGCGCATGTTCATGACCGCGGCGGAGCCTAACGCCCGGAGGCGGACAGCAGGCGAGTCTCTTCAGGGCACGTTCAGGTCACTACGGTTCGGAGCATGGAGGAAGAGCTCACGACGCTCGAGTTCGAGCGCCTGGTCGAGGACGCGATCGCCTCGGTGCCGGAGCCGCTCGCCGGCTTCATGTCGAACGTCGGCGTGATCGTCGACGAGCAGGCGCCGCCATGGCAGTCCGTTCTCGGCCTCTACCAGGGGGTGCCACTCACCCGCCGGACGACCTCCTACATGGGCGCGCTGCCCGACAAGATCACGATCTTCCGCCGTCCCATCGAGCGGGTGTACGGGATCGACCCCGACCGCCTCCGCGACGGCG
>CAVWIN010000039.1:0-11122 GCA_963755085.1 uncultured Thermoleophilia bacterium | reverse complement strand
CTCTCCCGCATCGGCCTAGAGCCCGTTCGCGACGACCAGCGGGAAGCTGGCCACGCCGGTGTTGCCCTTGGTGTCGCTTGCCGACACCTGCACGGCATACCGGCCGTCGGCGAGCTGCGTCGTGTCGAAGCCGCGGGCGAGCACGAAGACGTAGCGCCCCTCGATCTTCTGCCAGTTCTGCCGCGTCGCCGGCGCGTAGACGGCGGAGAAGTCGCCGTTCGTCGGGAGGCTCTCCCTGAAGTCCTCCGTCGTGTGCCAGCCCGTGACGGCGCCGCTGCGGCCGACGATGCGCCACTGCAGCTCGGCCGGGACGACCGGGTTGCCCGTGTAAGGCTGGGGAAGCGGGGTCGGCGTCGGGTCGTAGGCCTGGACGGTCAGGTCGACGCGCCCGTGGCCGCTTGCGTGGACACGGAACGCCTTGACGTACGGGCGGGTGCGGTCGCGGTAGGGGCCGAGGCCGCCGGGCCGGAGCGGGTTCACGTAGTGCCCATCGCGCCACTCGGAGAAGTGGACGTGCTCCCAGCAGTAGATGTGGCCGAGCACGGTGCGGTTCCGGACCACATGCTGCCCGGTGCGCACGTACGGCTTCACGTGCCAGAACTCGAACCGGACGCCGTTGTCGCCGTAGACGATGACGGTCTCGGAATGGTTCGACGGGAGCAGGACGGTGCCGGTGATGTTCGCGTACACGAGCTGGTGGTTGCGCCCGTGGATGTCGATGCCGAAGTGGAGGCTGTGCGACATCCCGGCCGGCGTCTTGCCGATGCGCGGGTCGCCGAGGAACGCGCGAACCATGTGCTGCCTGTTGAAGGGCTTCAGCGGCCAGGTGTAGGAGTACGGGCCGAGCGGGGGGAGATGACGATGGGTAACGGCGTGCGTCGGCTTCGGCGGCTCGGCCGGCGAGGCGGCGGGCCGGGCGTGGGGTGTGACCAGCGTGGCGGCGAGGACGAGGAGGGCGAGGAGCGCGGAGCCGCGGCGGAGCCGCCGCGTATGTGAGTTGTGCTTGGTGGTGGTCATGGCCCCAGCGTCGAACCGGGCCCAAACGACGCCCCAACGGGCCGCAAACGGGCCGCAAACCGCCGCGACGCGTGCTAAGCAACGAGCCGCTAGTCGGCTGCGGGAACCCACCGATGGCCGAAGTCCGCCCGCGGCGTACCGTCAACCCATGAAGCGCACCCGGGCGCTAGTTCGCCTGCGGCGCGACAGCGTCCGCGGAACTGCAGCCGTGGGGGTATGACGTGCCCGCGTGGGAGTTCCGCGTCCTCGGGCCGCTCGAGGTCCGCCACGACGGCGAGCCAGTCGCAATCGGCGGCCAGCGGCAGCGGGCGCTCCTCGCACTGCTGCTGCTGAACGCGAACCGCGTCGTGCCGACCGAGCAGCTCGTCGACCAACTCTGGGGCGAGCGCCCGCCGCCGACGGCGACGGCCTCGCTCCAGAACGGCATCGGGCTCCTCCGCAAGGCGCTCGGGGCCGACCGGGTCGAGACGCGCCCACCCGGCTACCTCCTGCGGGTCTCCGGTGACGAGCTCGACCTTGCGACGTTCGAACGCGTCGTCCACGACGCCCGCTCACTCCCCGCCGAGGCCCGTGCGACCGCGCTGCGCGACGCGCTCGACCGCTGGGGCGGCCCGCCGCTCGCGGATTTCACGTACGAGCCGTTCGCGCAGTCGGAGATTGGCCGACTCGAGGAGCTGCGCCTGACCGCGCACGAAGAGCGCATCGACGCGGATCTGGAGCTCGGCGGGCACGCCGAGGTGGTCGGCGAGCTCGAGTCCCTGATCGCCGAGCGTCCGCTGCGCGAGCGCCTGCGCGGGCAGCTGATGCTCGCGCTCTACCGCTCCGGCCGTCAGGTCGAGGCGCTGGAGGCCTACCGCGTGGCCCGCCACGCGCTGACCGAGGACCTGGGCATCGAGCCGACGCCGACGCTGCAGCGGCTGAACGCCGCGATCTTGCGTCAGGACGCTGCCCTCGACGCGTCGGGCCCACCGCCCGCCGCGGTTGGAGACGAGGTGCAGGAAGCAGCGCGCGCACTGGTCGAAGGCAAGGTCGTCCTGATCCTCGGTCCGGGCGTCCACGCGGAGCAGAACGGCACTCGGCTCCGTCTCGACGAGGTCGCGGCGCGCCTCGCCGACCGCTTCGCCTGCCCGCCCGGTGAGCGGCGCGACCTTGCGCATGTCGCGCAGTACGTCGCGGTCACGCGCGGCGTCGGCCCGCTCTACGACGAGCTGCACGACCTGCTCGCCGCCGATCTCGGCTCGACGCCGGCCGAGATGGCCGTCGCCGCCCTGGCCGGGCTGCTGCACGAGCTCGGCGCACCGGCGCCGTTGATCGTCACCAGCAACTTCGATGCGGGGCTCGAGCGCGCGCTGACCGACAGGGGCGAGCCGTTCGACACCGTTGCGTACGCGGCGAGTGGTCGCGACCGCGGCAAGTTCGTGCACGTGACGCCGGACGGCGACGCGCGCACGGTCGACGTCGCCAACGCCTACGTCGACGTGCCCGTCGGACGCCGGGTAGTCGTCGTCAAGGTTCACGGGCAGGTCGATCTCGGACCGGTCCACGACCGGGAGAGCTTCGTCGTCAGCGAGGACGACTACATCTCGTATCTCGCGCAGACCGAGATGACGAACGTCGTTCCCGTGACGGTGGCGGCGATGCTCCGGCGGAGCCACCTGTTGTTTCTGGGGTACGGGCTCCGTGACTGGACGCTCCGTGTATTCCTTCAGCGGGTCTGGCCCGACGAGCGCCCGCGCTACCGCTCGTGGGCCGTGGACGCCGACGTCGACCCGCTGGAGCGCGACTTCTGGCGCCAGCGCGGCGTCGATCTCGTCGAGGTCGACGCCGAGTCGTACCTGCAGCGGCTCGTCGCGATCGTCCGCGACACGCCGGTTCCTGCGGCGACGCGCGGCGAGCAACGGCCGGCCGTGGAGACCGCGGCGCGCCGCGAGCTGTCCACGGTGCTGTTCTTCGACGTCGTCGGGTCGACCGAGCAGCTCGCCACGCTCGGCGACCACGAGTGGCATGAGCTTCTCGAGCGCTACCGGGCGGCGATCCGCGGGCAGCTCGTCCTCCACCGCGGGAGCGAGATCGACACGACGGGCGACGGGTTCCTCGCGTGCTTCGACGGCCCGGCACGCGCCATCGCCTGCGCGCAGGCCGTCATCGACGAAACCGCCGGATTCGGCGTGCACGTGCGGGCCGGGGTGCATACGGGCGAGTGCGAGCGCGCGGACGGCGCTGTCACGGGCATGGCCGTCCACATTGGCTCGCGCATCGCCGACGAGGCATGCGCGGGCGAGGTGCTCGTCTCCCGGACCGTCCGTGACCTCGTCCTCGGGGCCGGCCTGACCTTCGGCGACCGTGGCACCGTCACCCTGAAGGGAGTCCCGGGCGAGTGGGATCTCTACGCCGTCGAGTCGCCGGCGCCCGTCCCCGAGGTCGTCGCTTGACCGCCGGCGCCGTCGCTGCCCCGGACCGCCCGTACAAGGGGCTTCGTCCCTTCGAGGCGACGCCGCTGGACGCCCTGTTCTTCTTCGGACGGGACCGTGAACGGCAGCTGATCACGGCGAACCTCATGGCGGCGCGGCTGACCGTCCTCTACGGCGAGAGCGGTGTCGGCAAGAGCTCGGTCCTGCGCGCGGGCGTCGTGCAGACGCTGCGCGGCCAGGCACGCGAAGGAGCCGGCTTCGTCGTCGCGCTCTACTCGGACTGGAGCGCGCCCGCGCCGGTGGATGGCATCGTCGAGGCGGTGCGCGCAGCCGTCGCCGACGTGGTCGGCACCGACCCGGGGGCGGGATCGGGAACGCTGGCAGAGCGCCTCGCCCGTCTCAGCGACTTCGTCGGCGGCGAGGTCTATCTCGTGCTCGACCAGGTCGACGAGTACTTCCTCTATCACCCGTCCGAGCCCGGGCCGCTGCTCGACGCGCTGCCCCCGATCGTCACCGACGCAACGCTGCGCGTGAACGTCCTCCTCGGGATCCGCGAGGAGTCGCTCGCCCGCCTCGACGTCCTGAGGCCGCAGATCCCGGGGCTGTTCGCGAACGCATTGCGGCTCGAACGCCTCGACCGCGACGCCGGGCGCGCGGCGATCGTCGGGCCGCTCGAACGCTGGCGGGAGCTGACCGGCGGAGACGCGGTCGAGATCGAGCCGGCCGTCGTCGACGCCATCCTGGCGTCGGTCGCCGTCACCGGAGCGGGCGGCAACGGGAACGGTGCGGGCCCGGCCGCGATCGAGCCGCCGTACCTGCAGGTCGTGATGGAGCGGCTCTGGGACGCCGAGCGCGCGGCCGGCTCAACGCTCCTGCGTCTCTCCATGCTCGAGGCGCTCGGCGGCGGCCGCCGGATCGTGGCGGAGCACCTCGACCGCGCGCTCGCCGGCCTTGACACGGCCGAGCAGGACGCGGCAGCGAAGATGTTCGCCCACCTCGTGACGCCGTCGGGCGCGAAGATGGCCTTCGACGTCGCCGATCTCGCCGGGTATGCGGCGGTGGACGAGCCCGAGACGCAGCACGTCGTCGACGCGCTGGTCGACGAGAGGATCCTGCGCACGGTCGGCGGCGGGGACGGCGCGCGCGTCGAGATCTTCCACGACGTCCTCGCTGCGGCGGCCGCCGAGTGGCGGCGCCGGCACGAGGCGGCGCGGGCGCTCGAGACCGAGCGTGCGGAGGCGCGCCGCCGCCACCGGCGGCTGCTCGTCGTCGCCATTGCCGCCGTCGTCGCGCTCGCGCTCATGACGGCGGTCGCCGTCTTCGCCGTGGCGCAGCAGCGCGAGGCAAACGACCAGCGCGCGGCTGCCGCCGCCGAGGCGCGCGCCGCACAGGGCCGCGCGGCCACCGCCGACGCCGCGCGCGCGCTGCCCACCAACCCGGCGGAGGCTCTGCGCCTCGCCGCGCTCGGCGCCTCCGTCGACCCGTCGCCGCGCACCGAGGACGCGCTGCGGACGACACTCGTCGCGGTCAGTCAGCGGGCGCTCTTCGGCACGGGGAAGGCGGCCGTGCTGGCCGGCGCGTTCAGCCCGGACGGCAAGACGATCGCGATCGGCGACGCCGGCGGCCGCGTCGTCGTCGCCCCGCGCCACGGCGGCCGGCGGAAAGCGGTCTTCCACCACGATCACCGCCCCGTGAACGCCGTGGCGTTCGTGGGCGCCGCGGACCTCCTCGTGACCGCGAGCGACGACCGGACCGCGGCGGTGTGGAACGTCACGCGGCACCGCCGCCTGCATGTGCTTCGCCACGACGGCCCCGTGACCGACCTCGCCGTCGCCGGCGACGGCACGACGCTGGCGACCGCGTCCGCGGACGGGCACGTACGCATCTGGTCGCTACCCGGGGGGCGGCTGCTGCGGACGATCGCGTTCCCGTCGAGGGTGGACGACATCGCCCTGGACGCCGACGCCGGCCGCGTGCTCGCCGTCGGCGGCGACCACGCGCGGCTCTACGACACGTCGTCCGGCGCGCTCGTCGGCACGTACGAGCGCTTCGGGAAGGTGACGGCGGCCGCCGTCAGCGCGAACGGCCAGCTGGTCGTCACCGGGCATCCCGGCAAGCACGCGGTCGCCCACGTCTGGCGCGCCGACGGCACGTTCCTGACGGCGCTCATGGGGTTCCACAGCAGGATCACCGACGTGGAGTTCGCGCCGGACAGCCTGCTGCTCGTCATGGCGAGCGCGGACGGCGACGGGCGCGTCTACAACCTCGGCGTCCGCTCGGCGCGCCAGTTCATCGCGCCGCTGATCGGCCACACCAATCACGTGCTCGCGGCGACGTTCAGCCCTGACGGCACGCGGATCGTGACCGCGAGCAGCGACAAGAACGCGGCCGTCTGGGAGCTCGAAGGGCTCAACCGGGCCACGCTCGTCGGCCACACGGAATCGGTGACGGGCGCCGCCATGAGCGTGGACGACCGCTACGTCCTGACCTGGAGCAAGGACGGCACCGCGCGCGTCTGGGATTGGCAGCCCGAGCCGCTTCCGCCGGCCGTGGGCCGCACCGGCGGCCACCCGCAGCGGGCGGTGTTCGGCGACGGGGGCGCCGTCGTGGCGAGCCTCGACGCAGCCGGTGTCGCACGGGTCAACCGGGTCGGCAGCGCCACCGTAGTGCGCATCCGGCGTGCGGCCCCTGCTACGGCGCTCGCCATCAGCCGTGACGGGGCCCTGGTGGCGACCGGCGGCAGCGACGGGCGCGTACTCGTCTCACGCGCGAGCGGCGGCGCCGTGTCGACGCTCGTGCTCGGACGGCCGGTGCGCGCAGTCGCCTTCAGCGCCGACGGCCGCCGCCTCGCCGGCGCCGGGCGGCAGGGCCGCGTCCGCATCTGGACGCCGGTCGGCGGGCTGATCCGGACGCTCGAGACGGGACGCCACACAGTCACGGCCGTCGCGCTGAGCCCGGACGCCGGCCGCATCGCGGTGGGCGACGGCAAGGGGCTGATCACGATCTGGAACACGTCGACGGGCGCGCGCGAGCACACGCTGACCGGCCATAGCAACGACGTCCTCGCGCTCGCGTTCAGCGCGGACGGCCGGCTGCTCGTCAGCGGCAGCAAAGATGCCGACGCCCGCATCTGGCGCGTGAGCGACGGCCACACGGTCCACCTGCTCAGGCGGCATTTCTCGAGGGTCACCGACGTCGAGTTCAGCCCGGACGGCCGCTGGGTCGTGTCGACGGGGCAACAGCGCGTCGTGCTGTGGCGGACGGCGACGGGTGTGAAGGTCGTCCTGCTCCAGTGGAGCCCGCCGCATGCCTTCGTCGCCGCGGGCTTCCGGGCGAACAGCAGGACGATCGTGACCGCGGGCGCCGACGGGGCGGTCCGGGCATACATGTGTAGCGTCTGCGGCCGGATCGGCGAGCTGCGCAGGCTGGCCGAGCTCCGGCTTCGCAAGCTGCGCCCGCTCGGCGGCTAGGGCGACGGGTCGGCCCGGCGCGTCAGCGCGACGAACCCGGCCTGCAGGAAGTCGTTCGCCGCCGACGCCGCCAGTGACCACGTGAGCAGCCGCCCGAAGCGCGGCGCGAGGACCTGCGTGGTGGCGAGCCCGGCCGCCGTCCAGGTGCCCACGCAGCGAGTGCACGTGACGAGCTCGCCGATCGCGCGCCGCAGCCCCTCGCCCGCCGGCCGCTCGCCCTCGCCGTCGTAGGCGTCGCCCTCCACGAACGGCTCGCGGACGAAGCTCGTCACCCTGTCGCGTGCAACCGTCCGGGACGCCTTGAAGGACGCCGCACCGAGTACGACGAGGTCGAGCGCGGTCTGGCACTGTGGGTCGCGGCCGATCGCGCGGGACAGCACGCCGGCGCCGCCGAGCAGCGCGGCAAACGTGCCGGCGATCGTCGCGTAGGCCTCGTAGGGAGGGCGGGTAGACGACTCCATGGCAACTACCCTTACCCGGATGCCGCCGTTCAAGACACAGGACGCCTACCAGCCGACGGGCGACCAGCCGAAGGCGATCGAGGAGCTCGCGCGCAGCCTCGAAGCCGGCGAGCGCTACCAGACGCTCCTCGGCGCGACCGGCACCGGCAAGACCGCGACGATGGCCTGGATCATGGAAAAGATCGGCCGGCCGGCGCTCGTGATCGCTCACAACAAGACGCTGGCGGCCCAGCTCTGCAACGAGTTCCGCGAGTTCTTCCCGACGAACGCGGTCGAGTACTTCGTCTCGTACTACGACTACTACCAGCCCGAGGCGTACATCCCGCAGGCGGATCTCTACATCGAGAAGGACTCGTCCCAGAACGACGACATCTCGCGCCTCCGCCTCGCCGCCACATCGGCGCTGTTCACCCGGCGCGACGTGGTCGTGGTCGCCTCGGTGTCGTGCATCTACGGGCTCGGCTCGCCGGAGGAGTGGCGCGAGCGCGTGCTGATCCTCGAGGTGGGGGAGGAGCACGACCGCGACGCGGCGCTGCGGAAGCTGATCGACAGCCAGTACGTCCGCAACGACTCGATCCTCGCGCGCGGCCGCTTCCGCGTGAAGGGCGACGTCGTCGAGATCCAGCCGGCGAACGCGGAGACCGCGTACCGCATCTCCTTCTTCGGGGACGAGGTGGAGGCGATCACGCACTTCGACCCACTCACCGGCGAGATCCTGTCGAAGCTCGACAACGTGGCCATCTGGCCGGCGACGGAGTACGTGACCTCGCGGCCGACCATCGAGCGCGCCGTCGACGACATCCGGCACGAGCTCGAGGTGCAGGTGGCGACGTTCGAGAACGACGGGCGGATGCTCGAGGCGCACCGGCTGCGCCAGCGCACCGAGTACGACCTCGAGCTGATGAAGGAGCTCGGCTTCTGCCCCGGCATCGAGAACTACTCGCGCGTCCTCGAAGGGCGGCCGCCCGGCTCGCACCCGTTCACGCTGATCGACTACTTCCCGGAGGACTTCGTCGTCTTCATCGACGAGTCGCACCAGACCGTCCCGCAGATCGGCGGCATGTACGAGGGCGACCGTTCGCGCAAGCAGACACTGGTCGACTTCGGCTTCCGGCTGCCGTCGGCGATGGACAACCGGCCGCTCCGCTTCGACGAGTTCCTCGGCAAGGTCAACCAGATGGTCTTCGTCTCGGCGACGCCGGGCGCGTACGAGCTGCGCCACTCGAAGACCATTGCCGAGCAGCTGATCCGCCCGACGGGAATCGTCGACCCCGAGGTCGATCTCCGCGCGACGAAGGATCAGATCGACGACCTGCTCGGCGAGATCCGCCGCCGCGAGGAGGCGGGCGAGCGCGTGCTCGTCACGACGCTGACGAAGAAGATGGCCGAGGACCTGACCGACTACCTGCTCGAGTCGGGCGTCAAGGCGCGCTACCTGCACTCGGAGATCGACACGCTCGAGCGGATCCAGATCATCCGCGAGCTGCGGCTCGGCGACTACGACGTGCTCGTCGGCGTGAACCTGCTCCGCGAGGGCCTCGACCTCCCCGAGGTCTCGCTGGTCGCGATCCTCGACGCCGACAAGGAGGGCTTCCTGCGCGGCAAGACGGCCCTGATCCAGACGATCGGCCGCGCGGCGCGGAACACGAACGGCAAGGTGCTGATGTACGCCGACAAGATGACCGAGGCGATCCAGGGCGCGCTCGAAGAGACGAACCGGCGCCGCGCGATCCAGCTCGCCTACAACGAGGAGCACGGGATCACGCCGGAGTCGATCAAGAAGGGCGTCTCCGACATCGCCGAGTTCCTGTCACTCGAGTCGCCGAACGTCCCGTCGCGCCGCCGCCGCGGCGGCCGGCAGGTCGCCGGGATGAAGCCGGAGGAGCTGGAGCGGCTCGTCATCCAGCTCGAGGAGGAGATGTTCGCGGCCGCCGAGGAGCTGCGCTTCGAATACGCCGCCAAGCTGCGCGACGAGATCAAGGACCTGCGGCGGGAGCTCGACGCCGCCACGCCCGCTACCGCCTGAGGAGGAACGCCCATGTGCCGGAACATCCGCACGCTGCACAACTTCGATCCGCCCGCGACCGAGGAGGAAGTCCAGGCCTCGGCGCTCCAGTACGTCCGCAAGATCAGCGGCGCGCAGAAGCCGTCGAAGGCCAACGAGGCTGTCTTCGCACGCGCGGTCGAGGAGGTCGCCGCCGCGACGACCCGCCTGCTCGGCGCGCTGGTCACCACCGCGCCGCCGCGCGACCGCGAGGTCGAGGCCGCGAAGGCGCGGGCGCGGGCCGCCGAGCGCTACGGCGCAGCCGCCTGACCGAACGTTTACGGTCGCCCAGTCTCGGGAGAGAACCGGCCGAACCTAGTCAGGAGGAACGGGAATGGGTGGAATCAGCGTTGGCGGGATCCTCGTGATCATCGGGATCGTCCTCGCCATCTTCTGGAGCCTGTGGGTGGGCATCATCATCGCCCTCATCGGGCTCATCGCCTTCGGCGGGTTCGCCCGCGGCAAGTGGTACTAGCTGCCATTCGCCTGACGGCGAATGGCTAGGGGCGTCCCGGCCGCGGGGGTAGAGGCGGTCCGCGGTCAGGGCCCAGTCCTCGTCGCGCCAGACCAGCGTGCGCACGCGGAGCGTCTCAGGCTCGGCGTCGTAGACGTGGAAGCCCCGCGCCTCGCCCCGCCGGTTCGGGCGCGGCTGGCCGAGGCCGGGCGCGGTCACGACGACCGCGCTCCGCTCGCCGCCGTGCACGACCTCGAACTCGCGGCGCTCGGCGACGGATGACTGGTGGACGTGGCCGGCGACGACGAGCTCTGCGCCGGCGTCGACGAACGCCGCGAGCGTCCGCGTGCGGCGCGACAGCGGCGGCTTCCAGGTGCGCCACGGCGCGCCGAGCAGATGGTGGTGCACCGCCACGACCTTGAGCGCGCCCTCGTCGGCCGTCGCCAGCTCGCGCCGGACACGCGTGAGCTGCTCCTCACCGATCGCGCCCGACTGGTGCCGGTACGGGCGCACCGAGTTCAGCCCGACGACGATCAGCCCGGGCGAGCGGTAGACCGGCTCGCGTTCGGGCCACTGCCGGTCGAACTCGCGCCACGTGTGCGTGAAGCGTCCGACCGACCAGCCGGGGATGTCGTGGTTTCCCGGGATCACGACCAGAGGGCGCTCGAAACTGCGCAGCAGCGCGGCTGCGCGCTCGTGCTGGTCGCGCCGCCCGCGGTGCGTCAGGTCGCCCGTGTAGAGAACGAGCTCGGGGTCGAGCTCCTCGACGATCGGCGGTAGCACCTCGTCGAGCCGCGACTCCACCGCGGTGCCGGTGTGGATGTCGGAGATGTGGAGAACACGGGTCGGCACCGGCGGTCGAGGCTATATCCTGAGGTCACATGGATGAACCCACCGAGATCTTCGACGACCTCTACCTCGGGCTCCGCGCGGGTGGCGCGATGCGCAAGAAGCGCCGCGGCGAGCCGCTCACGACGGAAGAGGAGGAGGCGATCGGGCGCTGGTCGCGCCTGTCCGCCTGGCGGAAGTCGGTCGCGATCCTCGCGTTCGCGCTCGGCACGTTCGGGCTCGGGTTCACCATCGGCGGCCTGATCTTCGGCAAGTGGCGTAAGGCGTAGGGGCCCTCCGGGGCTGTCCCGGAGGGGGCGGTCCCTAGCGTTGAACGACGGCGCCGTACGGCGCGATGGTGCCGGTCGCCGTGGGCTGCGTCGCGAAGACCACCGCCCCGCGGCGCCGATTCGGCCGCTCCCCGTCCGTGAAGTTCA
>CAVWIN010000038.1:0-14152 GCA_963755085.1 uncultured Thermoleophilia bacterium | reverse complement strand
GCCCGGAAGCCCGAGCGCGTGCAGGCAAAGGTGCGCGGCGGGCCGGTCGTCGAAGGGTTTCTCTGGCGGGCGCGCGGCCGCCAGCGCGGCCTGGTCTTGCATGTCCACGGTGGTCCGCACCTCGCCCACGGGCCGGCGCCGTGGATGGAGATGACGGCTCTCGCGGACGCGGGCTTCAACGTCATCGCCGCAAACCCGCGCGGGTCGGTCGGGTACGGCGAGGCGTACGGGACTGCGCTGCGCACGCGTTGGGGCGAGCTCGACCAGGCCGACTTCCTGCGGCTCGTCGACTCGGCGGTGGCGGCAGGTCTCGCCGAGCGCGACCAGGTCGGCATCCTCGGCCTCTCGTACGGCGGCTTCACCGTCACGTACCTGATGGGGCGGCACCCCGGGCGCTTCGCCGCAGGGGTGGCCGAGAACCCCGTCACCGACCATCTCGCCGAGTACGGCGCGGCCGACGCGGGCATCGACATCGGCCGCGTCGCCGTCGGCGTCGAGCCCTGGGAGGACGGCGAGCGCATGCGCGGCGCGTCGCCCGCCGCGGAGATCCACCGCAACGAGGCGCCCCTGCTCCTGCTCCAGTGCGAAGGCGACGTGCGCTGCCCGCCGGTGAACAGCGAGATCGTGTTCGCGATCCTGCGCAAGCTCGGCCGTCCGGTCGAGATGGTCCGGTATCCGGAGGAGTCGCACCTGCTCTTCGCGCTCGGGCGCCCCGACCGGCGCGTCGACCGCATGGAGCGGATCGTCGACTGGTTCAGGCGCTACTTGTAGTACCCGGGCGCCGGCTCGGCCCCCGGCGCCGGCACCTCGTCGCGCGCCAGCGGGCCGAGCGTCCAGACGCCGAGCAGCGGTAGCGCGGCGAGCGCCGCGAACCCGGCCGTCCACGACGTCGCCGAGACGAACCAGGCGAACGGCGGCAGCGCGACGGCGCTGCCGACGGCGAGCGCCGTTTGCTGGAAGCCGAGCGCGGCGCCGGCCCTGCCGCGGCCGGCCAGCTCCGCGGCGGCCGTGAACGAGAGGCCGTTCCACGCGCACGAGATCGCACCGGCCGCGATCAGCACCGGGACGAGGAGTGTGGTCGGCGCGGCTGACAGCGCCGCGGTCAGCGCAATCGCGGCGGCAAGGACGACGCCGACCGCACGCAGCGGGATGACGCGGGTCGCAAGGCGGTCGGACAGCCGCCCGAGCAGGATGCGCAGCGCCCCGCCGAGGATGCTGATCAGGGCGAGCACGGCCGCCGCCTCGGCGACCGAGAAACCGCGCTCGTCGTGGAGGTAGACGACGACGAAGCTCGTCAGCGCGATCTGTGCGCCGACGTAGAACGTGCTGCCCGCGGAGAGCCGCCAGAGGCGCGGGTCGCGCAGCGGCCGTCCCGGGTCGAGATCGGCATCTGCGAAGCGCGGCGGGTCGCGCAGGAACAGCACGCCGACGGCCGCGCCCGCCAGGCAGCCGATCCCGAGCGCCGCCAGCCCGGCGCTGAGGCCGCCGGCGTGCACGATCGGTGGGAGCGCAAGTGCGGCGATCGCCCAGCCGAGCGGCACGGCAGTCTGGCGAATGCCGAGCGCGAAGCCGCGCTGGTCGGCCGCGAACCACCCCATGACCGCGCGCCCGCTCGCCGCGCTCACCGAGGCGCCCGCCATGCCCGCGAGCGTGAGGAGCGCGAAGACGACCGCGTACGGAGGCAGCGTCGAGGCCGCGAGGAAGGCCAGGCCCGAGACGCTCAGCCCGAGCGCGACGACCACCCGCTCGCCCACCTTGTCGGTCAGCAGCCCCCACGCGATCAGCGTCAGCACCATGCCGCCGCTGGCGGCAGCGAGCAGGAGGCCGATCTGCCCGAGCGAGAGCCCGTACTCCTGGCGCAGATCGGGAACGAGGACGGCGACGCCGGTGCCGAGCGCCGAGTACGCCGCCTGCGCCGTGACCCCCGCGCCCAGCACGACCCAGCGATACCGCCCCATGCATGTCACGCTAGCCGCCCGTGGACGCACTTCGGGCGCACCTGGAGCGGCTCGGTTAGAGGTAGCCGCCGCGCTTCAGGAACGTGCGGAGCTGCGCGATGTAGCGCGCCCCGGCCTGCGCCGTGCCGAGGTCACCCGCCCTGCGTGCCGCCTCCAGACGGGCGAACGCCTGCCTGCTCTGACCGAGCAGACACTGGTCGGCGGTCCAGGCGGCGAGCACGGCACGTGCGGCGATGTCGTCGTGCCGACGCTTGCTGCGCGTGAAGAGGTTGAACGCCGTCCTGGCGTTCGCCTTGACGAGCGCCGGGAAGCTCTTCGTCACGTCGACGAGCTTGCCGGCCTGCCAGTGCCAGATCGCGGGAGGCGAGAACGAGTCCGCGTAGGAGCCGAACGCGTAGGCGAACCGCTCGTCGTACGCCGAGAGCTCCGGCGTCCCGTCGTGATCGAGATCGACGACCTTGTAGCCGTAGTTGCCGAAGTACTCGACCGCGCGGCGGTACGCGCTGCCGTCCCAGCGGAAGAAGGCCGTGACGACACAGCAGTGCGCCCCGCCCGTATAGAGGTCGACGATCACCTCCGGCTCGCCGTCGGTGTCGAGGTCGCGGACGACGACCGGGCCCGGCACCGCGAAGAGGCCGGGCGCCCATGCCGCGCAGTTCCTGCCGCACGACACCTCGCCAAGTCGACCTTTGACGAACACCGTTCCGCTGCGCGTGATCTGTAGTCGCACGTTGGAGTAGACGTCCTTCGCGACGTGGTAGGTCAGCGTCGCGCTGACGTCACCGGACTTCGCGGTCTGCGTGACGTCGCGCGCCTGGGCGGCGGCAGGCAGGGCGACGGCGGCCACCAGGGCCGCGCCGAGCGGGAGCGCGCGCACGGCTACTCCGCGACGAGGTCGTCCGGCTCGGTCATCGCCTCGATCGCCTCCTGGGCGGCTTCGAGCGACGACTCGGGGACGAGGACCTTCTGAGGTGTGTCCTCCGTCTCGCGGGGATGATGTTCGACGGCGGCCTCGAGCGACGATTCGATGCCGGCCGCCTCGAGGATCGACTGCAGCTCCTCGGCTTCGCTGATGTCCTCCGCCACCGCCAGTTGCACCATGCGGCTCATCCGGACGCTCCCTCCTCCGCTCCGGCCACCGCCGCCGGTTCGGCGACGGCTCCGGGCTCGTCCTCCAGCGCGCCTCCCTTGTGAAGACGCGGTGTTCCCCGTTCCGCGAACGGGACGGCGATGATATCGAAGTCCTTGGGCACGACCGTCTCGGCGAAGACTGTGCGCGCCTGCCGCGCGACCTGCCCGCCCGGGTACCGGCTGGAGATATGGGTGAGCGCAAGCAGCCCGACCTCCGCACTCTGCGCGATCGCCGCCGCGTCGAGCGCCGTCGAGTGCATGGTCTCGCGGGCGCGCTCCTCCTCGTCGTCGAGGAAGGTCGCCTCGTGGACGAGGACGTCGGCGCCGCGGGCGACCTCGAGCACGGTCGCGGAGGGCGCGGTGTCTCCGGTGACCACGACCGTGCGGCCGGGCCGCGCCGGCCCGAGCACCTCGTCCGGGGTGATGACGCGGCCGCCGACGGTGATGCTCTCCCCGCGCTGCAGGGCGCCGCGTTCCGGGCCGAAGGGGACGCCCAGGGCGTCCGCCGTCTCGACGTCGAAGCGTCCGGGGCGCGCCGCCTCGACGAGCGCGTAGCCGACGGCGCTGACGCCGTGCTCGGTCGGGAAGACGCGCAGCTCGTAGTCCTCGCGTGCGAGCGTGTCGCCGGGCTGGACGGTCACGAGCTCGTAGTCGTACGTGAGCCGCCCGAAGATCCGCTTCAGCGCGCCGAACAGATCCTCGAGCCCGGGCGGGCCGTAGATCGTGATCGGCACGTCGCGGCCGCGCAGCGCGAACGTCTTCATCATCCCGGGCAGGCCGAGGTAGTGGTCGGCGTGGAAGTGCGTGAGGAACACCTCGCGCAGATCGACGAGTCCGACGTTCGAACGCAGCAGCTGGCGCTGAGTGCCCTCCCCGCAGTCGATCAGCAGGCGCTCGCCGCCACGGCGGACGAGCAGCGCCGACGGGCCGCGCTGCGCGGTCGGCGCCGAGCCGGCCGTACCGAGGAAGACGAGGTCGAGATCCACGCGCGCGAGTGTAAGGGGGATCAAGCGGCAGCCCGTCGCAGCCGATATACGCGACACCCCTGCTTGCGGCAGGCAGGAACCAACTCAGGCGTTCAATCACGCTCTTGCGCGTCTTCGTCGTCGCCAGTGCGCTCTTGCTGGCGGCCGGCGCGCTGCTGCTCGGCTCGCGCATGACGGCCACGAGCCGCACCCAGGCGATCGACGACGCCACGGCGGACGTCCTCCAGTACTCGGACACGATCGTGAGCCGCTACGCGATGCACGGCGGCCGGGTGGACGTGACGCCCGCCGGCCAGGCCGTCCTGATGCGCACAGTCAAAGCCCGCAAGGACCTGCTTTCCGTCAAGGTCTGGACGCGCAACGGCACACTCGCCTGGACGAACCTCGACCGGCAGCGAATCGGCAGGCACTTCGGGGTCGACGGGGATCTCAGCGAGACGATGGCCGAGGACCGGGCGACGGGCGACCTCGCGCGGCTCACGCCCAAGGGCGAGGACGCCCTCGGGGCGCTCATCGCGAACCGCGATCTGCTCGAGGTCTACGCGCCCATCCATGCCGGCCAGCCCGTCGTCGGCGCCTACGAGGGCCGCGGCACGCAGCTCGCGCCCGCGATCGTGGACGCGTTCGTGCGCGCGATGGCGGCCCGGCCCGACCTGTTCGGGGTCGAAGGCCCGCTCCCGGTAGCGCTCGCCGCTACGGCAGAGTGAGCACGTCGCCGGCCTGGATCCCGGTCGCCACACGTGGATTGCGCTGCTGGAGGCGCCACACCGCCTCGCGCGTGTCTCCGCTGTAGCGGGACGCGGCGATCGACCAGAGGCTGTCCCCGGGCCGGACGACGTAGTGGCTCGCGTGCTGCGCGCTCTGCGAGGGGCGGGCGATCCCGCCGACGACGGCGCCGATCAGCGCCGTGACGATCATCAGCTTGACGAACATGTGTTCGACTCTATAGCGAACACGTGTTCGTGTCAAGAAGCTAGCGCTTCTTCTTCGCCTTCGTCTTCCTGGGAGGCAGCGTCTTCTTCGTCTTCGGCGCGGCCCCGACGCGGAACGGCTTGCCGGTCACAAAGGTGATGCGCTGCGGGTTCATCTCGGCCGCGAGCCGGATCCCGTAGACATAGACGCCCGCCTTCACGCGCTTGCGCGCGAACGTGACCGTCCGGCCGAACGGTGCGAGCGCGCGTCCGGAGAGCTTCAGCACCGGCGTCATCGTCGCCGGCGCCTTGCCGGTGAGCGCCTTGCCGATGAGCGTCTGCGACCGCGCCGTGAGCGTCGTCCCCGGCAGGCGGAAGAGGCCGGCCGTGAAGAGGGCGTTCTCCTTGACGCCGAGCGGGAAGCTCCAGGCCGTGAACTTCGCGGGCAGCGTCTTGTGGGCGTCGAAGCGGGGCGCGGCGCCGACGACGGCCGTCGTGTGTTTCCACGTCACGGGCGTGCCGGCGCAGTTGCCGTGCGACGTCGCCAGCTCCGTCTTGACCGCGTCGTACGACGGCCTGGTCGTCCCGTCGGCGCGCATCAGCCCGGCCTGCCAGCGCTCCAGGGCGGTCTCGTCCTCGAGGCCGAAGAAGTCGAGGGATTTGACGGCCGGGTCGCACGCGACCAGGCGGATCGCCTGCGTGTAGTCGGCGGCCTGGTTCGTCTCGTCGGTCGTGGCGACGTTCTCGGTGCCGGAGTAGGCGGCCTGCGCGGAGGGAACGATGCCGACCTGCCAGCCGACCTCGGCGATCCGGAGGCGGAGCGCCGGAAGCATCAGCGACTGCCCGGTCTCGGCGAACGTCGCCTGGGCGGTGCCGTTGAAGGCATCCCACACGGCCTGCTTGAGCCGGCCGAGGTCGACGAGCCCGACCTTAGGCCACGAGGATGCCACGCCGAACGGCTGTGAGTCGCGCTCGGGGTAGGCGTGAAAGGCGAGCTCGTCCATGATCGGCTTCGTCCGGCCGCTCAAGCGGTAGGCGGCGCCGATGTCGCGCAGGCAGCGCACCGGCGACGTCGATGGATTGTCCGCGGCGGCGGCGATGTCGTTGCCACGCGGGGACAGGCCGACGCCGATGACCGTGATCGCCGGGTTGACGGCCTTCAGCGCGTCGTAGCCGGCCGCGAGCACGGGCTCGTACGACGCGCAGGCAAGCGGGGTGCCCGCGGTCGAGAACTGGGGCTGCCAGAACCGCGGCTGGTTCGGCTCGTTGCCGACGACGAAGTCGGTCACCTGCGGGTAATCGCCGGCCAGCTCCGCGAGGAAGCCGGCGAACTGCCCGGGTGCGTCGGGCGACGCTGTCAGCGAGCCCGGCTTTGCGGGGTACACGGCGAAGACCACGCGGACGCCTGCCGCCGCGGCGTTCGGGACGTAGGCGTCCAGCAGCGCCTTCGACGGGATCGTGTCCGGCGCGTCGGGGCTCCACACGATCGAGACGCGGTTCTCGGTCAGGCCGACGTCGGTGAGGTGCGCGAGAAAGGCCGCGCCGCCGTCCGCCGAGTCGCGGCCCGAGTCGTCGGTCACGCCGACGGCCAGTGCCGCGCGGCCGGCGCCCGGAAGTGCGAGCGAGAGCAGGAGCAGCGCGATGAGCAGCACGGGGCGGCGCATGTGGTCGCCATCGGCAGGCGTGTGTCCGGTCTTGAGCATCAGCGCTGAGCCGTGGAGGGGGCCACGGCCTTACGCGTCGGAAGCGCCGCAAGCACCGCATCGAGCAGCCGGTCCGGCCCGAACCGCACCGGGTCGTCGGCCGCGAGCCCGGTGATCCCGGCGACCTGTCGGATCGCGCGCGCGGCCTCCGCGTCGTCGAGGCCGCGCGTGTTCACTGCGACTGCGGCGACGCGCGCCGGCCGGGCGGGCAGCGAGATCTCCTCGTGGAGGCGGACGAGCGCGTCGAGGGGCGGGATCGGGTGGCCCGGCGCGCCCTCGATCTCGGTCGAGCCTGCCCGGTGGCACAGCACGAAGGCGTGCGGCGCCGAGCCGTGGATCAGCCCCAGCGTGACGCCCGAGTACATCGGGTGCACGAGCGAGCCCTGCCCCTCGACCCACAGCAGGCGGCCGCCGCGCTGAGCGCCCTCGACGACGAGCTGCTCGGCCGCGCCCGCGAGGAAATCGGAGACGACGGCGTCGACGGCGATCCCCCAACCTGCAATCGCCATGCCGGTCTGCCCGGTGGGCACGAACACCGACTCGAGCCCGCGCCGGCGGGCAGCTCGGTCGAGCTCGAGCGAGACGGTCATCTTCCCGATCGCGCAGTCGGAGCCGACGGTGAGCACGATGTCCGCGTCAACCTCGAGGTTGGCGCCGGTCGGGACGCTCAGCCCGGCGGGCGGCCGCCGCAGGTCGCGCAGCTCGACGCCGAGCGTCTCCGCCAGAGCCGCGAGCTCGGGGTCGAAGGACAGGAACTCGTGCAGCCCGTTCTCGACATCGAGACCGGCGGCGATCGAGTCGCGCAGCAGCACGCGCCACTCGGGCGGGAAGCGGCCGCCCTGCGTCGCGACGCCGACGAGCGCCGTCGTCGGCGCGTAGGCCAGCGCCTCCCTGACCGAGCCGACGATCGGGATGCCCTTGTGCGTCTCCCCCGCGCGCTGCGTGTCGAGGATCGCGAGCACCGGGTCGAGACCGTAGTCGACGACGCCGCGCAGCGTCTTCCCGTAGTGCGGGTCGCCGCTCTTGCCCTCGGCGAGGACGAGGTAGCGCTTCACGTGCGCGCGGTGGCCGGCTGGACGCCGAGGCCAGGGGCGGCCGGCGGCACCTGGATGCCGTCGACCAGCTCGACGCCCGGGCACGGGTCCTCGGCGAGCAGGAGGTTGCCGTCCAGGTCGACGTGGTCGCAGAGGCTCGCGACCTGGCACCCGGCCGAGATGCCGAGCCCGGACTCGACCATACAGCCGAGCATCACGCCGAGGCCGAGCGCGCGCGCGGCGTGCGCCATCCGCACGGCCTCGCGGATGCCGCCCGACTTCGCGAGCTTGATCGTGATGCCGTGTGCGCGCTCGGCGCAAGGCGCGACGTCGGCGAGGGTGTGGCAGTCCTCGTCGACGAAGATCGGCAGCGGCGAGCGCCGTTTCAGCTCCGGCGCGCCCGGGTCGCCGGCGGGCAGCGGCTGCTCGCAGTACTCGACGCCGAGCCCGGCCAGCTGTGGCAGCGTCTCGAGCGCCTGGTCGAGCGTCCACCACTCATTGACGTCGACCTGCATTGGCACCCGCGCGACGCCGTGGACGGCGCGGACGCGCTCGACGTCGAGGCCGTCGCCGCCGCCCAGCTTCAGCTTCAGGCGCTGGAAGGGCGCGCCGGAGCGCTCGGCCTTGCGCGCCATCGCGTCCGGGTCGTCCAGCGGGATCGTCCAGGAGGTCGGCGGGCCGAGCCGGCGGTGGCCGAGCAGGCGCCAGACGGGGACGCCGGCGAGCTTGCCGCAGAGGTCGTGCAGCGCACCGTCGACCGCCGCCTTGCCGGCGTGCTCGCCCGGCCGTTCGGCGAGCCGCGCCTCGATCTCGTCGAGCGCGAACGGGTCGTCGCCGAGCTCCGCGGCCTCGATGAAGGCGAGGGCGGACGCGGGCGACTCGTCGTAGCGGTCGATCGGCGCCGCCTCGCCCCATCCCACCTCGCCCTCGTGCTCGACCGCCACGTGGACAACCTCGGCGACGTCCTGGGCGCCGCGCGCGATCGTGAACCGCTCGGCGAGCGGCATCGCGACGATGCGGCCGGAGACGCGCATTGCGCCAAACCCTAATCGCGGCCCCGCGCCGATACACTGGGGCCTCCCCGCGCCAGTAGCTCAGGGGATAGAGCGCGCGCCTCCGGAGCGCGAGGTCGCAGGTTCGATTCCTGCCTGGCGCATATGGCTGCCGAGCGACGAATGGGGGAGAAGGAGCGCGGCGTCTTTCTCGCGCTGCTCGGGATCTCTGCCGGGCTGGTCGGCTTCTTCGCCTGGCTCTCGCGGCGCGACACCCCGTAGGGCAGCAGGGGCTGTGCCCGCGCAGCGGGGGCTGTCTCTCGTGCCTGTACGGAGGCATCCGGGCTGAACGGGTTCCGCCGACCGAGCTGTCGTCGGATCACTGGGGACAGCCCCCTGCGGGGACAGCCCCGGCAAGCGCCTCGACGAGCGCTTGCAGATCATCGCGTGTGTTATAGATCTGCACGGAAATCCGGAGCAGCGGCCGGTCGTTCCACTCTTCCGCTACGACCTCGATGCGGTGCTCCTGCCAGAGGCGCCGACGCACCTCCCCCGCGTCTCCCATCGGCAGCTCGACGCTCGCCATCTGGTGGAAGAGCCCGGGTGCCGCGACCGGCTCGCCGAGGAGCGGCGCGAACTCCGCCGCGAGCGCATGGCACGCATCGCGCGCGGGCGCCAGGCGCTCGCGGTGAAAGGCGATCGCCGCCGGAAGCGCGAGGTACGATGAGGGGTCGGTCGTCCCCTGCCGGCCGTGGCGCTCGGCGAACCGCTCCGAGTGCGCGCCCCAGCTGATCACGTGCGGACGAAGGAGGTCGCGGAGCTCGGGGCGGGCGTAGAGAAAGCCGCTGCCCTTGGGCGCGCACAGCCATTTGTGGCAGTTTCCCGCGTAGGCGTCTGCCCCCAGCGTCTCCAGGTCGAGGTCGAGCTGCCCTGGCCCGTGCGCGCCGTCGACGACGCTGATGACCCCGGCGGCGCGGGCACGGCGGCAGAGCTCCTCGACCGGGAAGCGGATCGCCGTTGGCGCGGTGATGTGGCTGACGAACAGCACGCGCGTCTGCCCGGTGACGCCGGCCCACACGGCGTCCGCGATCTCCTCGTCGGTCGCGCACGGCACCGGCACGGGCGCCTCGACCCACCTAGCGCCGGCCCGCTCGCAGGCGTCCTGCCACACGAACCGCATGGCTCCGTACTCGTGGTCGGTCGAGAGCACCTCGTCCCCCGGCCGCAGCTCCAGCGACCGGGCGACGACATTCACGCCGGCGGTCGCGTTCGGCAGCAGTACGAGCCCCTCGGGGTCGGCGCCGACGAACGCGCCGAGCTGCGCGCGTACGTCCTCGAGCAGGCCGGTCAGACGCCGCGTGATGAGGTCGACCGGCTCACGTTCCAGCTCGCGCTGCCAGCCCTGGTACTCGGCAAAGACTGGCTCGGGGCAGGCGCCGAACGAGCCGTGGTTCAGGAAGACGACGCTGTCGTCCAGCAGGAACGGGGTGCGAGGCACGTCAGCGCAGGATGCCGGTATGCCCGAGCGAGTGCCGCCCGGGCTGCGGCCAGACGCAGACACCGTGCGGGCCGTTGCCGACCGGGATCCGCGCAAGCAGCTTGCCGGTCCGCGTCGAGATCGCGTAGACGACCGCGTTGTAGCGCCCCGACAGCCACAGCACCTTGCCGTCCGCCGACACCCCGCCCATGTCCGGGCTGCCGCCGCCCGGGATCCACCACTTGCGCAGCACCTTCCCCGTCCGGAAGCTGATCACCGAGATCGAGCCCTCGCCGCGGTTCGACGCGTAGAGGAAGCGGGCGTCGCGGCTCGGGTACAAGCCGTGCACGCCGTGACCGGTCCTGAGGAAGCCGCGCACCCGGAACCGCTGCGCGTCGATCTTCCAGAGGCCTCCGGCCATCATGTCGGCCACCCAGAACGTCCGGCCGTCGGGCGAGAGCTTGACGTCCTGCGGCATCGACGAGAAGCCGTTCGGCAGCGTCAGCGTCTGGATCACGCGCGGGTGCTCGACGTCCACCTCGAGGAGCTGGCCCGAGAACTCGCAGCTCGCCACCGCGCGCGTGCCGTCGGCCGAGAAGTCCATGTGATCGACGCCCGCACAGGGCACGTGCAGGGAGCGCTTCAGGGCAAAGGTGTTCGGGTCGCGGAAGTCGAGCCGGTGCAGGCGCTCGGCGACAACGATCGCGTAGCGCCCGTTGGGGGTGAAGTAGAGGTTGTACGGATCCTCGACCGGGATCGTCCGGACGGGCTTCCCCGTCTTCGGGTCGACGCGCGTGAGCGTGTTCCCCAGGTCGTTCAGCACGTAGAGCCAGCGCAGGTCCCACGACGGGGTGACGTGCTGCGGCAGCTCGCCGACGGCGAAGTGGCCGACGATCTTGAAGGTGTGCGGGTCGATGACGTCGACCGTGTTGCTCTGGCTGTTGGGGACGTAGACGCGGTCGAGCGCGTGCTGCGCGGGGCCGTCGAGCATCCCGGCGCCGTCCGCCGCGTAGACGTTCGCCACCTTTTGCCGCTTCGGCGCCGCGCCCTCGGCGACGCGCAGCCGGAGGATGCTGTCCGTCGTGCCGGAGGGCCCGCGCCCGCCGATGACCAGGATCCTGTGGCCCAGCGTCACCGCTGCCGCGTCCGAGAGCCCGATCGGCAGCGTCCCAGCCGGGCGCACACGGTGCCGGAGAACGTCCACGGATTCGATCGCGTCGGTCGGCGTGTTCGCGGCGGCGCCGCGCCCGCCGAGCACGTACGCGGTGCCGCCGACGGTCGCGGCGGCCGCGTGCGTGGTCGCGTCGGGCAGGCGGCCGACGAGAGCGACGCGCCGCGTCGCCGGGTCGAACGCGTACACGGCGCGTGACGCGGTGCCGTTCGGAAGCGAGCCGCCGGCGACGACGACGCGCCCGTCAACCGCCGTCACTGCGGCGTACCGGACGGGCGACGGGAGATGGCCGACCACGCGCGCGGGCGACCCAGGGCGCCACGCCACGACCGTGTCCAGCCACGCGGCACCCGTGTAGCCGCCGACGACGTAGACCGTCCCGTTCGCCACGGCCGCCGCCTGGTCGGAGCTCGGCGCCGGCAGCCGCCCGACGGTGCGCGGTGTTGTGCCCGGGTCGATGCGGAGGATGCCGTCGTGCTGTGCCGTCCCGTCGCCCCCGCCCAGCAGGTAGGCGTGGCCCCCGACGGCGGCCGCGGCGGCGTCGTGCAGCGCGAGCGGCAAGTGGCTCGCCGTTCGGGCGCCGTGCGGGGACACGACCCGGACGTCGGTGGTCGAGACGTCCGCGGCGGACAGGCCGCCCGCCGCGACCGCGCGTGTCGCGGAGAGCGGCGCCGCGGCCGCGTCCTGGACGGCTGCAGGCAGGGTCCCTGTGCCGGCCGGCACCAGCCGCGTTACGACAAGCCGGTGCCGCGTCACGGGGTCCGTCGCCGCGCGCGTCGTCGTCTGCGTCGTCGAGTCTGCTTTGCCCTGCGCCAGGAGCAGCCCGGCCACCGAGGCGGCAACCGCACCGACGGCGATCGCCGCGACGACCACCCGGAGCACGCGGCGAGGGCGGCGGCGGAAGCGCAGACGGCTGGCGGGTGGCCTGCTCATGATGAAGCGCCCAGGGGCGGCCGGACGCTCGCCTACTCTGCCTGACGCCTGCCTGAACGAGGGGAGGCGAACGGCCCGCGGGCTAGAATGCGATTGTGATGCCGGCGACCGAGGATCCGCTCAGTACCTATGCCGAGCCTGCCTCGGATCCGTCGCCCGCGCGGCCGGACGCTCCCTTCGCAGGAGACGTCCCGGTCCGAGCCCGCTGAGGTCGAGGCCGCCGGCCTCACCTGGGTCCACCTGGACCGTCCCGACGAGCAGTCGATCAGCGCGCTCGCCGAGCGCTTCGGCTGGCACGAGCTCGACGTCGAGGACGTGCTCTCGAAGCGCCAGCGGCCGAAGATCGACGAGTACCCGGACTACCTCTTCGTCGTGCTCCATTTCCCGTTCTACGACAAGAACGTCCAGCGGCTGAACGGGGCCGAGCTCGACGTCTTCCTCGGGCCCGACTACGTCGTCACGCTGCCCGCCGTGCCGCTGCTGCCGGTCACGCGGCTTTTCACACGCTGCCGCGAGGACGAGGCGTTCCGGACCGAGCTCTTCGCCAACGGCTCGGGGCGCCTGCTCTACGAGATCCTCGACGACCTCATGGACTACTGCTTCCCGATCCTCGACAAGATCGGGCACAAGCTCGACTCGATCGAGGACGACATGTTCGAGGGTGCCTCCGAGTCGGTCGTCCGCGACCTCTCGAACGTCAAGCAGGAGATCATCTCCTACCGCAAGATCATCAAGCCCGAGCGCTCGACCCTGCGCAGCCTCGAGCGCTACGTCGAGCGCTTCCTGCCAGAGGCGCTCGAGCTCTACTTCGACGACATCGTCGATGCCGCCGAGCGCATCTGGGACCTGCTCGACAACTACAAGGAGGTCGTCGAGGCGCTCGAGGACACGAACGAGTCGGTGATCTCGCACCGCCAGAACGACGTCCTGCGCGTCCTCACGATCATCAGCGTCACCCTGCTGCCGCTGACGCTCATCACCGGCATCTTCGGGATGAACGTCGACTTCCCGGGCTTCGGCACCGCCGCGGCCTTCTGGGTCATCGTCGGCGCGATGGTCACGGCCGGGATCGCGGCGCTCGCCTTTTTCCGGCTGAAGCACTGGCTCTGAGGGGCTGCCCCTCAGCCCGTGTAGAACACGCCCATGGAGCGGCTGTGGGCACCCTGGCGGCTCGAGTACGTCGCGTCGGCCGACTCGGCGACCGGGTGCGTGTTCTGCGACGCGCTCGCCGGTGACGACGAGGAGCGGCTCGTCGTGCACCGTGGCGAGCGCGCCTTCGCGCTCCTGAACCGCTTCCCGTACACGTCCGGGCACTTCATGGTCGCCCCGAACCGGCATACCGGCGACTTCGCCGCCCTCGAGCCGGACGGCCTTGCCGAGATCCACCGGCTCGCCACCGACGCGATCGCGGCGCTCGGGGAGCTGTACTCGCCGGATGGCTTCAACCTCGGCTGGAACATCGGCCGCGCCGCGGGCGCCGGCATCGTCGATCACGTGCACCTGCACGTCGTCCCGCGCTGGTCCGGCGACACGAACTTCATGCCGGTCCTAGCGGACGTGCGCGTGCTGCCAGAGCACCTGGCGGCGACGCGCGAGCGGCTCGCGGCGGCCTGGCCGCCAACCTGACGTCGGAGCGCGGGGCGGCTGCAGGGGGAGATTCGCAAGCCGCCCCGCTCGCCACCCCGAGTCAGGCTTTCTCGGGCACTCTTGAGGCTATCGCGGACCTGAACTGCTTTCCAGGGGGTTCAAGAGGCATCCGCCCGCGCCGACATCATTCCGTGAGCGCCCGATGAAACGGATCACAGACGAGGGAATGCCCGCGGCGGCCACCCCACGGGCAGACCTGCTCGCTTGAC
>CAVWIN010000037.1:0-26505 GCA_963755085.1 uncultured Thermoleophilia bacterium | reverse complement strand
TTACGACCCCGCGGCGACCCGGCCGCTGCCGGCGCCGGCCTCCTACGACACAGTGGTTGAGGAGTACGGGCCTCCGCCTCCGCCTCCGCCGCGCATCTGGCCGTGGCTGCTCGCGCTGCTCGTGCTGCTCGCGCTCGGGGTCGGAATCGGGCTGGGCTACGCGCTCACGCGGGACGACAGCAAGGCGAGCACCACGACGACGCCTGCAACCGGGATCGTCACGGTCCCGGACGTCGTCGGCCAGCGCGCCGACCGCGCCGCCTCGCGGCTTGTCGACGCCGGCCTGAAGACGACCTTCGAACGGCAGCTGAGCAAGCAGCAGACCGGCACGGTGCTCGCGCAACAGCCCGGGGCCGCGTCGTCGGCTCCGGCCGGATCAACCGTCACCCTGACGATCGCGCGCGGCGCGGACACAGCGGGCGTCCCCGCAGTCGTCGGCCTGCCGCTGGCGCAGGCGCTCGCCAGACTGCGCGTGGCCGGGCTACAGGCGTCCGAGCAGCGTGTTGCGGATGCCAAGCCGGCCGGCCAGGTGATCGCGCAGACGCCCGGCGGCGGCCGCGAGCTGAACAGGGGCGCGACCATCGCGCTGACCGTCTCGCGCGGCGCCCAGCCAGTCGCCGTGCCCAACGTCGTCGGCCAGACGCAGGCGGACGCGACGAGCGCCCTCGAGGCGGCCGGGCTGAAGGCCGGCGTGCGTACGGTCCCCTCGAGTGGGCCGCAGGGCACGGTGGCCGCCCAGAGCCCGCAGGCCGGCCAGCGCCGGCCGAAGGGCGCGACCGTGCAGATCAACGTCTCGGGCGGCCGCGCGAACGTGACGACCACCACGGGCGACACGCCCGGAAGCCCGGTGCCGGCGAAGGTGCAGATCCCGGACGTCGTCGGCATGACCCTCGCCGACGTGCGGGCGAGCCTCGCGAAGGCAGGGCTGAAGACCGACCCGATGGAGGTGGCGTCCACGCAGCCGAAGAGCACGGTGGTGGCGCAGTACCCCGCTGCCGGCGCCCCGGCGAAGCACGGCGGGTCCGTCCGCGTCAACGTGTCGCAGGGGCCTGGCACCAAGGCCGTCCCTGACGTGACGGGTGACGACGAGCCGACGGCCACGACGAAGCTCGAGAACGCGGGCTTCACCGTCAAGGTCGTCCGCCGGGACACGACCGACGCGTCCGAGGACGGCACCGTCCTCGACGAGACGCCGGCCGGCGGAACGGACGCGAAGCTCGGGGCGAAGGTCACGCTCACGATCGGCTCGCTGACGTCGGGGTAGCGTGCGCGCCGGTAGGCTCGCCGGCCGTGAACGACTTCCATCCGCCGATCGAGGAGCTCGCCGAGCTCGTCGTCGGATTCGCCGCGAATGTCCAGCCGGATCAGGTCGTGGCCGTGCTCACGGAGCCGGGCAAGGAGGAGATAACGCGCGCGGTCGCCGAGGCCGCGTACCGGCGCGGCGCGCGGTTCGTCGACGTCTGGTCGTTCGACCCGCTGGTGAAGCGCTCGCGCATCCGCCACGCGCCCGAGGACACGCTCGGTTACGTGCCCCCGTGGTGGGGGCAGCGCCTGGTCGAGCTCGGGGAGATGGGCGCGGCGCGGATCGCGCTCGAGGGCCCGGCGGCGCCGGGCGCGCTCGACAATCTCGACCCGCGGCGCGCGGGTCGCGACCGCATGCCGCGTCTCGCCGAGGTCGGCCCGGTCGTGAACGCGCGCACCACCAACTGGACGGGAGTCCCGGCGCCGACGCGGGCATGGGCCGAGCTGGTACATCCGGAGCTCGACGCCGACGGCGCCTACCGAAAGCTCTGGGAGGAGATCATCCACATCTGCCGCCTCGACGAGCCCGACCCGGGGGCGGCCTGGACGCAGCGCATGGCGGAGCTGGCCGGCGTCGGGGAGCGGCTCGGAGCGCTCGGCCTCGATGCCGTGCATTTCGAGGGGCCGGGCACCGACCTGACGATCGGGCTGCTGCCGTCGTCGCGCTGGCTCGCGGCAGAGTTCACGCGGCGCGACGGCCTACGGCACCTGGTCAACCTGCCCTCCGAGGAGGTGTTCACGACCCCGGACCCGAAGCGCGTCGACGGCGTCGTCCACGCCACGTTGCCGCTCGAGTACGTCGGCTCGATCATCCGCGGCATCGAGGTGCGCTTCGAGGGCGGCCGCGCCGTCTCGATCGACGCCGAGCAAGGCGCCGACGTCCTGCGCACGGTCACCACGCTCGACGATGGCGCGTCGCGCCTCGGGGAGGTTGCGCTCGTCGACCGCGCCGGCCGCATCGGGCCGCTCGGCACCGTCTTCTACGACACCCTGCTGGACGAGAACGCGGCGAGCCACATCGCGTTCGGCTCCGCCTACACGTTCACGATCGACGAGCCCGACTGGCCGCGTGCGAACAAGAGCAAGATCCACATCGACTTCATGATCGGGTCGAACCAGGTCGATGTGACCGGCATCACCCGCGCCGGCGAGCGCGTGCCGCTCCTCCGCGGCGGCGACTGGCAGATCTAAGCTCCGCGTCGTCCCGACGAACAAGCTCGTCCGGGTGCCGAAGTGAAGCTGGTCAAGGTCGTCTGGACCGTCAAGGTCACGCTGGCCGGCTAGTCGCTAGGCGGCCGCCCAGTCGAACGCGCGGCCGATCTCGCCGAGCCGCGCGCGCGCCGCGTCGTCGCAGAGGACCCCGGCCAGCGCCGCCTCGTAGGCGGCCTGCGGGGAGACACCGAGGGAGCGTGCCACCTCGAGCTCGCGCGTCAGGTCGGTGTCGAACATCGCCGGGTCGTCCGTCGAGATCGAGCAGGGCACGCCTGCCGCGACGAGCAGCGGGAGCGGGTGCTGCTCGAGTACCTGCACGATGCCGGTGCGGACGTTCGAGACGGGGCACACGTCGAGCACGACCTGCCGCTCCGCGAGCTCGGTCAGCAAAGCCGGATCCTCGACCGCGCGAATGCCGTGCCGGATGCGGTGCGCACCCAGTACGTCGAGCGCCGCACGCACCGACTCCGGGCCGGCCGCCTCGCCGGCGTGGGGGACGGCCGGCAGCCCTGCCTCGCGCGCGAGCGCGAAGGGCCGCTCGAACCCTTCGGTGGGGTACAGCGCCTCCTCGCCGCCGAGCCCGATGCCGACGACGCCGCGGTCGGCGTACTTGAGCGCGTAGCCGACGGAGATCTCGGCGTCCTCCAGCGGCGCCGAGCGCGTGATGTCGGGCGTGAGTCGCATCTCCACGCCGTGCAGCTCGCGCGCCTCCTGGGCGCCGTCGCAATAGCCCGTGTAGAGGGCGTCCCAGTCGACTCCGCGCCACGTGCGCTCGATCGGGGAGAAGATCGCCTCCACGTACACGGCCCCGTGGGACGCTGCCTCCTCGGCGTAGTCGACGGTGATGCGGCGGAAATCGTCGGCGTGCCGCAGCACGTTCGTGGTCATGATCCAGATCTCGATGAAGTGCGCGAAATCGCGGAAGCGGTAGAGCTCCGCGAGCTCCTCCCGGCTGTCGGCCGGGAGCGGCAGCCCGTTCCGCCGGGCGAGGTCGAAGAGCGTGTCCGGCCGGACGGCGCCCTCGAGGTGCACGTGGAGCTCGATCTTGGGGTACGCCAACGCGCCGCCAGCCTACGAGGCCTGCGGCGCGTGGCAGAGATTCAGGCTCTGGCAGATCGGAAACCCCGGCCGCCGCCGACTCACTGCCTACGACCACTAAGGAATCAATCGTCTAGTGGGACAGCCCCCTGGGGGACAGCCCCTTGGGGACAACCCCTGGGGGACAGCCCCTGGGCACGCGCACCCGGCCGCGGCGTACCCTGGTGGCCGAATGAGCAGCAGCGAGCCGTCCCCGACGCCTGCTCCCGGCCCGACGCCGCCGCGGCCGGGCGCGCCCGCGCCCGAGCAGCCGCGCCGCCGCTTCCGCATCCCCTGGTGGTGGATTGGGGTGATCATCGCCGCGCTTGTCGTCAACCAGTGGGCGGCATCGCGCGTCACCGAGCCGGCCACGCGCGTCCGCGTCCCCTATAGCCCGTTCTTCGTCCAGCAGGTCAAGGACAAGAACGTCAAGGACATCACGTCCAAGGGCACGGCGATCCAGGGCTCGTTCAAGCAGCCGACGGCCTACAACGGCTCCAAGCCGACCACGAACTTCAAGACCGAGATCCCCGCCTTCGCGAACACGGATCAGCTCTCGGGGCTGCTGCAGTCGAACGGGGTCGTCGTCAACGCCGTGCCGCTCGACACGGGCGCGCCCCTCTGGGAGAGCCTCCTCGTCGGCTTCGGGCCGACGCTGCTCTTCCTCGCGCTCCTGTTCCTGTTGCTGCGAGGCGCGGGGCGCATGCAGAACGTGCTCGGCAACTTCGGGAAGTCGCGGGCGGCGCGCTACGAGGCGACGGGCGAGCGGGTGACGTTCGCGGACGTGGCCGGGATCGACGAGGCGAAAGCGGAGCTGTCCGAGGTGGTCGACTTCCTGCGCAACCCGGAGAAGTACCGGCGCCTCGGCGCGCGCATCCCGCACGGCGTCCTGCTCAGCGGGCCGCCCGGCACTGGCAAGACGCTGCTCGCGCGCGCCGTGGCGGGCGAGGCGAACGTGCCCTTTTTCTCGATCGCGGCGTCCGAGTTCGTGGAGGCGATCGTGGGCGTCGGCGCCTCGCGCGTGCGCGACCTGTTCGAGCAGGCGAAGCAGGTCGGCCAGGCGATCATCTTCATCGACGAGCTCGACGCCGTCGGCGGCTCGCGCACCTCGGGCACGGCCGGCTTCAGCGGCGGCAACGACGAGCGCGAGCAGACGCTGAACCAGATCCTCACGGAGATGGACGGCTTCGACCCGTCCACGGGCGTGATCGTCATCGGCGCGACCAACCGCCCCGACGTCCTCGACCAGGCGCTGCTCCGGCCCGGGCGCTTCGACCGCCGCGTCGCCGTTCAGCCGCCGGACCGCGCCGGGCGTGCGGCGATCCTCGAGGTGCACGCCCGCCACGTCCCGCTCGCGCCCGACGTCGACCTGAGCCGGATCGCCGCGAACACGCCCGGGATGGTCGGCGCCGACCTCGCGAACCTCGTCAACGAGGCGGCGCTGCTCGCCGCGCGCCGTCAGCACGACCAGGTGAATACGAGCGACTTCGCGGACGCGCTCGAGCGGATCGTGCTCGGCGCGGAGCGCAAGGTGATGATGAGCCCCGAAGACCGCCGCCGGACGGCGTACCACGAGGGCGGCCACGCGATCGTGGGGATGCTCACGCCCGGCGCCGACCCGGTCAGGAAGATCTCGATCATCCCGCGCGGGCAGGCGCTCGGCGTGACGTTCTCGGCGCCCGACGACGACCGCTTCAACTACGAGCGCTCGGAGCTCGAGGCGAAGATCAAGGTCGCTCTCGGCGGCCGAGCGGCCGAGGAGGTTGTCTTCGGCGACATCACCACGGGCGCCGAGTCCGACATCCGTCAGCTGACGCAGATCGCGCGGTACATGGTCGGCCGCTGGGGGATGAGCGAGGCGATCGGGCCGGTCGCCGTGACGAGCGACGGGCGGCCGCCGTGGGCAGGATCCGACATCTCTCCGAGGACACAGGAGCTGATCGACGAGGAGGTGCGCCGGATCGCCGAGGCGGCGCACGGCGAGGTGCTCGACCTGCTGCGCGAGAACCGCTCGAAGCTCGATGCCCTGGCCGAGGCGCTGCTGGCGCACGAGACGCTCGACCAGGACGACGCCTACGCCGCGGCCGACATCGCCAGGCACGAGGACGGCGCCGGGGCGCTCGCGGCCGCGGCCCGGACGAGTACCCCAGAGCCCGCTTAACGCCCTCTCAACGTTTACACCCCTTTCAGTGGTGCAATGACGCACGCATCAGGAGTGTGATGGAGGGCGTGTGGACGGATCCGACGCCGGTGCCGGCCGACATCACCGGCTGGCGCCTGGCGCAGAACGTGGTCGACGACCCGATCGCGATGGAGGCGATGCGCGCGTCGGCGCACTTCGCCTACGACCCCGATGCGACCTACGTGATCCTCACGCCGCCGGGCACGATCTGGGGCATCAGCTCGCCGTCCAGCCGGAATGGAGCAACGAGGCGTTCGACGGCGGCCAGGACGGCTGCGTCTTCTCCCGCTAGCCGGGAGTCCGGTCTGCGGCACTCGCCCCCTCCTCCAGCTCGGGCTAGCGTTGCCGGCCGTGGCGCACCCCGACCTCCCGCTGGAGCAGGCGTACGTCGACAACGCGTACGCGTGCCTCGACCGCATGCGCGAGGCGCTCGAACGCTCGCCCTCGGCCGGCGCGGGCGAGGTCGCGCAGGAGGCGCTCGAGGCTTGGGCCTCGCGGCGGCTCGTCACCTTCGCCGACGCCGAGCGCGGGCTCTGCTTCGGTCGCATGGACGTCGACGGCGCCGCGGCCCCGCTCTACGTCGGCCGCCGCTGGGTGCACGACGACGACCACGACGTCCTCGTCGTGAACTGGCAGGCGCCGGCGGCGCGTCCGTTCTACACGGCCACGCCCGTCGCGCCGCACGGCGTGACGTTGCGGCGGCGCTTCCGGACGCGCGGCCGCGAAGTGCTCGACCTGAGCGACGAGGCGCTCGACGGCTCGCTCGCGGAAGGCGCGGCCGCGGTCGACGACTTCCTGCTCGAGGAGCTCGAGCGCAGCCGGGATGCGCACATGCGCGACATCGTCGCGACGATCCAGGCCGACCAGTACCGGCTCATCGCGCGCGACCCGGCGCCGCCGCTTGTCGTCCAGGGCGGGCCGGGCACCGGCAAGACGGCGGTCGGCCTGCACCGCGCCTCGTTCCTGCTCTACGCACACCGCGAGGAGCTGCGGCGGATCCTCGTCGTCGGTCCGAACCCGACCTTCATGGACTACGTCTCGCATGTCCTTCCGATCCTCGGGGAGGAGAGCGTCGACCAGCGGGCCGTCGCCGAGCTCGTCGACGGCATCGAGGTGTCGCGGGCCGACCGGCCCGAGGTCGAGCGCCTGAAGTCCGACCTCCGCCTCGCCGATGTCGTGCGGCGCGCCGTCGAGCTCCGGCTCGAGCCGCGGGCCGAGGCCTTTGAGGCGCGGCTCGACGGCGCCTACGTGCGCGTGCGCGAGGAAGACGTCGAGCCGCTGCTTGCCGAGGTGCGCGGCGAGCTCGGCCTGGGCGTCGCAGCGCGCGAGCGGTTCCGCATGGAGCTCGTTCGCCGCCTGTACGGACAGTACACCGCCAAGCTCGGCGCCCGGGCCTTCGCCGCTGCGGACGAGGTCGAGC
Organism: uncultured Thermoleophilia bacterium; assembly: GCA_963755085.1. GTDB lineage: Bacteria > Actinomycetota > Thermoleophilia > Gaiellales > Gaiellaceae > JACVRM01. The sequence continues at coordinate 19,312 of CAVWIN010000037.1, read as the reverse complement.
GCGCGCTGCGCAGGGCGGGGCTCACGCGCTTCGTCGATCGCGTCTGGCCGGTCGTCAAGCCGGACGTCGTCGTCGCCCAGTTGCTCGGGAACAGGACGCGGCTCAAGGAGGCGGCCGCCGACCTGCTCGACGCCGGCGAGCAGCGCCTGCTCGTCCGCCGGGCGGCCGGCTGGTCGCGCGCCGACGTGCCGCTCCTCGACCTGGCCCGCACGCTGCTCGTGGAGCCGCCGCGGGCGTACGGCCACGTCATCGTGGACGAGGCGCAGGATCTGACGCCGATGGAGCTCGCGATGGTCGCCCGGCGGATGCGCGGAGCGTTCACGCTGCTCGGCGACATCGCCCAGGGCACCGGCCCGGTGCCGTACGCCGCCTGGGACGAGCTGACCGCGCACCTGCCCGGAGACGCGGCCGTCGAGGAGCTCGAGCACGCGTACCGCGTGCCGCGCGAGATCATGGACTTCGCCCTGCCGCTGCTGCCGGCGATCGCCCCGGACGTGAGGCCGCCGCGCGCGTACCGGATCGGGGCGGAGCCGCCGCGCGTCGTCGCCGACGACGCGCCGCTTGCGCGCGCCTTCGCCGAGGCCGCGCGGCTGGCGGGGGACGACGCGCTCGTCGCGGTCATCGCGCCGTCGTCGCTGCGCGGGGGCGAGGCCGCGGGGTCGGTGTTCGACGATCGGCGCGTCCCCGTCCTCACGCCGCGCGAGGCAAAAGGGCTCGAGTTCGACCACGTCGTCGTGGTCGAGCCGGCGCTGATCGTCGACGAGGGCGGCGCGACGGGCCTGCGCGAGCTCTACGTCGCCCTGACGCGGCCGACGCAGTCGCTTCTAGTCACGCACGCGCGAGACCTTCCGCCCCCGCTGCGCTGAATCGCCCGGCCCGGGTGATGAATCGGCACCCCCGGCAGCGGACAATCGCTGAGACCGGGTCGGAGGGCTCGGTCGCATCCCGGGGAGGGGTGATAAACAAGAGATGGGGAGGGGTACGCCGCGCCGCGGGACGCAGCGCGGCCAGCTGAAGGTCTGCAAGGCCCTCGGCCCGGGGCTCGTCCGACCTCATCGGTCAGAAGTTCTAAGGGCCTGCTCGAGATCTGCAAGGCGCGGATCCGTGGCGTCTCGGACGGACGGACGCTCGCGCCCGTCATGGCCACGCGGCCGACGTTCCAGTTCCGCGTCGAAGGCGGACGATCCCTAGACCGCAGTTGACCCGCTAGGGATAACCCCAAAACACGGTCGAGGGCCCCCGGGAAACCGGGGGCCTCGCCGCTTCTCGAGGAACTACTGGTTGAGGTAGAAGGTGACCATGTCGGCGAAGCCGTTGGCCGGCTGGAAGAGGTAGCCGCCGACGCGCTTCGCGACGAAGTCGCGCTGGTTCCGGTTGTCGGTCGACGCCCACGGTGCGATGTCCTTCGTGATCATCACGTCGAGGTTGCCGTAGCGGTTGTAGCGCTGGTCGCCCGTCAGCTTGTTCGCCGCAACGAGCTGCTGGTTCAGCTGCTTGTCGTTCAGGTAGGCCAGGTTGTTGTTGTTCTGGTCCTGGATGTTGCTTCCGTTCAGGAGTACGTCGATGAAGTCGTACGGGTCCGGGTAGTCCTGGCTCCAACCGGCGATCACGGCGTCGTAGTCGGCGCCCTTCTTGCCGGCGGCCACGAAGATCTGGAAGCCCTGGAAGCTCTTGATCGTGACCTTGCAGCCCATCTTCTGGAGGTCGGCCTGCGCGATCTGCCCCTGGGCTGTCCCCGTCGGGCTGTTCGACGTCCACAGGTTCAGGTTGCCGCACTTGCCGTTCGCGAGTTGCTTCGCGACGGCGATATTCGGTCCCTGCAGCGGGTACACGTCCGCCTTCTTGTAGCCGCCCATGCCGGGCGGGAGGATCTGGTCGGTCAGCAGGCCGCCGTACGCGCCGAACGCGCGCAGCATCGCTCCGCGGTCGATCGCGTTGTTCGCCGCCTTCCGCATCTGCACCGACGAGAACAGCGGCCGTGCCGTGTTCAGGGCGATGTAGTCCGTCTCGACGAGCGGGTGCACCTGGTACTGGGTCTTGTTGACGCCGTACTGCGTGCCCAGCTCCGAGTGCGACGTCGGCGGCAGGCCGCCGAGGTCGTAGTCGACCTGGCCCGACTTCACCTGCAGCAGGCTCTGGTTCACGTTCGTGTTGATGTCGATGTTGTAGGCGTCGACGTTCTGCGGCCGCGTCCCGCCGTAGTGCGGGTTCTTCTCGAGCACGATCGAGCGGCCGACCTGACGGCTCGCCCAGTAGTACGGACCTGCGGACCCGGGGGTGAGCACGCCCTTGGGGTCGATCGGCAGATTCGTGGGGATCGCCTGGAAGAACGGTGTGCCGAGCTTGGCGAGTAGGCCGCCATCGGGCTCGGTCAGCTTGATGATCAGCTTGTCGCCCTGCACCTGGACGCCTGACGCCTTCGTCGTCTTGCCGTTGATGACGTCCATTGCGCCGACGATGTCGGTGATGAACTGCGCCGCCGGCGACTGCATCTTCTTGTTCAGCCCGCGGTTGATCGCGTAGGCGTAGTTGGCGGCGGTGACCGGTGTGCCGTCGTTGAACTTGAAGCCGGACTTGACGGTGATCGTGTACGTCTTGCCGTCGGCCGAGATCACGGGGAAGCCCTCGGCCCCGTCGGGCACGAGCTTGCTCCCGACCGGCGCGAGCTTGTCCGGGTAGTCGTAGAGCTTGAGCGCCGTCGCGTACTCGAGCTGCCACGAGGTGTTGCCGTAGGCGAGCGACGGGTCGGAGTAGTCCACGTCGGTGTTCGACATGTTCAGCTTCATGGTTCCGCCGGTCGTGGCAGGTCCCGGTCGTGGTCGTGCCGCCGCCGCCGCCCGACGTCGTCGTCGTAGAGGTGCTGCTGTTGCTGCTCCCGCCGCCGCCGCACGCCGCCAGAGCAAGCATTCCCGCTCCGATGACGAGGGCGACCGCCGATAGCCAGATGCGTCGTGTGACTCGATTCTCAGGGGTCAATCCGTGTCACGTCCTTTCCGTGTGCCTCCAGGCCTCTCGTTCTCCTCTCGACATAACGACGTCCCTCGCCGCTTCGGGTTAGTGGTTTTTACGGGGCGTTTACGAGTCGCCGAGGATGGTCGCCAGGTATGCGAGGACATCCGCTTCCTTCGTTCCCAACACGAGCCCGGCCGGCATGACCCCGCCGCCGCCGTCGATCTGGGCCTTTGCCTGGGCGACCGTGATGTCGAGCCCGATGAGCCGCGGGCCGACGCCGCCGCCATTGCCGCCGCTGCCGTGGCAGCCGGCGCAGGTGGCCTCGAAGGCGATCTGTCCGCGGTACGGGTCGCCGAGCTTCACGGTTCCCGACGCGGGCAGCCCGGGCTTTGCCGGATGGAGCTCCGCTAGCGTGAACGCGGTCGCCGAGACCCCGACGAAGAGCGCGGCGGGAACAGCGATCAGGCGGACGAGCCGCCGGCGCGGCGTCCCCGGCCGGGACGACAAGCGACGATCGTAACGAGTAGGGTCGGCCCGGGTGCTGGCGAGCGTCGAGTCGGCCTGGACGGACGCGATGACGTCGGTCTTCTCGTCCGGCATCGCTGCGAAAGCCTGGTTTGCAACGGCGGCGGTGTCCCTCGGCGTCGTCCAGGTATCGACCGGCGCACGCATCTTCGGGAAGCTGCAGAACGTCCGCTTCGGTTTCTGAGTGCCTACAGGCGCATGCCGTGGCCCGCGGTGCGCAGGCTGCGCCCCTCCCGCCGCTCGCCGAGCGCGAACATCGCCGGCAATTCGTCCTCCCCGCGGAGGGCGGCGGCAAGGCGCTCGGCCAGCGCCGGCCCGTGCTTGAAGCCGTGCCCGGAGCCACCCCCTACGAGCCACACGTGCGGATACTCGGGGTGTGACGAGGCGATGAAGTTCGTGTCCGCAGTCGTCTCGTAGCGGCACGTGCGGGTCTCGACCAGCGGCGCGACGGCAAGCGCAGGGAAACGCTCGGCGAAGTACTGGCGGACGACCCGCTCGGTCGTCGCGCGGTCGGGCAGCTCGGCGTCGGGGTCGAACTCCGGTCCTTCGTAGTCGGCCGCGGCCTTCGCCCCGAGCTCGTCTAGGTCCGGAGTGCCGTAGGTGGCGCGGTCGTAGTCGCACCAGCCCGGCACGCCGCGCCAGCCTGGGCCGCCGTCGAAGAAGAGCAGCTCCTGGAGGGTGACCCGCAGCGCGACGTGCTCCGGGAAGAGCCTGGCGAGCCAGGGACCGCACGCCCAGACGATCGCGTCGCCCTCGAGGCGCGTGCCGTCGTCCAGCTCTACCGCGTCACCGGCCGGCCGGGCGCGGGCCCGCACGACCTGTGCGCCGTGCTCGGCAGCCCGCGCGGCCAGGGCCTGGACGGCGCGCTGCGCGCGCAGCACGCCCGTCTGCGGCTCGAAGAGCACCCAGGCGAGATCGTCCGTGCCGAGGCCGGGAAAGAGATCCGCGGCTGCCGCGGGATCAAGGTGCTCGCAGGGAATGCCCTGTGCCCGGATCGTCCGCTCCGAGTCGGCCTCCCAGCCGTCGTCGCCGTGGGCGAACCACGCGATGCCGCACTCGACGAGGAGGTCGGCCCCCGACTCGGCCTCAAGCTCGCGCCAGAGCGTGCGGGCGCGCCAGGCCATCGCCGTGTAGTAGGCCTCGTCGCCGTGCCCGACGCGGATCAGGCGCGTCTCGCCGCCGGAGGTCGCGCGCCGGTCGCCGGGCTCGAACTGGTCGACAAGCGTGATGTCGTCGCCCGCGCGGGCGAGCCACCACGCGAGCGACGCGCCGAACGTCCCCGCGCCGACGATGACGACCCTCATCGCCGGAGACCCTAACGGCGGTTGCTCACCTAGGTAGAGCCCGCTGAAAGATGGGCAGCGGCCGCCGATGACGCGGCGCCGGCGCGCTCGTAGCGTCGTCTGCGCACCGCTCACTTACCGACACAGGAGAAACAGCCATGCCAGCAGCACTTGACTTGAGCTACCCCGACCTCGACGCCGTGAAGGCGCGCCAGCAGCAGGCGTGGGCCCGCGGGGACTACTCGGTAGTCGCCGCACGGATCGTGCTCGTGGCCGAGCAGCTCGCCGACAGCGCCGACCTGCATGCCGGTTGGCGCGTGCTCGACGTCGCGACCGGCAGTGGCAACGCGGCCATCGCAGCCGCGCGGCTCGGCGCCTCGGTGGTTGGCGTCGACTACGTCCCGGCCCTGCTCGAACGGGGCCGTCGGCGGGCGGCGGCCGAGGGCCTCGCCGTCGACCTCATGGAGGGAGACGCCGAGGCGCTTCCGTTCCCGGACGCCTCCTTCGACGCCGTCATCTCCGTCTTCGGGTCCATGTTCGCCCCCGACCACGAGCGGGCGGCCGCGGAGCTGCTTCGTGTCGTCAAGCCGGGCGGGACGATCGCCCTCGCCAACTGGGCGCCGGACGGGTTTATCGGCGAGCTCTTCCGGACCGTCGGCAGGCACGTGCCGCCGCCGGCCGGCGTGCAGTCGCCGATGCTCTGGGGCGTCCAGGACCACCTGCGCTCGCTGCTCGGCCGCGGCACCTCGTCGCTCGAGGTCTCGAAGCGAACGTTCACCTTCAGGTTCCCGTCGGCCGAGCACTTCGTCTCATTCTTCCGGCTCTGGTACGGCCCGACGGTGAAGGCGTTCGCCGCGCTCGGCGACGCGGCGCGGGAGGCGCTCGAGTCCGACCTCGTCGAGCTCGCGCGCCGGTTCGACCGGCTCGGCACCGACGCCATCGCGATTCCGGCGACCTACGTGGAGGCGATCGCCCTCGCCCGCTAGACCGACGGTTCCAGGAGCTCGGTCGCCCGTCGTGCAGCTTCGCGCCGCGTCGGCGCACCGAGCTTCCTGAGGACCGCAGCCACGTGGTGCTCCGCCGTTCGGGGGGAGACGACCAGCCGCTCGGCGATCTCGGCATTCGTGAGGCCTTCGGCTAGGAGCGCCAGCACCTCGAGCTCGCGGTCGGTCAGCCCGGCCGGGTTCGCGCGCGTCGTCTCGCGCGGCTGCCGGGGAACCCGGAGCCCCAGCTCGTGCATGCGCACGGTCACGCGTCGCGTCAGCGGCCCGGCGCCTAGCCCGCGGGCAATCAGGAGGGCCTCTCCGAGCGCGTCCGCATCGTCGAGGAGCGAGAGCATCAGCGCGCGGTCGTACGTCCACCCGACGCGGCCGAACGCATCGGCCGCGCCGCGCCAGTCCCGCCGGTGCATCGCGCCGTGCGGCTCGGACACCGCGCCTTCGATCCGGCAGTCCAGGCCGGCGACGGCTGCCCACCCTGCCACCCTGCCGCCGAAGCGCCCCCGCAGAGCACCTCGCGCGCCGATCAGCCGCTCGAACTGCTCGGTCGGAACCGGCGCCCCGCTCGTCAACGCCCATTCGGCCTGGAGCTCCAGCGCAGGCACGATCCGGTGGGGCTCGTCCGTGCGAAATGCAGTGGACGCGACCCTCGCGACCTGCTCGGCGGCATCGTCGCCGCCGCGGCGAACCGCCAGCTCGGCGAGCAGCATCTCGCCGACCAGGTCGAGGATGATGCCCCGGTCGAGCTCTCGCCGGGCGATGCGCTCGGCCTCGCCCCACTCGCCGGCGCGAAGGTGCAGGCCGGCCACGACCGTCGCCGAGTTGGCCGCGATGACGAGAATCTCGTGCTCTTCGCCGTAGTCGACGGCCTGCTGCGCGTAGCGGCGCGCCTCGTCCGGTCGCACCCAGCAGAGGAGCGTGTAGGCGAGATTGTTCAGCGCTCGGGTCGCCTCGTGGCGGTCTCCCGCGGCGTCGGCGACCTCGTGTGCGTGAAGCAGCTCTTGGGTCTGGTCCGGGTCGGCGGAGGCCCTGGCGCTCGCGATGTTGACGAGCGCATGGGCGTGCGTGGCGTCGTCGCCGAGGCGGGTCGCGAGCTCGAGCGCCCGCTCTCCCCACTCGAGCGCGCAGCTGTCGTCCTCCTGGAGCATCGCGAGCTGCGAGAGCCCGCTGTACGCCCTGCCCAGCTCCCGCGACTCACCGAGCGGCTCGAGGATCGCGATCGCCTCCCGGGCCGTTGCGCGGGCCGCGTCCCCGTCCCCCGCCACCCAGTGGAACCGGGAGAGGGCGCTGGTGCACCTGCCGACCGCCTCGACGTCGTCCAGGCCCCGATAGGTCTCGATCGCCCGCTCGATCGCCGGCAGCGCATCCTCGATCTGCCCCACCGCGTACGCCGAGCGGGCGAGCTCTTCGAGCATTGCCGCCCGCTCGAGGGGCGGGAGCCGCTCGGCGAAGTCCGCCGCGCGCCGGTAGTGCGAGTACGCCTCGCGATTCGACCCTAATTCGGCCGCTCTGCGGGCGGCGACGAGCGCGTACGCGCCACGACGTCGCGCGCGCCGGCTGCCTCCGCGTGATGGACGATGTCCGCAGGGTCGGCGTCCTGCGCCAGCAGGGCGGCCAGGATCTCGCCGTGGAGGCTCCGGCGCAGCGCAGTCGGGAGGCTCGACCGCACCGCGTTCCGTGCCAGCTCGTGTCGGAAGCGGGCATAGGAAGCATCGACCTCGAGCAGCTGCCGGCGCTCCGGCTCCACCGCTGCCGCCGTCCATCCGGGCATGACTGCGTCCAGCACGGACGCGCTCACCCGGGACGGGACGACGGAGACGAGCTCGAGCAGGCGACGTGAGCTCTCGTCGACCCGGGATGCGCGACCGAGCACGGCATGCGCCACGGACGGCGGCAGATCGGAAGCGGTACGGGCGGCGACCAGCTCGGTGACGTAGAACGGGTTCCCGCGAGTCGCGGCGTAGATGTCGTCGCAGTCCTCACCGGCCAGCCGCGCGACGGCGTGCTGGGACAGCGGCCCCAGCTCGAGCGTGAGGGAGTCCTCGGCCCGGATCGCGCCGAGAGCGGTCCGGAGCGGGTGGCCCGGCGGCGCCTCGCCGCCGCGGAAGGTCAGCAGGAGCAGTGCCGGAAGCCCGCTGATCCGGCGGCCGAGCACCGTGATTGCGTCCAGCGTCGCCTCGTCCGCCCAGTGCACGTCCTCGATGACGAGGATCGTCGGCCCGGGCGGACGCTCCAGCTCTTGCCTCAGCAGCGCATGGAAGTCGGCCGGCGCCGCGCCGCTCGCCAGCGCCTCGGCGAACGGCGCCGACGCCGTTCCGGCCAGGTCGCGAAAGGGGCCGAGCGGCCGCGGGATGGCGAGGTCGTCGCACGCGCCGAACAGCACCCGCGCCTCGGGATCGCGCACGAAACGTGTGACGAGCGCGGTCTTCCCGATCCCGGGCTCACCCGTGACGAGGACGACCCGGCCGCTGCCCGCCCCGGCGGCGCGAAGAGCCTCGGCGAGCATCGACAGCGCGTCGTCGCGCTCGAGGAGCTCCACTAGCCCATCTGCATCGGCATCGCGCCGCTCCCCGGGATGTGCAGCCCGGGGATCGCGTCCGGCGCGGCGAGCAGCAGGATGCCGAGGCCGAGCAACACCGCCGCCGTGCCCCACGTCGCCGCCCGGTGCGACGGCACCGTCTTCTCGAAGGCGATCAGGGCCGCGACGAAGGCCATCCAGATGAGGCTCATGACGCCGAGCGCGAAGAGCGACGCCATGAGCGCCCAGCAGCAGCCGACACACCAGGCGCCATGCGCGGCGCCCATCCGCACAGCGCCCGCATGCCCGTCGCGCCACGCGCCGAGCAGGAACCCGAGCGGGCTGCGGCACTTGCCCAGGCAGGCGTCCTTCAGCGGCGTGAGCTCGTAGACGGCCGCCACGATGAGCGTCACGCCCGCCACCCAGCGCCCGCCGCGCTCCCAGGCCAGGACATCGCCGACCGCCCGCCCGCCGGCCACGGCGAGCGTGAAGACGCCGAGACCCGCGAGCGTCCACGTGAGCAGGTAGCCGGCGGCGAAGAGCAGCGGCAGGAGCGGCGAGCGCTCGCTCGTCATGCGCGAGTAGAGCGCGACCGTCGGCGACACCGACGGGAACATCATCGCCGCCATCATCACGAGCCAGACGGCGAGGAACCAGCCGAACGTCCCGAGGCCGGTCCACGGCCCGCCGTCCATGCCGCTCATCTGCCCCGCGGTCCACCACCAGCCGATGCCGGCGAGGACGAAGAGCAGCGCGATCAGGCCCAGCCGTGTGCGCGCGGCGGCGAAGGCGGGAGCGAGCCCCGCTTCGGCGGCGGGCTGGGCGGGCGCCTGCGCGATCACGCGCTCAGGCGGCCCAGGCGAACTCGGAGGTGGAGAGCCCGGACTTGCCCTCGTAGCTGATGCCGAAGGCGTTGATGTTCGTGCGCTTGGCCTCGGCCATGGTCAGGTCGGGGGCGACCGGGTTGAACATCCCGTCGAACTTGACGGGCTCGCCGTTCTCCTTCCCCCACGGGACGATGTCCTCGATCTCGAAGTCGATGACGTTGCTTCCGCTGCCGATGCGGACGCTGTGGCGGAGGCCGTCGTCCTCGAAGACGATCGGCACCCGTTCGACGCCGAGCACCTCGCCGACGAGCGGCCCGAGGGCGGCCATCGGCCCGCCGAGCTGGCCGCCGAACACCTGGCCGAGCTTGTCCGCCTGCTCGTCGGTCGCGTTCTCGTCGATGAACATGCCCAGCCGCCAGTTCCCATCGGTCATGACCTTCGGCGTGTCGGCGATGACGGCAACCACGAGGCCGCTGACGTCCGTGCCTTCGATCTCGCCTTCCTGGATGTTGAAAACGAGCGAGACGCGGCAGTAGTCGTACGTCGCGCCGTGGTCGAACGACAGGTTGCAGGGGCACATGAGCTCGCACGAGCAGGTCTCGGCGTAGCTTCCCTTGATGCTCCAGGCCATCCGGGTCTCCTCTCTTCGGGGACTCGGCGATTCTGCGCTGCGCGCGCCCGATGCGTCAAGGCTGCGCTCCCGTACGCTCTTGGCTCTGAGCTGGGCTGATCCCTCGGAGCTGCGCATCGGACTGGGCTGTATGCGGCTGTCCACGGACGAAGACGCGGACGAGGAGCGTGCGGGGGTGACGATCGCCGCCGCCGCCGACGCGGGAATCACGGTCTTCGACACGGCGCGCTCGTACGGGGGCAACGAAGCGCTCCTGGGCCGGGTGCTCCGCGGCATGGATGTCCGCATCGTCACCAAGGGCGGGATGTCGCGGGTCGGCGGCGGCTGGGTGCCGGACGGGCGCGCGAAGACGATCCGTGCCGACTGCGAGGCGAGCCTCGAGGCGCTCGACGGGCTTCCGATCGACCTCTTCCTCATCCACGCACCCGACCCGCGCACGCCCTGGCGGACGTCGGTGCGCGCGCTTGCGCGGCTCGCGGACGACGGCCTCGTGCGTCGCATCGGCGTGGCGAATGTCAACCGGGCGCAGCTCGACGAGGCGCTCGAGCTGGCTCCCGTGGCCGCGGTTCAGGTGGCGCTGAGCCTGCTTGACGACCGCGCCCGGCGAGGCGGCGTGCTCGAGCGCTGCGAGGAGCGCGGGATCGCGCTCATCGCGCACTCGCCGCTCGGCGGCGTGCGGCGCGCCGCACGCCTCGCCCGCGACCCGGCGCTCGTGGAGATCGCAACGGCGCGGGGAGCGGCGCCCGAGGAGGTTGCGCTCGCCTGGCTGCTCGCCCTGTCGCCGGTCGTCGTCCCGATTCCGGGCGCGCGCCGCCAGGAGACCGCGCGCTCCGCGGCGCGGGCGGCGACGCTCGTGCTCGACGAGCGGGAGCGGGCGGCACTCGAGCCCGCGCGGCCGGCACCCTCGCGGCGCGCGCAGCGGGGCGACGTCGTCGTGGTCATGGGGATTCCGGGAGCCGGCAAGACCCGCATCGCCGCGGCCTACGAGGCCGACGGCTACCTCCGCCTGAACCGCGACGTGCGCGGCGGCTCGCTACGCGCCCTCGGCGAGGCCCTGGACGGCGCCCTCGCGGCCGGCGCTCGCCGCATCGTGCTCGACAACACCTACCTGACGCGCGCAGCCCGGAGCTACACGCTCGAGGCCGCGGCCGCCCACGGCCTGCCGGTGCGATGCATCTGGCTCGACACCCCGCTCGCCCAGGCGCAGGTCAACCTCGTCGAGCGGCTGCTCGACCGCGTCGGGCATCTGCCCGAGCCGGACGAGCTTCGCGCGCTCGCGCGGGAGCCTGGCCTGCTGGTCCCGACGTCGCAGATGCGTACGGTGCGCGAGCTCGAGCCGCCGTCGGCCGACGAGGGCTTCGCCGCCGTCGAGCGGGTGGCGTTCGAGCGTGCTCCGGCGGCGGGCAGGGCCGGCGTGTTCGTCGCGGCCTCGGCGCTCGGCGGCTGGCAGCCAGACGACCCGGGCGCGCCGGTGCTCGTCTTCGACTGGCGGCCGGACGGCGCCGCCTCCGCCGCGGGGGCGTTCGAGACGGCGGTCTGCACGCACGGCGCCGGTCCGCCGGTCTGCTGGTGCCGTCCGCCGCTCCCCGGTCTGATCCTCGAGTTCGCGCGGCGGCACGCCGTGGACCCGGCGAAGTCAACGCTCGTCGGCACGAGCTCGGCGCACCGGACGCTCGCGCGCACGCTCGGCGCGGAGTACGTCAGTCCCGCACCGTGAAGCCGCTGAGCCCGGCGACAGCGCCGGGCCCAGCGGCATCTCACCTGTCAGGCGGCGAGCGCCGGCTGCGTCTCGCCGAGGTCGGGCTCGGCCTCGCTCGCAGCATCCTCGGCGGAGCTGAGCTGGAGGTCGCGTGCCCGGATCAGCACGAGCGAGAGCACGGCGCCGGCGAGCGCCGTGATCCCCGCGATCAGGAAGAGCTCGTTCAGGCCGCTCAGGAACGCTTCGTGGGCGGCGTTCGCCAGGAACGCCTGCGCCTGCGGCGGCGCCGACGCGACCGCCGCGTGGGCATTGCCGGACGCGACCGCAGGGGCGAGCTCGCCCGCGTGCCCGCGGAGGGCCGGCGGCCCGCCCGCCAAGAGCTCGCCGAGCCTCGACTGGACGCGGCTCTGGAAGAGCGCCCCGAGGGCGGCCACGCCGACGGCGACGCCGACCTGGCGGAACGTGTTGTTGATCGCCGCGCCGGTCGCTGCCTTCGCCTCAGGCACGACGCCGATCGCCGCCTCGGCGACCGCCGGATTGACGAGCCCGATCCCGGCCCCGATGAGCAGGAAGCCGGCGAGCAGCGCCGTCCACTCGGAGTTCACGTCGAGGCCTCGCCCGAGCAGCAGCCCGGCGCCGGCCAGGCCGAGGCCGGTCCCGATCAGCGCGCGGAGCGGCACGCGCTCCCCGAGCTTTGCGCCCAGCGGCGAGAAGACGAACGCCATGGCGGTGATGGGGAGCAGTCGCAGCCCCGCCTGGAGCGGCGAGTAGCCGAGCACGTTCTGCAGGTACAGCACGATGTAGAGCAGCATCGAGAAGACGGAGGCCGCGACCGCGAACGACGCGAGCGAGGCTCCGGTGAACGTGGGCACCCGGAAGAGCCGGACGTCGAGCATCGGCCTCGACGACCGCAGCTCGACGACGACGAACGCCGCGAGCAGAACGGCGCCTGCGGCGAGGCTGGCGACGATCTCGGGGCTCGTCCAGCCCTGGCCGTTGCCGCGCAGCAGGCCGAGGACGAGCACGAAGAGGCCGCTCGAGAATGTCACGAGCCCGCCCCAATCGAGCCGCCCTGGGTTCGGATCGCGCTCCTCGCGCAGCTGCGTGAGCGCGAGGACGATCGCCAGCGCGCCGATCGGCACGTTGACGAAGAAGATCCACTGCCAGCCGAACGAGTCGACCAGCACGCCGCCGACGAGCGGGCCGACGGCGACGGCGACGCCCACGGTCGCTCCCCAGATGCCGAGCGCGGTCTTGCGGTCGGTCGGGGCGAACTCCTGGGCGATCAGGGCGAGCACCGTGCCGAACATCGCGGCCCCGCCGATCCCCTGCAGCCCGCGGGCGACCTCCAGGCCGAGCGGGCTGCCGGCGAACCCGGCCAGCGCCGAGGCCGCGGTGAAGGCCGCGAGCCCGCCCGTGAAGACGAGCTTGCGACCGAGCCGGTCGGCGAGCGATCCGGCCATCAGCGTGAGCGCCGCGAGGGCGACCACGTAGGAGTCGACCACCCACTGCAGGTCGGTGAGGCTTGCCCCGAGGTCGTCGCCGATCTGGGGCAGGGCGACGTTCACGATCGTGACGTCGAGCAGGAGCATGAACGTCGCGATCGAGACGGTCGCGAGCGTCCACCACTTACGAGCCATTTCGCCACCCCCTGGGGTCCATCGAGGGGTCGTGCTGGCGGACGGTGCGGTCTCCCGTCCCTGCAATCGCGCCGACCAGCGCGAGGAAGAACGCCCCGACCAGCACCATGCCGAAGAGCACGCCACCGACCACCGGCACCAACGCAACGGCGGCCAGGAGCGAGAGGATTGCGACGAGTGCGCTCACGGTGCCCATCAGGCACCTCCCGCCGTGGCTGTGAACGGATGAATCATCGTCTGTCTCCTTCATTCGGGTCACATCGGACGCTTTTCGTCCGTCATCTCGTTGACGGCTACCGAGGAGACGATGTGACAGCGCCCCGCACCAACTGGCAGACCGAGGAGTTCGAGCGGCACCGCAGCCACCTACGGGCGGTCGCGTACCGGATGCTCGGCTCGCTGACGGACGCGGACGACGTGTTGCAGGAGGCGTGGCTGCGCCTCGACCGTGCAGACGCCGCGTCGGTCGAGAACATGCGCGGCTGGCTCACCACCGTCGTGGCGCGGCTCTCGCTCGACGAGCTGCGGGCGCGGCAGGCGCGGCGCGAGACCGCCGGTGGCTCGTGGCTTCCCGAGCCTGTCGTCGCGCCGGAGGGCGGCGACGACCCCGAGCAGGAAGCGCTCCTCGCCGACTCGGTCGGCCTCGCCCTGCTCGTCGTGCTCGAGACGCTGACGCCACCGGAGCGGCTCGCGTTCGTGCTGCACGACATGTTCGCGCTCCCCTTCGACGAGATCGCGCCGATCGTCGGCCGCACCCCGGTCGCCACCCGCCAGCTCGCCAGCCGCGCACGCCGCCGCGTCCAGGGCACCAGGCCGGAGCCGGACGTCGATGTGACCGAGCAGCGCACGGTCGTCGATGCCTTCCTGGCCGCCGCGCGCGGGGGCGACTTTCAGGCGCTCGTCGAGGTGCTCGACCCCGACGTCGTCTTCCGAGCCGACCGCGGCCGCCTCCCGGTGGCGCAGCGCCTCCCGGGGGTCGTGCGCGGCGCCGAGGAGGTCGCGAAGGCGATCCTCGAACGCGGCGCCCCGTTCGCGCGTTTCGCGCGGCCCGCGCTCGTCAACGGAACGGCCGGGCTCGTGATCGTCCCGGGCGCGAGCCCCATTGCCGTCGTCGGCTTCACGGTCGCGGACGGGCGGATCGTCGAGATCGACCTGGTCGCCGATCGCGAGAAGCTGCGGGCGGTCGCGGTCGAGTAGCCGCCCCGCAGAACTGAGGGCGGCGGCCACCGGCCGCCGCCCCCAGCCTCGGCAGGAAGGGACTAGGAGGAGCTCGGTGGGATGTTCTGGTTCAGCCGGAAGACGTTGCCCGGGTCGTAGCGCCGCTTGACGTCGACGAGCCGGTCCCAGGTCGCACCTGGGTAGGCCTCGCGGACGCGCCCCGTGCCTTCGTCGGCGAGGAAGTTGACGTAGGCACCCGGGCCGCCGCCTCCGAGCGCGGCGGCGAAGCCGTCCACCCAGGTCTGGTGCAGGCCCCGGTCCTCGGGGCGCGGGAAGAACGCGGTGAGCGTGACCATGATGCGTCGCGCGCGATGGGCGAACGCTGTCGCCTCTGCGGGAACGCGGGCCATCGCGCCGCCCAGCACTCGCAGCTGCGCAACGGCCAGCGGCGCAGTCGCCGCCTCCAGGTGATCGATCACGTCACGAGCCGCGCGGTCGTCGACGTCGTCGACGAACAGCGTGTGCACGACGTTGTCGCCTGGCGGTCCTCCGCCTCCTTCGTCGTCGCCGAACAGGCGGTAGATGTCGGCGTAGGGCATCGGCCGGACTCCGTCCAGGTACGGCTCGGCGAGGGTCCGGAACGGATGGAGGACGCCCTCAGCCGCCTCGAGGTCGCCGGCCCAGCACAGCAGCACCATCGCGATGAGCCTGCCGTGGGCGGCCTCCGGCAGAAATGGGAACGGCGGCGCCCGCATGACGTTGACGATTGCGGTCAACTGCTCCGGCGCGGCCTCCGCCTCGGCGACGAGCCCCTCGATCACCCCGGGCGTCGCCGGCAGGATCAACGTGCCGCCGACGACTCTGGCCAGCTCGTGCAGCCTGAACTGGAAGCGGGTTGCGACGCCGAAGTTGCCGCCGCCACCGCGGATGGCCCAGAACAGGTCCGGATGCGACTCCTCGTCTACCTCGAGCAGCTCGCCGTCCGCGGTGACGAGCTCGGCGGCGAGCAGGTCGTCGATCGTCAGTCCGTGCTTGCGGGCGAGGAAGCCGATCCCGCCCCCGAGCGTGAGCCCGCCGATCCCGACCGAGCCGGTGTCGCCGAACCCGGTTGCGAGGCCGTGCGCCCCCGCGGCGGCGGTGTACCGGCCGGCGGTGAGCCCTGTCTGCGCCCAGGCGGTGCGGCCCGCTACGTCGATCTCCAGCGCGCGCATGTCCCGGAGGTCGAGCACGAGGCCGCCCTCGCTCACACCGTGACCGGCCAGGCTGTGGCCGCCGCTGCGGACCGCCAGGTCCGCCCCCGACTCGCGGGCAAGCGTGACAACGCGGGCGACGTCGCTCGCGCCGGCCGGCCGGACGATCGCCGCAGGCCTGCGGTCGATGTTCCCGTAGAAGACCCTGCGCGCCTGGTCGTAGGGGTCGTCGCCGGGGGCGATCACCCGCCTCTCGAGCTCGCCGCGCAGGAGCGTGATCGTGTCGTTGTTGGTGATGGTCGTCATGCCGACTACCCCCGGGCCGGTGCCACGGTGGCCCGCCGCTGCGACGTGGACGGCCGCGCGTACGCCGCGGCGAAGCCCTGCCGCCAGCTCGGGTACCGCGGCGTCCAGCCGAGCTCACGCCTGGCCTTCGCGTTCGAGGCGGCGCGTCCCGTCGTCGCCATCATGACCACGGCGTCGCCCGCGAGGAGCCGCGCGAGGGACACGGGAACGCGCCGCGGCGGCTTGGCTCCGAGCGCGCTCGCGAGCACGGGCAGCCACTCGCGTACCGGGGCCGGCTCGTCGTCGACGATGTTGTAGATCGCCGGGCCGTCGTGCTCGAGCGCGATCGCGGTCGCGGTGGCGGCGTCCTCGAGATGGATGAACGAGAACATGCCGTCGCCCGAGCCGACGATCGGGAACTTCCGCCGGCGCACGGGCTCGACCAGCCCGTCGTTGTCGGCGCCGTAGAAGGCGCCGTAGCGGAGGACGATGCCGCCCGCGTCGGTGACGGTCCGGTCGAGGTAGGCCATGGCCGAGGCCGACTTGCGCATGGTCGCGGGCGGGTCTGGGTCGAGTGGATCGTCCTCGCTCTTCACCCACGCCCCCTCGCGTGCATGGCGGATGGTGGCGTAGCTCTGCGCCACGAACCGGGTCACGCCGGCCTCACCGGCCGCCGCCAGGAGCGCGTCGGTGCCCTCCGTCCGCAGCCGGTTGGTCTCGGCGAAGACGCTGTCGAAGTTCCGGATGAAGCGGATATTCGAGAGCGCAGTCGCCTCGTGGACGATCGCCTCGGGCTCGCTCTCGAGGACTGCCCGACGTACCGCCGCCGCGTCGAGCAGGTCGAGCTCGACCGGCTCGGCGCCCAGCGCCCGCAGGCGCTCCGCGTTCCCGGCGGACCTGAACGTGCCGATCACGTCGTGTCCCCGGTCGATCAGCTGTGGGACAAGCCGCGTGCCGATCGCACCGCTCGCTCCCGCGACGAAGACTCGCATGGTGTCTCCTTTGTCTCGTTTTGCTCCGGAGACGAGCGGGCACGTTCGCCTGTGACGGTGTCACAGCGGTCGCGGCTACATCGTCTAGGAGACATGGAGAGCGAGGAAGAGCTTCGGCCGTACCTGTTCGCGATCGCCTACCGCATGCTCGGATCGGTCGCCGACGCGGAGGACGTCGTCCAGGAGGCGTACCTCCGGTACGAGGCGGCCCACCCGGACGCCGAATCGCCGAAGGCGTACCTCGCGACGGTGACGACCCGGATCGCGATCGACGAGCTGCGCTCGGCGCGCGCGCGGCGCGAGGTCTACCCGGGCGAGTGGCTCCCCGAGCCCATCGTCGAGGACGAGCACCTGCGCCACGCCGAGATGGCCGACTCTCTCTCGCTGACCTTCCTCCACCTGCTCGAGAAGCTCTCGCCGGTCGAGCGGGCGGTCTTCCTCCTGCGCGAGGTCTTCGACTACCCCTATGACGAGGTGGCCAGGATCGTCGGCAAGTCACCGGCCAACTGCCGCCAGATCCTCGCTCGCGCGCACGCGCACGTCGACGAGGGGCGGAAGCGCTTCGACGTCTCGCGCGAGGAGCGCGAAGAGGTCGCCAAGCGCTTCCTGGCCGCCTGGGAGAACGGCGACACGGACGCGCTCGTCGAGGTGCTCGCGCCCGACGTGACCCTGTACGGCGACGGCGGTGGGAAGACGCCGTCCATCCGGGTGCCGCTCGTTGGCGCCCTGCGTGTCGCGAAGGCGCTCATCGGGTGGGACAGGATGGCGCGCGACCGGGGATACACCTACCGGCCGGCCACGGTGAACGGCGAGCCGGGCATCGTCTACTACGACCCCGAAGGGCAGGTGTCGGCGGTGGAGGTGCTGGACATCGTCGAGGGCGTCGTGATCGCCATCCGGTCGGTGCTCAACCCGGACAAGCTCGCCCGCGTACCGGCTCGCTGACCCCGATTTGACAGGCAGCCGGCGGGCTGCATATATTATGCAGCCAGATGGCTGCATATCCCGACATGGACACCGTGTTCAGGGCGCTCGCCGACCCGAGCCGTCGTCTGCTGCTCGACAGCCTGAACGCACGGAACGGCCAGACCCTGCGCGAGCTCTGCTCGGAGCTGGACATGGCTCGCCAGTCCGTGAGCAAGCACCTCGCCGTCCTCGAGGCGGCGAACCTCGTGACGACGGTCCGCCGCGGCCGCGAGAAGCTGCACTACCTCAACGCGGCGCCGATCAACGAGATCGGCGAGCGCTGGATCACCAGCTACGAGCGGGCGCGCGTGGACGCGCTGGCCGACCTGAAACGCGCACTGGAGGAGGACACCCCGATGACCAAGCCGTCATTCGTCTACACGACGTACATCCAGACCACACCCGAGCGCCTGTGGCAGGCCCTCACCGAGCCGGCGTTCACGGAGCGGTACTGGCGCATGACCTTCGAGAGCGACTGGAAGGCCGGCTCGCCGATGACCTGGACGCAGTTCGGCGTCACGATCGCCGATCCCGAGCAGGTCGTGCTCGAGTCGGAGCCGTATCGTCGGCTCTCGTACAGCTGGCACACCTTCACGCCCGAGATCGTCGAGGCGCTCGATATCGCGCCGGACGTGGCGGAGCGCATCGCCGCCGAGCCCCGCTCGAAGGCGACCTTCGACCTCGAGCCGCTCGGCGAGGTCGTCAAGCTCACGGTCGTCCACGACGGCTTCGAGCCGGACAGCGTCGTCGCGACGATGGTCGCCACGGGCTGGCCGCGCGTCCTGTCCAACCTGAAGACCTTCCTCGAGTCCGGCGAGACCCTGCCGAAGAGCCCGGAGCCCCCGGTTCCCGCCAGCCTCGGCCTGACCACCCAAGACGACAACTGAAGGAGAGAACGATGCCGACGATGATCGATCACACGATCGGGACGCGCGCAGAATGGCACGCGGCCCGTGCGGAGCTCCTCGAGCGCGAAAAGGAGCACACCAGGCTCGGCGACGAGCTCGCCCGGCAGCGGCGCGAGCTCCCGTGGGTGCTGGTGGAGAAGGAGTACCGCTTCGACACCGACGAGGGCGAGAAGTCGCTTGCGGAGCTCTTCGACGGGCGATCGCAGCTGCTCGTCTACCACTTCATGTTCGGCCCGAGCTACGCGGCCGGGTGCCCGGTGAACTCGTCGATCGCCGACGCGATCGACGGTGTCCTCCCGCACCTGCACGCGCGCGACGCGACCGTGATCCTGGTCTCACAGGCGCCGCTCGAGAAGTTGCGGGCCTACAAGCAGCGCATGGGCTGGCGCATTCCGTGGGTCTCCTCTGCGCCCAACGACTTCAACTTCGACCTCGGCTACTCGCACACGCCGGAAGCAGGCCGCGAGGTGGTCGAGCAGATGACGAAGGGCGGGCTACCGCCGATCGTCGAGCACAACGCGCGAGCGTCGGGGACCGATGCCGCCGGCTACATGACCGAGAGCCCCGGGTTCAGCACGTTCGTGCGCGAGGATGGCGCCGTCTACGGGGCGTACTCGACCACATGGCGCGGGCTGGAGTTCCTGATGGGCTACTACCCCATCCTTGACCACGCGCCGAAGGGCCGCGACGAGGGTGAAGCGTGGCAGCTCTGGATCCGCCGTCACGACGAGTACGCCTAG
>CAVWIN010000036.1:0-17040 GCA_963755085.1 uncultured Thermoleophilia bacterium | reverse complement strand
GTCGCGGCGCCCCGGTACCCCTGGCTAGGGAGGGTGTCTTGCAGCGCGTCTGCTTTCAGCTTCAGGTGAAGCCCGAACGCATGGCCGAGTACCGGGAACGACACCGCGCCGTCTGGCCGGAAATGCTCGAGGCGCTCTCGGCCGCGGGCTGGCGCAACTACTCGCTCTTTCTCTCGCCCAGCGGGATGCTCATCGGCTACCTGGAGACCGACGACTTCGAGGCCGCCTTGCGCGGCATGGAGGCGACCGACGTCAACGCCCGCTGGCAGGCCGAGATGGGCGAGTTCTTCCAGGACCTCGAGGGGCGGCGCCCCGACGAGGGGCTGCTCGTGCTCGACGAGGTCTTCCACCTCGCGTGAGCGCGCCCGAATCCCCTGAGCCTGTGCTCGTCCTCGAGCACGCCACCAAGAGCTTCGGCGCCGTCCACGCGCTCGAGGACGGCACGATCGAGCTCTACCCCGGCGAGCTGCACGGCCTCGTCGGCGAGAACGGCGCCGGCAAGTCGACGCTCGTGAAGATCCTTGCCGGCGTCCACCGCCCGGACAGCGGCCGGCTGCTCATCGACGGAGTCGAGGCGATCTTCGACAACGCCAGGCAGGCCCAGCAGGCGGGGATCGCGATCATTTTCCAGGAGCCGACGCTCTTCCCGGACCTGAGCGTCGCCGAGAACATCTTCATCGGCTCGCAGCTGCTGAAGGTCGGCCACCGCATCGACTACCGCACGATGCGCCGCGAGACCGCCGCGCTCTTCGACCGGCTCGGCGTGCGGATGGATCCCGACCGCCCGGCGCGCGGCCTCTCCATCGCCGACCAGCAGCTCGTCGAGATCGCGAAGGCGCTCACCCGGGACGCGCGCGTGATCGTCATGGACGAGCCGACGGCGGCGCTGACCACCACCGAGGTCCAGCGGCTGTTCGGCATCGCGCGCACGCTCTCCGAGCACGGCGCCGCGGTGCTGTTCGTGTCGCACCGCCTCGAGGAGATCTTCGACCTCTGCCAGCGCGTCACGGTCATGCGCGACGGCAGCCACGTCTGGACCAAGCCCGTCGGCGAGCTGACGACCGCCTCGGTCATCCGCGCGATGGTCGGGCGCGACATGGACGCGCTCTTCCCGAAGGAGCACGCCGAGCGCGGCAAGCCTGTGCTCCAGGTCGAGCGCCTGACCCGCGAGGGCGTGTTCACGGACATCTCGTTCGAGGTGTGCGCCGGCGAGATCGTGGCTCTGGCCGGGCTCGTCGGGGCGGGGCGGAGTGAGGTGGCGCAGGCGGTGTTCGGCATCGACCGCGCCGACGCCGGCTCGGTCACGGTGAACGGGAAGCGGCTGCGGAGCGGGTCGCCGACGGCGGCGATGAGCGCCGGCATCGGGCTCGTCCCCGAGGACCGCCGCCAGCAGGGTCTGATCATGGACCTGTCAATCCAGGGCAACGTCGCTCTGGCCTCGCTCGGCCGGGTCCAGAAGCTCGGGCTCATCCCCTTCGGCGCCGAGCGGCGTTTCGCCACGGACTGGGTGACGCGGCTCCAGCTCAAGTACGGGCGCCTGAGCAACCCTGCCTGGACGCTCTCGGGCGGCAACCAGCAGAAGGTCGTCCTGGCGAAGTGGCTGGCTCGGCGCCCCGCGGTGCTGATCGTCGACGAGCCGACGCGCGGCATCGACGTCGGGACGAAAGCCGAGGTGCACCGGCTGCTCTCCGACCTCGCCGGCCAGGGCGTCGCCGTCCTGATGATCTCGTCGGAGCTGCCCGAGGTGCTCGGGATGGCCGACCGGGTGATCGTCCTCTTCGAGGGCCGCGTCTCGGGCGAGTTCACCCGCGCCGAGGCGAACGAGGACGCGATCATGCGCGCCGCCACCGGGCTCGTCGAGGACGAGGCCGCCGCGTGAGCGCGAGAGCCGAGACCGCGAGCGTCGGCACGGTCGACGGCCGCAGCCGGTCGCACGCGCTCGCCGAGGCGATCTTCCGCTTCCGCGAGCTCGGAATCGTGCTCGCGCTCCTGCTCGTCATTACCGTGACGGCCCTCCACAACAGCAACTTCGTCAGCAAGACGAGCCTGCAGCAGCTGCTGTCGGGCGCCGCGATCATTGCGATCCTCGCGATCGGCGAGACGATCGTGATCATCACGCGGAACGTCGACCTGTCCATCGGGTCGATCCTCGGGATCTCTGCCTACGCGGTCGGCGTGACATTCGAGAACCACCCACACATCTGGATCCCCTGGGTGTTCCTGATCGGGATGGCGATCGGGCTCGCGTGCGGGGTCGTGAACGGCGCGATCACGACCATCGCGCGCGTGCCAAGCCTCGTCGTCACGCTGGGGACGCTCTACGTGATCCGTGGCATCGACGCGCGCTGGGCCGGCGGTCACCAGGTGGGCGCGTCTGCGCTGCCGAACAGCTTCACCAACATCGGCTACGGGACCGTCCTCGGCGTGCCGTATCTCGGGCTCGCCGCGATCGTGGCGGTCGCGGTGGCGACGTACGCGATGCGGTCATTCCGCACGCCGCGCGACTTCTACGCGATCGGGTCGAACCCGGACGCGGCGCGGCTCGCCGGGATTCCGGTCGAGCGGCGTGTCTTCCTCGCCTTCGCGCTGAGCGGCGCCATCGCGGGCGTGGCGGGCGCGTTCTGGCTCTCGCTGTACGGGTCCGTCGACGCGATCGCCGGCCAGGGCTACGAGTTCCAGGTGATCGCGGCCGTCGTTGTCGGCGGCGTGGCGATCTTCGGCGGCAGCGGGACCGTGCTCGGAGCGGCGCTGGGCGCGCTGCTCTTGAACACGATCGACAGCGCGCTCGTCGTCAACAACGTGTCGTCGGCGTGGAGCTCTGCGATCGCCGGCGGGCTGCTCCTCGCCGCGATCGCCTTCGACCGCCTGGTGTCCGTCCGCATTGCCCCGGCCCTGACAACGAGAAGGAGCACCCGTGGCTGACCGCCTTCGCCCGCTGCTGCGCTGGGAGGCCGGCCTCGTCCTGCTCCTGATCGGGACGATCCTCTACGGGAACAACGCCTCCCAGTACTTCTTCACGTCCGGGAACGTCTTCTTCATCCTGCTGAACGTCGGCGAGGTGGCGATTATGGCGCTGCCGCTGACGCTGATCGTGATCACCGGCGAGATCGACCTATCGGTCGCGTCGATCCTCGGGCTGTCCGCGATCGTCATGGGCGAGCTCTATATGCACGGCTATGGCCTCTGGTCGGCGATGGCCGGCGCCCTGGTCGTCGGCGCGGTCGCGGGCGCGTTCAACGGGCTCCTGGTCACGCGGCTCGGGCTGCCGTCGCTCGCCGTCACGATCGGCACGCTGACGCTCTACCGCGGCATCGCCCAGGGCATCCTCCCGACCGACACGATCCAGGTCTCGAAGCCGCCGTACTCGGACATCGGGGTCGTGCCGATCCGCGGCACCGAGATCCCGTGGTCCTTCCTGTTCTTCGCCGTGCTCGCGGTGATCTTCGGGATCGTGCTGCACGCCACGCCGCTCGGGCGCAAGATCTACGCCACCGGCGCAGGGCAGGAGGCGGCGCGCTTCGCCGGCATCCGCGTGCGGCGGATCAAGTTCTGGCTCTACGTGCTGTCGGGCCTCCTGAGCGGCTTCGCCGGGATCCTGTTCACGCTGCGGTTCTCGTCCGCCCGCTACGACTCGGGCATCGGACTGGAGCTCTTCGTCGTCACGATCGTCCTGCTCGGCGGCGTCTCCATCTTCGGCGGCCGCGGCACGATCATCGGCGTCGTCCTGGCCGTGCTCGTGCTCGGCTCCCTGCAGACGGCCATGACCCAGGCCCTCGTCTCGCCGCAGGAGCAGAACATCGTCGTCGGCGCGCTGCTGATCCTCAGTGTCGTCGTCCCGAACGTGCCCGGCATCTACCAGCGGGCGCGGCTGCGGCTACGGACCATGTCGGCGCGACGGCATGCCAGCGAGGCGACCGAGGCATGAGCGCGCGCGTCGGCGTCTTCGGCATCGGGCTGGCGGCATACTGGCCCCAGTTCGACGGGCTGCACGAGCGGCTCCAGGGCTACCAGCGCGGGCTCGAGCAGGGCCTCGCCGGGCTCGGCGCCGACGTCGTGTCCGCTGGGCTGGTCGACACGCCCGAGCGCGCTCGCGAGGCGGGCGACGAGCTGGCCGGCGTCGACCTCGTGATGCTCTATACGGCGACGTACGCGACGTCGTCCCAGGTGCTGCCCGTCGTGCAGGCGGCGAAGGCGCCGGTCGTGATCCTCAACCTGCAGCCGACCCGGTCGCTCGACTACGAGGCGATGACGACGGGGGAATGGCTCGCGAACTGCTCGGCCTGCTGCGTCCCCGAGCTGGCCGGCGCGTTCACGCGGGCACGGATTCCGTACCGGACGATCACTGGGACGCTGCTCGACGGCGACCCTGCCTGGGCGGCGATGGGGGAGTGGGTGGAGGCGGCGCGCGCCGTCCGCGAGCTGCGCCGGGCGCGGTTCGGCTTCCTCGGCCACACGTATCCCGGGATGCTCGACATGTACTCGGACTTCACGCAGGTGTCCGCGCAGGCGGGGCCGCACATCGAGGTGCTGGAGATGGACGACCTGGTCGCCCGGGTCGAGGCCGCGTCGGTCGCGGAGATCGAGCGCAAGGGCGACGAGATCCGGGAGCTGTTCGACCTCGCCCAGCCCGCGGGCGACCCGATCGCCGACGAGATCTTGCCGGAGCAGTGGGACTGGTCGGCCCGCGTGGCGGTCGGGCTGGACCGGCTCGTCGACGACTTCGCGCTGAACGGCCTGACCTACTACTACCGCGGCCTCGACGACAACGTCTTCGAGCGCGTGGCGGCCGGGCTGATCGTCGGCAACTCGCTGCTGACGGCGCGCGGCGTGCCGGCTTCGGGCGAGGGCGACCTGAAGACGAACCTCGCGATGTTCCTGCTCGACCGCCTGGGCGCGGGCGGCTCGTATACCGAGTTCTACGCGCTCGACTTCGACGAGGAGTTCGTGCTGATGGGCCACGACGGCCCGGCGCACATCGCGATCGCCGACGGCCGCCCGGTGGTGCGGGCGCTCAAGCTGTACCACGGCAAGGCGGGGGCGGGCCTCTCGGTTGAGATGAAGGTGCGGCTCGGCCAGGTGACGATCCTCGGCATGACGCAGACCGCCGATGGGCGGCTGAAGCTGATCGCCGCCGAGGGCGAGTCGATCCCCGGCCCGACGTTCCGGATCGGCAACACGAACTCGCGGCTGCGCTTCTCACTGGGGCCCGGGCCGTTCATGGACGCCTGGTGCGCCGAAGGGCCGACGCACCACGTCGCACTCGGCGTCGGGCACCAGCTGGGGCGGATCCGGAAGGTCGCGGACCTGCTCGGGCTCGAGCTCGCCGTCGTCGGCTACTGATCCACGGCCGCCCAGACGCGGCCGTGCCCGACCGCGAGCGCCGAGACCGGCCCGCCGACGTGCACCGTCCGCGTCACCGTCGTCGTCCCCGGGTCGACACGCGAGACGGTGCCGTCGAGCGTCCCCACCCAGACGGCGCCGAGGCCGAACGCGACACTGACGGGCCTGCCGGGCACGCTCGCCGTCGCCGCGACCTGCAGCGTCCGCGGCGCGACCGCGACCACCTCGTGCGCGTAGGGCGCGGTCACCCACACGAAGCCGTCGCCGCTCGCCGCCTGCTCGGGAAGCGCCGTCCCGCCGAAGCCGTTCGGGGCGGCCGGGTCGACCGTGACCGAGGTCGTGGCGCCGGTGCGGAGGTCGAGCCGGTCGAGCCTCCCGCGGCCCGCCGACCACAGTGCCCCGGCCGCGTAGGTGAACGGGCCCCCTGCGACCGGGAGGCCCGCGGGCTCGCGCCGTGCGTGTCCGTCGGCGGAGATGCGGAAGACGAGGCTGGGGTTGCCGGCGGTCGCCCAGATGCCGTGGTCGCCGATCAGCCCCGTGACGGTGCGCGGCACGGGCCGTCCGCCGGACTCGGGCTGCTCGAGCCCGAGGGAGATCGGCGTGGAAAGCTCGGTCGCAGGGTCGATGCGGAGCAGGCCGCGGTCCGACCCGACCCACAGGGCGCCGTCTCCGTAGGCGACCGAGTTCGCGGAGGTGCCGACGCCGACCGTGCGTGTATGCAGCGTGCGCGGGTCGATCCGGGTCACGGTGCCGTCGCCGCCGTTCAGCGCCCACACTGCGGGTGCGCCGACGGCGAGCCCCGCGGGCCTGTCGCCGACGCGCACGGCCGAGACGAGCCGGCCGCCGGTGTCGAGCACGGCCACCGAGTTGGGCGCGGCGGAGACGCTGCCGCCCCCGCGGAGCTGATGGGCGGCCACGAGGACGCCGGCAACGGCGAGCACTACGACGGCTGCTGCGACCGCGGCCGGCCGGCGGGAGTGGCGCGCCGGCGGCCGCTCGGCGTCCGGCAGGGCCGCGAGCCCCAGATCGCTGTCGTGGCGCAGAATCGCCTGCTCCAGCTTGCGCAGCCGCGGCGAGGGCTCCAGGCCGAGCTCGTCACTGAGCGCCCGGCGGCCCGACTTGTACAGGTCGAGTGCGTCCGTCTGGCGCCCGCAGCGGTAGAGGGCGAGCATGGCGAGCTCGCGGAGCCGGTCGCGCCCGGGCTCCTCTGCGACCTGGTGCTCGAGCTCCGCCGCGACGTCCGCATGGTGTCCGAGGTCGAGCTCGGCCTCGAACCAGTCCTCGAGGGCCTCGAGCCGGAGCTCGCCGAAGCGCGAGCGCTCGGCCGCGACGAACGTGAGCGGAGCCAGGCCGTCGAGCAGGTCGCCGCGCCAGAGGTCGAGCGCCTCGGAGAGCAGCGGCGCCGCTCGCGCCGGGTCGCGTTCTTGCAGGACGCGCCGCCCCTCGGCGGCGAGCGCACGGAACCGGAGCACATCGAGCTCGTCGGTCTCGAGGTGGAGCACATAGCCGTTTCCGTGCGTGGTCAGCCGCTCGCGCCCTGCCCCGGCCTCGTCGAGCAGCCTGCGGACCTTGGTGACGTGCATCTGGAGCGCCGCGGCCGCCGTGGCGGGAGGGTCGTCGCCCCACAGCGCGTCGACGAGCCGGTCCCGCGACACGACCTCGTCGGCGTGGAGCGCGAGCAGCGCGAGCACCGCCGCCGGCTTCTCGCCCGCGGGCCGCACCGTTCCATCCGGGCCGGCGATCTCGAGCGGTCCGAGCAGCCGCAGATCCAGCCTTGCCGATCGCGCCGCGAGCGTCACCTCGTTGCGATTGTAAAGCGGACTTTGGCCGCGTTTTGGCGCGATTTTTCCGCTCGGGCCCATCGTGCACGGCGTGAGAGCGCTTCTGATCCTCGCCGTCGCCGCCGCGCTCGTCGCCGCGGCCGGCACCGAGGACCGTGCGGCACCGGCCGGGCCTGCGTGCACCAGTGCGAAGGTGGGAGGCAAGCGCGTCTGCCTCACGACGGGCGCCAAATGCTCGGCGAAGTATGCGAGCGTCTACAAGGCCCACGGCTTCCAGTGCAAGAAGGGCCGCCTCGCGAAGATCCCGAAGCCGAAGCCGACGACACCGGCGATCGGAACGGTGGTCGCGAAGATCCCGCTTGCGGACTCGGGCTGGATGCTCGCCGCAGGGGACGGATCCGTCTGGGTCGCGGCCCTGAACAGCGACGTGCTCCGCGTCGATCCGGAGAAGGCGGGGGTGACGGCCACGATCCCCTCCGCGCCGGATCAGGAGTTCGCGTCCTGGATCACCGTCGGCGACGGCTCGCTGTGGATCTCGAACTGGACCGACAGCACGGTGTGGCGCGTGGACACGGCCACGAACGTCCGCACGGCGACGATCCCGGTCCCGACCGCGCCGCAGGGCGTCTCGGTGGGCCCGAGCGGTGTGTGGGTCGCGTCGCATCGCGGCCGCCCGACCGGCTCGCTGACGCGCATCGATCCCGCGACGAACACCGTCTCCCTCAGCGTCCCTGCCGGCGCTGCGCAGGACTGCTGCGGGCCCGAGGGCATCGCTGCCACCTCGACCGCCGTCTGGAGCACGGTTCCCAACCTGAACGCCATCGTGCGGCTGGACCCGGTGACCGGCACCGTCGTGGCGTCCATTCCGGCGACCGACGTCTGCGGGGGAGTCGTGCCCACCGACGACGCCGTCTGGGTCGTGGGCTGTAGCAACAACGTCTATCGGATCAACCCGAGCACGAACACGATGGCGGCGAGGATCCTGGCTTCCGGCACCGTCACGGACGTCGCGGTCGGTTTCGGAGCGGTCTGGGCGCTGGCGCACTCGCTCGATCCGCTCTCGACCGCTGGGACGCTCGTCCGCATCGACCCGGCGACGAACCGCGTCGTCGGCACGCTCGCCGTGGCCGACGCCTACGGCCTCTGTGTGCTCGGCGACTCGGTCTACGTCGGCAGCGGGCACACGCTGCTGCGCATCCGCCCGAGCTAGCGACGCGCGGGCCGCGCGGCCGCCTCACGCCGCGCTGCCGCCTCTGCGCGGTACACCTGTGGCACGCCGTGCGCTCCCGCGTGCTGAGCGCCGGCTCTCGTTCGGGTTGCACTCGAGCGGGCTCCGCTCGGCGCGGATGGCGGCGAGCAGGCCGTTCAACGAGAAGTAGTAGTGGCGGTTCGTCGCGATCGCGGGCGAGAACTTGCCTGCCTTCCAGCTCCATACGACCTTGCCGTCGGCAAGGCGTGCGGCATACGCGTGCTGCTCCAGCGTCGCGAAGAACACGAGCGGCCCGATGACGACCGGGGCGCCGAGAATCCGGCCGCCCACGTGGCTCCCACCTCTCACCCGCCGCGCGTAGGCGTGGAGCGCGCCTCGAAGCCGCCGACCAGACGAGCCCCGGGGCGAGTGCCGGGTCGAGTAGCCCCACGCGTTGATGTGCTTCGCCAGTCCACCTTGCCCGTGGCGAGCGAGAGCGCCACGACGCGGCCCGAGCGGGCAATGGTGTAGAGGCGGCGCCCGTCCGTCGACGCGCTCGCGTAGAACGACTCGTAGCGAGCGGGTCGCGCTTGAGGTAGGTGCTCCAGACCTTCTGTCCGTTGGCGGTGTGCAGGCAGAAGACGCGCCCGCTAGTCGTCACGCAGACCAGGCCGCGTGCACCATCGGCTCGAGTTGATGTCGCACCCGTGTCGAACGCCCAGCGATGCGCCCCTTTACGATGTCGACCGCGAACACCCGCCGTTGGCATTGCCGATACGCTGTGCCGTCCACACCGCCGCGACACTCCACCCGGCGCCCGTGTGATCCGCCACAGCCGCCGTCCGCTGAGCGTCGTACGCCGTGAGCGTCCCGTCGTTCGCGCTGACCACACCCGCGGTCCCGCGATCGCCGTGACACGCTTGTCGCGCCGCGTGCTCCCACCGTCGCACCGGTCTCCAGTCGATGCGTACGTCATTCCCCACGTGTTCACGTAGAGAGGCCGTCGCGTAGACGCTACTCGATGTAGCCGTTCAGCGCGCGGCCCAGACCGGCTTTGTCGCGCCGAGGTCGAGGTCGAGCCGGCGAGCGTCTGCTCCGTGTTGCTGCCGAACTGGTTCCAGCACGCTGCTCCAGCGATGGAGGTGATAGGGAGGCGACGTACTTCTTGGTGGCGGGCGGCGCCTGCGCCGCCCTTCGTACGAGACGCCCGAGAGCTTCGTGTCGAGGCGCCGTCCTCTCGCTGCGCGACAGCACAACGCGACGTAAGTCCGCGCACCGCGAGCACATCGCGCCGCTAAAGAACCCACTTCCTCATAGCGAGCCGCATGTACTGGCGGCTCGCGTCGCAAGTCGGATTTCTACGTGGAAGTCCCCACGCACCGTCCTGATTGTGCATGCCGCTCCGTTGCCCCGATCGACATGCGCTGTCAGGAGGCACAACCGTGCGTCACCGCTGCCGCACACTCGCCGTCGGTGATCGTCACGTCGTCGCTGTCGCGCGCTGTCGCAGCCGTGCATGCGATCGCCAGCGCGATCCCCCGTCACTCCCTGTCGTCTATACCGAGCGCGCCGGCCTGCGTCTGGGGACAGATCGCTCACCGGTCGCGTCGCTCGCGACGTCGCACCTGCGCTGCGCTTCTTATCGCGCTTCACCTCCTCGGCGCGCACGCCGGTGCTCACGCGAGGCTGGCACCGCGCGCGTCCCTGACGGTCGGTACGAGCTCGAGCTCACACGGCCTCGACGCGGGTCGACCGGCGCGTCTTCGTGCGCAACTACACGCCGCTCCCGTCCTCGCCGCTCGCGAACGCGTCCGCCGGGCTCTATCGGCGCGTACCGATCCGTGGTCGGTGCCCGCGGCGTTCGCGCGGCGAGCTACCGCCCGGGCGAGCTCGCACGCTTCGCCTCGGCCTGCGTTCCAGTCGCTCGTCGTCAGGTGCTGCACGCCGGCCCGAGCGGCGCGACTCGCGCAACGACACGATGCGGGGTGTCCTCGTCTACGGCCCCGTTCGCCTGCGCGATGCGCGCGCGATCCGGCTCAGAGTGGGACTGGGAGAGCGGCCTGTACACAGCACGCCTCCAGGCGGGCCATCGCGTCGGGTTCGCGCCGTTCGTGGTGCGTCCGCGACGCCTCGGAGAGCCGCGTCGCCGTCGTCCAGCCGACGAACACCTGGCAGGCCTACAACTTCCGGTGCACCAACGGCGACGGCCTTCCCGACACCTGGTACTTCTCGTCCTCGTTCACGTACGTCGACACGTCCCGGCCGTACCTCGACCGCGGCGTGCCCCCGCATTTCCGTGCGTACGACCTCGGCTTCCTGCACTGGCTGGCGACCCGCGGCAGGCGCGTGCACATGCTGGCCCAGGAGGATCTCGAGCGGCTCTCCGCGACCATCTGGCCCGGCTCTATGACCTGATCGTCTTCCCGGGCCACCACGAGTACGCGACACCGCCGAGTACGACGCCTCCAGCGCTACCGCGACCTCGGCGGCAACCTCGCGTTCCTCTCGGCGAACAACTTCTTCTACCGCGTCGACCGCACGCGACCGCATCACCAGGATCGCGCGCTGGCGCGACCTCGGCCGTCCCGAAGCTGCGCTCGTCGGCGTCCAGTACTTCTACTGGAACCTCGGCCGCTACCGCGCGCGGCAGTACACCGTGACAGGGCGCAGCTCGCACCATGGCTGTTCCGGGGTACCCGGCTTGGAAACGGCTCGCGCGTGGGGTGGTGGGGCATCGAGGTCGACGGGCCGACCGCCGCGTCGCCGCACTCACTCCGGGTCCTCGGCGTCATGCGAACGCGTTCGGCACCGGCCTGGATGCGACGATGGCCTACTACGAGACGCCGCGCGGCGCGCGCGTCTTCGCGGCCGGGGCGTTCACCCTCGGGGGCGCGCAGGCGACGCAGTGGACGACCGGGCGGTTGCTCGACAACGTGTGGGCTCGGTTGGCGTGCGAGGGGCTGCGCGGCGCAGCCTGCGAAAGCCCGCCGGCCCTATGAGACTCGGAGCCGGACTCGCGGCTTGCGCACTCGCGCTGCTCGGCGGCTGCGGGGGCGGCCAGGGCGGAACGCCGCCCACGCCCATCGCCGACGGGACACAGGGTCGTCTCGTCGAGCAGCGGTGGGTCGGCAGCTCGCTTGCGCTCCAGCCGGACGGCAAGGCGCTCTTCGCAGCCTCGCGGTGCGCCAAGTCCGGAGGTTCGTGTCAGCTCGCCGTCGTCCGCCTCACACGGAGCGGCCGCCTTGACGCAGCGTTTGGTGACCACGGCTGGGCAGTCGTCCGGCTCGCAGGCGGTGGCGACGCGTGGACGGTGGCGCTTGAGCCTGACGGACGGATTCTGGCCGGGGGCTGCGAGTACCAGCCAATCCACATCACCAACGGTCGCTCCGATGTGGCGTGCGAGCCCGTCGTGATCGCACGGTTCCTCTCGGACGGCCGGATCGATCGGACGTTCGCGACGGCGGGGGTTCGTCGGCTGCCGTCTGCCGGGACCACCGTCGGCGTTCAGCCCGACGGGAAGATCCTCCACGCGACGGGGTATTCGCTCGCCCGGTTCACGCGCGGCGGCCAGCTCGACCAAGCATTCGGGGTGCGTGCTCGGCCGCCTACACGCGCAGCGGTTCGTTGACGGCGTTTGTCGTTCAGCCGGACGGCTCGATCGTGACTGAGGCAACCTCCCGTGCCGGGCGGCCGACGTTGACGCGGTACACGCCGCATGGCGAGCTCGATCGCAGCTTCGGCACCAACGGCCGCGCTGCGCTGCGCGCGCTGCGGTGCGCTCAGTCCTGTGCGCCCGCGGTACAGCGCGACGGGAAGATCGTGCTCGCCGGGTCTGCGCGCAGCGCAGCCGGCGGCTCGGACTTCGCCCTGACCCGGCTAACGGCGACCGGCATGCTCGACACCGCTTTTGTACGGCGGGACGACGCGGACAGCGTTCGGGCGTGGTCATCGCGGATACGCGCACGCCGTCGTTGTTCAGCCGAACGGGCGGATCGTCGCTGTCGGCGAGTTCGCGGACGGCGGACGCTCCGTCATGGCGGTTGCCCGCTACCGGTCCGACGGCCAGTTGGACGACACGTTCGCGGGGGGAACGGCGGCGATGCGCCCCCGCGGGTGCGCCGCTGTCGGTCGAGCGGTCGTGGTCGAGCGAGGCGGCACGCTCCTTGTGGCGGCCGACGTGAGCAGATGGACATCCGGCCGGTCCGGCGTGTTGCTGGCCCGCTACACCGCGGACGGGCGCCTGCTCCCGAACCTGAGAGCTCGCTGAGAATGCGCCGGATCACAGGCGATTCACAGATTCGTGGGAGAGTCTGGGGCCATGGCATTCAACGCCGCACCCAGCACACCGCGCCGCGTCCTCGTCGTGGACGACGAACCGTCGATCGTCGACGCGGTGGCGACCGCGTTCCGCTACGAGGGCTACGAGGTCGACCAGGCCTATACCGGCCGCGAGGCCCTCGAGATGGTCATCCGCGACGAACCCGACCTGATCGTGCTCGACTGGATGCTTCCCGACATCGAGGGCATCGAGGTCGGCCGGCGACTCCGCGCCCGCGGGTACCGCACCGCCGTCCTGTTCCTCACTGCGAAGGACGCGACCGAGAACAAGGTCGAGGCGCTGCGCGTCGGCGGCGACGACTACGTGACCAAGCCGTTCAGCCTGGCCGAGGTCGTTGCGCGTGCGCAGGCGATCCTGCGCCGCACGGCCGGCGACCTGCCCGGCGACGTGCTGACCTTCTCCGACCTCACCCTGGACGAGGCGCGGCACGAGGTCACGCGCGGCGACGAGGCGATCACGCTCACCGCAACGGAGTTCAGCCTCCTGCGCTACTTCATGCTCAACCCTCGGCGCGTGCTCTCCAAGGCCCAGATCCTCCAGAACGTGTGGCGCTACGACTTCGGCGGGAACGCGAACGTGGTGGAGACCTACGTCAGTTACCTCCGGCGCAAGCTCGACGCGTCGGGGCCGCCGCTGATCAAGACGGTCCGTCAGGCCGGATACATGCTCGACGCGCGGCAGGAGTGATCGGTCGGCTCTCGCTGAAGGCGCGGCTCATCCTCGGCGTGATCGTCCTCGCCGGGGTCGGGCTCGCCGCGGCCGACGTCGCCACGTACGCGTCGCTGCACTCCTTCCTGATCCAGCGGACGGATCAGTCGCTCCAGGACAACCATCCCGACCTCGCGAACGTGGTGGGCAACTGCCAACGGGGCGGCGGGGGCGGTCCCCCGGGCGGTGGCCACGGCGGGCCGCCGGGGAACACCTTCGCGCGGCTCCAGGCGCCGAACGGCCAGGTGTGCAGCGTTGCGCCCCAGACCCTGTCGGGCACCACCCCGTCGCCGCCGAAGTGGCCGTCGACATCCGGTCTCGGGTTCGGCGACGACAACGCGAAGTACTTCACCGTCTCGTCGCAGGATGGGAAGAGCCGCTACCGCGTGCGCGCGGAGCTCGAGCGCGGCGGCGGCGTCCTGCTGACCGCGGCGTCACTCTCGGACGTCGACGCGACGCTCCGGCGCCTGCTGGTGATCGAGCTGCTCGTGACTGCGTCGGTGCTCCTCGGCATCGTCGCGCTCGGCGTCTGGGTCGTGCGCCTCGGCCTGCGCCCGCTCACGGCGATCGAAGCAACGGCGGCGGCGATCGCGGCCGGGGACCTCTCGCGGCGCGTCGAGCGCGCCGAGCCGAATACCGAGGTCGGGCGGCTCGGGATGGCGCTGAACACCATGCTCACCCAGATCCAGACGGCCTTCAACGCGACGGCGGCCTCGGAGGCGCGTCTGCGCCGCTTCGTCGCCGACGCTTCCCACGAGCTGCGCACGCCGCTCGCGGCGGTGCGCGCCTACGCCGAGCTCTTCGGCCGCGGTGCGAACAGCCGGCCCGACGACCTCGAGCGCTCGATGACCGGCATCGAACGCGAGTCGCGGCGCATGAGCCTGCTCGTCGACGACCTGCTCCTGCTCGCGCGCCTCGACGAGGGGCGCCCGCTCGAGCACCAGCCGGTCGGCCTCGCCGAGCTCGTCGCCGAGGCGGTGGAGACGGCGACGACGCTCGAGCCCGGCCGGCCGATCGAGCTGAGCACCGAGGAGGCCGTCGTGGACGGCGATCACGACCGCCTGCGCCAGGTCGTCGACAACCTGCTCGCCAACGTGCGGGCGCACACACCGCCCGGCGCGCCCGCCACGGTGCGCGTCCTGCGGAGCGGAGCCTCCGCGGTGATCGAGGTCGAGGACACCGGCCCGGGCATGGAGCCGGAGCAGGCCGCGCGCATGTTCGAGCGCTTCTACCGCGCCGACCCTGCACGCGCGCGGGCGCGCGGCGGAACCGGCCTCGGGCTCTCCATCGTCGCCGCCGTCGCCGAGGCGCACGGCGGCTTGGCAACCGCGGTCTGCGAACCGGGAGCCGGGACGACGGTGCGGGTCACGTTGCCCCTGGCGGCGACGACGGAGGACGCGCCGGATGCGCCGCCGCTAATCCATACGACCACCTAACTGGACTCTCAGGGCTCTCCCAGGGAGCTCCAAGACCGCCGCGTTTCGATGGAACTGAAGAACGTCATCGAAACGGAGGAGGCGTCTCATGACGCGATACACCAAACGACTCGGGCTGCTCACCGTTGCGGCCGCCACAGCGCTTCTCGTCGTCGGCGTCGCCACGGCGAGTGCGCACGGGCGCGGCGCCGCGACGAGCGTCAGCACGAGTGCGCTCGTCACCGAGGCAGCGAAGCAGCTCAACGCCGCGCGTGCCGACCTCAAGGCCGCGATCGTCCAGTCGGCCGAGGACCGCGTCGACGCGGCGGTCGAGGACGAGGACATCACGTCCGACGAGGGCGACCAGCTGAAGGCCGGCATCGAGGACAACCTCAATGTCGCGTACCAGGTCAGCCAGACCCGCACGGTCGCCGCGAACCTGAAGATCACCACCAAGGACCTGAGCGCCGGCTTCCGCGCCGCGCGCAAGGCTCTCGCGTCCAAGGCCGTCGACGCGGCGCTCTCGGGCGGCGACATCACCGCCGACCAGGCGACCGCCGCGAAGACGGCGCTCGACTCCAAGACGTTCGCCGGCTACAAGTCCGGCGGCGTCGCGAGCCTCACCGGCTACACCGGCTACGCCGACGGTCCCGGCGGCGGTGGCGGCGGCCAGTGCGGCGGCGGCGGAGCCAGCAACAGCTCATCGTCGTCGTCGAGCGACACGTCGAGCTCGGACACGACAACGGCAACCACGACGTCGTTCCGCGTGCACCGCTAGGCACAAAGCAGCGTCCGCTTCACCCGAGGGCCGCCCCGCCGGGCGGCCCTCGACGTTTCTCACAGCGACCTCGCAGCCCGTGCTCAAGGCCCCCTAAGGGCCGGTTGATTTCCTGGATGCATACACCCCGAACGAACGAAAGGAACCGACATGGGCAACAAGCTGAAGAACGGCCTCCTGGCGGTCTCGCTGATGGCGTCGGCTGCGCTCGGTGCGGCGGCGCTCGCCGGCGCCGCCTCGAACGGCGGCTCGACGATCACGACCACGCCGAGCACCCAGGCACCGAGTACCCAGGCCCCCACCGGCGCGCCGCCCGCGAACTTCCCTGCGCATGGCACCGCCGCGCATGAAGGCCAGGAGACGGCGGTGACGGGAGCGGCGGCTGACAAGGCCAAAGCGGCCGCGGTGAAGTACCTCGGCGGCGGCACCGCCGGTGAGGTCACGACCGATATGACCGGCACCGGCTTCGAGGTGACCGTGACCAAGTCGGACGGCACCACGACCGAGGTGCACCTGGACAGCAGCCTCAACGTCTTCCAGGGCGGGCCGGGCGGCTTCGGGCACGGCTAGGCAGCTAGCGAGCCATCAGGACCAGCAGCAGCACCAGGAAGAACAGCATCACGACGGCGAGCACCACGAGACCGTGGTGCTCGCCGAAGTACGTCCGCTGGTACGGCAGGCTCTCGCGCCGGCGCAAAATCGGCCTGCGCCCCGGATACCCCCGCGGCGACACGCCGGAGATGGTGCCCGACGCTCGTTAAGAACTAACTGACCGCCCCAGTGCAGTGCGGCCACCGCGCGATCCTGCTCGGGCAGCCAGAGCGCCGGGTCGCTCTTGCGCCCGTACCGGTGCACCTCGAAGTGCAGGTGGACGCCGTCGCAGAGACCCGTGCACGCGACCGAGCCGAGCGTGCTCGCCGCGGTCACCGCCTGGCCCATCTGCACGTCGCCGGCGTGGACGGCGGCGCCTCCAGCGCCCGCGCAGGCGACAAGCGCGAGCGGAAGCCCGACGTGGCGGAGACGGCGCGCGATGGTGGGCTTCCGCGCCGCCTTGCCGGCTTCTCCCGTGGTTGCATGGGGGGTCCCGACGCGGGAGGATTGGTAGGCCCGCGCCGGCCGGCCGGAAGGGCCTGCGGCCCGTGGACGAGGAAGCAGGCCGGCGCGGGCCTACGTGGTGTGCGGGAGCCGCTGCCTCCTGTTTCGGTCCGACGACCAGAAGCTGACCGCTACACCGGCGCGCCGGTCTGGGGGCCGGCCGTGACGCTACCGCCGAGCCGGTTCTGGACGACCGCCAGCTCTCCCGTGCCGGTCACGGTGCTGCAAATCAGGACGGCGGAGCCTTCGGCGGCGGGCCGGGCGTGGTCGCCGCGCCGGTAGGGGGCGCGGTCGAGGTCGACGTCGTGCTCGACCGCGTCGTGGTTCGTCTGGTGCGTCGTCGTGGTCGCGTGGGTGGTCGTGGTGGGGTGCGTGGTCGTCGTCGGCGTGGTCGT
>CAVWIN010000035.1:0-15005 GCA_963755085.1 uncultured Thermoleophilia bacterium | reverse complement strand
TGCCACGCACGCGAGCAGGCACCAGACGCCCTCGAGCAGCAGGAAACCCCATTGATCCTCGACCAGCGCAACAGCGGCGAGGATTCCCGCGCCGACGACGTTGGCGAGCACGTACGCGAGGCTGGTGATGCGCAGCCGGCCGAACTGGTTCGCCCCGTACGCGGCCAGGATGGTGATCGCGCCGGCGACCGAGACGAGCTGGATCACGCCCCCTCCTCCCACGTGACGCGGCCGCTACGGCGGACGGCATGCCCGATACCGCTCCCCGGGTAGTGCCCGCAGACGACGAGCGTCTCCGTATCGGCGACCGCTTCGACGAGGGCGGCCCTGGTCGCCGAGGCGACTGGCGCATCGTGGTCGAAGCGGAAGTGCCAGCCACACTTGTCGAGCAGCGCAGGATGCGGAGCCGCGTCGCCGATGAGCAGCGCCCCGCCCTCGACGTCGAGGCCGATATGGCCGGGACAGTGGCCCGGGTACGCGACAACGCTGATGTCCGGGAGCAACTCGTCGCCAGGCGCGACGGGGTCGACCCGGCCCTCGTCGACGAGCGCACGGAGCCTGTCCGGGAGCCACCCGACCGAAGAATGCTCGAGCGCGTACGCGAGGGCGTCGCGGTGGACGGCGATGCGTGCATCCGCGAAGAGCGCAACATCCTCCAGCCATCCGACATGGTCGACGTGAAGGTGCGTGAAGAGGATGGTGTCGACGGCGTCAGGCTCGAGACCGGCGGCACGGAGGCCGTCGGGCAGCAGCCCCTCTTCCTGCCCGTCCCAGCTCCAGCGGCCGGGCGCCCCGACACCGGCGTCGACGAGCACCGTTCGTCCGTGGCCGCGGAGGACCGTACAAGCGACGGGCAGGCGCCACGACGCACCCGAGAACAGCTCCGGGTACACCGGCCGGAACGGATCCCACCGCTCGAGCGGGACATCCGGGTAGAGGCTGTCACAGGCGCCAAGGAGGCCGACGGCGTCGCGCACCGTCGTCAGCGTGACGTCGCCCACACGCACCTCGGAGTGGACGGCAGCCCGCATCTACCAGCGCACGCGCTCGGGCGCGTGCTCGCCATGCGCGTCCTGCCACGAGATGACCGGATTGCGCAGCACGCCGATGCGCTCGATCTCCGCCTCCATCACGTCTCCGGGCCGCAGGTAGAGCGACGCGGCATCCTCGCTGAATCCGGCCACGCCCGACACAGTCCCGGTCGAGACGACGTCGCCGGCCGAGTAGCCGAGCGCCGAGTAGTGGGACAGGATCTCCGGGATCGTCACGGACATGCGCCCCGAGTGCGACTCCTGGCGCGGCTCGCCGTTGACGCGCAGTTCCATCGCGAGGTCGTGCATGTCCGGGATCTCATCCGGCGTCACGATCCACGGCCCGAGCGGGCAGAACGTGTCGATCGCCTTGCAGAACGAGAAGACGCCCGACTCCATCTCGCGCCGCTGGATGTCGCGTGCGGTGATGTCGTTGAAGATCACGAAGCCGCCGATGTAGTCGCTCGCCTCCTCGGGCGAGAACCACTTGCCGGGCTTCGAGATCACGACGGCGAGCTCGAGCTCGTAGTCGAGCTCCTCGGTGAGGTGCTCCGGGTACACGACGGGCTCGTCCGGCCCGATGATCGCATCCACGTTCTGGAAGAAGACGATCCAGGGCGCGATCCGGTGCGACCAGTTGACCCGCTTCGACTCCTCCTCGTGCTCCCGGAAGTTGCCGGCCGTATGGAGGAACTTCTTGGGAATGATCGGCGCGCGAAGGCGACCCTCGACGAGCGGCCAGCCGCGACCGGTCTCAGCTGCGCTGGCGCCGCGTTCGAAGAGCGTGCGCATGTCAGGAGCGTCGAGCTCCACGACGGCGTCGCCGCGCACGTCGCCCACGACCGTCTCCCCGCCGACCTCGAACGTCGCCAGCCGCACCTGCTCGATGCTACGCGAGCGCGGCGCGCAGCCGATCGGCCACCTGCTCGATCTCCGCGGGCCCGCCGCGCGGCACGCCCTCCCACTCGTCCGCGGC
The DNA here is from genome assembly GCA_963755085.1 of uncultured Thermoleophilia bacterium. Lineage (GTDB taxonomy): Bacteria > Actinomycetota > Thermoleophilia > Gaiellales > Gaiellaceae > JACVRM01. Next base: position 12,998 of record CAVWIN010000035.1, on the reverse strand, counting down.
CGCCCAGCTCACGTTCGCGGGCGTGCCGGCGTGACGGGGATAGACGTGGACGTGGAGGTGCGCGACGTGATGGCCGACGACGGCGCTGTAGACACGTTCGACGTCGAACGTCTCGCGGAGAGCCCGGGCGAGCCGCGACATCGCGACGCCGATCGCCGCCGCCTCGCGGGCGTCGAGGTCCTCGAGCCCGGCGACATGGCGACGCGGCGAGATCAGCAGGTGCCCGAGGAGCGGCTCCGGCCGGTCGTCGAACGGCTCGACGTGGAAGGCGGCGATGAGCGGCGCGTCGATTACCAGCCCGCCGGTCGCGTCGCCGCCGACCTGGCGGCAGACGAGGCAGTCAGCGGGCGCCGAGCCAGGCGAGGACATCGGCCGCGTTCCGGTCGGGCGGGAACACCGGGTAAAAGACCTTCACGATCCGGCGCTCCTCCGCGACGAGCGCGAGGCGCTTGTAGAGCGTCTGCCCCTCGACGTCGAACGTCGGAAGCCCGATCGCCGTGCCCAGGCGCCGCTCCGGGTCGGCGATCACCGGGTACCGGATGTGGTTGCGCTCGGCGAACTCGACCTGATCGTCGAGCGTCTGCGCGGAGAGCCCGGCGACGCGTGCGCCGAGCTCGCGGAGGTCGGCCTCGTGGTCGCGGAACCCGCACGACTGCGGCGTGCAGCCGCGCGCGCCCGGGATCTCGTCCCAGCCCGGCAGCGACGGCACGCCCGGGCGGCCGGCACGCGGGTAGACGTAGAGCACGAGGCGACCGGCTGCGAGCTCGGCCAGGTCGACCGGGCCGGCGGATGAGTCGAATGTCAGCGCGGGCAGCTCGATGCCCGGCAGATGGTCGGCCGCGCCGTCGTCCTCCGGCACCGGCAGGTCCGGGGGCAGGACATAGGGATCGGCGCTCACCAGCCGTGCGTGTCGTACGGCTTGTTCAGCTCGACGATGCGCTCGCCGGCCTCATGAATCGCCTTCTGCGGATCGTTATCCCACCCCGCAGGCTCTTCGCGCGCCTTCCCGCGGAGGTAGCGCTCGCGCTCCTTCCGCTCGCGTCGCGCCACGATCCAGTCCCACACCTTCACGGTGAGGCCTTTCTATCGCAGCGGGGGCTGTCCTGTGGTCAGCGTTGCCCGGCGACGAGTCCTGCCTGGGTACCGGCCTGGCCCGTCGCGGCGTCCCGGACGGCGCCCCGGACATCCTGGCCCTGAGGGCCTTCTGCCGGGCGCGTTCGCGCTCGTACGCCTCGCCCACCTTGCGCTGTCGCCGCCCGTTGATGCGCGCGAAGATGCTCATGCAGCCATTGTCCTACCCGCAAATCCGCTGGGCTATGCGCGCGTAGACCTCGGCCGTCCGGACGAGCCCGTCGATGTCGAGGTTCTCGCCGAGCACGGTGTCGAGCAGCCCGGTCGAGGTTCCGTAGTTGACGGTCGGGATCCCGTACCGCGTCAGCGCCGACGCGTCCGAGAACCAGCGGGTCACATCGCGCTCCGGCACCGAGCCGAACACCTCCTGGTGCGACGAATCGATCGCTGCGACAAGCGGATGCCCCTCCTCGATCTCGGCGCCCGGAGCGGTGACGTAAACCTCGCCCTCGATGCCGTAGTCCGGGAAGCGCTGCTTCAGGCCGCGCACCATGTCCATGACCTGCGTCCGGGCGACGGTCATCGGCTTCGTCGGCGGCACGCGCACGTCGAGGAACAGGTCGGTCCGGTGAGGCGTCCGCGAGACGCGCCAGCCGAAGCCGCCGGCGATCGCGCCGACGTTGACGATCGCGCTCGCGCCGCGGTACGCGTTCTCCGGGTCGCCCTCCCACTCCGGGATCCACCCCATGACTGCGTCGAGCACCTCGCGCATGCGCAGGATCGAGTTGCGGTCGCGCCGCCCTTCGCTGAAGGCCGTATGGATGAAGTCGCCCTGCGCCGAGATGCGCAGCCACAGCGAGCCGAAGTGGCCGAGCACGACCTTGCCCTCGGTCGGCTCGCCGAGCACGCACATGTCGGCGACGCCGCCGTGCGTGACGAGGTAGCGGGAGCCCGCCGCGTAGCCGCGGTACTCGGCGCCCTGCGCGTCGCCGTACTGCGTCTTCTCGATCTCGCCGCAGACCGCGGCGATCATGACGTCGCCACGCAGCGCCACGTCGCCGAGCGCGCGCAGCGCCTCGACGTAGCAGGCGAGCGCGCCCTTCATGTTCGAGATGCCGAGCCCGTAGAGCCGCCCGTCCTGGACGAAGGGGTCGGGCTGGAAGCCGCGGACGTGGCGGAGCCACGGCTCACGGCCGGAGTACGACGTGTCCATGTGCCCGTTGAACATCAGCGACGGCGCGCCGCCGGAGCCCTCGCGAATGCCGAGCACGTTGGCGCGGGCATCCTCGACCTGTTGCCACTGGACGTGCAGGCCCATCTCCTCGAAGGTCGCGGACATCAGCTCGGCCATCGCGCCTTCCGAGCCGGTGAAGCTCGGCGTCGCGATCGCGCGGCTCGCCCACTCGACGAGGCGGTCCCGGTCGACAGCGATCTCAGCCATCGTCTCCGAGCGCGAACGTGACGTCGAGCGCGGCGCCAACGCGCGCCTGCCCCGGCTCGACCGGGTGGTTAACCGTGATCCCGCGCATGCGTGCGACCGGCGCAGGCTCTGAGCCGGGCTCGACGGCCCCGACGACCTGCCCGAGCGGGAGCCCGAGGCCTTCGGCATAGGCGGCGGCACGATCACGGGCCGTGGTGGCTGCGAGGCGGCATGCGTCAAGCCAGGCTGGGCTCGCGCGGTCGACGCTCCACGAGAGACCTTCTACGCCCGCGCCGGACGCCTCGACGGCTCGCGCGACAAGCATCGCGACAGCTTCGGCGTCGGCGAGGCGGACGACGGTCCTGCTTTGTGCCCGGTAGCCGTTCGGTTTTCCTTCGTAGTCGCGCTCTTCGTGCAGCGCGAGCCCACTGGTCGCACGGTGGGCAGGCGGAACTGAGAGCTCGTCCAGAAGCGCCGAGAGCGCCACGGCCCGGCCAGCCACGTCGGCATACGCCGCGTCCGCCGTCGGGGCCACCCCCGTGAGCACAAGCCCGACCTCGACGCGGTCGGGCTCGGCATCCACCGAGCCGTACCCGCGTACGGTGAGCGTCCGCATCGCGTCAGTCCCGGACATGCGGGAGCACTTCCCGCCCGAACAGCTCGATCTGCGCGAGCCGGTCCTCGCCCCAGAGCTCGAGCATGACGTGCGTGCAACCGGCGTCCTTGTATTCCTCGATCGCGGCGATGCAGTCGGCCGGCGTGCCGGCAATCGGCTTGCACTTGTCGAGGATGGCGTCGGTGACCTCGGCCTTGGCGGCCAGGCGGCCGCCGCGCTCCATTGCCTCGGCGACAGGCCGGATCTCGTCCTGCTCCAGGCCGGCCAGGTCGAGCAGCGTGTCCGCCGCGCCCTGGATGTTCTGGACCTTGTTGGCGAGGTACATGCCGGCGATCTCGCGCGCGCCGTCGCGGCCCCTGTCGCGGTCGTGGTCGATCGACGCCACGACGGTGCAGCCGATGTCGATGTCGGCGTTCACGTTCTCCCGCGTGTAGCGCACGAACGCGGGCGTCGTGATCGACGGCGTCAGGCAGCCGTCGCCGATCTCGCCGGCCAGCGCCTGCATCTTCGGCGCGGTCGCGGCGACGTACACCGGCGGCACCTCGCGGGTGGTCTCCGCCTCGGGCTGCAGCGCCGGCACGTCGGCGCTCCACGTCTCGCCGTCGTACTGAAAGGCGCCGCCGCCGAGCACGCCGCGGACGATTTCGACCGCGTCGCGCATCGGGCCGAGCGTCTTCTTCGTCTGCATGCGCGCGTTGTTGAGGAAGATCTTCGACGTCCCGAAGCCGAGGATGAACCGGCCCGGCGCCGCCTCCTGGACGACGCGCGCGTCCATCGCGACCTGCACGGGGTGGCGGGTGAACGGCGAGATGATCCCCCAACCGATCGTGATGCGCTCCGTCTCGCGGCCCATGAGCGCCGAGACGACGGTCGAGGAGCGCGCCTCCATGCCGTGCTTGCGCCACCACGGGTAGGCCTCGGCGAGCCAGATCGTGTCCATGCCCGCGCGGTCCATCACGCGCGCGTGCTCGAGCATCTCCTCGAGCGGCTCCATGGTGAGCTGCATCACCCCGATGCGGAACGGCGGCGTCACCGCTCAGCTCTTGGGCTTCGGGTGCACGACGAGCACGTCGCAGTGCGCGTGCCTGGCCACGTCCCGGCTGACGCTGCCCTCGAGCAGGCGTCCCAGGAAGCCCGGCTCCCGCGTCCCCACGACGATGAGCTCGGCGCCGCGCTCTCTGGCCACCTCGATCAGGGCCTCGTCGACAGAGCCGAGCCGCGTCAGAAAGTCGGCCGGCACGTCGCCGACGCGGCCGCGAGCACCGCCCAGCACGCCCTCGGCGATCTCCTCCGGATCGATGAGCGTGGCCGCCGGGTCCTCGACCGCGGGCGGCATGCCGGCGATCGGGTCGGCGCCGTACGGCGGGACGTAGGGGGACAGCTCGCCGACGGCAACGACCACGAGCTGCGCGCCGAACGCCTTCGCGTACTCGACCGCGCGGTCGAGCGCGTGCCCGGACTCCTCCGAGCCGTCGTAGCCGACGACGATCGTCGTCACCCCCATCAGGTGCCGTCGGCGGCGGCCGCGGCCTGCTGCACCTGCTTGTCGAGCGCGGCCAGCACCTGCTTGACCTGCTGGTTCACGATCGGCTGGATCACGCGCTGCCCCATCGCGCCGACGGGGCCGGCGATCTGCACGTCGGCGTGCCATTTCATGTCGGTGCCGGTCGCGCCGTCGGAGAGCTCGAACCGCGTCTCCATCGAGAGCAGCGCGCCGACGCCTTTGCCCTTCGCCTTCAGCATCGCGTACTCCGGCGGGCGCTCCTCCGTCTTGTCGAACTGGATCGACATCTTCAGCGAGCCGAGCCCGAGCGGCACCGCCACGTCCGCGCTCCAGTGGCGATCGTCCTGGACGGAGAACGACTTCACGTTCGGCATCGTCTGCGCCATCTGCTCCGGGTCGTTGAGGACGTCCCAGACGACCTGGAGCGGGGCGTTGAACGAGGTACTCCCCTCGACTTTCATCGCGCCTCCACCGTGACGTTCTCGCGCGCGCGGGCCGGGTCGCTCATCAGCTCCCACACACGCCAGTACGGGTTGCAGCTGTCGTAGACGATGGGCCGCCCGACCGGCCGCAGCGCGTTCTGGATCGCCGAGCAGACGGCCGACAGCCCGGCCCCGCCGCCCTCGCCCATGCCCTTCGCACCGAGCGGCGTGAACGGTGACGGCGACTCCACGTAGTCGGTCTTCAGGGGCGGCATGTCCATCGCGTGCGGCACGTGGTAGTCGTAGAAGTTCGGGGTCAGCAGGTTGCCCTGCTCGTCGTACGGGAAGTGCTCGTGCGTCGCGCCACCGATCGCGTGGGCGGTCGCCCCGTGCACCTGGCCCTCGACGATCTGCGGGTTGATGCGGATCCCGCAGTCGTCCACGGCGCCGTAATCGACGATGTCGTAGGTACCGGTCTCCTCGTCGATCTCGATCACGCAGGCATGGATCTGCGTCGCGTAGGTCAGCGTCAGGTTCCCGAACTTGCGCTCCTTGTCCGGCACCTGGTGCGGCGGCACGTAGACGTAGCGGCAGTTGAGGGTGATGTCGCGCAGCTCCAGCGGCAGCACCGCGTTGTTCGCGTTCACGATCGCGCCGCAGGCCATGAACGGGAGCGCGGCCTCCGGGTTGCCCTTGATGCGCGCGAAGCCCTCGGCCAGCTCGATGTCCTCCGGCGGCACGCCGCCGAGCACGCCGCCCGCAAGCCGCTTGATCTCGCTCGCGAGCATGTCAGCCGCGCCCTTCACGGCGCCGAGGCCGGTGACCGCGAACTGCGAGGCGTAGGTGCCCGAGAAGCCGGCGTGCGAGTTCCAGTAGGAGTCGTGGCCGGCGCGGACGTTCACGATGTCGGGCGTCACGCCGAGGATGTCGGCAGCCACCTGGGCAGCCGTCGTCTCGTGGCCCTGCCCCTGCGGCGTCGTCCCGATGGTGACGACGATCTCGCCGAAGATGTCGAGCTTCACGGTCGCGACCTCGTTGTTGCCCGAGAACTGGAGGTCGGGGTTGACGAGCTGCGACTGGGCGAAGTTGTTCGTTCCGGAGTCGAGCGTCGAGCCGATGCCGACGCCGAGCAGCTTGCCGCGCGACTCGGCGTCGCGGCGGCGCTCCTCGATCGAGGGGTAATCGATCAGCTCGAGCGCCTTGTCGAGGCACTGCGCGTAGTCGCCGGAGTCGTAGACACAGCCGTTCGGCGTCTCGTAGGGCATCTCGTCGGAGCGGACGTAGTTCTTCTTGCGCACCTCGACCGGGTCGAGGTTCAGCTCCTGGGCGACGATGTCCATGATCCGCTCGGTGAACCACAGGTGCTGCATGCGCGAGTAGCCGCGGTTCGGCCCGCACGGCGACTTGTTCGAGCAAACCTGCTGGAAGTCGACGCGCACGTTGCGCCAGCGGTAGACGCCCGGCGTGACCTGCGACCAGATGATGCAGCCGAGCGGCTCGTAGCGGGTGTACGCGCCGCAGTCGTCGAGCATCCGCGCCTTGAAGCCGAGCATCAGGCCGTCGTCGGTAACAGGTACCTCGACGTCGAGGAAGACCCGCTCGTTGCCGTGCGAGTTCGCCATGTGCTGGTCGGTGCGCCACTCCGTCCAGTTGCACGCGCGCTTGAGCTTGCGGGAAAGCAGGCAGAGCGCCACCAGTTGCGGGTGCGTGCAGATCTTGTTGCCGAAGCCGCCCCCGATGTCCTGCGTAACGAAGCGGAGCTTGTCGATGCCCGTGCGAAGCGCCGGCGCCATCATGATGGCCGCGAACCCCGGGAACTGGTTGTTGCAGTGGAGCGTCCACTGCGCGGTGCCGCGGTTGTACTCGACGACCGCGCCGCTCGTCTCGAGCGGCGTCGACGAGAAGCGGTTGAAGTGCAGCCGCTTGATGCGGATCACCTTGCCGGCGGCCTCGAGGGCGCCGTCGTAGTCGCCGTAGTCGAAGTGGCCGTCCCAGATCGTGTTGTTCGGGACGTCGTCGTGGAGCTGCGGCGCGTCCGGGTCGGCGGCGCGCTCCGTGTCGACGACGGCCTCGAGCGGCTCGTACTCGACCTCGACCAGCTCGGCCGCGTCACGGGCGAGCTCGCGCGTCGTCGCCGCGACCGCGACCACCGGCTCGCCGACGTGGCGGACCTTGCCGACCGCGAGGGCGTAGTCCTTGACGTGGCCGCCGGGCAGCGGCGCGATCTGGAAGAACGGGTCGGTCAGCTCGGCGACCTCGTCGCCCGTGAGCGTTCCGTAGACGCCGTCGAGCGCCTCCGCGTTCGAGACGTCGACCGACACGATCTGCGCGTGCGCGTACGGCGAGCGGACGAAGTGGACGTACGCCATCCCGTGGCGCTTCACGTCGTCGACGAAGAGGCCCTCGCCCTGGACGAGCCGCTTGTCCTCCTTGCGGGGGACGTTGATCCCGATGAACCCCTTCTGGGGCGCCTCGGTCTCGGTGGTGGTCGGCGCAATCGTGGTCTCGCTCACGTCCCCTGGCCCCCCTTCGCGGCCGACTGGACGGCCTCGACGATGTTCACGTAGCCGGTGCACCGGCAGAGGTTGCCCTGAAGCGCCTTGCGAATCTCGTCCTCGGTCGGGCTCGGGTTCTGGCGAAGGAGGGCGGTCGCGCTGATCAGCATCCCGGGCGTGCAGTAGCCGCACTGCAGCGCGTGGCTGTGCGAGAACGCCTCCTGGAGCGGCGTCAGGTCGCCGTCGCCCGCAAGACCCTCGACGGTCGTGATCTCGGCGCCGTCGGCCTGGACGGCGAGCAGCATGCACGACTTCACGTTCTGGCCGTTGAAGAGGATCGTGCAGGCCCCGCAGTTGCCCGTGTCGCAGCCGATGTGCGTCCCGGTCAGGTCGAGGTCGTCGCGCAGGAAGTGGACGAGCAGCCGGCGGGCGTCGACCTCGCGCTCGTAGATCGTCCCGTTGACGGTGACGGCGACGAACGCGCTCGTGACCGGCTGGGCGCTCACCGGCGGGCCTTCCCGGCCGCGCCGACGACGGCGCGGGCGGCGACGACCTCGGCGAGGTGCCGGCGATAGTCCGCGGAGGCGTGGACGTCGGAAGGCGGGTCGAGCGAGGCGCCGATCCCCCTGGCCGCGTCCTTGACGGCGCTCTCCGTGGGGTCGCCGCCGGCGAGGCGTGACTCGAGCTCCGATGCGCGGACGGGCACGGCGTCGACGCAGCCGAGCGCCACGCGCGCCTCCTGGATCGTCCCGTTCGCGCGCACGCAGGCGGCGGCGTGGACGATGGCGGTGCCGTCCCTGCCGATGGGGATGATCGCGAACCCGTCGCCGGCGCCGTCAGGCGCCGGGACGGTGATCCGCGTGAGCAGCTCTCCGGGGCCGGCCTGGGTCATATAGACGCCGACAAAGAACTCCTCCGCGGGAATGCGGCGCTCGCCGTCGGCGCCGCGGACGATCATCTCGGCGCCGAGCGCAACCATCAGCGGCGGGAAGTGGTTGGTCGGGTCGCCGGTGCAGACGTTGCCGCCGATCGTGCCGCGGTTGCGCACCTGGACGTCGGCGATCATCCCGGCGACCTCGGCGATGACGGGGCGCGTCGCATGCACCTCGGGCGACTGCATGATCAACGTGTACGTCGCCATCGCGCCGAGCTCGAGGCTGCCGTCGGCGCCGATGCCGATGGTGCGCAACTCGTCCAGCCCGTTGAGGTCGACGAGGACGTCGGGCGCAGCGGCGCGAGCCTTCATCACGTTGATCAGTGTCTGCCCGCCGGCGAGGGCGCGCGCGTTCGGATTCGACCCGAGGATCGCCAGGGCGTCCTCGATCGACCCAGGGCGCGCGTACTCCACCTCGCGTAGCAGCACCGCCGTCTTATATCGCGGCGCGATCGGGCGGGGCAAACGGGGTCCGTTGCCGGGACGGCAGCGCGCACGCAGATCTGGTGCCACGCGCGGCAACGGATTGGTCACGGCTGCCGGCGCCCGAACAGTCTGTTAACAGGGACAGTCCCTGTTAAGAAGGGGCCGTCTGCGTTGCACTCTCGTGCCAGTGCCTGGCACCGGCGCCGGCGCGTCCGAGTGCCTGGCACCTGACCAGCGGCTCAGGTGGGAGCCGGCGCCGCGTCGGTGTCCGCGTGGATGCGGCCCTTCACCTCGCGCAGGCTGCCGCCCGAGCGCCCGGCACGGACGGCGACGATCTCCGCCACGATGGCGAGCGCCGTCTCCGCGGGCGTGCCGCCGCCGAGGTCGAGACCCGCGGGGCCGTGGATGCGGGCGAGCGAATCCTCGCTCACGCCCTCCTCGAGCAGCCGGTCGCGCCGCCGCGCCTGGTTGCGTCGCGAGCCGATCGCGCCCACGTAGAGCGCCTCCGTCTCGAGCGCGGCCTTCAGCAGCGGCACGTCGAACTTGTCGTCGTGCGTCAGGACGACGATCGCGGTGGTGAAGTCCGGCTGCACCTCGGCGAGCACCTCCTCCGGCCAGCCTACGACCAGCCGATCGGCGCTCGGGATGCGCTCGCGCGTAAGGAACGCGGCGCGTGCGTCGCCGACCACCGTCCGGAACCCGACCGGGCCTGCGATCGCGCACAGCGCCTCGGCCGTGTCGACCGCCCCGTAGACGAGCAGCATCGGCGGCGGCCCGTACAGCTCCGCGAAGACCTTCCGGCCCTGGAGCTCGAGCAGCCGGTTTCGATGCCCGCGCAGCACATCGGGCGCCTCGGCGGCGAGCTCGGCCGGCGCGTCGCCGACCGTCTCCCCGGACTCGAGCACGAGCAGCTTCGTCCCTACGCCGTCGCCCTCGACGACCGTGAACAGGACGGCGCGCTCCTCGTCGCGAACGACCTGCAGGAGCCGCTCGAGCATCGCTTAGAGGCGCTCGACGAAGACGTCGATCTCGCCGCCGCACGGGAGGCCGACCGACCAGGCGAGGTCGTCGCTGATCCCGTACGTGACAAGCCGCGGGGCCGCGCCGGCGAGCACCTCTCGCGCCTGCTCGACCACGTCGCTCTCGACGCAGCCCCCGGATACCGAGCCGGCCAGCTCGCCCTGCTGCGACACGGCGAGCTTCGAGCCGAGCGGCCGGGGCGCCGATCCACGCGTGGCGACGACAGTCGCGACGGCGACGTGCTCGTCGCCCCGCCCGTGCCAGCGCTCAACCTCGCGGGCGATGTCTCTCACCCCTCCAGACTAGTCTCCTGCGGGTGCCGCTCGCCGCCCCACTCGACGCCCGCCGCGGGCTCTTTGCCGGCCTCATCGACCACGCGCCGACGTTCCCGCCGGAGGAGCTGCCGCTCGACGAGGCGCTGCGCGCCCACGAGGCCGCACTGCACAGCGAGCCGGGCTGGATCTGCAACCGGTTCGTGGTGCGCGCGTCACACCTGGCGCAGCTGCCCGACCTGCGGCCGCCGCGCCTCTCGGTCGTCGTCGATGCGCCGCCCGCTCCGGACGAGCGCATCGAGGCGTTCGAGACCACCGACGACGCCTGGATGCCCCCGGCTGAGGCCGAGATCTTCGTCGAGCATCCGGTCGGGCCGGAGTTCGACGCCTGGGTCGCCGGCCTCGGCGGCAGGCGGGCCAAGCTGCGCTGCGGCCCGACAGCGCCCACGGCCGAGGACCTCGCCGCCGCGATCCGGAGCTGCCGCGAGCGCGGCGTCGCCTTCAAGGCGACCGCCGGCCTGCACCACGCCGTGCGCACGAACGGGCAGCACGGGTTCCTCAACCTGCTCGTCGCGGCCGCCTTCGGTGACGAGGAGGCAGCGCTCGCCGAGACCGACGCCGCCGCGTTCGCCGTCGACGCCGACGCGTTCCACTGGCGGGACCGGACGGCGTCGCCGGAGGAGATCGCCGTCATGCGCCGCGATCTCTTCCTGTCGTTCGGCAGCTGCAGCTTCACCGAGCCGGTCGACGAGCTCCGCGCGCTCGGGCTGCTGTGAGCGCGCTCGACCACCTGCCCTACGGCGTGTTCTCCACGGCCGACCGCGAGCCGCGGATAGCCGTCCTCGTCGACGACCGGGTGCTCGACCTGGCGGACGCCGCCGAGAGCGGGCTGCTCGACGCCGACCCGGCGCTCTTCACGGCGCCGAGCCTGAACGCGTTCATGGCCGCCGGCCGGCCCGTCTGGCGCGCGACCCGCGAGGCGCTCCGTGACCTGCTGCAGGATGAGGTCGAGGCGCTCGTCCCGCTCGCCGAGGCACGCCTCCACCTCCCGTTCGAGGTCGCCGACTACGTCGACTTCTACTCGTCACGCGCGCACGCGGAGAACCTCGGGCGGCTCTTCCGCCCCGGCTCCGACCCGCTGACGCCGAACTGGCTGCACCTGCCGATCGGATACCACGGGCGCTCCGGCACGATCGTCGTCAGCGGCACCCCGGTCCGGCGGCCGTCGGGACAGGTGAAGCCGCCGGACCCCGACGCCCCGGTCTTCCGCCCCTCGGCACGTCTCGACATCGAGCTCGAGCTCGGGCTGGTGATCGGGACGCCGAGCGAGCTGGGCGAGCCCGTCGCCACCGACGAGGCGCTCGAGCACGTCTTCGGTGTCGTCCTCGTGAACGACTGGAGCGCGCGCGATCTCCAGGCCTGGGAGTACGTGCCGCTCGGCCCCTTCCTCGGCAAGTCGTTCGCGACCTCGATCGCCGCCTGGGTGACGCCGGTCGAGGCGCTTCCGCGCGTCGCCGCGCCGGCGCAGGAGCCCGAGCCGCTCCCTCACCTCCGGGCCGCGGAGAGGGCGGTCTTCGACATCGACCTGGAGGTCGACCTCAACGGCGAGACGATCTCGCGCACGAGCTCGCGCAACCTCTACTGGACGGCCGAGCAGCAGATCGCGCACCTGACCTCGAACGGCGCGGCGCTCCGCACGGGCGACCTGCTCGCGTCCGGGACGATCTCCGGGGTCGAGCCGGACAGCCGCGGGAGCCTGATCGAGCTCACCTGGAACGGCGCCGAGCCGCTCGAGCTCGCAGGGAACGCAACGCGGACGTTCCTGGAAGACGGCGACGAGGTCGTCCTGCGCGGCCACACGGCCGGCTTCGCGCTCGGCGAGGTGCGCGGCCGGATCGAGCCGGCCGCCAGGAGGGCTTGACGGAACGTCGCTCGTCGCAGGGGTGCGATGGTCGTTCCGAGGCTAGGACACAGGGAGCGTTCGTGTTCCCATGCAAGAGTGTTCTTATTGAAAAGTCCTACGGGCGCGACCGAGGACGACGCATCGGGACGTCCAGCGCGGCCCGGCGACTCTGCGGCGTCGTCCCGCCGACGACCACGCTGGTCGTGTCGTGCGCCAGCGCCTTCTCGAGCCCCGCGTAGAAGGCGGCGAGGCCCGGCGATCGCGCCGACACCCGCGCGGCGCGGATCACCGGAAGCGTCGTGCCGACGCGCGTCCGCGCCTGCGCCCTCGGCCGGGCCGGCTTCGCGCCGGCCGTGCCCGCCTCGAGCGCGGGGCCGGAGATCGGCCGGACGCGAGGCGCGCCAGACGTCCGCGTGGCCGCCGGCGCGGCCGCCGACGCCGCGCCGGGGGACGACGGCGGCCGCCCGCTTCCGGCGGCGACCGGGGCGGCGGCTCCGCCCTGGGCGCCCGTCGACGTCCCGGCCGTCGCCGTCGTGGTCGTGGGAACCCGCACGGGAGCCGTGGTCGTCGGCACCGGAACGCGTACGATCGTAGTCGGCAGCGGGGCAGTCGTCGTGGGCAGCCGCACGGTGGTGGTCCGCGCGGTGACCGTCGTGACCGGCGGGATCGGGACGGATGTCGAAGTTGGTAGCGGCGGCAGCGTGGGCGGAACCGGCACCGTTGTCGTCGGCGACGGCGACAGCAGGTCGCCGCGCGCGACGGTCTCGAACCCGCCGAGGCCTAGCGCGCCGAGCGCGCAGACGGCGATGACCCGTGGGAGTGCCCCGCTCCGCACGAGGCCGTCATTCCTACCGGCACCCTTCGGCCAAACAACCGCTCAGGCCGCGAGCCGCTCGAGCACGGCGGCCGGATCGG
>CAVWIN010000034.1:0-8684 GCA_963755085.1 uncultured Thermoleophilia bacterium | reverse complement strand
GCCGCGTGATCGGAGTCTTCCGGGCGCTTTGAAGACCTGATGGACGTGACCCCGCTCAACCGGACGCTCGACCAGGAGCTGATGGCGCTCATGCGCGGCGTCAGCCTGGAGTGCCTGGTGTGCGGGGAGTTCGTCGTCCACGTCGGGCAGGACGGGCGCTTCTGTCCGGAGTGCGGGAGCGGGCTCGAGACCCCCGCCGCGGTGGTCTCGACCGGTGCGGAGGCGGCCGGGCGCGATGTCTGATCCGGGCTAGAATTCACGTGCAGGCCGGGTGGCCGCGGGCCGGCAACGGCTCGAGGAAAGTCCGGACACCGCAGGGCAGGACGCTGGGGAAACCCCAGGCGGCGAAAGCCGACGGAAAGTGGCACAGAAAGGAGACCGCCACCGGCACTCTCGAGATGCCGGGGTAAGGGTGAAAAGGTGGGGTAAGAGCCCACCAGCGTCGCGGTGACGCGGCGGCTAGCCAAACCCCGTTCGGTGCAACGCGAAGCAGGTTCCGATGACGCTGCCCGCCGAGGAACCGGGTACGCGGCCAGAGCCGCCGGGCAACCGGCGGCCCAGAGAGATGGTCACCCACGACAGAATCCGGCTTACAGGCCTGCTACGGAAAGAGCCCCGGCGACGGGGCTCTTTCTATTGGGTGGACCATGGGCCTGCGCGGGTGAACATCCCGTGCAGCGCGGCCACGCCCTCGCCGTGCGCGCGCGCAGCCATGACGAGCGCGCCCTCCGCGTCGCGCTCGACGCTCCAGGCTGCCCAGCGGCAGCAAGCGTTCTCTGCCTCGACGAGCGCCTCCAATTCGGATGCTGCGGCCGGGTCGTCCCTGAACGTGAGGCGGAGGCCGTCCGTGGTCGCGCGCCGGGTGATGCCGTAGCGCTCGCCCAGGGCGATCCAGCGCTCGCGCTGCGACCGTAGGTCGGCGTGGCTCAGGGTGCAGGCGACTTGCTCGGACACGGTTTGCTCCTTTCGATCGAGTCGTCGGTGTCGAGCAGAGCCTGCTTGTTAAAGTCGGCTTGATGTCAAGCGCCGACCTCTCGATCGGCGATGTTGCGCGCCTGAGCGGCAGGGCGCCGTCCGCGATCCGCTACTACGAGGAGATCGGCCTCGTGGAGGCGCCGGAGCGCGTCAGCGGCCGGCGCCGCTATGGAGCCGGCGCGGTGCGCACGCTCGCCGTCATCGAGACGGCACAGCGGGCGGGGCTCACCCTCGACGAGATCCGCCTCCTCCTACGGGCTACCCCATCGGACCGGGCGGCGACGGAGCAGTTGCGCCTGGTGGCCGAGGAGAAACTGCCCGTGCTGCGCGACGCGATCGAGCGCGCCGAGCTCGTCCGCCGCTGGCTCGAGGACGCCTCGCGCTGCTGCTGCCCCACGCTCGACGACTGTCCGCTCTTCGACGAGCAGGCGCGCCTGCCGGACCGCGGCCTGACGCTCCGCTAGTCGTCACCTGCGGGCGCCGCGGCGGGCAGTGCTCTCGCGGACGACGAGCTCGGTGGGGAGGATGGTGCGTCGCGGCTCGCCCTCGGCCGGCCTGCCGCGTTCGATCTCCTCGATCAGCCACTGCGCGGCGAGACGCCCCTTTTCCTCGTGTGGCTGCCGCACCGTCGTCAGCGGTGGGCTCGTGACCCGCGCCACGGGGCTGTCGTCGAAGCCGACGACGGACAGGTCGCGGGGCACGGACATCCCCGCCTCCGCGGCGGCCTCCAGCACGCCGACCGCCAGGATGTCGCTCATCGCGAGGATCGCCGTGGGCGGCTCCGCCGACTCAAGCAGTTCGCGCGCCGAACGCCGCCCGTGCTCGACGGCATTCCGCCGGCACACACGCACAAGGCTCGGGTCCCACGCGGCGCCGAGACCGTCCTGGTAGCCCGCAAGCCGGTCGGTGCTGAGCGGGATCTCGAGGGTCGCGTCGCCGCCGACCGTCTGCGCGAAGGACAGCACGCCGACGCGCTCGTGCCCGAGCGCCCGCACGTGCTCGGCGGCGGCCCGCGCGGCGGCACGGTCGTCGATGCCGATGAACGGCGTCGGCACGTCGCGGGGCTGCTCGACGGTGACCACCGGGACGTGCCGGGCAAGGGCGGCCTCGACACGCGGGTCGTGCCGCGCGGCCGCGTAGATCACGAACCCGTCGACCGCCGCGCCCCGGACCGCGGTCGCCGCAGCCTCGCGGTACCGCGAGTCTGGAACGAGCAGCAGGCCGAGCTCCGAGCCTTCCATCGCCTGTGCAAACCCGGCCATGAACGCGAGCGCTGCCGGGTCGGTCAGCTGGTAGCGCAGCCGCTCCTGGAAGATCAGGCCGAGTGCTCCGGCGCGTCCCAGCCGCAGGCGGCGCGCCGCCGGGTCGGGGCCGGCGTAGCCGAGCTCCGCCGCCGCCGCGAGCACGCGCTCGCGAACGTCCGCCGAAACCAGTTCGGGCCGGCCGAAGGCCTGTGACGCGCTGCCGACGGAGACCCCAGCCCGTTCGGCAACTTCCCGCAGCCGTACCCGCTTTGACGCCACGGCCACAAGCGTAGTTGACGCCGATGAATCGGTTCAGCTAATGTGCATCTGAACCGATTCAGTCAAGAAAGGCGATTCCCAATGTTCGAACTGCTCATAGGCATCGACGGCGTCCAGCGGCGCATGGGTGAGCGCGTCGAAAGGATCCATCGCGGCGAGGACGGCGAGCGGCGTTCCCGGCTCCGTTCCGGGCTCGCGGCCGCGTGGAGCGGCGCCGGCGCCGCCGGCTCGGCGGCGCGCGGCGCACTGGCGGCGCGCGCTCGCTCCGGCGCGACTCACTCCCGCTGACGGAAACCCGCTGAGGGCGCCGCCCGGCGCCCTCAGCGGATCTCGAAGCCTCGCAGGCCTTCGGCCGGCTCGTCCTGGAGTTCGACCCAGTCGACGGCCGCACCGCGCGGCCCCTGCTCGCACCAGCGCACGAGCGACTCGACCGCGTCGACCGTTCCCTCGAGGACCGCTTCTACCGTACCGTCGGGCCGGTTCCGGACCCAACCGTCAACGCCGCGCGAGCCGGCGGCGCGGGCCAGCGAGATACGGAAGCCGACGCCCTGGACGAGCCCGTGGACGAGGATGCGTCGCCGGGTCACCGCGCGAGCAGCGCGGCGGCCGTGATCACCTCGGACCCGGCGAGCCCCGTCGAGACATAGAGCGTGATGTCCGACGGGCTCGTGCGCCCGGGCAGCGCGCCGCTGACGATGCCGCCGAGATGGAGCAGTGTGCGGTCGGTGAAGGACGCTTCGCCGTAGGCCGCGGCCTGCGTCGGGGAGTCGCTCGCCACGACGTCGGCCCGGTCGGCGAGGTCGGCGGGCGCCTCGTGCGCGGACACCGTCTTCGGCCCAACGGTGCTCACGTGCGTTCCTTGCTGCACCCACGCCGCGTCGATCACCGGCTCCGTCGACCGCGTTGCGAGGACCACGATGTCCGCGCGCTCGACCGCCTCGCGTGGCAACCCGACGGGCTCCGCGTCCAGGCCGAGCTCGCGGCGCGCCCGCTCGGCGAAGGCTGTTCGGTGCGGGTCCGTCGGGCTGAAGACGCTCACCGCACGCAGCGCGCGCACCGCGGTCAGCGCCCAGAGCTGGGCCCACGCCTGCGTCCCGCTGCCGATGACCGCAACCGTTGTCGCGTCCGGGCGGGCCAGCGTGTCGACGGCGACGGCGCCGAGCGCGCCCGTTCTCCGTGCGCCGAGCTCCACTCCGACGATGCAGCCCGCCAGCCGGCCGTCTCCGTCCCACACGAGCACGGCCTGCTCGGCGTCAGGCACGCCTGTGAGGTAGACGCGCACGCCCCGCGTCCCGCCGGGATACCCGCCGGCGGTGAAGACCAGCCCTGCGTCGCCGAGGTCCGCGCCGAGGCGCGGCGGTGCCTCGAGGTGGCCCTCGTAGGCGTCGACCAGCGCCCGCCGTGCCGCGTCCGTCGCCAGGGCGGGCGTCAGGCCGGAGGCGACGTCGCCGTCGAAGAGCAAGCGGGTCACGCCGGCTCGTTTTCCGCCAGCCACGCCTTCGCCACGCGCTTCGGCGCCCGCGAGAGCCACGCCTCGACGACGAGCTCGCGCAGCTCCTCGCGGTCGATCCGCGCCAGCTCGGGAATGCGCATGAGCACCGCGGGGTAGCCGTTCCAGTGCGGCGTCGTGAAGAAGATCCCGCGATCGTCGGCCAGCACGAGATCCTTTTCGCCGAGGCTGTCGACCCGGAGGACGAGCACATCCTCGAGCCGCTCGCCGGTTGCCGGGTCGACGGCGTCCGGCCGCGGCGAGCGATGCCAGCAGAAGACCTTGGCGCGCACGGAGTAGGAAGGCCGGCCCTCTCCATCCTCGCCGTACTCGACCTCCGGCAGCGCGCGCGCAAGCTCGTCGAGGTCGGCCATCGTCGTCACAGGCCGGATGCTGCCAGCCGCGCTTCCGGCGCGCCGGCCGGCAGCGCGGCGGCAGGCCAGTCAGCTACAGAGCCCGGCGGCGCCGACGTGCCGCACGAGTTGTTCTTGAACGTCACGTTCGTCCCGCTGCCGTCATACAAGATGTCGACGGGGGTGTTGCCGAAGGACTCTAGGTCGCTAGCGCCGTCAGCGTCCGGAGCTCGTCGACCAGCGGCTTCGGCACGCGATCCGCGAACACGTGGAACGGCGCAAGGCCGACGCCCCGGTTCGCCAGCCGCCCGTCGAGCACGCCGGACTTCCCGGCTAGCGCGTTCCTCGTGGCGAGGTCGACCATCGTGGCGTACTGCTTCTGGACGCTCGTCAGCCAGAGATGGGAGTACCCCGGCGAGAGGAAGAACTGGTCGCCGTCCACGCCGATCAGCACGACGCCCGGCTTCGTGGAGGCGACCGCGCCCGCGGCTTGCTCCCCGGTCGGCCCGTCGACGGGGAACAGGACGTCGGCGCCGTCGGTGACGAGCCGGCGAGCGAGCCGTCTTGCCCCTGGCTTGTCGATGAACGCCCCGAAGACCGCCGGGTTCGAGCTGACGAAGAGCCGCGGCAGCAGACGCACATGGGTGTGATGCACCTGGTTGTACGTGCGGACGCCGCCCGCGAAGCCGTCCATGAACGAGGTGACGTTGGGCGCCGGGATGCCGCCGAACGTTCCGACCTTGCCTGTCTTCGTCATCCCGGCCGCGAGGTAGCCGGCCTCGAACGCGGCCTCGTCGGGATGGAAGGAGATCGTCGTCACGTTCGGAAGCGTCGACCGCTGCTCCGTATCCGAGACGATGAAATGGCGCCGCGGATTCCGGCGCGCCGCCGCGATGGTCGTTAGGAACATCGGGTCGCCGACCGCGACGACGACGTTGCAGCCGTCGGCGACGGCGGCATTCATCTTCTGCTCCCACACGCGCTCGTCGAAGCGCGGCGAGACGAACGTGCGCACGACCATACCGAGCTTGGTCCCGGCATCGGTCAGCCCGTTGTAAACGCCCTCGTTGAACGCACTGTCCTTCACGGGCGCGTTCTGCGTCACCTCGCAGCCGGTGAGCATGCTGCTCGATCCGGCGAAGGCGCGGGCAAACGCCAGCGACGCGGCCGCGAGCACCACCACCGCGACTGCGGCCAGCGCGGCGATCCGCACGCGCCGGCGCTGCACGATCGGCGGCGGGGCCACCGCGTCGCGGCGGGCACGCGCCTCGGCCTCCGCGGCGACCGGCGGGCGAGCCTCGCCGTCGACGCTCGTCACTGCGAACAGCGGCCACTCACCGGCGACGCCGCGCAGCTCGTGGACGCCGCGGTCCTCGAAGCCGAACCCGGCCCCGCGGACGAGGTCGCGCACACTGCCGGTGACGACGATCTCCCCGGCCTCGGCCTGCGCCATCGTGCGGGCGCCGACGTGCACGTTCACGCCGCTCGGCTTGCCGTCCAGCACCTCGCACTCGCCGATGTGGACGCCGGCGCGGATCTCGATGCCGAGCTCGCGCACGCCGTCGATCGCCGCGGCCGCGCAACGGATGGCCGCCGCCGGCGAGTCGAACCACGAGAAGACGCCGTCGCCTGCGGTGTCGACCTCCCGGCCGCCGTGCTCGCGGAGTGCTGCGCGCAGGGTGCGGTGGTGCCGGTTGAGCAGCTCGCGCCAGCGGCGGTCGCCCATCTCCTCCGCGACGTTCGTGGAGCCGACGATGTCCGTGAACAGGAGCGTCGCGAGGACGCTTGTGCGCGCCATGGGGTGAGTGTCTCGCCGCAGGCCGGCGCGAGCAACTAGCGGAGCGCGCGCGGGCGGGGCGCCATCAGGGGCTCTTCTGCCTGCAGGTCGTGGTTTTCCGGGACGTCCGGCTCGCCCATGGCCTCGAGAATGCAGGCAGATGTCCACGAGGTACGGCGCGTTCGACGATGCCGCGCGGGAGTACGTCATCCACCGGCCGGACACGCCCCTTCCCTGGCTCAACTACCTGGGCCAGGACGACCTGTTCGGGCTCTGCACCAACACGGGCGGCGGCTACACGTTCTGGCGCGACGCCCGCCTGCGACGGCTGACCCGCTACCGCTACAACGACGCTCCGCTCGACTCCGTCGGCCGCTACCTCTACGTGAACGACGGCGGCACGGTCTGGAGCCCGGGCTGGAAGCCGGCGCGGACGCCGCTCGACCGCTACGAGTGCAGGCACGGGCTCGGCTACACGCGCATCACCGGCGCGAAGGCCGGTGTCGAGGTCGAGCTGCTCTTCTTCGTGCCGCCCGGCGAGGCCGTCGAGGTCTGGCGGACGACCGTTCGCAACACCGGCGCCGCGCCGAAGGACTTGCGCCTCTTCTCGTACGTCGAGTTCTGCCTCTACGAGGCGCTCGGCGACATGGCCAACTTCCAGCGCACGTACTCGATCGGCGAGGTCGCCGTCGAGCGCGGCGGCGCCGCGCTCGTGCACACGACCGAGTACCGCGAGCGCCGCGCCCACGTGACGCTGTTCGGGTGCACCCACGACGTCACGGGCTTCGACACCGACCGCGACACCTTCGTCGGCATCCACAACGGCCTGCACGAGGCGGCGGTCCCGTTTGCCGGCCACGCCACGGGCAGCGTCGCGCACGGCTGGAACCCGGTCGGCTCCCACGAGCTCGACCTCCACCTCGAGCCAGGCGGCGAGGAGACGTTCGCGTTCGTGCTCGCGTACGTCCCGGAGGGCGGGCCGCCGGCGGCCCTCGACGTGCTCGACCGCTACACCGACGCGGCCGTGGTGGACGACGCGTTCGCGCGCCTCGGCGCGCGCTGGGACGAGCTGCTGTCGCGCTTCCACGTCGAGTGCCCCGACCCGCACGCGGAGCGGATGCTGAACACCTGGAACCAGTACCAGTGCATGGCCACGTTCAACCTGTCCCGCTCGGCCAGCCTGTTCGAGACCGGCATCGGCCGCGGCATGGGCTTCAGGGACTCGAACCAGGACATCCTCGGGTTCGTCCACCTCGTCCCGGAGCGGGCGCGCCAGCGCATTCTCGACCTGGCCGCCACCCAGCTCTCGGACGGCACCTGCTTCCACCAGTACCAGCCGCTCACGCGCCGGGGAAACGCCGATATCGGTGGCGGCTTCTACGACGACCAGCTCTGGCTGGTGCTCGCGGCGTGCGCGTACGTCAAGGAGACGGGCGACACCGGGATCCTCTCGCAGCCGGTCGGCTACGCCGACACACCGGGGAGCGCCGAGGACCTGCTCGACCACCTCGAGACCTCGATCCTCTTCACGCTCTCACACCGCGGCCCACACGGGCTACCGCTGATCGGGCACGCGGACTGGAACGACTGTCTCAACCTGAACTGCTTCTCCACCGAGCCGGACGAGTCGTTCCAGACGGCCGGCGACGTCGAGGGGTCGGCGGCCGAGTCCGTGATGATCGCCGGCCTCTTCCTCACCGCGGCGCGTGACCTCGCCGGCCTCTACCGCCATCTCGGCCGTGATGCCGAGTGGCTCGACCGCGCGCGCGGGGAGCTGCTCGCCGCCGTCGAGGCGGAGGCATGGGACGGCGACTGGTACGTGCGCGCCTATGACGCGGCCGGGCGGCCGGTCGGCTCACACGTCTGCGACGAGGGCCAGGTCTTCGTCGAGAGCCAGGCGTGGTGCGTCCTGGGCGGCGCCGGCCACGAGAACGGCCGCGCGCGGCGTGCGCTCGAGAGCGTCGGCGAGCGGCTGGCGACGCGCGACGGCATCGTGCTCGTCCAGCCGGCGTACACCCAGTACCGCGTCGAGCTCGGGGAGATCACGAGCTACCCGCCCGGTTACAAGGAGAACGCGGGCATCTTCTGCCACACGAACCCATGGATCACGCTCGGCTGGTGCGCGCTCGGGGAGGGCGAGCGGGCGCTCGAGACGTACCTCGCCATCTGCCCGTCCACGCGTGAGGAGCGGGCCGACACGTACCGCTGCGAGCCGTACGTCTACGCCCAGATGATCGCCGGCCGCGACGCCGCGACCCCGGGTGAGGCGAAGAACTCGTGGCTGACGGGAACGGCCGCATGGACCTTCGTGAGCGGAGCCCAGGGGCTGCTCGGGATCGTGCCCGACTACGACGGGCTGCGGATCGACCCCTGCATCCCGCGCGCGTGGCCGGGCTTTCGTGCCACGCGACGCTTCCGCGGCACCGTCTACGAGATCGAGGTGCGCAACGAGGGCGCCGGCCACGGCGTCCGCTCGCTCACCGTGGACGGCCGCGCGGTCGACGGCGGCGTCGTGCCGCCGCGGGACGGGCCCGGGCCCGTCCGCGTGGAGGCCGTTATTGGTTAGC
>CAVWIN010000033.1:0-18708 GCA_963755085.1 uncultured Thermoleophilia bacterium | reverse complement strand
GCCTGCGCGAGCGCGCCGGCTGGTCGTCCCGGGAGCTCGACGGGATCGCCCGCGTCGGCGACGTCTGGGCGGCGCTCGACCTCGGCGACCAGCCCCCGGGTCTCCTCTACGCGGTCAATAGGGAGTACGCGCCGGCCGAACGCGAGCTCGCCGACGGCGACGAGGTGGCGCTGATCCCGCCGGTCTCCGGCGGCGCCTTCCGGCTGTCGGGGCAGCCGCTCTTGCTGGACGCGGTCGTTGCCGAGGTCGCCGACGAGCGCGCCGGCGCGATCGCCACCTTCACCGGCACGACGCGCCGCCAGTCGCGCGGCCGCGACGTCGTCCACCTCGCCTACGAGGCCTACGAGGGCATGGCGGAGCAGGTCATGGCCGAGATCGCCGCCGAGCTCGAGGCCCGCTACGAGCTCTGCTCGATCGCGATCCACCACCGCGTCGGCCGCGTCGGCATCGGCGAGACGAGCGTCGTCATCGCCGTCTCGGCTCCGCACCGGGCCGACGCCCTTGCCGCGTGCAAGGACGCCATCGACACGCTCAAGGAACGCGTGCCGCTCTGGAAGAAAGAGGTCTACGAGGGCGGCGAGGAGTGGATCGGACGCGGGTCGTAGGCCCGACCCGGAGCGCTCTGGTCAGATCGCTGCACGGAGCGCGTCGGCCGCGGCCTGCAAACGCTGGCTGACCTCGGCGAGCTCACGTGCCGCCAGGTCGATCCGCTCCTGCTGGACCTCGGCGCGCTCCTGCTGGGTGTTGGCGCGTTCCTTGAGCTGACGCTCGAGATCGTGCACGTGCTTGGTGAGATCCGCGAGCTGGGCGGCGACCGTCGCGATGTCGTCCTCGGTCGTCACGCCGGCGATCACATCACACGTCCGTCGCGACGGCAAATAGAGCATAGGATGGACGTACCGGCCCTGCCACAGATTCTGGCCCGAGCCCGCAACCCACCGACGCGCGAACGCGCGCGAGGCGACGAGCTCGAGGCAAACGGAGTTCGTGCGCGGGGCCGGAACCTCGCACACGCTCGACCCGCATCCGGTTGCGCGCGCTGGCCCCATCGACACATTGAAGGAGCGCGTTCCGCTCTGAAAGAAGGAAGTCAACGAGGCGGCGAGGAGTGGATCGGGCGCGGCTCGTAGCCGACAGGGCTCTCCGGCCACTGACGTGGCCGGCAGAGCGCGCCGATTCGCCTGGAGAATCGCGAACGAGAATCCGCCGGGGGTGACGGTCTTGCCGGCCGCAGACGTGTCCCAGATGCGGATGGTGATCTCGCCGTTCGCCGGCTTGCAGCCGATGCCGGACGACCGCCACTGCGCCATCGCGAAGCCGGAGGACACCGAGTAGTCCACGGTGGCCACCACGGCGATCGAGCTCACGTTGATGCTGTTGGCGAGCGTGGTGCAGTAGACAGCGGTCGCCGGGTTGGTGGCCCCGGTGACGTTGCTGCTGGAGCGTGCCGTCGCGAGGATGCCGCCGGACCTCCTCCTGAGACGACCCTGCCGTCGAACCGTAGCCAGCGAGTCGGAGATCCAAAGCGCCCGCCGGCCCGTAATGCATGTGTGAGCCTGCCGATGGGCGGGTAGCCGAAATCGAAGCCCACGACGGCCACGGGAGGTGATGTCGTGGCGTATCAGCAGCACACACAGCAACGCAGCGCTGGAGGCTGGTCACGGACCCGCTGGATCGTGCTGGCGGCCGTCCTCCTCGCAGTCGCACTGGGGGTCATCCTCGTCCTCACGTACTCGGGCGGGAGCGGCGGGGGCGGCTACTAGACCCGGCTCCGACGCAGGCGCCGCCTGCCCGGAAGACGAGGCAGGCGGTGCCGCTCGTGCGGCTCGTGACCCGGGTTGAACCGGTTCCCCGGCGACGCTAGGGTCGTCGATCCATGGAGCCCCAGCGGATCGCCCGGATCACCGGGATCCTGTTCCTCATCACGTTCGTGACGTCGATCCCGGCGCTCTGGCTCTACCAGCACGTGCTGGACGACCCCGCGGGCTACATCGCCGGCGGCGGCCACGACACGCGCATCTACCTCGGGGCCCTCCTGGAGCTGCTGCTGATCATCGCGAACATCGGAACCGCCGTCGTGCCGTTCCCGGTCCTCCGGCGCCAGGACGAGATCCTCGCGCTCGGCTACGTCACCGCGCGGATCATGGAATGCATGTTCATCGCCATGGGCATCCTCGCCGTCCTCGCGGTCGTCAGCCTGCGGACGGACAACCCCGATGCCGCCGCGCTGGCGACGTCGCTCGCCGCGGTCAAGGACTGGACGTTCCTGCTCGGGCCTGGCTTCGTCGTCGGCATCGGGAACGGGCTGATCCTCGGCTACCTGATGTACTCGTCTGCCCTTGTGCCGCCGCGCATGGCCCTGCTCGGGATCGTCGGCGGCCCGCTCATCATCCTCTCGGGCATCGGCGTGCTGTTCGGCGTCTTCGACGCAGGGTCGCCCTGGCAGAGCATCGCAACGATCCCGGAGTTCCTCTGGGAGCTGTCGCTCGGGATCTACCTGACCGTCAAGGGCTTCCGGCCGTCGCCGGTCCTCGAGGAGTACGTGGCGGCCACCGCGTCACGCCGCCTGGCGCCCCAGCCAGCCGCGGCCTAGACGGCGTCGGGCTCCGGGACGAGCCCGATGATCTCCCAGGCCTCGACCGGACGCGCGGAGCCCTTCACGGTGAGCGGCTCGCGCCGCACCGCCTGCACCTCGCCCTCGACGAGCGCGTACGTGCGGACGCCGCAGAGGATCGAGCCGGGCTCCGCATGCCCCTGGAGGCGTGACGCGAGGTTCACGGCGAAGCCGACCGCCTTGTAGGCGCGCATCACATCGCTGCCGAACACGCCGACCGTGCAGTAGCCGGAGTTGATCCCGATGCGGACGTTGACCTCGACCGGGTACCCGCGCGCGTGCATGCGCTCGGCGAGCTCCGCGGCGCGCGCCCGCATCGCGAGCGCCGTCCGGATCGCGGCGCGGGCCTGGTCCTCCTCGCTGCTCGCGGTCGGCGCGCCGAAGATCACCATCAGCCCGTCGCCGATGAAGTTGTCGAGCGCGCCGCCGTGCTCGACGGCGACCGCGGTCATCTCGCGCAGGTATTCGTTCAGGACAAGCGCCAGCTCCTCGGGCTCGAGGCTCTCCGACAGGTCGGTGAAGCCGACCATGTCCGCGAACAGCGCGGTCACCTTGCGCCGCCGGAACGCCTCGTCGGGCTCGAGCGCGCCACCAAGCAAACCTTCAGCTACCTGCTGCGGCAGAAAACGCTTCAGCTCGCCTGTCCGGACGAGCTCCGCCATCTGCTCCTCGATGCGCGCCTCCAGGCGGCGGTTCATCCGCGCCATCTCGGCGAGGTGCTCAGCCTCCAGATCGTGGAGGCGCTTCCGGGTCAGGCTCGCCTTGATCCGTGCGCGCAGCACGACCGGGTCGAACGGCTTCACCAGGTAGTCGTCGGCCCCCAGCTCGATGCAGCGCACGGCGCTGCCGATGTCGTCGAGCGCCGTGATCATCAGCACCGGCACGTGCCGCAGCCGGTCGTCTTCCTTCATGTGCGCCAGAACGCCGTAGCCGTCCAGCTCGGGCATGAGCACGTCCAGGAGCGCAAGGTCGAATGGGTCGGAGTGCAGGCGCTCGAGCGCCTGCCGACCGTCGGACGCCGTGTCGACGCGGTGGCCGTCCTGCTCGAGCAGGCCCGTGAGCAGGCGCCGGTTCACGGCGTCGTCGTCGACGACGAGGATCCAGGCGGGCCGTTCGCCCGTCACCGCAGCTCCGTCTCCAGGCGGTCGTACTCGACCTCGGCACGCCCGACCAGCTCGGCCGCACCATCGACGGCGCCCGCCGCCCCGATGCGCTCCAGCGCCTGGCAGACCTCCGCCAGCGCCGTTCCACCGAAGGTGTTCGCGTTCGATTTGAGCGTGTGCGCCGCGAGGCGCAGCCCGGCGGCGTCGGCCTCGTCGACCGATTGCCGGAGCCGGGCGACGAGCGCAGGCCCTTCCGCGAGGAACGTCTCGACGATGGCAGCGGTCGTCTCGTCGCCGACCGACTCGCGCAGCCGGTCGAGCGCGGTGGCGGAGGCCGACCGTAGCCGCGCGAGCGCGGCCGCCAGCTCCTCGCCGCGGATCGGCTTGCTGACGAAGTCGTCCATCCCGGCGGCGAGGCACTGCTCGCGCTCGTCGTCCAGAACGCCGGCGGTGACGGCGATGATGTGCGGCCGCTCCGCGCCCCAACGCGCGTGGATGCGGCGCGTGGCCTCGAGCCCGTCGAGCTCGGGCATCTGGACGTCCATGAGGACAACGTCGTACCGCGCCCGCTCCAGCGCCGAGAGCGCCTCCAGGCCGTTGGACGCGATATCGGCGCCGTAGCCGAGCTTGCCGAGCAGGGCCAGCACGAGCTGCTGGTTCACGGCGTTGTCCTCCGCCACGAGGATGCGCAGGTCGTCGGGCGATGCCGCGGCCGGCTCGGTCACAAGCGCGGCAACCGACGCCGGCGTCCGCGCCCCGAGCGCATCGACGAGCGCGTCGTAGAGCTGCGACGGCCGGATCGGCTTCGTGAGGTGCGCCGCGAACAGCTCGGAGTCGTCCTCGCGGCGGCCGAGGGAGGTCAGCAGGATCAACGGGAGCCCCGCGGCCGACGTACGCAGCTCCCGCGCCAACGCGAGCCCGTCGAGCTCGGGCATGTGCATGTCGAGCACGGCGGCGTCGAGCGGGTCGCCGCGGCGCACCCACTCGAGCGCGTCGCGCGGCGACTCGGTCTCGCGGACGAGCATCCCCCAGGACTCCAGGTACGCGCGCGCGATCTGCCGGTTGGTCGCGTTGTCGTCAACGACCAGCACGCGCTTCCCTGCGACGAGTGCCACCGCGTCGCCCTCGTACGGGCGCACGGGCCGCGGCGCCTCGGCGGCGACGACGGTGACGTGGAACGTCGCGCCCTCGCCGAGCCGGCTGTCCGCCCAGATCCGGCCTCCCATCGCCTCGGCGAGCCGCCGGCTGATCGCAAGCCCGAGGCCGGTCCCGCCGTAGCGGCGCGTCGTCGACGCGTCCACCTGCGTGAACGACTCGAACAGCGTCTCGAGCCGGTCGTCCGGGATCCCGATGCCCGTGTCGCGGACCGAGAAGCAGACGCGGTGGCGGCCGCCGCCCAGCGGCTCCGCGTCGACGGTCAGCACGATCTCGCCGCGCGCCGTGAACTTCACCGCGTTGTTGAGCAGGTTTAGGAGGATCTGTCGCAGCCGGGCGGCGTCGCCGACAAGCGCCTCCGGTGTCGCGGGCTCGAGCGTGTACGCGAGATCGAGCGCCTTCTCGGCCGCCGCCGGCGCGACGAGCTCCATCGCCGACTCGACGCACTCCCGCAGGTCGAACGGCTGGCTCTCGAGGTCGAGCCGGCCGGCCTCGATCTTCGAGAAGTCGAGGATGTCGTTGATCACGGCGAGCAGCGCCTCGCCGCTCGTCCGGATCACCTCCGCGAAGCCGCGCTGTTCGGCATCGAGCCCGGTCCCCAGCAGCAGCTCGGTCATCCCGATGACCGCGTTCATTGGCGTCCGAATCTCGTGTGACATCGTCGCGAGGAAGGCGCTCTTCGCCTCCGTCGCGGCCTCGGCCTCGCGCCGCGACTCCTGCAGCTCGCCGATGTCGTGGTAGACGGCGTAGATCCCGGCCGGCTCGCCGCCGACGACGATCGCGCCGAAGTGGGCGTGAACGTCGACGCGCGAGCCGTCCCTGCGGTTGCGCTGCGTGATGTAGTGGCCGGCGTCGCCGGCAGCGCTGCGGTGATTGGACTCCGCGACCGCCTCCTCGCGGATGTCCGGGTCGCTGGCGACCAGCTCGTCGGCGTTCCGGCCGATCGCCTCGTCCGCCGTGTAGCCGAACATCCGCTCGGCGGCTGGGTTCCAGGACGTCACGTTGATGTCCTTGTCGACGGTGACGATCGCTGCCGGGCTCAGCTCGAAGAGCGCCTCGTAGTAGCGCCGCTGCCACTGCAGCTCGCTGATGTCGCTGTAGATCGCATAGAGGCCGACGGGCTCGCCGTCGATATCGATGCGGGCGCCGACGACATCGACATCCACGAAGGACCCGTCCTTCCGCGTCCGCCTCGTGACCTTGTGCGTGTGGCCCACCGTCTCGCCGTGGCTCGTCATCTCCCGGGCCTCGCTCTCGACCTCCGGGCGGTTCGCGATCAGGTCGTCGACGTCCCGGCCGACTGCCTCCTCACGCGTATAGCCGAAGAGCTCCTCCGCCGCCCGGTTCCACGTCAGGATCGTCGAATCGAGATCCAGCGTGACGATCGCGTTCGGGCTCGACTCGAGCAGTGACACGTAGTACTGCTTCTGCCGCTGCAGCTCGCTGACGTCGTTGTAGATCGCGTAGAACCCGATGCTCTCGTCGCCCACGAGGATCGGGGCCCCCACCATCTGGACGTCGACAAGGCTGCCGTCCCTGCGCTGTCGCTGTGTGACGAGCTCGGAGCGGCCTCCTCCTGTCCCTTTCTCGCTGATCGCCACGGCCTCGGCGCGGAGGCGCTCGTCCTTGGTGACCAGGTCGTCGATGTTGCGGCCGTTCGCTTCCGCGGCGGTGTATCCGAACATCCGCTCCGCTGCGGGGTTCCAGGACGTGACGGTCGAGCTCGCGTCGACGGTGACGATCGCGGACGGAATGTTCTCGACGAGCGCCTGGTAGTAGCGCTTCTGCCGCTGGAGCTCGCTCACGTCGTGGTAGATGGCGTAGAAGCCGACCTGCTCCCCGTCGACCTCGATCGGCACGGCGAGCACCTCGACGTCGACGACCGTCCCGTCCTTGCGCGACCGCCGGGCGACCCCCTCGTACCGCCCCGCCGCCAGCGCCTCCTCCTTGACCCGCTCGGCGTCCTCGCGCAGCTCCGGGGTCGCGGCGATCAGCCCGTCGATGGCCTGCCCGACGGCCTCCTCGCGCGTGTACCCGAAGAGCCGCTCCGCCTGCGGGTTCCACGACGTGACGGTCGCGTCGAGATCGGTCGTGATGATCGCGACCGGGCTGATCTCGAGCAGCGATTCGAAGAACTGCCGCTGCCGCTCGAGCTCGTCAGTGCCCGCCACCGGCCGAATCTACGCCAGTTGTGCACCACCGGACCACCGATCCGACCCGCAAAGCCGCTCGAGAACGTTCAGAATCCCGCCCCGTCACCAGAGTCGCAGCACCACATAGCCCACACCACCCGAAGGAGGGGACGAGGTGAAGGGGAGAAGAAGAGCCGGCGCAGTCGCCGGAATGGCTTTCGCCTGCCTGACACTCGCCGCGCTCGCGGCGGGAACGACGCTCGTCGCAAACAGCGAGGCGGCGAAGCCCGCGCCACCGACCAACTGCCTGTCCGGATCGAAGAACGGGAAGATCAAGCACGTCATCTATCTGCAGTTCGACAACGTGCACTGGCGTCGGGACAACCCGAACGTCCCGTCGGACCTCGAGCAGATGCCGCACCTGCTCGACTTCATGACGAAGAACGGCACGTTCAACACGAATGACCACACTGTCCTGATCTCCCACACGGGCGGCGGGATCCTGAGCACG
The DNA here is from genome assembly GCA_963755085.1 of uncultured Thermoleophilia bacterium. GTDB lineage: Bacteria > Actinomycetota > Thermoleophilia > Gaiellales > Gaiellaceae > JACVRM01. The sequence continues at coordinate 11,193 of CAVWIN010000033.1, read as the reverse complement.
CTTACCGGGCTCTATCCCGACCGGCACGGCCAGGCGGTCTCGAACTCGTACGGCTACTTCACGCCGGCGCCGGGCGTCGGCTTCTCGTCCTCGTTCAAGTACTGGACCGATTTCACGGACGGGGGCAACCCGGCGAACAACCCGCCGACGCCGTCGGCTGATCCGAACTACAACATGGTCAACAACGACCCCGCGTCGCTCGGCGGCACGGGCGCTACCCGCAACGCGCCGGCCCCGTGGGCGCCGTTCACCCGCGCCGGCTGCGACGTCGGCAACGTGGGCGTCGCGAACACGGTGCTCGAGAACAACACCGCGATCATCCTGCGGAACCCCGGCGCGACGACGTTCGCCGCCGCGGCACCCGCGGGCTCGACCAACGTGAAGGTCGCCAGCGTCACGGGCCTGTCGGCCGGCCAGAACGTGGTCCTGGAGAGCGGGACGGCTACGTCCGAGCTCGCCACGATCGCGAGCGTCGGCACCGCCGGCTCCGGCGGCACCGGCGTCAACCTCACCGCACCGACTGCGAAGGCACACGCCCTGAACGGTGCCTTCACCGTCTACGCCACCGACCCGACGGGCGACATGACGCGCGTCTTCGGCGAGGGCTCGCCGGAGTGGGTCGAGGGCCGCAACTCGCAGATCGCCCAGTCCGGCACGGCCGCGCGCACCCTCGCGCAGACCGACTTCGTCGGCTACGCGATCCACTGCACGAACGCAGCCGGGAGCATCTGCGCGGGCAACACGAACGCCAAGCCGGATCCGCTGCCCGACGAGGCAGGCGGCTACAGCGGCTACAAGGCGCTCTTCGGCGCCAAGTACGTCAACCCGGCGATCACGGGCGGCAGCCCGTCCGTGAACGGGATCAACGGCAACCCGATCACCGATCAGTTCAACCAGCCGGGCTTCCCGGGCTTCGACGGCATGTTCCCGAACAACACGCTGGGCGAGGTCGCCCAGATGCAGGAGCGCGGGATCCCCGTGACCTTCGGGTACCTCTCCGATGCGCACGACATGCACGGCAAGGCGGGGGAGATTCACATCGCCATGGGGCCGGGAGAGAAGGCCTACCACGATCAGCTCGTGGCCTACGACAACGCGTTCGCCGGCTTCTTCGACCGGCTGAAGAGTGACGGCATCAACAAGGACAACACGCTCTTCGTGGTCACCGTCGAGGAGGGCGACCACGTCGCCGCCACCGCGCCGGACGGGCCGTGTGACGGCGTCACGGTGTTCTGCACGTACAGCGCACCGGGCCACACGGTCACCGAGGTCAACGGCGACCTCAAGCGGCTCGTCGCGACCTACAACGCCAGCCGTGGCACCAGCGCGACGACGAACTTCAGCGTCCACTCGGACCTGGCGCCGAACGTCTACATCACCGGCAACCCGGCGCGCGACTCGTCGACCGCCCGCACGCTCGAGCAGGCGATGAGCGACATGAACGTGACCAACCCGCTCTCGAACCGGGAGGAGAGCCTGTTCGTGGCGATGGCAGACCCGGTCGAGGAGGCGACCCTGCACATGTCGACAGCCGATGCCAAACGGCTGCCGACATTCACGCCGTTCGCACGAGGCGACTACTTCCTGAACGCCTCGTCGACGGTCCCGTGCGCGAACAACGACCTCAGCGCGTGCGTGTTCCTGCCGAATACGGCGGGGTCCACGCAGACGTTCGCGTGGAACCACGGCGGCATCCAGCCTGAGATTGCCAACACGTGGATTGGTTGGGTCGGGCCAGGGATCGAGAAGAAGGGCGGCACCGACAAGGTGTGGACCGACCACACCGACGTCCGGCCGACGATCCTGGCGCTGCTCGGCCTGAAAGACGACTACGTCAGCGACGGCCGCGTCGACACCGAGTTCATCAAGGGCGACGCGTTGCCCAAGTCACTCAAGGGCGGCAAGGTCGAGGAGCTCGGCCAGGCGTGGAAGGAGATCAACGCGCCGTTCGGGCCGTTCGCGGCCGCAACGCTCACCGCGTCCACCGGGGCGCTGGCGAGCCACACGTTCGACGACGGCACGTACACGAAGACCGAGAACGCGATCCAGGATCTGACCGCCGAGCGCGACACGCTCGCGTCGAAGATCCGGCTCGCGCTCAACGACGCCGAGTTCAACGACCAGAAGATCGACGAGAAGGACGCCAAGAACTGGATCGGCCTCGCGGACTCGCTGACCGGCCGGGCGCAGGCCCTGGCGGCGAAGTTCCAGTCCAAGCCGGCCGACGCCAAGGACCTCCAGAAAGTCGGCCACATCGTCGTCATCTACGAGGAGAACCACAGCTTCGACAACCTCTACGGCGGCTGGGAGGGCGTGAACGGGCGCTCCAACGCGGACGCCGCGCACACCACCCAGGTCAATCAGGCGGGGAACGCGTACGCGTGCCTCAAGCAGAACGACGTCAACCTGAACGCGCTGAGCCCGACCTGCGCGGATTCCACGCCGGGCACGCCGGGTGGCAGCTTCATGAGCCACTTCGTCAACGCGCCGTTCACGATCGACGACTGGCTCGCCCCGACCGATACGACGTGCCCGCCAAACCCGCTGCTCGCGTTCAGCCAGGCCAACGGCTGGGCGAAGGGCACGGGCTCACCCGGCGGCTGCACCCGTGACATCGTCCACCGCTTCTACCACGAGCAGTACCAGCTCGACGGTGGCAAGCAGGACCGCTACACGACGGGCAGCGACGCCATGGGGCTGACCCAGGGCGTCTACGACTCGAAGGCCCTGCCGATCTACAAGTACCTGCACGACAAGGGCCATCCCGACTACGCGATCGAGGACAACTTCTTCCAGGCCGCGTTCGGCGGGTCGTTCCTGAACCACCAGTGGCTGATCGCGGCGGCCTCGCCGGTCGACTCGACCGGCGCGCCGGGGGGTGCCAACGCGGCGCGGCACCCGATGCTGGACACGAACGGGATGCCGTCCGCGGAGCCGCTCTACACGCCGACGATGTCGCTGACGCCGGACCGTGAGCTGACTGCGAACTGCTCGCAGATCTCCTCGCTGCCGGCGCCGATCAGCCAGTACGCCTGCGGCAACTGGGGCGTCAACACGATGCAGCCCGTCTTCTATCCGTCAGGGACGTTCGGCGCACTGCTGCCGGCCCAGACGAACCCGACCATCGGCGACCGCCTGACCGAGGCCGGCGTCGACTGGTCGTGGTACGGGGGCGGCTGGGCGAACGCCGACGGCGAGACGAGCTCGCCCGGGTACACGAACGGCTCGGCACCCTCGGCGACCCCGACGGGCTGCTCCGACCCGTACGTCGACCCGAACAGCAGGGCCGGCGTGCCCGCGGCGCACTGGCCGCGGTGCCCGAGCAACGTGTTCCAGTACCACCACCAGCCGTTCAACTACTTCGCCAACTTCTCCACCGACACGCCTGCGGGCCAGGCCAACAGGGCCTCCCACCTGCAGGACGAAGCGGTGTTCCAGCAGCTCGCGGGCTCGTCCTCGAAGGACTGCAACCTGAAGCCGGTCAGCTTCATCAAGCCCTTCGGCACCGAGAACGAGCACCCCGGCTACGCGAGTGAGCCGAACGGCAGCGACCATCTCGTGAACCTGCTCAAGTCCATCGAGGACAGCAAGTGCGCGAAGGACACGATGGTGATCGTGACCTACGACGAGTTCGGCGGGCAGTGGGATCACGTGCCGCCGCCGGGCCAGGGCAACGACAACGGCCCGCACGACATCTGGGGCCCGGGCACGCGTGTCCCGACTCTGGTCGTCGCCCCGAAGCTGAAGGGTGACTACGTCGTGGACAGCACCGAGCACGACACCACGTCGATCCTGTCGACGATCGAGCACCGCTTCGGGCTCGAGCCGGTCGGCAAGCGCGACGCGGCGAACAACGACCTCTCGAGCGTCTTCGTGGCGCCCAAGGTCAAGTAGCGCGAGAGACACCGGCACCGGGCCTGCTGCGAGAGCAGGCCCGGTGCCACACCTCGTCAAGCGCGCAGCGCCTGAACGCCGAGACTCGTGTCGCCCCGAGTCATGGCAGGTTCTGGAATCCCGCAGTCACACAACCTCGCGAGCGCCGCCCCGTGTTCGAACGGCCCGCTCTGAGCGGGCCGTTCGAATGGGTGCTCGGCTACCTAGTTGAACCAGATGAAGAACGGCACGCGGGCGTAGTTCCCGCCGCTATATCCGGCAACCTCGACCGTCGTGCCCGCGACACCGCCACAATCAGTGACGAAGCCCGCGCCGGCGATCGCTAGCTGAACCATCTCGTCGTTCGTGCCCACGCCGCCGTCGTACTGGGCTGTCGCGACGGCGTTGTGCACCGTGAACGGAAGCCCGTGGAAGCACGAGGCCGACGTCGATGCATTCGTCACCATCGCCGTCGTGATGTTCGCGCTCGAGTGAGCGGCGTCGAGTGAGCCAGTCGCCGTAATCGCCGCATACCCGACCGCACTACCTGCCGGGCCTGCAGGCCCAGCGGCGCCTGCGGGGCCTGCGGGGCCTGCGGGGCCTGCCGGCCCTGCCGCCCCGGTAGCTCCCGCGGCCCCCTGCGGGCCTGCCGCGCCGCGGAGCCCACGCAATCCGCGGAGCCCGCGCAATCCGCGGAAGCCGCGCGGACCGCGCGGTCCGCGCAGGACAGTAGGAGCTGCCGCCTGCGCGCGGGCGGCCTCGCCATTGGTGACCTGCTTGGCGTTCGGTGTCGCCGCGAAGGCCGTACCCGCGAGCGCGGCGACAAGCGCCAACACTCCGAGCACCAGGCCCGGCGACAACCGGCGACCGACGCGCGGTCCTGCTCCGTTCATCTGTTCCTCCCTCGTTTGAGATCGACGCGAACCCTAGAAGGGACGTCGGTCAGCGCTTGGCGCCGCTGCCCCCTCGACCGGGGACGGCGGGCGGCCGCGCCGGTACGGTTCGGCGCCGTGAAGCCCGCCGTCGAGCGCATGGGGCACCCCGGCTGGTGCGTGAACCTCGTCACCGCGGCCGCGCTGCAGCCCGGCGAGGGCGTGCTCGTCGTCGTCGACGAGCCACTGCTCGAGCAGGGCTCGCAGCTGGTAGCCACAGTCGCCGACGCCGGCGGGCGACCGCGGCTCGAGGTGTGGAGCGGCGACCGGCCGATGGAGCACGCACCGCCGGCCGTCCTCGACGCAGCCGACCACGCGTCACTCTGCTACTTCGTCCACCAGACCGCGCTGGCCGCTGAGGCGGGCGCCCGCTTCGAGCTGATGCAGCGCATGACGGCCCACGGCGGACGCGAGATCTTCATGGGCTTCGTCGACGCCGAGCTGCTCGCCGGCGAGCTGTCCGAGCCTGCCCCCGACCTGGTCGAGGCGGCCGAGCGGCTCCTCGCCGAGGTCTCGGGCGCCGACCGCATCCACCTGACCTCGCCCGCCGGCACCGACCTCACGCTGCGCGTGGGCGGCCGCCCGTGGCGCGACGACGTCCACCCGCTGCAGCCGGGGACGATGGCCAACTTCCCGGGCGGCGAGATCTATGTCGCGCCGCACCGCGACGGCGCCGACGGCGTCCTCGTCGCCGACCTGACGGTGCCGTACACGGTCGACGGCCTCGTCGACGCGCCGGTCGTGATCCGCTTCGAGCGCGGCCGCATCACCTCGATCGAGGGCGGCAGAGCGGCGGACATGCTGCGCACGATCGTCGAGGAGGCCGGCACCGGCGCCGACGTCGTCGCCGAGCTTGGCATCGGCCTCAATCACACCCTCACTCCACGCGGCCACGTGCTCCTGGACGAGAAGGCCGGCGGGACCGCGCACGTCGCGATGGGCCGCAACACGGGCCATTACGGCGGCGACAACGAGGCCTCGATCCACATCGACTGCATCTTCTCCCAGCCGCGGATCACCGCCGACGGGCGCCCCGTGACCCCCTGACCGGGGGCGGGCGCGCCGGAGGGCGCTGGCTACCATGCGATCATGAGCGGGTTCAACGACGACCCGCGCGAGCCACGCTCGCCCGTGGGCGTCGAGGAGCCTGAGCCGCTGTTCCCCGAGCGCCCGCCCGACGAGGACGCCGTTCGCGACTACGAGCCGATCCAGCCGTCGAGCGGGCTGCGCGACCTGCTGCGCAAGATCTTCGCGCCCGTGCTCGTCGGGCTCGGGGTCCTCGCCAAGTTCGGCCTGTTCGGCCTGAAGTTCTTCGGCATCTTCCTCGCGGTCGGCGGCTACGCCCTGATCTGGGGCTGGCGCTTCGCGATCGGGTTCGTGCTCCTCATCCTCGTCCACGAGATGGGCCACTTTGTCGAGGCGCGCCTCCAGGGCCTCCGGCCCAGCCTGCCGGTCTTCATCCCGTTCATCGGCGCGTACGTGATGACGAAGGACGCGCCGCCCGACCCGTGGCTCTACGCGAAGCGCGCCATCGCCGGCCCGATCGCGGGCGGCCTGGCCGCCGCGGTCTGCTACGCGGCCGCCGTGCAGACCGGCTCGAACCTCCTCTCGGCGCTCGCCTACGTCGGCTTCCTGCTCAACCTCTTCAACCTGATCCCGATCGGCATCTTCGACGGGGGCGCCATGTGGCGCTCGTACCAGTTCATGCGTCTCAAGGGCGACCCGCGCGCGCCGCTCGTGCTCGCGCTCTACGTCGGGACGGCCGTCGTGCTCGTTCTCGGCATGTGGGTGAGCCACGTGCCGCAGCATCGGCTCTGAGGTGAGCGAGCAGGCTGACCGCGAGCTCCTCGAGCGCGAGGAGGGGAACGCCGAGGCGCACGCGCTCAAGATCGCCGACGAGCTGCGCGCTGGGTTCGTAGCCGTCGAGGCCATCGGCCGGCCCGGTGTGACCATCTTCGGCTCGGCCCGGATCCACGAGGAAGACCCGTCCTACGCGGCCGCCCGCACCGTGGGCCGCCTCTTCGCCGCCGAGGGCTTCGCCGTCGTGACCGGAGGCGGGCCGGGCGTGATGGAGGCCGCCAACCGCGGCGCCGACGAGGCCGGCGGCGTGTCGGTCGGGTTCAACATCCAACTGCCGCACGAGCAGGGCATGAACCCCTACGTGCACGTCGGGCAGACGTTCGACCACTTCTACACGCGGAAGGTGATGCTCGTGAAGGCATCCGAGGGCTTCGTCCTCTTTCCCGGCGGGTTCGGCACGCTCGACGAGCTCTTCGAGGCGCTCACGCTCGAGCAGACCGACAAGGTCTTCGACTTCCCCATCGTGCTCTTCGACAGCTCGTATTGGCGCGGCCTGCTGGACTTCATCGACGACACCGTCCTCTCCAGGGGGCTCATCTCGCCCGGCGACCAGGAGCTCCTCTTCGTGACGGACAACCCGCACGAGGCCGTGCGGGTCGTGCTCGACTGCTACCGGCGGCAGAAGGCCGGCGCGTCGTGAGGCTGCGCGACCTGCCGTCCGTCGACGAACTGCTGCGCGAGGAGCGGCTGGCCGGGCTTCCGCGCGAGGCCGCGGTGACGGCGGCGCGGGCCGCGCTCGCGCGCGCGCGCGAAGAGATCCGCGGCGGCGCCGAGCCCGGCGACCTCGTCGAGCGCACGCTGGCCGAGCTCGCTGCCGCGACGCGCCCGCGGCTGCGGCGCGTGATCAACGCGAGCGGCGTCGTCCTGCACACGAACCTTGGGCGCGCGCCGCTCGCGGAGGCGGCACTGGCCCGCGTCCAGGAGGTTGCGCGCGGCTACTCGAACCTCGAGTACGACCTCGCCGACGGCGCGCGCGGCTCGCGGCAGGACCACTGCGCGGCGCTCCTGCGGCGCCTGACCGGCGCCGAGGCGGCGCTCGTCGTCAACAACAACGCCGCGGCCGTGCTGCTCGCGCTCGCCGCCCTCGCCGAAGGCCGCGAGGTGCTCGTGTCGCGCGGCGAGCTGATCGAGATCGGCGACGGCTTCCGCATCCCGGAGGTACTGGCGCGCTCGGGCGCGCGGCTCGTCGAGGTCGGCACCACCAACCGGACGCGCGTGGCCGACTACGAGCGCGCGGCCGGCGAGGCGACCGGCGCCATCCTGCGCGTCCATCAGTCGAACTTCCGCGTGATCGGGTTCACGGAGCGGCCGCGGCTGCGCGACCTGGCCCGGCTCGCCGCCCGGCTCGGGTTGCCGCTCGTCGACGACCTCGGCTCCGGCTCGCTGCTGGCGGGCGACGAGCCGACGGCCGCGGCGAGCGTGGCGGACGGCGCCGACCTCGTCTGCTTCTCGGGCGACAAGCTGCTCGGCGGCCCGCAGGCCGGCATCGTCGTCGGCCGCGCGGAGCTCGTCGAGCGCCTGCGCCGCCACCCGCTCCAGCGTGCGATGCGGGCGGACAAGCTGACGCTGGCGGCGCTCGAGGCGACGCTGGCGCTGTACCTGGATCCCGACCGTGCGCGGCGCGAGGTGCCGACGCTGCGCATGCTGGAGGAGCCGGCCGACGTGGTGCGCGCACGGGCCGAGCGCCTCGCCGTGCTCGTCGGGGGCACGCTCGAGGAGACGATTGCCCGCGCCGGCGGCGGCGCGCTGCCGCTGGCCGAGCTGCCGAGCTTCGCCGTCGCCGTCGAGGAGTCGCTCGCGGCGCCGTTGCGGGCCGGCGACCCGGCGGTCGTCGCGATCGTGCGCGAGGACCGCTGCGTACTCGACTGCCGCACCGTGGCCGACGGCGAGGTCGACGAGCTCGCGGCCGCGGTCATCGCCGCCCGCGGATGAGCTCGCCCGAGGCGCAGCTCTGGCCTCTGCTCAACGGTGCGCTCGCCACGCGGGCGCTCGCCGTGGCCGTCGATCTCGGCGTCCCTGCGGCGCTCGCGGACGGGCCGCAGCCGGTCGCCGACCCGCTCGGCCGCGTGCTGCGGGCGCTGGCGACCGCGGGCGTCTTCGCCGAGGGACCGCCCGGAACGTTTCGCCACACCGACGCGTCGCGACTCCTGCTCGAATCCGGCTGGGCGGAACTGGCGCACTTCCACGGCGGCGCCTGGCACCTCGCGGCGGGCGAGCTGGACGCGTCAGGCGAGCCGGCGTTCCCGCGCGCGTTCGGCACCGACTTCTGGACGTGGCTTGCCGAGCGGCCGGAGAAGCGCGCCGCCTTCGACCGCGCGATGGTCGAGGGCACCGGGCGGCGGGTCGAACGGCTCGATTCATACACCTGGCGCGGCAACGAGACGGTGGTCGACGTCGGCGGCGGCAACGGCTCGCTCTTGCTCAGCCTGCTCGAGCGCCGGCCGGGCCTGCACGGCATCCTGTTCGACCTGCCCGAGACGGTCGTGGGCGACCTCGGCGAGCGGTGCACCTTCGTCGGCGGGAGCTTCTTCGAGGCGGTGCCCGCCGGTGACGTCCACGTGCTCTGCACCGTCCTGCACGACTGGGACGACGAGCGCGCGGCGGCGATCCTGCGCATCGTGCGCACCGCCGCGTCGCCGGACGGCGTCCTCCTGCTGGTGGAGCGCGTCCAGCCGGGCGGCGAGTGGCTCGACCTGCTCGTGCTCGCCCTGTATGGCGGCCGCGAGCGCGACGAGCCCGCGTGGCGTGAGCTGCTCGGCTCGACCGGCTGGGCGCCCGAGTTCACCGAGCACCTGATCGTCTGCCGGCCGTGCTGACGGTCGGCACCGCCGGGCACGTCGACCACGGCAAGACCTGGCTCGTCCGCGCGCTCACGGGCAAGGACACCGACCGGCTGCCGGAGGAGCAGCGGCGCGGCATCTCGATCGAGCTCGGCTACGCGCCGCTCGAGGTGGATGGCCGGCTGTCTCCCTCGTCGATGTCCCGGGCCACGAGCGCTTCGTGCGCACGATGGTCGCCGGCGCGACCGGCATCGACGTCTTCCTGCTCGTGATCGACGCGGGCGAGGGGCCGCGCGCGCAGACGTACGAGCACCTGGCGATCCTGCGGCTGCTCGGAGTCGACCACGGTGTCGTCGCCGTGACGAAGGCGGATGCCGTCTCGCCGGAGCGGCTCGAGCAGGCGCTCGCCGAGGCGCGCGAGCTCGTGCCCGCGGCGCCGGTCGTGGCAGTGAGCGCCCGCACCGGCGCCGGACTCGACGAGCTGCGCGCGGCGCTCGCCGGCGTGGCCGCGGAGCGCGCTGCGAGTGACGCCCCGCCGCGCCTGCCGGTCGACCGCTCGTTCTCGCTGCCCGGAATCGGAACAGTCGTGACCGGGACGCTCTGGTCGGGGACGGTCGGCGTCGGGGACGCGCTGCGTGTCGAGCCATCCGGTCTGGACGTCCGCGTGCGCAGCGTCGAGGTTCACGACCGCGCCGTCGACCGGGCGGAGGCCGGCGGCCGCGTCGCGGTCGCCCTCCCGGGCGTCGACCGGCGCCAGGTGCGGCGCGGCGACGTTCTCGTCGCGCCAGGCGCGTACCCGGTCTCGTACCGGCTGGACGTCGAGCTCGACGAGCTGGAGCCGCTCGAGGACGGGGCGCACGTGCAGGCGCACCACGGCACGGCCGAGGTGCCCGCTCGCGTGGTGCGGGTGGGCGACCGGTTCGCGCAGCTGCGTCTCGAACGGCCGGTGGTCGCGGCGCGCGGCGACCACGTGATCCTGCGCGCCGGCCACACGGTCGGCGGCGGGCGGGTGCTCGACCCCGCGCCGCCGCGTCGCACGGACGCGCAGCGGATGGGGCTGCTCGCCGCGGGCGACCCGGGCGCGATCGCGCGGGCGGCAGCGGCCGAGCCGCTGCGGCGAGCCGATCTGGCGAGGCGCGGTCTCCTCTTCGGCCCCGAGCTGGACGAGGGTCTGGCAGCGCTCGACCGCGCCGGCGACTGGTTCTTCACGGCCCAGTGGCTCGAGACTCGGCGCGCGGCGGTCTCGGGACGTCTTGCCGTGCGGGCCGCGTCGACGCCGCTCGATCCCGGCGTCCCGACCGCCGTGCTGTTCGCCGGCGCGCCGTGGGCCTCGGCGGTTCTGGAACGCCTGGGCGTCGAGCAGCGTGAGGGCAAGGCGTATGCGCGCGCTGCCCCGGCGCTCGGCGAGCGGGCACGGAGGCGGAGGCGCTGTCCGCCGAGCTGGCGGCCGCCGGTCGGCGGTGAGGGTCGAGGACCGCGAGCTGGCGGCGTTCCTCGAGCGCGAGGGCGAGCTAATCCGCCTCGGCGACGGCTCTGCGGTGTCGGCCGCTGCCTACGCCGCCGCGCGGGCGGCCGCGGTCGCGGAGTTCGAGCAGCACGGGGCGATCCGGCTCGCGTGGTTCCGGGACGCGCTCGGGATCTCGCGCCTGTTAGCCTAGCTCCTGCTCGAGCGCATGGACGCGGACGGGATCACCCGCCGCGTGGGTGACGAACGGACGCTGCGCCGTTCGGCGCGCGCCGAGTAGTCG
>CAVWIN010000032.1:0-22750 GCA_963755085.1 uncultured Thermoleophilia bacterium | reverse complement strand
CAACGTCGCCCCCCGCCGAATACGGACCAAACTATCGCCCGAAAGCAGCTCCAGCGCGGCGTCAACCGTGAGCGCCTTGACGACGCCGTTCAGGTCGAGCCGGACGCCGGCCGGGGCATGCACCGGCGGCCGAGCAGCCGAATCGCCCGCCAGCGCCCGGGCGCGGACGGCCCCGGCGCCGCCGGATCGGGGGCCAGCAGCTCGAAGTCGCGCGTGTAGCCGGCGGACTCAATGGCGGCGCCGAGCGTCGGATCGAGCAGGCCTGCCGTCTGCTCGGCGAGCTGGAGCGCGACGCGGAGCACCTCCGCGAACAGGGGAGAGACCGTCACCCAGTTGCCGGCGCCGGCGTTGACGCGGCTTAGCTCGCTGTCGTCGCGGAACCGGCTGAAGACGCGGTCGCGCTCGGCGAACAGCTCGGCGACCTGCCGGCGCTCGGGCGCGGAGCCGCCGGCCACGACGACGTCGCAGCCCATCGCCCGGAACCGTTCAGGCGTCACGAGACGCTGGTCGCCGCGCCGGGCGGGGCGTCGGCCGGCGCCAGCAGCCCGGCTTCGAGCAGGTTCTGGCGGACGATCTGAACGAACGCCGGCGGTGCGGCGAGCGCCGTCGGCCGGTGTTTCGGGTGGCCGGCGTACGACACGCGCGCGAACACCGCGGCCGCGCCGAACACGACCGCGCCGGTGACCGCGAGCACGCCCTTTGCGCGGAGCGACCGCCGCCGAGCGGCCGCGATGCGCGGCGAAGGCGGCGGCGCCGGGTCGGCCGGCTTAGGCTTCGGGGGCGGTCGCCGACGCGTGGGGACGGGCGTGTTGGTGATGCCCGGCACGGCCGGGCCACGCCGGCGTTTTCGCGCGTTGCCTGCCACTGCACTCCAGAGTCTGGTCGCGCCAGATGACGATCCCATGAAAGGCCCCTGAACGCCGTTACGCTCCATGGTTCGTGGAGCGTCTTGCGATCACCGGCGCGGCAGGCCTCATCGGGACGATCCTTGGCGAGGCGCTCGCCGAGCGCTTCGAGCTGACGCGAATCGACAAGGAGCCGGGCGACGGCGTCGACGTGGTCGCCGACAGCACCGACCTCGAGGCGCTGATCCGCGCATTACGCGGGGCACACCGCGTGGTCGATCTCGCGGCCGACCCCTCGGCCGACGCGCCGTGGTGGTCGGTGCGGGCCAACAACGTGCCGGCGACGCTGAACGCGCTCGAGGCCGCGCGCCGCGCCGGCGTGCGACGGCTCGTCTTCGCCAGCTCGAACCACGTCACCGGCATGTACGAGCGGGACGAGCCGTACGCGTCGATCGTGAAGGGCGTCTACGACGGGCTCGACCCGGCTGCCTTCCGGCGCGTCACGGTGGCCGACCCGATCCGGCCCGACGGGCCCTACGGCGTCGGCAAGGCCCTCGGCGAGGCGGCCGGGCGGATGTATGCCGAGCTGCACGACCTCTCGGTGATCTGCCTGCGCATCGGCACGGTCAACTCCGAGGGGCGGCCGGGAAGCCCGCGCCAGTTCGCGACGCTCCTCACACACCGGGATCTCGTGCAGCTGGTCGAGCGCGCGCTCGAGGCGCCCGCGTCAGAGCGGTTCGGGATCTTCTACGGCGTCTCGGGCAACACCTGGCGCATCTGGGACATCGACGACGCGCGGGCGCGTCTCGGGTACGAGCCGCGAGACGACACCGAGCAGTTTCGCCTCTAGCGCCCGCGAACTGCCACGCTTGGCGCGTGGGCCGTCGCGTCTCCATCGCATCGCTCGGCACCGCGGCCGTTGCGGCCGCGGTCGGGATCGCCTTCGCCGACTCGTCGATCGTCGTACTCGCGCTGCCGCAGCTGCTCGACGAGCTGAACACGTCGATCACACCGGTCTCGTGGGTGATCACGGCCTACAACCTGGTCGTCGCCGTCGTGGCGCTCGCGCTCGGATCGCGGCTCGGGCGCGCCTCGGCGCGGCGGGTGGGGCTCGCGGGCCTGGTCGTGTTCCTCGCCGCGTCGCTCGCCTGCGCGCTCGCCGGCTCGCTGCCGATGCTGGTCGCGCTGCGCTGCGTGCAGGGCGTCGGAGCCGCGCTCCTCCTGGCAGCGTCGCTGCCGCTCCTGATCGCACTCACGGGCTCCGAGCGACGCGGCATCGCGGTCTGGGTCGGCGCGGGCGGGGTCGGCGCCGCCGTCGGCCCGGCCCTCGGCGGCGTGCTCACCGAGGCGTTCGACTGGCGGGCGATCTTCCTCGTCCAGGCGCCGGTCGCTGCGCTCGCGATCCCGGCCGTCGCCGCGGTGCGGGCCCGGCCGCTGCCTCCGCGGGCCGGTGAACGGCGATCGGGGGTCGTCGCCGACCTCGGCCTCGGGCTCGTCTTCGCCGGGCTTGCGGGCGCGCTCTTCCTCGTCGTCGTGCTGCTGATCGAGGTCTGGGGGCTCTCGCCGCTCCAGGCGGCTGCGGCCGTCACGGCGCTGCCGCTCGCGACTATCGTGGGCGCGCGGCTCGAACGCCCGCTGAGCGGGACGCGGGCGGCTGTGGCCGGCTCGCTCGCGCTGGCGGCGGGGCTGCTCGGGCTCGCGCTGCTCCCCGCGACGAGCGTCCCGCTCGTCGTCTGGGCGCTCGCGCTGTGCGGAGCCGGGCTCGGGCTTGCGCTGCCCTTCTTCGGCGTGCGCTCGCTGGAAGGGCCCGACCTCGCCGGGTCGGCCGCCCACTCGGTCGGCGCCCGGCACGCCGGGCTCGTCGCGGCGCTTGTCCTCGTCGCGCCGCTGCTCGCGAGCGGCGTCTCCGCGGGCAGCGAGCGGGCCGCGCTCGGCAGCGCCGCGGCCGTGCTCGACGCACCGGTCGGGATCACGGACAAAGTCGCGATCGCGCTCGCGCTCGACCGCGAGATCCAGGCCGCGCCGAAGGGCGCGATGCCGAACGTGGACGCAGCCTTCCAGGGGCGAAGCGGGAAGGGCGTCGAGCAGCTGCGCGGCCGGCTCGTCTCGACGCTCGAGGACACGCTGACGCGGAGCTTCCGGGCGAGCTTCGCGCTGACGGCGCTCTTCGCGCTGCTCGCGGTGCTCCCGGCGCTGGCGCTGCGGAGGCGAGCGTGAGCGCCCGTGTCGTCATGGCCGGGCTGGCCGCGGCGGCGCTGCTCCTCCTCGGCGTTGAGCTCGCGCTCGGAGCTCGGGACTACGGCGAGGTGGACCTCGGCGTGCCGTGCGCGCAAACGACGCTGCCGCCGGGCAGCGGGCTCGACCGCACGGTGCAGCGGATCGTCATCGGCGCCCTCGACCAGGCGTCCTGCCGGCTCGGGACGACGCGTGAGCGCCTGCTGCTCTCGCTGTCACCGAACGGCGGCTCGCGCTTCAAGAACTGGAGCGACGCCGACGAGGAACGCGTGCTGCGCGACGCGCTCGTCTCGTCGATCGACGCCGCCGAGCAGCGCGGCGACCTGAACGGCATCGAGGCCGGGATCCTGCGCGAGCTCGCGCAGCGTGCGCCGGTGCAGCTCATCGTGCAGGCCGCGAACAACCTCGACAGCCTGCTCGGGCTCGCGAACCTGATCCCCTAAGGGGCGAGCGTCACCTTCGTCAGCCCGACCGGCCTGTCCGGGTCGAGCCCGCGCGCCAGGGCGAGCGCGCGCGCGAAGAGCTGGCCCGGGACGACCGAGAGCACCGGACCCAGTAGCGGGAGGGGGGCGGGCGGCAGGGGGATCCGGCGCGTGGCGCCGGCGATCTCGCCCGCCGCCGCGCCGGTCACGATGACCGGCGCGCCGGTGGCGGCGGCGCGGGAGACGGCCTCTCGCACGGTCGGCAGCGTCGCGTCGTCGGCGGCGATCGCCCATACCGGGAAACGCTCGCCCGCGGCCGCGACCGGGCCGTGGACGAGGTCGGTCGCCGTCAGCGGCTGCGCGCCGATGCGGCAGGTCTCGAGCAGCTTCAGCGACAGCTCCCGCGCGGTCGCGAGCTCGAGCCCGCGGCCGATGACGAACAGGCGCTCCACCGGCCCGAGCAGCTCGGCCGTCTCCTCGGCGGCCTGCTCGAGGCGCGGCAGCTCCAGCTCGATGAGCCCGGCGAGCTCACGGATGCCCTCGGCGTAGGCGGCGCCCCCGGCAAGGAGCGCGAGCGCCGCGACCTGGGCGGTGTACGTCCGCGTGGCCGCGATCGCGCGCTCGGTGCCCGCGGCGAGCGGCAGCGTCGCCTCGGCCGCGCAGGCGAGGGGCGACACGGGATCGTTGGTCACGGCCACCGTGTACGCGCCGCGCGCCCGCGCGCGCTCGACATAGGCGACGACGTCCGGCGTCCGCCCGGACTGCGAGAGCGCGACCACGCACGACCCCGAGACGTCGACTGCCGCCCCGTAGTACACGTGGAGGGAGATCGAGTCGCGGAGCGCCGTCCACCCGGGCCCGAGCCCGAACGCGTAGACGGCGAACGAGGCGGCATTGTCGGACGACCCGTGCCCGACGAGCCGCACGGTCGAGATCCCGCGTGCCACGGCCTCGCGGGCGACGGCCTCGTACTCCTCGGCGTGGCCTGCGAGCGCACGCAGCCCGTCCGGCTGAGCGCGGATGTCCTCGAGCATCAGTGCGCCGGGCGCCACGCAGCGAGTGGTACACAATCGCGATGAGACTCGGCGTCGAGGCCGCCTTCGCCGGCGGCCAGCTCGTACCCGGCGACATCGAGGTTGCCGGTGACCGCATCGAGGCGGTCGGGCTCAGGCCGGCCGGGAGCGGCATCGCGGCGCCGGGGTTCGTCGACGTCCAGGTGAACGGGTTCGCGGGCGTCGACTTCGCCGCCGCGGACACCGACGGCTACCGTCGCGCGGGCGAGGCACTGCTCGCCACCGGTGTCACCGCGTTCCGGCCGACGTTCATCACCGCACCCGAAGACGCGCTGATCGCCGCGCTCGCCGCGGTGCCCGGCGTCGACGTCGGCCCACGCATCCTCGGGGCGCACGTCGAGGGGCCGTTCATCTCGCCCGCCCGCCTCGGCGCCCACCCGGCCGGCGCGCGGCGCGACCCGGACGCCGGGCTCATGCGCCGCTTGCTCGAGGCGGGCCCGGTCGCGCACGTCACGCTCGCGCCGGAGCTGCCGGGGGCCCTCGAGCTCGTTGACCTCCTCGTCGCCGAGAGCGTCGTCGTCGCGTGCGGACACAGCGACGCCACCGCCGGGGAAGCCGCGGCCGCATTCGCGCGTGGCGCGCGGACGGTCACGCACCTCTTCAACGCGATGCGGCCGCTGCGGCACCGTGACCCCGGCATCGCCGGCGCCGCGCTCGCGGACCGGCTCGTGACCGTCCAGCTGATCGCCGACGGCAATCACCTCGCCGATGAGGTCGTGCGCATCGCCTTCGCGGCGGCGCGCGGGCGGGTCGCGCTCGTGACGGACGCGATCGCCGCGGCGACGCTGGGTGACGGGAGCTACCGGCTCGGCGGCGTGGACGTCGAGGTACGGAACGGCGTCGCACGCGCCGCGGGCGGGATGCTCGCCGGCAGCGTCGTGACGATGGACGACTCCGTGCGGCGTGTCCACGCGCTCGGCGTTCCGCTCGAGGAGGCGCTCGCCGCGGCGAGCGCGAACGGCTCGCTGGCGCCCGGGTCACGCGCCGACGTCGTCGTCCTGGACGACCGCCTGCAGGTGCGGCGGGTGCTCGTCGCCGGTGCGGAAAGGTCCCACTAGCGGAATACCGCGGGTCCTGGTCGCGTTGAAGGCCAGCGACCGGTGGAAGCCGGTCCGGCGTGACACGTTTGCAGCCGTGCGGAGACGGGAATGTATGGCGGTCTTCCGCCGTTTGCATATGTAGATCGCCGTCGATGAGCGCTTCCCTCCCCCGATCGCGCTCTCGACGGCGGTTTCGCGAGCCGGAAGACCGGCCCGCGGATCACGCCAAGAGAAGGAACTGAAATGAAAACGGCGATTCACCCCGAACTGACACGTACGACCATCACCTGCCAGTCCTGCGGGACGGCGATCGACACGCGAACGGCCAGGCTCGTTACGAGCGTCGACGTCTGCGCCAGCTGCCACCCGGCCTACACGGGCGAGCTGCGGCGCGAGGCGCGCGGCGACCGGATCGACCGGTTCGAGCGGCGCCGCCGGCTTGCCACGGCAGGGAGCTGAGAAGAGAAAGGCAGGGAGATTCCACTGAGTACCACCATGCAGCACGACTTCATCACCAAGTTCATCGAGGACTCCGAGGAGCGCGGCTCGGTCACCCGGCCGGAGCTCGAGGCGATCGCGCTCGAGCACGACCTGGACGAGACCGAGGTCGCCGAGCTCGTGCACGAGCTCGAAGTGCGCGGCATCGAGCGCATCGAGCCCGAGGACGAGACCGCCACCGAGACGGAGGCGGCGCGCACGCGTGCGCTCGACCTTACGGCCGCACCGTCGGGGACGACCGACTCGCTCCAGCTGTTCCTCAACGAGATCGGCCGGCACGAGCTGCTCACCGCCGCCGACGAGGTTGCGCTCGCCAAGCGCGTCGAGCGCGGCGACCTCGCGGCCAAGGAGCGGATGATCAACTCGAACCTCCGCCTCGTCGTCTCGGTGGCCAAGCGCTACCAGGGGCACGGCGTGCCGCTGCTCGATCTTGTCCAGGACGGCGTCATCGGCCTGAACCGCGCGGTCGAGAAGTTCGACTGGCGGCGCGGCTACAAGTTCTCCACGTACGCGACGTGGTGGATCCGGCAGGCCGTCCAGCGGGCGGTCGCCAACCAGGCGCGGACGATCCGTGTGCCCGTCCACGTGCACGAGCGGCGGCAGAAGCTTGGCCGGGCCGCCCAGCGGCTCCAGCTCGAGCTCGGCCGCGAGGCGACCGTGGACGAGCTGGCCCAGGCCACCAATCTGCGGCTCGACCACGCCGAGGAGGCCCTTGCGGTCGCCGACGCGTCGGTCTCGCTGAACCAGGCAGTCGGCTCCGACGCAGACGGCGAGCTGGGCGACCTGTTCGCCGACGAGACCGCGGTCGACCCGGAGGAGGAGGCGTCGGATTCGCTCCGCCGCCAGGCCGTCCGGAAGGTCGTCGCGCAGCTCCCCGAGCGGGAGCGGCGGGTCGTCGAGCTCCGCTTCGGGCTCGCCGACGGCGAGACGTGGCCGCTCGAGTCGATCGGCAAGGAGCTCGGACTGACGCGCGAGCGCGTTCGCCAGCTCGAGGCCAGCGCGCTCTCGAAGATGCACCGTGCGCTCTCGGGCGAGGACGTCAACCTCGCCGAAGCCGCGTAGATAGCACCGGATCCGGTACTACCTAGGGGCCAGGCGCATCGCCTGGCCCCTCTGCATTCCAGGAGGCCTCCATGAAGCTCGAAGGGATTCACCATGTGACGTGCATCACGGCCGACGCGCCGGGCAACGTCGACTTCTACGCGCGCGTGCTTGGTCTACGGCTCGTCAAGAAGACGGTCAACCAGGACGACCCGACCGTCTACCACCTCTTCTACGCGGACGAGCGCGGCAGCGCAGGCGCGGACATCACGTTCTTCGAGTACCCGGGCATCCCACGCGGGCGGGCCGGCGCCGGCATGGTGCACCTGATCATCTTCCGCGTCGGCTCGGAGGCGGCGCTCGACTTCTGGGCCGAGCGGCTCGGCGCCGAGGGCGTCGCCATCGAGCGCGGCGAAGGCGGGCTGCAGTTCTCCGATCCGGAGGGTCTGCGGCTCGAGCTCGCCGTCCTGGACGTGCCCGACGAGCCGCTCGTCGCCGAGCACCCCGACATCCCGCGCGAGCACGCGATCCAGGGCTTCGACAGCGTGCGTGCCTACTCGCGTGCGCCGGCGGGGAGCGCCGGCTTCCTCGAGCAGCGGCTCGGCTTCGAGCCGCGCGGGGAGAACGAGTGGGAGCTCCGTGGCGACCGCCGCGGCGGCCGCTACGCCTACGACGAGGCGCCGGAGGAGCGCGGCCTCGGCGGGGCGGGGACGGTGCACCACGTCGCCTGGGCGTCGCCGCCGGAAGAGCTCGAGGAGTGGCGGAACCGCGTCGCCGGCTCGGGCGCGTCGCCGACGCCGGTGATCGACCGCTTCTACTTCAAGTCCGTCTACTTCCGCGAGCCGAGCGGCGTGCTCTTCGAGCTCGCCACGATCGGCCCAGGCTTCACCACGGACGAGCCCCTCGAGACGCTCGGGGAGCGACTCTCCCTGCCGCCGCTCTTCGAGCATCTGCGCGACGAGCTCGAGCCCGTGCTGACCCCGCTGCCTGACGTCCGGCCGGCGCGCCGGTGACGCTCACCGCACTGCAGAGGCCGGCGGCGGGCGACGCCGCCGGCCTGCTCGTCCTGCTCCACGGGCGCGGGGCGGACGAGCACGACCTGTTCCCGCTGCTCGACGTCTTCGACCCGGAGCGGCGGCTGCTCGGCGTCACGCCGCGCGCTCCCCTCGCGCTGCCGCCCGGCGGCGCGCACTGGTACGCGGTGCACCGGATCGGGTCCCCGGATCCCGAAACGTTCCTGCCGACGTACGAGCTCGCCTCGTCCTGGCTCGACGGCCTCCAGGCGGAGACGGGCATTGCGCCGGAGCGCACCGTGATCGGCGGGTTCTCGATGGGCGCGGTCATGACCTACGCGCTGTCGCTCGGCGCCGGACGCCCGCGGCCGGCGGCGCTGATCGCGCTTAGCGGCTTCATGCCGACCGTCGAGGGCTGGGAGCTCGACCTCTCGCCGCCCTTCCCGCCCGTCGCGATCGGACACGGCACGTACGACCCGGTGCTCTCGGTCGACTGGGGCCGCCAGGCGCGCGACCGGCTCGAGGAGGCGGGCGCCGACGTGCTCTACCGCGAGTCGCCGATCGCGCACACGATCGACCCGCGCTTCGCGCACGAGCTGGAGGGCGTCGTCAGCCGCGCCTTTCCGTAGCGACGAGCGCCTCGCGCGCCGCGATGTCGAACGGCGTCAGGTCGAACGCCACGACCTGGCGGATCGAGTCGTCGCGCGCGATCGTCGCGTTGCGCAGCCCCTCGACCAACGGCCGCGCAACGCCGGCTTTCACCGGCGTGACGAGGTGTAGCCAGTAGGACGAGAGCCGCGGCGTCAGCACCGGCACCTCGACGAGCACGGGGTGCTTGCCGCGGAGCTTCGCGATCCGCTCGATCATCTCGCGGTAGGTCATGACCTCGGGGCCGCCGGTGTCGAACGACTGCCCGAGCGCCTCCTCGCGCCCGAGCACCCCTGCGAGGTAGCGGACGATGTCGGCGAGCGCGATCGGCTGGGTCTCCGTCGAGACCCACCGCGGCATGACCATGCCGGGCAGCCGGTCGACGAGCGCGAGGATCGTCTCGAAGGCGGCGCTGCCGGCGCCGACGACCATGGCCGCGCGCAGCGTCGTCAGGGGCACGGTGCCGCCGGCAAGCGCCTGCGCCGTCTCGCGGCGGCTGCGCAGGTGCTCGGAGAGATCGGCCGACTCGTCGCCCAGCCCGCCGAGGTAGACGAGCTGTGCCAGGCCCGCGCGCTCGGACTCGCGCGCGACGGTTGCCGCCCCGTGACGGTCGCGCTCGGCGAAGTCCTTCGCGCCGAGTGAGTGCACGAGGTAGTACGCGGCGTCGGCGCCCTCGAGGACCCGCGCCACCGACGCGGCGTTGGTCACGTCTGCGACTGCCCAGCCGCCGTCGCGCGGCTGCCGCGAGATCGGGACGACGTCGTGCTCATCGAGCGCCGGCAGGAGCGCTTGCCCGACGAACCCGGTCGCGCCGAAGACGGCGACCCTCACCCGATCAACCGCCTGAAGTAGCGCCGGCTCACGGCGAGATGGAAGCGCCGCTGCACCTGGCTGTACAGCGGGCCGCCGAGGCGTGGGTGGAAGCCGGTAATCGTCGAGCGGATCTCCGGGCCGGCGGCCTGCTCCAGCGTGATGGCTCCGCCCGGCCTGCGCACGAGCAGGCCGCGCCGGATCGGGAACGCACACGCGACGCGCTCACCGGCCGCCGCGGTCTCGGCGGGGCCGAACGCGAGCAGGACGACACCGAACGCCCGCAGCTCGACGCCCACTGTCGTCGTCCGCGGCCGCACGAGCCCGAAGGTCGCCGCCCTCACGGCCTGCCAGTACTCCGTGCCGAGCCGGTTTGCGCCCTCCTCGGTGTCAGGCACGACGGGCCGCGGGAGGTGGGCACGCTGCTCCGACTCGACCGCGCCGTCAGGCGTCACCCGCTGGCTCGACTGCCAGCCCTCGAGTGACCCGCTCAGAAGCAGTTGTCCGTCCGGTACAGGTCGTAGGCGGACTGGGGGAGGATCCACGTCCAGTGCGAGCCAACCCGGACGGCGTGGAAGACGTGGAACGACTGGGCGCGCTCCTCCGTCTTCGGGTTCGCGAGCGTCAGCCGCAGGCGGATCTCCTTGCCATGCATGGGCTTGTCCCGGCCCGGCATCGCGAACCAGCGGTCGTTCACCGAGAGGATGCGGACCGCGCTGAGCGTGACCTTGATCGGGTTCAGCCGCTCGCACTTGATGTACTCGCGCTCCGGCGCCACGCGCTGGTGCTCCGGGTTCAGCATGCTCCACGCGTCGGCGTAGTCGTTGCGCACCACGCTGCTGACGACGGCGGTCATGAACCGGTTGACGTCCGGGGTGGACGCGGCCGTGGAGGTCGCGGCGCCGCCCCCGCCCGAAAGCACGATTGCGCCCGCGGCCACGGCAACGGCGACCGCCACCACGGCGGCCGCGGCGATCACCAGGATGCGGCGCTGCTCCTTCGCTCGAGCCTCCTCTCTCACCGAGTCTACGGGGCGCGGGACAGAACCCGGACACCGTTGCCGAGCTCGCGCGTCTCCCAGCCGAGGGTGTCGAAGAACGTCTTCGCCGCAGGCCGCCCGGGATCGGCGATGAGCGCCATGGAGCCGAGGCGGGGGAGGAGCGCGGTAAGCGGCTCGACGTTGCGGTTCTCGTAGAGCACGTCGGCGGCGAGCACCCAGTCCCAGGGGCCGCGCGCGACCAGCTCGTCCGGTTCCGTCCACGACGCGAGCGCCGTCTCGAGGACGACGCCGTTGCGCGCGGCGTTCTCGCGCGTGAACGCGAGCGCCTCGGGCGACCAGTCGGTCGCAAGCACGTCGCCGCCGGACAACGTCGCGGCGATGCTGGCCACGCCGAGCCCGCACCCGAGCTCGACCACCCGGTCGCCCGGCTCGATCTGCCCGGCGGCCGCGCGCGCGAGGGCAACCCCGCTCGGCCAGAGCTCCGCCCAGTAGGGCAGGAACTCGTTCTCGGCGAACGCGTCCTCGTCGATCAGCTCGGCGGCGTCGGGCGGGCGCACGATCGACAACCGGTACGGCCCGGCGTCGACGGTGGTTTCGATCTGTTCCACGGCGCGTTATCCTCGCGGTCGTGGGCAGCGAGACGAAGTTCCTGCTCCCCGAGTCCGCGATCCCGGCACGCTGGTACAACATCCAGGCCGACATGCCGAACCGGGCGCAGCCGCCGCTGCACCCCGGCACCGGCGAGCCGATCGGCCCGGATGACCTCGCGCCGCTCTTCCCGATGGAGCTGATCGGGCAGGAGGTCTCGGACGCGCCGGAGATCCCGATCCCGGATGCGCTGCGCGGCATCTACGCGCTCTGGCGGCCGACGCCGCTCTACCGCGCGCGGCGCCTCGAGGCGGCGATCGGCACGCGGTCGCGGATCTTCTACAAGTACGAGGGCACGTCGCCGGCGGGCAGCCACAAGCCCAACACGGCGGTGGCGCAGGCCTACTACGGCAAGCAGGAGGGGCGCACGCGGCTCGCGACCGAGACTGGCGCCGGCCAGTGGGGCAGCGCGCTCGCGTTCGCCGGCCAGCTCTTCGGCCTCGAGATCAAGGTCTACATGGTCAGGGTCTCGTACGGGCAGAAGCCGTACCGGCGGATCATGATGCAGACCTGGGGCGCGACCGTCGTGCCGAGCCCGTCGGAGGAGACCAACGCCGGCCGGGCCGTGCTCGCCGAGGACCCCGACTCACCGGGCAGCCTGGGGATCGCGATCTCCGAGGCGGTCGAGGACGCGGCGACGCGCGACGACACGGCCTATTCGCTGGGCTCCGTGCTGAACCACGTGCTGCTGCACCAGACGGTGATCGGCCAGGAGGCGATCGAGCAGATGGAGCTCGCGGGCGCGTTCCCGGACGCTGTCGTCGGCTGCGTGGGCGGCGGCTCGAACTTTGCCGGGCTCGCGTTCCCGTTCCTCCGGGAGAAGATCGCCGGCCGCGACATCGAGGTGCTCGCCTGCGAGCCCGCCGCGTGCCCGACCCTGACCCGCGGCCCGTTCGCATACGACTTCGGCGACACGAAGCAGCTGACGCCGCTCGTCCCCATGCACACGCTCGGCCACGACTTCGTGCCGCCGGGCATCCACGCCGGCGGCCTCCGCTACCACGGCGTGGCGCCGCTGATCTCGCAGCTCGTCCTCGACGGGCTCATCCGCGCCGAGGCGTACATGCAGACCGACGTGTTCGCCTCGGCGGTGCAGTTCTCCCGGAGTGAGGGGATCATCCCGGCCCCCGAGGCCGCCCACGCCATCCACGGCGCGGTCGGGCTCGCCCGGCAGGCCGACGCCGAGGGCCGGGAGCGGACGATCCTCTTCAACCTGTCCGGGCACGGGCACTTCGACCTCGGCGCCTACGACGCCTACCTGACCGGGAAGCTCGAGGACTTCGAGCTGCCCGAGGCCGAGATCGCCCGCGCGCTGGCCGCGATCGAGTCGCTGCCGAAACCCGCGGGCATCTCCGTCTAGCGCCGGGCTCACCAGGCCGCCTTTCTCTGGGCGCGGGCGAAGCGGCGCCGTTCCTTGCGCGCCTCGGACTGAAGCCGCGCGTCGTGGCGGATCTCGAGCGCCCGCAGTTCGCGCTGGAGCAGCTGGTACGCGTCCCACCGCTCCTGCGGGAGCGTCTCGTCGGCGAGTGCCCCGCGCACGGCGCACCCCGGCTCCGTCCGGTGCTCGCAGTCGCTGAACCGACAGGCGGCGATCAGGTCGGCGATCTCGCCGAACGTCTGCTCGAGCCCGTCGGTCGACTCCCACAGCTGGAGCTCGCGCATCCCGGGGGTGTCGAGCAGGAGCCCGCCGTCGGGGAGCGGGACGAGCTCTCGGTGCGAGGTCGTGTGCCGGCCGCGCTCGTCGGACTCCCGCACGGCCGCGGTCGCGAGCAGTTCCTGCCCGGCGATCGAGTTCACCAGCGTCGACTTGCCGACCCCGGAAGAGCCGAGCAGTGCAACCGTCTGGCCACGGCCCAGGTACTGGCCGAGCGCCGGCACGCCGTCGCCGGTCACGGAGCTCGTGACGTGGAGGTCGACGCCGAACGTGGCCGCTTCGACCTCGGCGAGGTCCTGGTCGGGGTACAGGTCCGCCTTGGTCAGGACGACCACTGGCCGCGCCCCGCTCTCCCACGCCATCGTCAGGTAGCGCTCGAGCCGGCGGGCGTTCAGGTCGTGCCCGAGCGCCTGGACGATGAAGACCGTGTCGACGTTGGCCGCGACGACCTGCTCGCGCGTGCGGTCGGCGGCCTCCTTGCGCGAGAACTTCGTCCGGCGCGGGAGAACGGCATGGATGGTCGCAGTGCCGTCGTCGCGGAGGTCGGCCGCGACCCAGTCGCCGACGGCCGGGTGACCGACCGTGTCGGAGGCATGGTGAAGCCGGCCCGCACGCTCGGCGCGGTGCTCGCCACCGGGCGACAGCAGCCGGTAGAGGCCGTGGCTCTGGGTGCCGACGCGGGCGGGGTGGTGCCCCTCGGCGGCGTGCGGCGCGAACGCCGCCTGGAAGTCATCGCCCCAGCCGAGCTCGGCAAGGGCGGTCTGATGCTCGTGCAACGGAATGCTCCTCTCGGAAAGGTGGACAGGCTGCGGCCCGGTGCGGGCGCCGCTGGTCCTCCTCTAGGGAGCTAGCTCAGCGCGCGCTCGCGACCGGGGGCAGCGGGTGCAATCGTCTTCATCACTGCCTCCTCTCGTCGCGGTGCGCTGACCACCCCAGGGTAGGGACACGGTCGCGGGTCGTCAAGGCGCCGAGAACCGCGCGCGGCCAACCCTCGTACTCCGCCTATGGCAGAGCAGCTACGCGGGCGGCCTGAGCACCGCGGACGGGTCGGTCACCTCGAGCCCGCGCGAGCGGAAGCGGAACACGGCCGCCGGCCTCCCGCCCGCGCGGCCCGGCCGGCGCTGATCCCCGGTCTGCTCGAGCACCCGGCGCCTGAGCAGCACGCGCTGCAGATTGGTCGCCGACACGGCGTGGCCCAGCGCCGCCGCGTAGATCGCGCGCAGCTCCGAGATCGTGAACGTCTCGGGCGCGAGCGCGAAGCCGATGTTCGTGTACGAGAGCTTCGCGCGCAGCCGTTCCCGCCCCGAGAGCGTGATCGACTCGTGGTCGAATGCCATCGGCGGAAGGTCGTCGACCGGGTGCCAGGCGGTGTCCTCGGGGACGGACGGGTCGGCGACGGTCGGCACGAGCCCGAGGTAGGCGGTCGCGAGCTGCCACTCGCTCGGGTGCCGGTCGGGGTCGGAACGCGTCTCCAGTTGCTCGAGGTGGGCCACCTCGCGGACGTCGACCTTCTGTGCGAGCTGGCGCCGGATCGAGTGCTCGAGCGTCTCGCGCTCGCCGAGATAGCCGCCGGGCAGCGCCCACTGGCCGGCGTAAGGCTCGCGCGCGCGCTCCCAGAGCAGCGCGGAGAGCCGGTCGTCGCGGACCTGGAGGATGACGGCGAGGGTGACGTGGGTCGGGCGTGTGCGCATGCGTGGGTGCTAAAGTGGTCGCGAGGTTTTCGCCTCACAGTCGAAAACCTACCGGAGAGCACATGACCACCGCAGCCACTGCAGCGCCGCCCGTCGACGTCGAGGACGTCCTCCGCCGCGGCGGACTGACCAGCTTCCACCGGCGCGCCGTGCTGGTGACGGGCATGGCCTGGACGTTCGTGGCCATGGAGATCCTGCTGGTCGGGTTCGTCGCACCGATCTTCACCCAGATCTGGAACCTCAACGGCACGTGGCAAGGACTCGTGAACAGCGCGGCGCTCGCCGGGTCGCTCGTCGGCAGCCTCACGCTCGGCCGGCTCGCCGATCGGATCGGGCGGCGGGCCATCTTCCAGTACGCGATCCTCTGGTACGCCGCGTTCACCGCACTGACGGCGTTCGCCTGGGGGCCGTGGTCGGTGATGACCCTCCGCTTCCTGGCCGGCCTCGGCCTCGGAGGCCTCCTCGTCGTCGACCCGTCGATGCTGGCCGAGTACCTGCCGCCGCAGCGGCGCGGGCGCCTGCTCGTCTTCCTGGACTTCTGGTGGCCCGTCGGGCTGCTCCTCGCGACGGGCCTCTCCTACATCTTCCTCGGCCCGACCTTCGACCGTTTCGGAGCCTGGAGCTGGCGCTACCTCTTCCTCGCCGCCGCGTTCCCGGCGTTCCTTGCCTTCCTCGTGCGCCGCACGCTGCCCGAGAGCCCCTACTTCCTCGCCCGTCACGGCCGCGCGCGCGAGGCTGCCGAGGTGCTGAGCGAGATCGAGGGCGCGCCGGTCGCGGAGACGGAGTTCACGACGCCGGCAGAGCCGGAGTCGTCCATGCGTGACCTGCTGGTCGGAGCCCTCCGCAACCGCACCGTCGTCACCGGTCTCGTCTGGATCGCCCTCAACGTCTCGTACTACGGCCTCTTCCTCTGGCTGCCGTTCGTGCTCCAGGGCGAGAAGAGCTTCCACATCAACGTCTACCTCGTGCTGACGCTGAGCGCCCTGGCCCAGTTCCCGGGGTACGCGGCTGCGATCTGGCTCGTCGAGCGGATCGGGCGCAAGCCGACGCTCGCCGGCTTCCTCATCCTCGGCGGCCTCTCGGCGTACGCATTCGCGGTTGCCGACACGTCGACCGTGTACATCACCGCGCTCTTCTTCGTGGGGTTCTTCAACCTGGGCGCATGGGGGGCCGTCTACCCCTACACGGCCGAGACGTTCCCGACCCGGCTGCGCTCGAGCGCGTTCGGGCTCATGGAGGGCGTCGGCAAGTCGGCGGCGATCGCCGGCCCGTACATCTTCGGGCACCTCAAGGACGTGACCGGCGGCACCACCTGGTCGCTGACGTTCGTGGCGATCGTGATGGCGGCCGGGGGCGTGATCGCAGGGCTCTTCGGCCGCGAGACGCGCGGCCAGCATCTGGCCTGACGGCAGCCCTCTAGGGCCAGAGGGACGACTGCGGCCGCAGGTCGAGCGGCCCGCCGTCGCGGCAGTCGTCGCGGCGGTACTCGCTCGGCATCTGCGGATAGAGCTGGTCGTGCTAGAGCTTGGTGACGTCGGACGCTTTGCGGTTGGCGTCGAACATGACGGTGCCCGCCTCGTCGCTCACGTCGACGGCCGCGCCGACCGCGCCCTGGCGGTGGACGCGCAGGGCCGTCCGGCGATCGAGCTCGCGATCGCGCCCAGCCGTGCTCGAGCTGCACGGTCTCGTAGTGGCGCCAGCCCAGGAAGCCGGCCGCGTGGGCGAGGATCGCCAGCGCGAAGGCGCGTGCCGGTGACATGCATTGGGGAGATGTCGGCGCCGGGGCGCCTGGCGATTAGGCGGAGCTCGGTGCGAGCTCCGGCGCCGGCGCCGCCTTCGGAGCGCGGGTGGCGCTCAACACGATGAGGGCGACGCCGACGACGATCACCCCGCCGGCGACCAGTTCGCGCGGCCCGATCGTCTCGCCGAGGAGGAGCCAACCAAGGAGCACCGCGACGATCGGGTTCACGAACGCGTACGTCGCGACGAGCGGGGTTGGCGCCACGCGCAGCAGCCAGCCGTAGGCGCTGAACGCCACGATCGAGCCGAAGACGACGAGCCAGAGCCACCCGGCGAACGAGCGGGCGCTCACGGACGAGACCTCGGAGAGCTCGCCGGTCGCGACGGCGGCGACGGTCAGCACGAGCCCGCCGGCAAGCATCTGCATCGATGCCGCCTGCAGCGGGTGCCGCGCGAGCGGCGCGCCGCGGGCGAGGAGCGTCCCCGTCGACCAGCCGAGCGCTGCGATCACCAGCGTCAGGGCGCCGGCCGGGTCCACGCCGCCTCCGCCGCCGATGTCGACCAGGATCGCGATGCCGGCGAAGCCGAGCCCGAGCCCGAAGATGCTCCGCCGGTCGAGCGTCCGGCCGAACACGAGCCGGTCGAGGAGGGCGATCCAGAGCGGCACGGTGGCGATGAGCAGCGCGGCGATCCCCGACGCCACGTGCTGCTGCGCCCAGACGACGCCGCCGTTGCCGATCGCGAGCAACGGGATACCGGTGAGAAACGCCGCGGACCACTCGCGCCGGGTCGGGCGCGGGAGGCGGACGCCGAAGATGCGGAGCCCCGCCAAGAGCAGGGCGCCGGCAGCGAGGAAGCGGGTGCCCGAGAGTAGGAGCGGCGGCAGGGTCTCGAGGCCGTACGCGATGCCCGTGTAGGTGGAGCCCCAGAGCACGTAGACGAGCCCGAGCGCGCCGGCGACGGCGAGAGGGCTCGTTCCCGTGCGAAGCGGCAAATCTAGTTCGCGCCCTCGGCGGTATTGCAGTGCATCGACCCCGCCATCCGGGGAGGATGAATCCTGCTTGCCGATTAGCGCAACTCAGATACTCTTTCGTTTCGATCATGGAACCTGATAGATGGCTCGGAGTGGAGCTCCGTCACCTGACGGCGCTCCGGGCGATCGCCGACGAGGGGTCATTCGGGCGCGCGGCAACGCGCCTTGGATACACGCAGTCCGCGGTTTCCCAGCAGATTGCGACGCTCGAGCGCGCGGTCGGCGAGCGCTTGCTCGAGCGCCCGGGCGGGCCGCGCCCGGTGTCGCTGACCGAGGCGGGCCGCATCCTGCTACGCCATGCACAGGCGATCGTCGCCCGGCTCGACGCCGCCCGCGCCGACCTGGAGGCGCTCTCCGCCGGCGAGGCGGGCGCGCTGCGCGTCGGCGCCTACCAGAGCATCGGCCAGCGGATCCTGCCGGCGATTATCCGCCGCTTCGCCGGCGACTGGCCGGCCGTCGACCTCCGCATCACGGAGGCCAGCATGGACCAGGAGCTGTTCGAGGCCATCGAGCGCGGCGACCTCGACCTCACCTTCGCCGACTTCAGCCTCTGGGAGGGCCCGTTCGAGGCCGTCGACCTGCTGCGCGACCCGTACGTCCTGATCGTGCAGGCGGACTCGCCGCTCGCGAAGCAGGGCCGGGCGCCGTCGTTGAGCGAGATCTCCGAGCTGCCGCTCATCGGCTTTCGCCAGTGCCGCTCGGTGGCAGCTCTCGAGGCGCACTTCCACGACCGCGGCCTGCGCCCGGAGTTCGTCTTCCGCTCCGACGACAACGGCATCGTGCAAGCGATGGTCTCCGCTGGTCTCGGCGTGGCGATCGCGCCGCGCCTCGCCGTCGACTTCAACGATCCGAGTTGCGTCGCGCTGCCGCTCGGCGACATGGTGCCGCCGCGCCGCCTGGTGCTGCTCTGGCACCGCGACCGCTACCGCTCGCCGTCCTCGCTCGGCTTCACCGAGGTGGCCGTCGACGTCTGCCGCGCCTTCACCGACGACGCGCGCACCGCGGCGTAGCCCCCCGCCGGGGCTGTCCCCGCGCAGCGGGGGCTGTCCCTCGTGCTTTGCCCGATCACTGGGGACTGTGAGACTCGCTGGGTTGCCGTGCTGCTCGTGACTCGACGTGGGACTGGCCGCTTTGCGTGCTTTGGGGCTGATTTGTCCGGGTGGCACGGCGGCGCCGGTCTGGCGCCCGCTGCTGGCTTGATCAGGAGCTTGTCCGCCTTGTGGGCGTGACTCATCACAGTCCTGCCGCCGCGGTTTTCCCGCACTCAGACCGGCGTTACCGGACCCTACGAGCGAAGCCGGAGGATCGATGGAGATGGTTGCAGACCAGCTGGAGTACGTGGTCGGCGTCGACACGCACCGCGACGAGCACACGCTGGCGGTGGTGGTCGCGTCGACCGGCGCCGTCGTCGCACGGCGCACGGTCTCAAGCGACGCTCGCGGTTACCGGCAGGCGCTTCGCTTCGCCGCCTCGTACGCGCCCGGTGCGCGCCTGTGGGCGGTCGAGGGGGTCGGCCATTACGGTGCCGGTCTTGCCCGCAATCTGAGCCGGCGCGGCGAGACGGTGCTCGAGGTCGGCCGCCCGTCCCGCGACGAGCGGCGGCTGCGCGGCAAAGACGACGAGCTCGACGCCGTGCGGGCCGCACGCGCCGCGCTCACCCAGGAGCCGCTGCCACGACCACGCTGCGGCGAGCACCGCGAAGCGATCCGGCTGCTGTTGCTCGCCCGTCGCAGCGCCGTCGATGTCCGCCGTGAGGCGCTCGTGCAGCTGCGCAGCGTGATCGTGACCGCCCCCGACCAGCTCCGCGAGCAGCTGCGCGGTCTCACGCCCGCACGCCTGCTCGAGCGCTGCCGCCGCCTGCGCGATTGCCCCAGCGCAACCCCGGACGAGCTCGCGGCCCGGCTCGTCCTGCGCACACTCGCCCGCCGAGCCAAGGCGGCCAGCGTCGAGGCAGACGAGCTCGAAGCCGAGATCCTCGCCCACATACGCGTCCTCGCACCCAAGCTGCTCGACCAGCCCGGCGTCGGCCCGATCGTGGCCGCGCAGCTGCTCGTCGCCTGGTCACACCACGGACGCGTCCGCTCCGAAGCCGCCTTCGCCCGACTCGCCGGCGTCGCGCCCATCCCCGCCTCCAGCGGCCAAACCACACGACACCGGCTCAGCCGCGGCGGCGACCGCCAACTCAACCGCGCACTGCACACGATCGTCCTCCACCGCCGCCACCACGACCCCCGAACCAAGAACTACATAGCCCGCCGCGTCGCCGAAGGCAAAACCCACCGCGAAGCCACCCGGCTACTCAAGCGCTACCTCGCCCGCCACCTCTACCGACTCCTCCAACAACACGAGCCACTCATGGCTTGACAGTCATAGGAGCATCAGCCCCTTGCGGGGACAGCCCCGATACGCTGGCGGCGTGATCACCGTCTGCGACGTCGGGCCGCGCGACGGGCTGCAGAACGAGCCGGACGTCCTTCCGCCGGAGACCCGCGCCGAGCTGATCACCCGTCTGGCCGCCGCCGGCGTGCCGCGCGTCGAAGCGGTCAGCTTCGTGCGCGACGACCGCGTGCCCCAGATGGCGGAGGCGGAGCGCGTGGCCGAGCTAGTGGCGGAGAGCCACAAAGTCTCGGGCACCGAGCTGTCAGGCCTGGTCCTGAACGCGCGCGGCTGGGAGCGGTTCCGCACCACCGGTCTCGCGCGCGTGAACGTGACCGTGGCGGCGACCGATGCATTCAGCGAGCGCAACGCCGGCATGCCGCGTGACGAGGCGCTGCATCAGACGACGGCCATCCTCCAGGAGGCGGGTGCCACGCCCTCGACGGCGACGATCAGCGTCGCCTTCGGCGACCCCTTCGAGGGTGCCGTCGACGAGGGCGCGGTCGTCGAGGTCGCCGAGCGCCTGGCCGCGGCCGGCGCAGGCGAGCTCGTCCTCGCCGACACGATCGGCGTCGCGACGCCGCGCGCCGTTCGGCGTCTGACGGAGCGCGTCGCCGCGCTCGGACGCCCGACGGGCGGGCACTTCCACAACACGCGCAACACCGGCTACGCGAACGCGCTCGCCGCGCTCGACGCCGGCGCAACCGTCCTCGACGCCTCGGTCGGTGGTCTCGGCGGCTGCCCCTTCGCCCCACGCGCAACAGGGAACATCGCCACCGAGGACCTCGTCTACCTGCTCGAGGGCGAGGGCGTCGAGACCGGGATCGACCTGCCCGCGCTCGCCGAGGTCTCGCTCTGGATCGCAGGAATCCTGAAACGCGACTTGCCAGGACAGCTCGCCCGCGCTGGAATACCCGAGCGACGCTGAGAGTTTCTCAGCGCAAGACCCGGCGAACACGAGGAGACCCCATGCACGACGCAGCTGCCCCGGACCCACGGCGCTGGAAGGCGCTGTTCCTGCTGTGCGCCGCCTTCTTCATGGTCGTCCTCGACGTTGCGATCGTGAACGTCGCGCTGCCGTCGATCCAGACGGCGCTGCACTTCTCGAACGACAACCTGCAGTGGATCATCACGGCGTACTCGCTCACCTTCGGCGGGTTCCTGCTGCTGGGCGGCCGGGCCGCCGACCTCCTCGGCCGGCGGATCATCTTCATGGTCGGCGTCGCGATCTTCACGACCGCGTCGCTCTTCTGCGGGCTCGCGCAGTCGGAGGCCTGGCTGATCATCGCGCGCGCCGTTCAGGGCTTCGGCGCGGCCCTGCTGACGCCGGCCGCGCTTTCGATCATCACGACGACCTTCACCGAGCGCGCCGAGCGCAACAAGGCGCTCGGCGTCTGGGGCGCCGTCGGCGGCGGCGGCGCCGCGGCCGGCGTGCTGATGGGCGGGATCCTGACGCGCTACCTGGGCTGGGAGTGGATCTTCTTCGTCAACGTCCCGGTCGGCGCGGCGGCGCTGCTGATCGTCCGCTCGCTCGTCGACGAGAGCAAGGTCGAAGTCGAGGAGCGGCGGTTCGACATCCCGGGTGCCGTCCTCGTCACCGGCGGGCTTGCGCTGTTCGTCTACGCGATCTCGCGGGCCCCGGTCGTGGGCTGGGGCACCGCGCGCACGATCCTGGAGATCGCCGCGTCGCTGCTCCTGCTCGTCCTGTTCATCGTGTGGGAGGCGCGCGCGAAGGCCCCGCTGATGCCGCTCGGGTTCTTCCGCGACCGGCTCGCGGCCGCTGCCAACGGGGTCGGCTTCCTGCTCTCGGCGAGCCTCTACTCGAACTTCTTCGTGCTCACGCTGTACATGCAGGAGGTGCTGCATTACTCGGCGCTGCAAGCGGGCCTCGCGTTCCTCGCCACCGCCGGGACGGCCGTCCTCGTCGCCGGCGTCTCGCAGGCGCTCGTGACGCGTGTCGGCGTGAAGCCGATCCTCGTCATCGGCCTCGTCATGCTCACTGTCGCGTCGATCTGGTACACGCGCCTGCCGACTGACGGGAGCTACGGCGTCGACCTGCTCGTCCCGTACATCGTCTATGGCGCGGGCATCGCGTTTGCGTTCGTCCCGATGACGATCGCCGCGCTGGCGGGCGCGCCCGAAGAGGAGGCGGGCCTCGCCTCCGGGCTGATCAACACCTCTCAGCAGATCGGCGGCGCGATCGGCCTGGCGATCGTCTCGACGGTGGCGACGAGCTACACCACCGACCTCTTCAAGCAGGGGAAGTCGCAGGCCGTCGCGCTCACCGAAGGATTCCATCGCGGCTACGTGGTGATCGTGGTCTTCGCGGCCGTCGCCCTGCTGGTATCGCTCGTCTTCATCCGGCGCGACGAGGGTCTGGCCACGGTGCCCGAAGCCGAGGCGGCGCTCGAGACCAGCACATAGCCGGGATCCCGGTCACCGGCGTCAGCGAGCTCGTTCTCGAGGTCGTCGACCTGGAGGCGGCCGAGGCGTTCTATGCCGGCGTGCTCGGCCTGCCGGTCGTCGAGCGCTGGGAGGGACGCGAGGCTGTCTGGCTGATGGCCGGCGACCGCACGCGGATCGGCCTGTGGCGCCCACAGGTCGGGCTTGCGGGCGGGCGCGGCGGGCTGCACGTCCACTTCGCCATGCACATCGCGCCCGGCGACTACGAGGCGGCCGCCGCGCGGCTGCGCGAGCACGGCTACGACCCGGAGGAGCACCGGTTCGGCACCTACGAGGAAAGCCGCGCCGCCTACGTCACCGATCCGGACGGCAACGTCGTGGAGCTCTGGACGTGGGACGTCGCGGGGCACCTTCGATGAGCCGGATGGCCGCCCAGCCCAGCTCACCCGGCCTAGGCTGGCTCGATCGACGGAGGCGGGCTTTGCCCGCCGCAGTCACGCCGCGCGGAGGCGCGTCTGACCTTCCCCCAGCGAAAGTCGTCGTGGCACCCGCCCATCGTGCGCCGGACTTTCGCTGGGGA
>CAVWIN010000031.1:0-57987 GCA_963755085.1 uncultured Thermoleophilia bacterium | reverse complement strand
CGGTCGCGATCGGGTCGTGGCCGTCGCGCGCGAGCGTCTGGCGCAGTTTCGAGATGTAGACGTTCACGGCCTTTCTCGCGGTCGCCGGGGGCGCGGGGCCCCAGAGCTCGTCGATCAGGCGCTCCCGCGACACGAACTCGTTGGGGTGCAGCAGCAGGACGGCCAGAACGGTCCGCTCCTTCAACCGACCGACCGCGAGCGGGCGTCCTTCCTCGAGCACCTCGAGCGGCCCGAGAATCCGAAACTCCACAAGCGCGTTTTACCGCTTCCCGAGCCGAAATGGAAGCGATCGCGGTCAGGTCGGCGGCGAGGGTTTTGTCCGATTGCGGCCGCGCTTTTACCCCGAACGGACAGGCTCGCGGCGTGGCTCGCCCGCCCCACTCATCGCCAGCGGACACGGTCGCCTACCACGGCGAGGTGTGGACGGACACCCGCGGCTACGCCACCGTCGAGCTCCCCGCGGAGCGCGGACCTGCGGCTCATGCCGCCGCTCGAGTACGAGCTGCGCGACCTCGATCCGCC
Source organism: uncultured Thermoleophilia bacterium (assembly GCA_963755085.1). GTDB lineage: Bacteria > Actinomycetota > Thermoleophilia > Gaiellales > Gaiellaceae > JACVRM01. Next base: position 57,465 of record CAVWIN010000031.1, on the reverse strand, counting down.
GAGCAGCGCACGCGATAACCGCCGAGCTCAAGAACGGCCGCTTCACGATCGAGACCGACCAGCCGTACGTGAAGGTCGCCTGGCAGATACGGCGGCGAACGGTTGCGCCGCAATGAGCGAGCCACTCGCAGCGCCGGCCCCCCTCGCGAGCGCGACGCCGGCACGCCCCCTCCGCTCCTTTCCCTCGGCGGCGACGCCGGAGCCCGTACTCGTCACGACAGCGGACGAAGCGATCGCCGCGGGCCACAGTCGTTTCGTGATCGGCTTCCTCGGCTCGTTCGTCTCGGTGCTCGCGTGCGTGCTCGCGTTCAACGTCGTAGTCGACCCGTTCGCGCTCGCCGGCGCGGGCATCGTGCCGACAGCGGTGGAGCCGGACCGGTCGATCAAGCTCGACCTGGTCCAGCACCTGAAGCGGAGCCCTCAGATCCTGATCCTGGGCGACTCGCGCGGACGCTCGGCCGAACCCGCGTTCCTGCAAGGGCTGACGGGACACGGCGGATTCAACGCCGCCGTCACCGGCGGCTCGGCCCCCGACGCCTACGTCTTCGTACGCTACGTCGCCGACCGGTTCCCGCAGCAGAAGCGCCGCTACATCTGGTTCACGAGCGTCGGCCTGGCGAGCGGAACCGTGCTGCCCCAGCTGGCACAGGACCCGCGCGCGCGCCGCTACCTGCCCGGAGGCCTTCGCTTCGGCCTCGGCGACGTCGGGACCTACCTGGGCACGGCTGCGACGAAAGCCTCGTGGCGCGTGTTCCGGAAGTGCGTGCTCGGCTCCTGCCGCTCGCACATCCACTACCGGGCAGACGGATCGCTGACCAGGCGGTCGCTCCGGTATCTCCCCGAGCACGCGAAGTCGCTGCGGAAGGCGGTCGCCGCCGCGCGGGCGCCGCAGGAGACGCTGGCGCAGTGGCGCCGCGATCTCGCGGATCCGAGCCGCCTCGTCTACTTCGAGCGGGTGCTGGCGTTCCTGAACCGGCGCGGCGAGGTGCCGGTGATCGTGCTCAACCCGATCTACCCGACGGTGCTGGCGGCGCTCGAGAGGCGGGGGTTCCCCGGGCGCCGCGCGACGCTGGAGAAGGTCGCGCAGCTGCACAAGCGCTTCCGGTTCGTGCTCGTCGACTGCGAGGACATCCGCACCTGGGGCGGCACCGCGTCCGACTGGTGGAACCCGACCCACGTCAACCGCGTCAACATGCGCCGCGAGCTGCGCTACATCGTCGCGCATTCCGACGGGGCCCTGCGCTGAGGCGGGTAGCCGGTGCTCTTCAACAGCTACGTGTTCCTGTTCGGCTTCCTGCCCGCGGTGCTCCTCGGGTGGTGGGGGCTGGCCCGCTGGAAGCAGCTGCGGCTCGCCTTCCTGACCGCCGCGTCGTGGTTCTTCTACGCCTGGTGGGACTGGCGTTACCTGCCGCTGCTGATCGGCGCCACCTCCAGTCGACTACGTGGCCGGGCACTGGATCGCAGCCAGCGAGAACGAGACGCGCCGGCGGCTCCTGCTCGCAGCGTCACTGGCCACGAACATCGGCATCCTCGCCTACTTCAAGTTCGCCGGCTTCTTCCTCGGCTCGCTCGACGGGATCGGCTCCGCGGTTGGACTGGGAGCGGCGCTGCCCTCGCTGCACGTCATCCTGCCGGTCGGGATCTCCTTCTACACCTTCAACTCGATGTCGTACACGATCGACATCTTCCGGCGGCGCATCGAGCCCACCGACAACGTGCTCGAGTACACGACCTTCGTCGCCCTCTTCCCGCACCTGGTCGCGGGGCCGATCGTGCGCTTCAGCGACCTGGCCGGGCAGCTGAGGAGCCTGACGCCCAGGCTGACCTCCGAGAATGCCGCCCGCGGCGCGTACTTCCTCTCCTGCGGGCTCGTCAAGAAGCTGCTGATCGCCGACCAGCTCAGCCCCCACGTCGCCACGCTCTACGCGGCTCACGCCCACCTCGGCCTGGCGACGGGCTGGGCGGCGGCGATCGGCTACTCGCTCCAGCTCTACTTCGACTTCTCCGGCTACTCCGACATGGCGGTGGGGCTCGCGTTCCTGCTCGGCTTCCGCTTCCCGCAGAACTTCAACTCGCCCTTCCAGGCGCTCAACATCTCGGACTTCTGGCGCCGGTGGCACATGAGCCTCGCCTCCTGGTTTCGCGACTACCTGTTCATCCCGCTCGGCGGCTCGAGGCGTGGCCCGAGACGGACGGTGCTCAACCTGGTGGTCGTGATGGCGCTGGTCGGCCTCTGGCACGGCGCCGCCTGGACGTTCGTGGTCTGGGGGCTCGTGCACGGCTTCTTCCTCGGCAGCCATGCCGTCCTGCGCCGTGCGGGCTGGACACCGAGCAGCGTCGCCTTCAACCGTGCCGTTACCTTCCTGCTCGTCTGTGCGGCCTTCGTCATCTTCCGCGCGCCGAGCCTCGGCGTCGCCGGCGAGGTGCTCTCCTCGATGGCCGGCCTCAACGGGTTGGACTCCCCGGCCCAGCTCGCCGCGCTCGTCCCGGTCAACTTTGCGCTGCTGATGGCCGCCCTGCTCGTATTCGTCCATGCTGCGCCGAACACCTGGCAGATCAGGCTCAGGCCCCGCGTCTGGCAGGGTGCCGCGGCCGGCGTCGCAGCCGCGCTCGCCGTGATGACGATCGCCCAACCCCATCCCTTCCTCTACTTCCAGTTCTGAAAATGACGCCCACGCGACCCAGACAGCCGCTTGCGCTTCTCGTGCTGCTCTTCGCGGTCACGGCCGCCGCCGCGACCGCCGCCTCGGCTCCGCCGCCGACCGACCGCTCGATCAAGCTCGACCTGATCGCCAAGCTCACACGTGGCCCGCAGATCGTCGTCCTCGGCGACTCGCGCGGCCGCCCGGCCGAGCCGGCCCTCCTGCAGCGGCTGACCGGACGCACCGCGTTCAACGCCGCCGTGATGGGCGGGAGCGCGCCCGACGCCTGGGTGTTCATCCGCTACGCCGCGGACCGCTTCCCCAACCAGAAGCGCGGGTACATCTGGTTCGTCAGCGACGGCCTGGCCGGCAACATTCCCGACCCGCGCACCGAGGCCGACCCGCGCGGACGGCAGTACCTGCAGGAGGTCGAGCCCCTCCTCGACCACGAACCGTTGAACGTCCCGTGGCCGGCGCACGCGTTCGACCCGTACCTCCCGGACGGGGGCCTGGCAGGCAGCGCCTCGACGCCCTCGACGCAGCACGTGCAGAAGGTCAAGGCAGAGGCGGCCGCGATCGTGGCCAGGCTCCGATCGAACCCTCCCGACCCCCCGCATGGTGACCCGAAGGGCTACCCGCAATACCGGCTGTTCGAGCACCTGCTGGCGTACGTGAATGCACGCGGCGAGCGCCCGGTAATCGTGTTCAACCCGCTCTACCCGACGGTCTACGCCGCGAAAGCGCAGTACGGCCTGCCCACGTTGACGAACTCACTCGCCTACCTCGACAGCCTCCGAACGCGCTACCACTTCGTCGTCGTCAACTGCGAGAACCCCCACACCTGGGGCGGCAACGCATCCGACTGGACGAACGCCACCCACGTCGACCGCTTGAACATGCGGCGCATGCTCAGGTACATCGTCGCCCATTCGGACGGCGCCCTCTCCTGAGAGGGCGATCGCATGGCGGGCGTTTGGGTACGGTGCCGGCCATGGCCGAGGTGGTCGAGAGACACGACCTCACGGCGCCCTCACAGAACGGTTGGACGGTGGACTACCGGATCCGGCGCCAGGACGGCGAGGAGCTCCACGCCGAGGTGCGCTGCTGGGAGAAGGCCCACGCCGCCGCCGAGCGAGCAGCGAACGCCGAGGCTCTCGCTGCGATCGCGGACCGCGGCAGCGCCGCTGCGCTCGAGTACGCCGAGCTGGTGGAGTCGCCGGTGACGCGTGGCGCGGTCCTGATCTCGATCTGGTTCGACCCAACCGACGACGGCAACCTGCGCCGTCGGGTCAGTTACGAGCGCGCCCCGGCGTAGACGGCCAAGACGTGGCATTCGCGTTCGGCATCGCGATGCGCCTCACCTAAGTCGCTTGCGCGGGCTTGCCCCGCTTGCGCGCCAGGGACACGAGCACGCCGGATCCAGAGACGGCGAGGTACGCCGTGAGCACCGCGACGGCGACCGGTGCCATCTGGAGTGTGCCGATCTGGGTCGTGAGGGCGCCGATGAGGAGCAGCGAGAAGGGGGCGGCGACGAGCGCGGCCGGCAGGGCTGCGAACATCGCCGTGAACGCGAAGCCCTCCGGCAGTCCGGGGATGAGCACGTGGGCCGTTTCCCCGGCCGTGCCGCCGATGAAGAGCATCACGAGGAACGGCCCGCCGATGAAGCCCGTGGCCTCGCAGATCGCGAACACGAGGATCTTCGCGAACACGACCGCGATCAACAGGCCCGCGCCGAGGGCCGCCCCGTCGCGAATCACGGTCGTGAGCTGGTCGGTTCCGGTGAAGAGCGTGAGCGGAAGCGCGACGCCCACGAGACCGAAGGATATTCCGCCGATGACCGGCCGGAGGACGGTGAACTTCACGAGCGGAGCCGTGAGTTTCGCCATGGCCCCGATCGCGACGGCTGTGATCAGCGCGAGCGCGCCGGCGGCGAGGCCGAGCGGAACCGCGGCGAGCAGCTGCCAGTCCTCGTACTTGTACGCCGGAAGGGCGTACAACCCGACGAACGTCGACCCGGCGATCGGAAAGTAGATCGCGAACGCAATCGTGGACGCCAGCAGACCTCCGACCAGCGCGTCGGTGAAGCGCGCCGCCCTGGGACGCGCAATCTCGAGCGTGAGAATCGACGCGAGGATCGGGGATGACAACAGGCCGCCGTACGCCGCAGACATCCCACTGAGCGTGTTCGTCTCGCGCACGTCCTCGCTGAGCTTCCGCCGCTCGGAGAGCCAGGTGCCCAGCCCACCTCCCATCTTCCCCAGTGCGTCCTCGGGCCCGAGGCTCGCCCCACCCGCCAGCGACACCAGCGAGACGGCAACCGCCCCGGGCACGATCGAGGGCTCGACTCGCTGCTCTTTGAGCATCTCGACGGTGCCCGGCACCTTGACCGGGACGTGCAAGAAGCGCCGCAGCGAGCCGACGATCAGGCCGGCGCCCGCGGTGATCGCCACCCACCAGAGGTTCCCGTCGAACCATCCGGGGTTTGCGGGAAGCGTGAACCAGAGGTCTGTGCCGGCCGACACCAAGCCCAGAAATGCCAGCCCGGCAAAGGCAAGCACGACGCCGAACAGGACGGCGTAGCGCACGATCGCCCCGAACCCGGGTGAGCGAATCAGGGCGACGTCAGCTGAGCCTGCCTGGGACTCCTCGCCCGTCGCGCGTGTGCTCATCGGATCCCCACTTCGGTCGCCTGTCCCGCAGTGCCGCACGCGACGGTATCGCCTGGCTCGCGGACGACGCCGCTCGAACCACGTCACGCGAGGGAGACGACTGCTCTGGACGCCGGTCCGGCCGGGTTATCGTCTGCGCGTGGCGGCAGCAGAGCCGACGCTACGAATCGAGTTGCTGGGCGGCTTTCGGGTCATCGTGGGGAACGAGTCGGTTCCGGCCGCTGCCTGGCGCCGGAGCAAGGCAGCGGGCCTCGTCAAGCTGCTGGCACTGGCGCCGGGTCACCGGCTCCACCGCGAACAGGCGATGGACGTGCTGTGGCCGGAGCTCGCGGCGACGGCGGCGGCTGCCAACCTGCGGAAGGCCGTCCATTACGCCCGTCACGCCATCCATGCGGAGGGCGCAAGCCTGATCGCCTCGGTGGGGGAGTCGTTGTCGCTTCCGACTGACGGACTGTGGGTCGATGTCGACGCGTGGCGGACCGCAACCGGCCACGCACGCCGAAGCGGCGATCCATCGGTGTACGCAGATGCGCTCGAGCTCTATCGCGAGGGCCTCCTCCCCGAGGACCGCTTCGAGGAGTGGACTGGCCCGTACCGCGACGAGCTCCAGAGCGAGCTCGTCGCCGTGCTCGGAGAGCTTGCGGTTGCGCCGGACACCGGGCCGATCGTTTCCTGCCGGAGCAGCACCGCGTCGTCGGAGGCAACGCCGAGTCGATCAAGCATCGCGAGCGCAGCATCGGCGACCTCGGCCCGGACATCCGCCGTCACCAGCACGGGCCCGCCACGGCCCGTCTCGGCCAGGCTCACGTGACGGAACGCCGGCCAGGACATCGAGCCCCTCGGCGACTGCGGTCATCGTCGCCGATTGGCCGTACACACGAAGCTCCAGCACTCGATTACGCCGGCCGGCTGCCTCTCTTCACCCGAACATAGTCGGCGTCGATCCGGACAATGCCGTCCTCGGTGCCTCCTTCGCCCCGTCCCAGAGCGACCCGCATGCCTCGCGCAGGCGAACGCCCGGTGCTCCTTCGCAACAGCATCGAGATCGCAGATCCGGTCGCTGTCGCGCTCGCCTTCTTCGAGCGTTACGGCCCCGACAGCCCCGATGCCTCGGCGCCGGCGGCGTTCGGCGAGGCCGACCTCAGGCGGGCGAACCGAGGCGGCGCGCGCATCGCGGCGACCGAGATCGCCGCGATCCTCGAGCGGCGCAGCCGCATCGAGCGAGCCCTGCGCGCCATCGCGCCCGAGGCCTCGCTCGCAGGGACATCAGGCTCGGTGCCGTGGCTGCGGCTGAGGCAGCTCTTCGATCAATTCGCGGACATCCGGGGAGTCGGCCACGCAAAGGTGACGAAGGCGCTCCACCCCAGGCGTCCCGCGCTGATCCCGCTGCTCGACAGCGTCGTCCAGGCCTACCTCACCGACGACGATCCGAGTCCCCGCGCGCCCTTCGGGGACCGCGCGATCGCGCTCGTCCGCGGCTACAAGCGTGACCTCGACCGCAACCGCGCGGCGCTGCGCGCGACCGGGCGACAGCTCGCGAAGCGCGGGCACAACGCCACCGAGGTGCGCATCCTGGACGTGCTGATCTGGTCCGTCGAGACCGCCGCCTGATGCAGGCTTGCTGCGTTACGCCGCCCGGCGCCGCCGGGCGAACCGCTCGGCCTCGCGCCGCGTGGCGCAGCCCTGCATGTCCACGATCTTCCCGTCCCGGATCGTCAGCACCTGGTAGCGCTCCTGCCGCCGCCCCTGGCCGTCGAGCCACTGCGTCGAGCCGATGATCCGATCGCCGATCTGCTCGAACTCCGGCTGAACCTCGAGCTGCCGCCCACCGCGGAGCTGGAACCCCAAGACCTCACGGGCCTCGTCCGGCCCGTGTCAGGTCGGCGTGTGCTTCCACCAGAGGTGGCCGTGCGAGACGCCCCGCCACTCGTTCTCGTCGGCGATCAGCGCGACGAACGGCCCGGGGTCGCCGCGGCCGAGCGCCTCGGCCGCCGCACGCAGCTGGTCGATCACGCCGTCATGGTGTCAGTGGTCGGCGCGGTACGCCAGGTACAGGACGCCGTTGTCATAGGCCTCGCTGCGCGCGAGCGACAGCGTCAACGGCGCTTCCGGGAAGAGCCGCGGCCCCGGCCCGCGCGTCAGCGGGTAGACGAACAGATGGAGCTCGTCGACGAGCCCATCCGCCAGCAGGGCGCGCACGAGCGTGCCGCTGCCGCTGACGTACAGGTCGCCTTGCTCCTTCAGCCGGCGGATCACATCGGCGTCATATGGCCCGACGACCTCCGAATTGCGCCAGGTCGGGACGGCGAGCGTCCCGGAGACGACGTACTTGATCGTGTCGTTGAAGAACGGCGCCCCCGGATCGTCCTCCACCGTGCGCGTGGACCACGCCGGCTCGAACATCTCGTACGTCACGCGCCCGAGCAGGATCCCGCGAGCGCGCGCGGTGACCGCGCCGATCGCCTCCCCCATCCTCGGGTCGAAGCCGAACTCGGACGTCCACGTCGGGGCATCGATGACGCCGTCGAGCGCCATGAACTCGTGCACGTGGATCTCACCCATGCTGACCTCCTGTCGGTACGGTCGCGTCGTGGAGTACGTGAACCTCGGGCACACGGGCCTGCACGTTTCGCGCGTGTGCCTCGGCATGATGAGCTTCGGGCCGCACGAGAGCCGCCAGTGGGCGCTCGACGAGGCGGCCGCCGAGCCGATCGTCCGCCGCGCCGTCGAGGGCGGCATCGTCTTCTTCGACACCGCCGACGTCTACAACGGCGGCGCGAGCGAGGAGATCACGGGCCGCCTGCTCAAGAGGCTCTTCGGTACGCGCGAGGAGTACGCCGTCGCCACCAAGGTGCACGGCCGGACGATGCCGGGCGTCAACGGCGCCGGCCTCTCCCGCAAGCACGTCCTCGCCTCGATCGATGCGTCGCTCCAGCGGCTCGAGCTCGAATACGTCGACCTCTACCAGATCCACCGCTGGGACCGCGAGACGCCGATCGAGGAGACGATGGACGCGCTGCACGACGTCGTGAACGCCGGCAAGGCGCGCTACATCGGGGCCAGCAGCATGTGGGCGTGGCAGTTCGCGAAGGCTCAGCGCGTCGCCGCGACGCCGTTTGTCTCGATGCAGAACCACTACAACCTGGTCTACCGCGAGGAGGAGCGGGAGATGATCCCGCAGTGCGTCGACATGGGTGTCGGGATCATCCCGTGGAGCCCCCTCGCGCGCGGGCTGCTCGCCGGCAGCCGCACCTCGTCCGGTGAGCGGCTCACGCAGCGCGCGAACACCGACCGGTTCCAGGACTCGCTCTACCACCCGGACCTCGACGTGCCGGTGATCGAGCGGACAGCCGAAGTGGCCGCCGAGCGCGGCGTCTCGCCCGCGCAGGTCGCACTCGCCTGGCTCCTGCACCAGCCGGCCGTGACGGCGCCGATCGTCGGCGCGACGAAGCTCGAGCACCTCGAGGACGCGCTCGCCGCCGAGGAGCTATCGCTGAGCGACGAGGAGATCGCGCGGCTCGAGGAGCCGTACGTGCCGCACCCCGTGTCGGGCATCGAGCTCTAGCGAACGACGCAGCGAAAGCCGATGTGCCCGGTCGAGCTGTCGATCGCCTCGCCCTGCCGCGCCGCCGGCCGGTAGCGCAGGCAGTAGTTCGGCGCGCAGAGGTGTGAGCCGCCCTTCGTGACCCGGCGCGGGAACCGCTCGTCCGCGGCCGGCACACAGCAGGGGGCACCGCCGCTCGGCCCGGTGAACCAGTCGTCCGTCCACTCCCATACGTTCCCGGCCATGTCGTAGAGGCCGTAGCCGTTGGGCGGATAGGTCTCGACCGGCGACGTGCGCTCGTAGCGGTCGAGCAGCAGGTTCTGCCAGGGAAACTCGCCCTGCCAGGTGTTGGCCATCATCCGGCCCTTCGGCGCGAACTCCTCGCCCCAGGTGAAGGTCGCACCGTCGAGGCCGCCGCGCGCGGCGTACTCCCACTCGGCCTCGGTCGGCAGCGCCTTCCCGGCCCACTCGGCATAGGCGGTCGCATCCGCATGGGTCACGTGCGTGACCGGGTGCCGCTCGCGCCCGCCGACGTTGCTCTCGGGCCCCTCGGGGTGCCGCCAGTCGGCCCCGGGCGCCCAGGCCCACCAGTTGCGGTAGTCGTCGAGCGGCACGGGGCCGGCGGTGCGCCGGAAGACGAGCGAGCCCGGGACGAGCAGCTCCGGGTCGGCGTCGGGGTAGTCCTCGGCCCTGGGCGGCTTCTCGGCGTCCGTGACGTGGCCGGTCTCCTTCACGAAGCGGCGGAACTCGGCCACGGTCACCGGGTGGCGGTCGATCGCCAAGCCGCCGACCGTCACCTCGCGCACGGGCGCCTCCTCGGGATAGAAGCGGTCGGAGCCCATCCGGAACGTCCCCCCGGGGAGCTCGACCATGTCGTTCACGTGCGCCCCTGCGCCCGCGCACGCTCGAGCAGCCCGGGCGGCAACGGCACGCCCGGCGGCCGGCCGTCGACGAGGTGGTGCACGAAGACGTAGATGAGCGGCACCCACGGCGACTCGAGCCGGAGCACCGGCTGGCCCTCCGGCTGGAACTGCACCGACGGCCCGCCCGATCCCGCCGCGAGCTGGAGCGGGCTCATCTGCGCGTACCAGAACGAGCCGCTCCGGCCGTTGGCATTGACGACTAGCCGCTGGCTCGTCACGACGACGTCGGCGGCGCCGAGCGGGTGCCAGCGCGGACGCGCCTTGCGCTGCGCCTCCGCCTTCTTCGAGGCGTTGTAGGCGAGGCTGGCCGCGCCCGTGACGGCCAGGCCGACAGGCCCGCCGACGAGGAGGAACGAGCGCCGGTACTGCCCGTCCTCGCCGAAGTAGCCGGAGACGCCGACGGGCGCGAAACGCGCGTGCGCGACCTCGCCCGGGCCGAGCTGCACCGGCGAGGCCTCCCGCGGCAGCGCGGCGCGACCGGCGAGCGCGCCCGACCACTGGTAGGCCCGCAGGTACCCCTCGTCGAACGTGCTCCACGCCGGGGCGCTCACGTCGCCCGACGCTACACAAAGGGCGACGCCAGCAAAACGGATCACCCGTTCCGTTTTTGCTACCGTCGGCGGATGGCTCTGTCCGAACGCGTCGACGCCCGGCGGAACCACGCGCGCATCGTGGCCGCGGCCCGCACGCTTCTCGCGCGCGACGGCCTCGACGTCTCCATGCGCGAGATCGCGCGCGAGACCGGCGTCGGCGTCGGCACCGTCTACCGCCACTTCCCGACGCGCGACGACCTCATCGACGCCGTGCTCGAGGAGGCCTTCGAGGAGATCCTCGCCGCCGGCGAGCGCGCGCTCGCCGCAGACGACGCCTGGCTGGGCTTCACCGGCTTCATCGAGGAGACACTCGAGCTGACGGCGCGCAACCGCGTCCTCAAGGACGTCGTCGAGGACGAAGAACGCGGCCGCGAGCGGGCAGCGTCCATGCGCTCCCGCCTCCGCCCGATGACGGCCGAGCTGATCCGCCGGGCGCAGGAGGCCGGCGCCCTGCGCCCCGACTTCACGCCCGAGGATCTGTCGCTCGTCTTCTGGGGTACGGACCGGGTCATCGACCTCGCCCCGGACAGCTGGCGCCGCCACCTCGGCTTCGTGCTGGACGGGCTCCGCGCATGACCGAGCACGGCCGCCAGAACTACAACGTCACGTTCGCGCTGCTCGCCGGGGCCGCGATCTCGTACGCGCTGCTCCAGTCGCTGGTCGCGCCCGCGCTGCCGGACCTCCAGCACGCGCTGCACACCTCGGTGAACTCGGTCAGCTGGGTCCTGACCGCCTACCTCCTGAGCGCGTCGATCGCGACCCCGCTGATCGGGCGCCTCGGGGACATGTACGGCAAGGAGCGCTTGTTGGTGATCATCCTCGTCGTGCTCTGCGGCGCGAGCGTCCTTTCTGCGCTCGCGACGTCGCTCTCGGTCATGCTCGTCGGCCGGATCCTTCAGGGCGCAGCGGGCGGCATCTTCCCGCTCGCGTTCGGGATCATCCGCGACGAGTTCCCGCGCGAGCGCGTCGCCGGCGCCATCGGCCTCATGGCCGCGCTGGCCGGCGTGGGCGGCGGCGCGGGCGTCGTCCTCGCGGGGCCGATCGTCGACCACCTGTCCTACCACTGGCTGTTCTGGCTGCCGCTCCTCCCGCTCGTCGTCACGACCTTCGCCATCTACTTCTTTGTCCCCGAGTCCCCGATCCGCGTCCCCGGACGCCTGAACTGGGCCGGCGCCTTGCTGATGTCCGTCGGCCTCGGCGCCGTTCTGCTCGCGGTCAGCGAGACGGCGGTGTGGCACTGGGTCTCGGGCCGGACGATCGCCGTCTTCGCGATCGGCGTCGTCTTCCTCATCGCCTGGGTACGCAACGAGACGCGCAGCGACAGCCCGCTCGTGGACATGCGGATGATGCGCATCCGCGGGGTGTGGACGACGAACGCGGTCGCCGCGCTGCTCGGCTTCGGCATGTACTCGTCGTTCATCCTGGTGCCGGACTACGTGGAGACGCCGCAGCGCGCCGGCTACGGGTTCGGCGCGTCGGTCACCGGCGCCGGCCTGTTTCTCCTCCCCACGACGATCGCGATGCTCCTCGCCGGCGCGCAGACCGGGCGGCTGGAGCGGCGCTTCGGGTCGAAGCCGCCGCTGCTGGCCGGGGCGCTCCTGACCGGCAGCGCCTACCTCCTGCTCGCGCTCGAGCGGAGCGAGCGCTGGGAGATCTACGTCGCCGCGCTGCTGCTCGGCACGGGCATCGGGCTCGCATTCGCGTCGATGGTCAACCTGATCATCGAGAACGTCGGACCGGCGGAGACCGGGATCGCCACGGGCATGAACGCCGTCACGCGAACAGTGGGCGGCGCCTTCGGCGGCGCCGTCGTGGCCTCGATCCTCGCCTCGACGGTCGAGGCGGGGCTCCCGACCGACGCCGGCTACACGGTCGCGTTCCTCGTCTGCGCTGCTGCGCTCGGGGTCGGGTTCCTCGTCGGGCTCGCCATCCCGCAGCGCCGGCCCGCGGACGCGTTCGCGCCGCATCCCGTCGGCGACCTGCCGGCGGGCGCCGACGCCTGACAATCACGCGGGAAGCTTCAGCCCGGGCGCCTCGAGGCCCCGCCGCCCATGGGCCGCCGGACCTCGAGCGCCTCGACATGTTCAGGCTGGCGCCAGCCGGTTCCGCCCCAGCCCCTTCAGCTTGAAGGCGAGGAACAGCTCCGAGAAGCCCCGGAAGAGCGCCGTGACCCCTACGTAGACGACCAGCAGGATCACGCTGTCCACGAACGAGCCGGCGACCCAGAACGCCAGGGCGATCTCGATGATGCCGAGGACGAGCTGGAGCCACCAGATCTCGAACTGATCCTTCGCCATGAAGGCGACGGTCAGGTCGAAGACGCCCTTGAACAGCAGGAAGAAGCCGACGAGCGCGGCGAGCGTGGCGAACGCGTTGTGCGGGTGCACCAGGGCCCAGATCCCGGTGGCGATGAAGAGGACACCGAGAATGCCGCGAATGATCCTCCAGCCTGACGTGGAGATCGGGATGGCGGCGAACTCGTTGATCCCCGCCATGATCGCGACGACGCCGAAGAGGAACGACACCGCGTACACCGTCGTGTAGTCCCACTGGAAGACGAGCAGCGCGAAGACGAGCCAGGCGATGCCCGACAGCAGGAACAGCCACCAGTGATCGGCCGCTTCCTCGAGCACCTCCCGCTCCGTGAACATGCGGTTCATCGATTTCATGGCGCGACGTTCTCGTCGGCGGCAACGAACCCTCTCGGGCGGCGTGACGGTGAATCGGACGGCGTCAGGGCGTAAGCGCCGCCCGGGCTGCCTCGACCCGCTCGCGGCGGGCCTTGGTCAGCTCCTGCACGAAGATCTGAACGGTCGCGGCCAGCGGGACGGCGGTGAGCGCGCCGAGCACGCCGAGCAGGGCGCCGAACAGCGTGACGGCGACGATGATGAAGAAGCCCGATAGCCGCACCGCCTTGCCCTGGATCTTGGGCGTGAGGATGTTGTTCTCCACCTGCTGGTAGACGAGGATGACGATCAGCATGATGATCGCGGCCGTGAGGCCCTCCTCGGCCCAGATGGTGGGGACGAGGATGAAGCCCGCCATGGTCGCGCCGATGTTCGGGATCATGTCGAGCAGGCCCGCGATCACGCCCAGCCCCAGGGCGTAGCTCGAGCCGAGCAGCCACGCGGTCGTCCCCTGCACGGTGCCTGCGATCACCGCGATCACGACGACGCCGATGGCCCACCTCGAGATGGACTCCGTGACACGCTCCCAGACGCCGAGCCAGCGCTCGTCCTCGCCCGGCATCAGGACGCTCGCCAGTGAGCGCTTCAGGTTGGTGATGTCCGTGAGCAGGAACAGGCAGATGAAGAGGATCGTGAAGGCGGCCAGGAAGACGCCGAAGAAGCCTCCGGCGATACCGAGCACGGCGGAGATCGCGTTCGGTGTGTTGCTCGACACGTGCTGCGCGCCTTCCTGCACGTTCTCGCCGCCGGCCGCGCCGATCCACGCCAGCTCGCCCGACGTGCGCAGCTTCTCGACCGTGGTGGGCAGGTTGTGCAGCACGTCGCGGACGCCCCCGACCAGCGGAACGAGCAGCAGGAGGAAGAAGACCGTCACGGCGACGGCGGTGCCGAGCACGGTGATGGTCGCCGCGAGCCCGCGCGACCAGTGCGTCTTCGCCATGAAGTAGCGCACCGGATACTCGAAGACGAGCGCGAGGAAGACGCCGACGAACACGATCAGGAAGGTGTCGCCGATCGCACGGAACGCCGCGAAAATGCCCACCGCTGCTGCAACGATCAGCACCGTCCGGATGGGCAGCAGGAGCTCTACACGCCGCGTGCCGTCCGGCTGCATGGAGCCGAACAATAGGGAGCGAGGCGGCTGTTCCTATGCCAGCGGCGGCGCAGGCACGACCACGACCGTCTCGTCGCCGAGGTGCTCGTCGACCACGAGCTCGGGCCGCGGCAACTGCGCCACGGTGCCGCCGAACGCCTCGTAGAAGCGGTCGGGCGGCTCGAGGAAGTTCACGGCCACGTTCTGGTAGTGCATGGGCACGGTGATGCGCGGCTGGAGCTGCCGCACGACCGTCGCTGCTGCGGGCCCGTCGATCGTCGCCTGGCCGCCGACCGGCACGAAGAGCAGGTCGACCTCGCCGATCGCCGCCGCCTGCTCAGGCCGGAGCTCCGCCTGGCCGAAGTCGCCGAAATGGCAGACGCGCAGGCCGTCGAGCGTGAAGCAGAAGATCGTATTCGGGCCGCGCTCGGTGCCTGCCCGCGGATCGTGTTCGGACGCGACCGCAACCACCTCGCCGACCGGCGACTCGAGCCGGCCGGCGGTGGAGCGGATGACGACCGGGTCGCCGGCGACGACCTCGACGCCGTTGTGGTCGAGGTGCTCGTGCGTGACGAGGACGAGGTCGGCGGCGACGTCGACGATCGGCGGGTAGAGCCACTCGATCCCCCGCCCGGCGAAGCGCTCGCGGATGTCGCCGAACGGGTCGATCATGACCCGCTGCTCCCCTTCGAGCAGGAACGCCGCCTGTCCGAACCAGCGGACGCGCATCAGTCCTGCGGCACGATCAGCTCGAAGCGGGCGCCGCGCTCGAGCGGGTGGTAGACGAGGTCGCCGCCGTGCGCCTGGGCGTACGTCCGCGCGATGGCGAGGCCGAGGCCGCTGCCCCGGTCCGTGTCGCCGCGAGCGAACCGCTCGAAGAGCCGCGCGCGCAGGTCGTCCGCCACGCCGCCGCCGGCGTCGTCGACCCTGACGCAGAGGTGGCGGTCCTGCTGCTCCGCCGTCAGGGTGATCGGCGGAGCTCCATGCCGGGCGGCGTTCGTGAGCAGGTTGGAGACGACCCGTTCAAGCACGAGCGGGTCCGCAACGGCGGCGAGGTCGGGCGAGACGTCGAGGTCGACGGGCACGCCGCCGGTCACGGCCCCGTCGACGATATCCGCCAGCACTCGCTGGAGCACGATGGGCCGTGGGGCGACGCTGATCGACTCGGCGTCGAGGCGCGACAGGTCGAGCAGCTGCTCGAGCAGCCGGCGGAGCCGGTCGGACTGCTCGTAGGCGACCTCGATGAGCTCTTCGCGCGTCTCCTCCGGCAAGTCGCGCGCGCGGATGGTGACCAGCGCCCCGTACACGGCTGCAGTCGGCGTCCGCAGCTCATGGGACGCGATGGCGACGAAGTTCAGCTTCAGCTGGTCGAACAGGATCGCCTGCTCGTAGACCTGGGCACGCTCGATCGCCAGCGCGACGCGGTCGGCGACGAGCTGGAGGAGCTCGACGTCCGCGTCCCGGAAGCTGCGGTGCATGAGGGAGCCGATGTGCAGGACGCCGATCGCCTCCCCGCCGGCGAGGAGCGGCACGCCGACCATCGACTTGATGCGCTTCTCGCGCAGGATCGGATTGAGCACGTCCGCACGGTCGACGTCGTCGAGGATGATCGGCTGCCGGCCCGCCGCGACCCGGCCGGCGAACCCCCGCCCCATCGGGATGCGGACACCCGCCTCGACCTCCTCCTCCAGCCCGACCGCGGCCCGTGCGACGAGCTCCTGGGCATCGATGTCAAGCAGAAGCACCGCGCAGGTATCGGCGTGCAGGATGTCGCGGATCCGCGGCAGCAGCACGTCCAGGAGCCCGTCCAGCTCGAGGGGCGCGAGCGCGACGTCGGTCACGGCCTGCACGTTCTCCATGCGCTCGCGCGCGCTGCGCTCGGCCTCGTAGAGGCGCGCATGCTCGATCGCGACGGCGGCGCGGTCGCCGGCGAGCTGGAGCAGCTCGACGTCGAGCGGGCCGAACTCGCGCGGCGTCAGCGAGCCGACGTGGAGGACGCCGATCACGTCGCCGGCGACGAGCAGCGGCACGCCGACCATCGAGGTGATCCCCTTCCGGTGCAGGATCGGGTTGAGCACGTCCGCGTGATCGACGTCGTCGAGGATCACCGGCTCCTTGCCCGCCGCCACGCGCCCGGCGAAACCACGGCCAACCGGGATGCGGACACCCGCCTCGACCTCCTCCTCGATCCCGACCGCGGCCCGCGCCACGAGCTCCTGGGTCGCCTCGTCCAGCAGCAGGATCGCGCAGGTGTCGACGCGCAGCAGCTCGCGGGTGCGGAGCAGCAGCGCGTCGAGCAGGTCGTCGAGCCGGAGGTGCGCGAGCGCAGCGTCGGTCAGCGCCTGCAGCCGCTGGAGCCGTTCCGCATCAGCGCCGAGCTCACGCCGCATCCCGGCATTGTTACCCGCGATCAGGCAGATTCGTAGGCCGCGGCCTCGGCCGGCGCCGGCGCCGGCGCGACGCGGAGGAACTTCGCCGCCACGCCGGCGGCCGCGGCCGCGAACACCGCCCCGAGCATGAAGGCGAGGTGGTAGCCGCCGGTGAGCGCCGCCCCGTGGCTCGAGCCCGAGCTCTCGAGGCTGTTCGTGCGCGCCGCGGCCGCGCTCGCGAGCACGGCGAGCCCGAGTGCGCCTCCCATCATGAACGCGGTGTTCGCGACCCCCGACGCCAGCCCGGACTCGCTCGGCTCGACGTCGCTCATCGCGGCCAGCAGCACCGGGTTGAACGCGAGGCCGATCCCGAAGCCGAGGACGATCATCGCGGGCAGCACGTCGACGACGAACATGCCGTCGGTAGCGGCGCGCGCGAAGAGCAGCAAGCCGGCGGAGATCAGTGACATGCCCAGCACGGTTGGGGTCTTGATCCCGAAGCGCATGACCACCTTCGCCGAGAGCCCGACGGAGAAGACGCCCATGATCAGATTGACCGGCAGGAACGAAAGGCCGACCTGCAGCGGGCTGTACCCGAGGACGAGCTGGAGGTACTGCGCGGACAGGAAGAAGAGGCCGAACATGGCCGCCGACCAGAGGATCCCGACGACGCTCGCGGTGCTCAGGTTGCGCAGCCGGAAGAGCCGCAGCGGCACGAGCGGCGCGGGGGAGCGCGACTCGATCAGCAGGAAGACCCCTAAGAGCACCGCACTGAGCGCGAGCAGGCCGAGCGTCTGGAAGCCGAGCCAGCCGACGGCGTTGCCCTTGACCACGGCGTAAACGGCGATCATCAGCGCCGCCGTCACGGTGATCGCCCCGGCGACGTCCACCCGGCGGGACTCCGCCCGGGCGAAGGCGCCCGGGATCAGCCCTAGCGTGAGCGCGAAGACCGCGATCCCGATCGGCACGTTGACGAGGAAGATCCAGTGCCAGTCGGCGAGGTCGACGATCACGCCGCCGAGCAGTACGCCGATGCTGCCACCGGCCGCCATCACGAAGCCGAAGAAGCCCATCGCCTTCGCGCGCTCGCCCGGCTCGGTGAACAGCCGCATGATCAGCGCGAGCGCCACGGCGGAGACGACTGCACCGCCGACGCCCTGGACGGCGCGCGCGACGACCAGCGCGCCCTGCGACTGGGCGAGGCCGCACACCGCCGAGGCGAGCGTGAACAGCGTCATCCCACCGAGGAAGAGCCGGCGCTGGCCGAACAGGTCGCCCAGGCGCCCGCCGAGGAGCAGGAACCCGCCGAAGGTGATCGTGTACGCGTTGAGCACCCACGCCAGCGACTCCTGCGAGAACCCGAGGTCCTCGCGGATCGACGGGAGCGCGACGTTCACGATCGAGACGTCGAGCACGATCATCAGGTCGCCCAGGCAGAGGACTGCAAGTGCGAGCCATTTTGCGCGGGTATCGGCGATGGTCATCTCTGGGCTCCTTTCCCGTCGGTCACCAGCTTCGACCGCATCCAAACCCCGAACTCATCGCTCGCGGCCCGATGATTTTTGCGGCGGGCTGCGGTCAATCGGGTGATGATCGATTTCTCCGTGCGCGGTCCGGTCGCCCGCGCCGACCTACCTGGTCTGTGCGAACGAATCTGCGGGCTCCTCTCTTCCGCGTCCGCGGAGACGGCCACCTGCAATGTCGCAGGCCTACCTACGGACGCCGTCACGGTCGACGCGCTGGCGCGCCTGCAGCTGGCGGCGCGGCGGACGGGCTGCTCGATCCGGCTGCGCAACGCATCGCCGGAGCTCCGCGAGCTCGTCGCTTTCATGGGCCTCGCCGACGTCGTCGCCTAGGCTGCGGCCTCGAGCCGCGGCGGCAGCCCGAAGAGCGGGAAGATCCGGTCGGTGTCGAGGAAGAAGGTGATCTCACCGACCTTGCCCTTGCGGAGCTCCACGACCTGGAGCGCCCACGGCTCGTAGCCCCCGTCCGCGGCCGGCTTGTACTGGCCGTATGCAGGCGAGCCGTTGGCCATCAGGTCCGGCGTCGGGATCACCTTCGACCCCTTGCAGCCGATGCCCGGGCCGAACCACCACGTGAAGACGTCGTCGCGGCCGCGCAGCCAGAGGTCGTACGGCGGCATCGACTGCTGCGCGTCCTCGTGCAGGACCGCAGTCAGCTGGTCGATGTCGTAGGCCTCGAAGGCGGCCACGTAGCGGGCGAGCAGGTCGCGGTCGTCGTCCGTCAGATCGGTCGACGTGCCCGTCGCAGTCAGGTCGGTCGCGTCGAGCGTCGCGCGCGCCCGCTGCAGCGCGCTGTTCACCGAGGCGACGCTCGTCTCGAGCAGCTCCGCCGCCTCGCTGGCCTTCCACCTCAGCACCTCGCACAGGATCAGCGCGGCGCGTTGGCGCGGCGGCAGGTGCTGGAGCGCGGCCACGAGCGCGAGCCGCACCGTCTCGCGCGATTCGGTCAGCTCGGCCGGGTCAGTCGGCAGCGGCTCGATCCACGTCACCTCGGGCAGCGTGCACAGGTTCTCGATCACCGGCTCGCGCGCGGGGCCGAGGTCCATCGGCCGTGCGCGCCGCTCGCGGCCCTTGAGCATGTCCAGGCAGACGTTCGTCGCGATCCGGTAGAGCCAGGAGCGCAGCGCCGCGCGGCCCTCGAAGCGGTCGAGGGAGCGCCAGGCGCGCACCATCGTGTCCTGCACCGCGTCCTCGGCCTCGAAGGGCGAGCCGAGCATGCGGTAGCAGTACGCGGTCAGCTCGCGACGGTAGTCCTCGAGCTGGGTCTCGACGTCGTGCTGCGCGGTGGTCGCCACGGCGGTCACTCTAAGAGGCTCTGACCCGAGCCGCCAGAGAAATTCATCGGTTAGCGTCGTGGCGTGCAGGATCTCGGCCGCAGGGCGATTCTCCTGGCCGCCACGAACCGCGGCGTGCGCGGCTTCATGAGCCGCTACGGCATGCGGCTCGGCGCCTCGCGCTTCGTCGCGGGCGAGACGCTGGACGCCTGCCTCGACACGCTGGCGGCGCTGAACGCGAAGGGGCTGTTCGCGAACACGACGCTGCTCGGCGAGGACGTGACGACCCGCGACGAGACGCTCGATGTCGTCGCCGCCTACCGCGAGGTGCTCGACCGCATCGCCGAGCACGAGCTGCGCGCAAACGTCGCGCTGAAGCTGACACACCTGGGCCTGCTGATCGACGAGGAGCTCGCGGTCGAGAACGTCGGCGCTGTCGTCGCCCACGCTGGGTCGCTCGGCAACTCTGTGCGGATCGACATGGAGCAGTCCGCGGTCGTCGACGCGACGCTCCGCATCTATCGGCGGCTCCGCGAGGGCGGCTACGACAACGTCGGCTGCGTCCTGCAGGCGTACCTGTACCGGACGCCGGGCGACCTCGACGAGCTGTTGCCGCTCACGCCGAACCTGCGTCTCGTCAAGGGCGCCTACCTCGAGCCGGAGGCGATCGCATACCCGAGCAAGGCGGATGTCGACCGCGCGTACCGCGACCTGCTCGAGCACGCGCTCGCCGGCGGGGTGTACGTCGCCGTCGCGACACACGACGAGTCGCTCATCGAGCACACGATCGCGCTCGGGTACCCGAAGGACCGCTTCGAGTTCCAGATGCTCTACGGCGTGCGCCCGCAGCTCCAGCTCGACCTCGTCGCGCGCGGGTTCAAGGTGCTGGTCGCAACGCCGTTCGGGCCGCAGTGGTACCCGTACCTGATGCGCCGCCTGGCCGAGCGGCCGGCGAACGTCCTGTTCTTCGCGAAGAACGTCGTCCAGCGTTAGTGGCTTTCAGCCACAAGGGCGTCCCAGCGCGCGTCGACGTGCGCCTGGATCGCCTCCACGCCCTCCGCGGTCACGCCCGCGAACCGGCCTTGTGCACGCAGGTACTCGGCGACCGGAACGGGGTGCTTCGGCCGGTAGGTGATCCGCAGCTCGCCGTGGTCGCACTCCCATAGGGGGAAGGTGCGCGATTCGACCGCGGAACGCGCGACCTCTGTCGTCTGGTCGGTCGCGTAGCGCCAGCCGGGCGGGCAGCCGCCCAGGATCTGCAGGAAGCGGAAGCCCTCGATCTCGGCCGCGCGCGTCACCTTCGCGCGGAAGTCGCGCAGCATCGGCACCGAGCCGAGCGCCAGCGTGGCGACGTACGGCACGCCGTGCGCCGCCATGATCCGGGCGACCTCCTTCTTCTGGCCCCGGCGCGGCGCGGCGGCCGGGGTGGTAGTCGTCCACGCGCCCTCGGGGGTGGCGCCCGACTTCTGGACGCCGGTGTTCATGTACGCCTCGTTGTCGTTCAGGACGTAGACGATGTCCTCGTTGCGCTCCGCGGCCGCAGACACGCCCGAGAAGCCGATGTCGGCCGTCGCGCCGTCGCCGCCCCAGACCACGACCGTCGCGTCGCCGTGGCCGCGCAGCCGGAGCGCGGCCTTGATCGCGGAGGCCTCGGCGGCGGCCGACGCGAACGGGGTGAGGTGCACGGAGACGCCGAACGCATTGACGGGATACACGCCCGCGATGATCGTCCAGCACGAGGCCGGGATCACCAGCACGATCTTCGACTCGGGCACGGTCGCCGTCAGGGCGCCGAGCACGTGGCGCACGTTGATCGCCGGCCCGCAGCCGGCGCACGCTGCATGGCCGGGAAGCAGCAGCCGCTCCTCCCCCACGATCTCGTCGAGCCAGGCGGGCACGGCTACACCCCCTCCGGGACGTACACGGGGCCACGCGAGCGTGCAGCGAGCGTCTGCTCGAGCGTCCAGCGCAGGGTGTCCGGCGTGACCTCGGCCCCACCCAGCCCGCACACGAAGTTCATGGCCGCGTCCACGTGGCGGAGGTCGAGCGACGTCACGTCGCTCCCGAGCGGGCCGAGCGAGCCGAACGCCGCGGCGCGGTCGACCACCGAGACGGCGCGGACGCCGGCGAGCGCGGCCGCAAGCTCCTCGGCCGGGAACGGCCGGTAGGTGTGGACGCGGACGACGAGCAGGTCGCCGTCGGTCTCCAGCAGCTCGTGGGCGGTATCCCCGATCGACCCGATCACGACGAGCGCGCGACTCGCACGGCGGTTGCCGGCGAGCTCGAGCGACGCGATCTTCTCGCGACCCACGAGCGCGCCGAACTGCGCGGCCACGTCGGCGATGACGGGGCCGGCGAAGTCCATTGCCTCGGCGACGTGCCGCTGGAACGCGTAGTAGTCGCCCGAGTTCGGCAGGGCCGAGTACGTGTGCGGGCTCTCCGGGTCGAGCAGCCAGTCCTCGGGCGGGCAGAGGTCGGGCACGAAGGCATCGACGGTCTCCTGTGCTGGCACGTCGAGCACCTCGGTCGTGTGCGAGAGCAGGAAGCCCTCGGCGCAGACCATGACCGGCAGCATCACGGTCTCGGCGATCCGGTAGGCGCAGATGACGCTGTCGAGCACCTCCTGTGCCGACGAGCAGTACAGCTGGATCCAGCCGGTGTCGCGCTGGCTCATGCTGTCCGAGAGGTCGGGCTCGATGCTCCACGGCGCGAAGACCGCGCGGTTGACGTTGACGGCGACGAGGGGGACGCGCTCGCGCGATGCGCGGTGGAGCTGCTCGTGCGCGTAGAGGAGGCCCTGTGACGAGGTCGCCGTGAACGTGCGCACACCCGCGCGCGAGGCCGCGATCACGTAGCCGAACATGGCGTGCTCGCTCTCGAGGTTGGCGAACTCGACGTCGTCGCGGCCGGCCACGAGCTCGGACAGCCGCTCGACGATCGTCGTCTGCGGCGTGATCGGGTAGCAGGCGATCGCCTGCGCGCGCGAGAGCACGACGGCACACGCGGCCGCCTCGTTGGCGGTCATGACCACGCGCCCGTGCGGCAGCCGCTCGCTCATGCGACGACCTCCTCCATCGCAAGCGCGCCTCGCACCGGGCAGACGACCTCGCAGATGCCGCAGCCCTTGCAGTGCTCGTAGTCGATCACCATCGTCCCGTCCTCGCGGCGCACGGCGCCCTCCGGGCAGAACAGCGCGCAGACGCCGCAGGCGGTGCACTCGGCGAGGATCAGCGGCCGGTCGAGGGACCACGCCCCCGTGCGGTTGGCGAGCGAGTCGGTCGTGCTGACCGGGAACAGCGCGTGCTCCGGCGGTGGTGCCGCGAGCGCCGCTTCGAGCGGCACGTCGCCGGCCCGGCGGTGCTGCTGCGTGCAGCGCTCGAACCCGGCGCGTGCAGCCGCGACGTTTGCGGCCGCGCGGCCGCCCATCCGGTCGACGATGGCCGCCTCGAGGTGCGGAAGCGCCTCGGGCGCGAGCAGCCGGACGCAGGCGCCGAGCACCGCGACGTTGCCCATCGCCCGCCCCTCCGACGAGAGCACGCCGTGGTCGAGCGCGATCCGCGACGCGGGCACGCGCGCCACCCGGAACGGGCCGTCGTGCGCGAAGCGCGCATCGTGATTCAGCAGGACCAGGCCGCCGGGCTTCACGGTGCGCAGCACGTCGTCGGACGGCGCCGCCGGCGAGACGACCACGAGGACGTCGCAGCGCGAGACCTTGTAGCGGCGGCGTATCGGGCTGTCGTCCCAGCGCAGCGACGCGGAGATCGGCGCCCCACGGCGTTCCGCCTTGAACTCGGGGAAGCTCTGCACCCACCAGCCGGCGCGCGCGAACGTGTCCGCGAGGAGCTGCGACGCGAGGACGACGCCCTCACCGCCGCGACCGACGATCAGCATCTCCTTCACGTCCAGATCGTCCGGCCGCAGGGCCCGCGGCGGCATCCGGGAGATCGCCGACCGCGCTGCGTAGTCCGCGCAGAGACGCCCGTCACCCGATCGGGACGATGCTGCGGCGGAAAGCGCCGCTGCGCGAGCCCGAAGGCGCTCAGCTCGTCGCTGAAGACGCAGCAGGATCGGCCGCCCCGCCGCCTAATCCCTCCTGAATGGCAGCGACGCTCGCGCTCTTCGCCGCGGCGTGCTTCGCGCTGGCGGCGACGCTGCAGCAGAAGGGCGCCCTCGGTGAGGGCGGCGTCTCGCTCGCGCACCCCTCCTCCCTGCTCCGGCTGCTCCGCCAGTGGTGGTGGCTGGCCGGCACCGTCGTGCTCTTCGTCGGCTACGCCTTCCAGGCGGTGGCGCTCGACAACGGACGGCTCTCGGTCATCCAGCCGCTGCTCGTCACCACGATCGTCTTCGCGCTGCCGCTCGGCTACTTCATCACCGCCCAGCACGTGGGCCGGCGCGAGATCGCGGGTGCGATCGTCGTCGTCATCGGGCTCGCGATCTTCACCGTCGTCGGCGATCCCGCGGGTGGGCGGGCGAACGCGCCCAACGACGAGTGGGCGATCACGATCGCCGTCGTGCTCGTCCTGGTCGGCGTACTGGTAGCGCTCGGCGGCAAGGGCACGCTCGAACGCAAGGCCGGCATGTACGGCGCGGCCGCGGGCCTGCTCTACGGGCTCTCGGCGTCGCTGTGGAAGCCGAGCGCGGAGATGATCGACGCCGGCGGCGTCAGTGCTGCGTTCTCGAGCTGGGAGATCTACGCCTGCGGACTCGCCGGGATTGCGGCGTTCGTCGTCCAGCAGGTCTCGCTCGGCACGGGCCGCCTGGCGCCGTCCGTCGCGACCACCTCCGTGCTGAACCCTGTCCTCTCGGTGCTCATCGGGATCGTGCTGCTCGAGGAGACGCTGAGCCTCCCCGTCTGGCACAAGGTCGTCGCCTGGGCCGGGTTGACGCTCGCGATGTGGGGCGCGATATCGATCTCCCTCGCGCGCGAGGGAGCATCGATCTCCGAGGCCGGCGGCGAGCCGGCGCCGGCTTCGCCGGCCGTCTCGGGCTAGATCTGGGTCAGGCCGTCGACGACGAGGAGGATCCCGAACGCGGCCAGCGAGACCATCGTCACCTTGCGCTGGTGCGACGCCAGCCAGTCCTGGACGGCGTCGAGCCACGCGCGCGCACGAGCGCCGGCGACGACGTAGACGAGGACAGGCGCCCAGACGAGGACCGCCGCGACGACGATGTAGAGGGCCACGAGCGCGAGCTGTCGCGCGTTGTCGAGGTCGGACGCCGTCAGCGTGGCGGCCGCGACGATCGTGATCGTGAGGCGCTTCGGGATGCCGAGCCCGAGCAGTGTGCCCACGACGACCGCGGCTATCGGATTCAGATGCTGGAGCCGCGCGAGCAGCGCCTGGGTGCGCGGGCCCCGCTCACGCCGCGGCGCCGCCTCTCGCCGGTGGACGCGCCAGGCGACCGAGAGCAGCAGCGCGCCGAGAAGCACCTGGAGGGCGGCGGCCACGATGTCGCCTCCGTCGCCCAGGTCGAGCACCGATCCGAGCAGCAGCGCGAACGCCCAACCGATCGCCTCGCCGAGCAGGAAGCCCGCCGCAAAGAGGATCCCGTTCAGCCGCGCGAGATGGCTCTTGAGCACCAGGATCGTCGCCGTCAGCGCCAGCGGGCTCAGGGCCGCGAGCAGGGCGAGCACGAGCATGCGCAGGGCCGTCCCCATCGTTGCCCATCCTGGAGGCGGCCCTGCGCGGGCGGGTCATCCGCTCCGGACGAACCGGTCTAGACCGGGACCCCCGCTGCGGCGCGCTCCAGCTCGTCGATCTCGATCTTCCTCATCTGCAGCATCGCCGCCATGACGCGCTGCGCTTTCTCGCGGTCCGGGTCCTGCAGCAGGCGCGGTAGGGCGGTCGGGACGATCTGCCAGGAGAGCCCGAAGCGGTCCTTGAGCCAGCCGCAGGGGCCTTCCTCGCCGCCCTCGGACAGCGTCGTCCAGTAACGGTCGACCTCGTCCTGGGTCTCGCAGCTGACCTGGTACGAGATCGCCTCACTGAAGGTGAACTCCGGCCCTCCGTTCAGCGCGAGGAACGGCTGGCCGTCGAGCTCGAAGTCGACGGTCATCACGGAGCCCGCCTCGCGCGGCCCGGCCTCGCCGTAGTGCGAGATCCCGGTGATGCGCGAGTTCGGGAACACGGACGTGTAGAAGTGGGCGGCCTCCTCGCCCTCGGTGTCGAACCAGAGGCAGGCGGTGAGCCTGGACATGGACGTCTCCTTTCAGGCCCGCTTGGGGCGATAGATGAGAATGACGACGCCGTCGTCGCCGACGGGCCGGGACTCGACGAGCTCGAGGGCGTCCACCGTGGCGCCGTCGGGGAACAGCCGCTTGCCGCCGCCGACGACGGTCGGGAAGACCATCAGCCGGTACTCGTCGACGAGGTCGTGGTCGGCGAGCGTCTTGACGAGCGTGGGGCTGCCGTTGACGAGAATGTCGCCGCCCACGCGCTCCTTCAGCTCGCGGACGCGCGCGGGCACGTCCTCGGCGATCACGGTGGTGTTGTTCCAGGCCGGGTCGCGGAGGGTCGTCGAGACGACGTGCTTCGCCATCCCGTTGAACTTGTCCGCGAAATCGCCTTCGCGCGAGGGCCAGGCGGCGGCGAAGCCCTCGTAGGTGACGCGGCCGAGGAGCAGCGCCTCGCTCGCCATGACCTCGTCGTACTTGAAGCGGTCGCCCTCCTCCCCGCGCTCGAATGTGAATGCCCACCCGCCGACGCCCTCGGCGCCACCCGGATCCTCGATCACGCCGTCGACGGTGGTGAACTGGGAAACGATCAGCCTTGCCATGGTCTCTCCTTCGTTCGTTACCGCTTAGACGGGGGCGTCAACCTGAACTCATCGAACCGGTCGCCCGCCCTGTACGAAGGACTGGCAGCCGACGGCCACCCCTAACGACGACAGGGCCGTCGCGGACAAGGAGGGAGCACAACCATGCGCAGAGCCGCAACCGGCCTCGGCGTGCTGACAGCTGCCGTCGGGGCGCTCGCCCTGGCCGTCATCTACGGCCCGGCTCCGGCCAGCAGCCTCGCGTCGAGCCACCGGGAGGCGCCGTTGATCTCGGAGGACCCGTCCGCCGACAACACGGACCTCTACGCCTTCCGCAGCCCGGACAAGCCGGACACGCTGACGATCATCTCGAACTACATCCCGGGCGAGGACCCGGCGGCAGGGCCGAACTACTACACCTTCTCGCCGACCGCCCGGTACAACGTCTACATCGACCGGAACGGGGACGGGAAGGCCGACGTCACGTACCGCTTCCAGTTCACGCGAAAGACCGGTCCGTTCTTCCTCGGCGACACGCAGCAGCCGTACACGGTCACGAAGATCGCGAACGGCAGGGCGCAGGTCATCGTCCACGCGATGACGCCGCCGGACAACATCGGCCCGCGGTCGACGCCGAAGTACCACGCACTCGCAATGAAGGGCGTCACAGCGCTGCCCGGCGGCGGCGAGGTCTTCGCCGGCCAGCGTGACGACCCGTTCTTCGGTGACGTCGGCGCGATCTTCGACTTGCTCGCGTTCCGCAAGGGCACGGGCGCGAACGGCGGCGGCAAGAACTTCCTCGCCGGCTACGCGGTGCACTCGATCGCGCTGCAGATCCCGATCTCGCAGGTCGACACGACGAGCCACGTGATCGGCATCTGGTCCACCGCCGACCGCAAGGTGATCGGCATCAAGAAGGGCGGCGGCTGGGTGCAGGTCTCGCGGCTCGCGAATCCGCTCGTCAACGAGGTCATCATCCCGACCGGGCTCAAGGACTCGTGGAACGCGTCCGGGCCTGCGCAGGAGGGGCGGTTCGAGAAGTACTACAAGGCGCCGATCCTGGCCGCGGTGATGAACAAGCTGTACAAGCTGGGCGTCAAGGAGACCGACCGGACCGACCTCGTCTCGGTCTTCCTGACCGGCGTCCCGAAGCTCAACTTCACGAGCTCGAAGCTCGCGGAGGAGCTCCGCATCAACCTGTCCACGCCGGTCACGCCGGAGGGCAAGGTCAGCCGCCTGGGCGTGCTCGGCGGCGACGTCCAGGGCTGGCCGAACGGCCGCCGCCTGGGCGACGACGTCATCGACATCGCCGAGCGTGCGGTCGCAGGCGCCCTGATCGGCAAGAAGATCGCTCTGGGCGACGGCGTCAACGGCGACGACGCGAAGCCGATGTCGACGTTCCCGTACGTGGCCGACCCGCTGTCCGGGTTCGCCAACACGAAGGCGCACTGAGCGGTCTGCCGGCGCCGGGCGCTCAGCCCGGCGCCGGCGCGGCCGGCGGCAGCTCCATGACCGCCCGCTCGTTGACCAGCGGGGTGTCGGGCACGGTGATCAGCCCGCGCGTCGGCCGGTCGAGGTCGAACGTGACGAAGACGAGGAAGCTGACTGCGACGGCGGCGGCCGCCACCGTGAACTGGCCCTTGCCGAGCATGCCGAGGTACAGCGCGAGCAGGCCGATGCCGAGCGCGGCGCTGAAGAGCTGCAGCGTGAGGACCTCGTTGGGGACGCGGTTGTTGAGCCCGGCGAGGCGGACGCCCTGCTGGTCGATCATCTCGTTCAGGCTCTCCACGTAGAGTCGCGGCGCGCTGTCGGTCGGATGGGCGTTCAGCGACTGCCCCGCCAGACGCCAGAGCGCCCGCTGCACGCGCCCTTCCTCAGCCGACGTGGCGTGCAGCCTCGAGGTGCCCGGGACCTCGTGGGTGACCTCGATGGCGAGATCGTCATAGCGCTTGAAGAGCGCGAGCGAGCGGCTGCGCTGCGGCTCGTGCAGCGTCTGCGCGCGCAGATAGGCGGTGCCGATCGTGTTGGCATCGTCCACGACATCGGCGCGGCGGTTCTGGTAGCGGCCGACCGCGAGCGTGAGACCGAAGGCGAGGATCAGGCCGACCACGCCCAGCAGAGCGGCCTGAACCACGCCGACCGGCTCGCGGTAGTGGTCGGAGTGCCGGAGGTAGTGCCCGGCGATCGAGCCCGCCACGGCGGCGCCGCCGATCACGACGGCCACGACGAGGAAGAGCTGCCAGCTGTTCAGCGAGTAGAACACGTCCGCGACGCTACCGGGGATCTACGGGCATCATCCCGTTCGGGTGACGGCAAGACCCCTCCCCGCGCCTAGCTTCGCGCCCATGGCGGAAGGGAGGCCGCGCGTTCTCATTCTCGGCGGCGGGTTCGCCGGCGTCGGCGCGGCGCAGGCGCTCGCGAAGGCCGACGTCGAGGTCGTGATCGTCGACGAGCACGACTACCACACGTTCAAGCCGCTGCTCTACCAGTTTGCGACCGGCCTCCTGGAGCAGACGGCCGTCGGCCACCAGCTGCGCGACCTCGTGAAGAAGCAGGAGAACACGCGCGTGCACAACGACACCATCGAGGCGATCGACCTGGAGGCGCGCGAAGTGCGCTTCGGCGAGCTGAAGCCGCTCTCCTACGACTCGCTCGTCCTGGCCGTCGGGGCCGAGGTCAATTTCTTCGGCGTCCAGGGCGCCGCCGACCACGCATTCCCGCTCTACACGCTCCCGGATGCGAAGCGCCTGAAGGACCACATCCTCGAGCGGTGGGAGGCGGCCGACCGCGACCCAGGCCTCATCTCCGACGGCGCGCTGAACGCGGTGGTCGTCGGCGGCGGGCCGACCGGCGTCGAGACGGCGGGCGCGCTCGCGGAGCTCTACCACGACGTGTTTACGAAGGACTACCCCGACGTGCCGGCTGGGGCCGCGACGATCACGCTGGTCGAGGCGGGGCCGGACCTCTTCACGATGTTCAAGGAGAACCTGCGCGAGTACACGCGCGAGGCGCTCGGCAAGCTGCAGGTCGAGGTGCGGACGGGCGAGGTCGTGCAGTCGGTCGAGCCGACGCGCGTCACGCTGAAGTCCGGGGCCGTGCTGCCCGCCCACACGCTCGTCTGGGGCGCCGGCCTGCAGGGCAACGCGCTGCTCGACGGGCTCGGGCTGGAGCTCCAGCGCGGCAAGCGCCTCGCCGTGGACGAGCATCTGCGCGTCCCCTCGCACCCGGAGGTGTACGCGGTCGGGGATCTCGCCGCGATCACCGACGAGAAGACCGGCCAGGTGCTTCCGCAGCTCGGGTCGGTCGCGCTCCAGTCGGGCGAGCACGCGGGCAAGACCATCGGCCTGCTCGCACGCGGCAAGGAGCCGAAGCCGTTCAAGTACGTCGACAAGGGGACGATGGCGATGATCGGGCGCGGCGCCGCCGTCGTCCAGATGCTCGGCGGCAAGACGATGAAGGGCGCTCAAGGCGCAGGCCGCCTGGGGAGCCGTGCACCTCGCGCTCCTGCCCACCAACGAGGATCGAGCCAAGGCCGTCGTCGACTGGGCCGGCTCCGCGTTCACGCATCAGCGCGTCGGCCGGATCAGCGTCCACGCGGACAAACGATGAGGAGGGTAGAAACGCATGACCACGAGCGCAGCACCGGCTCCGGCGCAGGCGCGCCAGGGCGACTCGGAAGGCCCGGCCGACGTCCTCGTCGTGTTCGGGATCACCGGCGACCTGGCGAAGGTCATGACCTTCCGGTCGCTCTACCGGCTCGAGCGGCGCGGCCAGCTCGACGTGCCGGTCGTCGGCGTGGCCGTCGACGACTGGACGGTCGACCAGCTCAAGGAGCGGGCGCGGACCTCGATCGTCGGCACCGGCGAGGACCTCGACGAGAAGGTCTTCGACCGCTTCGCCGCCCGGCTCTCGTACGTGGACGGCGACTTCGGCGACGCAGCGACGTACGAGAAGGTCGCCGAAGCCGTGCGCGGGTTCGAGCGGCCGGTCTTCTACCTCGAGATCCCGCCCTTCCTGTTCGGCCGCGTCGTGCAGGGCCTCCATGACGCGGGGCTGACGCAGAACGCGCGCGTCGTCGTCGAGAAGCCGTTCGGCCACGACCGCGACTCGGCGCACGCGCTCGCCGAGGAGCTGCACCAGTACATCGACGAGTCGCAGCTGTACCGGATCGACCACTACCTCGGGAAGATGGGCCTCGACGAGATCCTGCACCTGCGGTTCGCCAACGCGCTCCTCGAGCCGCTCTGGAGCCGCAACTACGTCGAGTGCGTGCAGATCTCGATGACCGAGGACTTCGGCGTCGAGGACCGCGGCCACTTCTACGACCCGGTCGGCGCCCTGCGCGACGTGGTCGTGAACCACCTGATGCAGGTGGTCGCCTTCTGCGCGATGGAGGCGCCGTCGCGCGGCGACCCGCAGACGCTCAGCGACGCCAAGGTGGCGCTGTACCGCGCCGTCGGCGAGGCCGACCCAGCGCACTACGTCCGCGGCCAGTACGACGGCTACCTCGACGTCGACGGCGTCGCGCCGGATTCGACGACCGAGACCTACGCGGCGCTGCGGCTGGAGATCCACAACTGGCGCTGGGCCGGCGTTCCCTTCTTCGTCCGCACCGGCAAGCTGCTCGCGACGACGCAGACGGAGCTGCGCCTCGTGTTCAAGCGCGCGCCGAAGCTCGGCTTCAAGGCGTACGAGAACTCGCCCGAGCCGAACCAGCTCGTCATCAAGATGGACCCGACCACGGGCGTCCGGCTGAAGATCGACGCGCAGCGCGCCGATCGCACGGGCTCCGCGCCGATCGAGCTCGACGTCGAGTTCGCCGAGCAGGGCGGCGAGGGGCCGACGCCCTACGAGGTGCTCCTGCACGCGGCGATGGTCGGCGACCACACCCGCTTCACCCGCCAGGACGGCGTCGAGGAGACGTGGCGCATCATGCAGCCGCTGATCGACGATCCGCCGCCCGTTCATCCGTACAAGCCCGGGTCGTGGGGGCCGAAGGAGGCCGAGAAGCTGGTCGCCGGGTACGGCTGGCACGGGCCGTGGCTGAACTCATGACGACGACCGAGAAGCCGGCCCAGGCGCCGGTCCAGAGCGCGGCCGCGCCGTCGCCGTTCCCGCCGATCGCCGAGTACGCGTTCCTGTCCAACTGCCACACGGGCGCGCTCGTCGCGCCCGACGGCGCCATCGACTGGCTCTGCGTGCCGAGCTTCGACTCGCCGAGCATCTTCGGCAGCCTGCTCGACCGCCAGGCGGGGTTCTTCCGCTTCGCGCCCTACGACGTGAACCACCCGACCGCCCGCTCGTACGAGCCCGGGACGAACGTGCTCGAGACCACCTGGAGGGTGCCGAACGGCTGGGTCGTCGTCCGCGACGCCCTGACGATGGGGCCGCGGACCGAGACGGACACCGTCACGCCGCACACGCGGCCGCCGGCCGACGACGACGGCGACCACATGCTCGTGCGCACCGATCGAGTGCATCGCCGGCAACGTCGAGATCGAGCTCGTGTGCGAGCCCGCGTTCGACTACGGCCGGGAGGCTGCCGCATGGACGGTCGTCGACGACGGCGCCCACGCGGCGCAGGCGACCGGCGCGGGCCAGACGGTGCGGCTCGTCTCCGACCTGGCGCTCGGCATCGAGGGCAACCGCGTCCGCGGCCGCCACGTCCTCCAGGCGGGCGAGAAGGCCTTCTGCGCCCTGACCTGGGCCGAGGGCTTCGAGGCGCCGGCGACCGTCGAGGAGGCGACCGACCGGCTCGACACGACCTGCCGCTTCTGGCGCGGCTGGCTCAGCCGTTCCCGTGTCCCCGACCACCGCTGGCGCGACCCGGTGCAGCGCTCCGCGCTGACGATCAAGGGGCTGACCTACATGCCCACCGGCGCCACCGTGGCCGCCCTCACCACGTCGCTGCCGGAGACGCCGGGCGGCGAGCGCAACTGGGACTACCGCTACACCTGGATGCGCGACACCACGTTCACGCTCCACGCGCTGCACTGGCTGAACCTCGACTGGGAGGCGGACGAGTTCATACAGTTCGTCGCCGACGTCGAGCCGACGGACGACGGGTCGCTCCAGATCATGTACGGCATCGACGGCCGCCGCGACCTGACGGAGTCGACGCGCGACGACATGTCCGGCTACGCGGGCGCGAAGCCGGTCCGGATCGGCAACGGCGCGTTCGACCAGAAGCAGAACGACGTGTTCGGCGCCGTGCTGGACTCGATCCTCCAGCACACGCGCGAGAGCGACCGGCTGCCGCGGCGGCTCTGGCCGATCGTGGAGTCGCAGGCCGAGTGCGCCACGCGCGTCTGGCAGAACCCGGACCAGGGCATCTGGGAGGCGCGCGGCGCGCCCAAGCACTACGTCTCCTCGAAGCTGATGGGCTGGGTGGCGCTCGACCGCGCCGCCAAGCTCGCCGACATCCGCGGCGACGCCGACCTGAACGCCACCTGGCGAGCGACCGCGGAGGAGATCAAGGCGGACATCCTCGAGCACGGACTGCGCTCGGACGGCGTGCTGCGCCAGCACTACGAGACCGACGCGCTGGACGCGTCGACCCTACTCGCGCCGATCTTCGGCTTCCTGCCGGGCGAGGACGAGCGCATGCGCGCCAGCGTCATGGCCATCGCCAACGAGCTGACCGAGGACGGGTTCGTGCTGCGCTACAAGACGGACGAGACCGACGACGGCCTCTCCGGCAAGGAGGGCACCTTCCTCATCTGCTCCTTCTGGCTCGTCTCGGCGTACGCGATCGTCGGCGAGCTCCAGCGGGCGCGCGACCTGATGGAGCGCCTGCTCCGGATCTCGTCGCCGCTCGGCCTCTACGCCGAGGAGTTCGACGCGTCCACTGGCCGCTTCCTCGGCAACTTCCCGCAGGCGTTCTCGCACCTGGCCCTCATCGAGGCCGCCGCGCGGATCATCGTCCCCGAGATGCTGAAGGGATACTGACATGGACGCCTTCGACGTGATCATCGTCGGCACCGGCGCGGGCGGCGGCACCCTCGCCCGGCACCTCGCACCATCCGGCAAGCGCATCCTGCTGCTGGAGCGCGGCGACTGGCTGCCGCGCGAGCCCCAGAACTGGCAGGCAGCGGACGTCTTCATCGACAACCGCTACGTGTCCGCCGACACCTGGTACGACGAGAAGGGCAAGCCGTTCCAGCCGCAGATCCACTACTTCGTCGGCGGCGCGACCAAGCTCTACGGCGCGGCGCTCTACCGGCTGCGCGCCGAGGACTTCGGCGAGATCCGGCACCACGACGGCGTCTCGCCTGCGTGGCCGATCACCTACGACGAGCTCGAGCCGTACTACACCAAGGCCGAGCAGCTCTACGAGGTGCACGGCGCCCGCGGCGAGGACCCGACCGAGCCGCCGGCGAGTGCGCCCTACCCGTTCCCGGCCGTCTCGCACGAGCCGCGCATCCAGCAGCTGCACGAGGACCTCGCTGCGGCGGGCCTGAACCCGTTCCACGCCCCGTGCGGGATCCGGTTGAACGAGGCGAACCTCCCCTACTCCGCCTGTGTTCGGTGCAATAACTGCGACGGCTTCCCCTGCGTCGTGCACGGCAAGTCCGATGCGGAGGTCTTCGGCGTGCGGCCCGCGCTCGAGCACCCGAACGTAACGCTGCTGACGAACGCTCGCGCCGTGAAGCTGGAGACCAACGGTTCGGGGAGCGACGGTCGAGGGCGTGGTCGTCGAGCGCGACGGCTCCTCCGAGACCTACCGCGCGGACATCGTCGTGCTCGCATGCGGCGCGGCCAACACCGCGAAGCTGCTGCTGATGTCGGCGAGCGACGCGCATCCCAACGGCCTCGCCAACGGGTCCGACCAGGTGGGCCGCAACTACATGTTCCACAACTGCTCCGCCGTGCTCGCGCTCTCGAAGGACGAGAACCCGACGGTCTTCCAGAAGACGCTCGGCCTCAACGACTTCTACTTCGCCGGCAACGGCCGCGAGTACCCGCTCGGGAACATCCAGATGGTCGGCAAGTCGCAGGCGCCGATGTTCCGCGGCGAGAAGCCGGGCGAGACGAAGCTGGCGCCGAGCTGGACGCTGGAGAAGGTCGCGAAGCATGCGATCGACTTCTGGCTCTCGACCGAGGACCTGCCGCTGCCGGAGAACCGCGTCACCGTCGACCGCGACGGCAAGCTCACGCTCGCGTACCGGTCGACGAACGACGCGCCGAAGAAGGAGCTCGGCGAGCAGCTGCACGGGATGCTCGGCCGGCTGGGGATGGAGGAGGACGGCCTCTTCCACCGCTTCGCCTACCTGAAGACCGAGATCCCGGTGGCGGGCGTCGCCCACCAGGCGGGCTGCGCGCGCATGGGCGCCGACCCGGCGAGCTCGGTCGTCAACCCGGACTGCCGCGCCCACGAGGTCGACAACCTCTACATCGTCGACACGAGCGTGTTTCCGAGCATCGGCGCCGTCAACCCGGCGCTGACGGCGATGGCGAACTCGCTGCGGGTCGGCGACCACCTGCTCGACCGCGTCGGCGCCGGCATGGCGGCGGCCGCCACGGCCTGAGTGGACGTCGAGCTCGCGGCCGGCGACCAGCAGGCCGTCGTCGACCTGATCGGAGGCGGGCTGCGCGCCTACACGGCGCGCGGCCGCCCCGTGCTCGACGGCTATGACGAGTCGGGCGGCGCCACGTCGGGCCGCGGCCAGGTCCTGATCCCATGGCCGAACCGGCTCGAGGACGGCAGCTACGAGTGGGACGGGCGACGCCACCAGCTGCCGCTCACGGAGCCCGAGCGCGGGAACGCCATCCACGGGCTTGTGCGCGGGGCGCGCTGGTCGCTCGCGGCCCAGGAGGAGGGGCGCGTTGTCGTCGAGTACATGCTCGAGCCCCGGCCCGGGTACCCGTTCTCCCTCGCGCTCGCAATCGGATACTCGCTCTCGCCCGACGGGCTGCGGGTCGAGACGACCGCCGAGAACAAAGGGTCGGAGGCACTCCCGTTCGGCAGCGGCATGCACCCCTACCTGGCCGGCCCGGTCGACGAGGTCGTGCTGCGCGCCCCGGGCCGGGTCGTCCTGCACTCCGACGAGCGCGCGCTGCCCACCAGCCGGGAATCGGTCGCGGGGACGGAGTACGACTTCACGCGCGCGCGAGCGATCGGCTCCACGCAGCTCGATCACGCGTTCACCGACCTCGAGCGCGGGGCGGATGGCCTGGCGCGCGTCGAGTTCGGCGACGTCACCGTGTGGCTGGACGAGTCGTACGGCTGGCTCCAGCTCTTCACGGGCGACCCGCTCCCGGACGTCGCCCGGCGCAGCCTGGCTGTCGAGCCTATGACCTGCCCGGCGAACGCCTTCCACACCGGCGAGGCGGTCATCCGCCTCGAGCCCGGCGAGTCGGTCACGTGCGCCTGGGGGATCAGCCCGGGCTGAGCACGACGACCTCGTCCGCGAGGTCGACGCCCTCGGGGCGGTGCGAGATGAGCAGCACCGCCTTGCCTCGCGCAGCGGCGAAGACGTCCTCGACCAGGGCCTGTGCGGTCGGCGGGTCGAGGTGCGCGGTCGGCTCGTCGAGCACGAGCACCGGCGCGTCCATGAGCAGGGCGCGGGCCAGGACGACCCGCTGGCGCTGGCCGCCGGACAGCTCGCGGCCCTGGTCGCCGACGAGCGTCTCGGCGCCGTCGGGGAGCGAGGCGACCCAGTCCCAGATGCGGGCGGAGCGGAGCACGCGCTCGACGTCGGCGTCGCTCGCCTCGGGACGCCCCAGTCGCACGTTGGCGGCGATCGAGGTCGAGAACAGGTGCGCGTCCTGCCCGGCCACCGCGATCGCGGCCCGGACGTCCTCCTGGCGGTAGCGGCGGAGGTCGGCCCCGGCCAGCGTGACCCGGCCGGCGTCGGGGTCGACGAACCGGAGCAGAAGGTTGGCGACGGTCGTCTTGCCGGCGCCGCTCGGCCCGAGCAGCGCGACCGTGCGGCCGGGCCGGAGCCGCAGGCTGAAGCCGTCGAGCCCGGGCGCGTAGCCGACGCGGACGTTCTCGAGCGCGACCGTGAACGGCGCGACCGGGGCCGGGAGCGCGTCGGGCGGGTCGACGATCGCCGGCACGCGGTCGGCGATCTCGAGGATCCGCCGGCCGGCCGCGAGCGTCGTAGAGAGCTCGCGCACCGCCAGGGGCAGCGGCTGGACGGCCTCGAAGGTGGCGAGCGCGAGCAGGGCGAGCATCGCGATCAGCGTGCGGTCGACCTGCGCCGAGATCGCCACCGCGAGCACGCCGGCGACCGTCGCGCCGGTAACGAGGACGCGAAGCCCGTCACCCGTGCCGTCCGCGAGCGCGGCGCGGCGGGCGACGCGAACGAGGTCGCGGTCGGCCGCGCGCAGGGCCGTGAGCTGCGCGTCGGCGGCGCCGTAGGCGACCAGCTCGGCGCTCCCGTCGAGGGTCTCGACCAGCTCGGCCGTCAGTGCGCCGCGGGCGGGCGCTGCCTGCGCCGCAGCGCGCCGCGCGAGCACGAACGACGCGGCGGGCGCACCGATGCCTGCGACGAGCAGCCCGGCGGCGAGGACCACCGCGGCCGCCGGCAGGAAGGCAGCGGTGACGCCGACTGCGACCGCGCCCGAGAAAAGCGCGACGAGCGGCGGCGAGATCACGCGCAGGTGCAGGTTCTGCAGCGCGTCGACGTCGGCGACGAAGCGGGCGAGCAGGTCGCCGTGCCGTCGGTCGTCGAGCTGGGCCGGCGAGAGCCGCTCGAGCCGCCCGTAGACGCGCTCGCGCGCGCGCGCGAGCGCCCGCAGGGCCACGTCGTGCGAGGTCAGGCGCTCCAGGTAGCGCAGCACCGGCCGCCCGAGCCCGAAGAAGCGCACGCCGACGATGGCGACGGTGAGGGACAGCACCGCCGGCTGCTCCGCCGCCCGTGAGATCAGGTAGCCCGAGGTTGCCATCAGGCCGACCCCGAAGAGGATGGTGAGCGCACCGAGCGCGACGGAGGCGGCCACGCGGCGGCGGGGCACGTCGGCGAGCGCGAGCAGCCGGGTGATCATGCGCGCGTCAGCTCCTTCATGGCGACGATGCGGTCCGCGTGCTCGGCCAGCTCCGGGCGGTGCGCGATGAGCAGAACGGTGCGCCCGGTGCGCAGGCGCTCGACGGACTCGGCGACGACGTCGGCGCTCGCCCGGTCGAGGTCGGCGGTCGGCTCGTCGAGGATCACGAGCGGCGCGTCCCGCAGGAACGCCCGCGCCAGGGCGATGCGCCGGCGCTCGCCGGCGGAGAGCGGGCGGCCGCCGTCGCCCACGACCGTCTCGTAGCCGCGCGGCAAGGCGCGCACGAAGCGGTCGGCGCCGGCGAGCACGGCCGCGTCCCGAACCTCCGCCACGGAGGCGTCCGGGTCGCCCAGCCGGATGTTGTCGAGGACGGTGCCGCGGAAGAGGGTCGGGTGCTGCGGCACCCAGGCGATCTGGCGCCGCCAGAGGTCGGGGCGGCACTCCAGCAGGTCGACGCCGCGGACCGTGATCTGCCCGGCGTCGGGGCGGGCGAAGAGCAGGAGCAGCGCCGCGACCGTCGATTTGCCGGCGCCGCTCGGGCCGACGAGCGCCGTCGTCTCGCCCGGTGCGAGATCGAGGCTGAAACCGGCCAGCACCGGCGTGTCACGCGACGGGTAGCGGAACGAGACGCCGTCGAAGCGGACGAGGCCCGGAGCGGGAGGCACCAGGCGGCCGCCGCGCGGGCGCCGCCGGCGGCGCCTCGAGCAGGTCGAGCACGCGCTCGGCGACGGCGAGCCCGTCGGCGCTGGCGTGGAACTGGGCGCCGAGCTGGCGGAGCGGCAGGTACAGCTCCGGCGCGAGCAGGAGCACCGTCAGCCCCGCCTGCAGGCCGAGCCCGCCGTCCGCGAGCCGCACGCCCACCGTCACGGCAACCAGCGCCACGCCGAGGGTGGCGGCCAGCTCCAGGATCGAGCCGGAGAGGAAGGCGACCCGCAGCGTGCCCATCGTCCGGCGGCGGTACTGCTCGCCGACGGCGTCGATGCTCGCCGCCTGCGGCCGGGCGCGGTTGAACGCCTGGAGGGTCGGCAGGCCGCGCACGACGTCGAGGAAGTGGGACGAGAGCAGCCGCAGCGCCTGCCACTGCCGCCGCGTGCGCTCCTCCGTGTAGCGGCCGACGAGCCACATGAAGACCGGGACGAGCGGGAGCGTGAGCAGCATCAGCCCGGCCGAGACGAGGTCGATGCCGGCCACCCAGGCGAGCACGGCCACCGGCACGACGACGGCGAGGACGAGCTGCGGCAGGTAGCGGCCGAAATAGGCCTCGAGCCCGTCGCTGCCCCCCGTGGCCGCCGCCGCGACCTCGGCGGCGTCGGTGCCGTCGAGGGCGAGTGGCTGGTCGCGCAGGCGCTGCTGGACGAGCCCCAGCCGCAGCTCCGAGAGCACGCTCGCCGCCGCGCGGCGCCCGGCGACCTCGAAGCCCCAGCCGAGCGCCGCGCGCGCCGCGAACGTCGCGACGAGCAGGAGGAGCGCCGGCGCGACATCTGCGAGCGGCGCGCCGTGGAACGCGCGGGCGACGATCCACGCGAAGAGCGCGGCCTGCACGATCGTCAGCAGGGCCGCGCCGACGCCGAGCGCGGCGTCCGCGGCGAGCAGCCGCCGCACCGGCCGGGCGCGGCGCAGCAGGCGCTGGTCGAGCGCGCGCATTCCCTATGCGATCGTCGGCGGCGCCTCGGGCGGCGCCGGTTCCGGTGCGCTTCTCCTCCTCCTCGGGCTCTCCGCCGACCCGTTCGCGGAACACGTGGTACGTCCAGCCCTGGTAGAGCAGGATCAGCGGCACGAAGATCAGCGCGACGACGCTCATCACGGCGAGCGTGTAGTGCGCCGAGGCCGCGCCGTCCACGGTGAGGCTGTTCGAGAACCCGGTGCTCGAGACCATCACCCGCGGGAAGAGGCTCGTGAAGATCGTCGCCACCCAGAGCACGGCCGCGGCCGCCGTCGCCGTGAATGCGAGCCCGCTGCGCCGGCGGTAGACGAAGAGGACGGCGAGCACGAGCGCGGCGATGCCGAGGATCGCCGGCAGGATCGGCGGGAAGACGTCCTTGTCGTTCTTGTCGGTCGCCACGTAGACCGTCCAGGCGAGGAAGACCGAGCCGACGACGGCGGCCGCGACCGAGAGCCGCCGGGCCGTCGCGGCCGCGCGCTTGCAGAGGTCGCCGACCGTGCGGATCGTCAGGTACGTCGCGCCGTGGAACGCGAACAGCAGCACGATCGTGAGGCCGCCGAGCACCGAGTAGACGCTGAAGAGATCCCAGAAGCTCCCGGCGAAGTCGCCGCTCGAGTTGATCGGCACGCCGTAGAGCAGGTTCGGCGAAGGCCACGCCCCAGATCAGCGACGCGCCGAAGCTGCCGACGGCGTTGGCCCAGAGCCAGATCGTCCGCCAGCGCTGCGACTCGGCCTTCGAGCGCCACTCGAACGAGATCACCCGGATGATCAGGAAGAAGAGGACGAGCAGCAGCGCGAGGTAGAAGCCGGAGAACATCGTCGCGTACCAGGCCGGGAACGCCGCGAACGTCGCGCCGCCCGCGGTGACGAGCCACACCTCGTTGCCGTCCCAGACCGGCGCCGATCGTCTGCAGCATCTGCCCCCGCTCGGCCTCGTTTCGCGGCAGGAACGGCAGCAGCATGCCGACGCCGAAGTCGAAGCCCTCGAGCAGGAAGTAGCCGCTCCAGAGGACGGCGATCAGCACGAACCAGAGGTTCTGAAGATCCATCAGTACGCGGGGATCGTCGTCGAAGTGGTCTCGGCCTCGGCACGCGGATCACGGCCGGCGTAGCGGCGCATGAGCCAGATGTCGGCGACGATGAGGACGATGTAGAGGCAGATGAACACGGTCAGGCTCGTCACGATCCAGGCCGTGCTGACAGCCGGGGAGTTGGCGTTCTTCGTGAGCAGCAGCCCCTGGACGATCCACGGCTGGCGCCCGAGCTCGGTCAGCAGCCAGCCGAACGTGGTCGCCACGAACGGTAAGAACGAGCCGGCGACGGCGACCCACAGGAACCAGGTCCACTCCTCGAGCTTGCGCTTCCAGTAGAGCACTGCGCCGACGATCGCGATCAGCGCCATCAGCGAGCCTGCATAGGCCATCCCGCGCATGCTCCAGTAGATCGCCTCGACAGGCGGCAAGTAGCTCTGGTTGCGCCCGTTCTGCCGCGCGTACTGCTTCTGGTACTGCTGATTCAAGGGGGTCAGCCCCTGAACCGTCCCGTGCAGCGAGCCCGTTGCGAGGAACGAGAGCATGTCCGGGATCTCGATCGAGAAGCTCGGAGTCTGGTCCGACTCCGTGAAGCCGCCGATCTGGAAGAGCGAGAAGGAGCAGCTCGAGCAGGTGTTCCACTGCGCCTCGGACGCGGCGATCTTCATCGGCTGCAGAGAGGTGACCAGGATGCCGAAGTGGCTGCCGAACCAGAGGTTGAACGAGGCCACGGGCACGAGCACGATCAGCGCCAGCTTCGCCGCCGGCCGGAAGAGCTCGACGTTCCGCCGGCGCGCGAAGTGCCAGCAGCAGACGCCGAAGACGACGGCCGACCCGGCGGTGAGCCCGGCGAGGATCGTGTGTGTCCACGCGTACAGCGACCACTTGGTCGTGAGCAGCTCCCACACGCTCGTCAGCTGTGCCTCGCCGTTCACGACCTTGTAGCCCTGCGGGTCCTGCATGAACGAGTTGGCGACGAGGATGAAGTAGGCCGACAGCCAGCTGCCGATGACGGCCGCCCAGATCGTCGCGAGATGGACGCGCGGCGACAGCCGCTTCCAGCCGAAGATCCAGAGCCCGAGGAACACCGACTCGAGGAAGAAGGCGGCGAGGCCCTCCATCGCGAGCGGCGCGCCGAACACGTTGCCGACGTACTTCGAGTAGATCGACCAGTTCATCCCGAACTGGAACTCCTGCACGAGGCCGGTGGCGACGCCGATCGCGAAGTTGATCAGGAAGAGCGTCCCGAAAAAGTGCGTGAGCCGGAGCCAGCGCTCGTCGCCGGACCGGTGCCACTTCGTGTGCATCACGGCGACGAGCGGCCCAAGGCCGAGCGTGAGGGGCACGAACAGGAAGTGGTAGAGCGAGGTGGTCGCGAACTGGATCCGGGCGAGGTCGACGGTGCTCACGGCCAGTGCGGTCATGCCTGCTCGTCTCCCGGCCGGCCGGTGCCGGTTGCGCTCGCTCTGGTCATCTCCTGCTCTCCTCGTGTGACCGGGATCGCGGAATCCTCCGCCCCGGCCGGAGGCGTCTTCATCGTCCTGTTGGGATGAAAAGTCCCCGCGAGGTGGTGATCATCCCAACCGGACGACGGACCCGCGCCGACCGGGGCGTACCGTCGCGACGGGAACGAAGGGCGTCCTGCAGATCCAAGGGCGTCGAGCGACGACAAGGAGTGACTGATGCCGGACGCAGGAATCGACCGCAGCAAGCTCCCGATCCGGCGGCCGCCGTTCGCAGGCGCGACGAAGCGGACGCTTGCGGACTCGAAGCCGGACTGGAACCAGGCGAGCCACGTGCAGCCGCCGGAGGGCTCGCCAAATGTCCTCCTCGTCCTGATCGACGACGCCGGCTTCGGCAACCCCAGCACCTTCGGTGGGCCGATCAACACGCCGAGCTACACCCGGCTCGCCGAGAACGGACTGCGCTACAACCGCTTCCACGTCACAGCGCTCTGCTCGCCGACCCGGGCAGCACTGCTGACGGGACGCAACCACCACCGGGTCGGCTTCGGCATGGTGGGCGAGTTCTCGGGCCCGTTCCCGGGGTACAACGCCACGATCCCGCACGATTGCGCGACGTTTCCGCGCATCCTCCAGGAGAACGGCTACCTGACGGGAGCGTTCGGGAAGTGGCATCTCACGCCGGACAACCAGCAGGGCTTCTCGGGGCCGTTCGACCGCTGGCCGACCCGGCTCGGGTTCGACTACTTCTGGGGCTTCCTCGGCGGTGAGGCCGGCCAGTACGACCCGCTGATCGCAGAGAACCAGAAGATCATCGGCGTCCCCGAGGCCTCCGACGGCGGGAAGTACTACTTCCAGGACGATCTCGCCGACAAGACGATCGACTGGCTGCACCGGATCCGCTCCGAGCGGCAGAAGACGCCGTGGTTCGCCTACGTCGCAACCGGCTGCAGCCACGCGCCGCACCACGTGCCACGCGAATGGTCGGACAAGTACCAGGGCGCGTTCGACAAGGGCTGGGACGTCATGCGCGAGGAGACGTTCGCGCGCCAGAAGGCGCTCGGCGTCATTCCCGCCGACGCGGAGCTGACTCCGCGGAACGACGCGTTCCCGACCTGGGACTCACTCGACGAGACGCACAAGCGCCTCTACGCGCGCCAGATGGAGGTCTACGCGGGCTACTCCGAGAACGCGGACTGGAACATCGGCCGGATCATCGAGGCGATCGACGAGATGGGCGAGCTCGAGAACACCGTCGTCATGTGGATCTGGGGCGACAACGGCGCGAGCATGGAAGGCACGCTCACCGGCACGTTCAACGAGCTGACGACGCTGAACGGGATCCCGCTGACGCCAGAGCAGCAGATGGGGCTGCTCTTCAAGCACGGCGGGCTCGAGGCGTGGGGCGACGAGCAGCTCGCTCCGCACTACGCGGCGGGCTGGGCCTGGGCCGGCAACGCCCCCTTCGACTGGGGCAAGCAGGTCGCGTCGCATCTCGGCGGCACGCGGAACCCTATGGTCGTGCACTGGCCGGGCGGCATCGACGACCCCGGCTCGGTCCGGAGCCACTACACACACGTGAACGACGTTGGTGCGACCGTCCTCGACCTCACCGGGATCCCGATGCCGGACTCGATCGACGGCGTCGATCAGCAGCCCTTCGACGGCGTCACCTTCGCCGACTCGTTCTCGGACGCGGGTGCGCCCGAGCGGCACACGCAGCAGTACTACGAGATCCTCGGCAACCGCGGGATGTACAAGGACGGCTGGCTGCTCGCCCAACGGTTGCAGCGGATTCCGTGGGACCTCGACCCCGAGAAGCTGCGCGCGTTCGGCCCCGGATGGAACCCGGACGACGAGCCGGTCCAGCTTTACTACCTGCCCGATGACTTCACCCAGTCCAGGGACGTGGCAGCCGACCATCCGGAGAAGGTGAAGGAGCTCACCGAGCTCTTCTGGGCGGAGGCCGAGACCAACAACGTCTTGCCGCTGCTCGGCGGGCTGACGTCCTTCTTCGGCATGGTGCCGCCGCTCCCCGAGGAGTCGAAGTTCGTCTACCGCGGGGACATCCAGAACATCCCGAGCGGGATGATCCCCCGGATCTACAACCACTCGTACACGATCAGCGCCGACCTCGTCGTCCCCGAAGGTGGCGCGGAGGGCGTGATCGTCGCCGAGGCCGACCATCTCGGCGGGTTCACGCTCTTCGTCCAGGACGGGAAGCTCAAGCACACCTACTCGATGCTCGGGGTGATGGAGTACACCCAGGCGGCCGAGCAGCCGCTGCCGACCGGCGAGGTCAACGTCGAGCTCGTCTTCGCGGCCGACGCGCCGAAGCCGGCTACCGGCGGTGAGGTGACGCTGCTCGTCAACGGCGAGCCGGTCGCGAAGGGGCGCATGGAGCACACGGTGCCGGGCCGTTTCTCGGGCTACTCCGGCATGGACATCGGACGCGATAACGGCCTCGTCGTCGACCGCAGCTACGCCGACAAGGCGCCGTTCGCCTTCACGGGCGAGATCAAGCAGGTCGTCTTCGACGTCGCGCCGCACATGAACGCGGAGGAACAACAGGCCATGCACGAGCACGCGGCACAGGCCCTGGCAGCCCACGCGGCAAGCGCGTGACCTGAAGGCGAGAGAGGAGCACCATGAGCGACAACGACAAGCTGGACGTCCTGATCGCCGTCTATCTCATCCCGGACCTGGCGCAGCAGGATTTCGACGCGTTCGTGCAGCGCGCCGGGGACAAGACCATCTCTGCCGACGGGATCGTGCTCGTCACCAAGGACGCCGACGGCGAGGTGCAGGTCAAAGAGACGGGCGACCATCTCGGCCGCAAGGGCGTCAAGGCCGGCGCCGGCGTCGGCCTCGTCGTCGGCCTGTTCGCGCCGCCGCTGCTCGCGGCGACGGCCGTCGGTGCAGCCGTCGGCGGGCTCACGGGCAAGTTCGCCCGCAAACGCCTGGAGACGGGGATCGGCGAGAAGATGGACGACGCGCTTCCTCCCGGCTCGGCCGGAATCATCGCCATCTACGAGCACGACCAGGCCGAGGTCGTGGGCGAGACGCTCGCCAACGCGATTCGCACGTCGACCGCCCAGATCGACAAGGCGAGCGCGAAGGAGCTGAAGGCGGGCCTCGAAGAAGCCGGAGCCGGGCTCGGGGGCTGAGAGCACCGGCGCAGAAATCTCCAGCGAGGAGGTTGGCAGTGAGCGTCACCAAGATCGAGCACCCGAGCATCGACGAGCGCCGGGCGAAGGGTAAGAAGACACGCGACCGTGCGACCGCCTCTGCGCACGGCGGGTGGAAGCCGGATGGGAATCGCCCCGACCCTGTTGCGCTGCTCGAGGAGCAAGATGCGACGCGGGAGCCGGACCTGGTGCCGGTGCGTCACGGCCGCATGATGGTCTCCCCGTTCACCTTCTACCGGGGCGCGGCCAAGATCATGGCGGCTGACCTGGAGCCGACGCCGAGAGCGGGCTTGGAGGTTCAGCTCTGCGGCGATGCCCATCTGTCGAACTTCGGGGTGTACGCGTCCCCCGAGCGCCAGCTGCTGTTCGATCTGAACGACTTCGACGAGACGCTGCCCGGCCCGTTCGAGTACGACCTGAAGCGGATGTCTGCGAGCTTCACGATCGCGGCCCGGAACAACGGCTTCAGCACGGCCGACGCTCGCGAGGCCACGCTCGCGTC
Source organism: uncultured Thermoleophilia bacterium (assembly GCA_963755085.1). GTDB lineage: Bacteria > Actinomycetota > Thermoleophilia > Gaiellales > Gaiellaceae > JACVRM01. The sequence continues at coordinate 12,556 of CAVWIN010000031.1, read as the reverse complement.
GGTGAGCGCCTACCGGGCGGCGATGGCCGAGTTCGCCGAGATGACCACGATGGAGGTCTGGTACGCCCATCTGTCCGAGGCCACGCTGCTGGACGCGATCGAGCGCTTCGCGGCTGAGAGCGGGGGCAAGTCGGAGAAGAAGGCGGCGAAGAAGAAGCACCGGAAGGGGAAGACGGCGGCGACGGCGGATGGGGCGAAGGCGGCGAGGAAGGCCGCCGAGAAGGCCCGCACGCGGGACAGCATGCAGGCGCTCTCGAAGCTCGGCGAGCTCGTGGACGGCCGCTACCGGATCGTCAGCCAGCCGCCCATCGTCATTCCGATGCGCGACCTGGAAGGGATGTACGGCATCTCCGCCGAGCAGTTCCAGCATGTGCTCCACGAGCAGTACCGCGCCTACCGGGCGACGCTGCAGGACGACCGCCGTCACCTGCTCGAGAAGTTCGAGATCGTCGATATGGCGCGCAAGGTCGTCGGCGTGGGCAGTGTCGGCACGCGCGCGTTCATCGTCTTGCTCCAGGGACGCGACGAGAACGATCCACTGTTCCTCCAGGTCAAGGAGGCCACGGCGTCGGTACTCGAGGATCACCTGCCGAAGAGCCGCTACAAGCAGCCCGGCGAGCGCGTCGTGAAAGGGCAGCGGCTGATGCAGGCCGCGAGCGACATCTACCTGGGCTGGACGAAGGGCGCGCAAGAGAACCGCTACCTCTACTTTCGCCAGCTGCGTGACATGAAGGGGTCCGCCGTGGTCGAGTCAATGGCGCCTGCCGCGCTCGGGTTCTACGCGCGCCAGTGCGCATGGACGCTCGCCCGCGCCCACGCGCGCTCCGGAGACCCGATCGCGATCAACGCGTACCTGGGCAAAGGCGACGCGTTCGACCAGGCGATCGTCGACTTCTCCGAGCGCTACGCCGACCAGAACGAACGCGACTACAAGGCGTTTACCGACGCGGTCCGGAGCGGCCGACTGGAAGCGATCGAAGGCGTCTGACAGAGCGGGCCCAGGACGGGTCGCCGGAGGTCGCCATGATTGAAGCCACTTCGCACGGGAGCCCTGGCAGCGACGGCGCCGATCCGAGCGCGGTGCAGCCGGCGACGCGCAGACTCGGCGGCGTTCCACTGCTGATGTTGGCGATCGGGGTCGTGCTGTTCGTGCAGGCGCTGTTCGTGTTCTCCTAGATCGACGCCCCTCACCATCCGAAACCCCACGACGCCCCCTTCGGCGTCGTGGGCGCGTTTCACGTTGGTGATGATGGCCGCCGCGTTCTCGGCCTCCGCGCTTCAGGCGCGGCTCGGTGCAGCGGGCACGCTCATCGTGGTCGTCGTCTTCGTGATCTTCGTCGCCCCGGCTTCGGGAGGCACATTGCCGTCGCCGTACTTTCCCGGGATCTGGCGAATCTTCGGCCCCTATCTGCCGGCAGGAGCAGGAACGACGGCGGTGCGAAACACGATCTACTTCGACGGCAGCGGGATCGCGACCTCAGGTCGCGCCGCCCACTCGGCTACTTCAGGTCGCCGATGACGCCAACCCGGAAGCCGACCCACGGATTGGCGTTGCCGACCAGCGGGTCGTCCTGCGGGAAGACGCCAAACGCCGCGATCAGCAACTGGTGCCCGGCGGCGTTCGCGACACCGCCGTGCAGCCGGCGCCACGTCCGCGGCGCGCCGCTCCCCGGCGGCGGCGGCGTAACGATCGTGTCCTGCCACTCCACGACGTTGCCTCCCTGGTCGAGGGTGCCCCACGGCGAGCGCGTTTTCGTCTCGCCGACCGTGCTGAGATTTGCCTGGAAGACGTGGCTGTACGCGACACCTAGTCCCGGAAGAAGCTCCAGCGGGTTCACGGTAGAGCACGCGCTCGCGCCTGCCTGCGACGGGCACCAGGTCGGATACGTTCCCGCGGGTGCGCCGGGGCCTTGCGGGCTGTAGGTCAAGAGCGGCTGGGTCGAGGCGTTCACGACGTCGCCCGTGGCCGGGTCGAGCTTCGACACCTTCGGGGGATCGGTCGGCCCGGTCGGGTATTGCCAGTACGAGAACTCCCCCCCGCCCTTCGGGTTGTAGTAGGCCGCCTTCACCCATTCGTCGTTCGACGGGATGACAAACCCGGTTTCGCTCTGTCGCCCGGTCCCGGAGTCGGTGAGGTCGTACATCCCCGTCTCGGTCTTGCGCCCGAGCCGCACGGTGTAGGTCGTGATCGTGAAGCCATCGGACGTCGACTGGAGGCGGGAGAGCACGTCGCCGTTGAACAGCGAGTTGACGAAGCGCGCCGCGCGGAGGAAGGTCGCGAACCCGAACGGCTTGTCGGCCCACTCCGGGTAGGCGACGGCGTAGTGCTCTCCCTCGCCGGCGTCCTGTGTGTAGGCGATCGAGCCGTATTTCGGCCAGACCGTCGGGCTCATGGAGTCGACGTAGAGATCCTCCGGGTTCTTGCCGTTGGGGTCGACCGTGTTCAGGAACGCGACGTGCTGCTCGACGGTCACCTCGAGCTCACCGATCTTGTACGTGTAGTCAACGCCGCCCACCGTGAGGCACTTCGTCGGCCCGGGAGGCGCCGCGGTGCAGTTCTTGTAGATGCCTCCGTTGGCCGGAGGCTTCGTGTTGACGGGATTGCCCTGCGCCCCGAACAACGAGACGACTCCCACGGAGGCGTTCCCCGGGTCGCCGACCGTCACCATGCGAAGGGTCACCTCGCCGCGCGGCGCCTGGCTCTCGCCGGCTCCCCGACCGATGCTGCAGCCCGCCGCGCAGAACGCGATCACTACCACCACCACGGCACCCACGGCGCCGCAACGGACGCGGCCAGGAGACTCAGGCAGCGGTCTGACCGGAGACCTCGTCCACGAGGCCGTTGACGAACGCTCCCGCTTGCTCCTCGAAGTCGGGCTTCAGATTCGGCGGCGGCATCTTCAGGCCCATGACCCGGCTCTGAGCCTCGCCATGCTTCATGTACCCGAGCCATGACAGCATCGACTTGACTTGGCCGCCCGCGACAACGAAGTGCGTGTTGTCGATGCAACGCCCGCCGTCTTTCTCACCCAGCTTCTTCTGCTGCCTGAGGTTGATGCTGAAGTAGCGGCGGGAGATCGACGCACAGGCAAACGGCTTTCCGCTCAGGACCGTTTTCGCCTCGGGCGACTCGAGATACGAGCGAATCGGCATGCTCGTCTGGAACCACCAGGTGGGAGACGCGAGCACGATCAGGTCGTAGTCCCCTGTCTGTGCCGCTGGTGGAATGCGGATCTCGCCGGTCTTGTGGCGGAGCTGCGCGGGGAGAATCGACGCGATCTGGGGGAAGGGTCGCTTCATCGGGAACTGCGAGAGCTTCGGCACCCAACGCTCGTCGGTGAACTCGATGAGCGCTGTCGAGACGTCGCACCCCCGCGCCTCGAACTCCTTGGCCATCGCTTCTGCGACTCGGCCGGACTGCTTGGTGAGCGTGTAGTACACGAGCAGCACGCTCGGTTTCGTGTCGCCGTTCATCGCTTTTCCTTTCCAGTGGTCGCAGTCACGCGCTGCTCCGGCCTGGGCAGCCCGAGCTCGCGCGCGAGCGCCCGATCCCTTGCCCCGTCCGGCAGCGCCGCCACGGCCGCGACCGCCTTGCCGCCATGGCCGGCCAGATACCTGGCCTTGGGCTTGTCGGACGTCAGCGCGTGCTCGATCGCCTCCGCGATCACAAGCGGCGGATCGGCATCCGCCTCGGCCTTCTGCGTCGCCTTCCTGACCGCCGCGATCTGCTCCTCGTACAACTCGAACCCGGTCTCGCCGAGGCTTGCCTCGAGTGCGTCCAGCTCGGCATACGTCTTCCCGAAGATCGCCGTCGCGACAGGCGCGACCTCGATCAGAGACACGTGGATGTTCCACTGCCGCAGCTCGAGCCGCAGCGCGTCGCTGAGCGCCCTGAGCCCGAACTTCGACGCGCTGTAGGCGCCGTTCAGCGGCAGCACGAGCAGGCCCCCGATCGAGCCCACGTTCACGATCCTGCCGTCGCCTTGCCGGATCAACGGCAGGAACGCCTGGATCATGGCGACGGGGCCGAAGAGGTTGACCTCGAGCTGCGTCCGGAAGTCGCTCATCGGCTGAAGCTCGATCGGCGCGGGCTTTGCAATGCCGGCGTTGTTGACCAGCCCGGCCAGGCCGCGTTCCCCGACCGCATCGGCGACCGTGCTCGCTGCCGCCGCGATGGCGGATTGATCGGTGACATCGAGGATCACGGGCATGAGCCGCTCCGGCGCACCAGCCCGCAGGGTCGCGCCGTCCTCCTCCCGGCGCACGCCGGCGAACACGTGAAACCCCCGCCCGGCGAGGTGGAGGGCGGTGGTCGCGCCGACCCCCGTCGAGGTTCCCGTGACGATTACGAAGCCGCGGTCACCGCTGTCGTCGCTCATCTCGAGCCCCCTCTGGTCGAAGCCAACGTGCCGACTCCCTGCGCGACGGCGTGCAGGCTCTCGTGCTCGTGCAGCGCCCGCGCGGTCAGGGTCTGGGCCATCCCATCCGCCCGTGCGGCCGCGGCCATCGGCACGCGCGGCTCTTCGCCACGCGCCGAAGCGCCGTCGCTCCGGGTCGTATCTGGCATGCCGCTCGACCCTTCACGACGGCCTTGCGTGTCCGCATCGTCCGCTTCGGATGAAGCGAGCAGGCATCCCGGCGCAACCTGGCCCGAGCCGCGAGGCCGCTTACGCCGCGTTCAAGTCAGGAGCTCGACGACTCCACGCACGACGAGGTACAGACCCCCTACGGCGAGAACCGATACGGCGATGCTGCGGGCGTTGCGGCCGAGCCAGGCGTTGAGGTCGTTCATCGTGGTCGTCGTCCGCTCGGGCGCGAGCAGGTACGCGACGATCGGGATCTCGACGAAGGCAAACATGATCAGGTAGAAGACGACGACCGCCGCCGCCTTCGCCGCGTCGCTGACGTCGAGCTGCGCGATGTCCTTGAGGCCGACGATAGGAAAGGTGCCGGGAACGATGTCGAGGACGATCCCGGCGGCGAAGGCGACAAGCGCGCCGCCGCCGACCGCTCGTTGGGCCACGGACGGCTTCGCGGGTTGCTGCTGGTCCCCCTGCTTCGGCTCACGGGGTTTGCTGCGGTGGACCGCGTAGGCGGCGAGGAGCGACAGCCCGCCTGCGATGAGGTCGAGCGCCGGGTCGGCCGGCGGGCTGGAGCCGGACACGAAGCTCGTCCCCTCCAGCGCGAACACCACGACGATTCCGATCGTGATCGTCGCCAGCAGGCCGCCGGCGAGGAACCAGGTCAGGATCTTGATCGGGTGCTCGAGCCGGAGGGCAAGCACGACGATCACGATCAGGGTGGGCCAGAAGGCCGACGCGACGGCGAGCAGGAGGATCTCGGCCCAATCGGACATGGCGGCCGAGTATGACGGAGGGAGACTCGCCGGCCCCCGCGCCGCCATAGGCGTCGCTACATGAAGCCCGCCACTGCTGGCGCCTCTGGGCCATGGCAGTGCTTCCACTTCCGGCCGCTGCCGCACGTGCACGGGTCGTTCCGGCCGCGCCTCCCGTCCTCGGCGCGATAGAGCGCCATGACATCGGCCGGCGCGAGCCCACGTCCGAGCTGGTCGGCCATGAAGCGCATCGGACGGTCGACGTGGTGGAAGAAGTCCTTGTAGCCCGCGCAGAGGTAGTTGAGCCCGGCTTCGCCCTGCGGCGTCTCGATGAACCGGTCCTTCGGGCAGCCGCCGTGGCAGGCGAAGCGAACGTCGCACTCGCGGCAGTAGCGCGGGAGCGTGTCGCGCTTGTCGAGGCCGAACTGCTGTTGGCGCTGCGAGGCGACGAGCTCGAGCATGTGCGTTTCGCGGATGTTCCCGAGCCTGTACTTGGGCTCGACGAAGTGGTCGCAGGAGTAAAGGTCGCCCGTGTGCTCGAGGGCGAGCGCGAGCCCGCACGTCTCCGAGTGGATACAGAGGCCGGGCGGCTCGCCGACCCAGTTGGCGAGCGCGACGTCGAACATCTGCACGTAGACCTCTCCGACATCGCCGCGCACCCACTCCTCGAAGACGTCGATCAGGAAGCGGCCGTACTGGTCGGCAGTCACGGAGCGGCCTGTGACCCGCTTGCCCTGCTGGGTGTAGAGCGGCCGGTCGCGCCACGACGTCCACGGGACGGTGCCGTCTTCCTCCGCCTCGGCGACGCGCTCGATGATGGGGATGAACTGGACAAAGCGGGCGCCGCACTCGTCGCGGAGGAAGCGGTACACGTCCCGCCCGTGCCCGGCGTTCGCCGCGTGGATCGTCGTGAGCGCGTTCCACTCGACACCGGCCTCCCGGAGGTGCCCGAGGCCAGTCATCACCTGGTCGAACGAGCCCCTGCCGCCCTTGTTGACGCGATACGCGTCATGCAGCTCGCGCGGGCCGTCGATCGAGACCCCGACCAGGACGTCGTGCTCGCGGAAGAACGCCGCCCACTCCCCGTCGAGCAGGGTCGCGTTTGTCTGGATCGTGTGCAGTGCGCGCTGCCCCGGCTGCAGGTACTTCGCCGCCAGCTCGACCGATCGGCGGAAGAAGTCGAGGCCCATCAACGTGGGCTCGCCTCCCTGCCAGGCGATCACCACCTCTGGAACGCGCGCGTGGGCCTCGATCAACTGGCGGATGTACGTGTCGAGCAGGTCGTCGGCCATGCGGAAGCGCGACCCGGGGTAGAGCATCTCCTTCGAGAGGAAGAAGCAGTACGAGCAGTCGAGGTTGCAGACCGCGCCCGTGGGCTTGGCGAGCAGGTGGAACGCCGGCGGTGCGGCCCCGAGCGTCGAAGTCTCCACGGCCGCAGTTTCACGGCAGCCGGCCGAGGCCCCATCATCCGATGGAGATGATTGCCATAGGGCTCCCGCGCGCGGCATCATCCCGTTCGGATGACCGGCTGCCCCCTCCGGCCGCCTACCGTCGGCGAAGGATGGTCGCGCGATGACCGAACCAGCCCCCCCGCCGGAGGACGAGGCGCGCCGGTCGGCACTGGGCGCCGCGAGCCGCCTCGCGTTCTATCCGGCCCGAATGGCGGCGCGCGCGTCGAGGGCCCCGCTCGAGGCGGCGGCCGACGAGCACCTCCTGCCCGAGCTGTCGCGGATTGCGGACCGCGCGCTCGCCGGCGAGCTGCCCGAGCAGGTGGCCCAAACGATCGCCGAGCACCACGTTCTGGAGCGCATGGTCGCGGAGCTGGCCGAAAGCGGCGCGCTCGACGAGATGATCGACAAGGCGGTCGCGAGCCCGCGCACCGAGGAGGCCGTCCACCGCGTCGTCGCGAGCGCGGCGGTGCAGCAGGCGATCCGCGAGGTGGTCGCCAGCCCCGAGGTGGTCGAGGCGCTGAAGGCGCAGACGACCGGCCTGGTCGACGCCCTTGCCGACGACGTGAGCGAGCGCGGCAATGCGCTCGATGACCGCATCGACTCGTTCGTGCGCCGGCGGCCCGTGGTGGAGCCGACCTACGCGGGTGTGGCGACGCGCGGTGCCGCGTTCGCGGTCGACCTCGTGGGCCTCGCCGTCGTCTACGGCATCTTCGCCGGCACGCTTGCGCTGATCTCCTACCTGGTCGGCGGGCTCGCCCGCGTCTCGATCATCGGCGGGGTGCTCGGCGGTGGCGCCACGCTCCTCATCCTCGCCTACTTCGTCTTCTTCTGGAGCGGCGCGGGCCGGACGCCCGGGATGGACGTGCTCGGGCTGCGCGTTCGTGACGCGAGCGGCGGCGCGCCGTCGTTCGGCCGCTCACTCGTGCGGGCGATCGTCACCTGGTTCTCGATCGCCATCTTCTTCCTCGGGTACCTGCCGGTGCTGTTCGACCGGCGGCGCCGCGGGCTGCCCGACCTGGTCGCCCGCACCGAGGTGGTGTACGCAAACCCCGCTTCACCCGCTCAGGGTGACGGGGTTGCGTCGGGCCGTCGCTAGCGTCGAGCTAGAAGGCCCGCGAACGTCCGCGAGCCGCGATTCCCGACCGCAAGCGGCCCGGCGGCCGCCTGAGAAAGGAGGCGGACATGGCCATCGGCCCTGTGCAGCTGCTCGTCCTCGGCTTCAGCCACCCCGACTTCCACGGACAGGTCAAGGCTGAGCTCCAGAAGCTCCGCGACACCGACACGATCCGCGTCATCGACGCGCTCGCCGTCCACAAGGACGCCGAGGGCGAGATCGAGGTGGAGCACCTCAGCAACCTGACGCGCGACGAGGCCATCGAGCTCGGCTCGAAGATCGGCGCGCTCATCGGCCTCGGCATCGAGGGCGAGGAGGGCTTCGAGGCAGGCGCGATCGCCGGTGCCGAGAGCGCCGAGAAGGAAGGCATCCACGCGTTCAACGACGAGGAGGCGTGGGACGTCCTCGACGAGATCCCGAACGACTCGGCCGCGGCGCTCATCCTCATCGAGCACCACTGGGCCGTCCCGCTCCGCGACGCGATCGCGTCGGCGGGCGGCTTCCGGATCTCCGACGGCTTCATCAGCCCGCTGGACCTGGTCGAGATCGGCCTGTTGAAGGCCGAGGAGGCCCAGCAGCTCCACGCGCTGGAGACCGAGAAGGCGCCGGCAACTGTCTAGGCGCCCGACAACACGACACAACGAGGAGGTACGGCGATGATGGGAGGACGCAGAGTCGCGCGCAGGACGGCACGCCGCACGTCGCGCCGCCGCTGACCGACCAGCGAACTGACCGGGGCCGGGCGCGCGCGCCCGGCCCTGTGTCTTTACGGAGCCGCCCTCGGACTAGCGGCCGATCGCCGTCTCGTAGCGCACCGCCACGGCGGGCCAGTTGACGATGTTCCACCAGGCCGCGAGGTAGTCGGGCCGCCGGTTCTGGTACTTGAGGTAGTAGGCGTGCTCCCAGACGTCGATACCGAGCAGCGGCACCTTGCTGTCGATGATGGGCGAGTCCTGGTTCGGCGTCGAGATGACCGCGAGGCCGGTGCCGTCGTGGACGAGCCACGTCCAGCCGGAGCCGAAGCGCTTCACGCCCGCGTCGTTCACGGCCGCCTTGAACTCGTCGAGGCTGCCGAACGCGTCGGCGATCGCCTGGCCCAGCGCCCCGTCGGGGTCGCCGCCGCCGTCCGGCGACATGATCTCCCAGAAGAGCGAGTGGTTCGCGTGCCCGCCGACGTTGTTGCGCGCGGCGGCCCGCCGGTCCTCGGGCAGCGCATCGAGGTTGGTCAGGATCTGCTCGACCGACTCGCCGTCGAGCGGCGTGCCTTCGAGCGCCTTGTTCGCGTTGTCGACGTACGCCTGGTGGTGCTTGTCGTGGTGCAGCCGCATCGTCTGCTCGTCGATCGTCGGCTCGAGCGCGTCGTAGCCGTATGGCAGCGGGGGCACGCTGAACGCCATTGGTCCGTCCTTTCGTCGCCGGGGTTCGAGGCGATGCTACGGGGTCGGCGGCCCTGTGGCGTATCCGCAGTCTCTACGGAAGCGAGGCGAGCAGGCGCGGCGTTAGGGTCGGCCGATGCGTCGGAGCGTGGTGTTCGCGACCGTCCTACTCGCCGCCGCCGGGTGCGGCGGGACGAAGACCGTCACCACGACGGTTTCGATCACGACCGTCCCGAACGGCGGCGCCACCTCCGTGAGCAACGCGGTGGCCGCGGGCGGGCACGACTTCCAGCAGTTCGCGTGCGCCCAGTGCCACGGCGACCGGGGCCAGGGCGGCGTCTCGTCAACCGTCCCGCCGCTTACCGCGGCCGGAAGCCTGGGCGTGCCGGAGCTGAAGCACATCATCGACCACGGGCTCGGCGAGTCAGCGAACCCGAAGCAGCCGTATATGCCCGTCTGGGGCCCGGTCATCTCGGACCGGCAGGTGTCGGACCTGGTCGCATACATCCGCGCGGGGCTGCCCGCGGTGCCGGGTGCGACGCCGGCGCCCGTGATCACCGCCCAGGGGCAGGCGGTCGAGGGCGCGCTCCTCTACCAGCGCTACGGCTGCGTCAACTGCCACGGCCCGAACGGCCTCGGCGGCGTGCCGAACCCGTCCTCGCCTGACAAGTCGATCCCGCCGCTCTCCGGAGCCGACTTCTTCCACGAGTTCAACACCGACCAGAAGATCATCGACGTCATCCGCAGCGGCAGCGTGATCGGCAAGGCGCCGATCGCCTCCATGCCGCACTGGGGCGGGATCATCCCCGACCCGCAGCTGCGCGCACTCGCCGCCTACATCAAGACGCTCAAGTCCGGCTGAGCCTTCACGATAGGCGCCCGACGAGCAGCGCTACTACAACCTGCGCGCCGGGGAGTACGACCGCGGCGCATGGGAGCCGGAGACCGCCGAGCACGCGGATGAGGTCCGGCGCCTCGTCGACCTCGTCGCGGGCCTCGCCCCGGCGCGCACGCTCGACGTCGGCTGCGGGACGGGCTTTCTCTCGCAGCACCTGCGCGGTGAGCTGACGCTCCTCGACGCCAGCGAGGACATGCTCGCGATCGCGCTGGGCCGCATGCCGCACGCGACGGACGTGCGTGCGGAGGCCCCACCGCTGCCGTTCGCGGACGGCGCGTTCGAGCGCGTCTTCACCAGCCACTTCTACGACCATCTCCGACCGGCTGAACGACGGCACTTTCTCGAGGAGGCACGCCGCGTTGCGCCGGAGCTCGTGCTCGTGCAGCAGCGCGGCGACGCCCACCGGGAGGGGCCAGAGGAGCGCACGCTCGAGGACGGGACCAGCCACGAGATCTACAAGACGCTCTTCACGGCCGACTCGCTGCTCGCCGAGCTCGGCGGCGGCGAGCTGCTGTACGAGGGGCCTCTCTTCCTCGTCGCGCGTCTCTAGCCGGCGAGCGCGTGCTGCAGGTCGCCGGTGAGCGACTCGAGGCGCTCGTCGACCACGGAGTAGACGACGTAGTAGCCCTCGCGGCGACTGGTCACCACGCCTGCTTGGGCGAGCAGCCGCAGGTGCTTCGACGTCCCCGCCTCGCTCAGGCCGACGAGCGGGGCCAGCTCCTGCGTGCTTCGGGGCCGGCGGGCGAGCTGCTCGAGGATCCGCATGCGCGTCGCGTCGCCGAGTGCCCGGAACACGCGCACCAGCTCCGGAGGCGAGGTGTGGCGGAGGCTCTCCGCCAGGTACGGCGCACGGTACGAGAGCGTCAGCGGCCAGGGCGGGTCGCAGTTGACGCGCACGTGCGGCCAGACGTAGACGCTCGGCATGAGCAGCAGCGGGCTCCGGGCGGTCAGCTCGACGTCGTGGTCATGCGGGATGTCCAGCCCGAACGTCCGCGCGGCGACGTCGACGCGGAGCTGCGGCGCGAGGCCGACGAGGAACGGCCAGGCGCCGTCGCTCGCGATCGCCCGCCCGGCGGAAACGACCGCCTCCGCCAGCCGCGGCTCGATGCGCTCCCACTCGGCCGCGAACGCCTCCTCCCAGTAGCCCTCCAGGAAGATGGCGAAGCGCTCGACGAACGCGGCCGGGTCGTCGAGCAGCTGCGCGGCCGCGCGCCGTGTTGCCGAGCCCGGCTTGCCGGCGTGGCGCAGCGCCGCTGCCCGCACTCGCGGGTCGCCGAGCACCTGCTTGCGCCGGCCGCGCCCGCCGTGGTCGTAGAGCGTGCGGACGAGCTCGAAGGCGGCGACGTCGACCGGCAGGGCACGGAGGCGGGCCACCTCGGTCTCGAAGTCCTCGAACTCCGTCGTCGCGGAGGGGAGCACGCAGTTGGGCAGCGTCCACCGGTACAGGAACTCGAGCGCGCGGAGCTCGCGTCGCAGGCCCGGCGGCAGGCCGCGCATCGCCCGAACCCAGTCGTGCTGGAGCGCGTGGTGCTTCGGCTCGGCCAGCACGTGCAGGCTGAGCACCGTCTCGAGCAGCGGCGAGTACCCGAAGGCCAGCGCCGCCTGCTCGTCCTCGGCCAGGTGGAAGTGGATCGCGATGCCCGACCATAGCGATTTTCTGTCTGGGAAATCATTTGACCAGATCCCGTCGCCAGGCAACCCTCTCGCCATGCGCACGGCCGTCGTCCTCGGGCTCGTCGTCCTCGGCCTCGTCCCGGCGACCGGAACGGCGGACAGCCTGCCGCAGCTGATCGGCACCGACGGGCCGGGCTTCACGATCGACCTCACCGACGCGAGCGGCAAGCACGTGGACACGCTCGTCGCCGGGAAGTACGAGCTGCTCGTCCACGATCTGTCCGACATCCATAACTGGGCGCTCGGCAGCCAGACCACGAACGTCCGCATCCTGCAGACCGACGTCCCCTTCGTCGGCGACCAGACGTTCACCGTCGACCTGACGCCAGGCCGCTACGCCTATGCCTGCTCGGCGCACTTCGAGACCATGAACGGCACCTTCGTGGTCGTCCCGCCGGCCGTCACGACGAAGGGGCTGTCGGCGAAGGTCGACGCAGGCACGGCGACGATGAGCGTGAAGCGGACGGCGGCCGGTCGCTACCGGATAATGGTGCGCGACAGCTCGAAGACGCGGAACTTCCACCTCGTCGGCCCGGGCGTGAACCGGCACACGACGAAGGCGTTCACCGGCAGCGTGACCTGGACGCTCGACCTGGCCTCGGGCACGTACCGGTTCGGCAGCGACCCGAAGCTGACCGGCCGGCTCACCGTCAGCTAGCGGGCTCCCAGACGCGCAGCACCAGCACGGCCGACAAAGCCATGCCAACG
>CAVWIN010000030.1:0-20640 GCA_963755085.1 uncultured Thermoleophilia bacterium | reverse complement strand
ACGAGCATGGCCAGTAGAAGTTCTTCCTAGCCGTCCATGGCCAGTTCAGGAGTCGCCTGGCTCGAATCGCTGTCGCCATGGCCGGCCGAGTTCGGGCTGGGACGCATGCAAGCGCTGCTCGACGAGCTCGGCCACCCGGAGCGCGCCTACCCCGCGATCCACGTCGTCGGGACGAACGGCAAGTCGAGCACGACGAGGGCGACCGCGGCGTTGCTGCGCGGCGAGGGGCTGCGCTCCGGCGCGTACACCTCGCCGCACGTCCGCGGCTGGAGCGAGCGGATCCAGTTGGACGGGGCCAACGCCGACTTCGAGGCGGCCGTCGGGCGCGTGCGCGCCGCCGCCGAGCGGACCGGTGCCACCCAGTTCGAGACGCTGACCGCGGCGGCGCTCGCGGCGTTTGCGGACGCAGGCGTCGACGTCGCCGTCGTCGAGGCGGGCCTCGGCGGCCGGCTCGACGCCACCAACGTGCTCGACGCGCCGGTCGTCGTCCTGACCAACGTCTCGCTCGACCACACCGACGTGCTCGGCGACACCCGCGAGGCAATCGCGGCCGAGAAGCTCGCGGTCGTCCGCGAGGGCGCGACGGTCGTGCTCGGCGAGCCGGAGTGGGAAGGCGCGGCGCGCGCCGCCGGCGCCGCGCACGTCGTCGCGGTCCAGGCCGCCGGCGAGGGCCTGGCACCGAACCGCGCCGTGGCCGCCGTGGCCGCGGCCGCGTTTCTCGGCCGCTCGGTGGGGAACGACGCCCTCCAGGATGAGGAGGTGCTGCCAGGCCGCTACGAGCTGCGCTCGCGACACGAGCTGCGCGACGGCGCGCACAACCCCGCCGGCGCCGCGCACCTCGCCCGCTCGCTCGGCCGGCACGACGCCGTTCTCGTCGTCTCGCTGGTCGCGGAGAAGGACGTCGACGGTGTCCTGCGTGAGCTCGCCCCGCTCGGCCGCACGCTCGTCGCGACGGCCTCCACGAGCGACCGCGCCCTCGCCGCACCGATCCTCGCCGCCCACGCCGATGCACACTTCGCGCGGGTGGAATCCGTTCCCGACCCTCGCGCTGCACTCGCCCGGGCGCGGGAGCTGGCAGGGGTCGACGGGATGGTTCTCGTCACCGGCTCGCTGTACCTTCTCGCCGATCTCGATGCCGTTGCATAGACCGCGTAGCATGAGGCCGCTCGCAGAGAGGCTGAGCGTCTTCGTGTTCGCTGTGGTCGCGGTGCTCGCGATCGTCGGGCTCGCGTTTGCCGCCGGGTACCTCGTCGGGCAGTTGCTGCTCTAATCCCGGGAGGTTCGTTGCTCGCCCTCGTCGCAGCCCAGAACGACAGCGTCTTCTCCGGGGTCCGGGACTTCTTCAACTCGGGCACGTGGCTGCTCGTTCGCAATCTCTCGCTGTTCTTCGTCGTCGTCTTCTGGCTGGCGGTCGCCTACTGGGTGTTCAAGGACGCCCGCCGCCGCATCGAGGACCCGTGGCTCGTCGCCATGGCGACCGTGCTCGGGCTGGCGCTGCCCTTCATCGGCGCGTTCGTCTACATGCTCTTCCGGCCGCCCGAGTACCTCGAGGAGGTGCGCGAGCGCGAGCTGGAGATGAAGGCGATGGAGGAGCGGCTCGCCGAGTACGACTTGCACTGCCCGGTCTGCCGCGCCGCCGTCAAGGAGAGCTTCCTCGTCTGCCCCGTCTGCACGACCAAGCTCAAGCAGGCGTGCGTGAGCTGCAAGCAGCCGCTCGAGCCGCTCTGGCAGATTTGCCCGCTCTGCGAAACCCCTGTCGCGACGCCGGCGCCGATCGAGTTCGCGCCGACGACGACCACCGCGCGGCGGCGGCGGCGCGCATCCGAATCGCCTCAGCGCGCGTCTGAATCGCCACAGTAGAGTCTCGCCCTCATGGCTGCGGAACGCACCCTCGTCCTAATCAAGCCGGACGCGATGCAGCGTCGCCTCGCTGGCGAGATCCTCGCACGCTTCGAGGCGCGCGGGCTCACGATCCGCGCCGCCAGGCTCGTCCAGGTCGACGACGCGCTCGCGCGCGAGCACTACGCCGAGCACGCCGAGAAGCCGTTCTTCGGCGAGCTCGTCGCGTTCATCACCTCGTCGCCGACGCTCGCCCTCGTGCTCGAGGGCGAGGGCGCGATCGCCGTGGTGCGCACGACGATGGGCGGCACCAACCCGGCCGGCGCCGCGCCGGGCACGATCCGCGGCGACCTCGCGCTCTCGATGCCGGACAACCTCGTGCACGGCTCGGACTCGCCGGAGTCCGCGCAGCGCGAGATCGCTCTCTGGTTCGGCAATGACGTCACCTGACGCGCAGACGAACCGCGCGCGCTGGGATGCGCTTTCCGACGAGTACCAGGACCGGCATCGCGAGATGCTCGGCCGTCCCGAGCCGCGCTGGGGCATGTGGCAGATCCCGGAGCGCGAGCTGCTCATCCTGGGCGACGTCTCCGGCCTGGACGTGCTCGAGTACGGCTGCGGCGCGGCCCAGTGGTCGATTCTCCTTGCGCAGCAGGGCGCGCGGCCGGTCGGCATGGACAACTCGGCGCGCCAGCTCGAGCATGCGCGCCGGCTGCTCGGCGAGGCGGGCGTCGACTTCCCGCTCGTGCACGCGAGCGCCGGCGAGGCGCCGTTCGCGGAGGCGAGCTTCGACGTCGTCTTCTGCGACCACGGCGCCATGACGTTCCAGGACCCCGACATCACGGTCCCCGAGGTCGCGCGGCTGCTCCGACCCGGCGGCCTGCTCGCCTTCTCGCACACGACGCCGCTCTCGCAGCTCTGCTGGCGGCCCGGGTCCGGAGACGTGGTCGACCCCGAGCTGCACCGGCCCTACTTCGGGCTCGGGCGGATCGAATGGGAGGACGAGCCGGATGAGCCGGTCGCGTTCACGCGCACACAGGGCGGCTGGATCCGGCTCTTCCGCGCGCATGGGCTCACGGTCGAGCGGCTCCACGAGGTGCAGCCGCCCGAGGGGGCCGTCTCGACGTATCGCGACGAGGCGCAGACGGCGTGGTCGCAGCAGTGGCCGATGGAGCAGATCTGGGCGGTGCGGAAGTGGAGCTGAGCGAGCACGCCGCCCGTAACCGCGCCGAGTGGAACGTCTGGGCCGCGGAATTCGTCGAGCCCGGGCGGCGGCACTGGGCGGACGACACAGTGACGTGGGGGATCACGAGCGTTCCGGAGACCGAGGCACGCGTGCTGCCCGAGCTCGAGGGCCGCGACGTCCTCGAATCCGGCTGCGGCACCGCCTACGTGTCCGCACGGCTCGCACGCCGCGGCGCCCGCGTGACCGGCATAGACGTCTCCGAGGAGCAGCTCGCGACCGCGCGCCGCTTCCAGCAGGAGTTCGGGCTCGAGTTCCCGCTCGTGCACGGCAGCGCCGAGGCGCTCCCGTTCGCCGATGAATCGTTCGACCTCGTCGTCTCCGAGTACGGCGCGAGCATCTGGGCCGACCCGTACGTCTGGATCCCCGAGGCTGCGCGCGTCCTGCGCCCGGGCGGCCACATCGTCCTCCTCGTGAACGGGACGCTGCTCGTGCTCTGCATGCCCGAGCTCGAGGCCGACCTGCCCGCCGGAACCCGCTTCCAGCGGCCGTACTTCGGCATGCACCGCTTCGAGTGGGCGGACGACGACTCGGTCGACTTCCACCTCGGCTACGGCGACTGGATCGCGCTCTTCCATGCGAGTGGCTTCCAGGTCGAGGACCTGGTGGAGCTGCGGGGCGACCCGGGGGCGCAGCCGAGCCGGCACAACCTGTTCACGCCGGCATGGGCGGCGCAGTGGCCGGCCGAGGAGATCTGGCGCGCGCGCAAGCGCTGAGGGCCTGACCGGCGAGGGCCGGTTCAGCGCCGATTCGTCCATGGCGACGGCTCACGGGTACCGTCGAGAGCCATGAGCGCGACTGAGACCCGCCCGCAGGACGTCCTCGCCGACCCGTTCGGGTTCCCGTCGTTCCGGCCCGGGCAGGAGGACGTGATCGATGCGCTGCTGGCCGGGCGATCGGCGCTCGCGGTGTTCCCGACCGGGGGCGGGAAGAGCCTCTGCTACCAGCTGCCGGCGCTGCTCCTCGACGGCGTCACCGTCGTCGTCTCGCCGCTGATCGCGCTGATGAAGGATCAGATCGACTTCCTCTCTGCGCGGGGCGTGGCGGCGGCGCGGCTTGATTCCAGCCTCGGGCCGGACGAGTTGCGCGACGTGACGGCGCGGCTGCGAGCGGGGACGCTGAAGCTGCTCTACGTCGCCCCGGAGCGGTTCAACAACGAGCGCTTCCTGGCACAGCTCGCCGGCGCCCGGATCTCGCTTTTCGCCGTGGACGAGGCGCACTGCATCTCGGAGTGGGGCCACAACTTCCGGCCGGACTACCTGAAGCTCGCCGTTCGGGCGGCTGAGCTCGGCGCGGAGCGCGTGCTCGCCTTGACCGCGACGGCAACGCCGGCCGTCGCGGCCGACATCCGCCGCGGGTTCGGCATCGACGAGCGGGACTCGATCGTCACCGGCTTCTACCGCCCGAACCTGACGCTGTTGACCACGCCGGTCGCGGCGGCGGAGCGCGACGGGCTGCTGCTGGCGCGCATGCGGGAACGGCCGGGCGGGTCGGCGATCGTCTACGTCACGCTGCAGCGGAGGGCGGCGGAGGTCGCGGCGCTGCTGGCGGAGGGCGGCCTCCCGGCACGCGCCTACCACGCAGGCATGAGCCCCGATGACCGGGTCGCGGTCCAGAACTGGTGGTCGGGGTCGGACCGGAACGTTGTCGTGGCCACGATCGCGTTCGGCATGGGCATCGACAAGGCGGACGTGCGCGCCGTCTACCACTACAACCTGCCGAAGAGCCTCGAGTCGTACTCGCAGGAGACCGGGCGCGCCGGCCGGGACGGGGAGCCGAGCGTGTGCGAGCTGCTCGCCTGCCCCGACGACGTGCCGACGCTGGAGAACTTCGCGTACGGCGACACGCCGACGCGAGCCGCGCTGGCCTCCGTCCTCGGCGAGATATTCTCGCACGCGGTCGGCGAGGAGCTCGCGGTGTCCGAGTTCGACCTGTCCGCGCGCCACGACATCCGCCAGCTCGTCTTGCGGACGGTGTTGACGTATCTCGAGCTGGACGGCCTGCTTCGGCAGGGGACGCCGTTCTACGCCGGCTACAAGGTTTGCCCGCTGGACGGCTCGCTCGACGATCTCGTCGCGGGGTTCGACGCATCGCGGGCGGACTTCCTCCGCGGCGTCTTCGCCAGCGGCACGACGGGGCGGACCTGGACGACCATCGATCCGGACGCGAGCGCGGCGGCCCTGGGTGCGGCGCGGTCGAGAATCGTGGCGGCACTGGACTACCTCGACCAGCAGGGGCTCGCCGAGGTGCGGGCCGCCGACGTGCGCCAGCGCTACACGCTCCTGCAGCAGCCGCCCGCGCGGGACGAGCTCGTCGACCAGGTCGCCGACCGTCTGACCCGACGCGAGCAGGCGGAGACGTCACGGGTGGGCCAGGTGCTCGCGCTCGTCGAGCACGACGGCTGCCAGGTGCGCGAGCTCGCGGCCTACTTCGGCGAGGAGCGAACCGAAGCGTGCGGCCACTGCACCCACTGCCTGGGCGGCGCGCAATCGCTGGGCGAGCCTGCGCCGCGGCCCGGCATCGACACGGTCGTCGACCGCGCAGCCGTCGAGGCGGTGTCGGCGTCGCATCCCGACGCGCTCGGCGCGCCGCGCCAGCTCGCGCGCTTCCTTTGTGGGATCACGAGCCCCGCGACAACGCGCGCGAAGCTGACCCGGGAGCCGCTCTTCGCAAGCCTCTCCGACTACGGCTTCCGCGACGTGCTCGCCTGGGCCACGCCGTAGCGTCGGCGGAGACGCCGCTGGCGCGGGCGTAGTACGTGTGCGGCGCCGACTTCCACACGATCAGCCGGTGCACCTCGCAAGTCGTCGGAGACGTGGAAGCGGCAGATGGCCCGGGCTCGCCGCGGTCTGGTCGCAGCCACGGACGAGCGCGCTCCCGTCGAGGAGGTCGACCCAGTCCTGGGCGAAGCGCCAGGCGATCTCGCGCGCCTCGCCGCCGCTCATCTTGACCGCCAGGCACGGGGGACAGCCCCCGCTGATACTGGGACGGCCCTCCTGGACGCGGGGCTGCCATCCTGGCCCCTCACCGATGAGCGTCCCGCCCGCACCGCCACTGCTGCTCGCCTCCACCTCGCCGCAGCGCCGCGCGATCCTCGAGCAGCTCGGCATCCCGTTCCACGTCATCGCGCCCGTGTACGAGGAGCACGACCCGCCCGACGTCGACCCGCACGCTCTCGTGCGCGCGCACGCGCGGGAGAAGGCGCGCTCGGTTGCGCGCTGGGCGGATGGGCGGCCCGTGCTCGGCGTCGACACCACCGTGTGGCTCGACGGCCGGGTGTACGGCAAGCCCGCCGACGCCGAGGGCGCGGTCGAGATGCTGGACGCGCTCGGCGGACACACGCACCACGTGATCTCGGGCCTGTGCCTCCTGACGCCGGGCTGGGAGGTGGTCGAGGCGGAGGAGACGGCGGTGACGTTGCGGCCGCTCACCCCGGCCGACCTCGCGGCCTACGAGACGACGGGCGAGTGGAAGGGACGGGCGGGCGGCTACGCCATCCAGGGGCGCGGTGCGGCACTCGTCAACCGGGTGGAGGGCGACTACCTGAACGTGGTCGGGCTGCCCGCGGCGCTCCTGGTACGGCTGCTCGCCGAGCGCTTCCCGGGCGTCTACGGCTTCGGCTGACCGTCCGCGTCCGGCCTCCGTGCGATCTACGGTCTGCCGACATCCGGGTGGCGGGCGAGGCAGCCCGGCGGCTACGGTGGGGCGCTGCGCGCACTAGGCGCGAGAACAGCACCACTGTAATATCGCCTGCTCCTATGGGGTTTCTTGACAGCCTGAGTGGCTTCGGCGGCCGAGACATGGCCGTCGATCTGGGCACCGCAAATACGCTCGTGTACGTCCGCGGCCGCGGCATCGTGCTGTCGGAGCCCTCGGTCGTCGCGATCGACCAGCGCACCGGCGACGTCCACGCGGTGGGCGTCGAGGCGAAGCGCATGCTCGGCCGCACCCCGGGCTCGATCACCGCGATCAGGCCGTTGAAGGACGGCGTGATCGCCGACTTCGACGTGACGGAGCAGATGCTCCGCCACTTCATCCAGAAGGTGCACCAGAACCGCTTTGCGCACCCGCGCGTGGTGGTCTGCGTGCCGTCGGGCGTCACCGGCGTGGAGAAGCGGGCGGTCGAGGAGGCGACCCTCTCGGCGGGCGCGCGCGAGGCGCACCTGATCGAGGAGCCGATGGCCGCCGCGATCGGCGCCGGCCTGCCGGTCTCCGAGCCGACGGGGAACATGATCGTTGACGTCGGCGGCGGCACCACCGAGGTGGCCGTCATCTCGCTTGGCGGCATCGTCGTCTCGCAGAGCCTCCGCGTCGGCGGCGACGAGATGGACGAGGCGATCGTCAGCCACGTCAAGAAGGAGTACAAGCTCCTGATCGGCCAGCAGACGGCCGAGGAGATCAAGCTCGAGGTCGGCTCCGCGTTCCGCATGCGCGAGGAGGTGCAGGCCGAGGTGCGCGGGCGCGACATGCTCACCGGCCTGCCCAAGACCGTGATCCTCAACTCCGAGGAGATTCGCGAGGCGCTCGAGGAGCCGGTCAGACAGATCATCGACGCGATCCGCTCGACGCTCGACAAGACGCCGCCCGAGCTCGCCGCCGACATCATGGACCGCGGCATCGTGCTCGCCGGCGGCGGCGCCCTGCTCCACGGCCTCGACGAGCGGCTCCGCCACGAGACGCACATGCCCACGCAGCTCGCCGACTCGCCGCTCACGTGCGTGGCGGTCGGCTCCGGCCGCAGCCTCGAGGTGCTCGAGGAGCTGAAGAAGACGGCCAAGGCCCGCAACAAGCACCGCAACGGCTACCGCAACGGATACCGCGGCTAGTTCCTTAAGCCGCAGTTAGCCGACCCAACCCCGCCAGCGACCTGTTGTAACCTCGAAAACCGTGCCCCGACATCGAAGCGTCCGGCTCGCCACGACCGGCGCAACGGCTCAGCGCACCGCCGCCTCCACGTTCGGGTCCCGCTCCGGCGGGTCGCTCGGAAGGCGTGCCGTCGTCGTCGCGCTCGTCCTCATCTCGCTCGTGCTCGCCACGGCGTACTTCCGCGAGGCCGATTCCGGGCCGCTGCACTCGGCGCAGGGCACGGCCGCGAGCGTGGTCGAGCCGTTCCAGATCGGCGCCGAGCGCGTCGTCCGCCCGTTCCGCGACGCGTGGGGCTGGTTCGACGACCTGCGCACCGCGCGCTCGGAGAACACGCGGCTGAAGCAGCGGGTCGCGGCGCTCCAGCGGCGGGCGGCCGCCCCGCCAGCCACCGGCCCCGCCGCGCTGGGCGGGGTGACGCGCAACGCGCCCGCGCCGTCGTACGTCAAGGGCGACTACACGCTGCTGCGGGCGGACGTGATCGCCGACCTGCCCAGCTACCAGCAGCAGATCGTCGTTTCGGCGGGCCGCGGCGACCACGTCGGGCGCTACGACCCGGTCGTGAGCGCGACCATGCCCGGCCAGCTCCTCGGCCACATCTCCAAGGTCGGGGGGAGCACAGCGGTCGTCACGCTGATC
This sequence comes from uncultured Thermoleophilia bacterium, assembly GCA_963755085.1. Taxonomy (GTDB): domain Bacteria; phylum Actinomycetota; class Thermoleophilia; order Gaiellales; family Gaiellaceae; genus JACVRM01. Next base: position 12,056 of record CAVWIN010000030.1, on the reverse strand, counting down.
AGCGACCGCTCGAGCGCGGTTGCGATCGTCGATGCGGCCAACGGCACCAAGGGCATCCTGCGCGGTGGTGGCCCCGACGCCGGCTCGCTCTCGATTGATCAGGTGTCCAAGCAGGACGTGATTCAGGCGGGCGACGTGATCTCGACCGCGGGGCGCATCTCGGGTGGCTCGTTCTACCCGAGCTGGATTCCCGTCGGGCAGGTCGACAGCGTCAGCCAGAGCGACACCGACCCCTTCAAGCTCGTACGCATCAGCCCGTTCGCCGACCTCGGCAGCATCGACCACGTCGTGATCCTGCTCCGCAAGGGGCCCGTCCCGAGCCTACCGTGACCGTCGCGGTGCTCAAGGCGCTCGGCGCCGTCTTCGTCGCCGTCCTCCTCGAGCTCGCCGTATTTGCCCCGCTCCACATCGGCAGTGGCTCGGCCGACATCGTCCTCGTCACGGTGGCCGTCGTGGCACTGCTGACCGGCTCGATCGTCGGCGCGGTCGCCGGCTTCTGGGCCGGGCTCCTGCTCGACACCGTCTCGCTCGGCACGCTCGGCCTGACCTCGCTGCTCCTGACGCTCGTCGGCTACTGGTGCGGCCGCTACGGCGAGACGACCGCCCGCGACCGCGCGCACGCCCCGTTCCTCGCCGTCGCCGTCGTCACGGTGCTGACGGCGGCCGGCAACCTGCTGCTCCAGTTCACGATCGGCGAACCCACGTCGGCGCGATGGATGCTGTTCGACTCGCTCTGGCCGCAGCTGATCATGAACGTCCTGCTGACGCTGCCGCTCTACGCGCTCTTCCGCTGGATGTTCCCGCGCCGCTCGCTCATCGCATCGGTCACGCGCGAGGTCGAGCTCGTTGGCTAGCACCAGCTACCGGTCGAAGCCGCGCACCTTCCTGCCGGGCGACCCGCGCGTGGAGGAGCCCTACCGCCTCACGCCGCAGCTCGCGTTCCGGATCGGGATCCTGGGCGCGTTCGCGCTCGCCGCGTTCGCACTGCTGTTCCTGCGCCTCTGGGCGCTGCAGGTGCTCTCCGGCGAGGACTACCTGCGCGCCGCGCGCGACAACCAGCTCCGCCAGGTGCGCGTCGAGGCGGCGCGCGGCCAGATCGTCGACCGCAAGGGGCGCCTGCTCGTCGACAACCGCACCGTCACGTCGATCCGCATCTGGCCGTCGAACCTGCCCGACAAGGGCCGCTACGCCGAGATGACGCGGCTGGCTCCTGTGCTCGGCGTGCCGCTCAAGGATCTGCTGTCGAAGCTCCAGGAGCAGAAGCTCGATCCACTGACGCCGATCACGATCAAGAACAACGTCTCCGAGAAGGTGATCACCTTCCTCTCGGAGCGCCAGACGGACTTCCCGGGCGTGAAGATCGAGGAGACGCAGGTGCGCCGCTATCCCTGGGGCGATCTCGCGCCCCAGACCCTCGGCAACGTCGGCGAGATCACCAAGGATCAGCTGAAGGCGCTCAAGGGCTACCACCTCGGCGACCAGATCGGGCAGCGTGGGGTGGAGTCTGCGTTCGACCACTACCTGCGCGGCACCGACGGGCTCGCGCAGGCGCGCTTCGACTCGGCCGGGCACCCGCGCAGCGACCTGCAGATCACGCAGGCGCCGACGGCCGGCGACACCGTGCGCCTGACGCTCGACGCCAAGCTGCAGAAGGCGGCCCAGAACGCGATCATCTACGGCGAGGGCCTTGCCCTCAACAACCACAACTACTGGTCGCGCGGCGGCGCCGCGGTCGCCATCGACCCGCGCAACGGCGACGTGCTCGCGCTCGCCTCGGAGCCCGGGTTCCAGCCGGGCGCGTTTGTGAACCCGAACATGCGCAAGCAGCTGAACCGGCTGCTGTCGATCAATCCGAACGTCGCGCGAGCGGACAACTACCCGATGGTCAACCGCGCGATCGCCGGTGAGTACCCGCCCGGGTCGACGTTCAAGCCCGTGACGGCGCTCGCGGCGATGGAGGAAGGCATCCTCAACCCGTACTCGCCGCTCGACTGCACGGCCTCGTGGACCGTCCCGCTGAAGGACCCGGTCACCGGCAAGCCGGTCCTGGGCGCCACCTTCAACAACTGGAACCACACCGCATCGGGGCCGCTGACGCTGCCGCAGGCACTCGAGCAGTCCTGCGACACGTACTTCTACCAACTGGGCTGGCAGTTCTACCTGGCTCAGGGGAGCCCGCTGCAGAAGTGGGCAGGCCGGTGGGGCTTCGGCCGCCCGACAGGGGTCGACGTCGGCGGCGAGGCGAACGGCCTGCTCGCGACGCCGAAGACGTTCAAGCAGACCTACACCGCGAAGACCGACCCGACGAACTGGCGAATAGACAGTCTCTGGAAGCCGGGCGACTCGGTGCAGCTCGCGATCGGCCAGAAGGACCTGACGGTCTCGCCGCTCCAGATGGCGCGCTTCTACGCGATGATCGCGAACGGCGGGAAGCTGATCCGCCCGCACCTGCTCGACCAGGTCGAGGAGCCGGGGACCTCACGCACCGGCCCGCTCGTCCTCCGCCGCTACTCGTCCCCGCCGCCCGTCGACGCACACGTCGACCCCTCGATGCTCGACGCCGTCCAGGCCGGCCTCTACGGGGCGACGCACGGCGGCAACGGGACGGCGAGCGCGGTGTTCAAGACCTTCCCGACGGCGATCAGCGGGAAGACCGGCACGGCCCAGAAGTACGTCCAGGGGCTCGGCCTGCTCGACCAGTCCTGGTTCTGCGGCTACGGGCCGTCGACCAGGGGGCAGGTGCCGACGATTGCGCTCTGCGTTGTCATCGAGAACGGCGGCTTCGGCGCCGAGGCGGCAGCGCCGGCGGCACTCAAGATCTTCCGCGAGTACTTCCACGAGCAGGGTGGCGATGCCACGGCCACCCAGAGGAACGACTGATGCTCGACTCCCGCGTCGGCCGCCCGTCCGCAGGCATGCGCACCGTGCCGGTGCTCGACATCGGCCACCTGCTGCGCCGGCTCGACTGGCTCCTGCTCGGCGCCGTCGCCGCGCTGCTCGCGTACGGGCTCTGGCTGCTGAACGGGATCACGCGCGACGACGTGCCGGGCGACCCGACGTACTACATCCACCGCCAGATGGTCTACGCGGTGGTCGGCGTCGTCGGCCTCGTCCTGGCGGTGTTCGTCAATCCGGACGTGTACCGCCGGCGGCGCATGGTCATCTACGTCACGCTGCTCGGCTCGCTGCTGCTCGTGCTCGCCGGCGGCGTGAGCGCACGCGGGTCGCAGCGGTGGATCTCCCTCGGCAGCTTCCGGTTCCAGCCCTCCGAGTTCGGCAAGCTCCTGCTCGTCCTCTGCCTCGCCGGCTTCCTCGCCGATCGCGGCAGGCGCGTAGGCGAGGTGCGGACGACGGTCACCGCAATCGGCATCGCGGCCGTCCCGACGGCGCTCGTCTTCCTGCAGCCGGACGTCGGCAGCGCGCTCGTCTACGTCGCCGTGCTCGGCTCGGTCCTGTTCGTGGCCGGGACGCGCTGGCTCCACCTCGGCGTCCTCCTCGCGGTCGCGGCGATCATCGGCACCGGCGTCCTCTGGGCGGCGCCCGCGGCCGGCGTGGACATCCTCAAGCCGTACCAGGTGCAGCGCCTGACCTCGTTCACGAACCCGTCGCAGGATCCGAGCGGGGCGACCTACAACGTGACGCAGTCGCAGATCGCCGTCGGCTCCGGCGGAGCCACCGGCCGCGGCGTCTCCGGCTCGACGCAGACGAACTTCGACTACCTGCCCGAGCACGCGACCGACTTCGTCTTTGCCTCGCTCGCCGAGCAGCGCGGCTTCGTCGGCGCGACCATCCTGCTGCTGCTCTACCTGCTCGTCGTCTGGCGGGCGCTGAACACGATCGCGGTCGCGCGCGATATGTTCTCAGCGATCGTCGCGGGCGGCATCGCCATCGGCCTGCTCTTCCAGATCGTGGTCAACGTCGGCATGACGATCGGGATGGCCCCGGTCACCGGCATCCCCTTGCCGTTCGTGAGCGCCGGCGGGTCGTCGCTGATCATGAACCTGATCGCGATCGGCATCCTCCAGGCCATCCACGCCCGCGGTCGCGGACCCCTCAGAAGCCCCGCGCGCCTCTGGTAGACGGGTCCGTCCGACCCTGGTCCTACTCTGGCGGGCATCGACGGAGGAGGACCGCCGGGGATGACCACGCGAGAGGTCTACGAGCTGCTGATGATCGAGGAAGCGGACGCCTGGTTCGAGTACCTCGAGGCGACCCGCGAGAAGATGCCGAACCGCTACGACGAGCTCGAGCCGTGGGCGTGGGCACGCCTCAACCAGCGGCTCCGCCTCGTCCGCAGGCGGCGGGCCAAGCTGCCGCCGGCCCAGGCGGCGTAAGGGGGCTTGACGAAACGACGTCTGAGTCGTCGGGCCGCGCTGGACGTCCCGAGGCGTCGTCCTCGGTCGCGCCCGTAGGACTTTTCAATAAGAACACTCTTGAATGGGAACACGAACGCTCCCTGCGTCCTAGCCTCGGAACGACCAGCGCACCCCTGCGACGAGCGACGTTCCGTCAAGCCCCCTTGGGCAGAAAGACCCGCTTGCTACCCTCGGGGTAGGCAATGCCGAAGGTTTGTGACGCATTGATGTCTTGCAGCGCACGCGGCGCCCGCAGCGGCGTGGCTGTCCGCGCGCGCGCACACGAGAAGGAGATTCCGTTTGCCACTCAACTGGTTCCGACGACGCAAGAAGCAGGAAGAGGAACAGCAGCAAGCACTGACGCAGCCGGCCCCACCGGCTGACACACCACCCGAGCCCGAGCCCCAGGCGGCCGAAGAGGCCGCGACCGACGGACAGGCGCAGCGGACGCGCCGCCGCGGCACGCGCGGGGGCCGCAACCGTAAGCGCAAGCCGACCACGGCGGCCGCCGAGGTGGAGAGCGCCGAGTCGCCTACCGGCGAGGCGGCCAGGAAGCCCGAGAAGAAGCCAGCGCGCGAGAAGCCCGCGCGCGAGCGTCGCGAGAAGCAGGACCGCACGACTCGGTCGCGCAGCCGGCGCCGCCAGCAGACCAAGCGGGCGCCGCTCCCGGCCGCGAAGCGCGAGCTGCTCGTCTCGGCCGGCGTCACCGAGCGCCGCGTCGCCGTCCTCGAGGACGGCAAGGTCGCCGAGGTCTACCTCGAGCGCCCGGACCGGCGCTCGATCGCCGGGAACATCTACCTGGGCACCGTCGACAACGTGCTGCCCGGGATGGAGGCCGCGTTCGTCGACATCGGCCTCGAGAAGAACGGCTTCCTCTACGTCGACGAGATCGTCATCCCCGAGCTCGAGGGCAAACGGCACCACGGCAAGCGCATCCAGGACCTGCTGAGCCGCGGCCAGACGATCCTGGTCCAGGCGGTCAAGGACCCGATGAAGACGAAGGGCGCACGGCTGACGACCGAGGTGTCGCTCGCCGGCCGCTTCGTCGTCTACGTGCCGAGCGGTGAGGGCTTCGGCGTCTCGCGCCGGCTGGAGGACGACGAGCGCACGAGGCTGCGCGACATCCTCAAGTCGCTCGACGTGAAGAAGGGGGGCGTCATCGTCCGCACGGCCGCCGAGGGCGCGTCCGCCGAGGACATCGAGCGCGATTTCGAGTTTCTCACGCGGCTCTGGAGGACAATCGAGACGCAGGCCAACTCGGCGCAGGCGCCGGCGCTCGTCTACCAGGAGGCGGAGCTGCCGCTACGCGTCACGCGCGACCTGTTCACGGAAGACTTCGAGCGGGCGCTGATCGACGACGACCGGACGTACCGACGGATCGTCGGCTACCTGAAGAAGACGTCGCCGCACATGGCCGAGCGCGTCGTGCGCCACCGCTCCAAGACCCCGCTGATGGAGGAGTTCGGCGTCGACAGGGAGATCAAGTCCACGCTCTCGCGCCGGGTCGACCTGCCCTCGGGCGGCTACCTGGTCTTCGACTACGCCGAGGCGTTCACGGTCATCGACGTGAACACCGGCCGCTTCGTCGGGTCGCGCTCGAAGTCGTCGACCCAGACGCTCGAGGACACGATCACGAAGAACAACATCGAGGCCGTCAAGGAGGTCGTGCGCCAACTGCGGCTGCGCGACATCGGCGGGATCATCGTCATCGACTTCATCGACATGGCGAACCCGAAGAACCGGGCGAACGTCGAGGAGGCGCTGCGCCAGGAGCTCGAGCGCGACCGGACGAAGACCTACGTGGTCGAGATCTCCCCGCTCGGGCTGGTCGAGATGACGCGCCAGAACGTCACCGACGGGCCGCGCGAGATCCTCGCCAAGAAGTGCCCGGTCTGCGCCGGCGACGGGATCGTCGTCTCGGAGCAGACGGCGGCGGTGGAGCTGGAGCAGCGGCTACGCACGCTGGTCAAGGGCTCGCGCAGCAAGGTGTACCGCGTCGAGGTGAACGCGCACGTCGCGAGCGTCCTGATCGGCCCCGGCGCCACGCGCCTGGCCGCGCTCGAGGAGGTCACGAAGCGCCGCTTCGTGGTCGAGGGCCGCGACGATGTGCCGCACGATCACCTCGAGGTGCTCGCGCACGGCGCCACGGCCGAGCCGGAGCCCGGCCCGGTCGCCGAGGGCGCCGACGTCAGCCTGAAGCTCGTCGAGATCGGCCGCTACGACGCCCACGCCGGCGTCGGCAAGGTGGACGGCCTCGCGGTCGTCGTCGCGGGCGGCTCGAACCTGATCGGCAAGAAGGTGACGGCGCGGCTCGAGCGGGTCATGAACGGCGTCGCCTGGGCAACGCTGCGCTCGCCCGCGCCGCGCATCGACGATCCGATCACCGCGGAGAGCGAGGCCGAGCGGCCGACGCGCTCGCGGCGCCGGACGCCTGCGACGGCATCGGTGGCGTCGCCTGCCGTCGAGGATGCGGTGGCCGCCGAGCAAGAGGAGGTTGTCGCCGACGACGTTGTCGACGAGGAGCCGGCCGACGAAGAGGCTGTCGCCGCCGAGACGATCGTCGACGGTGAGCAGCCTGCGGCCGAGGGGACCACGCCCAAGAAGAAGACGCGGCGCGGAACACGCGGCGGTCGCAACCGGCGCAAGAAACCGGCGGCCAGCGTGAACGGCGGCGCGCCGGAGGCCGAGGCGGCCGAAGCGCCCGCTGACGCCGCGGAGGAGCCGGCGGCGCCTGCGAAGGAGCCAGAGGCGCCTGCGGAGGAGCCGGCGGCGCTCGCGCCGGCGCGCATCCATCTGCCGCCCGACGATCTCGGTGAGGCCGGGTCCGCGAACGGCGCCGTCACGGCCGAAGAGGCCGTCGAGGCGGTGGCCGCGGTCGACGGCGAGGAGCAGCCGAAGCCCAAGAAGCGCACCCGCCGGGGAACGCGCGGAGGCCGCAACCGCAAGCGCAAGCCGACCGGCGCAACCGCCCCCGTTGAGCCGGTCGCCGAGCAGCCCGCGCCGGAGTAGCCCTGCTACACTCCGCCTCTCGCGGGCGCCTGCCCGCGTTCTTTGCGTGAGGTTCCCGTGACGTACGCGATCATCCGACTCGGTGGCAAGCAGTACCGCGTCTCAGAAGGCGAGCGCATCCTCGTGGACCGCCTGCGCTTCGACGAGAGCGCGACGTTCAACCCGGACGTCCTCTTCGTCGGCGGCGGCGGCAGCGACGGCGCCGCTGTGACGGCCCGCGTCGTCGGCCACACGCTCGGCCCGAAGATCCGGATCGGCAAGTACAAGAAGCGCACGGGCTACAAGCGCCACACGGGCTACCGAAGCCGCCTGTCCGAGATCGAGATCCAGTCGATCGGGACACCGGACCAGGGCAGCCGCAAGGCCGCAGCGAAGCCGAAGGACGAGCCGAAGGACGAGCTGCAGGACGTGCCGAAGGCAATCGAGGCGAAGGCGCCTGCCGGCCTCCCGGACGGCTACGCGGACATGACGGTTGCGCAGATCCACGACGACGTGAAGAGCTGGTCGCCCGAGCAGATCCAGGCGGCGCTCGAGTACGAGCAGGGGCACGCCGCGCGCAAGGGCGCGCTCAGCGCGCTGGAGTCGGCGGCCGCGAAGGAAGAGGAGAGCTAGATGGCACACAAGAAGGGCCTCGGCTCGTCGAAGAACGGTCGCGACTCGAACGCGCAGCGCCTCGGCGTCAAGGTCTTCGGCGGCGAGCCGGTGAAGGCCGGCGCGATCATCGTGCGCCAGCGCGGCACGCGGTTCCGCCCGGGCCCCGGCACGGGCATCGGCAAGGACGACACGATCTTCGCCAAGCGCGAGGGCACGGTGTCGTTCACGACGCGCGGTGAGCGCCGCTACGTCGTGATCGCCGAGCAGACGGACTAGGGAGGCTTTGGCAGAAATCAGTCTGTGCCCGTCGGCAGGCGCTGCTCGCCCCGATGCGTCGTCCTCGGTCGCCTAGATAGCGCTGCTATCTAGGCTCCCTGCGTCCTAGCCTCGGAACGAGCATCGCGTGCCGCCGGACGAGCGGATTTCCGCCAAAGCCTCCTAGACCCCGTGCTGGCAGACCGCGCCCGCATCGAGGTCGAGGCGGGCCGCGGCGGCGACGGCGCGGTCAGCTTCCGCCGGGAGAAGTTCGTGCCGCGTGGCGGCCCGGACGGCGGCGACGGCGGCCGCGGCGGCGACGTGGTCCTGGTCGCCGACCCGGACCGGCGCGACCTGTCGTGGTTCCGCTCGAAGGCGCGCTTCCGCGCGCGCAGCGGCGAGGCGGGACGCGGCGCGGGCAAGCACGGCGCCGACGGCGCCGACGTCGAGCTCAACGTCCCGGTCGGCACGCAGGTGTTCGACGCCGACGGGCACCTGATCGCCGACCTCGCGCACGCGCCCGCCCGCGTCACCGTGGCCGAAGGCGGCACGGGCGGGCGCGGCAACCGCCACTTCGCGACCGCCGTGCGGCAGACGCCGCGCTTCGCCGAGACCGGCCTGCCGGGCGGGGAGCAGGAGCTCGAGCTGCGCCTGAAGCTGCTCGCCGACGCCGCGCTCGTCGGGCTCCCGAACGCGGGCAAGTCGTCGCTGCTCTCGCGGATCTCGAACGCACGGCCGAAGGTCGCGGACTACCCGTTCACGACGTTGCAGCCCGTGCTCGGGACGGTCGATTCTTCGGATGGGCGGCAGTTGGTGGTCGCCGACGTGCCGGGGCTGATCGAGGGGGCGAGCGAGGGGATCGGGCTCGGGCACGAGTTCCTCGCCCACCTGGAGCGGGCGCGCGCCCTGGTGCACGTGATCGATTCGTCGGAAGATGTCGACGCGGCGTGGCGAACGATCGACGCGGAGTTGCACGAGTACGGCGCGGGCCTGGACGAGCGGCCGCAGATCGTCGTGCTGAACAAGATCGACCTCTTCCCGGAGCCGCCCGCGTTCGGGGTGGAGGACGACCGGATCCAGCGCGTGTTCGCCCTCTCGTGCGCGACGGGCGCGGGTATCGAGGAGTTCCGGCGCGCGCTGTTCGAGCTGGTGCAGCCCGCCGAGCCGCCGGCGCCGGCCGCCGAGGGCATGGCCGACTACCTCGTGTACCGGCCGCAGCCGAAGCGCCGCTCGTACCGCGTGCTCCGCACCGACCGCGGCTACCGCGTCGCGGGGCGGCCGCCCGCCGACGAGGAGGAGCTGGAACGCGCGCTACGCGCGGCCGGGGCGAAGTCGGGTGACGAGGTCGTGGTCGGCGACGAGACCCTGGAGCTCTCGTGACGATCGGCCTGCTCGGCGGGACGTTCGACCCGCCGCACGTGGGGCACGTCGCCCTCGGGCGCGCCGCGCTGCGGCACTTCGAGCTCGAGCGGCTGCTCGTCGCGCCGACAGGGCACACGCCCGGCAAGGAGATCGCGTCCGATCCGGAGGTGCGCGTCCGTCTCGCCGAGGCGGCGTTCGCCGACGTGCCCGGAGCCGAAGTGTCGCGGATCGACGTCGACCGGCCACAGCCCGCGTACTCCTTCGAGACGGTGCGCTGGGTGCACGACCAGTGGGGCGAGCCTCTGTTCATCGTCGGCGCCGACCGCTTCGCCGATTTCCTAACCTGGCGCGAGCCGAACGCGGTGCTGCGGTCCGCGCGCCTGGGCGTTGCGACGCGCCCGGGCTTCGACGTGCGCTCGCTCGATCAGGTGCTCGCCGCGGTGGAGCAGCCCGAGCGCGTCGAGTTCTTCGAGATCCCGCCGATCCCCGTGTCCTCCACCGAGGTGCGCGAGCGCGTCGCAGCCGGCCTGCCGATCGACTGGCTCGTCCCGCGCGGAGTCGAGCAGCTCATCGTCGCGCTCGGGCTTTACCGGGAGCCGGGGGTACACTGAATGGGTCACCCAGAAAGCCACCCACAGCCTCTGACCCCGCTCGAGCTCGCACAGCGCATCGCCGGCCTGGCCCGCGAGAAGCTCGCCGAGGACGTCGTGATCCTCGACATGCGGCCGGTCGCGATCTACACCGACTTCTTCGTCGTCTGCAGCGGGCGCAACGCGCGCCAGACCACCGCGATCTACAACGAGGTGCGCGAGCGGCTGAAGGGCGACGACGGGCTGCTCGCGCGCTCCGTCGACGGGCAGAGCCAGGGTACCTGGGTCATCGCCGACTACCTCGACGTCGTGCTGCACGTCTTCACGCCGGAGACCCGCGCCTACTACCGGCTCGAGGATCTCTGGGGCGACGTGCCGTCGGTGGAAGTCGCGGCGGCGGCCGGTTAGCGTTGTCCTAGAGGACAACTAGAATAGTCGGTGTGCTGACCACCGACCAGAGGGGTGCGATCGCGGAGACGGCGATTGCCCACCGAGCGGCCCGTCAAGGCGTTGCCGTACTGCGGCCGCTCTGTGAAGGCGCACGTTATGACCTGGTCTTCGAGTTCTGTGGTCGCTTTGTCCGCGTGCAGTGCAAGTGCGCGCCGATCCGCGGCGACGTGGTCGTCGTCGCGTGTCGCACGTCGCGCCGCGCGAACGGCGGCTACAAGCGCACGTCGTATACGGCGTCGGAGATCGACCTCGTTGCCGCGTATTCCGAAGCGTTGGACAGATGCTTTCTCGTCCTGCCGGCCGAATTCGAAGAACACCCCGTGCTCTCGCTGCGCCTCACGGCCGCCCGGAACAACCAGCGGCGCGGAGTGCGATGGGCCGACGATTACGACTTCGGCGCTAGACTTCAGCGGTACATCGCTGGGGCCATAGCTCAGTTGGGAGAGCGCTTGCATGGCATGCAAGAGGTCGCCGGTTCGAGCCCGGCTGGCTCCACTCTAGAGGCCGCCTCGCGCGGCCTCTCGCTCTTCGAGTGACCGACCTGACCACCCGCCGCGCCCGCCGGCGCTGCGCTACGCGATCCAGCGCTAGAAGACCCGCCAGCTCTGGCGCGAGAGGAAGAACCCGTGCCGGTCGCGGTTCCTGCACGTCAGCCCTGTTGCCCGGGACGTGCAGCTGACGCCGCCGTACGACCACGTCCGTCCGTAGGCCAGCACAGGTGCGTGCGGGTCGTACACGGTGTCGCCGGCGCAGGTTGGCCCGGCCTTGCCGCGCGGGCCCATCGACGCGCCGGTCCAGTCGACGTCGCAATGCCGAGTTGGCCTGGGCTTCAGCCCGCTCAGGAGGTCGCACCGGAATACCGCCCTGCCGGTGATCGAGGCCGGGTAGAAGGCGCAGGCGATGTTCTTCGACGGGGTGCGGAAGGTCTTCGTGCTCAGCGCAGGCGCGGGCGCCGCGAAGACCAGCGCCGCCATCCCGACCAAGACCAACCCGCGCACCCGCCCAGCCTAAGCGCCCCGAACGCGCCTCGCTAGGCTGGAAACGGATGCCGGGGGGAGCAGCAATCGAGGTCGAGCAGCTCGAGCGCACGTTCAAGGACGTGCACGCAGTCAGGGGCATCGACCTGCAGGTCGATGCCGGCGAGATCTACGGGTTCCTCGGCCCGAACGGCGCCGGCAAGTCGACGACGGTGCACATGCTGACGACGCTGCTGCCGCCCTCGGCCGGGACGGCGCGCGTCGGCGGGTTCGACGTCCGCCACGAAGGGCCGAAGGTGCGGAGGGTGATCGGCGCCGCGCTCCAGGAGGCCGCGCTCGACCCCCTGCTCACCGGCCGCGAGCACCTGCGCCTCCAGATGGCGCTGCACAACATCCGCGGGCCCGAGCGCCAGACGCGCAGCGCCGAGCTGCTCGACCGCGTCGGCCTCACCGAGGCCGCCGAT
>CAVWIN010000029.1:0-87939 GCA_963755085.1 uncultured Thermoleophilia bacterium | reverse complement strand
TAGTACGGCCGGGCGCGCGCTTCGTACCGCGTCGCGAGCTGATTCTCCTCGGAGCGCGGGAACGAGATCGTGTTCGGGTCGCCGTCCGAGATGTAGCGGCGGCCAGGCTGGCTCTTCAGGATGCCGAGCCACCACGAGCTCCCCCACTGCTGGCCGCCGACGCCGGGCGGCGTCGTGCGGATGCGCGGGATCGCGTGCGCGTTGAAGTCAAACGCGAACGGTGACTTCGAGGGCTCGGCGCCGACCTCGAAGACGCCCTTGATCCGGTAGTCGATCCCGTTCCACGAGCCTCGCCACGCAAGTGACTTCGGGTCCGGCCATGCGCCGAGCGGGAGCGCCATGTCGACGACATGATCGCCGGGAATGGCGTCCGTGATGATCTTCTGGCCAAGCGCCAGCTGGCGCTGCGCCTTCGTCGCGTCGAGCGTGTTCAGCGGCAGGTGGTCCTTCGTATGGTTGGCGATCTCGAAGCCGTGGTCGTTCAGCCAGCGCAGCATCTCGGGGCCCTGCGCGACGCCCGCGAAGGGCTCGCGGTTCACGAAGAACGTGCCGGCCGGCTTGAACCTCGGGTGCTTCTTCGCGAAGGCGAGCATGATCCCGATCGCCGTGTTCGGCTTGATGTGGCCGTTCGCGTCGTAGAAGAACTGCTCTTTGGTCGAGTCGTCGAACGTCATGACGACCGGCGTCTTGCCCTTCGGGACGTCCAGCTTGCCCTCGACCAGGTCGATCGCCCGCACCGGCCAGTAGCCCTCGCGCCAGAGCCGCGCAAGCTCGGCGCGGAACTGCTTGGGGGTCAGGTCGTAGACGCCGCCGCCGTCGGCTCGGATCTGGTGGTACATCATCACCGGCACCTCGCCGAGCTCGTTCGGCTTAGGCGCCACGGCCGCTCGCGGCTGTGCCCGGGCGGTCGCCACCGACTGCGGCAGGGTCGCCGGCTTCGAGCCTGGCGGCGGCACGGCCGGCGCCTTTGGCAGCCCGCGCTTCGTGTACGTGACGAGCGGGTCCCAGAGGAGCCACTCGTCGATGCCGTCGTGCCTCGCCGCCTTGATCTGCGCGGCCACCTGCGCCGGCCCGTACGTCACGCCGAGCGTGAAGTCCTGGAGCCACGGCACCACGCGCGCGCCCGTCCCGCGCACCTGCCTGTTGAAGTCGACGAGCGAGCGCTGGACGATCGCGTACGGCTCGGCGTTCGGGTACGAGACGTTGTACTCGCCGTTCCCCCAGTGCGACGGGTAGACCATCGGCGCGACGTAGTCGACGTTGCGGCCGATCTGGCGGATGTCCTGCGCCACCTCGGTCGGGCGCGTGGCGGCGACGCCGAAGACGCTCGCGCCGAGGAAGGTGCCGTACGGCTTCAGCGCGTGCCGCGCCTGCCCGAGGAACGTCGAGATCGAGCGCTCGGGCGTCCCCTTGAGGCCCGGGAACTTCATCGTCGAGATCGGCCCGTCCGGGCGGCGGACGTAGTCGTAGAGGACGTCGTCGATGCCGAGCTTCGCCGCGGCGGCCGCGATGTCGACGTTGTACTTCCGCACGGTCGGGCTCGCGAAGTTCGTGAACCCGCCGTAGCCGGAGTAAGGCTGCCCGTCCGGGGTCTGGATGACCTGCGACTTCCAGCCGCGCTTCCAGGCGGCCGACGCGTAGATCGGGTCGCGGAACGCCACGATGCGCCCCACGACCATTACCCCGTCCTTGTGCAGCGTCCGGATCGCCGAGCGCAGGTCGTAGATGTTCCGCACGGCGCCGATCTGCTTCCCGACCGGGATCGGCGCGTTGAAGCCGACGATTCCGGACTCGTCCTTCAGGTCGAGCTCGACCGTGTTGATCTTGTGCTGGTGGATCAGCTGCATGACGCCGCGGCGCAGGGCCGGGTTCTGCCAGGCGTAGAAGGTCATGTGCACCGCGCGGACGGGCGCGCGCGGCGCGCGCGGGACGATCTGCACCGACACCGGGCGAACCGTGGTGTTGCCGTACTCGTCGGTGACCGAGACCGTCACCGGCTTCTCCGGCGGGCCTGACATCGCGAGCGCGAAGTGCGTACCGGTCACGCCGGCGCGGCGGTTGTCGACCTCGACGGTGCTGTGCGCGGGAACCGTGCCGCCGAACGTCATCGGCTGCTCGACCGGCGCCAGCTTCGTCTTCGCATCGATGAGGACGGTGGGCGGCGCCGTGTGCACCGTGAAGTGCCAGGTGTGCTGCGTTCGCGCTCCGGGGAGCCGCCCGTCGGCGCGCACCGTCAGCCAGTGCTCGCCGTCGCCGATGGACGCGCCCGAGAGCGTCGCCGTATCGCCGACCTGGCGCACGCGGTCGCGGATGTCCTGGCCGTCGAGGATCCAGTCCGTGCCGTCGAGCGTCCGCCGAGACGCCGAGACCGTGAAGGCGAGCCTCTGCTTCGCGACGGCGCCGATCTTCGCGTCCGGCGGGGGACCGGTGGTCTTCAGGTTGGGCGCGTCGAGGCGGATGGCCGCGAAGACGATGCCGGCGAGGGCCAGCACGACGCCGGCGACGATGAACGCGCCGCGGCCGGGCATGGGGACGTGCAGACCGGCGATGAGCGGCCGCCGCGGCGGCCGGCGGGCCCCCTGCTCGAGCGGCTCCGGGGCGACCTCTCCCGTCGGGAGCACCCGCGCCGGCCGAAAGCGCTTGCGGTCGAGGATTGCGGCGCCGCCGCCGTTGCTGCCCCGGGTCGAGCCGCGCCAGCCAGGCTCGTCCGACTCGGCGTCGAACGGTCGCGGCCCGGTGTCGACCTGCTCGCCCGGCGCGGGGCGCGTCCAGTCGTCGATCGGCCCGGTGCGCGCAGCCTTGCGCGCGGCCAGCTCGGTCTTCAGCCGCTCGATCTCGGCGGCGGCCAGCTCCAGCGCGCGGCCGGCCGCCTTCAGCTCGTCAGAGTCGCCCTCGCTGCGGAGGCGCTCGGCCCACGCACGCAGCTGGGCGAGTTGCTGCTCGTCCACCGCGCGAGTATGCCCTGCAGGGGCGACTCTTGCTGCAAATCGCCGCTTTCAGGCGCGCTCGAGCAGTGCCACCGGGCCGGCGTCCCCCAGCACGTCGCGCCAGCTGCCGGGCACCGCAACGGCCGGCTTCTCGACCGGCCCGCGCAACCGGACCGCGACCAGCACCTCCGCGTCGCCCCGGACGAAGGCGCAGACGTCCGGCCCGGCGTCGACCGGCGCGTACAGGCCGGCGAACGCCTCGGGCCGCCGCGCGCGGAGGTCGAGCACGCGCTGGATGAGCCGCAGCTTGGGCGGCGGGTCGGCGAGCGCGCGGCGCCGCTCGTCCCAGTCCACCGGCCGGCGGTTGTCGGGGTCGACGAGGTTCAGCGACTCCAGCTCGTCGCCCTGGTAGATGTCGGGCAGGCCGGGGACGGTCAGCTTTAGCAGCGTGTGCGCGAGCGACACGTGGCGCCCCTCGGCGGCGGCGCGGCCGACGAAATCCTCGAAGCCCGCCGGGAGGCGCTCGTAGAAGCGGCCGATCGCCTCGCTGACGCCGTGCTCATGCGCCTCGTTCGGCTCGACCCAGCTCGTGTTGCGGCCTGCCTCTCGCATGGCCTTCTGCATGTAGCCCTCGATCCGGCCGCGCTTGATCGGCCAGGCGCCGACGAGCGCCTGGAGCAGCTGGTAGTTCTCGTGGCCGTCGTCGAGGATCCGCCACGCGCGCGCACGCTCGGCCCACTCGTCCGCCATCCCCGCGAGCGCGCCGATGCGGGCGCGCACGTCGCCGGAGCGCTTCGTGTCGTGCGTCTGCGTCGCGAGCAGGTGCAGCGGGAAGCGCTGCGCGCGCTCGAGGTTCGCACGGTGGAACTCCTCGACGGGCAGCGAGAAGCGGTCGGGGTCGCCGCCAACCTCGTTCAGCGCCGTCAGCCGCACCCAGCGGTAGAAAGCCGTGTCCTCGACGCCCTTGGCCATCACCGGGCCGGTCACCTGCTGGAACCGCGTCACGAGCTCCGCCGGCGCCGGCTCCTCGAGCAGCAGCGCGCGGCGCAGCTCCTCCGGCAGGAGGACGAGCGCCTGGCGGTCGGCCTCCTCGACCCGCCCCGTGTCGGGCTCGACGTACGTCCGGTACACCGGCAGCGAGGCCGCCGCCTCCTCGAGCCCGGGCCCGTCCCACAGCCGCCGCAACCGCTCGAGCTCGGGCCGGAGCTCCGTGTGCGCCTGGTCGAGCTTCGCGAGCGCCGCCACCTCCGAGAAGCCGCGCGTCTCGCCGGTCAGCTCTCCGTACAGCTCGGTCAGCGGCTCCTCGCCGGCCGGATCGACGAAGAGTGCGGTGACGTCGTTCGCGAACTCGTAGCCGGTCGTGCCCTCGACCGGCCAGTCGCGCAGCTGCTCGCCATGCTCGAGGATCTTCTCGACCCAGATCCGGCGGACCCCGCGCCCGGCGAGCCGGTCGAGGTACTCGCGCGGGTCCGCGAGCCCGTCCGGGTGGTCGATGCGGAGGCCGTCGACGAGCCCGTCGCGCACGAGCTCGAGCACCTTGGCGTGCGTGACCTCGAACACCTCCGGGTCCTCGACGCGGACACCTGCGAGCGAGTCGATCGTGAAGAAGCGGCGGTGCCAGCCGGTCTCGGGGTCCCAGTCGAAGAACTTCGCCCGCCGCTCGGGGTCGGCCCAGAAGGGGTTCTCGTCGACGGTCGCCATGTGGTTGGGGACGATGTCGAGCAGCACGCCCAGCCCGGCCGAGCACAGCTCACGGAAGGCGTCCTCGCCGCCGAGGTCGTCCGAGATGCGCGTCGGGTCGGCGACGTCGTAGCCGTGCGTCGAGCCGGGGGCGGCCTGCAGCGACGGCGAGAGGTACAGGTGGCTGACGCCGAGGTCACGCAGGTACGGGACGAGCTCGCGGGCGCGCCGGAAGTCGAGGCCCGGCCCGAGCTGGAGCCGGTACGTGCACCGCCAGTCGTCGTTCACAGCCGGCGCAGCACGACGGTCGAGCGGCCCTCGAGCGGAACGAGGCCGCGCGCCGGGAACACCTCCCCCACCTCACCGTCGGCCGTGGAGAGCTCGAGCGTCCAGCGCCGGCCGAAGCGCGGCGGCGGGAGCGTGAAGACGACCGGCTCGTGGAACGCGTTGAAGAGCAGGACGAACGAGTCGTCGACGATGCGCTCTCCGTCCGGCGTCAGCTCGTTGATCGCGTCCCCGTTCAGGAACAGGCCGAGGCGATGCCCCTCCGCCCACTGCCAGTCGCGGCGCGTCATGCGGCGGCCGTCCGGCCGGAACCACCAGCTATCCGGCAGCGGCGAGTCGCCGACGGCGCGGCCCTCGAGGAAGCGGGCGCGCCGGAAGATCGGGTGCTCGGAGCGGAAGCGGATGACCTTCCGCGTGAACTCGAGCAGCGACTTGCGGTCGGGGTCGAGGTCCCAGTTGAACCACGAGAGCTCGTTGTCCTGGCACCAGGCGTTGTTGTTGCCGTGCTGGGTGCGGCCGATCTCGTCGCCGGCGAGCAGCATCGGCACGCCCTGCGAGAGGAACAGCGTCGTCAGGAAGTTGCGCCGCTGCCGCATGCGCAGCGCGTTGATCTCTGCATCGTCCGTCTCGCCCTCGACGCCGCAGTTCCAGGTGCGGTTGTCGTCGGTTCCGTCGCGGTTGCCCTCGCCGTTCGCCTCGTTGTGCTTCTCGTTGTAGGCGGTCAGGTCCCAGAGCGTGAAGCCGTCGTGGGCGGTCATGAAGTTGATCGACGCGTAGGGCGTGCGGCCGTCCGCCTGGTACAGGTCGCTCGAGCCGGTCGCGCGCGTCGCGAAGTCGGCGACGCTGGCGCCCCCGCGCCAGAAGTCCCGCATCGTGTCGCGGTAGAGGCCGTTCCACTCCGTCCAGAGCACCGGAAAGTTGCCGACCTGGTAGCCGCCCGGGCCGACGTCCCAGGGCTCGGCGATCAGCTTGACCTGCGAGAGCACCGGGTCCTGGTGGATGACGTCGAAGAACGAGGCCAGGCGGTCGACGTCGTAGAACTCGCGCGCGAGCGCCGACGCGAGGTCGAAGCGGAACCCGTCGACGTGGCAGTCCATGGCGAAGTAGCGCAGCGAGTCCATGATCAGCCGCAGCACGCTCGGGTGCACCGGGTTGAGGCTGTTGCCGGTGCCGGTGAAGTCCATGTAGAAGCGGCGCTCGTCGGGGACGAGGCGGTAGTACGAGGCGTTGTCGACGCCCTTGAAGGAGAGCATCGGCCCGAGGTGGTTGCCCTCGCCCGTGTGGTTGTAGACGACGTCGAGGATCACCTCGAGGCCGGCCGCGTGCAGCGCCTTCACCATGCCCTTGAACTCGAGCACCTGCTCGCCTTTCGTGCCGGTCGCCGCGTAGAGTGCGTGCGGGGCGAGGAAGCCGATCGAGCTGTAGCCCCAGTAGTTCGTCAGGCCGCGCTCGGCGAGGAACTGCTCGTCGGCGATGTGGTGCACCGGCAGCAGCTCGACGGTGGTGACGCCGAGCGACTTCATATGCGCGATCGACGCCTCGGACGCGAGCCCGGCGTACGTGCCGCGCAGGTCCTCGCGCACGCCCGTGTGGAGCTTGGTGAAGCCCTTGACGTGCACCTCGTAGATGACGGTCTCGTGCCAGGGCACGCGCGGGCGGCGCCACTCGTCGCCTTCCCAGTCGAAGGTCTCGTCGACGACGATCGACTTCGGGATCGCCGCCGCGTCGTCGCTCTCGTCGATGTGCAGGTCGGCGTCGTCGCTGCCGTTGGGCAGGTACGGAAGGGTGCTCGCGGCCCCGTAGCGGATCGGCCCCTCGACCGCCTTGGCGTAGGGGTCGATGAGCAGCTTGGCGGGATTGAAGCGGTGGCCCTGCTCCGGCGCGTACGGGCCGTGGACGCGGTAGCCGTAGCGCTGGCCGGGGCCGATCCCGGGCACGTAGCCGTGCCAGTTCCAGGCGGTGCGCTCGGTGAGCTCGACGCACGTCTCCGTGTCCTCGCGGTCGAACAGGCAAAGCTGGACGCGCTCGGCGTTCTCGGAGAAGAGCGAGAAGTTCGTCCCGTTGCCGTCCCACATGGCTCCGAGCGGGAACGGCTTCCCCGGCCATACCGGGGCGCTCATCTCCGCAGCTCGGCCGTCTTCGCCGCGAAGTCGGCAACGAGCGTGACGGCGCCGCGGCACACGGTAAGCGTCCGGCTCGGCTCGTCCCAGCTCGCCTCGGCCTCGCGCGGCAGCTCGCGGCGGAGCGCGATCAGCTCGCGATACAGCTCGCGCAGCGCGGCATCGCCCTGGTGCGACAGCTTCGACCGCCCGAACGTCTCGGGATGCTGCGGGTCGGGGATGCTCTCGCCGGAGAAGGCGGTGAACGACTCGAACTCCTTGCGCCGCCCCCGGCGCGTGGCCTCGGCGATCGCCGGGTCGATGTGGTCGGTGAAGAACTGGAACGGGCGCCGCTCGCCGTACTCCTCGCCCATGAAGAGCAGCGGCGTCTCCGGCGCGAAGAGCACGACCAGCGCGCGGATCCGCAACTCATCCTCGGCGGGGCGATCGCCGAGCGCGCGGTTGCCGACCTGGTCGTGGTCCTGCGAGCAGACGATGACCCGCTCGGGCGGGCGGCGTTCGAACTGGGCGGCGAGCCCTTCGCCCGACCCGAACCCGGCGTAGTAGCCGTCGCGCTCGCCAGTGAGCAGAACGTGCAGGTGGTGGTGGAGCTCGTCCGCCCACTGCGCGTCGTGGCCCCAGGCCTCGATCGGCCGCAGGTCGCCGACCGCCATCTCCGACGT
The DNA here is from genome assembly GCA_963755085.1 of uncultured Thermoleophilia bacterium. GTDB lineage: Bacteria > Actinomycetota > Thermoleophilia > Gaiellales > Gaiellaceae > JACVRM01. Next base: position 80,265 of record CAVWIN010000029.1, on the reverse strand, counting down.
GACCAGCGTCCGGGGCCGCTCGGCGCGCACGCGCTCGGCGAGCTCGGCCAGGACGTGGTGGGGGCGCTCGTCGAAGATCGTGTGCGTGGCGTCGAGGCGCAGGCCGTCGAGGTGGTAGTCACGGACCCACATGCATGCGTTCTGGATCGCCCACTCGCGAACGCCGTCCTCCGCGTAGTTCATTGCGTCGCCCCAGAACGTGTGGTGGCGGTCCGTGAAATACGGGCCGTAGGCGCCGATCGCCTCGGAGCCGGGGCCGATGTGGTTGTAGACGACGTCGAGCAGGACGCCCAGGCCGGCCGCGTGGGCGCCGTCAATGAGGCGCGCGAGCCCGTCCGGGCCGCCGTAGGCGGGGTGCGGCGCATACGCGTACACGCCGTCGTAGCCCCAGCCCCGACCGCCCGGGAAGGTCGCGACGGGCATCAGCTCGATCGCGGTCACGCCCAGCTCGCGCAGGCCGTCGAGGTACGGGATAACGCCGTCGAACGTGCCCTGCTCCGAGAACGTGCCGACATGCAGCTCGTAGATGACGAGGTCATCGAGCGCGACGCCGTTCCAGTCGGCGTCCGTCCAGCCGAAGCGGCTCGGGTCGACGACCTGCGACGGGCCGCGGATGCCCTCCGGCTGGAAGCGCGAGCACGGGTCGGGCCACGCCTGCCCGTCGAGGACGTAGAGGTAGTCGTCGCCCGGGCCGGCCTCGACAATCGCCTCCCAGACGCCGTCGCCGGCCGACACCAGGTCGTGGTCGCGCGTGCCCACGCGGACGGCGGCGCGCGTGGCGTTCGGTGCCCAGACGCGGAACTCCACGCCCCCCTCAACGGGAGCGGCCCCGAAGGGCCGCCCGAGTGCTGCTGGTGCCGGCAAGTGGCCGACTCTACCCGCGAGCCAGGCCCCGGAATCCGACCCTTGACACCTGAGCCGGCGACAGCTATTTATCTAGTTCACTAGATAAAGCGTCAAAGGCGGTGGAAGAAGTGATCGAGTTCCACCTCGAGGTCCGTTCCGGAGTCCCGACGTACCTCCAGCTCGTCCAACAGGTCCGGCAAGCGATCCGGCTCGGGATCCTGCAGCCCGGCGACCAGCTCCCGACCGTGAAGGAAGTCGTGCGCAGCCTGACGATCAACCCCAACACGGTGCTGCGCGCCTATCGCGAGCTCGACCTCGAAGGCCTCGTAGAGGGCCGTCGCGGCGTCGGAACGTTCGTCGCCGACGGCGCCGCCCCGTTCCCGCCCGACGACGTGAAGGAGCTGCGCACGGCGATCGAACGCTGGGTCACGCGCGCGCGCACTGCGGGCCTCGACGACGACGCCATCGCGGCACTTCTCTCCGACACGCTCCGGCCCGCCACGATCTCGAGGGTCGCATGAGCGGCGAGACCGCCCTCTCCGCCCGCGCGCTTGGGAAGCGCTTCGGCTCCACCTGGGCGCTTCGCGACTGCACGCTCGACATCCCGGTCGGCAGCGTGACGGCGCTGGTCGGCCCGAACGGCGCCGGCAAGACGACGCTGCTCCAGCTCGCCGTCGGCCTCATCAGGCCGACGACCGGCGACCTTCGCGTGCTCGGCCACGTGCCGCGCGACGAGGCGAACGCCTTGCTCCCGCGCGTCGCGTTCGTCGCGCAGGACCACCCTCTGCATCGCAGGTTCACGGTGCGCGACATCCTGAAGCTCGGGCAGCGGCTCAACCCGAGCTGGGACGACGACCTGGCCCACGCGCGCATCGACGGTCTCGGCCTGCCCCTCGACCGCAAGATCGGGAAGCTCTCGGGCGGCGAGCAGACGCAGGTCGCGCTCACGCTTGCGCTTGCCAAGCGGCCGGAGCTGCTGATCCTCGACGAGCCCGTGGCGTCGCTCGATCCCCTGGCACGGCGCGAGTTCATGAACACGGTGCTCGAGGTGGTCAGCGAGGCCGAGATCAGCGTGATCCTGTCGTCGCACATCCTCGCCGACCTCGAGCGGGTCTGCGACCACCTCGTCATCCTCTCCCACGCTCGTACCCAGCTCGTCGGCGAGATCGACGACATCCTCGCCCAGCACCGGCTGCTGACCGGGCGCGCTCGGAGCCGGCGTCCGTGGCCGGTGCGCACGACGTCATTCGCGAGCGGCACACCGAACGGCAGACGTCCCTCCTCGTACGGTCGACCACGCGGGTGTACGACGCGCGCTGGGAGGTGCACGAGGTCGATCTCGAGGAGATCGTGCTCGCGTACCTGGGCTACCCCGACGCGCAGCCCGCCCCCGCCATGCAGCTCGACGAGGCGATGGCGCGATGATCTGGGTGAGCTGGCGCGAGCAGCGCGCCGAGACGATCGTCGCCGCCCTGATCATCGCCATCGTCGCGGTGGCGCTCGTCCCCTCGGGCCTCCACATGGCGTCGGCGTACGACCACGACGGCGTCGCAGCGTGTGTCGGCGCACACACCTCGCCGGCGTGCGACGAGGTCGTCCACTCGTTCACGTCGCAATTCGATCGGCTGGGGAACCTCGTCGCCTGGCTCACGCTGCTTCCCGGCATCATCGGCGTCCTGCTGGCCGCACCGTTCGTCCTCCAGCTCGAGCACGGCACGTACCGGCTCGACTGGACGCAGAGCGTCTCGCCGCGCCGCTGGATCGTCACGAAGCTCGGCTTCGCGGTCGGGGTCGCGCTCGCAGCGTCGCTCGTGTTCATCGAGTTCATCACCTGGTGGCGGCAGCCGCTCGTCCGCGTGGAAGGGCGCATGGACAACAGCGTGTTCGACTCGGTCGGCATCGTCCCGATCGGCTACACGCTGTTCGCGCTCGGGCTGGCGCTCGCGATCGGCGTGGTCTGGCGCCGCGCAGCGCCTGCCGTCCTCGTCGCGTTCGGCGCGTACTTCGCGGTCCGGCTGTTCGGCGACTTCTGGCTTCGCCAGCGCCTCGTCCCGGCGCGGGTGCTGACCTGGAAAGCGAGCGCGCCCGACCCGCCGGGCCTGCGGAACGCGTGGGTGATCACGGAAGGCCCGAGCGACCGCTTCGGACACCTCGTGCAACCGCACGTGACGCGTGCGCAGGTCGAAGCGTGCGCGAAGGGCGGCGGCAACGTGAAGGGCTGCCTTTTCGGGAACTTCCACCCGGGGTTCACGCATGCGGTCTTCGAGCCCGCGAGCCGGTTCTGGACGATGCAGCTCGTGGAGACGGGGCTCTTCGCGGCCGCCGCGATCACGCTGATCGGCTTCGCCGGCTGGTGGACCGACCGGCGCGCGGCCTGATCAGACGCGCTGAACCGGCGGCCTGGCCGGCTGCTCGTCCTCGGGGACGAACCACACCGTCCCGAGCGGCGGCAGCGTGATCTCCGCCGAGAACGGCTGGTCGTGCCACGGCACGCCCTCGGCGATGACAGCGCCCTGGTTGCCGACGTCGGAGCCGCCGTAGAGCGACGAGTCGCTGTTCAGCAGCTCGCGCCAGGCGCCGGCGCGCGGCATCCCGACCCGATAGCCGGAGCGCGGCACCGGCGAGAAGTTGCAGACGCACACGACCGGCCGCGTCTCCCCCGCGCCCAGGCGCGCGAAGGCGATGATGTTGTTACTTGCATCATTTGGTTCCAACCATCGGAACCCGGCCGGGTCGAAGTCGACCTCCCAGAGCGCCGCCTCGTCCTTGTAGATCCGGTTCAGGTCACGGACGAGCGAGCGCACCCCGGCGTGCTCGGACTGCTCGAGCAGGTGCCAGTCGAGCGACCCCTCGACGTCCCACTCGCGCTCCTGGGCGAGCTCGCCGCCCATGAACAGCAGCTTCTTGCCGGGGTGCGCCCACATGTAGCCGTAGAGCGCGCGCAGGTTCGCGAGCCGCTGCCACCGGTCCCCCGGCATCTTCTGCAGCAGCGAGCCCTTGCCGTGCACGACCTCGTCGTGGGAAAGCGGGAGGATGAAGTTCTCCGAGAACGCGTAGACGAGGCTGAACGTCAGCGTGTGGTGGTGGAAGCGCCGATAGACCGGGTCGCGCTGCATGTAGTCGAGCGTGTCGTGCATCCACCCCATGTTCCATTTGAAGCCGAAGCCGAGCCCACCGAGGTAGGTCGGCCGTGAGACCCCCGGCCAGGCGGTCGACTCCTCGGCCGCGGAGATGACGCCGGGCTCGCGGCCGTACACCATCTCGTTCAGCTCCTTGAGGAACGAGACCGCGTCCAGGTCCTCGCGGCCGCCGTACTGGTTGGGCACCCACTCGCCCGCCTGGCGCGAGTAGTCGAGGTAAAGCATCGAGGCGACGGCGTCGACCCGCAGGCCGTCGGCGTGGTACTCGCGCAGCCAGAAGAGCGCGTTCGAGAGCAGGAAGTTCCGCACCTCGCTGCGCCCATGGTTGAACACGAGCGTCCCCCAGTCCGGGTGCGCGCCGCGCCGTGGGTCGGCGTGCTCGTAGAGCGCGGTGCCGTCGAAGCGGGCGAGTGCCCACTCGTCGCGCGGGAAATGGCCGGGCACCCAGTCGAGGAGGACGCCGAGCCCGCGCTCGTGCAGGCGGTCGACGAACGCGCGAAAGTCGTCGGGCGAGCCGAACCGTGAGGTGGGCGCGTAGAACCCGGTCACCTGGTAGCCCCACGAGCCGGAGAACGGGTGCTCCATCACCGGCAGCAGCTCCACGTGCGTGAAGCCGAGGTCGGAGGCGTAGTCGGCGAGCTCGTCAGCCAGCTCGAGGTACGTCAGCGAGCGGTTGCCCTCCAGCGGGTTCCGCCGCCAGGAGCCGAGGTGCACCTCGTAGATCGACATCGGCATCGCGTGGAGCTCGTCGGCCGCGTCTCGGCGGCGCTGGAGCCACGCCTTGTCGGCCCACTGGTGGGCGGGCTCGAAGACGATGGAGGCGTTGGCCGGCGGCACCTCGGCCGCCTGCGCGTACGGGTCGGCCTTGAGGACGACCGAGCCGTCCGCGCGCCGGACGGCGAACTTGTAGCGCTCGCCGGGCGCCACCTCGGGCACGAAGAGCTCCCAGATCCCGGTGGCCCCGAGCGACCGCATCGGGTGGACGCGCGGATCCCAGAGGTTGAAGTCGCCGACCACGCTGATGGCGTGCGCGTTCGGCGCCCAGAGCGCGAAGGCGGTGCCGGTGACGTCGTCGACCTCGCGCACGTGCGCGCCGAGCCGGTCCCAGAGCTCCTCGTGGCGGCCCTCGCCGGCGAGGTGCAGGTCGAGCTCGCCGAGCGTCGGCGCGAAGGCGTATGGATCGTGGACGGTGATGGTGTTGCCGTCGGCGTAGCGCACCTCGAGCTCGTAACGGAGCGGCAGCCCGGCGTCGTCGACGACGCCCTCGAACAGCCCCGGCTCGCCGGCCGGTTCGAGCTCGACCGGGTCGTGGCCCTCCGGGCGAGCGACAACGGAGACCGCGCCGGGGCGGAACGCACGGACGACCACGCCGCCGCCCATCGGGTGCGCCCCGAGCGTCGCGTGCGGGTCGTGCAGCTCGATGGTCATTCCTCGAGCAGCCGGAGGATCCCGGCCACCGGGATACCGAGCCAGTCCGGCCGGTGGTTGAGCTCGTAGCGCAGCTCGTACACCGCCTTCTCCAGCTCGAAGAGCGACAGGAGCCGGTCGATCGCGTCCCGGCTCGAGGGGATGAGTGTCCGATCCACGGTCTCGAAGTACCCGCCGAGGAACTCGTCGCGCGCGCGTGTCTCCCAGCCGTCCGGGGCGCGCGCGCCACCGGCCAGCTCGGCGGCGGAGGCGGCGTAGGCGAACGAGCGCAGCATCCCGGCGACGTCCCGCAGCGGCGAGCGCTTGCGCCGGCGCTCGGCGAGCGACCGGGCCGGCTCGCCCTCGAAGTCGAGGACGACCCAGTCGTCGCGCGCCCAGAGCACCTGCCCGAGGTGGTAGTCGCCGTGGTGGCGGATCATGCGGCCGGCCGGCCCGACGTTCGAGATCTGTCGGAGCCGCTCGCGCACCTCCTCGCCGCGGCCGCGCACCGCCTCGAGCACGGGCAGGTCGGGCAGGTCGATGAACAGCTGCTCGATCTCCTCGTCCACGGTCGCGACGAGCAGCGGCAGGGCCTCCTGGCTCGGCTCCTCGGGTGCGAAGGCCGGGTCGGACGCGTCGGCGGCGAGGCACGTGTGCATCGAGCCGGTGACCTGGCCGAGGCGCCGCATGAGCGGCGGGAACGAATCCGGGTCGTTCTGGAGCGCGCCGAGCGCGAGCGCCCATCCGTCGGGCGCGTCTGGGACGAACTCCTGGACGATGCCGAGCGTCGTGTTGAGCGGCCTGCCCACGTAGGCGTAGAAGCCGCCGAGCGGCGGGATGTTCTCGAAGCCGCGCTCGGTGAGGAAGCGCAGCATCTCGAGCTCGGGGTTGAGGCCGGCCTCGAGGCGGCGGTAGGCCTTGAGGATGAGCCGGTCGCCGAAGATCACGGACGTGTTCGACTGCTCCGCGTCCGAGCGGCGGATCTCGCCCAGGTCGCATTCGAGCATCCCGCCCGCGACGGCGCGGAACTCGAAGATGCCCTCTCCTGCCTCTAGCGTCGCGTTCCGAGCCATCAGCTGGATGAGCTCGCGGGCCAGCACCGGGTCGGCGAGCGCGTCGTAGGCAGTGAAGCCGTCGGACTCCCCGATCACATCGTCGGCCCACTCCTCGCCGGCGGCGCGGAAGCCGAGCAGCAGCTGGTAGAGCTCGTGCGTCCCCGGCTGGAAGCGAACCTCAGCGAGCGCCGCGACAAGCAGCGGGGCCTCGTGGCGGAGGGTCGCCGCGTCGAGGACGTGGGCGTGGATGACCTCCTCGCTCTTGGCGCCGAACCAGCGCTGCGGCCGGATGAACTCGATCAGCCGCTCCTCCCCGAGCAGGTCGAGGTCGCCCGCCCGGATGCGGTCGGCGATCACTCGGCCGGCGCTTTCAGCTCGAACCAGAAGAACCCGCGGGGCGCCAACGTGAGCAGGTACGGCAGTTCGCCGACGGGCGGGAAGCTCGTCCTGCCGAACATCTCCTCGGGGACCCTACCCTCGAACCGGCTCAGGTCCAGCTCCACGGGCTGGGCCGACCGGGCGAGGTTGTGGACGCAGAGGACGACGTCCTCCTCGTAGCGGCGGACGTGGGCGAAGATGCGCGGGTTGTTCGTCGGCAGCGGCTCGTAGGAGCCGAGGCCGAAGACCGGATGCGCCTTGCGCAGCGAGATGAAGCGGTGCACCCAGCGCAGGAACGAGGTCGGCGTGCGCAGCTGCGCCTCGACGTTGCAGGCCTGGTAGCCCCAGACCGGGTCCATGAGCGGCGGCAGGTAGAGCTGCGCGAAGTCGGCGCGCGAAAAGCCGCCGTTGCGGTCGCCCGTCCACTGCATCGGCGTGCGCACCCCGTCGCGGTCGCCGAGGAAGACGTTGTCGCCCATGCCGATCTCGTCCCCGTAGTAGAGGACGGGTGAACCCGGGAGGCTGAACATGATCGCGTGCAGGAGCTGCGACTCGTCGCGCCCGTTGTCGAGGAGCGGCGCGAGCCGGCGGCGGATCCCGAGGTTCAGCTTCATGCGCGGGTCCTTCGCGTACTCCGAGTACATGTAGTCGCGCTCCTCGTCCGTGACCATCTCGAGCGTCAGCTCGTCGTGGTTGCGCAGGAAGAGGCCCCACTGTGCGTTGTCCGGGATCGGCGGCGTCCGGTCGAGGATCTCGTAGATCGGCGTGGCGTCCTCGCGGCGCAGCGCCATGAACATGCGCGGCATGACCGGGAAGTGGAAGGCCATGTGGCACTCGTCCCCGTGGCCGAAGTACGCGACGACGTCCTCCGGCCACTGGTTCGCCTCGGCGAGCAGCACGCGGTCCGGGTACTTCGCGTCGACCTCGGCGCGCAGCCGCCTCAGGAAGGCGTGCGTCTCCGGGAGGTTCTCGCAGATGGTGCCGTCGCGCTCGTAGAGGTACGGCACGGCGTCGAGGCGGAAGCCGTCGATGCCGGCGTCGAGCCAGAAGCGCAGGGCGTCGAGCATCGCCTCCTGCACCTCGGGGTTGTCGTAGTTCAGGTCGGGCTGGTGCGAGAAGAAGCGGTGCCAGTAGTAGGCGCCGGCGACCGGGTCCCACGTCCAGTTGGACGGCTCCGTGTCGACGAAGATGATCCGCGCGTCCTGGTAGCGCTCGTCGGTGTCCGACCAGACGTACCAGTCGCGCTTCGGGCTGTCCGGGCTCGAGCGGGACTCCTGGAACCACGGGTGATCCGCCGACGTGTGGTTCACGACGAGGTCGGCGATGATCCGGATCCCGCGCTCGTGCGCGGCGTCGACCAGGTTGCGGAAGTCGTCCACCGTGCCGTAGTCCGGGTGGATCGAATAGAAGTCGGCGATGTCGTAGCCGCCGTCGCGGAGCGGGCTTGCGTACATCGGCAGGAGCCAGATGCAGTCGACGCCGAGCCACTGCAGGTAGTCGAGCTTGTCCTGGATGCCGCGCAGGTCGCCCGAGCCGTCGTCATTCGAGTCGAAGAAGCCGCGGATGTGGATCTCGTAGAAGACGGCGCGCTTGAACCACAGCGGGTCGGACTCGAACCACTGGGTCGGTTGCCGCTCGTCGGCCTGGGCGGCTTCGCTGCGCTCGGGGGCGATGGTCACAGCGGCGCCTCTTTACAGGGACAGTCCCTGTTAAGCCGGACCGCCGCGTCTTTACAGGGACAGTCCTTGTTAAGCCCGGCAGCCGCGCCTTTACAGGGACAGTCCCTGTTAAGAAGGGCCCCGGTCACCGATCGACCCTCACGATGTGGCTCTGCCCGGGACCGAGCCGGACGAAGTTCCGCCCGATGCCCCACTGGAACGGCAGATCGGTGAGCAGCTCCTTGCCGGCGAAGGTCGGCGGCAGGCCGAGGCTGGCCGGGACGACGCACAGCCCCTCGCGCTCGATGGTCGGATCGAGGTTCGTCACCACGACAACGGTATTGCCCTCCCACCGTTTCGCGAACGCGAACAGGTACTCGCTCTCCGTCTCGAGCAGCTCCAGGTTCTCGAACCGCTGCAGCGCCGGGTTCTCGCGGCGGATCGCGTTCAGCCGCGCCGCGAGCGGCAGGAGGACGCCGTCGAGCGCCCGCTCGCGGAGCTCGTACTTCTCCGAGTTGAGGTACTCCTCGCTGCCCTCGCGCACCGGGGTGGCCTCGAGCGACTCGAAGCCGGAGTAGATGCCGTAGGAGGGCGACAGCGTCGCCGCGAGCACAAGCCGGGCCTCGAATGCCGGCCGTCCGCCGGTCTGGAGGTACTCGTGGAGGATGTCCGGCGTGTTCGCGAAGAAGTTCGGGCGGTAGAAGTCGGCCCAGCCAAGGATCTCGCGCAGGAAGTCGGTCAGCTCCCAGCGCGTGTTCTTCCAGGTGAAGTACGTGTACGACTGGCTGAAGCCGACCTTGCCGAGCGTGGTCATCATCGCCGGCCGCGTGAACGCCTCGGACAGGAAGATCACGTCCGGCTCGACGGCCCGCACCTCCTTGATCAGCCACTCCCAGAAGGCCACCGGCTTGGTGTGCGGGTTGTCGACGCGGAAGCAGTGCACGCCGCGCGCGACCCAGTAGAGCATCACGTCGCGCAGCGCGTTCCAGAGCCCCTGCCAGTCGTCGCTGTCGAAGTTCAGGTTGTAGATGTCCTGGTAGCGCTTGGGCGGATTCTCGGCGTACTTCAGCGTCCCGTCCGGGCGGCGGTGGAACCACTCCGGGTGCTCCGTCAGCCACGGGTGGTCGGCGGAGGCGTTGATCGCGTAGTCGATGCAGATCTCGCAGCCGAGCTTGCGGCCACGCGCGACGAGCCGCTCGAATTCGCGCAGCGTCCCGAGCTCCGGGTGGATCGCGGTGTGGCCGCCCTCGGCGCCGCCGATCGCCCACGGGCTGCCCACGTCGCCCTCCTCCGCCGTCTCCGCGTTGTTTCGCCCCTTGCGGTTGGTGAGCCCGATCGGGTGGATCGGCGGCAGATAGACGACGTCGAAGCCAAGCTTCGCGATCTGTGGCAGCACGGCCTCGACGCCCTCGAAGCCGCCCCACGAGCGCGGGAAGAGCTCGTACCAGGAGCCGAAGCGGGCGAGCTCGCGGTCGACGTCGACGCCGAGCGTCTGCGACCACGTCTTCTCGCTCCGGTCGCCGGCCGGCACGGCGAGGCCCTCCTGGAGCGTCACGGAGTCGCGGCCCAGCAGGAGCGCACCCTCCGCGAGCTCGCTCGTGAGGTCGGCCTGCCCTCCGTCGGACTTGCGCCGCACCTCGACCTGCCACGTCGCCACCCGGTCGACCCAGGCCTCGATGCGGAACGACCACACGCCGGCGGCGTCGACGGCGAACGAGCCCTCCCACCAGTCGTTGCCGACCGGCTGCAGCGGCGAGTCGGCCCACTTCGTCGCGCCGCGCGGCTTCCACCGGACTGCGGCGCCCAGCGCGTCGTGACCGTCACGGAAGATCCGCGCGCGCACGTCGACGCGGTCACCGACCGTGCGCTTCACGTGGTACCGGCCGCAGTCCACCTGCGGAGTGACGTCCTGGATCTGGATGCGAGCGGGCGGCCGCTTCGTCCGCGGTGGAGCCATGGGCACGGGTTCCTTTCGACCGACAAGCGAAACTAGACCGCGATGACGCTACCGCGCTCGAGCGGCGTCCTGCTGCATCCCACCTCGCTGCCGGGCGGCCGGCTGGGCGACGAGGCCTACCGGTTCGTGGACTGGCTCGCCGCCGCCGGGCAGTCCTGGTGGCAGATCCTGCCGCTGACGCCGCCCGACGAGACTGGCTCGCCGTACTTCAGCGGGTCGGCCTTTGCCGGCTGGCCCGGCCTCCTGGCCGACCCGCGCGCGCCTGTGTCGGCGGAGGAGATCGAGAGCTTCGTCGCCCGCCATCCGGCGTGGATCGGCGACTGGGCCGCCTTCGCCGGCGGGCGGGCCGTGGCAGACCAGGTGCGCTTCGAGCGCGAGTGGAGCGCCCTGCGCTCCTACGCCGCAGGGCGCGGCGTGCGCGTGATCGGCGACGTCCCGATCTACGTGGCGCCGGACGGCGCCGACCACCGGATGCACCCCGAGCTGTTCCAGGCGGGCGTCGTCGCCGGCGTCCCGCCGGACGCGTACACGCCGAACGGACAGCTCTGGGGGAACCCGCTCTACGACTGGCCGGCGCACCGCGCGACCAGCTTCCACTGGTGGGTGGAGCGCGTCCGCCGCGTGCTCGAGCTGGTGGACGTCGCGCGCATCGACCACTTCCGCGGGCTCGTCGCCTACTGGGCGGTGCCCGAGGGCCGCAAGACTGCGCGCCGAGGGCAGTGGCGGGCCGCCCCCGGACACGAGCTGCTCGCGAGGCTCGAGCGCGAGCTGGGCGGGCTGCCCGTCATCGCCGAAGATCTCGGCTTGATCACGCCGCCCGTGCACCGGCTGCGCGACGAGTTCGGCCTGCCCGGGATGGTGGTCATGCACTGGGCGTTCGGCGGCGGCAAGAACAACCCACACCGGCTCGCGAACCACCGCGAGAACCAGGTCGTCTACACCGCCACCCACGACAACGACACGACCGTCGGCTGGTTCCGCTCGCTCCCGAAGGCGCGAGCAGGTGCGCACCGGGCTCGACCCGCGCGAGCCGAGCTGGGCGCTGATCGACCTCGCCTGGTCGTCGCGCGCCGCGGTCGCGATCACGCCCGCCCAGGACGTGCTCGGCCTCGGCAGCGAGGCGCGCATGAACCGGCCCGGCACGGAGGACGGCAACTGGCGGTGGCGGCTGCGCCGCGGCCAGCTGACCGATCGGCACGCCGCACGGCTGCGGCCGTGACCGAAGCGTCCGGCCGCGCCTAGAAGATCTCGGGGCACCAGGGCCTGCGCCGCGGTGCGGAACATCGCGTCGGCGCGCTCGACGGCGCCCGGTCGCAGCTCCTCGACGCGCCCCGCGCGTTCGCAGCTCGCGAAAGTCCAGCCGCCGAGATAGGTCGAGCCGAGGTCGGCAACGTCCAGCCGGAGCTCGGCCTCCCCGCCTCGCTCGACCGCGCCGGCCCCGCCCTCTGCGGCAGCGTCCACGTCCCGTCGTTCCAGTTGCAGAACGTCGTCGCGGACGTCGAACGCGACGCGCCGTCCTCCGCGTACTCGCGCGCCTCGAGCGCGGTCGCGAATGTCGAGCAGCCGCACCCAGATGCCGTCGACCGACGCGGCGGTGCAGCCGGCGCGGCTCGGTCACCGAGAGGAAGAGCGGATGGTCGGGGGGCAGGAGCCAGGCGCTCACGGCGCGTCACCAGGTCGACGCCGAAGAGGAAGCGCCAGATCTCGCGCGTCGCCTGCGGCGACGTGCCGAGCGCCTCGCGCATCTGGAGCGTGCCGCCCGGAAAGCCGCCCTCCCAGTTGTGGCTTGCAGCCGGTACAGCGCGTACGCCTGGGCGTCCCCCCGTCGTCCTCCCAGACGGCGCGGAACAGCGGGCCGCCGCCGTTGCGCCAGTGCTCGGGGTCGGCGAGGCGCCGTCGTCGTCCCACCAGGCCTGGGTGCGGTCGAGCATCCCGGCCGCTCGACCTGCGCCCGCGCGTAGACGCCGGGATCAGGGCCTTCGCCTCGTCCTCGTCGAGCGAGGCGCGCGCGCCCCGCCGGCTCGTCAGGCGGACGAAAGACGATCCGGTCGCGCTCGGCCTCGATGCGGCACTGGCGTGTCGCCATGCCGTACCCGAAGCGGCCGTAGATCGCCGCCTCGGAGGCCCAGAGGACGGCGATCGCCTCGCCGCGCTCGTACGCGTCGTCGAGCTGCCGGCGCATCATCTCGCGTGAGGATCCCGCGCCGCCGGTGGCTCGGGTGGACGCCCACCAGGGTGACGCCGGCGATCGGGATGTCGCCGCCCGGGATGCGCATGCGGTGGTCGTAGGTGCCGGCTGTCCCGACCGGAACGTCGCCGTCGAGCGCCCAGTACTGGTGCGCCGGGTCGAGATGGCGCGCCCAGCGCCAGATGTCGTCCTCGTGCGGCTCCTCGAGGAATGCCATCTCGACGGCGTGGATGAACCGCTCCAGCTCGTCGGCCGATGGAGACCGGATCGTGATCGTGGACGCCGCCGCCAAGGCCCACGAGGTTACTTGGCGGCCCGAATGGGGTACCACCCGCGGCTCATGGTTCTCTGTCCGCGAACATGGTCGGGCCGGCGGCCGACCTTGCTAACCTCCGGCGCTTCGTGAGCCAGGTCACCGAGAACGGGGCCGCTCATCGAGTGCCCGAGGCCCGGTGCGCGCATGCCCCGTTCGGGGGTTATCGGCCGTCCCGACCATGACGATTGCTCTGACATCCACCGATCTAGCGCGGGCGGGCGGCCACGCCCTCGGAAACCGGGAGGTCGCGTCGTGACCACGAACCCGCCGCATATCGACGCCGGTCCTCCGTTCGCATGCCCTCGACCGAAAGGAAGCCGCAGATGAACCATCGCCCCGCCCTTGTCGCATCAATCGCTCTTGTCGTGCTCGCAATCGGCTTCGCGCCCGCCGCAATCGCAGGCAAGGGCGGCCACGGTGGTGGGGGCGGCAGCGGCACCACAAGCTGCACGCAGAACGCTCCCGGTGTCGTCGTCCAGAACACCTACGGATGGGGGCAGTGGGGCTCCTGGGGGAAGCCGGGACAGCAGGTCGCATACTTCGTCCAGGTGATCAACTACGACGTCGGCTGCAGCTCGTCGAGCTTCACGGTCAGCCTGTCCGCCCCCACTGGGTTCTCCGTTTCGATTCCGACGAGCACAGTCGGGCTTGCGCCGGGAGCATCGGGATATCTCTGGGCGTACGTGACCTCGCCGGGCACGGCCGCCGACGGTGACTACCCGCTGACGGCGACCGTCGTCCGAAGCGGCGGGGTTTCGTCGGCCGCGTCGACAGGCACCTCCGTCAGCCACTACAAGGTGTACTCGACCGACAGCGTCGCTCCGACGCTCTTCTGGCCGAATCCCGGCGACGGGACGACAATCACCGGCCGCTCCTACAACGTGGCTGTCTCATCGAGCGACGACCATGCGGTCAAGAAGATCGATCTCTACATCGACAATGTGTACAAGTCTGAGGTGCTCTGCGACGACGTCTCGTATACGTGCCAGCTCAACTACAGCTGGTCCCTCGGCGGCGCCACCGGGCAGCACACCGCGACGTTCAAGTCCTACGACTGGATGGACAACGTCGGGGTCTCGACGGTCAGCTTCACCGTCGGTTGACCTGATCTAGGTTCGGTCCCGCGCCGCTCGGCGCGGGACCGACCGTTCATACACGCGCTTTACCCTCTCCCTCGTTCAAGGGCTGCACATCGTTGTGGGTCGGTCGATGACGGTTTGGACAACATCAGGCGCTGGACATAGCGCCACTTCCGAGAAGAGGCACGCGCCCAGCGGCGGGGACGTCGCCGCCTTTCGGAGCCGCACCGGAAGGAGAATGTATGAGCCGCAGGACCGCTCCGACTCCGAGCATTGCACTCGCCGTGTCGCTTGTCCTCGTCGCTGCGTTCCTCGCAGCCGCCGCCCACGCAGGCCCGGGCAAGCACGGGAACAACGCAGGAACCTACTCGGGCACGCTGACCGCCACGCCGAACATGCTGCACGCCGGCGACTACTTCACCGTCAGCGGCTGTGGATACGACACGTCGCTCGGCAACGTGGTCGTCGGGTTCACCGGCGGATCGTGGGGCTCGGCCCTCGATTCCAACGGGTGCTTCACCATCACCGGCATCCCCGCGCTCTCGGGCGACACGCTCCCCGCGGGCACGTACTCGGTGACCGCCTCGCAGTACGTCCGCAACAAGTGGACGGAGACCGGCGAGACGACCGTCACCGTTGCCCCCTAGGGCGCGCGGCATTGTCACGGAAGCGAGGCGGGGGCCGGCTGAGCCGGCCCCCGTTTCGTCCGCTTTACGCGGACCCCTTGTCTTCTGGATCCCCTCCCTTACGGATCCACCACGATCGTGCACGTGTACGTCCCCGGAGGCAGGCCGGTGGCCGCGACTGCGGGCGACTCGGACAGGCCCTGCGGGCTGTTCCCTACGTTGTGGCCGTCGCCGTCCACGCAGGTGACCGTGGACTGTGTGCCGCCTACTGCCTCGGAGTGCGCCGAGGCCGCGATGTCGGTCAGCGGGGTGTCGTCGAAGGAGAGCGACGCACCCGTGCTCGCGTTCGGGCAGGTGGCGTTGCTTCCAACGGTGACGGTGTGCGCCGTCGCGTCGTTGATCTGGTATCCGTCCGGAGCGGAGATCTCCGTGACCACATAGTCGGCGAACGACAGGTTGTCGACGCAGATCACACCATTGGCGTTCGTCGTGAACGGGCTCCCGCTGATCGCGGTCCCGCCGGAGGTGATCGAGAACTTCGCCCCGGCGAGTGCCGTTCCCTTGATCGACGTCTTGGTGATCTTGATCGCCCCGAGCTGCTGCTTGTTCGTGTAGGTGCAGGTGACCACGCCGTCAGCAGCGAGCGTGATGTTGGCCTGTTTGGCGATCGTGCCGTCCTGAGCACCGCTGGAACCCGCTCCCGTCGCCGTGCAGGAGAGGCTCTCGAGCACGAAGTTGGCAGGGTTAGCGCCCTCGGTGACGGTATAGCTGCCCACCGGAACGTTCGTGCAGTCCTCGGTGTTGGCTGCGTTGTCGCTGTTGGTGTTGCCGTTGTCGTTGAGGGTGAAGCTCGCCGGCGTCGTGTCGGTCGTGCAGTTGATCAGGCTCCCCGCCAGGTCGGAGGTGAAGCTGAAGTTCTGGTTCAGGCCCCGCGGGTCGGTGTGCTTGATGATCTTGACCTCACCGAC
Source organism: uncultured Thermoleophilia bacterium (assembly GCA_963755085.1). Lineage (GTDB taxonomy): Bacteria > Actinomycetota > Thermoleophilia > Gaiellales > Gaiellaceae > JACVRM01. The sequence goes on along the minus strand of CAVWIN010000029.1, from coordinate 64,647 downwards.
CAGGAGCTTGTTCGTGTAGGTGCAGGTGACCACGCCGTCAGCAGCGAGCGTGATGTTGGCCTGTTTCGGGATCGTGCCGTCTTGAACGCCCTTGCTCGTACCGCTCGACGGGTCGCAGGAGAGGCTCTCCAACGAGAAGCCGCTCGGGTCGCTGCCCTCGGTGACGGTGTAGCTGCCCGCCGGGACGTTCGTGCAGTCCTGCGTGTTGGCTGAGCTGTCGCTATTGGTGTTGCCGTTGTCGTTCAGCGTGAAGCTGGTCGCCGTCGACTGGGTGCAGCTCAGCTGGCTCCCCGCCAGGTTGGAGGTGAAGCTGAAGTTCTGGTTCAGCCCTCGCGGGTCGGTGTGCTTGATGATCTTGACCTCACCGCAGTTCGAGATCCGGATGTGACCCGGACCAACGAGGTCCTCCATCGCCGCCTGGCCGGAGTTGCCGGAGCTGCGGCTGACGCCTTCCACCTGCCCGAAGGAGGTGCAGGTGGTCGAATCGAAGATGTTCGCGGCGGTCAGGTCGATCCCCGCCTCACCGAACTCGTTCAACCCCAGCGTCTCAGTGGTCGACGCTCCGGTGGTCGAGGTCAGCGCGGGTGGGGTAAGCGCGTCCGATGCCGTCGCGGTCGTGTTCACCTTCGCCTCGGCAAAGCCGGAGGCGGTCAGGTCGGTCGCCGGCCCCCAGCAGGGCGGGCTGTCGCTGCCGATCTCGCACGTGCCCGACGTGACCCACCGTCGAACCGTCAGGATCGGGTTGTCGGTGGTGCTGCCGGCGAAGTCGTACACGATCAACATGTCGCCAGCCGTCCGCTGGACGAGCCCGTCAGCCTGGTTGGCGACGGGGCAGGCGGTCGTCCCCTGGTTGAACTCGAACCCGACATGCGCCGAGGCCGAGGTCGTGTTCTGCGGGATCCGCACCCACGCCAACTGCAGGTAGACGTGCCCGTTGGTACCGACGTTGTGCGAGACGTAGATGCGCTTGAGGTCATCCTTGTTCGGCGCCTTCGTCCCCTTCACCTGTGCACAGTTGAGGTCCTGCTTCACGCCGCCGGCGAACCCGTTGTCGCTGGTAGTTGCCTGCCAGTCCTCGAGTCCCTTGAACGTGAAGCCACTCGCAACCTTGTCCGCCTGCCGCGTCGGCGTCGCCGACGGCGACGGCAGGTAGTTGACCGGGCTGAAGCCGTTCCAGTCAAACGTCGAGTTGACGGCGAGGTTGCCGTCAGCGCTCTCGAAGCCCGAATCGGTGGTGATCGAGGCGCTCGACGCTGTCAGCCCAAGCACCAATGCCGCTATAGCCGCCACCGGCAGCAGCAGGAACAAGCGCCGCCTCCGCTTCCCGCCTGGAGGGCCAAGATATTTGCTTGCCACAGTTCCTCCCTATATCCATTAGGTCAAGAAATCGGCGTCCGCCTGCACTCGCTCCGGCGACGCCGTCCGCAGTTGCCTAGCCGCACCTCCCTTGTCTCTCGAAGGGTTCGTTGCGCATTCGCGGTCGTGCGCGATTCGGCTCAGCCTCCTCCTGAACCGTCGAAGTCCCTGCAGTCGAAAGTCCCTGCATCTCCCGGACGACCGCCAGTCGTCCATACGAAGGTAGGGTCTCCGGGCAACGGCGAGAAGAGGGCATTTCCAGTGTTTGCGGCTACTGCAATTGACGCAGGACGCGCCTGGGCAACGGCCGCGGAAACATTGAGTAAACCGCCGCGAACGTGGTACAACTTGCTCAGGGAGTGGGAGCGAAGATGAGCAGCGCTGCAGTGCCTATTCTGATCGCGGACGGCGACCCCGTCGAGCGCGTGCGCCTGGCCGAACTGGTCGCGAGGATCGGCAACCCCGTCGCTGCCGCGACCGGTCCCGAGGCGCTGGAGCTCGCAGCGCGCGTTCGCCCCTCGGTCGTCCTGCTCGAAGTTGACCTCCCCGAGATCGGCGGCTACGAGGTCTGCGGTGAGCTCCGCGACGAGTATGGCCAGGAAATTGCGGTCATCTTCCTCTCGGCGGAGCGGACGACGTCCGCGGACAGGGTCGCCGGGCTGCTGCTCGGCGCCGACGACTACATCGTCAAGCCGTTCGAGCCTGACGAGCTCCGCGCGCGCGTGCGAGCCGTCCTTCGCCGCGTGACGCGGACCGGGGCGGCGGCGGCCGGAGGGGCGACGGAGCCGTCGTTGACGACGCGCGAACGCGAGGTCCTGGGCCTGCTCGCGAGCGGTCTGAGTCAATCCGACATCGCGGCGAGGCTCTTCATCAGCCCGAAGACGGTCAGCGGCCACATCCAGCGCACCCTGGCCAAGCTGGGCGTCCACAGCCGCGCGCAGGCCGTCGTCCTCGCGTACGAGCAAGGACTGGCCGAAGTTCAGGCGCACGGCCTTGCCACGCTCCGAGTGGACAGTCCGCGGAGCGCGGCTTCCGGTCTAGATCCGCTCGAGGGGCGCGTACTCGAGCATCAGCCGCCGCTCCGCGCCGTCCTGCGCGAAGCGCACGGTCACGACGCCGCCGGGCTCGACGCGGAGGACGACGCCCTCGCCGAGCGTCCCGTGGCGGACGCTGTCCCCGGTGGATAGGTCGGGCAGCTCGGTCTTCGGGACGAACGACCTGGCGCCGTAGGACGCCCACGAGGCGGGCCGCAGCCGCTCGCGCTCGACGCCGTCCCCCGGCAGCTCGTCGAGGAAGCGCGAGGGCAGGTTGTACGAGCGGTTGCCGTACAGCGCCCGCGTGGTCGCGTGCGTCATCGTCAGCCGTTCCTGCGCCCGGGTCATGCCCACGTAGCAGAGGCGCCGCTCCTCCTCGAGCGTGTTCTCCTCGATCGACCGCGAATGCGGGAAGATCCCCTCCTCCATCCCGATCATGAAGACGCTCTTGAACTCGAGGCCCTTCGCGTTGTGGAGCGTCATCAGCGTGACGAGCGACTCACGGTCGCGCAGCGCGTCCTGGTCGGAGTAGAGCGAGATCTCCTGGAGGAAGTTCGAGAGGCTCGGCTCGGCCGCGGAGGCCTGGTACTCCTGCGTGACGCCGACGAGCTCGCGCAGGTTCTCCATCCGGCCCTGCGCCTCGATCGTCCGCTCGGCGTCGAGCGAATCGAGATAGCCCGAGTCCTCGAGCACGCGCTCGACGATCTCCGGGACGGTGAGCTCGCGCGCGGCGGCCTGCAGCGACTGGAGCAGCGTCCAGAGCCCCTGCACGTTGCGGAGCGGCGCGCCGGAGACGCCGGCCTCCTCGGCGCGGTCGAGCGTCTCGAACAGCGTGACGCCCATCGCGTCCGCGTGTGCCGGCGAGGCGGCCCAGGGTCGTGTCGCCGATCCCGCGGCGCGGCCGGTTCGCGATCCGCTGGAGCGAGACCGCGTCGGCCGGGTTGTCGAGCACCTGCAGGTAGGCGACGGCGTCCTTGATCTCCGCGCGCTCGTAGAAGCGCGGCCCGCCGATCACCTGGTAGGCGACGTCCTGGCGGACGAGCACGTCCTCCAGGACGCGCGACTGCGCGTTCGTCCGGTAGAAGACCGCGATCTCGGAGCCGTTCTCGCCCTCCTCGACCAGCCGGGCGATCTGCGCGGCGACGAAGCGCGCCTCGGCGTGCTCGTCCTCTGTCTCGAGGGCCCGCACGGCCTCGCCCTCGCCGAGGTCGGAGAAGAGGTTCTTCTCCTTGCGCTCCGTGTTGTGCGCGATCACGTGGTTGGCCGCGCGCAGGATCGTGTTCGTCGAGCGGTAGTTCTGCTCGAGCGGGATCACGCGCGTCCCGGGGAAGTCCTTTTCGAACTCGACGATGTTGCGGATGTCCGCGCCGCGGAACGAAAAAATCGCCTGGTCCGGGTCGCCCACGCTGCACAGATTCCCGTGTTTTCCAGCTAGAAGCTGGAGCAGCCGGTACTGCGCGTGGTTCGTGTCCTGGTACTCGTCGACGAGCACGTATCGGAACGCCTTCTGCCACCGCTCGCGCGCCTCCGGGAACCGCTCGAGCACGTCGACTGTCAGCATGAGCATGTCGTCGAAATCCACGGCGTTCGAGGAGAACAGCCGCTGCTGGTACAGCTCGTACACCTCGGCGACCGTCTGGTCGAAGAACGAGGCGACCCGCTCCTTGTACATCGCCGGCGACACGAGCTCGTTCTTCGCGTTCGAGATCGCCGCGTGCACGCCGCGCGGGACGAAGCGCTTCGGGTCGCGCTCGAGATCCTCGAGGCACTGCTTGACGAGCCGCACCTGGTCGGCCTGGTCGTAGATCGTGAAGTTCGACCGGTAGCCGAGCCGCGCCGATTCCGCGCGCAGCATGCGGCCGCAGGCGGCGTGGAAGGTCATCACCCAGAGGCGCCGCGCCTGCTCGCCGATCAGGTCGTCGAGCCGCGTGCGCATCTCCGCCGCCGCCTTGTTCGTGAACGTGATCGCCAGGATCTCGTTCGGCTTCACGCCCATCGCGTTGATGAGGTGAGCGACCCGGTACGTGAGCACGCGCGTCTTGCCGGAGCCGGCGCCCGCGATGACGAGCAGCGGCCCCTCGGTGGTCAGCACCGCCTCGCGCTGGGCCTCGTTGAGGTCGGCCAGGTACTGATCGGGGGTCGCGACGGCCATCGAGTCGATGCTAGCGGCGGCCCTCGGGGCCGCCCGCTACCGCACCCAGAGCTGGTCGAACGCCATGCCGAGTCCGTTGGGGCTGTACTGGTAGTTGCCGACGCGCTTCGAGAGCACGTCGATCGTCTGCGGGTTGACGAGCGGCACCCACGGTGCCTGGTCGACGGTCTGCCGGTCGACCCGTTCCCACAGTCCACGCGCGGCGTCGGGGTTCGTGGCCTGCTCGGTCAGGGCCCTCTTGATCTGCCGGTCGAGGCCCCGGTCGCAGAACTCCGAATCGTTCAGATTCAAGGGGCTATCGCGTACAAACGCATCGCAGCTGAAGATGGCGTTGAGGAAGCCGGAAGCCGCGGGATAGTCGGAGATCCATTCGTTCGTCCCGATCTGCGCCTTGGTGCGCGAGTCGCCGACGATGCCGAAGTAGGGATCGCCGGAGACCTTCATCGAAACGACATAGCCGAGCGAGCGGAGCAGTTTGACGGCGTACGGCCCGAAGCCTCCGAGATCGGCCCAGGACCAGAAGGTGACTTTCATGCCGCGTGTGCCGGAGGCAGTGACGAGGGCGTTTGCCTTCGCGAGATCCGGAGCCGCAGTGTTTTGCGTTGTCGCGCCTGGGTTCCAGGGACAGTACGGCGAGTAGCCCGGGAAGTGCGGCGGCAGGATCTGGCAGGTCGCCCGGGCGACGTCCGCCCCTCCGGCAACCTGTACCGCCGCTGCGCGGTCGGCCGCGTAGTTCAGCGCCCTGCGCACATCCAACCGGTTGAAGGGCGCGAGGCGCGTGTTGAGGAAGAGGGCGATCGTCGCCGGCTGCGGGTTCGAGTGCACCTGGCTGGCGTAGTGGAGCTTGAGGAAGCGCAGCAGCCGCTCGGAAGGCGCGTTCTCCGACTGGGCGGTGCTGAAGGCGTCCGCTCTGCCGTTGACCACGCTTTTCACATCGGCGTCCGGCGTGCCGCCGATCTGGAAGACGATCTCGTCCGGATAGCCGTCGGGCTGCGCGGCCTGAGACCACTCGTGGAAGTACGGGTTGCGCACGAGCCTGAGCACGTGCCCCGGCCGGTAGCTCGCAATCATGTACGGGCCGGTCGCCGGCAGCGGATGGGTGACGGCCGCCTTCGACTGCGTTCCCGCCGGCACGACGCTTGCGAATCGGAGCGTCAGCTTGTAGAGGAACTCCGGGTCGGGCGCGGCGAGATGAAACGTCACGGTCTTGTCGGCGTCGTTCGCCACGATGCCCTGTGAGAGGTCGCACCGCCTCGGATTCCGCTCGCAGCGCTTCGCGCCGACGATGCCCTCGTAGTAGGACGGCACCGAGTACTTCCCGATCTTGATCACACGTTCGAACGCGGAGCGAACGTCGGACGCCCTGACCGGCCGGCCGGTCGAATAGCGGATGCCGGGTCGCAGCTGGAACGTGTACGTCCTGCCGCCGTCGGTCGGCTGCGGGAGCGAGACCGCCAGGTCCGGCACGAGCTGGGTTCCGGCGAATCCGCTGGCCTGGTTGTACGTAACCAGGCCGTCGTTCGTCATGCGCAGGATGGGCCACGAGGTCGAGTCGTAGGCGACGGCCGGGTCGATCGAGTCGAGTGTCCGGTTCATCCGCACGGTCAACCGGCCGCCGCGGTGGCCGGCGCCGGACGGGCCGACGCTGACCAGCACGTTGCCGCCTGAGACCGCCACCCCCTGCGGCTGGTTCCCGACACCGATCTGTCGCGGGCGGTTCGTGCTCGGATCGATATGCGCCACCGTGCCGTCGAACCGGTTGCTCACCCAGATGCCACCCACGCCTGCGGCGATCGCCGACGGGCCGTTCCCGACCGCGAATGTCTGGGCGACGTTCGTGGCCGGATCGATGCGCGAGACCGTCCCGTCGAGGCTGTTCGCCACCCAGGCGGCCCCGCTGCCAAAGGCGATACCCGAGGGGCCGTTCCCGACCTGGATCGGCTGCACGCGTCCCGTGCTCGGATCGATGCGTACCACACGCCCTCCCGTCCTGTCACTCGCCCACAGCGTTCCGGCGCCGTAGGTGAGCTCGGTCGCGGCAATGGGAAGCCGCTTGCCGGGCTTGCCGCTATCGGGATCGATTCGCGTGATCGTGCCGTCGCCTGTGTTCGCGACCCAGACCGAGCCCGCGGCGCATTTGATGCCGACCGGGCCGTTCCCGACGTTGATCGACTGCACGACGGTGTTCGTCGTGGGGTCGATCCGCGAGACGGTGCCGTCCTGGCTGTTGGCCACCCACACCGCGCCGCACCCGGTCGTGATTCCACTAGGCCCCGAGCCCACGGTAATCGTCTGGACGAGGCTCATTTTGACCGGATCGATGCGCGACACGCTGTCGCCGTCGGCATTTGTGACCCAGACCGCCCCCTTGCCCACGGCAATGTGGCCGGGTGCCGTACGGAGGGCGACCTCCCCGACGAGCCGGTTCGAGCCGGCGTCGATGAAGCCGACCGAGTCGCCCCCTACGGCCTTGATCTGACCTCCGCCGCCTCCCTGTCCGAAGGCGAAGATCGGGATCGCGACCGCGGCGGCGATGACTCCCGCCAGCGCGGACAGCAGGAGCGCCCGGCGACGCACCGGGTGCGGCTCCGCGACCTTCTCCGCATTGAGCGGCGGGAAGTCCGTCCGGAGGCCTTCGATGTCGAGCTGGAACAGCCGTTCGGGACGGTCGATGTCCTTGAGCCGATACGCGCCCAGGTCCCGCACAGACACGTCCCCGGCATCGTCCTCGACCAGCTCGTGCGTCGCGCTCGACAGCAGCACCTGGCCGCCGTGCGCCGCCGCCCCGATACGGGCAGCGCGATGCACGCCCAGCCCGACGTACCGCTCTTCGCCGACGGCCGGCTCGCCGGTGTGCAGGCCCATGCGCACCCGAACCTCCCCACCGTCAGGCCAGTCGTGGCCGGCCAGGGAGCGCTGGGCTGCGGCAGCGGCTGCGATGGCCGCATTGGCGCGAGCGAAGGCGAAGAAGAACGAGTCGCCCTGCGTGTCGACCTCGCGGCCGGTGCGAGCCTCGACTGCCTCCCGGAGGAGACGGCAGTGTTCGTCGAGGACGGCTCCGTAGCCCTCCCCGAGTTGCTTGAGCAGCCGAGTCGATCCCTCGATGTCCGTGAACAGGAAAGTGACGGTCCCGCTCGGAAGCTCGGCCATCGCGAGGTCAGAGTCTCGCGTTTAGTGGCGGAGCGCAAGCACGCGGCCGAGGGCCGCGTAGGCGCCGAGCACCGCAAGCGCCTCCGGGATCCCGCGAACGAGCCCATCGGCAACGGCGCCTTCGGCGCTCCAGCCCGAGACACATACAAGCGCCCCGGCCGAGCCGGCGACGAGGACGGCGAACACCCACGGGTGTGCACGAAGCGCGACCGCCGGCCCCACGATTGGCGCGAGCTCGTCGAAGACGTCGCCCGCCTCACCTCCGGGCAGCGGACGCGGCCGCGCTGCCGTGACGACGCGCGAGGCCGAGAGCGCGAGCAGCAGGAGCGTCGCGGCGGACAGGACGACGATCCAGCCCGAGTCGTCGTACTGGTATGCGTAGACAATCCACGCGACCGCGGTCACCGCGGCGCCGGAAAGCGCGACCGCCGCCCGCCGGCGCACCACGGAGAGCTCGGCCGTCCGCGCAGGAGGCCTCAGGTGGAGCGCCCGCCAGGCCATGAACATCCCGGCCACGAACGCGATCTGCGACGCGACCACGATCGCGGCGGACGCCGTGATGCCGAGCAGGCCGCCGGCCGTGATGTCGGCCGACCCGGACAGCGCGAACGCCACGACACAAGCAAGCCCAGCGGCGACCAGCCCGCCGAATGCGACCAGGGCGGCCTGCCGCGTCTGCGTCGTCGCGACGACCGCGGCGATGTCGCGGGCGATCTTCCGTGGGTCGCCGAACCCTCCGCCGGACTCGGCGAGATGGTCGCGCGCCTCCTCGAGCGCGCGCCGCTGCCAGCGGCCGCGCACGCCGGCGGCGTCGAGCTCTCGCCGGAGCTCCTCGATCATGCCGTCACCGCCTCGACGGCGTGGACGAACGCGCTCCAGTCGCGCTTCTGCGCGGCGAGGTCCCGCCGGCCGCGCGCCGTGAGCCGGTACGTCCGCCGCTTGCGGCCGTTCACGGTCGACGCGTCGCTGGCGAGCAGCCCCGCCGCCTCCAATCGGTAGAGCGCCGGGTAGACGGTGCCCTCGCCGAGGTCGAACGCGCCCTCGCTCGCTTCGCGGATCGCCTCGACGATCCCGTACCCGTGCAGCGGCTCCTTCGCGACGGCACCGAGCAGCAGGAGGTCGAGATGACCACGGGATACATCGGCTCGCATAGTGTTTCTATGGTACCTGCTCGGCGAAGCTTCGTAGCGCCGCGGCTGACGACCCGAGCCGGGGGTGGTAGCGTCGCCGCGTGGGCTACGCGTTCGGCTCGATCGACGACCTCGGCGACGGCTACGGCTTCCGCAAGGTGCGCGGGCCGCTCGGCGTGACGGCGTTCGGCGTCAACGTGATCGTCGTCCCGCCGGGCAAGGAGAGCGTCCACCACTACCACGACGAGCAAGACGAGCTCTACTTCGTGCACCAGGGCAACGCCGAGTTCCACGTCGACGGCCAGACCCACGAGCTCGGGGCCGGCGGCATGTGCCACGTGGAGTCGACGACGCCGCGCTACTTCTCGAACGTCGGCGACGACGACCTGGTCGTCCTCATCGTCGGCGCGAAGGACGGCTACGTCGGCCGCGACGGCCAGCTCGTCGACATGGCTGACCTGGCGAAGCGCCAGGCGATCTCGCGCGGCGAGTTCACGTAGCGACGAGGACGAGCAGGGCGACGGTCCCGGCGAGCTGGGTCACGGCGCCGAGGGCGTCGCCGGTCACGCCGCCCAGCCAGTGCCGGAAGACGAGCCCGAGCAGGAGCGCCGTGCCGGCCGCGCCGAGGGCAGCCCACGCACCATCGGTGCCGGTCACTGCGACGGCGACCGCCAGTGCGACGACGACGGCTCCCAGCGCCGACGCCCACCGCACGCGCCCCGTCAGCACGCTCCCCGGCCCGCCCTTTGCGCGCGCGTAGGGCAACGCCGCGGCGAGCGGCAGCGACGCGGCGCGGCTCAGCGCTCCGGCGGCGACCAGCGCCCCGACCGGCGCGGCGGCCAGCCCGGCGATCGCGGCGGCACGAACCAGCAGGTCCGTCATCACCGCGGCGGCGCCGAACGAGCCGATGCGCGAGTCGCGCATGATCTCGAGCGCCCGCTCGCGGGTCTGGGCCCCGGCCGCGTCGGCGGTGTCGGCCAGTGCATCGACATGCATGGCGCCCGTGACGACGAGCTCGACGCCCACGGCGACGCCCGCCGCGGCGAGCGCCGGCACCGACGGATAGAGCAGCAGGGCCGCAACGCCGCTCAACGCGCCCACCCCGGCGCCGACGACCGGGAAGAGCACGGCGCCGCGCGCGACATCCTCCGGCCCGAGCGCCCGCCGGACGGGGATCCGTGTCAGGAAAGAGAGCGCCGCCGCGGCGGCGTCAACGGCCCGCATCGGTGACGCCGGCGCCCGCGAACGTCGCCATCTCCTCGAGGATCGCGAGCGACGAGCGGATGAGCGGCAGGCAGAGCGCCGCGCCCGAGCCCTCCCCCAGCCGCATGCCGAGATCGAGCACGGGCTCGAGGCCGAGCGCGTCGAGGACGAGCGTGTGCCCCGGCTCCGGCGAGCGGTGCGACGCGACGAGCCTGGCGGGCAGCGCCGGCGCGAGCTTCGCAGCGGCCAGCGCCGAGGTGCTGCTGATGAACCCGTCGATCACGACCGGCACCTGGTGCGAGGCCGCGCCGAGGGCGAGCCCCATGAGCACCGCGAGCTCGAAGCCGCCGACGGCGGCGAGGACCCCGATCGGGTCGGCGGGATCCGGGTCGTGGAGCCGGAGGCCTGCCTCGACGACCGCCACCTTGTGCGCGAGCCCGGCGTCGTCCAGGCCGGTGCCCCGGCCGCACGTCAGCTGCGGGCCGCACTCGAGGAGCGCCGCCGCGACCGCGGCCGCCGCCGTGGAGTTGCCGATGCCCATCTCGCCGAGCGCGACCAGGCCGTGGTCGCGCACCAGCTCGTCCGCGAGCTCGATGCCGGCCGCGAGCGCGGCCTCCGCCTGCCGGCGCGACATTGCCGGGCCGGTCGTGAAGTCGGCCGTCCCCGGCCCCTGGCGCAGGTCGAGCACGCCCGCGTCGTCGACTGGCTCGACGACGCCGGCGTCGACCACCACCAGGTCGGCGCCCGCCTGCCGGGCGAGGACGCAGACGGCAGCGTCGCCGCCCGTGAAGGCCGCGAGCATCTGGCGCGTGACCTCCTGCGGGTAGGCACTAACGCCCTGGCGGGCGACACCGTGGTCCCCGGCGACGACGACGATCACCGGGTCGAGCACATCGAGGCGGCCGCCGGCCGCGGCGACGCGGACGGCGAGGTCCTCGAGCCGGCCGAGGCTGCCGCGTGGCTTCGTCTTCTCGTCAAGGCGCGCGCGGAGCGCCGCGATGTCCGCCGGCCTCGTAGCGCGCACCTCACGCATCGACGAGCTCCCACGGCGAGGCGAGCGGCAGCGCACGGCCGGCGACGACCAGCAGCGTGGCCTCCGCCGCGTCGGCCCAGGCCGCGTTCACGCGGCCCAGCACGTCGCGATAGCGGCGCCCGAGCGGCGTGGCCGGGACGACGCCGAGGCCGACCTCGTTGCTGACTGCAATCGTGCGCCGGCGGGCCGCCACGGCGGCCGCCGCGACCGACTGCTCCTCGATGTCCGTCACGCCGGCCTCGAGCAGGTTCGCAACCCAGAGGGAAAGGCAGTCAACGACCACCGTCCCCTCCGCGGCCTCGAGCGCCTCCTGCAGGCGGAGCGGCTCCTCGACCGTCGTCCACGTCCCCGGCCGCTCGACGCGGTGCGCCGCGATCCGGGCAGCCATCTCCTCATCGCCGGCCGTCGCGGTGGCGATGAAGGTGACCGGCCCGCCCGCGCGCTCCGCCAGCTCGAGCGCCAGCGAGGACTTGCCGCTCCGCGCGCCGCCGAGCAGGAAGGTGAGCCCGCTCATAGCCGTGCGGGCACGACGACCAGCCCTCCTGCGACCTGTTGGATCCGCACGCTCGCCCCGTAGTGGCGCGCGACGAGCTCCTCGGTCAGCACCTCGCGCGGCTCGCCCGAGGCGACGACGCGGCCACGGTCGAGGAGCAGCAGGCGGTCGGCGTACTGCCCGGCAAGCGTGAGCTCGTGCATCGTCGCCACGACCGTAAGCCCTTGCTCGCGCCGCAGCTCGTCGACCAGCTCGAGCACCTTCTGGCTGCGGCCGATGTCGAGCGACGCGGTCGGCTCGTCGAGGAGCAGCACCGGCGCCTGGTGCGCGAGCGCGCGGGCCAGAACGGCGCGCTGCTGCTCGCCGCCGCTCAGCGTGCCCAGCCGCCGTGCCGCGAAGGTGTCCAGATCGAGCCGGTGCAGCGCCTCGGCAGCCGCCTCGCGGTCGCCGTCCCCGTCGCGCGCGAGGTAGCCGAGGTGCGGCGTGCGGCCGAGCAGCACGTACTCGGCAACCGTCATCATCACGGGCATCGCCGGCGTCTGCGGGACGAGCGCGAGCTTCCGCGCGAGCTCACGCGCACGCATGCGCGCCGTCTCCACGCCGTCGAGCGTGATCGACCCGGTCGCCTTCACGAGGCGCATGAACGCGCGCAGCAGCGTGCTCTTCCCCGCCCCGTTGGGGCCGATGATCGTCAGCCACTCGCCAGGCTCGACGCGGCCGGAGACGCCGCGCAGCACCTCGGCGCGGTCGAGCGTGACCGAGACGCCGTCGAAGGCCACCGTCATCCCGTCACCCCGCGGCTCGTGCGCAGCACGATGGCGAAGAACGGCGCGCCGAAGAAGGCGGTCACCACGCCGATCGGAAGCTCGGCCGGCGAGAGGACGGTCCGCGCGACGATGTCGGCGAAGACCAGGAAGCCGCCGCCGACGAGCAGCGACAGCGGCAGCACGATGCGGTAGCTCCCGCCGGCGACGAGCCGCACGAAGTGCGGGACGATGATGCCGAGGAAGCCGATCAGCCCGCTGACCGCGACCGCCGCGGCCGTCCCGAGCGTCGCGGCGGCGACGAGCAGCAGCCGGGTGCGGCCGACGTTGATCCCGAGCGCCGCGGCTTCGTCGTCGCCGAGCGCCAGCACGTCGAGCACGCGGCGGTGCAGGAGCAGGACGAAGGTGCTGATCGCCGCGTACGGCAGCAGCAGCAGCACGTCGTGCCAGCCGGCGGTGTCGAGGCTGCCGAGGATCCACGAGTAGACGGACTGGAGCGTGTCGGCGTGCTGCTGCTGGAGGTACGTCTGCATCGCCGTGAGGAACGACGCGACCGTGACGCCTGCGAGGACGAGCGCGGCGGCACGCCCCGTGCCGCCCGCCGCGCGGCCGACGACATAGGCGAGCGCGACCGCCGCGGCGCCGCCGACGAACGCCGCGAGCGGGAGCAGGTCATTGCTCCAGGCGCCGCCCGAGCCGTAGACGAGGGCGAACGTCGCGCCGAGGCCGGCGCCGGCCGCCACGCCGAGCAGGTACGGGTCGGCGAGCGGGTTGCGGAATGTCCCCTGGTAGGTGGCGCCGGCGATCGAGAGCAGCCCGCCGACGAGCAGCCCCATGACCACCCGCGGGGCTCGGATCTGCCAGAGGATCGCCGAGTCGGTCTCGGAGAGCCGCGAGTGGACGCCGAGGAACGGCACGTGCGAGGCGAGATCGCTCGCCATCGGCGAGTAGCCGATGTCGGCCGGGCCGACGAAGAGGCCGCAGACGACCGCGACGGCGGCGAAGAGGACGCCGCCGAGGTACCAGGGCCAGGTCCGGCGGCGCCCCGGTCGCGGCACCGCGCGTACGCGCGGTGCCGCGACCGGCAGCTCCGCTGCCTCCCCCAACTTATTTGGCCTTCAGCGACTTCAGCGCGCTCGCCACGGCGCGGACGTAGTCGACGACGCGGGGCCCCCACCGCGACGCGATCGAGTCGTCGACACGCACTACCGTGCCCGTCTTCACGGCGGCGATGCCGCTCCAGCCCGGCCGGGCCGAGACGGTCGCCCGGCTCTGGCCGCAGCAGCGCGAGTCGGCGAGGACGATCACGTCCGGGTTCGCGGCGACGACGTACTCCGAGGACAGCTGCGGGTAGTCCGTGCCGGGCGCCTGGTCGGCGATGTTCTTCAAGCCGAAGAGCGCGTACACGCGGCCGATGAATGTGCCGGATTTCGCCGAGTAGAGGTCGGGGCTCAGTTCGTGGAACACCTTGAGGTTCTCGTGCGGCGCCGAGGCCACCGCCGCCCTGATCCGCTGCTGCATGCGCGTGACGAGGGCCTTCGCCTGCTGCTGGTGCCCCGTCCGCGCTCCGAGCTCGCGGATCTGCGCGTACGCGCCCGAGATCGTGTTCGCGGCGGGCTGGATCAGCACCGGGATGTGGAGCGTCGTCAGCGAGCTGCGCAGGCCCTTGACGTCGCCCTGGATGACAACCAGGTCGGGCCCGTACTTCGCGATCGCCTCGACGTTCGGCGTATAGCCCGAGAGTTTGGTGCGCGGCGCCTGCTTCGGGAAGTCGGACTGGTCGTCGACGGCGATGACCTGCTTGGCGGCGCCGATCGCGAAGAGCGACTCGGTCGCCGTCGGCGACAGCGAGATGATCCGGTGCGGGACCGCCTTCTGGGGCGCCGCGACGGCAGATGGGGGCGCTACGGCGGCTGCCGCCGCGAGCGCGATGAGGGCTCGTTTGAGCACCGTTCCTCCTTCCACGAGGGGCTCGGTTCTGGGAGGCGGGCGGCCAGGTCTTCTGACTCGGGGCTCCCCTCCTCGCCGCCTTCCCAGCCCGTGGGCCAGTGGCGTGTCGGCGCGGAGGCTTCTCCCCTTACAGCGGCGGGACCGTCCCGGATTCGCACCGGCGTTCCCTCAACCGCTCGCCTGTTCTGACTAGGGGCCGGACACTACCAGCGGCCGGATCGACAGACTATGGAGCATGGAGGCGCACGTCTTCCGCAACCGCTCGCCGCTCTTGACGGTGTGGCTCCCGATCGTGCTCTGGGCCGGGCTGATCTTCGCGCTGTCGTCGATCCCGTCGCTGCACAGCGGGCTCGGCACTTGGGATCTGATCCTGCGCAAGTGCGCGCACGTGACCGAGTACGCGATCCTCGCGTTCCTGCTGCGGCGCGCGGTGACGACGCCGTGGGCGGCCGCGGCGGCGTTCCTCTACGCCTGCTCGGACGAGTACCACCAGTCGTTCGTGGTCGGCCGCGAGGGCCGGCCGCGCGACGTGGCGATCGACTCGATCGGAATCGTCATCGGCCTCCTCGCCGCACGCCGGGTGCTGCGGTGAGCGCGCTCGCGGTCGAGCTGGATGCCCTGGCGGACACCCACGGCCTCTGGTCGGCGTGGCTCGTAGACGCGTCCCGGCGCTACGCGTCAATCGCCGGGCTGGATGCGTCGGCCCTGCCTGCAGATCGCGGCGAGGCCGCGGCCCAGCTCGACGAGTGGGCCGAGCATGGAATTGGGGACTGGCGGAACTCACTCTCCCGTTTCGCCGAGGACCACGCGCCCGTGCACGTGCGCCGTGACGCCGCCGTGGCCGCCGCGCTGCGCGCGCTCGCGGGCCGCGGCGTCCGGCTCGGCGTCTTCACCGATGCGCCGGAGCCGCTGGCGCGCGTCGTGCTCGCGCAGCTCGGCGCCGACCGCCGCGTCGACGCGGTCGAGGCCGGCACGGGCGCACTGGAGCGTCTGCTCGCCGCGCTCGGCGACGCGGACGTTGCGCGAACTCGCGACGAGCTGATCCGCGCCGCGGACTACGATCAGGTGCATGGAGCCCAGAGAGCTCGGTGACCGGCAGTTCGACGCCCTGCTCGGGCGCCTGGACGCGCTGACCGCCGAGCTGCGCGCACTCAACCGCCGGCTCGACAGCGGCGAGCAGATTGCGCCGATCGTGCGCGAGCTGAGCTCGCTCAACGAGTCGCTGCAAGCGCTCGCCTACGCGGCGCTCGGACAGCAGGCGCCGCGCGTGCACCGCAGGCGCTCGGCCTGACGGCCGCTACATCCGCGCGGGCAGGAGCGCCCGCAGCGCCTCGATCGTGTCGGCCTCGGCCGCGTCCTTGTCGGGCCGGTAGCCCTTCACGCGCGCGAAGCGGAGCGCGACGCCGCCCGGGTAGCGCGTTGACGCCTGGACACCGTCGAGCGCGATCTCGACGACGAGCTCCGGCCGGACGAGGACGGTGATCCCGCGCCGCTCGACCTCGCGCTCGAGCAGTGCGGCCGTCTGCCACTCGAGCAGCTCATCGGTCATGCCCTTGAACGTCTTGCCGACCATGATGAAGCCGCCGTCGGCCCCCCGCGCGCCGAGGTGGAGGTTGGAGAGCCGGCCCTGCCGCCGCCCGTGGCCCCACTCGGCGCCGAGCACGACCAGGTCGTAGGTACGAACGGGTTTGACCTTGCGCCACGCCTTCCCGCGGCGCCCGGCGACATACGGCGAGTCCGCGTCCTTCACGACGACGCCCTCGTGGCCCGCGGCGAGCGCCTCCTCGAGGACGCGCTCCCCCACCTCCGGGTCGCTCGTCAGCACACGCGGGATGCGCATGTCGCCTGCGACGGCATCGAGCCTGGCCGCGCGCTCGGCCAGCGGCGCGTCGAGCAGATCGTCGCCGTCAAGGTGCAGCACGTCGAAGAGGAACGTCCTCATCCCCTCGGGCGGGGCGTCGCCGTCGAGGCGCGCGACGGTGTCCTGAAACGCGGCCGGGCCGGCGTCGCCCATCCAGATCGCCTCGCCGTCCAGCACCGCCTGCTGCAGCGGCAGCCCCCGTACCGCCTCCGCGATCCCCGGCAGCACGGCGGTGATGTCGTTGAGGTTGCGCGTGTAGATCTGCACCTCGCCGGCGCGCCGGTGAATCTGGATGCGGATGCCGTCGAGCTTCCACTCGACCGAGGAGAGCTCGAAGCTTTCGACCGCCTCGCGGACGCTCTCCGCCGGCGAGGCGAGCATCGGCAGCACCGGGCGGAACAGCTCGAAGCCGACCGCGCGCAGGCCCGCCTCGCCCTCGCCGAGTGCGATCGCCGCCGTGCGCGAAAGGTCGCCGGAGAGCATGAACGCGCGCCGCGTGACGTCGGCCGCCACGCCCGCCGCCTTCGCCACCGCGTCCACCATCACGCCGGCGAGCGCCCCCTGGCGCAGCTCGCCGGTGAAGAGGCGGCGCAGAAACGAGGCCTCCTCGGCCGTTGCGCGGCCGAGCAGGTCGGACAGGACGGCACGGCGGGCGTCCGCCGAGCCCTTGCCGGTGAGCTGCTGCACCGCCGTAACCGCCGCGTCGACGTCGGCGACCGTGAGCGACGGCTCGGCTGCCGGCGCCGCCTCGACCCCGTAGACCGTCGCGTAGCCGACCCCGACCCGCCCCTGGCGCGGCGCGCCGGTGAGGAAGCCGACCGCGATCGGCACCTCGTCGGGGTCGAGCCGGCGGAGGAGCTCGGCGAGGGCCGCCGTCTTGGCAGAGCGGGCAGACGTGGCCGCTACGGCGGACGACGCGTCGACGACGTCCGCGAACGGCGTCATTCGCCTACGTCGGGCGGGATGCTCAGCGCTTCAGCAGGACGCCGCGGAGCTCGGCTTCTTTGCCCGCCTCGAGGATCGCGAGCACCTGGTCGCCGGCCTGGAGCTCCGTCGCCTCGTCGGCGATCCACGCCCGGCCGTCGCGCATGACGGAGATCAGCCGCGAGCCCTCGGGCAGAGTCAGCTTGTCGATCCGCTTCCCCACCGACGGCGAGTCCTTGTCGATCTGCACCTCGACGATCTCGAGGCTCTCGCGCTTCAGCTCGAGCAGGTGGATGAGCTCGTGCTCGGGCACCTCATGCTCGATCATCGCGAGCACATTCGCGGTCGCCGACACGGTCGGCGCGATCCCGAGCAGGTCGAAGTGCTCCTGATTGCGCGGGTCGTTCACGCGCGCGATCACCTTCTGGACGCCGAAGTGCTCGCGGGCCATCTGGCAGATGACGATGTTGTCCTCGTCGTCGCCGGTGACGGCCACGAGCAGGTCCGGCGGCCTGCGGATGCCCGCACGCTCGAGCACGAACATCTCCGTGGCATCGCCCACCTGGACCCGGTGCTCGAACTCGGCCTCCAGCCGCTCGAAGCGGTCGCGCCGCTGCTCGATCAGCGTGACCTCGTGGCCCCAGGCGATGAGGGTCCGCGTGACGTTCGCGCCCACCTTCCCCCCGCCCGCGACCAGGATGTACATCTAGGCGGGCGCGCGTTCCGGGCGGGTCTCGCACGAGCGCGCCGCCTCGATCAGCACCGAGATCGCGCTCGAGGTCGGGCAGATGATGCGCAGCCCGAGCGTCGAGTACAGCTCGGCCCGCGCCGGGTCGAGGATGCGGACGACGACGCAGCCGATGTCGAACCGCTTCTCGAGCACCTGGCCGACGACGATGTTCGTGTTGTCGCCGTTCGTGGCGACGACGGCGGCGTCGGCCTGCTCGGCGCCGGCCTCGCGCAGCAGCTCCATGTCCATGCCGTGGCCGACGAGGAACCCGCCTTTCCAGTCCTCGCCGAGCCGCGTCAGGGCATCCTCGTTCTCGTCGATCGCCACGACGTCCCACCCGTGGCGGACCAGCGCCTTCGCGACCGAGGAGCCGACGCGGCCGCAGCCGATCACGACGGCCTTCATGGTGTGAGCGTAGCGGACTCCTCGGGCTCCGCCTCGTCCTCGAGGACGCCCTGCGGGTATGCGATCACCATCACCTCGCAGGACGCCTTCCGCAGGACGTAGTCGACGGTCGGGCTGAAGAAGCGCGACTGCCGCCGCCAGCGCGGCGCGGAGCCCAGGATGATCAGGTCGGCCCCCCACTCGTCGGCCTCGCGCACGATCGCCTCGCCGAGCGAGCGGGTGCGGGCGGAGACCGTCTCGATCTCGACGCCGTGCTCCTCGGCGAGCTCGCGCGCGTCGCCGAGGGAGGCGAACGCGGCCTCCGACATGTCCGGCAGGTCGGCGTCGAGCGGCGTGTCCATCGGCACCTTCTCGCCGTAGAAGACGCGCAGCGCCGACCCGCGTTCCTCGGCCAGCCGGATCGCGGTGGCGAGCACCTCGTCGCCGATCGGGCCGAGCTTCAGCGGCACGAAGATGCGCTCGTACGCGCCCTCCTCGAACGGGTCGAGGTCGCCGGCCGCGGGCACGACACTGCCGAGCACCGGCTCGCGGCGGGACGTCCGCACGAGGACGAAGATGACCACGCCGGCGAGCAGCCACAGCGGGCCGACGATTCGTGGCGTGGGGTGCGTGATCAGCGAGACGATCCAGATCGCGAAGGTCAGCGGGGCGCCGATCAGCGCCGCGAGCGGCACGGGCGTGCCGCGCCAGCGCACCTCGGGCCGGGCGCGGAACGGGCGCTCCAGGTTCGGCTCCGTGAAGCGCAGCTTGACCACGGCCACCTGCGCGGCGGTGAACGCGAGCAGGACGCCGAACGAGAACAGGCTCGCGAGCGAGCGCACCGGCTCGGTGGTGAAGGCGGTCGCGATCAGGAACCCGCAACTGATGAGCGACGTGCTGATCAGCGTCGACGGCGAGAACAGCGTCCGGCGGTTCAGCCGCGCGAACGAGTGCGGGAGCATGTCGTGCTTCGCCAGCGAGTAGGCGAGGCGGCCGGCGCCCGACATCGAGGTGCTGACCGCGGCGATGAGCACGAAGGTGCCGCTGACGCCGACGCACGACGCGCAGCACGTCGACGAGCGTGGCGGGCAGCGGCCCGTTGAGGGCGTCGGTGATGCCGACGAGCGGCGCGCGGATCCACTCGGTGCCCAGGTCGGTCGCCCAGCCGTTCGGGCCGGCCGGGTCGCGGTGCGGCGGGTACGCGGAGAGGCCGATGACCGCCATCGCGAAGGCGACGAAGACGGCCGCGCCGATGCCGATGAACAGGCTACGCGGCAGCGTGCGGCCGGGCGTGCGCGCGTCCGAGGCGAGGTTGGCCACTGTCTCGAGGCCCGTGTAGGCGAGCATCGCGAGCGGCAGCGAGAAGGCGAGCGCGTGCCAGGAGGGCGCCTCGCCCCAGATCACGCCGCTGCCGAAGCCCTGCGTCGAGACGAGCCAGATGCCGCCGAGCACGATCAGCAGCACGTGCGAGACGACGGCCACGGCGGCGATCACGATGGCGAGCCCGTACAGGCCCGGGCGCCGGATCAGCCGGATGCCGGCGACGCCGAGGATGATCCCGATCCCGATGACGATGTCCCAGGGCTTGTCGCGGATGCCGTTCCAGCCGAGCGCCGCGCCCAGATAGTGCGGTGCGAACAATGCGGCGAGCGCGATCACGATCACGTAGTCGAGGAACAGCACCCAGCCGGTGAGGAAGCCGGCCTGGTCGTTGTAGGCGCGGCGGACGAACAGGGCCGCGCCGCCCGTCTCGGGGATCGCGGCCGTGCCCTCCGCGTACGAGGCGGCGACGAGCAGGAAGAGGATGCCGACGCCGAGCAATACCCACGACGTCAGGCCGAGCGCCTCGAGCGCGACGATGCCGAGCGCGAAGTAGATCGAGGACGCGATCTCGCCGTAGGCGACCGCGGCGAGCGACGGGACGTCGAGGACGCGCTCCAGCCCTGTGACCTTGCGAGCCATTACCGGGACAAAAGGTAGAGCCGCAGGGCGCCGGCGAGAAGCAGCCCGGCGCCGAAGACATACCCGACCGCGAGCCCGGAGCCCCCGGCCACGGCCGTGACGACGAGCATCAGCGCGCCGAGAACGATGAGGACGACCGACATCGCCGTGGTCGCGTTCTTTCTCATGCTGCTTTCCGGCCGGCGGCGACCATGACCCGGGTCGGGGCGTTCTTGAGCACGTAGTCGACCGTGCGGCCGAAGATGGCCTTGCGTCCCGCCGCCGCGTGCGCCCGGCGCGACGCGCCGAGCACGATCAGCTCGGCGTTGCGCGCACCCGCCTCCTCGACGATGGCGGAACCGGCGGTGCGTGCGCGCACGATGCGCGTGTAGACGGGCACGCCGTAGCGCTCGACCAGGGCCTCGGCGTCGTCGAGCAGCTCGTCCGCAGCCTCCTCCTCGGCGTCGCCGAGCCGCGCGTCGACCGGCACATCCAGCGGCATCTCGAGGACGTGCAGCACGGCGATCCGCGAGCCCCGGTCGGACGCGAGCCGCGCGGCGGCGACGAGCGCCTCCTCGGACTCGGGCGAGCGCACCACCGGCACGACGATCGTCCGGTACTCGACCGTCAGCGACGGCCCGAGCACGAGCGCCGGCGCGCGCACGATCTCGGTCACCGGCTCGTGGACGAAGCGGCGCCGGTAGACCGTGTAGGCGATCAGGCCGAACAGGATCCAGCCCATGCCGACCCACCGTGATCGTGGGGTTCTGGAGGAGGATGACGAGGAACGAGATGAACGTGGCCACGCCGCCGACGAGCGCGAAGACAGGCCACTCGATCCCGCCGACCCTGAGGTTCGGCCGCGCCGTGTAGGACAGCTCCTGCCCTCGCGCCAGCACGCGCAGCCGGACGATCGAGGCGTGCGCGACCGTGAACGACAGCGTCGCGCCGAACGCATAGAGGGTGCCCACGAACGTGACGCTGCCGGGCAGGATCAGCAGGATCGGCGCAATTCCGGCAAACGCGACGAGCGAGATCCACGGCGTCTTGAAGCGCGGGTGGAGCCGGCGGAAGACGCTCGGCAGCTGGCGGTACGACGCCATCGAGTAGGTGATGCGCGAGGCGCCGATCACGCCGGCGTTCGTCGCGATGTACAGGATCGTCGCCGCCAGGACGCCGACGTAGATCCTGAGCGCGTTGAGCGTGGCGCCGCTGAGTCCGAGGTTCTCGACGATGCCCAGCACCGGGTCGTTCTGGTAGCCGCCGTCCTCCGGCGGCAGCGCGAGCAGCGTCGTCAGCTGCCCGTCGATCAGCTTCACGGGCAGCGCCGAGAGCGCGATCAGCGGCAGCGTGAAGTAGATGGCGAAGACAGCGCCGGCGACGAGCCGGTAGGCGTTGGGCACGCTGTGCACGGGATCGCGCACCTCTTCCGCCAGGTTCGAGACGGTCTCCACCCCCGTATACGCGAGCATCGCCACCGGGATCGCGATCGCCAGGTTCGCCCACGTCGGCGCGACGCCCCAGTGGACGTTGTCGACCAGGATCTGCGGGCTGAAGACGAGCACGAAGCCGAGCAGCACGAGCAGCACCTGCGTCGCGAAGTCGATGACCGCGAGGACGATGCTGAGTTTCGCCGCCTCCTGAACGCCGACGATGTTGAGGATGACGAGCGAGACGATCACGATCGCCCCGCCGACGATGTCCCACGGGTTCGTCTTCAGCGGCTCCCAGAAGATCGAGAGGTAATGCGGGACGAAAAAGGCCGACGTCGCGACGGTGACGATGTAGACGAGCATCTGGCTCCAGCCGGCGCCGAAGCTCACGAGCTCGTTGAACGCGTGGCGCGCGAAGCTGGCGGAGCCGCCGGCCTCGGGGAACCGGACCGTGCCCTCCGCGTAGCTCGCCGCGGTGGCGGCGAAGATCAGGCCGGCGATGACGAAGACGACCGGCGTCAGGCCGAGCGCGTACGCGGCGGTCAGGCCGAGCGCGTAGTAGATCGACGAGCCGACGTTGCCGTAGGCGGTCGCGAAGAGGGCGGGCGTGCCGAGGACGCGCTCGAGTCCCTGCTGCTGGCGGCGTCGCCTGCGCGGCACGGCGGGACTCTAGTGGGGAGAAAGGTCAGTGCTCGGCGGCGACGACGCTCTGGGTGCGGTGACCGTTCCGCGCAGCGCGCAACGGCGGCGCCGCGACCATCGTCCGGCAGGGTGCGTGCTTCAGGATGTACTCGACATTGCGCGGGAACGGGTGGTAACGCGACGCGCGCTCGTTACGCTCGGCGCCAATGATCAGGATCTCGGCGTTCCGGCGCGCCGCCTCGGCGACGATCTCCGGGCCGGCCGACCGGGCACGCAGCAGCCGACCGACCGCCCGGACGCCGTAGCGGTCGAGGAGCGCCTCGGCGTCGTCCAGCGTGCGGTGCGCCTCGTCCTCGGCGGCGAGGGGCGCGTCGATCGGCAGGTCGAGCGGCACCTCGACGACCGCGACGATCTCGATCACGGCGTTGCGCTCGGCGGCGAGGCGGGCCGCCGCGACGAGGGCCTCTTCGGTCCCCGCGGAGCGGATCACCGGCACGACGATCGAGCGGTACTCGATGCTCAGCGACGGCCCGAGCATTTGCGCCGGCGCGCGTACCGTTGCGCGCAGCGGCAGGTGTACGAAGCGGCGGCGGTAGATGACGAAGGCGGCAAAGCCGACGCCGAGCCAGCTGAGCCCGACCCAGCGGGTGAGCGACTCCTGGACGTTGACCACGATCCAGGCCGACGCCGTGCCGAGCAGGCCGACGATCGAGAAGAGCGGCCAGTCGACGCCACGCCAGCGCAGGTTGGGCTTGCCCTTGACGAGCAGCTCGGCGTCCGGGAAGCGGTAACGCAGCGCGATCAGCGACGCATTCGCGATCGCGAACGACAGCATCGCCCCGAACGAGTACATCGTCCCGAGGAAGGTGATCCGCCCCGGGGACAGCGTCAGGATCGGAAGCAACCCGGAGAAGAACAGGAGCGACAGCCACGGGGTCTTGTACTTGCGGTGCAGCCGGCTGAAGACCTGCGGCAGCTGGCGGTAGCTCGACATCGCATAGGTGACGCGCGAGGAGCCGATCACGCCGGCGTTCGCGGCGATGAGCAGGATGGTCGCAGCGAGCAGGCCGACGTAGATGCGCAGCCCGTCGAGCGCGGTGCCGGTGACCCCGAGGTTCGAGACCACGCCGAGCACGGGGTCATTCGCGAAGCCGTGCTGCTCGGGAGGGAGCCCCAGGCGGGTCGCGTACCCGCCGCCGGCCACGCGCTCGACCGGCAGCGCCATGAGCGCGATCGCCGGGAGCGTCAGGTAGATCGAGAAGACGGCGACCGCGACGGCCTTGTACGCGCGGGGCACCGCGCGCTGCGGGTCGCGGGTCTCCTGGGCCAGGTTGGAGATGGTCTCCATTCCTGTGTACGCGATCATCCCGATCGGGATCGCGAGCAGGAAGTCGCCCCACGTCGGCGCGACGCCGAGATGGATGTTGTCGATGAGGATGCGGGGCTTGAAGATCAGCGCCAGCCCGATCAGCACAAGCAAGAGCTGGGTGCCGAAGTCCACCACCGCGAGCACCACGTTCACGCGGGTCGACTCGCGGATCCCGAAGAAGTTCAGCGTGACGAGGAGGCAAACGACGGTGATCCCGCCGACGATGTCCCAGGGGCTGCTCCGCAGCGGCTCCCAGAAGACCGAGAGGTAGTGCGGGATGAAGAACGCCGAGATCGAGATCGTGACGACGTAGTTGAGCATCTGGGCCCAGCCGGCCCCGAAGCTCGCCACCTCGTTGAAGGCGTGGCGGGCGAAGCTCGAGGAGCCGCCGGCCTCCGGGTAGCGGACCGTGCCCTCGGCGTACGTCGTCGCGGTGGCGGCGAAGAAGATGCCGGCGATGACGAAGACGAGCGGCGTCAGGCCGAGCGCGAAGACCGCGGTGACGCCGAGCGCGTAGTAGATGGAAGACCCGACGTCGCCGTAGGCGGTCGCGAAGAGCGCCGGGGCGCCGAGAACTCTGTCCAGGTCCTGCTGACGCCGGCGGCGTGGCACTCATTGACGCTACGGCGGCGTAAATCAGGCTCGGGTCAGCGTTCTTGGCCCCCGCCTCAAGATTTCCTCAAGACCGTCAGGCGGCCAGGGGCGGCGCCGGCTTCAGCACGAGCGTCTCGGCCGGCGCGTTACTCAGAAGCCATACGAGCTGCTTCTCGGAGAAGCCGCCGTGCCCGTTTGACGGCGCGGGCACCACGATCCGGTCGAACCGCTCGACCTCCCAGAGGCGGCTGAGCGCATGCGTGAGCGTCCGGCCCTTCTCGATGCGCGCGTCGACCGGCACGTCCGCCCGCAGCGCCGCCAGCTCCACGGCCTCCAGCAGCGGCATCGCGCGCGTGACGTTGTCGCGCTGCGGCGAGTCCTCGGCGTACTGGAGCGGCACGACGAGGAGGTAGGCGGGCACCAGGACCGCATCCTCCGCGCGCGCGATGCGGATCGCGGCCGCGAGAACCGTCGAGTCGAGCTCGCCGGTGAACGGCACGAGGATCCGCCGGGCGCCGGGGCGTACCGGCAGCCGTCGCGGAGGTCGACGCCGCCACGCGATCGCGCCCACGACGATGACCGCCGCGAGCACGGCCGTGATGGCGAGCAGGATGTCGTCGAAGCCGCTCACGCCGTCAGCTCCGCCGCGCTTTGCCCGATTCTGGACGACACGGATGTCGACGCCCGGCAGGTTCCGCACGAGCGCCGAGACGAGCGAGCCGCGGAAGATCTCGCGCCGGCGCGACTCGTTCGGCGTCCCGACGACGACGTAGGTGATACCCCGCTCCGCCACCACTCGGCGCACGGTCGTCACGAGGTCGTCGCCCTCCTCCTCGAGGAAGTGGGCGCCGAGGATGACGGCCAGGCGCCGGAGCGCGGCCAGCGACACCTCCTCCTCCTCGGTCGGCTTCCGGCCCGGCTTCTGGACCCAGAGCACGTCCAGCTCGCCGGCGAGGCGCTCGGCCGACCGCCAGGCGCGCCGCATGATCCGCTGGGAGCGCGGCTCCGGCGTCACGAGCACCAGCACGCGCTCGGCGACCGCCTGCTGGCTCAGTGGATCGAGAACCGTCGCCTGCCGGCGCGCTTCCACGTCCTCCGCGACCTCGCGGAGCGCCAGCTCGCGCAGCGACGACAGCTTGTCGGCACGGAAGAAGTTCTCGAGCGCGACCTCCGCCCGGTCCCGGGGATAGACCTTGCCCGCGCGCAGACGTTCCTGGAGCGCCTCGGGCGAGAGGTCGACGAGGACGACCTCGTCGGCCATCTCGAGCACGCTGTCAGGGAACGTCTCGCGGACACGGATGTCCGTCAGCTCCGCGATCGCGTCGTTGAGGCTCTCGAGGTGCTGGATGTTGACGGTCGAGATCACGTCGACGCCCGCCTCGAGCACTTCGTCGATGTCCTCGTAGCGCTTCTCGTTGCGCATGCCGGGCGCGTTCGTGTGCGCGAGCTCGTCGATGAGCGCGAGCTCGGGGGCCCGCCGGATGACGGCGTCGACGTCCATCTCCTCGAGCTCGAGCTCCCCATGCTCGGCCTTGAGGCGCGGCACGACCTCCAGCCCCTCGGCAAGGACGGTCGTCTCGCGCCGGTCGTGCGGCTCGAGGTATCCGATCACGACGTCGCGGCCATCGGCCTTCGCGTGCTGCCCCTCCTGGAGCATCCGGTACGTCTTCCCTACGCCCGCGGCCATCCCCAGCAGGATCCGGTAGTGGCCGCGCGCCACGGGGTCACGCTCCGAAGACGTTGTGAATCAGCAGGTCGATGAGCTTGATCCCGATGAAGGGCAGGATCATGCCGCCGACCCCGTAGATGAGCAGGTTCCGGCGGAGCAGGGCGGTCGCACCGATGGCGCGGTACTTGACGCCGCGCAGCGCAAGCGGGATGAGAGCCGGGATCACGAGCGCGTTGAAGATGATCGCGGAGATGATGGCGCTCTTCGGCGTGCCCAGGTGCATGATGTTGAGCGTGTTGAGCGGGCCGCGCTCTCCCGGCCGCGACGCATAGGTGAACGCGAACATCGCCGGGATGATCGCGAAGTACTTCGCGACGTCGTTCGCGATCGAGAAGGTCGTCAGCGAGCCGCGCGTGATCAGGAGCTGCTTGCCGACCTCGACGATCTCGATCAGCTTCGTCGGGTTCGAGTCGAGGTCGACCATGTTGCCCGCCTCCTTGGCGGCGGTCGTGCCCGTGTTCATGGCGACGCCGACGTCGGCCTGGGCGAGCGCCGGGGCGTCATTGGTGCCGTCGCCCGTCATCGCGACCAGCCGCCCGCGGCCCTGCTCCTCCTTGATCAGCGCCATCTTCGCCTCGGGCGTCGCCTCGGCGAGGAAGTCGTCGACGCCCGCCTCCTGCGCGATAACGGCCGCGGTGACCTTGTTGTCGCCGGTGATCATCACCGTGCGGATACCCATCCGGCGCAGCTCGTCGAAGCGCTCGTTCATGCCACCCTTGACGATGTCCTTGAGGTAGACGACGCCCAGCGCCCAGTTGTCCCGGGCGACGACGAGCGGCGTACCGCCCTGCTCGGCGACGTACTGGACGATCCGGTCGAGCTCCGCCGGCGGGTGGCCGCCCTGCTCGACGATGAGCTTCTTGACCGAGTCGGCCGCGCCCTTGCGGATCACGGTGCCGTTCAGGTCGACGCCGCTCATGCGCGTCGTCGCGCTGAAGGGAACGAACTCGTGCTCGCCGAGCTCACGCTCCCGCAGCCCGAACCTCTCCTTCGCGAGGACGACGATCGAGCGCCCCTCGGGCGTCTCGTCCGCGAGCGAGGCGAGCTGGGCGACCTCGGCGAGCTCGCGCTCGTCGACGCCGTCCACCGGCAGGAACTCGGCGGCCTGCCGGTTGCCGAGCGTGATGGTTCCCGTCTTGTCGAGCAGCAGCACGTCGACGTCGCCCGATGCCTCGACCGCGCGGCCCGACATGGCGAGCACGTTGCGCTGCACGAGCCTGTCCATCCCGGCGATGCCGATCGCCGAGAGCAGGGCGCCGATCGTCGTGGGGATCAGCGCCACGAGCAGCGCGATCAGGACGGTCGTCCCCTGCGGCGAGAGCGCGTAGATGGAGAACGGCCGCAGTGTGACCACGGCTGCGAGGAAGGTGATGGTGAGGCCGGCCAGCAGGATGTTGAGCGCAATCTCGTTCGGCGTCTTGCGGCGCTCTGCGCCCTCGACCAGCGCGATCATCCGGTCCAGGAACGACTGCCCCGGCTCCTGGGTGACCTCGATGACGAGCCGGTCGGAGAGAAGCTTCGTCCCCCCCGTGACCGCCGAGCGGTCGCCGCCCGACTCGCGGATCACCGGTGCCGACTCGCCGGTGATCGCCGACTCGTCCACGGAGCCGACGCCCTCGATCACTTCGCCGTCCGCCGGGATGACCTCGCCCGCTTCGACGACGACCACGTCGCCGCGCTGCAGGTCCGGGGCCGGCACCTCGCGGCCGTCGCGCAGGCGCGCGTTCGTCGTCGTACGGGTGGCGCGCAGTGCGTTTGCCTGGGCCTTGCCGCGTCCCTCGGCGATGGCCTCCGCGAAGTTCGCGAAGAGCACGGTCATCCAGAGCCAGAACGCGACGATCCCGGTGAACCAGTCGAAGCTGTTCTTGAAGAACAGAACGGTCGTGATCACCGAGCCGAGCTCGACGATGAACATGACCGGGTTGTGGAACTGGACGCGCGGGTCGAGCTTGACGAACGAGTCCTTGATCGCCGGGACCATGATGTCCGGCGTGAAGAGTGACTCGCTGCGCCGGCTCATGCCGCCTCCTTGTCAAGTGCGAGGTTGAGCTTCAGCACGTTGACCCCGGGCTCCCCGAGGAAGCCGAGCGACCGGCCGTCCGTGTTCTGGTCGATGAGCTGCTGCACCCGGTCGGCCGACAGACCGCGCACCTTGGCGATGCGCGCCGCCTGGAGCCCGGCGTACAGGGGTGTGATGTCGGGGTCGACGCCCGAGGCCGAGGTGGTGACAGCGTCGACCGGGATGTCGCCGATCGTCAGGCTGGGGTTGTACGGCCGCTCGAGCTTGAGGACCGCCAGGGCAGCGGCGCGCACATTCTTCGCGAGGTCGGGATTCGTCGGCCCGAGGTTCGCGAAGGTCGTCGCCGCGGCGTCGTAGGCCGGACTGGTCGCGGAGGGACGGCCGTGGAAGTACCGCGGCGTCTTGAACTCCTGGCCGACCAGCTTCGATCCGACGACGGTTCCGTTGCGCTCGATGAGGCTGCCGTTCGACTTGTTCGAGAAGACGACCCGGGCGAAGCCGGTCATCACAAGCGGGTAGACGAGCCCGAGCGCCACCGTCAGGACAACGACGGCAAGGGCGGAGCGGAGCGCCGTGCGGATCACGACAGCGCCTCGACGATCGGCCCGAGGGCGAGCGCCGGGAAGACCATCAGCCCGGCGGTCAAGATGATGATGCCCACGAGGAGAAAGGCAAACGTGCCGCCGTCGGTGCGGAACGTCCCCGCCGACACCGGGTGTGTCTTCTTGGCGGCGAGCGTGCCGCCGAGCGCGAGCGCCGCGATCAGCGGCACGAGCCGGCCCAGCCAGAGGGCGATCGTGCCCATGAGCGCCGAGAACTCGGTCGCGCCGTACCCCGCGAACGCGCTCCCGTTGTTGTTGGACTGCGAGTCGTAGGCGTACAGCGCCTCCGAGAAGCCGTGGGCGGCGGGGTTGTAGATCGATTCGAGGCCGCTCTTGGTGACGACCGCGATCGCCGTCAGGACGAGCACCATCGTCGGCACAAATAGGGCCCCGATCGCAGCGAGCTTGATCTCGCGCGCCTCGATCTTCTTGCCCAGGTACTCCGGCGTTCTGCCGACCATCAGCCCCGCGATGAACACGGCGATGAGGATGTAGAAGATCATCCCGTAGAAGCCGGAGCCGACCCCGCCCCAGATCACCTCACCGGTGAACATGTTCACGATCGGGACGGCGCCGCCGCCCGCCGTCAGCGCGTCATGGCCGCCGTTGACCGAGCCGTTCGACGCATTCGTGGTCACGACCGCCCAGTTCACGGTGTCGGCGATGCCGAACCGCACCTCCTTGTCGGCCATGTTGCCGCCGCTCTGGCCGTGCCCCTGGGTGATGTTCACGCCGGAGGCGCGCAGGACCTGGGAGCCGTGCTGCTCCGTCGGCAGAGCGACGGCGAGGCCGATGACGGTCATCGCGAGCATCGCGCCGTACACCGGCAGCGCCTGGCGGCGGTTGCCGACCATCCGCCCGAACATGAAGACCGTGGCCGCCGGGATCAGCAGGATCGACAGCATCTCGAGGAAGTTCGTGAATCCGTTCGGGTTCTCGAACGGCACGGCGGAGTTCGAGTTGAAGAAGCCGCCGCCGTTCGTCCCGAGCTGCTTGATCGCGATCTGCGACGCGACCGGACCGCGCGCGATCGTCTGCGTCGCGCCCTCGAGCGTGTGGGCGACGGCGGCGCCGCTGAACGTCTGCGGGACTCCCTGGGAGATCAGGATCACCGCGAGGACGACGGACAGCGGCAGCAGGATGTAGGCGATCGACCGGTAGAGGTCGACCCAGAAGTTGCCGAGCAGGCTGGTCGAGCGGCGCGAGAAGCCGCGGATCACGGCGACGAGGACGGCCATGCCGATGCCCGCCGAGACGAAGTTCTGCACGGCCAGCCCCGCCATCTGCGACAGGTACGACATGGTGAACTCGCCGCCGTAGTACTGCCAGTTCGTGTTCGTGATGAAGCTCGCGGTCGTGTTCATCGCGATGTGCGGCGACACCGCCGGCAGGTTGTCCGGGTTCAGCGGCAGGTGCTCCTGCAGGCGCAGCAGCAGGTAGAGCAGCACGGCGAAGACCGTCATGAAGACGATCGCGACCTTCGCGTAGCTCTTCCAGTCCTGCTCCTGTGACGGGTCGGTCCCCATCAGCCGGTAGAAGCCGCGCTCGGGCGCGGTCACCCAGCGCGGCGCGCGGAAGCGATCCGAGTAGACGTAGGCCATCCACTTTCCGAGCGGGTAGCTCAGCGCGACGAGGACGACGAGGTACAGGACGATCTGGGAGATCCCCTGGCCGCTCACAGGCGCTCACCCCTGAGCAACGCATACACGAGGTACGCGAAGATGGCCAGCGAGACGATTAGGCCGAAGATGTCGCCGCCGCTCATACGCGGTCGAGCGCCCAGATGAGCGCGAACGCGAAGGCCAGGCAAGCGATCGTGATGCCGATGCCGAGAATCTCAACCACGGCTCCGAGCTTCGTCCTGCGCGTGGCAAGGCGTGCTCAGAATGTCGCGGAAGGGCCTTAAAGTTGCCTAAAGGTCCGGCTCGACCAGCCGGTAGCCGGCGCCGGGCTCGGTGAGGATGTAGCGCGGGCTCGACGGCTCCGGCTCGATCTTCCTCCGGAGCTGCGAGACGTAGACGTGTAGGTAGTGAGCCTCGACCTGGTACGCGGGGCCCCACACCTCGCGCAGCAGCGTGCGGTGCGTCAGCAGCTTGCCCTCGTTCTGCGCAAGCACGCGGAGCAGGTCGAACTCGTGCGGGCTGAGACGCACGCGTGCCCCGTCGACCGTGACCGTCCGCTCGGGGACGTCGATTCGAAGGGCGCCGATCTCGATGACCGGGTCCTGCGTCGGCGCCGCGCGGCGAAGGACGGCCCGCAGCCGCGCGAGCAGCTCGTCGACGCCGAAGGGCTTGGTGACGTAGTCGTCGGCGCCGGCGTCGAGCGCCTCGATCTTCTGGTGCTCCTCGCCGACCGCGGACAGCACGATGATCGGCGCCCGCGTCCATGTGCGCAGCTCACGGGCGACGTCGGTGCCGTTCCCGTCCGGCAGCACGAGGTCGAGGATGACCGCCTCCGGCGGGTGCGCCGCCGCTGCCACGAGCGCGCCCTCGACAGTGTCGGCGGTCTCGACGTCGTAGCCGGCGCCGCGCAGCATCGTGCGCAGCGCGCGCAGGATCTGCGGCTCGTCGTCGACGACGAGAACACGCTGGCCGCTCATGCCGGGAGCTCGGCGGGCACTTCGACGACGGGGAGCGCGACCGCGAGCGTCGTGCCCTGTCCCGGGCGCGATTCCGCCCAGACGCGCCCGCCGTTTGCCTCGACGAAGCCGCGTGCGATCGCCAGCCCGAGCCCGGCTCCCGCGCGGTCGTCCCTCGCGCCCCGGTAGAACGGCTCGAAGACGCGCTCGAGGTCGGCCTCCGGGATCCCGGGGCCCTGGTCGACGACTCGGACGATCGCCTCCTTCCGCGTCGCGGTGGTCCGCACGTGCACCACACCGGTGTTCGGCGAGAACTTGACCGCGTTCTCGATCAGGTTCGCAAGCACGCGCTGGAACTGGGCGGCATCGACGCGAACGAGCGCCGACTCGCCGGCGACAGCGACCCGCGCCTTTGCGCCGGAGGCGTCGACCGAAGCGCGGACGAGGTCGTCGAGCGACCAGATCTCCGGCTCCGGCGCGGCCGCGCCGGCCTCGAGGCGCGAGAGGTCGAGCAGGTCGGCGACGAGCCGTGCTAAGCGCTCGGAGTCGAGGTCGATGGTCTCGAGCAGCTCGCGGCGATCCAGCTCGGTCAGCTCGAGCGACTCGCTGCGCAGGGCCCCCACCGCCGTGCGGATCCCGGTCAGCGGCGAGCGCAGGTCGTGCGAGACGGCACGTAGCAGGGCGGTCTTGACCAGGTCGCTGCGGCGCAGCGTCTCGGCCTCGAGCGCCTCGCGCTCCAGCGCCTCGCGCTCGACGGCGACGGCGAGCAGCGCGGCGAGCGCCGGCAGGAAGCGGCTGCGCACGGCGAGGTTTGGCTCGGCGCCGCGCGGCGTGGCGATCGCCCCCACGCGCCGTCCCGCCGCCTCCAGCGGGTACGACGCCTGGGCCCCGTCGTAGCGCGTGGACGTCCCGAGCTCGATGTGCGCTTTCGGAACGCCGAGTACGGCAGCCGCGCGCGCGGCGATGTCGTCGAGCTCCTCGTCGATCTCGCGCCCGCGCAGCAGCTCGGTGGCGAGCGCCGCGAGAACTGCAGATTCGCGCTCGCGCTGCTCGGCCGTCGCCGCCCGGCGGCGTGCGCTCGCGGCGAGCTCGCTGACGACGATCGCAGTCGCCGAGAACACGGCCAGCGCGAACCAGTTCTCCCCCTCCCGCAGGGTGAACGTGTGCGTCGGCGGCAGGAAGAAGTAGTTGAAGGTGAGCATGCAGACGACGGCGACCGGAAGAGAGAACCAGAGCCCCCAGAGCACCGCGACCGGGAGCACGGCGAAGATGTAGAGCACGCCCAGGCTGAGCACCGGGACGTGGTCGTCCAGGACCCCGATGGCGAGCGTGACGATGGCGACCGCGGCCGCGCTCGCCGCGATCGGCACCACCAGACGCCGCACCAGGTCGTCGCGCATAGGTCAACCGTAGACCCGGTAGCCTCGCCCGGGTGCACCTCGGCGCGATCCTCCCGAACTTCGGCGCCGGGTCCGCGCCGGCGGGGATCCGCCGGGCGACCGAGGCGGCGGAAGAAGCCGGGTTCGACTCCGTCTGGACGACCGAGCACGTCGTCGTCGGCCCCGAGGGCGTCGACCCGTACGGCCGAGTCTACGACCCGCTCGTCACGCTCGGCTGGATCGCCGGCTGGACAGAGCGGATCGGGCTCGGCACCTCGATCGTCCTCGTCCCGCTGCACAACCCGTTTCACCTCGCCAAGGAGGTGGCGACGCTGCAGGAGCTCTCCGGCGGTCGCTTCCGCCTCGGCGTCGGCATGGGCTGGCACCGCGACGAATACGAGTTCATGGGCATCCCGTTCGAGGGCCGTGGCCGGCGCGGCGACGAAGCGCTCCGGCTCATCCGCGCGCTCTGGAACGGCGAGCGCGAGTTCCACGGCGAGATCTGGTCGTACGAGAACGCGGCGGCCGAGCCGCACCCGTCGCCGATCCCCGAGATCTGGGTCGGCGGCAGCTCCGAGCGCGCCATCCGCCGCGCCCGTGAGCTGGGCGACGTCTGGCACCCCTCGCGCGGCTCGGACGTCGACCACGTGCGGGCGGTGAAGGAGCGGTTCCCGAAGCTGCGCATCGTCCCGCGCACCCGGCCGGCACTCGTCGACGCGATGCTGGACGCGGGCGCCGAGGGGGCCGTCGTCACCTTCGACGACGAGGTGGAGATGCGGGCGTTCCCGGGGCGCTACCGGTGACGCGCGCGCTCCTCGCCGCGGTCGCCATCGCGCTCGTCGCCGCGGTGAACGCCGGCGGCGGGCACGGCGGCGGGCACGGCGGGTTCAGCGCCCGCGTCGACAACCCGTGGTTCCCGCTTCGCCCGGGCACGACGTCCATCTACATGGGCACGAAGGACGGCAAGGCCGCGCGCGACGTGTTCCGCGTCACCTCCCAGGTAGCGACGATCGCGGGCGTGCCGTGTGCCGTCATCGACGACCGCCTCTACCTCGACGGCGTACTCGCGGAGCGAACGACCGACTGGTACTCCGAGGACACAGCCGGAACGGTCTGGTACTTCGGCGAGCAGACGGCAGAGCTCGACCGCCGCGGCCGCGTCACGACGACCGACGGCTCGTGGCAGGCGGGCGCCGGCGGAGCACGCCCCGGGGTCTTCATGCCCGCTCGCCCTCGCGTCGGCACGTCGTTCCGGCAGGAGTTCGCCAGGGGCGTGGCCGCGGACCACTTCCGAGTGCGTGCCCGCGTCGACGACCGGCTGCTGCTGACGACGGAGTGGACGCCGCTCGAGCCCGGAGTGCTCGACCACAAGACGTACCTGCGCGGCACTGGCACCGTGCTCGAGCTGACCGTCAAGGGCGGCGACGAGCGCCTCGAGCTCGTCGAGGTCGAGCGCCGTTAGCCGGCAGGTGGAGGGCCGGGCAGCGCCCGGCCCTCCGTCACATGAACTAGGACTCGGTGGAGGTCGGCTCGTGCTCGGCGATGCGAGCGGCCGGGGTGGCGCCGACCTGCGCGAGCGTCGAGCCCCGCGGAGCGCGGACGCGAACCGTCACGCGGTCGCCGGCCTTGAGGTCGGTGGCGGCGATGACGGTCGGGACCCTGCCCTGCCAGAGGATGAAGGTGGTGTGCGAGTCGTACGCGAACGTCTCGTCGACAGGGGCGCCGAGCATCGAGCGGAGCGCCCGGTGGTTTCCGTCGAGGACGTGCAGGCTGACCGAGCTCGTGCCCGCGGTCGCGTTCAGCGTGCCGCGGAAGAGCCACAGGGCCTGGTGCGGCCGGCCCGGATGGCCGCCGCGGTCGGCGACGATCGACGCGGGCGTGGTCGCGATCTGGAGGATCGACGAGTCGCGCGCCGCGCGGACGTGGACGGTGACGAGGTCACCGGCGGTCAGGGAGTCGATCGAGACGACCGAGGGCTTCCCCTGCGTCCAGAGCAGGAACTCGGTGTCGCCGTCGACCGCGAAGTTCTGGTTGCGGCTCTGGCCGACGAGCTTCTGGAGCGCCTGGCGGTTCCCGGTCTTGACGTCCACCGCGATCGAGGTGGCGTTCGACGCCGGGTCGGCGAGCAGCCTGCCGGTGAAGGTGAACTCGACGGGCTTGGGCCCGTTCACGGCGACTGCCGTCCCGGCCGCGACCGCCACCGCGACCGTCAGGAGTGCGACGAGGAAAATCGTGGTCCGCTTCATGCCAGCTCCTTCTGTGAGGTTGGAGGGACAGAACGGATGGTCTCCGGCAGGTGTCAGGCTTCCGTAAGCGCGGGGTAAACCCAGCGCAAGGCGCCCGTAAAACTTCCTTAGACGCCGCCGAGCGGCAGGTACGTGAAGAGCGACGCCCCGAGCACGGCCGCGGTGATCGCAACTGCCCCCACGAGCGCGACCTGGCCGACCGCGCGCGGGATCAGGCCCGGGCGCACGACGAACGGCGCGGCGATGAGCCCGACGCTGACGCCCACGGCCGACTCGAGTGCGTGGAAGAGCACGCCGGCGGCCAGCGCCGTCGCCATCGGAGTGCCGTGCTGCGCCAGCGCAAGCGAGACGGCGCCGCTCGTGATGCCGATCGAGCCCGGCGTGATGGGCAAGGCGCCCGCGAGGATGAGCGCTGCGGCGACGAGGAGCCCGGCGTCGAGGGGGTTGCCGATCCCGAGCGACGCGGCGACGGCCGTTGCGGCGGCGACGCGGGCCGCCGTCGCGACCGTGACCCAGCCCACCACGCGCATGCCGAACCCCGGTTCGCGAAAGAGCGTCGCGGTCGCCTGCCCCAGTGCCGTGAGTCGCGAGCCCGCGCGGCGGCGCAGGAAGACGACGGCCACGACGGCGACGACGGGGAGCGAGGCCGGTGCCAGCAGGAGCCACGCCGGGAAACCGGCCGCGAGCACGGCTGCAGACAGGAGGAGCGTGTGCGGAAGGGCCTTTGCGACGGCGACGGCACCGGCGGCTCCGGCCGCGGTGCAGGCGCGGTTGCCGCGGTCGGGAAGCGACCGTCCGAACAGGACCGCTCGCATTCCCTCCCCCAACGTCGAAGGCGCGAAGGTGTTGACGAGCGAGCCGATGCTGTAGCTCGCGCACGCCTGTCCCCGCCTCATCGGCGCGCCGACGGCAGCGAACGAGATGCGCCAGGCGCAGGCGGACGCGAGCAGTGAGGCCGCGAACGCCGCCGCTGCCCACGCAGCGCGGTGCGGGTCGGCGGTCGACAGGGTGGTGAGGCTGGCATCGAAGCTGCCACTCGCCACCCAGGCGCCGACGCACAGCGCGAAGATGACCGTCCCGGCCGAGATCAAGACGAGGCGCCGCCAGGTGATCTGCGAACGATCTATCACGCGGCGCACGACATCTCTACCCGAGGGTAATCGGCATCCGTGAACGTTCCGTGAAGGCGCCCCCGAGGGAAGCGGCGCGCGTCTAGCTGTGGATCGAGACGATCAGCGGGATGATCAGGATCGCCACGATGTTCGCGATCTTGATCATCGGGTTGATCGCAGGCCCGGCAGTGTCCTTGTACGGGTCGCCGACGGTGTCGCCGGTGACCGCCGCGGCGTGGGCCTCGGAGCCCTTGCCGCCGTAGGCGCCGTCCTCGATCAGCTTCTTCGCGTTGTCCCAGGCACCGCCGCCCGCCGTCATGGCGATGGCAAGGAAGAGGCCGGTCACGATCGTTCCGATCAGCAGGCCGCCCAGCATGCGGATGCTGATGATCCCGACGAGGATCGGGATGCCGATCGGGATCAGCGCGGGCGCCAGCATCGACCTGATCGCCGAGCCGGTGACGATGTCGACCGCGCGTGAGTAGTCCGGCCGTTCGGTGTAATCCATGATCCCGGGGTGCTCGCGGAACTGGCGGCGCACCTCCTGCACGACCTCGCCGCCGACGCGCCCGACCGCGGTCATCGCGAGCGACGCGAACAGGAACGGCATCAGGCCGCCGATCAGGAGCCCGGCGATCACCCAGGGATCATCTAGCCGGAACACCGTGTCGTAGCCCTGGTCCGCGAGCCCGGTGGTGTACGAGTCGAAGAGGACGAGCGCTGCGAGCGCGGCCGA
The DNA here is from genome assembly GCA_963755085.1 of uncultured Thermoleophilia bacterium. Classification (GTDB taxonomy): domain Bacteria; phylum Actinomycetota; class Thermoleophilia; order Gaiellales; family Gaiellaceae; genus JACVRM01. The sequence continues at coordinate 28,102 of CAVWIN010000029.1, read as the reverse complement.
GCCGATCGCGTAGCCCTTCGTGACCGCCTTCGTCGTGTTGCCGACGGCGTCGAGCGGGTCGGTGATCGCGCGGACGGACTCGTCCATGTCGGCCATCTCCGCCAGGCCGCCGGCGTTGTCGGTCACCGGCCCGTAGGCGTCGAGCGCGACGATCAGGCCGGTCATGGACAGCTGGGCCATGACGGCCACGCCGATGCCGTAGAGGCCGGCGAAGTGGTTCGCGACGAGGATGCCGGATGCGATCACCACCACGGGGATCGCGGTCGCCTGCATGCCGATCGCGAGGCCCTCGATGATGTTCGTCGCGTGGCCCGTCTGCGAGGCGCGCGCGATCGCCTTGACGGGGTTCCAGCGCGTGCCGGTGTAGTACTCGGTGATCGCGACGAGCAGGAACGTGACCACGAGGCCGACGATGGCCGACGCGTACAGGTCGCCGAACGAGAACTTGCCGCTGTCGAACGCCGCAGTGACCGGGATAAACCCGAGCGCCGACAGCACAGTGGCGGCGATCACGCTCTTGTAGAGCGCGTTGATGATCGAGCCGCTGCGACCGACGCGCGCGAACAGCGTGCCGATGATCGAGGCGAGGATCGAGATGCCTCCAAGCGCCAGCGGGTAGAGCGCCAGGTTGCCTGCCGGGAAGCGCTGGGAGCCGAGCAGCATGACCGCGACCGCGGTCACGGCATACGTCTCGAAGAGGTCGGCGGCCATCCCGGCGCAGTCGCCGACGTTGTCGCCGACGTTGTCGGCGATGACGGCCGGGTTTCGCGGGTCGTCCTCGGGGATGCCGGCCTCGATCTTCCCAACGAGGTCGGCGCCGACGTCGGCGGCCTTGGTGAAAATGCCGCCGCCGAGCCGGGCGAAGACCGAGATGAGCGAGCCGCCGAACGCAAGCCCGACGAGGTCATGGATGGCGGTGTTCTGCGACTTGTCGAAGACCTCGGTCAGCAGGCCGTAGTAACCCGCGACGCCCAGGAGCCCCAGGCCGACGACCAGCATGCCGGTGACCGATCCGGCGCGGAACGCGACGTCGAGGGCAGGCTTCAGCCCACGCTTGGCGGCCTCTGCCGTGCGGATGTTCGCGCGCACCGCGACGTTCATGCCGATGAACCCGGCGGCGGCGGAGAGCACCGCGCCGATCAGGAAGCCGAACGCCGTGCCCCAGCCCAGCTCGTTATAGAAGCCGAGCAGCAGGAACGGCACGATGGCGACGATCGCGATCGTCCTGTACTGGCGCTTGAGGTACGCGGCCGCACCCTCCTGGACGGCGCGCGAGATCTCCCGCATCCGGTCCGTCCCGGTGGGCTGCTTGAGGATCCAGTAGGTCAGCCCGATGCCGTACGCCACCGCGGCGAGCCCACAGAGCAGCGCAAAGAGAACGGCGTGATCGTTGAAAAACGAAGCAACCATAGGAAGCGCCGGACTGCCCCGGCGCCGCGGTTTTCTATCAGACGCGAGCGGGCGGCGCGCAGGGGTAGCGCGCGCCGCTCAGGTCAGTGGCCGTACGCCATACCGATCCAGCGCACGTGACCGCCGGGGCGATCGAGGCGGAACGTGGTGCCGGGCCGGTTCATAGCCTTGTAGCCGTGCTGGCATTCCGTGTTCGCATCGAAGCACCGGATGCGCCCGACCGACCTCACCTTCGCGAGCGACGAGCCGACGCCGATACCCGTGCGCGTGCGGTACCGCGCCGAGCTCGTCTCGACCACCACCACGCGGCCGTGCACAAAGGTCGCGATCACCGTGCCGCCCGCGTACCAGACGCGCGCACCGGCGCTACCCTCGCCGTGGCCGGCGTGCGCGCGTGTCTCGCCCAGGGAGATGCCTCCGATCGAGTGGTCGAGGACGAGCCCGGGGCTCGCGCCGTCCGCGGCCGGCGCGAGGAGCGCCGCCGCACACAGGGCGATCAGACCCGCGCGCCCTGCAATGCGCTCGCGCACAGGTCCTCCGGCTGAGGCCCGATCTTCGGAATGACCGCGAAGAGCAATTCCCGAAGGCGCTCGTTGTTCTCCGTGAAGATCTTCAGCACCGCCTCGTGAGTCACCGGCTCCGCGCCATCGACGCCGACGTCATGGTCGGTGACCATCGAGATGTTCGCGTAGCAGAGCTCGAGCTCCCGGGCGAGATAGCCCTCGGGATAGGCGGTCATGTTGATCATGTGCCAGCCGGCGTCGGAGAACCACTTCGACTCGGCGCGGGTCGAGAAGCGCGGACCCTGGATGGTCACGACCGTCCCGCCGTCGCGCACCCGGATGCCGAGCTCGCCGGCGCTGTCGACGAGCAGCCTGCGGAGATCCGGGCAGTACGGATCGGCGGCCGAGACGTGCGTCGTCTCCGGGCCGTCGTAGAAGGTGTCGGCGCGGCCGGTCGTGCGGTCGACGAACTGGTCGCAGACGACGAACTCGCCGAGCTGAAGGTCGGCCTGCAGCGCGCCCGACGCGCAGGGGCCGATGATCCGGCGGACGCCGGCCTCGCGCATTGCCCAGACGTTCGCGCGGTACGGGATCCGGTGCGGCGGCAGCTCGTGGTTCACGCCGTGGCGGGGCAGGAACGCGACCCGCTTCCCGCCGATCTCGCCGATGAAGAGCGGCGCCGACGGCGCGCCGTACGGCGTCTCGATCTCCACCTGCTCGACCTCGTCGAGGAACGAGTAGAACCCCGACCCGCCGAAGACGCCGATCTCAGCCGTCGCCACCCGAGCCCTCGTCGGCGGCCGACGCGAACGCCAGCTGCAGATTCGTGACGAGCTGCTGCAGGTCGCGCGTCAGCTCGGGCGGCGCGACGCCGTCGAGCACCGGCAGGAGCGCCCGGATCGCGTCGATGGCGACCCGCGCCTCGATGAGGTCGCGGCTCTGCGCGTCCAGCTTCGCCCAGGCGACCTGCGCGAGCGTCGGGATCAGCGAGAGGACGACGTCGGAGGCCTTCAGCCGGCGGAGCTGCTCGGCGAGCTCCTCCGGGGTCGGCATCTCCGGCTGCGGCTGCGGCTGGGGCTCCGGCTCTCGTGGACGATCGGCACTGCCGCCCGGCGGCACCCAGATGCCCGAGTCAGCCAACGACCGGCTCCTCCTGCCCCACGAGCAGGTCGGCGTAGATGTCGCGCAGCGAGGCCCCCTCCTCGAAGCGCGCGATCTGGTGCTCGGCTGAGTTCTGGACCGGGACGTTGAGATACGGCGCCGCGCCGAGCTCCTCGGCGACCGGCATGACCCACTCGATCAGCTCCTCGATCGCGGCACGCGCCGGGCGCACCCCCATCGTGCGCAGGTCGATCAGCTCGCCCGACAGCCCGAAGCGGATCGCGCGCCACAGGTTCTCCTCGATCAGCCGTCGCGGCGGGTCCCAGAGCGGCTCGCCCTCGTCCAGCGCCCGCGCGATCCGGGCCGTGAGCGCGTAGATCAGCGCGGCGAGCGACCGCGCGTCCGCGAGGTCGGGCTGCGCGTCGCAGATCCGCATCTCCACGGTCGGGAACGCGAGGTGCGAGCGAACGCTCCACCAGAGCTGCGTGTGCTCGGTGACGGAGCCGGTCCCGTAGAGCAGGCGGACGTAGTCCTCGAACTCCTCCCAGCTCTGCAGCGTGTCCGGGACCCCGCAGCGCGGGAACATGCGTGTGAAGATCTGCGTGCGCGCCGAGTGCAGGCCGGTGTTGACGTTCTCCACGAACGGTGAGCTGGCGGAGAGCGCGAGCAGGTCGGGCATGTACGGGCGCAACGCGCTCGTGACGCGGACGGCGCGGTCGGCGCCCTTGACGGCCACGTGCACGTGGAGCCCGAACGAGTTGTTGCGCCAGACGACGTAGCGGAGGATCTCGTCGTTCCGGCGGTAGTGCGGCGTGTCGATGATCCGCTGGTCCTGCCAGCGGCTCCACGGGTGCGTGCCGGCCGCGGCGAGCTCGACCCCCTCGGCGTGCGCGAGCTCGAGCACCTGCCCGCGCCGCTCGCCCATCAGCGCGGCCGCCTCCGGGAAGCGTTCCGTCTTACCGGTCCGGACCTCGACCTCCGACGCGATCAGCTCACCGACCAGGTGATCCTCGATCGCCGTTCCGCGCGACATCAGCTGCAGCGCCTCGAAGCGGTCGGTCAGCTCGAGTGTGGCCGGGTCGAGGATCGCGAACTCCTCCTCCACGGCCAGCGTGAAATCGTCCGCCGCGTCGTAGCGCTCGCGCGCGCCGCGCAGCAGCTCCTCGTAGTGCACCCGCTGATCGTCTCCCATCGCGGGGGAAAGCGTAGTTCCTATTGGAACGGCGCCAGCAGGCGCTCGGCGACGCCGCTCCAGCTCCAGCGTTCGACCGCCGTCTGCCGTGCGAGCTCGCCCAGGCGGTGCCGCTCGGCCTCGGGGAGCGCGAGCAGCTCGTTGAGCCGGGCGGCGAGGTCGTCGGCGTCGCCGTTGCGAAAGCTTGCGAGCGCGGCCCGGTCGGGGCCGTATGCCTCCTCGAGCCCGGCGGCGACCTCGGCGAGGCCGGAGTGGCGGGCGACCACCGGCGGGCAGCCCGCCGCGGCCGCCTCGGCGGCGACCATCCCGAACGCCTCCGGGAAGATGGACGGCACGACGGCAACGTCGCACAGCGGGAGCACGTGCACCAGGTGGCGGTGCTCGAGCGCACCGGTGAAGAGCGTGCCGGACGGGGCCAGCGCCTCGAGCTCGGCGCGGTAGTCGCCGAAGCCGACGACCAGCGCCCGCGCGTCGACTTTGCGCAGTGCATCGAAGAGGACGTGCACGCCCTTATTGCGCAGGAGCTTGCCGAAGTAGAGGACGTTCGGCTCCTCGGTGGCGAAGAACGCCTCGAGCCTCCGGGCGTTGCCGTCGTCCGGCTGGCGCTCGTTCCCGTTGCCAGGATTGGGCGGGTCGCGCCGCGCTTCCTCGAGTAGCCCGGCCAGCGCGTCATCGCGGCTCTCCGGACGAAACTCGTCGACGTCGACGCCCGGCGGCACCTCGTACACCCGCTCGACGTGGCCGACGACCTCCTCGAGCACGTCGCGGATGTGCTCGGAGCCGACGAAGACGGCGCGTGCGTCGGTCAGCGCCGCTCGCCCGCGCTCGACGAGCTCAGGGCGGCCGCGCATCGAGTACTCGAGCTCAGAGCCGTGCGCCTTGACCGCAAACGGCCCACCGGCCCCGTGGGCGACGGCACCGCCGGGGAGAACGTGGTTCGCGAAGACGAGGTCGGCCGGCAGCTCCGCCTGCACGGCCTCGACGTTCGCGCACACGTAGGCCGCCCACTCCTCGGCGGTGAAGTCCTGGATGTAGCGCGCCTCGAGGCCCTCATAGCGGTCGAGCACGAAAGTGGGTAGCAGCCCGCCGATGTCCGGCCGCACAACGCGCGCCCCGGCGAGGTCGAACCGCTCGGGATGCGGCTCCTGGCACACCACCACGACGTCGTGCCCGGCGAGGCCCCACGCGCGCGCGAGCGCCCGCGTGTAGATGTTCGACCCCGTGCCCGAGAGCAGGTAGCCGTGCCAGACGACGATCCGCACTCGGCGGATTACGCCAGATGGAAGTAGAGGGCGTAGAGGAGCTCCACGGCCGGGTTCGACGTGTGCACGGCGACGTCGGCGGGCACGTCGAGCAGCGCCTCGGAGTAGTTGAAGATGATCTTCACGCCGGCGGCGACCAGGTCATCGGCGACCTGCTGGGCGGATTCCGGCGGCACGGCGATGACGCCGATGACGATGTTCCGCTCGCCCACCGTCTCGCGCAGGCGGCCGTCCTCGGTGATGTCGACGCTGCCGAGGCGTCGGCCGATCTTGTCCGGGTCGCTGTCGAAGATCGCGGCGACGTGGATCCCGTGCTCGGCGAAGATCGATGAGCTCGCGATCGCCTGGCCCAGCCGGCCCGCACCGATCAGCGCGATGTTGTGCTGCCCCTGGGTGCGGAGGATCTTGCGGATCTCGGTCAGCAGCGAATCGATGTTGTAGCCGACCCCGCGCTTGCCGAACTTCCCGAACGCCGAGAGGTCGCGGCGGATCTGCGTCGCGTTGATGTTCGTGTAGTCGGCGATCTCCTGCGAGGAGATGCGGTCCTTGCCCATCTTGCGGGCCTGCGTGAGGACCTGGAGGTAGCGGCTCAGCCTCGCTGCGACCCCGACATTGAGCCGTTCGGCTCCCTCGACCCCGTCCGTGGTGAGACTTTGTAACACGGCACAAGGGTTCTAGCATTTCGCGTGGGCTAAGCGTCGGCGCGGTTACAAACCCGGCTCTGAGCCGGGACTTTGTGCGGCCAGCGCTCGGCGGAACGCGTCCTCGGGCACGAAGTACGAGAAGCTCCTCCCGCCCTCCACTTGGACGACCGGAAGCAGCTCGCGGTAGCGCGCCTCGAGTGCCTCGTCGCCGGTGATATCGACCTCCTCCAGCTCGAACGGCGTGTCTCGGCGGACGCCGAGGAGCACCTCGCGCGCCCGGTCGCACAGGTGGCAGCCGGGCGAGTGGTAGAGCGTCACGCGCACGCCTGATTGATAACGCGCGGCGCCGGGTAGGAACGGCCCATGAGCAAGAACGTGCTCGTCGTGACCACGGTCCCCGCTGACGACCTCCGCCTGCGCGACGCGATCGGCGACGCCGGCGAGGTGCGCATCGTCGCCCCGGCCGCGAAGGTCGGCAAGCTCGCATGGCTGGCGAACGACGAGGACGACGCGCGCCGCGAGGCGGTGCAGGCCGCCGAGCGCACGGCGGACGCGCTCGCCGGCACCGCGAACGTCACCATCGACCGCACGAGCCACGACACCGAGCCGGCCGAATCCATCCACGACGCGCTGCGCAACTTCGACGCCGACGAGATCGTCGTTGTCACGAGCCCGGGCGACCAGGCGACCTGGCTCGAGGACGAGACCGTCCGTGCAGCCATGGACGACACCGGTCTGCCGGTGCGCCGGATCCAGCTCACGTAGGGGCCGTTACCGGCGCAGCCGGTGACTGTCCCCCGTGATGAACCAGAGCTCGGTCGGCGGAACCCGCTCAGCCTGCGGCTGCCGCGTAGAAGCACGAGGGACAGCCCCCTGACACGGGGACGGCCCCCTACGGGTAGAGCCCTCGTGTCAGCGTTGCTTCCGCGACACGCTGCACCGCGAGCCCGTACGCCGACACGCGCATGCTTGCCTGCTTGGCCTCCATCGTCCCCCACGTCTCGTTGAAGGCGCGGGTCATGATGTCGTTCAGGCGCGCGTTGACCTCGTTCTCCTTCCAGAAGTACTCCTGGAGGCCCTGCACCCACTCGAAGTAGGACACGACGACGCCGCCGGCGTTCGCGAGCACGTCCGGGAGGACGAGGATGCCGCGGTCCTCGAGGATGTCATCGCCGGCGGGCGTGGTCGGCCCGTTCGCACCCTCGCAGATGATCTTCGCCCGGACCTTGTCGGCGTTGTCGGTCGTGATCACCTGCTCGAGCGCGCACGGTGCGAGCACGTCGCAGTCGACAAGCAGCAGCTCCTCGTTGGTGATCGGATCGGCGCCGCGTAGACCGGAGATCTGGCCGGTCTCCTGCTTGTGCGCCAACACGGCTGAGACGTCGAGCCCGGCCGCGTTGTAGACGCCGCCGGTCGAGTCGGAGACGGCGACGACCGTGGCGCCCTCCTCGGCCATGAACTGGGCGAGGAAGCTGCCGACGTTGCCGAAGCCCTGGATCGCGATCGTCGTGCCGGCAATCGCGCGGTCACGCTTGCGCAGCGCCTCGCGGATGCAGTAGAGGCAGCCGCGCGACGTGGCCTCGAGCCGCCCGAGCGACCCGCCGACGTTCAGCGGCTTGCCGGTGACGACGCCGAGCACCGAGTGGCCCTTGTTCATCGAGTACGTGTCGAAGATCCATGCCATGACCGACGGATCCGTCCCCACATCAGGGGCAGGGATGTCCTTCTCCGGGCCGATCTCGTTGATGATCTCGCTGGTGAAGCGGCGCGTCATCTTCTGCAGCTCGTGCCGCGACATCGTCTTCGGGTTGCAGACGATGCCGCCCTTCGCGCCGCCGAACGGGATGTTCATCAGGGCGCACTTCCACGTCATCCACATCGCGAGCGCCTTGACCTCGTCCAGCGTGACGTCCGGGTGGTAGCGGATGCCGCCCTTCGACGGCCCGCGCGCGATGTTGTGCTGGACCCGGTAGCCCTCGAAGGTCTGGATCGTCCCGTCGTCCATCGAGACCGGGATCGAGACAACGACCGCCTTCTTGCACTGCCGGAGGACGTTGATGAGGTTCTGGTCGATCCCGAACGCGCGGGCGACCCGCTGCAGCTGCTCCTGGGCGAGCCCAAACGGGTTCTCGCGCAGATGGGTTTCCGTCAGCTCGGCAATTGTCACGACGTGGATCCCTCCTTGGCCTGGCTCGGCCCGATCTTACGCCCACCAGGCCTGGGCTTCGGCCGCAGATTCTGCGGATCTCAATACGGACTTAACGCACGAAGAAGTCGACGGCCCGGCGCGTCGGGCGGCCCCCGTTCGTCGGGTAGGCGATGACGTCGAGCACGTACGCACCGCGATGCAGCACCTTGCCGCCGGGGCCGCGGCCCGTGAGCCCGAACGCGTAGCGGCCCGGGAGCAGGTGGCGCTGCCGTGAGATCAGGCCGAGCGGCTTCGTCGCCCCGGCGCGGCGCAGCTCGAGGTCGAGCCGCGAGACCGCCAGCACCTGGTAGCCGGCCTCGCCCGGGACGAGCCGGCCGGCGACGAACGAGAGCACCTGCGGCGCCGTGTCGGACGGGTCGAAGCGGTCCTGGGCGAGGCGGACGTCGGCGAGCAGCCCGCCGTCGGCGCCGGGCGGCGCCGCCGCCCAGGGGACGGTCAGCCCCGTGCGGCCGTCGACGCGGAAGAGCACCGACCCGGTCAGCTGCGAGTCGAGCCCGGCGGCGCTCCCCTGGACCAGCACCGTGCCGCTTCGCCCCGGGCGCAGCGTGAAGGCGCGCGGGTACGGCGCGACGTGGACGCCCTTCGGAGAGCCGTCAACCACGACGGCGGCGGTGACGCGCAGCGGCCGCGTCGAGATGTTGCGGACGGCGAGGCGCTGCGCCTCGCGCCAGTCGCTCCGCTCGGTGCGGTGGAAGGCGATCGTCGTCGGGTCGGCCGCCAGCTCCGCCGCCGCAGCCGCGCCGAGGTCGAGCTGCCCGGCGCCCTCGGCCGTCGGAAGCTCGTTCTTCAACGGCCGCGCCGTCCCGACGAGCGCGCCGCGGAGCTCGGCCGCGTCCAACTCGGGACGCGCCTGGGCCAGCAGGGCGGCGGCCCCGCCGACGACCGCCGTCGCCGCGCTCGCGCCGTTGATCACGCCGTAGCGGGCGGTCGAGTCCTCGGTCTCCCCCGGTTCCGGCGCGTTCAGCCCGACGCCCGGCGCGACCAGGTCGGGCTTGAGGCGCCCGTCGAAGGTCAGGCCCCGCGACGAGAAGGGCGCGACGTCCCCGCCGACCGCGGCGGACTGGCCGGCCGCGATCGAGACCCGCGCCGTGCGCCCGTCGCGAACCGCCGTGACGAGCGCGCGGCCCGCGGCCGCCGGCACGCCGACGACCGGCACGTCCGAGCGGTCGCCGAGGTCGAGCGCCCCCGGGGGCAAACGGCCCCCGTAGAGCACGATCGCCTGGGCGCCCGCGTTCGCGGCCGCGAGCGCGACCCGCTGCGGGGCATCGCCGGCCGGTACGAGGGCAGCGCGGCCCGCGACGAGGCTGAGGCCGCCGGTGTCGAAGAAATCGGGCAGGCGCAGGCCGCCGCCCGGCCGGCCCGATGGGGTCGTCGGCGTGCGCGGCAGGGCGAGCTGCAGCGACAGCCTCGACGGAGCCGCGTCAGTCGCGAGCGGGACGGTTCCGTCGAACGTGGTGTTGAGGCCGACCCGCATCGAGACGTCTGCCATGCGGCCCGTCCCGCGCGGCTCGGACGCGCCGACGGTCAGCGCGGCCGAACCGGCGCCGGGGCCAGAGATGCTCCCGTAGCGCGGGCCGGCCGGGCCGTCGTTGCCGGCCGGCGCAACGACGAGCGTGTCGAGGTCGAGCGCGCCCGCGACCGCCTCGGCATCGGGGCCGTCCCCGAAGGCGTCGTACGGCTCGGCCACGCCCACAACGGCGATCCGGGCCGCATCGTGCGCATCCCCGTCGCCGTTCGGGTCGACGGCGCGCTCGAAGCCGGCAATCAGCTGGTCGGTCCGCCCGTAGACGGCCCAGCCGCCCGTCGCGTCCCGCTGCCAGCCGGCGACGCGGATGGGGTAGATCCGCGCGGCCGGCGCCACGCCGCCAGGGCCGACCATGATCCCGGCGAGCTGCGTCCCGTGCTGCTCGATCTCCCGTGGGTCGTCGGGGCGCTGCTGGGCGTCGGCGAACGAGTCGCCCGAGACGACGTCGTAGCCGGCCGCGACCCGGCCGACGAGCGCGGGGTGGCCGATGTCGACGCCGGTGTCGAGCAGGGCGATGCCGACGCCGCGCCCGTTCATGCCCGGCAGGCGCACGCCCAGGTCGCCCGCGGGGCGGCCCTCGCCGGACGCCGCGGCCGGGTAGGCGGTGCGAACGGGGAAGACGCCGGCCACGCTGGGCGAACGTTCGACGAGGGCGATCGCGGGGGCGTCCAGGGCGGCGGAGAAGCCGTTCACGACGCGCGCGTACTGGAACTCCGGATTGACGCGCACCCCGCTCGTCGCGAGGTCGGAGATCAGCTGCCGCTGCGAGGCGAAGATCGCGGCCGTCCAGCGGCGCTCCTGCGCCTCGCTCGCGTGGCCGCCGGCGGCGGCGACGCGGTCGGCCAGCGACGGCGCCTTGAGCAGCACGATGACGCGCTGCCCCACCGACACCGCCACCGGCGGCGCCCCGACGAGGCCGTACCAGGCGCTCGCAGGCACGCCGGTCGGCTTCTGTGCCGCTGCCGTCGTCTGCTCGCGAACGGCCGCGATCAGGGCAGCAACGAGCGTGGCCGCGACGGCGACGACCAGGAGGAGCGCAATCTGCGGCGGCGCTCCGTCAGGCCGCGGACGCGTACGCATCGACGGAAAGGTAGCCGGGTGCCTCCTCGGCGTCCCGGTACCGCGCCGCCGAAGCGATCATCGCGGCGTTGTCCGTGCAGAGCACGAGCGGGGCGAACGCGGCGCCGGTGAGTGCGTTCCGCAGCTCCGAATTGGCGGCCACGCCCCCGACGACCGCGACGCGCTCGGCGCCCGTCTGCTCGACCCGCTCCACGAGGGCTCGGACGATCGCACGCTGGTAGCTCGCCGCGAGATCGGCGCGGCGCGCTTCGAGCTCGGCCGGGTCGAGGTCGCGCACCGCGTAGAGCAGCGCGGTCTTCACGCCGGAAAAGGAGAAGTCGAGGCCGGGCACGCGCGCGACCGGGAACGCGTACGCCTGCGGGTCGCCCTCCTGCGCGAGCCGGTCGATCGCGGCTCCGCCCGGGTAGCCGAGGCCGAGCAGCCGCGCGCCCTTGTCGAAGGCCTCGCCCGCGGCGTCGTCGAGCGTCGTGCCCAGGACGGCGAAGCCGCGCCGGTCCTGCACGTCGAGCAGGAGCGTATGGCCCCCGCTTGCGAGCAGGCACAGAAACGGCGGCTCGACCGGGTCGGGCTCGAGGTAGAGCGAGGCGACGTGGCCGTGCAGGTGGTCGACCGGGATCAGCGGCAGCCCGCGTGCCCACGCGAGCGCCTTCGCCGCGGAGAGGCCGACAAGCAGTGCCCCGATCAGCCCGGGGCCGGTCGTGACGGCGACGGCCTCGACGTCGTCGAGGGTCGCACCCGCCTCCTCGAACGCCCCGCGCAGCACCGGCTCGATCAGCTCTAGGTGGCGGCGCGAGGCGATCTCGGGGACGACGCCGCCGAAGCGCGCGTGCAGGTCCGCCTGCGAGGCCACCACGTTCGCCCGGATGACGCCCTCTCGCGTGATCAGGGCTGCGGCCGTCTCGTCGCAGGAGGTCTCGACGCCGAGGATCACGCCGTCTCGCTCCGCACGGCAAGGGCATCGATCGGGTCCTTCCACATGACCAGGGCGTCCTCTCGATTGTCCGTGTAGTAGCCGCGCCGGACGCCGCGTGACTTGAAGCCGAGCCGCTCGTAGAGGCGGATGGCCTCCTCGTTCGACACTCGCACCTCGAGCGTGTAGCCGCGGCCGCCGTCCTCGCTCGTTCGCTCGAACAGCTCGGCGAACAGCATGCGCGCGACCCCGCGGCCGCGCTTGTCGGGGTCGACCGCGACGTTCATCACGTGCCAGGCATCGACGTAGCGGGAGATGATCAGATAGCCGACCAGGCCGGTGCCCGGCTCGACGGCGCCGAGGCAGATCGAGGTCGGCTTCGCGATCTCGCTCGCGAACATGGAGCGCGACCAGGGCGTCGAGTAGGACCGGCGCTCGATGCGCTCGATGGCGCCGAGATCGGCCGCGCCGAGCGTGCGGATCTCGGTCATGCGGCCGCCCTCTCGGCGTCCGGGACCCGGAGGTAGAGCGGCTCGACCGCGTCGGCGGGGCCGAAGTCGCGCGCGAGCTGCGCGTGAAAGCGGGCACGCGGGATATGGCGCTCGTCGTCGTCGGGCGGGATCTCGGCGCCGCGCTCCTCCAGCACGTCCCGGTAGCGCACGGCGCCGTCGCCGACGCAGACGCGGCCGGGAGTGAGCGCCACTGCGGCAGGCGTCACGACGACCGGCGCGCCGTCGGCCTCGGTGAAGACCTCCTGCCGCTTCGCGTCGATCACGGGGAGCGCACCGGGCGCGCCCGCGGCCAGCGCGGCCAGCGTGGAGACGCCGGCGACCGGGATGCCGAGCGCGAACGACAGCCCCCGGGCGGTCGCGAGCGCCATGCGGATGCCGGTGAAGCTGCCCGGGCCGATGCCAACGGCGACGCCGTCGAGGTCGGCTGGGCGCAGGCCGGCGGCGGCGAGCATCGCCTCGGCGTCCTCGAGCACGGAGACGGGCCGCGAGCTGCGCTCGTCGAGCACCTCGCCGTCCCGCGTGAGCGCGGCCGTGACCACTGACGTGGCCGTGTCGAAGGCGAGCACGATCACGCTTGCAAGCGTTGCAGGAGATCGGCGGGACCGTCGAGCGCGACCCGCCGGTGCGTTTCGTCGACGTGCGCGAGCGTGACCGTCGCCCGCACAGGCGGGAGACCGTTACCGGCCGCCTCCGGCCACTCGACGAAGCAGACGGCGTCGTCGAAATACGGCTCCAGGTCGCCCCACTCGGCGGCCGAGACGCCGGTGAAGCGGTACAGGTCGAGGTGCGAGACGTCGACGCGGCCGTGGTAGCGGTGACCGATCGTGAACGTCGGGCTGGTGACGGGCTGGGTGACGCCGAGCGCCCGGCAGGCGCCGCGCACGAAGGTCGTCTTGCCAGCGCCGAGCTCGCCCGAGACGCTGATCACGTCGCCGGGCGCAAGCTGGGCGGCCAGGCGGCCCGCGATCGCCTCGGTCTCGCCGGGTGAGGCCGACAGCAGCTCCACCGGCGCAGAGTATTTGTCGGCTAGAAGAGCCCGAGCTGAACTGCCGGCTCCGGCTGACCCAGAAGCGCCGGGTCGACCGCGGGCGGCGCAGGCGCCTCCGGTTCGGCCGGCGTGCCGAGAAGCGCCGGGAGCCGGGCGAAGTCGGCCTCGAGGACCTTCAACATCGCCGGCGTGTAGAGCGCCGCGGCCGGGTGGTAGAGCGGGAAGAGCAGCACGCTGCGGCCGCCGATCGTGACCTGCTGCTCCTGCCCGTGCACGCGCGTGATACCGATCTGCTTACCGGAGAGAAGCTTCGTGGCGAAGTTGCCCAGCGATGCGACGACGCGCGGCTCGACCAGCTCCAGCTGGCGGAAGAGGTGCGGCTCGCACGATTCGATCTCGTCGGCACCGGGGTCACGGTTGCCGGGTGGCCGGCATTTCAAGACATTGGCGATAAAGGTCTCGGCGCGGGACATCCCGATGCCCTCGAGCAGCTTGTCGAGGAGCTTCCCGGCCTGGCCGACGAACGGGTAGCCCTGCTTGTCCTCGTGGAAGCCTGGAGCCTCGCCGACGAACATCAGGTCGGCGTCCGGGTTCCCGACGCCGAAGACGACCTGGGTGCGGCCCTCGGCGAGCCGGCACTTCGCACAGCCGGCCGTCTCGTCCGCGTACTTCCGAAGCTCGAGCGCGCGCGCCGCGGCATCCACGGGCGGCGAGTCTACGCGCTGCTACGGACGGTCTAGTGGCCGCAGCCGCAACTGCCGCCGCAACAGCCCCCGCCCGCAGACGTCTGGCCGAAGTTGGGCTGGCTCGACGCGCCGTGAACGGCAAAGACGGAGAGCTGGCGCCGGGCGTTCATGCCGCCGCAGTGTGGGCACGCGGGTGCGTCGGCATCCATGCGGACGAGTTCCTCGAAATGCTGCTCGCACTCCATGCACGCGTACTCGTAGACCGGCACGGCGCGAGTTTACCGACCGGTTCTCTTAACAGGGACTGTCCCTGTTAAGAGCGACCTGCCCGGGCAAGCCCGGGCAGGTCGTGGAGTACAGACGTGGAACGGGTCAGTGAATCTCGACCGCGAGGCTCACGCCGTTCGGAACCGCGCAGGTGTTGACCGTCGCCGTCGCCCTTCACCGAGCGTTCGTCGACGCGTCGGTCAGCACGTGCGCACCTGGCGGCCGCTGCCGACGGCGATCGTGCCGTGCGGTGTCCTTCGCGATGACGACGCCGGTGAATCGACCCGCGGCGGCTGCACCGGGCAGAACGGTCGCGGCGAGCGCCACGACGGCGCCGAGCGGCATTAATTTCTTCATCGAAGTCCCTCCGGGGGTCCGCACTACCTGAGACGAAGTGGTGTCGACCCGGGGCATCGGCGGAACCTCCCGGAGCTTGCGGAAAGTCGCTCGGAGTGGGTCACCCGTTCTCGCAAAGCATGGGTGACCAGTGCGGGGGTACCGGAACGGAGATATCCTGCACATGCCCGGTATCCGGATTGGAACTGGAGCGACAAGAAGTGCCTGAACCCATTTGCGTCATCGGCGCCGGCCGTGCCGGCTCTGCGCTCGCCGCCCGCCTGCGGGAGCGGGGCGCCGCCGTGCGCTCGCGCGGGGGCCGCGACTGGGACGCCGAGGGCGCCGAGCTCGTCCTGCTCTGCGTCCCCGACGGTGCGATCGCCGAGGTCGCGCAGCAGATCGCGCCGGGCCCCTGGGTCGCACACGTGAGCGGCGCGACGCCACTGGTCGCGCTCGAGCCCCACCGGCGGCGCTTCAGCCTCCATCCCCTGCAGACCTTCACGCGTTCCCGCGGCCCCGAGCAGCTGGACGGCGCCTGGGCGGCCGTTACGGCCGAGACGGACGAGGCGCGGGACGTCGCGCTCGAGCTAGCCGCCACGTTGGGCCTCGAGCCGTTCCACCTCGCCGACGCCGATCGTCCGCTCTACCACGCGGGCGCGGTCGTGGCCTCGAACTACCTCGTCACACTGCACGAGGCGGCCGCGGGGCTCGTGGCTGCCGCCGGCGCGCCGCCGGAGGCGCTCGTGCCGCTCATGCGCCGGACGATCGAGAACGGGTTCGAGTTGACGGGGCCAATCGCCCGCGGCGACTGGGCGACCATCGAGGCGCACCTCGCCGTCATCCGTGAGCGGCGCCCCGAGCTCGAGGCGCTCTACCGGACGCTCGCCGACGCGACCGCGGAGCTGGCCGGATGAGGACGGTCCGGACGATCTCGGCGGTGCGCTCGGCGCTGGCCGGCGCCGGCTCGGTCGGCCTCGTCCCGACGATGGGCGCATTCCACGCCGGGCATGTCTCGCTCTTCCGTGCCGCGCGGGCCGAGAACGACGTGGTCGTCGTCAGCCTCTTCGTCAACCCGGCGCAGTTCGACGCCGCCGACGATCTCGCCGCCTATCCACACGACGAGGCCCGCGACGCGGCAATCGCCGAGCGCGAGAGCGTCGACGTGCTGTTCGCGCCGTCGGTGGAGGAGCTGTACCCCGACGGCTATACGACGTGGGTCGACGTCGACAGGTTCGCGAAGCGGCTCGAGGGCGCGTTCCGCCCCGGCCACTTCCGCGGCGTCGCCACCGTATGCCTGAAGCTCTTCAACATCGTCCGGCCCGCACGGGCCTACTTCGGGGAGAAGGACGCGCAGCAGGCTGCGCTCGTGATGCAGCTCGTCGACGACCTGAACGTGGGCGTCGACATCCGCGTCCTCCCCACCGTCCGCGACGACGACGGCCTCGCGCTGTCGTCGCGCAATGCCCTTCTGACCCCCGACCACCGCGTCGCTGCCGCGGCCCTGCCGCGCGCGCTGCACGCCGGTGCGCAGGCCTACGCGCGCGGTGAGGACGCGGCCGCCGCCGCCCAGCGCGTGCTCGACGCCGAGCCGCTCGTCGTCCCGCAGTACGTCGAGGTCGCCCGCTTCGACGGCCGTCTCGTGCTCGCCGCTGCGGCGCGGGTCGGCGGCATTCGCCTCATCGACAACGTCACCCTCAAGGAGGAGCCCGCATGAGCATCCGTCAGCACCAACCTGCCCCGGCCGTACCCGCCCCGGGGAAGCTCACCGTCCCGGAGCTCGCCGAGATGAAGCGCCGCGGCGACCCGATCGTGATGGTCACCGCCTACGACGCCACGGGCGGCCGCCTGGCTGACGCGGCCGGCGTCGAGCTCATCCTCGTCGGCGACACGGCCGCGATGGTCGTGCTCGGCCACGAGTCGAGCACGGTCCCGGTAACGATGGACGAAATGCTCTTCATGACCCGTGCGGTCACGCGTGGCGCGCGGCGGCCGCTCGTCGTCGGCGACATGCCGTTCGGCTCGTACCAGGTCTCCGACGAGGACGCGGTGCGGAACGCGATCCGCTTCGTGAAGGAGGCCGGCGCCGACGTCATCAAGCTCGAGGGCGCGGGCCCCTCGCTGTCGCGCGTGCAGTCGATCGTGGGCGCGGGGATCCCCGTGATGGGCCATGTCGGGCTCACGCCGCAATCGGCGACCAAGCTCGGCGGGTTCAAGGCACAGGGACGGAGCGCTACGCAGGCGGTCACGCTCTGGGAGGAGGCGCGCGCGCTGGAGGCCGCCGGCTGCTTCGCCCTCGTGCTGGAGGCCGTTCCGGCCGCGGTCGCCGAGGAGATCACGCGTGAGCTGTCGATCCCGACGATCGGCATCGGGGCGGGCGCGGGCTGCGACGGCCAGGTGCTCGTGTGGCACGACCTGCTGGGCCTGTTCGACGGCCACACGCCGCGCTTCGTGAAGCAGTACGCCTCACTCGGCGAGGTGATCACCGACGCGCTCGGCCGCTACGCTGCGGACGTCCGCTCGCGATCGTTCCCGGCCGAGGAGCACACGTACGGCATCCCGGACGAGGAGCTGGAGGCCTTCCGGGCGGCGATCGGAGTGACCGAGCGGGCTACGTGAACAGCGTGATCCCGGCGGCGAGCGCCGCGAGCACGCCGATCGAGAGGACGTAGGCGCCGATCGTCCGCCGCCAGCCCCACTGGTGGACGACGCGGATGCCGACGAGCACGAGCGCCGCTGCCCAGGCGAGGAGCGCCGCGTCGGCGACGTCGAGCGCGGTCGAGAGCACACCGCTGTCCGAGCCGCCTGCGCGGAAGACGTCGCCGCCGAACGCCGCCAGCCGCAGCGGCCAGACGACGAGCAGCGAGAGGATCAGCGGCACGGACGCGTAGGCAACGAGATGGCGCGCGTTGCGATAGCGGCCCGCCTCGCCGAACCCTGACAGCCCGGCGAACACCGCCAGGCCGGCGACCCAGTAGTCGACGAGCCCCTGGACGCCGCCGGCTGCGATGACCCAGACGACGACGAGGAGCGGGTCGAAGTCACCGCTGTCGAGCAGCGACGCGTGCCGCGCGGCGAGCAAGGCCGCGGCCAGGCCGGTGAGGAAAACGATCGCGGTGACCGGCTCCTGCCTGGCCTCCGCGGCCTCAGGGGAGTCGTCCCGGAGTGCCGTGAACACCGCCCGTGGGTCGCCGAGCACGAGCGGGACGCGGAGCCACCAGGCTCGCTCCCGCATCTCGGTCGTCTCCGTGGCCGCCATTTCTACCGAAACCTGCCTTTCTTTTCCGAAATCCCCCTCAGAAGGGTGATCCACCCCCGCCCCTTGGGAGGCGATTACCCATCCGTGGGTGACAGCGGATCGCCCACGCGCGCCTCAACGTCGCGCTCTCAGTCGTAGCAAGCGAAAGGAAAAACGGAATGGGCGACAACAAGCGGAAGCTTCTACTCACCCTGCTGATCGTGGGTGTGCTCGGGAGCATTGCAGCCATCGGGACATATTCGGCGTTCGTGGCCACCACCACGAACAGCGGCAACAGCTTCGCCGCGGGCACCGTCGCGATCGTGGACGACAGCGGTCAGGCGACGGCTCTCTTCAACAACGTCACGAACCAGGGGCCGGGCCACACGACCGAGCGCTGCATCCGTGTCAGGTACACGGGCTCGCTCGCCTCGACGGTGCACATGTTCATCCCGTCGGCGTCGAACGCCAGCCAGTTCCAGGTCACGGTCGACCGCGGCACGGGCATGACCGCCAGCGACCTGACGAACCGCACGTGCTCGGGCTTCTCGTCCACGTCCACGGCGTTTGCGACCGACGACCTGTCGAACTTCCCGTCGGCCTACTCGCCGAGCGGCCTGGCCGGCAAGGCCGCCGACGCGGCCTGGGCGCAGAACGACGCGGTCGACTACCGGATCACGCTGCAGCCGAAGGACGACGCCACGCCGAACGCGCACACCAGCGCGGTGACTACCACCTTCACGATCACGTGGGAGGCACACAGCAACTAGCCCCGACTGAGAAGCGCGACGCACGCGAAGCGGGGCCGATCTCTTTCGGCCCCGCTTCAGTGCTTCTCCGGGGGGAGGACCGAATGAGGCGCTGGGCAGAACTCACGAGCTTTCTCGTCGGCGCGGCCGCGGCACTTCTGCTGCTGGCCAGCTGGCGGGTTCCGAGCGCGCATATAAACCCGCGCACGGCCCTGACGGTCGGCATCGCGCCGTCCAAGACGCTGGACATCGCACGCACGGGCATGGTCTTCCACGCACGCCAAGTCCGGCTGGACAAGCCGTTCACGACGACAGTCGCGCTGCGCAACCCGGGGCATCTCGCCCTGCGGCTGCGGCCGCGGCTGGAGGTCGACGGTGACCAGGCCGTCGCCGAGGCGATGCACGCCCAGGTGCTCGCCGCGGGGGGCGAACAGCTCTTCGACGGGTCGGCGCTGCGGCTGTCGAAGGCGACCGCGCGCCGGTTGTGGATCGATCCGCACGGCGGCGCGACCGCCGTGACGCTGCGGCTCGTGCTTCCACGGGACGAGGCAGGCCACGCCGCCGGCCGCGCAGCGCGGCTCCGGCTGCGCTTCGACGTCGAGTCGGTCACGCCGCGCACGGCGCGCACGGTCGGCATCCTGCGCTCGCAGGCCACGCTCCGGCTGACATTGCCCGGCGCCCACGCGGGCGACGTGCCACGCAGGGCCCGCCTTCGGCTCGTCTTCGAGGTCACGCCGTGAGGCGTCGCGCCGCCGTCCTCGTCGCCGTCGGCGTCGGAGCAGCCACCGTGGCCGTCGGCGCGTACGCGGCGTTTCGCGCAACGGTACTGAACAGCGGCAACTCGTTCGCCGCCGGCAGCGTCGCGCTGAGCGACAACGACTCGGGCTCGGCGCTCTTCACGACGCTGACCTCGGTGACGCCGGGCGACTCGCAGACGAACTGCATTCGCGTCCGCTACGACGGGACGCTCCCCTCCGGCGTCCACCTGTACGGCACCGTGAGCGGTGCGCTCGCCCCATACCTGACGCTGACCGTCACGCGCGGCGCCGACCCGACGCCGTCGTTCGGGACGTGCGGCTCGTTCACGGCCGACTCGACGAACTACATCGGGGCCGGCAGCGGCGTGGTCTACAACGGCACGCTCGGCGGATTCCCGTCGACGTACGCCGGCGGGATCGTCGACCCGCAGATCGGCGGCGGCCCGGCGACGTGGACGCAGAACGAGCTGCACGTCTACAGGTTCGCGCTCTCCGTCGGCACCAGCACGGACGGGCAGGGCCAGTCGGCGACGGCCGCCTTCACGTGGGAGGCGCGCAGCCAGTGAGCACCGTCGTCAGCACTCCGACCGTCCGGCCCCGCCGTGTGCGCAGCACCGTCCGCGGCTTCCTCCTCATGACGGTCTGGGCATCGTTCGGGTTCGCGATCGTCTTCGCGACCGTCGTCGTCGCCCCGGGCTTCGCCGGCCGGCACGGCCTCTCGATCCTCTCGGGGAGCATGGAGCCGACGCTCCACGTCGGCGACCTGGTGGTCGACAAGCAGGAGCCGGCGGCCGACCTGCGGCTCGGCGACATCGTTACGTTCCGCGACCCGGACAACCCGAAGCGCCTGCTCACGCACCGCGTCGTCCGCATGCGTATCCGGCACGGCGTCGCCTACGTCGTCACGAAGGGCGATGCAAGCACCGGCGTCGAGCGGTGGAGCGCTCCGGCGAACGGCTCAGTCGGCGTCGTCGAGTTCCGCATCCGCAAGCTCGGCTACGGCGTCATCTACATCGGCGAGCGGTACGGGCGCTTCGCGATGATCGCGATCCCGGCGCTCCTGCTCGGCCTGTACGAGCTCCGGCGCTTGTGGTTCCCGAAGGAGCGCCGCGATGGGTAAGCGGATTGCCGCGCTCGCCTGCCTCGCACTCGCCGCGACCGCCGGCGCCGCGTGGGCCGCGTACAGCGGAACGACGTCGAATCCGACGAGCACGATCACGGCGAAGCGGATCTACCCGGCCGAGCGCTCGTGGTCGGCGTTCAAGGTCGCCGACGCCTCCGGCGGCGCTGCGGAGACCGACGCGAGCGCACCGCTCGGCTACGCAGGCGACGGGCTGATCTATACGACCGGCGACTGGTCGTCGGCGTTCTCGAGCACGCGCTACGTCGACTTCGACTACAACGCGCCGCTCGCCGCCGGGCTCCCCGTGGCGAACGCGAAGCTGAACGTCCGGGTACTCGGCAACGCCAACGGCGACACCGTCTGCTACTACGTCGAGCTGCGGCGCAAGTCGACCAACGCCGTGGTCGCGGCGTATGGATCAAGCGCCGCGCCGGTCGACTGCGAGACAGGCGCCACGTACGGCACCCTCTCGACCGCGCTGCCCGCTCTGGCGGACACCGACCTCGCGAACGACCTGCGGATCCGCCTCTACGCGAGCGAGTCGAACAACCGGCCGGCCAGGTTCGACCTACTGACGGTCACCGGCACCTACTACGGCACCGTCTTCACGCTCCACCGCCAGACGCTCACGGACGCGTCCACGGGCACGCCTGGCACGGCGGACACCTGGAGCCTCGCAGCCTCGGACAGCAACGCGTACCAGAGCGCCGGCAACTGGAACAACGCGTTCTCCACGAGCCGCTACCTCAACTTGACGTTCCCGACCGGGTACATCCCGGCCGGGGCGACGGTCACGGGCGTCACCCTCGACCACGCCTACCGCTCCGCGACCTCCGGCGACAACACGTGCTGGTACTTCGAGACCTACAGCGGCACGACCTTGCTCGGCACGCACGGCAGCGCCGCGTCCCCCGTGAACTGCAACTCGACGGCGAGCTTCGTGACCGACTCGGTGTCGCTCCCCGAGGTCGACACCGGCAGCAAGGCGCAGGGCCTCATCGTGAAGATCTACGTCTCGAACTCCGGGAAGCGGAAGACGCTACACGACCTCATCCGACTGCGCGTCTCCTACTCGCTCGGGTCGACCGGCTGTGTCGACCCGGGGCTGCACACGTACCAGGCCTCGGGCGACAGCTGGATCCAGCAGGACGACGCGACCTCGAACAACGGCAGCAGCAACCAGCTGCAGGTCAAGGCGAACCTGTCGAAGAACCGGCGCGCCCTCGTCACCTTCGACCTGCCGCAGCTGCCGACCGGCTGCTCGCTGACGCAGGCCACGCTGCTCCTGTTCCTGCAAAGGGCGCAGGGACCGCGGACGATCAACGCCTACCAGGTCAGCTCGGCTTGGACCGAGAACGCGGTGACCTGGAACAACCAGCCGTCGGTCACGGGCTCGGCCGCTACGGCCGCGACTGTCGCGAACAACACCTGGATGCAATGGACCGTGACCTCGCTCGTCCAGGCGATGATGGCCGGCACCAACTACGGGTTCATGCTCGAAGACTCCGCCGAGGACACCGGCAACAACACGCAGACGTACCAGAGCCGCGAGGGCACGAACGTCCCGGAGCTCGACCTGACGTTCGGTTAGCCGATCAGGGCAGGCGCGATCAGCGAGCCGAGGAAGGCGGCACCCGAGACGGTGAGCCCGAGCAGCGCAGCGCGCCGCTCGGCGTGGGCGCGAAGCGCAACCGCCGCCGCCGCGATGCCGGCGACGCCGAACACCAGCGCCAGGACGTAGAAGACGGCCCACGTCGGGTAGGACAGGCCGAGAGCGGCGAGGAGCAGCCCCACGGCCAGAGCCAGCAGGCCGATTGCGCCGGCGCGTACCGACCGTTGCGCGTTGCGCGCGCGAAACTCCGCGCGCGTCGGCAGGACCGTATGGGTGCCGACGGGGTCGCTGCGGAGCCAGACGTTTCGCTGGCGCATGTCTCTCTAGACGCCCGGAAGGGCGAGATGGTTGGCGGCACCCGCCGTCCGGTTCGTCACGCGGCCGCCATCGCGCGGGCCGGCAGCAGCTCGCGCAGGAACTGCCCGGTGAACGAGTCGGCCTCGGCGGCCACCTGCTCGGGCGTCCCGGCGGCGATCAGCTCGCCCCCGGCGTCCCCGCCCTCGGGGCCAAGGTCGACGATCCAGTCGGCCTGCTTGATCACGTCGAGGTTGTGCTCGATCACGAGCACCGTGTTGCCGGCGTCGACGAGGCGCTGGAGCACCTCGAGCAGCTTCTCGATGTCGGCGAAATGCAGCCCCGTCGTGGGCTCGTCGAGGATGTAGAGCGTCTTCCCGGTCGCGACCTTGCCGAGCTCGGCGGCGAGCTTCACGCGCTGCGCCTCGCCGCCCGACAGCGTCGTCGCGGGCTGGCCGAGCCGCATGTAGTCGAGGCCGACGTCATGCAGCGTCTGCAGCCGGCGGCGGAGCTTCGGGATCTTGGCGAAGAACTTCAGCGCCTCCTCGACCGACATCTCGAGAATGTCCGCGATCGACTTGCCCTTGAAGCGCACCTCGAGCGTCTCGCGGTTGTAGCGCTTGCCGTGGCACGTCTCGCACGGGACATAGACGTCCGGCAGGAAGTGCATCTCGATCTTCAGCTGGCCGTCGCCCTTGCATGTCTCGCACCGGCCGCCGCGCACGTTGAACGAGAACCGGCCGGGCTTGTAGCCGCGCACCTTCGCCTCCGGCGTCAGCGAGTAGAGGTCGCGGATGTGCGTGAAGAGATCGGTGTAGGTCGCCGGGTTCGACCGCGGCGTGCGGCCGATCGGCTTCTGGTCGATCTCGATCACCTTGTCGAAGCACTCGATGCCCTCGACCGACTCGTGGTCGCCGGGCTTGACGCGCGACTTCTGCACCCGGTTCGCGAGCGCCTTGTAGACGATCTCGTTCACGAGCGTCGACTTGCCCGAGCCGGAGACGCCGGTGACGCAGATGAAGTTCGCCACCGGGAACTCGACGTCGATGCCCTTCAGGTTGTGCATCCGCGCGCCGTGCACCGTGAACGAGCCGCTGTCCTGGGGCCGCCGCGGCGGCACCGCGATCGACCGCTTCCGCGACAGGAACTGGCCGGTGATCGAGCCCTTCGCCCGCTGCACCTCGGCCGCCGTGCCCTCGGCGACGACGTGGCCGCCGTGCTCGCCGGCGCCGGGCCCCATGTCGACGAGGTGGTCGGCAGCGCGCATCATCTGCTCGTCGTGCTCGACGACGAGCACGGTGTTCCCGACGTCCCGCAGCTGCTCGAGCGTCGTGATCAGCCTGTCGTTGTCCCGCTGGTGGAGGCCGATCGACGGCTCGTCGAGGATGTAGAGCACGCCGACGAGCTGGGAGCCGATCTGCGTCGCGAGCCGCAGCCGCTGCGCCTCGCCGCCGGACAGCGTCGCCGCCGCCCGGTCGAGCTGCAGGTAGCCGACGCCCACGTTGTCGAGGAACGTCAGCCGCTCGCGGATCTCCTTGATGATCCGCTCGCCGATCAGCCGCTCGGTCTCGGTCAGCTGGAGCTCGTCCAGGAACGCGATCGACGTCGTCACCGACATCCTCGTGAACTCGTGGATGTTGCGGTCGCCGACCGTGACCGCGAGCACCTCGGGCTTCAGGCGCGCGCCCTTGCAGACCGGGCAGGGGCGGAAGCTCATGTACTCCTCGATCCGCTCGCGCATCTGCGACGAGTCGGTCTCCTTGTAGCGGCGCGCGAGGTTCTCGACGATGCCCTCGAACGCGAGCATGTACGAGCGCCGCCGGCCCATCCGGTTGCGGTACTGGACGTACACCCGGTCGCCGCCCGTGCCGTGGAGGAACTTGTCCTGCTGCTCGGCCTGGAGCTCCTGCCACGGCGTGTCGAGGTCGATCTCGTAGCGGTCGGCGACGCCCGCGATGACCGCCTCGTAGAAGCTCGTGCTCCCGACCGACCACGGCACGAGCGCACCCTCGGCGATCGAGAGCGACGGGTCGGGCACGACCAGGTCGGGGTCGATCTCCTGCTGCGACCCGAGGCCGGTACAGCGCGGGCACGCGCCGTGCGGCGAGTTGAACGAGAAGATGCGCGGCTGGAGCTCCGGCAGCGAGACGCCGTGCTCGGGGCAGGCGAACTTCTCGCTGAAGATCAGCTCGCTGCCATCGACTACGTCGATGGCTAGGAGGCCTTCGGCCAGCCCGAGCGCAGTCTCAACGGACTGCCAGAGCCGGGTGCGGATGTCCGGCTTCATCACCAGACGGTCGACGACCACCTCGATCGTGTGCTTGTACTTCTTGTCGAGCTCGATCGGATCCTCGAGCAGGTGCTGCTCGCCGTCGACCTTCACGCGGGTGAAGCCCTGGTTGCGCAACTCCTCGAAGAGCTCGCGGTACTCGCCCTTGCGGTCGCGGACGACCGGCGCGTTGACCGTGAAGCGCGTCCCTTCCTTTAGCTGCAGCACCTGGTCGACGATCTGCTCGATCGACTGCCCTGCGATCGGGCGGCCGCAGATCGGGCAGTGCGGGTGGCCGACGCGCGCGTAGAGCAGTCGGAGGTAGTCGTAGATCTCGGTGACCGTGCCGACCGTCGAGCGCGGGTTCCGCGACGTCGTCTTCTGGTCGATCGAGATCGCCGGCGACAGCCCGTCGATGGAATCGACGTCGGGCTTCTCCATCATCTGGAGGAACTGGCGCGCGTACGCGCTCAGCGACTCGACGTAGCGGCGCTGCCCCTCGGCGTAGATCGTGTCGAACGCGAGGCTCGACTTGCCCGAGCCGGAGAGGCCCGTGATGCACACGAGGGCGTTCCGCGGGAGGTGGACCGTGATGTCCTTGAGGTTGTGCTCGCGGGCACCGTGTACGACCAGTTCTTCAGAAGGCATGAACATTCGATTTTATCGCGGGGGACTCTAGCGAACGTATGTTCGTTTTTGCCTCGGACGGGCTTACCGCGACGCCCGCCGCACGCTGTGTGCGACGAGGAGCGCGCCGGCCGCCGGCAGCACGATCCACGCAGGGAAGTCCTCGACCTGCGTCAGCGCCCACGTCAGCGCGAGCGCGATGAGCACGCCGGCGGCGATCGTCCAGTCGTCGCCGATCAGGAAGTCCCACCAGAAGCGGCCGAAGGCGGCGAGGTACTTCACGAGGCCTCCTGGGGCACCAGCACCGGCGCGCGCCGGCGCAGGCCCGCGATCAGCCCGAGGCTGACGAGGAGGTAGAAGGCGACGAGCACGAGCAGCGCCCACTCGCCGCCCGGCCAGCCGACCTCGAGGCCCTCGCCGGCCCAGAACGTGCCGAAGGTCGAGAGCATGATCCCGACCACGAGGATCAGGACGCTGCGCGGGATGCGCATCAGCGTGCGGTGGAACGCGGCGCCGACGACCGCGATCACGACCACCGCGGAGACGGCGCCGATCACCGCCGTGCCCATCGCGTTCGCGGCCGCCCCGAACGTGACGGCGATGAATGCGATCTCGAGTCCCTCGAGCAGGACGCCCTTGAAGCTCACGACGAACGAGATCCAGTCGAGGCCCCAGCGCGTCTCGGTGCCCTCGGGAACCTCCTCCTCGCCGATCCCGGCGAAGCCACGCTCCGCTACGCGGCGCACCCCCTTGCGCAGCCACTGGAGGCCGAAGATCAGGAGTAGCGTGCCGATGACGAGCCGCAGCGGCCGGATCGGGATCGCCGCCAGGCCGGCGCCGAAGACGGCACTGATGACGAGCAGGAGCACGAGCGCGGCGGCAGCGCCGATCAGCGCCGACCGCCAGCCGCGCACGACGCCGACCGCGATGACGATCGCGACCATCTCGATCGCCTCGACGGCCGAGGCGAGGAACGTGGTGATGAAGGTGCCGAGGTTCACGACGGGTTTCTACCCGTCGCGAGGCGTGTGATGCCTAGGACGCGAGCCGCTCGACGAGCTCGGTGACCTCGCGCGGCTTCGGAACGTGGTCGATCTCGAGCGGGCCGACGAGCAGGGTGCCGTAGCCGAACATGCGTCCGGCGGTCGACTGCTCGATCTCGACGGCGTCGATCTTGCGCAGCCGCACCTGGCGCGCGCGCTTGCGCAGCGTCCCGTCGACGACGTACAGCCGCTCGTCCGTCACCACGAGGTGCAGGCGCTCCCAGCTCCAGACCGCGCGGACGGCGAGAAGCGCGGCCAGCACCACAAGCAGGGCACCGGCGACTGGGAGCGGCCAGATGAAGGCGAGCAGGGCGCCGCCGATCACAGCGACGATCAGCGCCTGCCCGAGCGGGCGGGCGAGCACGACACCGTGCCGGCGGGCGTCGAGGAAGACCTGTTCGTCGTCGTTGGCCACGGGCTTCCGCGTTCGCCCTGCGCGACGCGCTTCCTGCCCGTCAGGATGCCGCCGTGTCCCGGTGGTGGGAAACGGCGGTCGTCTACCAGATCTACCCGCGGTCCTTCGCGGACTCCGACGGCGACGGCTCGGGCGACCTGGAGGGCATCCGGCAGCACCTCGACCACCTGTCCGACCTCGGCGTCGACGCGCTCTGGATGTCGCCGATCACCCCGTCGCCCGACGCGGACTGGGGCTACGACGTGAGCGACTACACCGGCATCCACCCGGACTTCGGGACGCTGGACGACTTCGACGCGCTGGTGCACGACGCGCACGCGCACGGGCTCAAGGTCATCCTCGACCTCGTCCCCAACCACACGTCGATCGAGCACCGGTGGTTCCGCGAGCACCCCGAGCGCTACGTCTGGGCGGACGAGATCCCGAACAACTGGCTCTCGGTCTTCGGCGGCATCGCCTGGAGCCGCGACGAGGAGACGGGCCGCTACTACCTGCACTCGTTCTACCGGGAGCAGCCCGACCTCGACTGGGGGCACCCCGACGTCGGCCGAGCGATCGGCGACGCCATGCGGTTCTGGATCGAGCGCGGCGCCGACGGTTTCCGCCTCGATGCGCTCTCGCGGATCGGCAAGGACCCGGCCCTACGCGACGACCCGCCGGCGACCGAGCCCCCGGTGCTGCCGCTGCCGGACGAGTACGCGAAGCTGCTCCACATCCACTCGCGGAACTACGCGAACATCGAGGAGCGGCTCGCCGTGCTGCGCGAGGCCGCCGGCGACGCGATGCTCGTCGGCGAGGTCTTCGTTCCCACCTCGGGGCTGCCGCCCTACCTGCGGCACATCGATCTGGCGTTCGCGTTCGAGCTCATGTTCGCGCGCGGGGATCCCGAGGAGATCGCGCGGATCCTCGGCGAGGGCTGGCGCGGGCTCGCGTGGACGCTGTCCAACCACGACTTCTCACGGGTGGCCTCACGCCTGGGCGAAGAGAACGTTCGGCTCGCCGCCACGCTCACGCTCACGCTGCCGGGCACGGCGTTCGTCTACCAGGGCGACGAGATCGGCCTCCACGACGGCCCCGGCGCCGACCCGCCGTACGACCGGCGCGGCCGCGACTTCGCCCGCCACGCGATGCAGTGGACGCCCGACCCGCTCGGCGGCTTCACCACCGGGACGCCCTGGCTTCCACCGGTCGATCCCGAGCATCGCAACGTCGCAGACCAGCGGCGCGACCCCGGGTCGCTGCTGAACCTCTATCGCGAGCTGATCGGGCTGCGCCGCGAGATGCCGCTCGAGTTCGAGCTGCTAGGCGTCGACGACGGCGTGCTGTCGTACCGGCGCGGCGACTTCACGGTC
>CAVWIN010000028.1:0-41475 GCA_963755085.1 uncultured Thermoleophilia bacterium | reverse complement strand
GGAGCCTAAACCGCTCGGTCGCGCGGAGAAAGGCGTGCCGCCGGGAGGCAGCCCGACGGGGTCGGGCTGCCTCAGGCGGTTGCAGCAGGGCCGGAGACGGCCGCAAGCGGGTCGTCGCCCGTCAGCGCGCGGTACGCGGCCGGGATGTGCCGGCGCCGCGACACGCCCAGCTTCTGGCGCAGCACGTCACAGTGCGCCTTCACCGTCCGGGCCGAGATGCCGAGCTGGCAGCCGATCTCCTCGTTCGAGCATCCGGCCGCGATCAGCTCGACGACCTGCCGCTGCCGTGTCGTCAGTGCCGGCCTGCCGTTCATCAGGGTTGCGTCCATGCAGCGACGCTACAGCCGTGTCACCCGCCCGCCTATTGTCCGAAGGGAGTATTTCTCGGACTACGCCCGCGCCGGCACTGCCGTCTTGCCCACGAACGCAGCCTCGTGCCCGCGCCGGTTCGCCTCGTCGATCTCGTCCTGATCCAGTGCGCCGATCCGCAGCAAGAGCTCGAGCTCGTCGCGCAGGTGCGTCCGCATCATCTCCGGCCCGTCGGTGGCGATCGTGAAGGCGACGCCGTTGTCGGCGAACGCGCGGAACGTCGAGCGCACCTCGTCCTCGTTGCGCAACGCCTTGGTCAGCAGGTTCGACGTGGGGCAGATCTCCAGGACGATCCCGGCCGCGCGCAGCGCATCCATCAGTGCAGGCTCGCGCGCCGCGAGGATCCCGTGCCCGATTCGGTCGGGCCGCAATGTCTCGATCACCTCGGCGAGCTCGGAGACGCCGTGCTCGCCGCCCTCCTCGCCGACGTGGATGGTGACGCCGAGGCCGGCATCGCGCGCCTCGTCGAAGAGCGGCGCGAGCTCCGCGTACGGATAGCGCTCGCCCCCGGGCCGCGGCCCGGCGATGTCGATGCCGACGACGCCGCGCGACGCGTAGCGGATCGCCTTCTCGACGATGACCGCGTTCTGCCGCTCCGTGAACGTGCGGTCCATCATCAGGATCAGCCCGGCCCGCACCTGTGGATACTCGAGGCTCGCCAGGTCGAGGCCGCGCGTCGCGGCCATGATGATGTGATCGAGGTCACGCTCGCCGCCGCGGTTCCGCTTCATCGGGTTGAACCGCAGCTCGAGCGTCGTGATCCCCTGCGAGCGGTAGGCGCCGCCGATCGCCGCGTGCACCGAACGCTCGACCGCGAGCGGGCTCGACTGGATCAGCTCCGTCCACTCGTAGATCGCGTTCAGCGCGTCCAGGTCGGGCACGCCGCGCGGATCCGAGACCGTGACGAGCCGGTCGAACTCCCAGTAGTCCTTCACCGGCAGCGCGATGCCCTGCTCGTGCGCGAGGCTCCAGAGGATGTCGGACGACACCGAGCCGCCGAGGTGCGTGTGCAGCTCCGCGAGGCCGTCCGCCATCCGCCGAGTCTACGTGCGGCCGCCCTTAGACTTGCCGCGATGAAGGTCGGGATCGTCGTCCCGTACTCGTGGTCGTTCTGGGGTGCGGTCGTCGAGCACGCGGAGCTGCAGGCGGACGCCCTGCGCCGGCTCGGGATCGAGACCCGGACGATCATGGGCAACGACCCCGTCGGGAGCTTCACGCGCGCCCTCCACCCCCGCCTGGGGCGGGGTGGCTCGCCCCCGCCCGACGTCATCCCGGTCGGCCGCTCGGTGATCGTGCCGGCCAACGGCTCGCTCCCGAACATCGTGCTCAGCCCGCGCACCGTCGGGCGGATCGCGCGCACGCTCGAGCGTGAGCAGTTCGACCTCGTGCACGTGCACGAGCCCCTCGCGCCAGTGATCGGCGTTGCGACGCTCGCCCAGGCGACGTGCCCGATCGTGACGACCTTTCACTCGTCGGGGAGCCTCCGCTGGGCGCGGATCGGCGTCCCGCTCTGGGGCTTCCTGCTCGACCGCGTCGACGCGCGCATCGCCGTCTCGCAGTCGGCGCGGGCGATGGCTCAGCTGTACGCGCCCGGCGACTGCGAGGTGATCCCGAACGGCGTGCTCATCCCGCCGGAGGCCGACCCCGGCAACCGCGCCCACACCGTCCTCTTCGTCGGCCGCCACGAGCGGCGCAAGGGCCTGGCTGTGCTGCTGCGTGCCTGGCCGGACGTGCACGCGCGCACCGGCGCCCGGCTGCGCATCGTCGGGGCTGACCCGCTCGCCGTCCGCCTGCATATGGCCCGCGCCCAGTTCGACGGCGTCGACGTGCTCGGCTTCCTCTCCCAGGAGGAGCTGACGCGGGAGGTGCTCGCGGCGAAGGTCATGGCCGCCCCGTCGCTCGGCGGCGAGAGCTTCGGCATGGTGCTCACGCGGGCATTCGCGTGCGCGACGCCGGTGGTCGCTTCGGACATCCCCGGGTACCGGGACGTCATGAGCGACAAGGCCGGGCTGATGGTGCCGCCTGACGACGCGCAGGCGCTCGCCGATGCGCTCGTCGTGCTGCTCACCGACGAGCAGCGCCGTCGCGCGCTCGGCGCGAACGCGCGACTCATCGCCCAGGAGCACTACGGCTGGGACGGAATCGCCCGCCGGCTCCTCGACATCTACGAGCGGGTGCTCGAGATCGAACCGACGACAGCGGTCGCCGCATGAAACGGGTCGTGGCCAGCACCTGGGCGCGGATGGCGGGGCTCATCGCGCTCTTCGTCCTGGTCGGCGCGCTGCTCTACTGGCGCGGCCCGGAGTGGGGCGCCGTCGCCGACGCTTTCCGCGTTGTCGAGCTCCGCTGGGTCGTCGCCGCCGTCATCTTCAACCTGCTCTCGGCGGTCACCCGCGCGTTCGCCTGGCAGACGGTCATCCGCGAGGCGCTCCCGAACGACACGCCGAGGTTCTCGCGGACGTTCTCCGGCTTCGCCATCGGGCTGCTTGCGAACGCGGTGCTGCCGGGCCGGATCGGCGAGTTCGCGCGCGTGGGCGTGCTGACCCGGAAGATGCCCGGCGCCGAGGGGGCGACCCCGATCCTGCTCGGCACCGTCTTCGCACACCGCGTGTTCGACGTGATCCCGTCGCTGATGCTGATCGGCTACGTCCTGCTGACGGCGAAGATCCCGCACTGGGCGATCACCAGCCTGATCGTTGTCGCCGGCGTCGGCGTGATCATGTTCGGGTTCGCAATCATCAGCGGGCGCCTGGACGTGAGCCACTCGCTGGACGAGCTCGGGTCGGTGCGGCGCCTGCTCGCGATGGCGCGGCGCGGGCTCGGCGTGATGAAGAACCCGCTGGCCGTGCTGCTCGCGATCTTCCTGCAGACCCTCGGCTGGTTCTGGCAGCTGCTCGCCGTCTATACGGCGATGCGCGCGTTCGACATCCACGAGCCGCTGCCGGCCGCTGCGCTCGTGCTGGTGCTCATGAACGTCGCGGGGATCTTCCCGCTCTGGCCGGGCAACGTCGGGCTGATCCAGGCGGCGGTCGCGGTGCCGCTCGTCTCCTACGGCGTCCCGTACGCCCAGGGGTTCGCGTTCGGGATCGGGCTGCAGGCGATCGAGATGTCCGTCGGCGTCGGGGTGGGCTTCATCTTCCTTGCGCGCGAGGGGATCTCGTTCGCGGTGCTGCGCGGGATGCAGGCCGACGAGGCCGAGCAGGCCGAGGAGCTCATCGACGAGGAGATCGAGCGCGAGCAAGCAGTGGCCGTCGGCACCCGCCGCTAGCGGGTGCGCGCGGTCGCCGCCCCGGCGGGGCTCAAGGGCGTCCTGCCGGCGACGGAGGCCGCGGCCGCGCTCGCGGAAGGGTTCTGGCGCGCCGGCGCCGAGGCGGTGCAGACGCCGGTGGCGGATGGGGGCGAGGGGACAGCCGACCTGCTCTTCGTCGCGCTCGGCGGCGAGTGGCGCCGCGCGACGGTGTCAGGCCCGCTCGGGCGCCCGGTCGAGGCGCGCTGGCTCGTGCTGCCGGACGGGACGGCCGTCGTCGAGGCGGCCGAGGCGATCGGGCTCGGCCGCGTCGCGCCGGAGGAGCGCGACCCGCTGCGCGCCTCGAGCCAGGGGCTCGGCGAGCTGCTCCACGCCGCGATCGACGACGGGGCGGACGCGCTGCTCGTCTGCCTCGGCGGCACCGCGACGGTGGACGGCGGTCGCGGCCTGCTCGCCCTGTTCGGCGGCTTCCCACTGCCGGTCACGGTCGCCTGCGACGTGCGCAGCCCGCTGCTCGGCCCACGCGGCGCCGCCCGGGCCTTCGCGCCGCAGAAAGGCGCCGACCCGGCGGCCGTCGCCGAGCTCGAGCGGCGGCTGGCGGCCCGGCGCGACCTTGCGCCCTACGCGCTGCTCCCCGGCGCCGGCGCGGCCGGAGGGCTCGGCGCGGCGCTCGCGGCGCTCGGCGCAGAGCTCGTCCCGGGCGCCGAGCTGGTGCTCAGGCTGACCGGCTTCTCGCTCGAGGGTGCCGACCTCGTCGTCACCGGCGAGGGCCGGGTCGATGCGACCACGTTCGAGGGCAAGGCGCCGGCGGCCGTGCTCGTCGCCGCCGAGGCGGCAGGCGTTCGCGGCGTCATCTTTGGCGGCGTCGTCGACCGCGTGCCGGCAGGCGTCGAGGCGCGGGCGCTCAGCGGCGACCCGGCGCTGGCGCGCGAGGATCTGGTGGAGCTAGGCCTCGCGCTGCTCGGCGGCGCGTAGCCGCGTTGCGAGCGTCTGCAGCAGCTTCCAGGCGATCTTGCCGTCGCTCTCCACGAGCGGCCGGAACTCCCACGCGGTCAGCCCGTACGCGGTCAGCGGCGTCTTCGCGACGATCGAGGCGCTGCGCTGGCCCTCGTCGATGAGCGCGACCTCGCCGAAGTAGTCGCCCGGGCCGAGTGTGGCGCGCTCCGTCCCACGGACGGTCACGCCGGCCTCACCTTCGCCGATGACGAAGAAGCCGATGCCGCTCGAGCCCTCGCTCGCGATCGTGTCGCCCTCATCGAACATGCGCTCCTTGAAGGACGCGGCGAGCAAGTCCAGCTCCTTGCCGTGCAGGTCGCTGAAGATCGGGACGCGTTTGAGCAGTTCGGGCGGGGCAGCCACGGGCGCCGGATTCTATTCAGGTTTTCGTGCGCCGCGCTACGGCTTCTGGGCCTCGACGCGCTTGGCCAGTTCCTCGATCTTGCCCTCGGCCGTGTCGAGGCGCGCGCGGCACAGCCGGTAGAGCTCCTCGCCGCGCTCCCAGAGCGCGATCGCGTCGTCGAGTGGCACCTGGCCGGCCTCGAGCCGCTGGACGATCGACTCCAGCTCGCGCTGGGCATCCTCGAAGCTCGGCGGCGCGCTCACCAGGTCTCCTCGATGCGTGCGCCGAAGCCGCCGTGGGCGAGGTCGACGCTGACCTCGGTGCCGCTCTCGACCTGGGCCGAGTCGGTGACGACGCCTTCCGGCGCGTGCACGATCGCGTAGCCGCGCTCGAGCGTCGCGCGCGGCGAGAGCGCGCGGAGACGGCCGGCGGTTTGCCGGAGCTTGGCTCGGCGCCGCTCGAGGTCAAGGCGCGGTGCGCGGTCGAGCCGCTCGCGCGTCGTCTCGAGGCGGCGCCCCTGCTCGGCGGCCAGCGCGCAGGTGGCGGCGTGCACGGCGGCGCGGCTGCGGTCGACGCGGTCGCGGTCGCGGGCGAGCGTCGCTGACGTGGCACGGCCGAGCGCCTCGCGCGAGCGGTCGAGCCGGGCGAGGAGCTCGCCCAGGTCGGGAACGACGAGGCGCGCGGCCACGCTCGGCGTGGATGCGCGCGCGTCGGCGACGAGGTCGCTGAGCGGCGTGTCCTGCTCGTGGCCGACCGCCGAGACGACCGGCACCGGGCAGGCGGCGATCGCGCGCACGACCCGCTCGTCGCTGAACGGGAGCAGATCCTCGAAGCTCCCGCCGCCGCGCGCCAGCACGATCACGTCGACACCGGCGCGCGCCACGTCTCCGAGCGCGGTCGCAAGCGCCGGCGCCGCCCGCGGCCCCTGCACGTACGTCTCGGCGACGAGCACGTTCGCGGGTGGAAAGCGAGTCGTGAGCGCGGTGAGCACGTCACGCTTGGCCGCGGCGTCGTTGCCGGTCACCAGGCCGATCCGCCGCGGCAGGACGGGGAGCGGCCGCTTCCGCTCGGCCGCGAAGAGGCCCTCGGCCGCGAGCTTGCGCTTCAGCCGCTCGAGCGCTGCCAGGTGCGCGCCAAGGCCGAAGCGCTCGATCGAGAGCGCGCGGAGCCGGAAGTCGGCGCGCGCGGCGAAGAAGTCCGGCCGCCCGTAGACGTGGACGCGCTCGCCGTCGGTCAGGTCGAGGCGCAGGCCGTCGAACTTGCCGCGCGCCATCGTCACGTTCAGGCACGCGCCGTCCTCGGGGTCCTTGAGCGTGAAGAAGACGCTCTGCCAGCGGTCCTGCCGGCGCAGCTCGGTGACCTCGCCCTCGACCCAGACGCTCGGCAGGCGCGCGATGAAGTCGGCGACGCCGCGGTTGAACGCGGCGACGGTGTAGACCTTCCGCTCCTCGCTCACCGGCTCGACGCTCATCGAGCCAGGATGCCAGCTAGAGCAGAATCTTCCCTGCGACGTCCGGCGTGCAGCCCTGTGACAGGAGCTCCACGGCGCGGTGCAGATCGACGTCGCTCTCGGCGATCCGCTCGGCCGTCTCGAACGGGTAGCCGGCCTCGATCAGCACGTGCAGCCGCCAGCCCGTGACCTTGGCGGTCTCGCCGTCGGAGGACTGGACCTGCTTTGTCTCCGCCATGGGCGTGAACATTCGCTCTGCCCTGCGGAAACCCTCTAGTCGCGCTGCAGCCCCGCGAGCCGCTGCTCGGTCTCGTCGAGCGCGGTGTCGATGCGGCGGGAAAGCTCCGAGAGGCGGGCCTCGACCGCGTCCCGCTGGGCCTCTCCCTCCCGGATTGCTGTGCGCGTGCGGTCGCGAACCTCGCGCTCGGCCTCCTCGAGCCGGCGCTCGAGCGTCTGCACGAACTCCTCGCGCTGGCGCTCGAGGTTCTCGGCAATCGTCGACAGCCGGGCCTCCAGCCGCCGTGCGCCCGCGTCGCCGACCTCGGCGAGCCGTTCGGCGAGCGCCGACTGCGAGTCGCGCGCGAACATCTCGACGGCGCGGTCGAGCTCGCGCCCGAGCCTCTTTGCCGCCTGCTCCCGTGCCGTCTTCGCCGCCGCCTCGAACTGCTGGTTGGCGGCGTCCGAGTAGCGCTCGGCCGCGCGGGCGACGATGCGCTCGAGCTGCTCGACCTGGCGGCGCTCGACGTCCTGGAGTGTCGCCGCGATCCGGCGTGTTGCCTCGACGGCCTCGCGCTCGATGCGTTCGCCGAGCTCCTTCTCGCGCTGGCGCAGCCGCTCCTCGACCTCGGTGAGCGCGCGGCGGCGCTCGAGCGCGTGCGCGTCGAGCTCGGCACGCGCCTCGCTGACGGCGTCCCGTGCCGCCTGCATCAGCTCGGTGCGCAGGCGGGCGACGAGCTGGCGCTGCTCGTCCCCGAGCACCTCCAGGCGCTGCATCTCCTCGCCGAGGCGCTTCTCGGCCGCTGCGATCAGCTGCTCCTGGCGCGTGGAGACGTGGCGCACCTGTCCGTCGAGCCGCTCCTGCGCACGCTCGAGGTCGCTCGTCCAGGCCGCGACGCGCTCGGCGACCCGGCTCTGCACGGCTGCCAGCCGCTCGGCCATGGCGGCTTCGGCGTGGCGCTCCCGCTCGGTGAAGGTGGCCCGGCGCGACTCGGCGAGCCGGCGCTCCTCGTCGAGGAGCGCGGAGACGGATTCGGCCCTGGCGCGGGCGAGCGCGCGCTCGAGCTCCTGGGCGCGGCGGGCGGCCTCCGCCTCGGAGACGGCTGCGATCTCGGCCTTGGCGCGCTCGAGCTGCTCGTCGAACGCGCGGCTCTGGGCGGTGATGCGCCGCAGCGCGGCCGCGCCGACGATGCCGACGGTGGCGAGCGTGAGCCCGGCCGCGGAGACGGCGATCGCGTCGGACGGGCGGAGCGCGACGGCGACCCAGCCCGCAACGGCGGCGATGCCGACCGCGGCGGCGATGCCGAGCAGGACGCGCACGGAGATCCGCTCCAGGAACGCAAGCGCGAACGCCACCGCAGCCACGATCACGGAGGCGGCGAAGAGGATCTCGAAGACGCGCGAAAGAGTCATGAGCAGGCAGAAACCTTAGGCCCGCGCGAGCACCATCGCTACCGCGAGTGCCGTCACGGCCGCCGCGAGCAGGCGGAGCGCCCGTTCCGGCTCGCCTGTCAGGACGGCCGCAGTGAGCTCCTCGACGCGGCCGTCGCGGTACTCGACGGTGCCCGTGACCCCGGTTGCGCGGCGGCGCATGTCGCGCACGCGCGTCGACAGGCTGCGCTGCGCGAGGCTCAGCAGCGTGGCCGCCACGGCGGCGACAGCGGCGGCCGCGTCGATCGACCCCGCCTGGGCGACGTAGGCGGCGAGCACGGGCAGCGCGCCCCAGGCGATGCCGAACCAGAGGTAGCGGTGGAACAGCCCGCCGAAGAGCTCGAGGTTGTAGGCGACGACGATGAAGCCGCCGAAGATGACGAGCGGGAGCAGCCAGAGCGTCCAGGCAATCGCGCTCGCGATGCCGATCGCGACGGCGGCCGCGATCGAGACGGCGGCGAGCGCCCAGAGGACGCCGTCCGGGATCTCCGTCTGGAGCGGCCGGCCCTTCAGCTCGTCGAGGGCATGCGCGCCGACGCCCATCGCGAGCGCGAACGCCGCGATCGCGGCGCCGAGCGGTGCCCACGAGAATGTCGGCGCCAGCGCGGCGCCGATCGCCGCGTAGGACAGGTGCCAGAGCGTGTACGGCGGGTGCAGGAGCGTGAGGTAGTCGCGCCAGCCACCCGGCGTCAACGCGTAGAAGGCCGGCCGGGGCGTGGTCGTCACGCGCGCCGGCCCCAGGTGACGACGCCGCCGCCGAGGCTGAGGCCCTGCCAGCGGACGTCCCTGATGCCCGCGGCGTTCCAGAGCCGGCCGAGCTCGGGCAGCGGGTGCCGCGCGTAGAAGCCGCGGATGCTCGGGCCGAGGAAGTCTCCGACCTCCGCCCAGCCGGGTGAGATCACGCGGCCGGCGCCGGGCAGCCCGATCCGCACCCAGAGCTCCCAGAGGCCGCGCCAGAGCGCGACCGGTGGCACACCGAACTCGAGCCCTGCGATCGTGCCGCCCGGCTTCACGACGCGGGCGAGTTCGGTGAGCGTCGCCGCCGGGTCGTCGACGTAGCGGAGCAGGTAGGTAAAGGTCAGCGCGTCGAACGAGGCGTCCTCGAACGGCAGCTCCTGCGCGCGGCCCTCGACGAGCTCGACGCGGTCGCCGACGCCGGCCCGCTCGACGCGCGCCCGGCCCGCCCCGAGCATGTCGGGGCTCTGGTCGATCCCGACGACCGTGCAGCCGTGCTGCCGCACGAGCTCGATCGCAACGGCCGCGGTGCCGGTGGCGACGTCGAGCACGCGGCTGTTCGGGCCGGCGTCGACGCGCGAGACGAGGAAGCGCCGCCAGCGCGGGTCCTGGCCGAACGAGAGCAGGTTGGCGTAGCGGTCGTAGGTCGGACCGAGCGGCGCGAACAGCTCCCGCGCGACGGTGCCGGTCTCGGCCACGAGGCGAGTCTATGCTCGGCGCGTGGCGCTCCCCGAGGAGCTGGAGGCGGCCGCCGCCGCCGCGGCGGCGTTCGCCGGGCCCGGCGAGCGGGTCGCGGGTGTCGTGCCGGTCGACCCCGGGAGCGAGCGGCTCTACCTGGTCGCGTTCGCCGCAGGCGAGGAGCCGGTTGGCTGGCTCGTGCTCGACGGCGAGCTTGAGCCCATCGCGCAGCGCCCGCGCGTCCGTGACGCCGCCTCGATCGCCGCGCTCGTCGAGTACGCAGAGGACGTGGCCGCCGGCGGCGACCTCGACGACCTGCGCGCGCAGCTCGTGGCGCTGCGGCTGACCGAGGACCCACCGGGCCTCGACGAGGCCGAGCAGGCGCTGGACGACCTGGAGGCCGAGCTGGGCTCGCCGCCGCGGGTAGCGACGCCGGAGCGCCTCGACCGGCTGGGCGCCGCAACCCGGCGGCTCGAGGTCGCGCTGGGCGGCGAGGGCGGCTCGCCGTTCGCCGCCGCGATGAAGGGCTCGGGCGACGCCGTGCAGGCGTTCGTCTCGGACGTCGAGCTGGGCTACAAGCTGGCGCTCGGCTAGGCCGCGAACCCGATCGAGCGCATGCGTAGCTGCAGCAGCCGCATCGCCTCGCCGTAGAACGCCTCGGGCTCGGCGCCGTAGCCGGCGACGACCAGGTCGTCCAGTTGGCCTTGCGCGAGCGCGAGCAGCTCGGCGGCGACCTCGCCGAAATGACCCACCACCTCGGCGACGACCTCGTACGTGGAGGTCGGATCTTCGGCCGCGCAGCGGCGAACGTACGAGACGCCGATGCCGATGTGCCGCGCCTCGTCGCGCGCGACGTTGCGCTGGCCCTGGAGCAGCCCCGGGAAGTTGCCGAAGCGGACGTACTGGTCGCCCGCGAGGTTCTGCGCCGTGCGGGCGATCACGCCCTCGGCGAGCAGGTGGTAGGCGACGACCGCGCCGAGGAACATCGGCTGGCTCTGGTCGTCCCGGAGCCGCTCGACGTAGGTCGCGAACTCGCTGTAGAGGCGGTTCGACACCGGATCGCTGTTGGAGGCGGACAGCGCCTGCGCCTCGGCGAAGCCGCGCACGCCGAAGACCTCGTCATAGATGCGCAGCACCGCCTGGAGGTGGCGGTGCTCGTCCGACAGCTGGGTGGCAAGCACGAGCTGCACCTCGAAGTCCGGCGCGGCGGTGACGAACGGCGGCAGCAGCCGGGCGACTTCCCACTCGGCGTCGAAGCGGTGGGAGAAGATCCACTGGAGCCCGCGCTTCGAGTCCTCGTCGAGGCGCGCGTAGCTCTCGGCGTCGACCGTGAAGTCGAGATCGAACAGCGACCACTGGTTGCGCTCCCAGTGCTCGTAGAGCGCATGGAAGGGCCGCGCGTGCTCCTCTATCTCGTCGTGCGCCGGCGACTCAAGCCGTTCGGACATCCATGTCCCCCTTTCTCTTCTCGACAGGGATTAATCGCGCGACCAGCGGGACGACGGCGAGGATCGGGAGCCCGCAGATCGGCCAGAGCACCTGGTAGCCGTCCGTGCTCTCGAGGTGCGGGCGGAGTACCTCGATCGCGATACCGGCCGCGAGCGGGCCGATGAGGAGCCCGAGGCCCTTCGTCGTCGTCGCGAGGCCGGAGATCGCGCCGCGGTGCTGGGGCGGCATGAGCTTGAAGAGGAGCCCCCAGGCCAGCGTCATGACGATGCCGCCCGCGATCGCGATCGGGAAGATCACGGGCAGGTACCAGTCGTGCCACTCCGTGGCGAGGCCGCCGACCATGTAGCCACCACCGTAAACAAGTGAGGCGACGACGATCACGGGAGCGAGACCAATGCGGTCGCCGAGCCGGCCGGCGACGAGTGCGGCGACGAGGTACCCGGCGCTCACCACACCGAGCGCGATCGCCGAAGTCGAGAGCGGCTGCCCGAGGCCGACGGTGATGTAGAGCACGACGAACGTCCGGGCAGCGGCGAAGGTGCCCTCCCAGGCGGCGTTCGCGACGAGGAACGTGGTCACGTCGGGCTCGGAGCGCAGCAGGCACCACGCGGTCGACAGGTAGCTGCGGACGCCGCGGAAGACGCGGTCGCCGAGCACGCTCGGCTCGTCCACGAGCACGACTGGCGCCAGGCACGCGAGCGTCGTCGCGAAGGCGGCCACGAGGAATGGGGCCGCGTTCCAGGCGTGGAAGAGGAAGCCGCCGCCGACGAGCGCAGCGCCGATCGCGAGCCCGCGCAGCACGTGCTGGATGCCCTGCGCCCGGCCGAACTGGCTCGGCGGCAGCAGGTCGGGGTAGAGCCCACGGTAGGGCGGCTCGTAGACGTAGTAGGCGAAGAAGAAGGCGAAGACGAGCAGCGCCGTCGTCCAGAGGCTCGGCATGAACGCCATCAGCGCCAGGCAGAAGCCGATCGGGCCGACCGCGGCCAGCATGAACGGGCGCCGGCGCCCGAGCGGGGTGTGGAACGTGTCGCTCCAGGGGCCGACGATCAGCGGCAGCGTGATCGCGAACACACCCTCGGCCGCGAGCACGAGCGCGATCAGGCTCGTCGAGTCCGTGAAGCGCTCGAGGATGGGCGGTAGGTAGGCCGCCGTGGTCGTGATCGAGAACGCAAGCCCGAACGCTCCGAGGCCGAGCGTCCAAACGAGGCCGCGCTGCACCCACGGCAGCGGGATGACACGCCTCTCGGCCCGCGCCGTCGACATAGCTCGAGTGTAAGCGGCACAATGGCGGCTATGGAAGGTGGCTTCGGCTTCCTCGGCGGCGGCGACCCCGACGAGCTCATGCGGAATCTGCAGGAGTTCGCGGCGCGCCAGGCCGAGTCCGTGCAGGAGGCGCAGCGCGAGCAGTTCGCGACCCTGACGCTGAACACGGCCGTCGAGTTGACGGCCGCCGCCCTGAAGCAGATCTCGGCGACGGGCGGCCCGGACGAGCAGGCGATTGCGCTTCGCGACGCCATGCGCGTCCTGTTTCCCGAGGCGGTGGCGCTGGTCAGTGCCGCTCGCCAGGGGTTCATGCGCGAGACGTGAGCGTCCTCGACAAGGCGATCGTCCGGGTCATGCCGGCGGTGCCGAAGCCGGTGGTCCGGCGCATCTCCGCGCGCTACATCGCGGGCACCGAGCTCGAGGACGCCTGCCGCGTTGTCAGGAACCTGAACACCGCCGGGAAGATGGCGACGATCGACGTCCTGGGCGAGGAGATCACCATCCCGGACGAGGCCCGCACGATTGCGCGCACGTACCGGGAGGTCTTCGACACGATCAGCGAGCAGGGCCTCGACGCGAACGTCAGCATCAAGCTGACCGCGCTCGGGCTGAAGCTCGACTACAGCCTGTGCCGCGAGAACGTCGGGGATGTGCTGGCTGCCGCCGGCGGCAACTTCGTGCGCATCGACATGGAGGACTCATCGACCACGGACGACACGCTCCGGCTCTACCGCGACCTGCGCGAGGCGGGGCACGACAACGTCGGCATCGTGCTCCAGGCGGCCCTGCGGCGGACGCACGACGACATCCGCGCGCTTGGCGACCTCGGCCTCAACGTGCGCCTCTGCAAGGGCATCTACGTCGAGCCGCCTGAGATCGCCTACCAGGGCTTCCAGGAGGTGCGCGAGAGCTTCGTCACCGCGCTCGACCTGCTGCTCGACGCGGGCGCCTACGTCGGCGTCGCGACGCACGACGACTGGCTCCTCGCCGAGGCGCAGCGGGCGCTGCACGCGCGGCGGCTCGAGCCCGCGCAGTACGAGTTCCAGATGCTCCTCGGCGTGCGGCCGGCGATTGGTGACACGCTCGTCAGGGAGGGCCACCGGCTGCGGATCTACGTGCCCTTCGGGCGCCAGTGGTACGCGTACTCGATGCGCAGGCTCCAGGAGAACCCGCGCCTCGCCGGGCACATCGCCTTCGACACGCTCGGGCGGCTGATCCCCGGACGCGGCTAGGCCGGCAGGCTGAAGCCGCCGTCGACGACGATCGTCTGGCCGCGGATCATGTCCGCCTCGGGCGTGCAGAGAAACTCGACCACGCCGGCCAGGTCGTCCACGGTCACCATGCGCCCGGCGGGCGTGCGCGAGCGGGCCATCTCCAGCATCTCGTCGCGGTTCGGGAAGTGGTCGAGCGCGCCGGTGTCGACCACGCCGCCGGAGACGGCGTTCACGCGGATCCCGCGTGGTGAGAGCTCCACCGCCAGGTAGCGCACGAGCGCCTCGAGCGCGGCCTTGGACGTCCCGACGAGGACGTAGTTCTCCATCGTGCGCTGCGAGCCGAGGCTCGAGAGGGCGACGATCGAGCTGCCCGCCTGCATCTGCGGCGCTACCGCCTGCGTCAGGGACAGCAGCGCCTGGGCGTTGGCGGTCATCGTCCAGTCCCAGTGCTTCGCCTGCGCCTCGAGCGCCGGGCGGATCACGCCGGTGGCGGCGTTGTGGATCAGCGCGGTCAGCGGCGGCAGCTCGGCAACCTCACGCAGGACGCGCTCCGACGAGACGTTCCCGCGCACGAGCACCGGCTCGGCGCCGAGCGCGCGGA
The DNA here is from genome assembly GCA_963755085.1 of uncultured Thermoleophilia bacterium. Lineage (GTDB taxonomy): Bacteria > Actinomycetota > Thermoleophilia > Gaiellales > Gaiellaceae > JACVRM01. The sequence goes on along the minus strand of CAVWIN010000028.1, from coordinate 27,483 downwards.
TCTCCTCGGCCGTTGCCTCCGCTGCCTTGTCGTTGCGCAGGTAGCCGATCGCGACCGTCGCCGCGCCGTGACTGGGCGAAGCGGAGCGCGATCGCACGGCCGATGCCGCGCGAGCCGCCGGTGACAAGGACGGCGGCGCCCGCGAAGTCGCTCACGGGAGCGGGTCGTACTCGGGCGCCGAGCTCGGCAGCTCGTCCCACCCGATGCGCGAGCGCGGCTCCCGCGGCGCGTCGCGGGCGGTCGACGAGGCGTGGCCGAGCCGGTCGAGCATCGCCATCTGCTCCTCGCCGTAGGTGCGCACCGGATCGTCGGGCGGCAGGCCCTCGATCAGCTCGAGCACACGGGCGCGGAGCTGGTAGGCGAAATGCGGCGTCGCGGGGCCGACGAGCGCATCGATGTCGTCCCTGGTCACGGCCACGGCAGGAGGCTAACCAACCGGTCGCTAGGGTCGGGCGGTGCACCGGCCGACGCGTGTGGAGCTGATGCTGTTCACCGTCGTCGTCCTGTGGGCGCTGAACCTGACGGTGACGCGCTACCTGCTCACGCACGGCTTCCAGCCGCTTGCGTACGCGACGCTCCGCTACACCCTCGCCGCGCTGATCTTCCTTGCGCTGACGCTCGTGCTCGAGGGCACGCTGCGGATCGACCGCCGCGCGGGCGGCGTCGTCGCACTCGCGATCGTCCTGCTCGTCGCGAACCAGCTCTCGTTCGTCTACGCGCTCGACCGCACAACCGCGTCCACCGTGGGGCTTGTACTCGGCGCGACGCCGATCTTCGCGGCGCTGTTCGGGCTCGCGCTCGGGCGCGAGCGGCTCGGGCAACGGTTCTGGATCGCCGCGATCGTGTCGTTCGCGGGTGTGGCGCTCGTCGCGATCGGCGCGGGAGCCCACGTCTCCGGCGGGATCGACGGGATCCTGCTCGCGGTGGTGACCGCAGCGACGTGGGCCGGCTACTCGGTGCTGATCGCGCCGCTCATGGAGAACTACTCGCCCTACCGGGTGAGCGCGATCGTGCTGGCCGCCACAGCGCTGGCGCTCGCGGTCATCGGCTCGAGGCAGACGACGAGCCAGTCGTGGGACCTGGGACGAGACGTCTGGCTGCTGTTCGCGTTCTCGGTGCTCGGCCCGCTCGTGCTGACGAACGTGCTCTGGTTCCGCTCGCTCTACCGGATCGGCGCGGCGCGGGCCACGCTCGCCGCCAACCTGCAGCCGTTCGTGGCCGTGATCTTCGCGGTGATCCTGCTCTCCGAGACGATCACCGCGCTGCAGATCGCCGGCGGCGTGCTGATCGCGGTCGGGATCGTCCTGGCGCGGCGCCGGCCGGCGCCGCCCGTCACCGGACCCAGACCTGGTCGATCAGTAGGTCGTACTCGGGATGGTGCTGGTAGTTCCCGAGCCGCTTCGAGACGAAGCCGATCGCCTTATGGTTGAGGAACGGGACCACGACCGCGCTTTCGGTCACCTTGCGATCGAACGCCGTCCACGGATCGTTTGAGCCGCTAGCCGTGGCTGCCGCGGCCGTGCGCGCGACGTCCCGGCTGTAAGCCTTGCTGCACATGTACGGGGACGCGGGAGGGCAGTTGATCCCACCGAAGAAATTCGACGGTGCCGGGTAGTCCTGGTTCCAGCCGAGCACGGCGGCGTCGACGTGGCGCGAGTCGCCGAAGAGCGCGTTGAAGTACCCCGAGTCCGCGGAGTAGTGCTTCACGCTGACGCGGTAGCCGAGCCGCCGTAGCGTCCCGACGCCGAAGGCGATCGCCGACGGGCCACTGCCGACATCGATCCTCGTGATCGACGACGGTGAGGACACGGGCACGCGGATCACGGCATTGCCGACGGGGTCGGTCACCCAGAGTGAGCCGCCGCCGTAGGCGATGCCGTGCACCGGCGCATGCAGGTCGATGGTGCGCTCGATGGCTCCGTCGCGTGCGTTCAACTGCGTGACCGTTCCGTCGCCGGCGTTCGCGACCCACACCAGCCTTTGCCGACGGCGACCCCGGTCGGGGAGTTGCCGCCTGTGTAATGCGCCGTTTCCGCATCCGTCTGCGCCGAGACACGAGAGACGGTGCCGTCGAGGCTGTTCGCGACCCAGACGTCCTAGCCGCTCACGGCGACCCCTTCAGGCCCCTCGCCGACGGGGATCGTCTGTTCGACGGTATGGGTCTGCGCGTCGATCTTCGCCAGGCCTCCGCCTCCGCTCGCGACCCACACCGTGCCGGCACCGGCCGCGGCGCCATGCGGCTCGTCGACACCCGTCGCCTGGGCGTCGAGCGTGCCCGAGCTCTCGTTGACGACGCTCACCGCGTTGTCCTGAAGGTCGTTGGCCGACAGCGAGCCGCCCCCGCCCGAACCGGCGAAGGCGAATCCGGGATGGCGACGGCAGCGGCCAGCACGCCGGCCGTGGCGCCGATGACGAGCGGCCGCCGGTAGACGGGCTTCTGCTCGCCGGCGGTGCGGATCTTGGGGAACGACGGCTCGAGCCCCTCGGAGACGAGCTGGTACACGTGCTCGGGGCGGTCGAGGTCCTTGAGGCGGTGCACGCCGAGGTCGCGCACGCTGATGCCGGGCACCTCCTCGTCGCGGAGGACGGCGGCGGTCGCCTCCGACAGCAGCATCTGCCCGCCGTGGCCGGCGGCCATGATCCGCGCCGCGCGATGGACGCCGACGCCGTGGTAAGCCCTCCTCGGAGACGACCGGCTCGCCGGTATGCATGCCGATGCGGATGCGGACGACGCCGTCCTCGGGCCACTCGTGCGAGGCCAGTCCCCGCTGCGCGTCCGCGGCGGCCAGCGCCGCGTCGCGCGCCCGCCCGAAGACGTAGAAGAACGAGTCGCCCTGCGTGTCGACCTCGTCACCGCCGTGCGCCTCGAAGGCGTCGCGGACGATGCGGCGATGGGCCGAGCGGATCGGCGGCCAGCGGTCCTGGAGCCGCTTCACGAGCGCCGTCGAGCCCTCGATGTCCGTGAAGACGAAGGTGACCGTGCCTGCGCGCTGCTCGCGCACGGGTCAAGTAAGCGCTTCCGGGAGAGGAAAAGTCAACTGGCCGGGCGGTAGGATCGGTGTGTGAGCACGGACTTCATGCCGCTCGACGGCTGGGACCACGTCGAGCTCTGGGTCGGCAACGCCAAGCAGGCGGCCTTCTGGTACGAGCACGCGATGGGCTTCCGGCGCACCGCGTACGCGGGCCCGGAGACCGGCGTCCGCGACCGCGCCAGCTACGTGCTCGAGCAGGGCGACATCCGCATCGTCGTGACGAGTGGGCTCCGCGAAGACAGCGAGGTTGTCCGGTTCGCAGCGCGGCACGGCGACGGGGCGAGGGACATCGCTCTCCAGGTGCCGAGCGCGAGCGAGGCGTACCGGACGGCGGTGCAGCGCGGCGCCCGCGGCATTGCCGAGCCGCACTGGGTCGACGACGAGTACGGCCGCGTCGAGCTTGCCTCCATCGGGACGTACGGCGAGGTCATCCACACGTTCGTGAACCGCGCCGAGTACGCCGGCCCCTACCTGCCCGGCTACGTCTCGACCGCTGCGAACGGCCACATCGCGGGTGTCGGCCTGAAGGCGTTCGACCACGTCGTGGGCAACGTCGAGCTCGGCCGCATGGACCACTGGGTCGAGTTCTACGAGCGCGTCTTCGGGATGACGAACATCGTCCACTTCGGCGACGACCAGATCCAGACCGAGTACTCGGCGCTCATGTCCAAGGTGATGGCGGACGGCAGCGGGAAGATCAAGTTCCCGATCAACGAGCCGGCCGAGGGCAAGCGCAAGAGCCAGATCGAGGAGTACCTCGAGTTCAACCACGGCCCCGGCGTGCAGCACATCGCGCTGCAGTCCGAGGACATCGTCGGCACCGTGACCGCGCTGAAGCAGTCCGGGATCATCTTCCTTGACACGCCGGAGGCGTACTACGAGGAGGTCGAGGGCCGGGTCGGTGAGATCGCCGAGGACTACCGCGACCTCCAGCGGCTCCGGATCCTGGCCGACCGCGACGACGACGGCTACCTCCTTCAGATCTTCACGAAGACGGCGCAGGACCGGCCGACCGTCTTCTTCGAGGTCATCGAGCGCCACGGCGCGACGACGTTCGGCGAGGGCAACTTCAAGGCCCTCTTCGAGTCGATCGAGCGCGAGCAGGCGCTGCGCGGCAATCTGTAGAAGCTGCGGGCATCATCTGGGGCGGGATGTCGGTTCTGGCCTCACCTCGGCGCCGCCGCCGCATGACGTGGCTCGGCGGCTTCGTGGTCGTCGCGGTCGCGATCGTCATCCTGGTCATCCTGTTTCCGAACACGAGCGGGAACGGGCCCGAGCACTTCTCGAACACACCGGTGCAGCGGGTTCAGGTCGACAAGCAGGTGCCGATGACGCGCGCGCGCCGCGCCGCCGCCAACGAGCTCTTCGACCGCTTCGTGCCGGCGGCGATCGAGCGCAAGGATCCGGGCGCAGCGTACGACCTCGTCACGGCGCAGGGCCGGGACGGCTTGACGCGCAAGGACTGGCAGAACGGGCAGCTGCCCGTCTACGCCTACGACGCCAAGGGCTCGACCTTCCACGGCTACATCGTCGAGGGCTCGTACGCGAAGGAGATGGACCTCGAGCTCGACCTGCAGCCGCGCTCGCCGAAGGACGGCCCTGTGGCCTACGCCGTGACGCTGAAGCAGGTCGGCGGCCGCTGGCTGATCGACTCCATCTACCCGCGCACGTCGTACGGGCCGACGGAACCGGTGAAGGCGCGGCAAGGAGCCGGCCGGCCAGCAGCCGGACGCGTCGATCCCGCAGGCGAAGACCGGTGTCGCGTGGCTCCTGATCGCAGGCCTCGCCGTCCTGATCCTGGGCGTGCCGGCGGTCTTCTTCTTCACGCAGTGGTGGTCGGGCCGCCGGCACCGCAGCCGGTTCGCCGACTGACCTACTTCGCCTTGCGAACGACGCAGACCGTGGCGGTCGTGTCGCCCGGATGGAGCTGTGCGTTCCCGTCGAGCGCGGGCTTGTTCGTCGTGTAGATCGTCAGGTCGCAGGTCAACCCGCGGCTCGTCCCGTAGCCCTTCTCGACGCTGTACGGGGTGACGCTCTTGAGCGGGGCCGACCACGACGGGCCGGTCCAGGGCTTGGCAGCGTCGTGCGGGCTCATGATCTGCGCGGCCGCGAGGTACGTGGTCACGGCGAGCGCGTAGACGACGGTAAACGCCAGTGCGAGCGCGAAGTGGTACGCGCGTGGGGAGGGGAATCGCAGCGTGGCAGCTGTCATGGCAAAGCCTCCAGGGGAGCTGGGGTCTTCCTTGTAGCTATCGGCTCGAACCGTCCAAAGATGAAGGGCGATACTGCCCCCGATGACGATCGTCTTCCGTGGGCCGGCGCGGCAGTCCGCAGCGCTCGAGCAGCTGGCCCACCGCCCGTGGCCGCTCCCGGAGGGGCGCTGGCTGATGGGGCAGACGTGGCATGACCTGTTGTTCGCTCACTGGCGCGTTCCGGATTTGGCGCTCCGGCCGCTTGTGCCGCCGGAGCTGACCGTCGAAACCTATGACGGCGACGCCTGGCTCGGCCTTACACCGTTCCGGATGAGCGGCGTCCGCTTTCGCGGCACGCTGCCCGTGCCGGGGCTGTCGTCGTTCCCGGAGCTGAACGTGCGCACCTACGTGACCGACGGCGAAAAGCCCGGCATCTGGTTCTTCAGCCTGGACGCCGGCAGCCGCGTCGCCGTCGAGACGGCGCGGCGCCTCTACCGGCTGCCCTACTTCCGTGCGCGCATGAGCGTTCGCCGCCGGCCGGACGGGATCGACTACGCGAGCGTGCGCACCGAGCCGGGCGCGTTTCCGCGCGCGCTGCGCGCGACCTATCGCGCAGGCGGGCGCGACCTTCACTGCGGAGCCCGGGACGCTCGAGCACTTCCTGACCGAGCGCTACTGCCTCTACACCGCCGACGGCGGCCGCGTGTACCGGGCCGAGATCCACCACGCCCCCTGGCCGCTCCAGCCGGCCGAGGTCGAGATCGACGAGAACACCATGGCGCCGCGGACGGTCGAGCTGCCCGCGGATGCGCCACGCGCGCACTACTCGGTGCGCCTCGACGCGGTGATCTGGCCGCTGCAGCCGCTGGGCTAGGCTCCGGGCATGCCCACCTACGAGGTCCGGGGCGAGGTCCCCCGCAAGCGCCACATCCAGTTCCGCGAGAACGGCACGCTCATGACCGAGGAGGTGATGGGGCTCGAGGGCTTCTCCGGGAACCAGTCGATCCTCTACCACCTCGTGTCGCCGTGCCGCATCCGCGAGCTGGGCGAGTTCGTGCCGATTGTGCGCGAGGAGTGGGTGCCCGACGCGCACGCGCACCGGCACATGCGGACGGCCGACATCCCGGAGGAGGGCGACGCGGTGGGCGGCCGCAAGCTCCTGATGTGGAACAACGACGTCGAGATCTCGCTGGCTCGGCCGACCGACCAGATGGAGTGGTTCTACCGCAACGGCGAGGGCGACGAAGTCGTGTTCGTCCACGAGGGCAACGGCACGCTGGAGACGATCTTCGGCGACGTCCCGTACCGCGAGGGCGACTACATCGTCATCCCGCGCGGGACGACCTATCGCTTCGCGTTCGAGACGCCGCAGCGGCACGTCGTCTTCGAGTCACCGGGGCTGATCGAGATCCCGCGGCGCTACCGGAACGAGTACGGGCAGCTGCTCGAGCACGCGCCCTTCTACCATCGCGACATCCACCCGCCGACGGAGCTCAAGACCTACCGCGACCGCGGACACTACGAGGTCAAGGTGCGGGTCAAGGACGGCTACCAGACCTACGTGCTCGACTACCACCCGTTCGACGTGGTGGGCTGGGACGGCTACGTCTACCCGTGGACGTTCAACATCAACGACTTCGAGCCGATCACGGGGCGGATCCACATGCCGCCACCGTCGCATCAGACCTTCCAGGGCCAGAACTTCGTCATCTGCTCGTTCTGCCCGCGCAAGCTCGACTTCGACCCGCTCGCGATCCCGATCCCGTACCACCACTCGAACCTGAACTCCGAGGAGATGCTCTATTACGTCGACGGCAACTTCTCGTCGCGGAAGGGCATCGAAATCGCCTCCGTGACGCTGCACCCGTCGGGCATCCCACACGGGCCGCAGCCGGGGCTTGCCGAGAAGTCGATCGGGATGACCGAGACGCACGAGCTCGCGGTCATGTGCGACACGTTCCACCCGCTGCGGCTGACGACGCTCGCGCGCGACCTGGACGACCCGGCGTACGCCTACTCGTGGTACGAGGAGCCGGCCGTCGGCTCGCCGGACGAGAACCCGGCCGGCGTCACGTCACATCTCTGAGGCGCTCCTCGGCGTCCCGGGTCTCGGCCTCGGCGGCCTCGAGTGCCTTGTTCGCGTCGGCGAGCTCCTTCTCGGCCTTGGCGACCCGCCGCTTCGCCTCGCGCTCGCGCTTCTGAGCATCTTTGAGCTCGGCCCTGCGCGGCGGTGACGCGCGCCCGGTGCTCGCTCGCGCTCTCGCGCTTCGGCTTTGAGGACGGCGCCTGCGGCGGGAGCGCCATGCCGGCGAACGCCCCGAACCCGGGCGCCTCGACCTCCGTGGTGAGCGTGCCGGAGGCGAGCTCGGCGCGGTGCTCGTCGTCGATGGAGGCGTAGCGGAGCGTCCGCTCGATGCTGGAGAGCGCCTGGTCCGAGGCGGCGCCGCGCTCTTCGGCGAGCACCTCCCGGGCGTCGCCGAGGAGCTTCCGCACGGCGCGCTCGTGATCGCCGCGGGCCTTCTCGAACTGCGAGGCGTCGCCGCTTTCGACCGCCTGCACCTGGCCGGTGCGCAGCCGGTGCCCGGCATCGAGCAGCAGGTCGAGGTCCTTGCGGTTGCGCCGGGCGAGCTGGTTGACGGCCCACGCAGCGACCGTGGGGCGCTTCAGCTTGCCGACCTCGGCCGCGCGCTCACGGTCGTCCGCCTTGCGCAGCTCGCGTGCGAGCGCGTCGCGGCGCGGGACGAACTCGTTCAGCGGCAGGCCGTAGAGCTGCGCCACCTCGTCGTCGGCCATGCCGAATCAGTAGCCGAAGACGGCCGCGGCCACACGGGCCTTCGGCGTGCCCGCGATGCGAGCGGTGAGCTGGACCTGGCACAGGTCCGACTCGGGCATGACCGTGAGGTAGCGCGTGATGCGGCCGACACCCGTTGCCACGCCGGTGTACTCCTGCGTCATCCCGTCGTCCGACTGGAACTCGCAGTAGTTCCACCAGGTGAGACGGATCGGGCGCGCGGAGGAGGAGACGGCGACGACGGCAAGGGCCTGCGGGCTCTGCAGCTGCCGGAAGAAGTGGAGCAGGGCGCCGGGCTTCGAGCTCGGGGCGGCGCCGAGCTGGCGCCAGGCGCCGGGCTGGGACGGCGGCGCGATCGCCGCAGTGCGCGATGCAGCGACCGGAGCGAGCGCCAGCGCGACGAACGAGACGGCTGCGATCCACCGCATGGCGCGGGCGATCGTAGCCGGGTTTTCTCAGTAGAGGTAGACGTCGACGAGGAGCGCGGCGGCGCCGCAGGTGAGTGCCATCAGCGCGACCCGGCGGCCGCGCTCCTGGGCGAGCGGGCCGAGCCCGAGCAGCACCGCCCCGATCGCGGTCGCGAAGACGCCGGAGCCCGTGTCCTCGAAGCTGACCGGGAAGACGTGGCCGGGCGCGTCGGTGAAGAAGTCCCCGCCCGTGTGGCGCAGGATGAGATCCCAGAGCAGCGGGCCGAGAGCGCAGCGAGCGCGGCGGTCGCGAGCACGAGCGGCCGGCGCTCGTGGAAGGCAGCCAGACGGCGAGCGCGGCGACGACCGCCGAGAGGATGACGCCGAAGATGACCGCGCCCCGACACCCGGCGGATCGTGAAGTCGATCGCCGCGCCCGGCGTCCACGGCGTGCTCGTCGTGCCGCGATCCACCGCGCCTTCGCGTCGGCGACCGACGACCACCAGGCGATCACGGTCGACACCCGCACGCTCCGGGTCATCGCCCGGGCGCCGGCGGGCAGCTACCCGGACGGGCTCGCCTGGGACCCGGCCGAGCGGCACGTCTTCGTCTCCGACGAGAGCGGCGGCGTCGAGACCGTGCTCAGCGCCTCGGGCCGGCGGATCGCGACCATCGACCTCGGCGGCGAGGCCGGCAACGTCCAGTACGACCCCGGCTCGAAGCGCGTGCTCGTCGCCGTGCAGTCGCGCAACGACGTCGCCGTGATCGACCCGCGCACGAATCGGATCGTCCAGCGGGTCGCTGTCCCCGGCTGCGACGGCGGCCACAGCCTGTTGATCGACGCGCCCCGGCGGCTCGCGTTCGTCACGTGCGAGGGGAACGCGACCCTGCACGTCCTCGACCTGCGCCACATGCGCTTCACCGGGGCGTCGACCGTCGGCGCCACGCCCGACGTGCTCGCCTTCGACCCGGGGCTGCGCCGGCTCTACGTGGCCGCGGAGAGCGGGGAGGTCGCCGTCTTCGCGGAGACCGCGCACGGCGTGAGCAAGCTCGGGCAGGCCCTGCTCGCGCCGTCGGCGCACTCGGTCGCGGTCGACCCGCGCACGCACCCTCGTCTACTTCCCGCTCGAGCGCGGCACCGGCGGCTCCCCGCAGCTGCTGATCATGAAGCCGCGCTAGCGACGTATGAACGTCTGTTCAGGCTATCCTGAACAGCGTGGCACACGGAGTGGAACAGAGGGCGCACGCCGGTGCGCTCGACGCGGCGACGGCGCGGGAGGTGGCGCAGACCATGCAGGCGCTCGCCACGCCGTCGCGCGTGCGCATCCTGGGCCGCCTGCGCGAGGGACCGTCCGCCGTCGGGGAGCTCGCGGCCGCCGTCGGCATGGAGCAGTCGGCCGTCTCGCACCAGCTGCGGATCCTTCGCCATCTCGGCCTCGTGATCGGAGAGCGGCGCGGACGCAGCGTCGTCTACGCCCTGCACGACTCGCACGTGGCCGACCTGCTCGACCAGGCCGTCTTCCACATCGAGCACGTCCGGCTCGGCTTCTCCGAGCCGATCGAGGAGGCGTCATGACGCAACTCGTCGACCGTGAGCACACGCACCGGCATCCGCACCATCCGCACGACGATGGGCACGGCCACTCGCACGGGCTCGTCGACCGGTCGATCCTGCGCTCACGTGCAGGCGTACGGACGGTCGCGCTCAGCCTCGCGATCCTGGCGGTCACCGCGGGCATCCAGGCGGCGGTCTTCGCCGTGTCCGGCTCCGTCGCGCTGCTCGCCGACCTCATTCACAACTTCGGCGACGCGCTCACGGCCATCCCGCTCGGCGTCGCCTTCTTCCTGCGCTCCTACCGCGGCGAGAAGCTCGCGGGTCTCTTCGTGGTCTTCACGATCTTCGTCTCCGCCGCGGTCGCGCTCTTCGAGACGATCGAGCGGTTCATCCATCCGCAGGACCTGACCCACCTCTGGGCGCTCGCGGCCGCAGGCGTCGTGGGCTTCGCCGGCAACGAGCTGGCCGCCCGGGTGCGGCTGCGCGGCGGGCGCCGCCTGGCGAGCCCGGCGCTCGTCGCGGACGGGAACCACGCGCGCGTCGACGGCTTCGTCTCGCTTGGGGTCGTCGCGAGCGCCGCGCTCGTTGCGCTCGGCCTGCCCGCAGCCGACCCGCTCATCGGCCTCGCGATCACCCTCGTGATCCTCAAGATCACCTGGGATTCGTGGCGTGTCGTCTCGACCACGAACCCTGGTGAGATGGCGCCATAGGCGGCTGCGCCTTGGCGGCTCGGGCGGGCGCCGGCCGCGCGTTCGTGCCCGACGCGTGCTGGGTCATGGCGAGCGCCGCGGCAGCGACCGCTGCGAGCGCCAGGACCAGCGCGTTCCGCCGCTCGGCCCCGCGGCGTGCCGTGCGGTCGCGGTTCCAGGCCGCGGCCGGGGCGTGCGGATCGCCGAAGCGGTCGAGCACCGCGCGCGCTGCCAGGTCCGGAGGCGTGCCGGCGGCGAGCTCCTGCTCGAGCGAGTCGTGCAGATGGGTCGCAACCTCGTCGACGAGACGCCGCCGAGCGCGGCGGGGGCCGCGCAGCTCGGCTGCAAAGGCGTCGACCGTGCGCTCGAGCTCGCTCATGTCGCCTGCTCGATCACCGCGCTGACGCTCTGCGCGAAGCGCTCCCACTGGCTCCGGCGCCCGTCGAGCGCCGTCCGCCCGCGGGCCGTGATCTCGTACACGCGGCGACGGCGGCCGCCCTCGTCGTTCCAGGCGCTGCGCAGCAGTCCCTCGGCCTCCAGCCGGTGCAGCGCCGGGTAGACGGTGCCTTCGGGGTAGTCGAAGTGTCCGCCGCTCGAGCGCCGGATGTGCTCGATGACGCCGTACCCGTGCCGGGGCCCGGAATCGAGCGCGGCCAGCAGCATCAGGTCGAGGTGGCCGGAGAACGGCTCGCGCGCCATGACCCTAGGGAGTCTATACCTAGGTTGTCTATGCTCCGATGATGGCGCCGGCGTTCGACCGCATCCCGCCGCGCTGGCGGACGACCGTCGACTGGGTCGCGACGATCCTCGGCGCGGTCGTCGTCGTGCTGATCGTGAAGGCGTACGTCGTGAACCCGTACCGGATCCCCTCCTCGTCGATGGAGCCGACGCTGCACTGTGCGCGGCCGGCAGTCGGGTGTGAGGCGAGCTCGTCCGACCGTGTGCTCGCGAACCGGTTCATCTTCCACTTCCGCGATCCGCGGCGGGGCGAGGTCGTGGTCTTCGATGCGCCGTCCTCGGTGGCGCAGTCCGGCTGCGGCGAGCCCGGCAGCGCCTTCGTCAAGCGCCTGATCGGGCTGCCCGGCGATCGGATCCGCGAGGACGGGCAGGGCTACATCTCCGTGAACGGCCGGCGGCTCAGCGAGCCGTATGTGTCCGCCGCGGTGCGCGCCCAGGACACCTCGTATCGCAACCGCTCGTGGACGGTCCCGCCGGGCGAGTACTTCATGATGGGCGACAACCGCGGGATGTCGTGCGACTCGCGCGCGTGGGGCTCGGTGCCGCGCTCGGACCTGATCGGGCCCGTCTTTGCGACCTACTGGCCGCCGAACCGCATCAGCCACGGACTGCTCGGGATCGTGCTGGCGATCGCGCTCGTCGCCGCGGCCGTCTACGGCGTCCGCCGCCTGCGCGGGGCGCCTCGCCCGGACACCTCGCACACGTAGCCGTCGGGTCGGCAGCCCGGCGCGGCCGTCCGACTATCCTTCCGCCGGTGTCTCGCCCGAGGGCTCACGAACCGGAGGTCGCGGCGCGCCGCTGAGTCGGCCGTGCCGGCCATGGCCCTTGCGGACGGGTGCGTAGGTGCCCCTGGCCTCCTCCCCGGTGAGACCGTAGCGACGACCGACGCACGCGTGTGACACGAGACGGTGACAAGAGCGTGCCGTTCGCGCCGCCGGCCGGGCGCAGTCGTGCTCGACTTCGACGGCACGATCACCGAGGAGGACATGCTCGACCTCGTCTGCCGGGAGTTCGGCGACCCGGAGGTGTACGCCGAGGTCGACGCGGCGCTCGAGCGCGCGGAGATCCGGCTCGTCGACGACATCGAGCGCAAGCTCGTGACCGTCCGGCGGGCGCAGGCCGACGTGGTCGAGTGGGTGCGCCGCCGCGCACGGATCCGCCCCGGCTTCGACGACCTGATGGAGACCGCCGAGCGTGCCGGGCGGCGCGTGGTGGTGGTGACGAGCAGCTTCCGTGAGCTGGTCGAGCCGGTGCTCGGCGAGCGCGCAGGCAGGGTCGAGATCATCGCGGGCTCGATCGGGCCGGGCTGGCGGGCGGAACTCGGGCAGCTCGCCCAGTGCGAGGCGTGCGGCGAGCCCTGCAAGCGCGCCGCTGTCGCCGCCCTCGGCGCGGACGACTGGGTCTACGTCGGCGACGGCTGGTCGGACCGCTGCGTCGCGCGCGTCGCCCCACGCGTCTTCGCGCGCGACGGGCTCGCCTGCTACCTCGACGAGCACGGCGTCGCCTACGAGCCGTTCGCCGACCTGCACGCCGTCGCGCGGGGCATCGACGCGGAGCGGGCCGCGGCATGACTTCCGCCCCTGCCTCGACACGCACCGCCTGGTGGGCGCGCGACCACGGCGGCGAGGCCGGCTTCAACGTCGCCTACTTCTGCATGGAGTTCGGCATCGGCGAGGAGCTGCCCGTCTACTCGGGCGGGCTCGGCGTCCTCGCCGGCGACCACCTCAAGGCGGCCGCCAACCTCGACCTCCCGCTCGTCGCCGTCGGCCTGCTCTACCGGATGGGCTACTTCCGCCAGGCCATCGACGGGGACAGCCAGGAGGAGCGCTACGTCGAGATCGATCCCGAGCAGTGCGGCCTGACGCTTGAGCGCGACGTGGGCGGCGGGCCGGTCACGGTCACCGTCGACCTCGCCGGCGAGCCGGTGCGCGCACAGATCTGGCGGACCGAGGCGGCCGGCGTGCCGCTCCTGCTCCTAGACACGGACGTCGAGGGCAACTCGGAGGGCGCCCGGCGCATCACCGACACGCTCTACGGCGGCGACCGCGAGCACCGGCTCCGGCAGGAGCTCGTGCTCGGCGTCGGCGGGCCGCGCGCGCTGGCCGCGCTCGGCATCGCGCCGTCCGTCTTCCACGTCAACGAGGGCCACGCCGCGTTCCTCGCGCTCGAGCGGCTGCGCGTCGCAGTCGAGGGCGGGCGGCCGCGTGACGAGGCGCTCGAGGCGATCCGCTCCTCGACGGTCTTCACGACGCACACGCCGGTGCCGGCCGGCAACGAGCGCTTCGGTACCCATCTCGTGCGCCAGTACACCGAGGGGCTGGCCGGCGAGGCCGGGCTCTCGTGGGAGGAGTTCAGCGACCTCGGCAGCGCGCCTGGCGACGACTGCTTCGGCCTCACGCCGCTGGCGCTGCGCACGGCCGCCCGCGCCAACGGCGTCTCCGTGCTCCACGGCGAGGTCGCGCGCGAGATGTGGGCCGGGCTCGACCGCGCCGCGCCGATCGGCGCGGTCACGAACGGCGTCCACTTCGGCACCTGGATCGGCCCGCGCCTGCGGGAGCTCCTCGCCGAGGCCGGCGTGGAGCTCGATGCGCCACCCGGCGAGCAGCACTGGGACCGCGCGCGCGACCTCGACCGAGACGCCCTCGCCGAGGTGCTCGCGGCGCAGAAGCGCGCGCTCGTCGAACGGGTCGTCCCCGCCGCCGGGCTCACCCGGGACGCGCTCACCATCGGCTTCGCGCGGCGCTTCGCGACCTACAAGCGCGCCGGCCTGATCTTCTCAGACCGCGAGCGCCTGCGGCGGCTGCTCCACGACGCCGACCGCCCGGTGCAGCTGGTCGTCGCCGGCAAGGCGCACCCCGCGGACGCCGCCGGCAAGGAGCTCATCCGCCGCGTGATCGAGTACGCACGCGCGGACGGGGTCTCGAGTCGCGTCGCCTTCCTGCCCGACTACGACATGGCGCTCGCGAAGGTGATCGTCCGCGGCGTCGACATCTGGCTGAACACGCCGCGCCGGCCGCAGGAGGCGAGCGGCACGAGCGGGATGAAGGCCGCGCTCAATGGCGCCGTCAACGTGTCGACGCTCGACGGCTGGTGGGCCGAGGCCTACACGCCGGCGATCGGTTGGGCGATCGACGGCGGCGAGCACGACGAGGAGGACGACCAGGACACCGCCGACGCGGAAGCGCTGTACCGGATCCTCGAGCAGGAGGTCGTGCCCTTGTTCGCGGATCGGCGCGGCTGGCTCGACCGCGTGGTCGCGTCGATCGGGGCGGTGGGGGAGCGCTTCGGCGCCGACCGCATGGTGCGGGAGTACGCCGAGGGCTACTACCTGCCCGCACACCGTTCGCGGTGACGCTGCTCCCCGTCGCGGGGCCGTACAGCTTCGAGCTCTCCACCGAGCGGTTCCGGGCCTTCGGCCTCGATCTCGCGAGCGCCTGGCACGAGGACGCGCTCTATCGCGTCGTCGGCGCGCGCGAGGTACGCATCGGCGAGGCGCCCGGGGGCGCGGACGTCGAGCCGCTCGACGACGAGATCCGGCCGGTCGCGGAGGCGATGCTCGGGCTCCCGTTCGAGCTCGAGCCCTTCTACGCCTTCGCAGCCGGCGACGGCATCCTGCGCGGCCTCGTGGAGGCGCTCGACGGCTTCCGGCCGCCGCTCTCGCCGGCGCCGTTCGAGACGCTCGTCACCTCGATCAGCGCCCAGCAGGTCTCGCTGCGTGCCGCGATCGCGATCCGCAACCGGCTTATCGAACGGTACGGGGGGCCGCGCGGCGAGCACGCGGTTGGCTTCCCGGCGCGCGACACGATCGCCGGCCTCGAGGAGGACGACCTGTTCGCGCTCGGCTTCTCGCACCGCAAGGCGCAGTACATCCTCGCGCTGGCGCGCTCCGAGCTCGACCTCGGTGCGCTCGGCGGGCTGCCCGACGAGGAGATCCATGCCCTGCTGCGCGCGCTCCCGGGCATCGGCGAGTGGACAGTCGACTGGTTCCTCGCACGGCACCTTGCGCGGCCCCGCGCCTGGCCCGCCGGCGACCTGGCGCTGCGCAAGGCGGTCTCCCGCTTCTATCGTGGCCCCGGACCCGAAGGACCCGAGGACCTTTCGATCGAGGAGACACGTGCCATGGGAGACCGTTTCGACCCGTTCCAGAACCTGACCGCGCACTACCTGCTGACCGGCGCGCGCACGGCTGCGGCATGACGATCCGTCCCGTCACCGAGGCGGACGCCGAGGCGATCCGCGGGCTGTGGGAAGCGTTCGATGCCGAGATCCCCGAGCCGCCGGGCTACCAGCCCGAGACCTGGGACGAGGCCTGGGCCGACCTCCGCCGCCACGCGGCGGACGGCGTCGCCCTGATCGCCGAGGACGACGCGGGGCCCGCCGGCTTCGCGTTCGCGACGGCGCTCCGCGGCGAGCGCTCCCACGTCACCGACGTGTACGTCCGCCCCGACGCGCGCGGAAGTGGGCTCGGCACGCGCCTGATGGGCGAGGTCGCCACCCGGGCGCGTGAGCTCGGTGCACGCTGGATCAGCCTCAATGTGGCGACCTCGAACCGGCCCGCGCGGGTGTTCTACGAGCGCCTCGGCTTCGAGGACGTCCAGGTGGTGGCTGCCGTGCCCGTCGACGCGCTCGCCGAGCGCGCGGGCGGCCAGGCGCCGTCCGGGGCGACGGTCGGTGCCGTGCTGGCGCAGACCGACGACCAGGCGGCGATCGCGGCGGCCGTCGGGCGCTTCGTCCCGCGGCTGTTTCGCTCCCAGGCAACCGTCGTCTCCGCGCCCCGGAACGGCTGGGTGTCCGTCACCGACGAGGTCTGGGAGCACGATCCAGAGCTGGTCGGGCAGCTGGCCCAGGAGCTCTCGCACGTCACCGGCTCGGTCGTGATCGCGCTCGCCGTCGAACGCGGCCGTTTCGTGCGGCTCGCCGCCTACGAGCGCGGCTCGCTGATGGACGAGTACCTGTCGGTGCCGGGCGCCTACGGGCCGATCGCGCCGGGCGACGTTGTCGCGTTGCGTGCGAACCCGACCGTGCTCGGCCGGCTCACTGGGGCCGACCCCGGGCAGATCCGTGCGGTCGCCCGCGTCGCCGAATCGGACGCCGACCTGCCGCCGGCGTCCGAGCTCGCCGAGCAGCTCGCCGGGGTCCTGGGGCTCGCGCCGCCGGTGTCCTTCGCCGAGGCGAAGGCCGACCAGGAGGCGGTCATCGTCGCGCACTGAGGTGACGGTCGTGCTCCTGCACGCGTTCCCGCTCGACGAGCGGATGTGGGACTCGCAGATCGCCGCGCTCGAGGGGCGCCACGTCGTCGCTCCGCGGCTCTACGGCCGCGGGCCGTCGCTCGAACGCTGGGCGGCCGAGATCCTGGACGACGTCGACGGGCCGCTGATCTTGGTCGGCGCCTCGATGGGCGGCTACACCGGGTTGGCCATGGTGGCCCGCGCGCCGGAGCGCGTTCGCGGGCTGCTGCTCGCAGGCGCACGGGCGGCCGCCGACTCGCCCGAGCGGCGGCGCGACCGTGATGCGCTGATCGACTTGCTGGGCGACGGTGCCGTTCCGCCGGGAATGGACACGACCGCCACGGCCGCGGAGCTCGCCGCCGCCACGGCGGCGATGCGCGACCGCCCCGACCGGACGGGCGTCGTGCGCTCGTTCGCGGGCCGGCTGGTCGTTGCGGTCGGCGGGGCCGACGACGTGCTCTCGGTCGACGAGGCGCGCGAGCTGGCCGCGCTGGCGCCGCTGGGCCGCGTCGAGGTCTTTCCGGGCGCGGGCCACCTCGTCTCAGTCGAGCAGCCGGAGGAGTTCAACGGCGTGCTGCTCGACTTCGTCGGGTCGGTCTAACCCACCGGCTGCTCGGCGAGCAGCCGCTTCAGCATGTCCGCGTTCCAGGCCGCCTGCGCGACGGGCGCGCCGCCTGGACCGGGGCTGCGGTTGTTGTTGTTGAAGAGGGCAAACGCCTGCTCGGCCTGGCCGGCCAGCTCGCGGAGCTGCTCGGCCCACTCGCGCAGCTCGTCTTCCGAGTACAGGTAGTCGAAGCGCTCGGAGGCGCTCGTGCCACGGACGTTCCAGGTCCCTGCGTTGCGCCCGTGGAAGCGGGTGTACGTGACCGGCGCCGTCACCGCGAGCACCGTCGGCGGCACGTTCTTCGCCTCGACCTGGGGCGCGTCCACGACGACATGCGCGGCTCCGAGCCGCTCGAGCAGCGACAGCGTCTCGGGCAGCTGGTCGCCCTCGTACCAGGCGCGGTGGCGGAACTCGACCAGCGGGGCGTCGCCGCCGAGCTGGCCCACGGCCCACTCGAGGTAGTCGTAGGACGACTCGCCGCGGCACGACGTAGGGCGGGAACTGGAGCAGGATCCCGCCGAGCTTGCCCGAGCCGCGCAGCGGCTCGAGCGCCTCGTGGAAGCGGCGGAAGATCTCGCCGCGGAACTCGCGCGAGGGCCGCTCGACGCGGCCGCGGTCGTCGACCGGCGCCTCGTCGCGCAGGTCGGGCGGCAGCTGGTCGGCCTTGACCGGGTGGCGAGTCATCACGCCGAACGCCTTCACGTGCATGACGAAGTCGTCGGGCGTCCGCTCGGCCCACCGGCGGACCATGTCCTCGACCGGCAGGCGGTAGTAGGTCGAGTCGACCTCGACCGTGTCGAAATGCTCGGCGTACCAGCCGAGCCGCTCCCCGGCCGGCAGGCCCGGCGGATAGAAGGCCTTGGCCAGCGCCTCGTCTGCCCACGAGCACGTGCCCACGCGGATCTCGGCGGTCACCTCGGGAGCATACGAACCGGCAGCTGCGAGCCGACCCAGTCGCAGGGAGCCACTAACTCCCCGACGCCCGCTTACAATCGCGCCCGTGGATACACGCCCCGTCGGCGTCTTCGACTCCGGGATGGGCGGCCTCACGGTGCTGCACGAATGCCTCGTGACGATGCCGCACGAGGACTTCGTCTACCTGGGCGACCTCGCGCGCCTGCCCTACGGGCCTCGGCCCCTGCCGGAGATCGCGCGCTTCGCGCACGAGATCGGCGGCTACCTCGAGGGCGAGGGCGTGAAGCTGATCCTCGTCGCCTGCAACGCGGCCACCTCGGCGGCGCTGCCCGCCCTCCAGGAGGCGCTGTCCGTGCCCGTCGTCGGCGTGATCACCCCCGAGGCGCACGCCGCCGTGCAGACGACCCGCAACCGGGACATCGGCCTGCTCGCCACCGAGGCGACCGTCGAGGCAGGCCGCTACGCGGCGCTCGTGCACGCGCTCGACGCCGGCGTCCGCCTGCATGCCGTCGCCTGCCCGAAGCTCGTCCCGCTGATCGAGAGCGACGACCCGTTCGGCGAGGCGACGATCGAGGCGGTGCGCGAGTACGCCGAGCCGATCAAGGAAGCCGGCTGCGACACGGTCATCCTCGGGTGCACGCACTACCCGCACATCCGGCCGATCTTCCAGCGTGTCTTCGGCCGCGGCGTCACGCTCGTGTTCTCGGCCGAGGAGACCGCACGGGAGGTGGCCGAGACGCTCGCACGCAAGCGCATCGAGAACGACGAGACCCGCGAGGGGTCCACTCGCTTCCTCACCACCGGCGACCCCGAGACCTTCGAGCGGCTCGGTCAGCGTTTTCTCCAGCTGCCGCTCGGCGACGTAGAGCGCGTGACCATCGCGCAGCTCGAGGCTGCGGCAGCATGAGCCGCCACGACGGGCGCCGGCCCGACGAGCTGCGCCCGTACCGGATCGAGCCCGACTACCTCGAGCAGGCGCACGGCTCCGCGCTCGTCACCTGCGGCAAGACGATCGTCCTCTGCACGGCGTCCATCGAGAACAGCGTCCCGCGCTGGATGTCCGGCCGCGGCAAGGGCTGGATGACGGCCGAGTATGGGATGCTCCCTGCGTCGACCGGCGACCGCACGCCGCGCGAGGCCGCCGGCAAGCAGAAGGGGCGCACCGTCGAGATCCAGCGCCTGATCGGCCGCGCGCTCCGCGCCGTGACCGACTTCCAGGCGCTCGGCGAGCGCACCGTCTGGCTCGACTGCGACGTCCTCCAGGCCGACGGCGGCACGCGCACGGCGGCCATCTCCGGCGCCTGGGTCGCCGCCGCCCGCGCGCTCGACCGCTTCGGGCTCTCGCGCGCGCTCACCGACTCGATCGCCGCGGTCTCGCTCGGGATCGTCGACGACGAGCTGCTGCTCGACCTGGACTACGTCGAGGACTCCGCCGCCGAGGTGGACGCGAACGTCGCGATGGTCGGCGACGGCCGCCTGGTCGAGGTGCAGGCGACCGCCGAGCGCGTGGCGTTCAGCCGCGAGCGCATGAACGACCTGCTCGATCTCGCCGCTGCCGGGCTGGAGCAGATCGCGGAGCTCCAGCGCGAAGCCGCCGGCGCCGTCCGTGCCTGATCTCAGCTGGTTCGATGTCTTCCTCCGGCTGGCGCTCGCGGCCGCGCTCGGCGGCGCGATCGGCTTCGAGCGCGAGCTGCGCGACCACGAGGCGGGCTTTCGCACGCACCTCCTCGTCTCGCTCGGCTCGGCCGCCTTCACGCTTGTGTCGGCGTACGGCTTCCGCGACTTCGAGTACGGGCGCGCGACCGGGTTCACCCTCGACCCGACCCGCATCGCCGCCCAGATCGTCACCGGCATCGGCTTCCTCGGCGCGGGCGCGATCATCCGCCAGGGCAGCTCGATCCGCGGACTGACGACCGCGGCCACGCTCTGGATCGTCGCGGCGATCGGCCTGGCGTCTGGCGCGGGCTTCTACTCCGTCGCCGTCCTGAGCACCGCCCTGGTCCTCTTCGCGCTCTACCCGCTGCGCGTCGCCGCGCACCGCATGCTCACCACCCTCCGCCCCGACGAGGGCCGCCTCACCGTCGAGCTGGGCCAGGGCGGGAGCGCCGCCGCGGTGCTCGCCGCGCTGGAGCACCACCGCGTGCGCATCCGCGGGCTCCAGATCGAGGACGCCGAGGGCGCCCGCGTCGTCGAGGTCAACGCGCAGCTGCCGGCCGTCGCCGCAACAGGGGGCGTCCTGGACGAGGTAAAGGGGCTCGAGGACGTCCGCCGCGTCGAGTGGCATACGTGAAGGGCGTCCTCGCGTCGGGGAACGCACACAAGCTGGACGAGCTCGCCGCGGCGATGCCACACTGGCAGCTGGAGCTGCTCGGCCCGCGGGACTTCCCGCCGGAGGACGGCGACACCTACGCCGACAACGCCCGCGGCAAAGCGGCCTTCGGCCGACGGTTCGCGCCCGACGACGCGTGGGCGATCGGCGAGGACTCCGGCATCGAGGTTGACGGGCTGGACGGCCGCCCCGGCGTGCACTCCGCCCGCTTCGCCGCCGGCCGGCCGGTCGAGCAGCTGCTCGAGGCCCTCACCGGCATCGATGGCGAGAGACGCCGGGCGCGGTACGTCTGCGAGCTCGTCGCACTGGACGCGGCCGGCCGCGAGCTGCGCGGCACCGGGACGCTCGAGGGCCGCATCGCCGACGCGCCGAGTGGCGACGAGGGCTTCGGCTACGACCCGATCTTCGTACCGGACGGAGAGGAGCGAACGGTCGCCGAGCTCGGGAACGTCTGGAAGACCCGCAACTCGCACCGGGCGCGTGCCGCCGCGGCGCTCGACGCCGCGAGCAGCTAGGCCAGCCCGGGAGCTTCCTCCACCTGCACGGGCCGGCGCCCGAACTGCAGCCACCAGTTGACCTCGGCGCCGAGGATGATCGAGTTCGCCATCAGGTAGAGCCAGATCAGGAGCAGAGGCAGGCCGCCGAAGGCCTGCAGCGTGATCGCGTCCCGGGTCAGTCGCAGGTAGATCGGCAGCGCCTGGAAGGTCAGCTCGAGCAGCCCGGTCGCGAGCAGGGCGCCTGGCAGCACGTCCTCGAGCCGCAGCTGGACGTTGGTCAGCTGCGAGTAGGCGGCGAGCAGGAAGACCAGCACCGCCGCCGCCGAGACAAGCACGGTGAGCACGTACGCCACCACCTCGTTGGCGAGGATCCCGCCGGCGTAGCGGGTGAGCAGGTGGTAGCCGAACGTCCCGATCACGAGCCCGACGAACAGCGCGACGAGCGAGCCGCCGAGGAGCACGAACGCCCGGGCCTTGCCGCGCACGAACGACCGGTTCGGCCGGCCATAGACGATGTTGAACACCGATTCGAGCACCGAGAACAGCGACAGCGACGACCAGGCGAGCAGCAGCCCCCCGACGATGCCGAGCGTGGTCGCGTTCTCGTGGATCGCGTCGACCGCCGCGATCAGCTGGTTGAACGACCGCGACGGGAAGATGTTCTGCAGCTCGCGCACCAGGTAGCTCGACTCGTCGGCCCGGCCTCCGACGCTGAAGAACGCGAGCGCCAGGAAGACGAGCGGCACGAGCGACAGCAGGGCGAAGTAGGCGATCATCGCCGCGAGGTGCGGCCCCCGGTCGCGGAAGAACTTGTCGAGCGGCTCCGGCATAACGCGTTGTTCGCCGCGGCGCCGCGCATCCCGGCTGCGCGAACTATGGTTGAGCGATGACCGAGGCCGACGCCCTCGCCGAGCTGCAGACGCTCGCGCCGGAGCTGCACACGGTCGCGCTGCTCGGACCTGACGGCGACGTGCGCGCCTCGACGCTCGACGACCCGTCGGCGTTCGCGGCGGCGGCCGCCGAGCTGCTCGACGCGGCCGGGTCGCTCCGTCCCGGCGGCGAGCGGACGGTCGAGCGGCTCCATGTCGAGGCTGGCGGCGGCGCGGTGTTCGCCGTCGCCGACGGGGGGCTCACCCTCGTGGCGGCGGCCGGCCCGGCGGCGGCGCCGGCGCTCGCGCTGCACGACCTCCGCGCGTGCCTGACGAAGATCGGCCGCGATGCGTAGGCTCGCCCTCCTCGCGCTGCTCGCGCTCGCGGCGTTCGTCGTCATCCGCCGCCGGCGTGTCGCCGAGGACGCCGCCGACGTGTGGTTCGACGACGGCTCGATCGTGTCCCTGTCGCGTTCGTCGCCGGCGGGCAGCCGGCTGGCCGAGCTCGCCGAGGACGTGCTCTCGGCCGCGCGATGACGGCCCCGGACCGGGCCGAGCTCGCGGTCGCGCTCGCCGAGCACGCCTACCTCGAAGGCGACTTCGTCCTGCGCTCGGGGCGCCGCTCGCGCTACTACCTCGACAAGTACCGCTTCGAGACGCGGCCCGACCTGCTCGGCCCGCTCGGCCGAATGCTCGCCGAGGCGGCGGCCGAGGACGAGCCCGACCGTCTGGCCGGCCCCGAGCTGGGCGCGGTCGCGCTCGCCGCGGCGGCGTCCCTGGTGTCGGGCCTGCCGTTCCTACTCGTGCGCAAGGAGGCGAAGGAGTACGGCACCGCGAACCGCCTCGAGGGCGTCTGGGAGGAGGGCGAGCGGGTGTCCCTGCTGGAGGACGTGGTCACCTCCGGCGGGGCAGCGCTGGACGCCGTCAAGGCGCTCCGCGAAGCCGGTCTGGTGTGCGAAACGGCGGTCTGCGTGGTCGATCGGGAGGAGGGCGGGACCGAGGAACTGGCCGCTCACGGCGTTCGTTTGCGCTCTCTCTACGTCGCGAGCGAACTGCTCGAGACACGAAAAACACCCGCAAACCCGCATGGTTAGGTGGAAATCCGATGGCTTCGTTAGGGTCTTCCCAGTGAATTCATCCCAGATAGGGAGGAGAGCCTGTGACGAAACAGGAGTTCGTTGATCAGGTTGCCAGCAAGGCCGGCCTCAGCCGTCGCGATGCTGCCAAGGCCGTGGACGCGTTCCTCGAGAGCGTCACGGACACGTTGAAGCGCCGGGACTCGGTGTCCTTCACCGGGTTCGGGAAGTTCTCCACCGCCGAGCGTGCGGCACGCGAAGGCGTCAATCCGCGCAATCCAAGCCAGAAGGTCCACATTCCCGCCGCGACCGTCCCGCGCTTCTCGGCGGGCAGCAGCCTCAAGCAGGCGCTGAAGTCCTAGGTCGTCCCCGCTGGCGATTTCAGGGGTATCGAGCGGGGGGCGATCCGGTCCCCCGCCGGCCCCTCCCTCGCACTACGGTTCCATGATGGCGCAGGACGCGCTGGCAGGGCCTGCCGTCTCGATCGTCCCGTTCGGCGACCGCGTCGCCGATGCCGTCGACCGCAAGCAGTCGCAGCTGCTGGTCGGGCTCGACCCGCGCGTGGAGCTGCTGCCGGTCGAGCTCGGCGGCGGAACGAACTCGGCGGTCGCGGTCGAGCGGTTCTGCTGCGCGATCGTCGACGCGGTCGCGCCGTACGTCGTCGGCGTGAAGGTGCAGATCGCCTTCTTCGAGGCGCTCGGCGCGCCGGGCATCGAGGTCTTCGAGCGTGTCTGCGCGTACGCGCGCACGGCCGGCCTGCTCGTCGTCGCGGATGCCAAGCGCGGCGACATCGCGTCGACGGCGCGTGCGTACGCGGCCGCCTTCCTCGAGCCGCGCGAGGACGGCGTCCCGCTCGCCGACGCGCTGACCGTCAACCCCTACCTCGGCCGCGACTCCGTCGAGCCGTTCCTCGCCGCCTGCCGGCGCGACGGCGGCGGCATCTTCTGCCTCGTCAAGACCTCGAATGCCGGCTCGGCCGACGTGCAGGACGCGCAGCTCTCGGACGGCCGGCCGCTCTGGCACCACGTTGCGTCCCATGTGAACGAGTGGGGCGAGGACATCGTCGGCGAGCGCGGCCTCTCGAGCATCGGCGCCGTGGTCGGCGCGACGCATCCGCGGGCGATCGGCGAGGCGCGCCGGCTGATGCCGCGCGCGATCATGCTGCTCCCGGGCGTCGGCGCCCAGGGCGCGACCGCCGCCGACGTCGCGCGCGCGTTCACGAGCGGGCCGGCGAGCGCGCTCGTTGCCGCCTCGCGCTCGATCATCTACGCCGCCCGGCAGGGCGAGGCCGACTGGCGGGCCGCCGCGGCCGCCGAAGCGGCGCGGCTTCGCGCCGAGATCCAGGTTGCGTCCGGCTGGTAGCCCGCAGGTAGCCTCTCCGGCGCAGCACCCGGAGAGTCCTTTGCGAATCCGCGTCCTCGTCCCGGCCTTCGTCGCCGCGCTCGCGCTCGCCGCCCCGGCGGTCGCGGCGCCCCCATCCGTGCATGCGCGCGCGTACTTCATCGAGAACGCATCGACCGGCGAGACGATTGCGGCCTACCACGCCCGCGAGCGCCTGCCGATGGCGAGCATCACCAAGCTGATGACGGTGCTCCTGACGCTCGAGCACGCCAAGCTCGGCGCCACGGTTACCGTCGGCCCCGGCGTCTCGCCCGGCGGCTCCAGCATCTACCTGCACCAGGGCGACCGGCTGACCGTCCGCGATCTCGTCGAGGGCGCGCTGATCCAGAGCGCGAACGACGCCGCGGTCGCGCTTGCCGACTACGTCGGCCACGGCGACCGCGCGCACTTCATCGCGATGATGAACCGCCGTGCGCGCCGGCTTGGCCTGCGCGACACGCACTTCGTGCGCCCGGACGGCCTCGATGCGCCGGGTCACTACTCGAGCGCGCGCGACCTGACGCTGCTCGGCCGGGTGCTAATGAACAAGCCGTTCGTGCGCCAGACCGTGCGGATGCGCTCGGCGACGATCGCCGGCGGGCGGCACCTGTCCACCTGGAACGACCTGCTGACCACGTTCCCCGGCGTGATCGGCGTCAAGACCGGCCATACGGGGAACGCGGGCTGGTGCCAGGTCGCGGCCGTGCGCGGGCAGGGCCTGACGGTCTACGCCACGATCCTCGGCGAGCCGACGCGCGCGGAGCGCAACGACGACCTCGCGAAGCTGTTGCGCTGGGGCCTCTCCCGCTACCGCGTGACGACGCTGATCGGGCCGCACCGCGTCTACGCGACCGCGGCCGCCCCGTTCGGGCGCGGCCCCGTCAAGCTGGTCGCCGAGCACGGCGTCCGCACCTCCTGTGCGGGTCGGGCGCCGCCTGCGCGAGGAAGTCGTCGCGCCCACCGTGGTGGCGCTTCCGGTCACGCGAGGGGAGCAGTTCGGCGCAGTGCGCGTCTACGACCATCACCGGCTCCTCGCCACCACGCCGCTCGTGGCCGCGAAGTCGGTGTCCTACCCGGGCGTCGCCGCGCGCGCCCGCTGGTACGCGAAGCGGGTCGGCAAGACGATCGCGGGGTGGCTCCCGTGATCGTCACCGTCACCCTGAACGCGGCGCTCGACCGCACGCTCACCGTCCCGAACCTCCAGCTCGGCCAGCGTCACCGCGCCAGCGCGAGCCTGTCGCTCGCGGGCGGCAAGGGCGTCAACATCGCCCGCGCGCTGAAGCGGCTCGACGTCCCCGTCGTGGCGACCGGGCTCGCCGGCGGTGGCACGGGCCAGCGCATCCTCCAGGAGCTCGTCAGGAGTCGATCCTCCACGACTTCGTCCAGATCAGCGACAACTCGCGCACGTCCACGGCCGTCGTCGACCCGATGGCGAACTCGTTCACGGAGATCTACGAGTGGGGGCCGCAGGTCGAGCACCACGAGCTCGACGTGCTGCGCGAGAAGCTGCGCTACCTGTCCAGCTCGGCCGAGTACGTCGTCTTCGCCGGCTCGCTGCCGCGCGGCGTCGACATCGGCTTCTACGCCGAGGCGATCCGCGACCTCTCGCGCCGGGGCGTCCAGACCGTGCTCGACTGCGAGGGCGAGCCCCTGCGGCTCGGTGTCGAGGCCGAGCCGACGATCGTCTCGCCGAACCAGCGCGAGGCGGAGGCGCTTGTCGGGCAGGAGTTCTCGGACGACGAGGACTTCCTCACCGCGCTTGGCCTGATCGGCGAGATGGGCGCCCGCAACGTGCTGATCACCGAGACGACCGGCTGCTACGCCCTGCTGCGTGAGGAGCGCTCGCGGCGCCTGCTGCAGGCGTCGGCGCCGCAGGTCGAGGTCGTGTCGGCGGTCGGCTCGGGCGACGTCCTCCTGGCCGGGTTCCTGGCCGCGCGCGTCGCTGGTCGAACGGGCGACGAGGCCCTGCGCGCGGCCGTTGCCGCAGGCACCGCGTCGACGCTCGAGGTCGGCGCCGGCCGTTTCGACCCCCGGGAGGCGACCCGGCTCGCCGGCGCCGTCGAGGTCGCAGAGCGCGAGCCGGTGCCGTCGTAGCAGGGTGGTAGGATCGCTCGACCGTTGAACGTCCGTTCTGCAAGTGACATTCAGAGCCCAGGCAGCCCCGCGGCGCCTGGGTTTTCGCGTCTCAGGGGGGTGTCCTTGGACATTGACCTGCGCCTCGAGGACGTCGAGCACCTGGTCGCCGCCGGCCGCAAGTTCGTCCGCGAGGGCCTCACCTTCGACGACGTGCTGCTGGAGCCAGCCGCCTCTGACGTGCTCCCTGCGGACGTGTCGACCGCGACGCGGCTGACGCCGCGCATCACGCTTGCGATCCCCATCGTCTCGGCCGCCATGGACACGGTCACCGAGTCGCGCCTGGCCATCGCGCTGGCGCGCGAGGGCGGCATCGGCGTCCTGCACCGCAACCTGCCGATCGAGGCCCAGGTGGCCGAGGTCGACCGGGTGAAGCGCTCGGAGTCCGGGATGATCGGCGAGCCGGTCACCCTCGGCCCGGACGCACGTGTGACGGAGGCGCTCGAGCTGATGGAGCGCTACCGCATCTCCGGCGTCCCGATCGTGGACGTCGAGGGGCGGCTGGTCGGGATCCTCACGAATCGCGACCTCCGTTTCCGCGACGAAGCGGACGTGCCTGTGAGCGCGCTGATGACGGCCGCGAACCTGATCACCGCGCCGGTCGGGACGACGCTCGAGCAGGCGCAGGCGATCCTGGGCGAGCACCGCATCGAGAAGCTCCCGGTGGTCGACGCGGACGGGCGGCTCAAGGGCCTGATCACCGTCAAGGACATCCAGAAGCGCATCGACTACCCCCACGCGACGAAGGACGAGCAGGGACAGCACCGCCCCGCCGCCGCCGTAGGCGTGCCGGGCCGGATCGGCCTCGAGCGCGCTGCAGCACTCGCCGACGCCGGCGCCAGATGCGCTGATCGTCCACACCGCCCACGGGCCCCGAATGCCGGTGACCATCATCGAGATCAGCGCGGCGGCTGAAGGACGCGCTCGACGTCGACATCGTCGCCGGCAATGTCGCCACGGCCGAGGGCGCAGAAGCCCCTCGCCGATGCCGGCGTCGATGGCGTGAAGTCCGGGGTCGGGCCCGGGGCTGTGTGCACGACGAGGATCG
>CAVWIN010000027.1:0-176845 GCA_963755085.1 uncultured Thermoleophilia bacterium | reverse complement strand
CGTCGCCGTGCTCTCGCTGGGCATCGCCCTCCTCTCGTTCGCCCGCCAGCAGACCGCGATCGACGCCGCCAAGGTGGCGCAGCTCCACGCGACCCGGGTCGAGCGTCAGCTCAAGGGCGTGTACTCCGACAACACCCGGCTCGCGAAGCGCATCCGGACGACGGAGCGCGACGTCAGCCTCGCCCCGCTCGCGCGGCGCGCCCAGAAGAGCGTCTTCACGATCACGGCAGGCCTGAAGCTCGGCACCGCGTTCGCCGCCTGGCACGTGCCGGGCGGGACGTACCTCATCACCGCCAACCACGTGGTCGACGGCCGCACCGGCCCGGTCACGGTCGAGAAGCCCGGCGGATCGTGGGAAGGCGAAATCGTACGCCGCGACGCGAAGAACGACCTCGCCCTCGTGCACGTCGCCGGCAGCCCGCAGGGCGCGCCGCCGCTCTGGCAGCGGCCCCGCACCGCCAGGCCGCGCGTCGGCGACCGCCTCGTGCTCGCCGGCAGCCCCTACGGCCTCGGCGGGACGATCACCACCGGCATCGTCAGCCGTGTCACGCGGCGGATGATCCAGACCGACGCGGCGGCGAACCCGGGCAACTCCGGCGGGCCGGCAATCGACCGCCAGGGCCGCGTCGTCGGCGTGCTGCTCGCGGGCGGCGGCGAGAACATCAACTTCGCCGTCCGCATCGACCGCGCCTGCCAGAAGCTCCGCAGCTGCTAGGCAGCTCGCGCCCCTACGGGGCACTGGTCACGTGCAGACCAGGGCATCCCACGGGTGCGAGCCAGGGTGCCCTCGGCCAGTCTCCTGCCGACCCCGGCGAGAGGAGACGGCATGTCGGCACCAACCATGGAGGCGACCGCGGTCCGCGAGTTCCGCGTCGACATCCCGGACGGCGCGCTGGAGGACCTGCGCCGCCGTCTGGGCGAGACGCGCTTCCCCGAGAAGGAGACCGTCACGGACACCACGCAGGGCGTGCAGCTCGCCACGATGGAGGCGCTCGTGCGCTACTGGGCCGGCGAGTACGACATGGGGCGGTTCGAGGCGCGGCTGAACGCCTTCCCGCAGTTCATCACCGAGATCGACGGCCTCGACATCCACTTCATCCACGTGCGCTCGCCGCACGAGAACGCCCTGCCGCTGATCATCACGCACGGCTGGCCCGGCTCGATCATCGAGATGCTGAACGTGATCGGCCCGCTCAGCGACCCGCCCGCCTACGGCGGCGACGCCGCGGACGCGTTCGACGTCGTCGTCCCGTCGATGCCCGGCTACGGGTTCTCGGCGAAGCCGGCGACGACCGGCTGGGACCCGGTGCACATCGCGCGTGCCTGGATCCAGCTGATGGAGCGCCTCGGCTACACCGAGTACGTCGCCCAGGGCGGCGACTGGGGCGCGCAGATCACCGACGTGATGGGCAAGGAGGCGCCTCCGGGCCTGCTCGGAATCCATTCGAACATGCCGGGCACCGTCCCGCCCGAGATCTCCGCGACGCTCGCGTCGCACGTGCTCGGGGGCGGCGACCCGGCGCCGTCGGGCCTGTCGGCCGACGAGCAGCGTGCGTACGACCGGCTGAACGAGCTATACACGACGGGCCTCGGCTACTCGATCGAGATGGGGCACCGGCCGCAGACGCTCTACGGGCTCGCCGACTCACCGGTGGCGCTCGCCGCGTGGATGCTCGACCACGACGCGCGGAGCTACGACGACATCGCCGCCGCGTTCCGCGGCGAGCCCGTCGGCAACCTCACCCGCGACGAGGTCCTCGACAACATCACGATGACCTGGGTGACGAACACCGGCGTGTCGTCGGGCCGGCTCTACGCGGAGAACAAGCTCGGCTTCTTCGACATCAAGGGCACGACCGTCCCCACCGCCGTGACCGTGTTCCCGAACGAGCTGTACCAGGCGCCGCGGAGCTGGGCCGAGCAGGCCTACCCGAACCTCATCTACTTCAACGAAGTCGACGAGGGCAACCACTTCGCGGCCTGGCAGGAGCCGGAGATCTTCACCCGTGAGCTCCGGGCCGCCTTCAAGTCACTGAGGAGGGAATCATGAGCGCCGCCGTCGAGACCGCCACCGAGATCAAGCAGTTCGACGTCGAAATCCCCGGCGAGCAGATCGACGACCTGCGACGGCGCATCACGGCGACGCGGCTGCCGAGCAGGGAGCTCGTCGAGGATCGCTCGCAGGGCGTCCAGCTCGCCACGATCGAGGCGCTTCAGCGCTACTGGACGACGGACTACGACTTCGGCCGCGTCGAACAGCGGCTGAACGCGCTGCCCCAGTTCATCACGGAGATCGACGGGGTGAACATCCACTTCATCCACGTGCGCTCGCAGCACGAGGACGCGCTGCCGCTGATCATGACCCACGGATGGCCGGGCTCGATCATCGAGCTGCTGGACTCCATCGGCCCGCTCACCGACCCGACAGCGCACGGCGGAAGCGCCGACGACGCGTTCCACCTCGTGCTGCCGTCCGTGCCCGGCTACGGCTTCTCCGGCGAGCCGACCGAGCTCGGGTGGGGCATCGCCCGCACGGCGCAGGCGTGGGCGGAGCTGATGCGGCGCCTCGGCTACGCGCGCTACGTCGCCCAGGGCGGCGATGTGGGCGCACTCGTCACCGACATGCTGGGGCGCCAGGCACCCGCCGGCCTGGCCGGCATCCACATGAACCTGCTCGGGGCGGCGCTGGCCATCGCCGACAAGTTGCCGAAGGAATCCGAGCAGGAACGCGCGGCGCTCGACGCGCTCGCGATGTTCAGGGCGAGCGGCTTCGGCTACTACCTCGAGCAGGCGACGCGGCCGCAGACGATCGGCTACGCCCTGCTCGACTCTCCCGTCGCCCTCGCGGCGTGGATGCTCGACCACGACACCGACAGCTACTACAAGGTCGCCGGCGCGTTCATCGACGGGAAGCCGACGGGTGGTCTCACCCGCGACCACGTCCTCGACAACGTCACGACGTACTGGCTGACGGGCACCGGCGCCTCGGCGGCCCGCGCGTACTGGGAGAGCGGCCAGGAGCAGGCGCACGCGGCCGGGCAGGCCCCTCCGCCCGTCTCTGTCCCGGTCGGCTTCACCACCTTCCCCGGCGAGATCTTCGCCGCACCACGCAGCTGGGCAGAGGCGGTCTATCCGACCCTCACCTACTTCAACGAGGCCGCCAGGGGCGGGCACTTCGCCGCCTGGGAAGAGCCCGACCTCTTCTCGGCCGAGCTGCGGGCCGCCTTCAGGCGGCTGAGGAGCGAGTCATGAGCACCGCCGTCGACCTCGCCGTCGAGATCAAGCCCTTCCAGGTCGACGTCCCCGACGGCGCGATCGAGGACCTGCGGCGCCGCCTGGCGAGACGCGCTTCCCCGAGAGGGAGACGGTCACGGACGCCCAGGGCGTCCAGCTCGCCACGATGGAGGCGCTCGTTCGCTACTGGGCCGGTGAGTACGACATGGGGCGGTTCGAGGCACGGCTGAACGCCTTCCCGCAGTTCATCACCGAGATCGACGGCCTCGACATCCACTTCGTCCATGTGCGCTCGCCGCACGAGAACGCGCTTCCGCTGATCATCACGCACGGCTGGCCCGGCTCGATCATCGAGATCCTTTCAACCATTGGTCCGCTCAGCGACCCGACGGCCTACGGCGGGAACGCCGAGGACGCGTTCGACGTCGTCGTGCCGTCGATGCCCGGATACGGGTTCTCGGCCAAGCCGTCGACCACCGGCTGGGACCCCGTGCACATCGCGCGCGCATGGATCCAGCTGATGGAGCGCCTCGGCTACACGCACTACGTCGCGCAGGGCGGCGACTGGGGCGCGCAGATCACCGATGTGATGGGGGCGGAGGCGCCTCCGGCGCTGCTCGGCATCCACTCGAACATGCCCGGCACCGTTCCGCCCGAGATCTCCAAGCAGCTCGCGTCGAACGTGCTCGGGGCGGGCGGCCCGGCGCCGTCGGGCCTGTCCTCTGACGAGCAGCGAGCGTACGACCGGCTGAACTTCCTGTACACGACGGGCCTCGGCTACTCGATCGAGATGGGGAATCGGCCGCAGACGCTGTACGGGCTCGCCGACTCCCCGGTCGCCCTCGCCGCCTGGATGCTGGACCACGACGCGCGCAGCTACGACGACATCGCCGCCGCCTTCCGCGGCGAGCCCGTCGGCAACCTGACGCGCGACGAGGTTCTCGACAACATCACGATGACCTGGGTGACGAACACCGGCGTATCTTCGGGCCGGCTCTACGCGGAGAACACGCTCGGCTTCTTCGACGTCAAGGGCACGACCGTCCCCGCTGCCGTGACCGTCTTCCCGAACGAGCTCTACCAGGCACCGCGGAGCTGGACCGAGAAGGCCTACCCGAACCTCATCTACTTCAACGAAGTCGATGAGGGCAACCACTTCGCGGCCTGGCAGGAGCCCGAGATCTTTACCCGCGAGCTCCGCGCCGCGTTCACGTCACTGAGGAGGGAGCCATGAGCACCGCCGTCGAGACCGCCACCCAGATCAAGCTGTTCCACATCGACTTCGCGCACGAGAAGATCGACGACCTGCGCCGGCGCATCGCGGGGACGCAGCTGCCGAGCAAGGAGCTCGTCGACGACCGCTCGCAAGGCGTGCAGCTGGCCACGATCGAGGCGCTTGCGCGCTACTGGACGACCGACTACGACTTCGGCCGCGTCGAGGAGCGGCTGAACGCGCTTCCGCAGTTCACGACCGAGATCGACGGGGTGGACATCCACTTCATCCACGTGCGCTCGCCGCACGAGGACGCGCTGCCGCTGATCATGACCCACGGCTGGCCGGGCTCGGTCATCGAGCTGCTCGAGGCGGTCGGCCCGCTCACCGACCCGACCGCGCACGGGGGAAACGCCGACGAAGCGTTTCACCTGGTGCTCCCGTCCCTGCCCGGCTACGGGTTCTCCGGTGAGCCGACCGAGCTCGGCTGGAACGTCGGCCGCATCGCGCAGGCGTGGGCGGAGCTGATGCGCCGCCTCGGCTACTCCCGCTACGTCGCCCAGGGCGGCGACGTGGGCGCTGCGGTCACCGACGCGATGGCACGTCAGGCACCCGACGGACTGGCCGGTGTCCACATGAACCTGCTCGTGACGACCCTGGGCGGCGCCCCCCAGCCGACGGACACAGACGAGGAGCGGGCAGCGGCCGAGGCAACCGCCACCTTCAGGGCAAGCGGCTTCGGCTACTTCCTCGAGCAGGCCACCCGGCCGCAGACGATCGGCTACGCCCTGCTGGATTCACCCATCGCGCTGGCGGCCTGGCTGCTCGATCACGACACGGACAGCTACTACAAGATCTCCCGCGCCTTCGTCGACGGGCAGCCGGCAGGCAACCTGACCCGGGATCACATCCTCGACAACATCACGCTGTACTGGTTGACGAGGACGGGCGCCTCGGCGGCCCGGTCGTACTGGGAGAACGGACGCGCGGCGGCCCTGGCGGGCGGCACGGCTCCTCCCGAGGCCTCGGTTCCGGTCGGCTTCACCACCTTCCCCGGCGAGATCTTCCAGGCCCCACGCAGTTGGGTCGAGAAGGGCTACCCCAACGTCGTCTATTTCAACAAGGCCGCCAGGGGCGGGCACTTCGCCGCCTGGGAAGAGCCCGACCTCTTCACCGACGAGCTCCGCGCAGCGTTCAAGACGCTGCGCTGAAAGGAGGACCATGTCCGACCAGACCCCAACCGTCGTCCTCGTGCACGGCGCCTTCGCCGATGCCTCGAGCTGGAATGGCGTGATCGAGCTGCTGGAGGCCAGGGGCCTGACGGTCACCGCGCCGCCGAATCCGCTGCGCGGCATCGCGTTCGACTCGGCCTACATCGCGAGCGTGCTCGAGCAGATCCCGGGGCCCGTGCTCGTCGTCGCGCACTCGTATGGCGGCGCGGTCGTCACGAATGCCGCGACCAACGCGGCGAACGTCGTCGGCCTCGTCTACGTCGCCGCGTTCGCCCCCGACGAGGGCGAGGCGCTCGGCGCGGTCGCGCCGACTTCGAAGGACAGCGTCCTGAACTCTGCGCTCGTTCCGCGGCAGTACCCCGCAAACGGCGGAACGGCGACGGAGTTCTCCATCGACCCGGCAAAGGTCCACGACGCCTTCGCAGGCGACCTCTCCGAGGCGCAGGCGGCGTTGATCGCCGCCACCCAGCGGCCGATCGGCGAGCTTGCGTTCTCCGACCCGTCGGGCCCGCCGGCGTGGAAGCGGCTGCCGTCATGGGCCGTCATCGGCACCGGCGACCGCACCATCGGCGCCGACCTCGTCCGTTCGATGGCAGAGCGCGCCGGCATGACCATCACCGAGGTCGAGGGCTCACACGTGATCATGATCTCGCAGCCGCAACAGGTCGCGAAGGTGATCGTGGAAGCCCTGGCCAGGGTCGGGTCCGAAGCGATGGCGGGCGCCCGATGACCGTGTCCGGGCGCATCAGCCAGGGCTCCGTCCCGGCGCTCGTGGGCGCGACGTCCTGGCTGAACTCGGAGCCCCTCACACCCGAGGGGCTCCGGGGGCAGGTCGTCGCCTTCGACTTCTGCACCTACACCTGCATCAACTGGCTCCGAACGGTTCCGTACATCCGGGCGTGGCAGGCGAAGTACGGCGACCGCGGCTTCACGGTCGTCGGCGTCCATACGCCGGAGTTCCCGTTCGAGCGCGAGCTCGAGTACATCCGCCCGGAGCTCGCTCGCCGCGGCATCGAGTACCCGGTCGCCGTGGACAGCGACTACGGCGTCTGGCGGGCGTTCGACAACCACTACTGGCCGGCGCTCTACCTCGCCGACGTCGACGGTGAGATCCGCTTCAGCCACTTCGGCGAGGGCCGCTACGACGACATCGAGCGAGCCATCCAGGAGCTCCTTGGCGTCGACGAGGACCTGGTGTCCGTCGAGCCACAGGGCGACGAGGTGTCCGCCGTCTGGGAGGACGTGCGGTCGCCCGAGTCCTACCTCGGCTACGAGCAGGCGGAGAGCCTCGCGTCGCCGGGCGGCGGCGCGCTCGACCGCGAGCGGTCGTACGAGCTGCCCGAGCAGCTCAGGCTCAACCAGTGGGCCCTGGCCGGGAAGTGGACGATGCGTCCGGGCCGCGTCGACCTCGACGAGGCGGGCGGCCGGATCGCGTTCCGCTTCCACGCGCGGGACGTGAACCTGATCGTGGGCGCGCTCGAGCCCAGAAAGCGGGCCGGCTTTCGCGTCACGATCGACGGCAGCGAGCCGGGCGCGTCGCACGGGGTCGAGTGCGACGAGCACGGCGCCGGGACGGTGGGCGAGCCGCGCATGTACCAGCTGGTGCGCGCCACAGATCGCGTAAGCGAGCGCACGTTCGAGATCGAGTTCGACGAAGGAGGGATCGCCGCGTACTGCTTCACGTTCGGGTAACCAACTGGTGAAAGATCGTTTGCGCGGCTGACGACGTTTGTGCCACCCTCGACGCGACGGAAGGGAGAGGACGACGCGCGAGGGCCGGCTACCCGGGCAGGCGTACTCGGACACCCCGACCGCCGGCTGGCAACCGGCGATGCTGGGGCGCGGTGACGAGTGCGCCGCCATCGACGATCTGCTGGACGGCGTTCGCAGGGGCGCGAGCGGTGCCCTGCTGATCCGCGGCGAGCCCGGCCTCGGGAAGTCGACGCTGCTCGCATACGCCGCACAGGCCGCGGAGGGGTTCCGCCTCGTGGCGGCGGGTGGCGTCGAGGGCGAGATCGAGCTTCCGTACGCCGGCCTCCAGCAAGTGTGCGCGCCGCTCATGGACGGCCTGGGCTCGCTCCCGGAGCCGCAGCGCGAGGCGATGGCGGTCGCCTTCGGCCTCAGCGCCGGCGAGACCCCGGACCGCTTCCTCGTCGGCCTGGCCGCGCTGAGCCTGCTCTCGGCGGCGGCCGAGGACCGGCCGCTGCTCGTCCTCGTCGACGACGCGCAGTGGCTCGGGGCCGCGTCGCGCCAGGCGCTCGCGTTCGTCGCGCGCCGCCTCGGCGCCGACTCGGTCGCGCTCCTGCTGACGGCGCGCGAGTCGACCGAGGAGCTCGACGGCGTTCCGGAGCTCCGGCTGTCAGGCCTTACCGATGCCGACGCGAGGAAGCTCCTCGACGCCGTGCTGGTCGGCCGCTTCGACCAGCAGGTGCGCGAGCGGTTCCTGGCCGAGACGCGCGGGAATCCCCTCGCGCTGCTCGAGCTGCCCTGGACTATCACGCCCGCCGAGGAGGCCAGCGGGCTCGCACTGCACAGCGGGGTGCCGCTCTCCGGGCGCATCGAGGAGAGCTTCCGCCGCCGCATCGCACCGCTGCCGGACGAGACGAGGCGGCTGATGCTGGTCGCCGCGGCCGACCCGGTCGGCGACTCGATGCTGCTCTACCGCGCCGCCGATCAGCTCGGCATCCCGCGCGATGCCGCGGACGCGGCCGAGGAGGCCGGCCTGCTCGAGCTGCGCGAGCGGCTGACGTTCCGTCACCCGCTCGTCCGCTCGGCGGTCTACCGCTCCGCGACGCCTCAGGAGCGGCGTCTGACGCATGCGGCGATCGCCGACGCGACCGACCCCGACCTCGAGCCGGATCGCCGCGCCTGGCACCGGGCGCAGGCGACGGCAGCGCCGGACGAGGACGCCGCAGCCGAGCTCGAGCGCACCGCCGAGCGTGCACAGGCGCGCGGCGGGCTCGCCGCCGCTGCCGCGTTCCTGGAGCAGGCCTCCGCGCTGACGCCGGACCCGGGGCGCCGGGCCGAGCGCCGGCTGCGCGCCGCCGAGCTGAAGCAGGAGGCCGGAGCCTTCGACGACGCGCTGACGCTTCTGGGCTTCGCCGACGCCGGCCCGCTCGACGAGCTGCAGGCCGCGCGCGCGGCGCGTGTCCGCGCGCGCATCAACGTCGCGCGGCAGCGGGACACGCCGTCGCTGCTCGCGCTGCTCGACGCGGCGCGGTGTTTCGGCCCGCTCGACACCGAGCTCGCGCAGGAGACGGCGCTCGAGGTGCTGACGGTTGCATACGGCGTGGGCGATCCCGACGCCATCCCGGTCGTGGCGCAGGCGCTGGACGAGGCGCCGCTGACGGGCTCGTCCCATCCGGCCGAGCTGCTGCTGCGCGGCTGGGGTCGGCTGCTGAACGACGGCTACCCGGCAGGGACCGACCTGCTGCGAGCGGCCATGATCGCCTTCCGCGACGATCGGTTCACGAGCGAGCACGAGATCCAGGCGCTGCACTTCGCTGTCGGGATTGCCACCTCGCTCTGGGAGTTCGAGAGCTGGTACGCGATCGCCGAGCGCAACGTCACGCTGACGCGTGGTGCGGGGGCTCTCGGCACGCTCCCGGTGGCGCTCGAGAACCTCGCCGAGGCGCAGATCGCCGCCGGCGAGTTCGCGGCGGCGGCGGTGACGCTCGAAGAGGCTGACATGGTGAGCGAGGCGACCGGGAGCGCGGAGTCGATCGAGGCCTGGCCGCGGCTGCACGCCTGGCGTGAGGACGAGACCCACGCCCTCGAGCAGATCGAGCTCAGCGAGCTGCGCGCCGCCGGACGCGGCGGCGCGCGCGTCTACACGGAGCTCGCCCGCGCGATCCTCTTCAACGGCCTCGGCCGCTACGAGGACGCCGTCCTGGCCGCCGAGCGCTCCTGCGAGCAGCATCCCCTGAAGGCGCACGGGCGGGCGCTGGCCGAGCTGGTCGAGGCCGCAGTTCGCTGCGGAGACCGGGAACGGGCGGAAGGCGCCTTCGAGCTGCTCGCGGAGCGGACGCGCCTCGGCGACAACGACTGGTCGCTCGGCCTGGAGGCGCGCCTGCGGGCCCTGCTCAGCGAGGGCGAGGAGGCGGAGCGCCTGTACGCAGAAGCCATCGAGCGAGTGGGCCGGACCCGCGTTCGCCCGGAGCTGGCGCGCGCACACCTCGTGTACGGCGAGTGGCTGCGCCGGGAGAACCGGCGCGTGGACGCCCGCGAGCAGCTGCGGACGGCGCACGAGCTCTTCGACTCGATGGGCGCGTTCGCGTTCGGCGAGCGCGCGCGACGCGAGCTGCTGGCGACGGGGGAGACGGCGCGCAAGCGCACGGACGAGGCGCGTGGCGAGCTCACCGCCCAGGAGGCGCAGATCGCGCGCCTGGCGGCCGAGGGCCGCACGAACCCGGAGATCGGCGCGCAGCTCTACATCAGCCCGCGCACCGTCGAGTGGCACCTGCGCAAGGTGTATCCCAAGCTCGGCGTGACCTCGCGGCGGGAGCTGCGGTCGGCGCTGGGGCCGGCCGGCTAGGAGGCGCCGAGCTCGTGGACAGGCGTTCCGTCGTCGCACGCGACGGACGGGCTGAGCGTGGTGAGGTACTCCTGCACCTCGGCGCGCCGCACGAAGTGGAACAGCCCGCAGTCGAGCGGCTCCGATCCGGTCCCTGGCGTGTCGCACGGCACCGTCCTGGACGGCTCGCCTTGCCCGCTTCTCGCGCAGGTGTAGCCCGCGTGCAGCCGAAGATAGGCGCCGATGGCGAGCGTGCCGTCGTCGTAGACGAAGCCGGAACGGGCGAAGGGCTCGCAGTAGGTCCGCCGCGCGTAGTCCCTGATCTGATCCTCGTGTCCTGTCCCGGCATGGGTGTCCTGGTTCGCGCGGTCGAGCATCCGTTGGACGCAGCGTTCGACCGGCGACGTGTCGTGCGCGCCGCTGGCACCGCAGGCCGTGGCCACCGCGCACAGGAGACCTGCGAGTGCGGCCACGCGAGCGATCACGCAGCCTTCTGCCAGACGGACACGTGCTTCGTGCTGTCCGCCGTGAACGGCTCACGGTTCCACCCGGCCCAGCGCTCGCGCAGCCGCATGCCGGCGATGCGCGCCATGAGGTCGAGCTCCGCCGGCCACACGTAGCGAAAGGGCATCGAGAGCCGCTGCCAGGCACCGTCCTCGCGCCAGAAGTGGTGGGAGACCAGCCCTTGCCGCACCAGGTCGAACTCGTCGAAGCCGAGGTGGTCGTCGGTGACGTCGAACGGCCGCACCGTCTCTCCGGGCGGCAGCCGCTGGAGCTCGGGCACGGTGATCTCGACGACGAAGCATCCGCCCGGATCGAGGTGCGCTGCCACGTTCTCGAAGCACGCGACCTGCTCGTCCTGCGTCGTCAGGTTCCCGATCGTGTTGAAGACGACGTACGCGAGCGCGAACGTCCCGTCGACGCGCGTCGTCGCGAAGTCGCCGACCGTGACGCCGATCGCCTCTGCGCCCGGCTTGGCCCGCAGCCGCGCGACCATCGCCTCCGAGAGGTCGATGCCGTGCACCGGAACGCCGCGGGCCGCGAGCGGCAGCGCGATGCGGCCCGTGCCGATGCCCAGCTCGAGCGCCGCGCCGTCGCCGGCCAGGCCGGCGAGGAAGTCGACCACCGGATCAACGACGGCCGGGCCAAAGAGGTCGGCCGCGGACGCGTCGTAGCGTGCGGCGACGGCCTCGCCGAAGTGATCCTCGGGCATGGCGCGAGGGTAACCACGCACAACATCACGCGCCGTTCGCTCGTCTCAAGACGCACAGGTGTCGTTGGGGGCGTCACAGGTTCGCGGCGCGTCCGCCGCAGGATGACCTGGCCTGCCGCGCTCGGGGCGGTGGCCGGGGCGATCGCCGTGCTCGTCGCCGTCCTTCCGAATCACGGCGGCAACACGACGGTCGGGCCTACGGCGGTGTCGGCCTCACGCACATGGGCGTCGACTGGGTCACGACGAGCGAGGTCTGGCTCCAGGTTCTGGTCGATCCGGCGAAGGCCGGGCAAGCGGTTCAAGCCGATGATCTACTCGGTGCGCCTGAACAGGGTCCGGCACCACTGGGTCGTCAACGAGCTTCAGCCACGAGTCGCTGTGCCGATCAGGCGCGTCGACTGACATAGGCTCACAGCAATCGACAAGGAGGCCTCAATGGCAGTCGCACGCGTCGTCACGTTCGACGGTGTCAACTCAGAGCGCATGCAGCAGATGCAGCAGGAGATGTCGGGCGGGGAGCGGCCGCCGGACGTGCCGGCCACGGAGATCGTCGTGCTCCACGACCCGGGCTCGGAGAAGTCGGTCGTCATCCTCTTCTTCGACAACGAGGCCGACTACGCCCAGGGCGACGCGGCGCTGAACGCCATGCCGGCCGGCGACACGCCCGGCACGCGCACCGGCGTCCAGAAGTTCAACGTCGCCGCGCGCATGAGCGCATAACCGGACGGGTGACGCAGCCCGGCTGCGTCGCCGCCGATAACGGGGCCAGGTTCGCCCCATGGGAATCGCCCTCCCCCGTTTCACAGTGGGCTTCGTGCCCGAAGACGAGCCCGAGCCCTCGGGCTTCGGCCGGCGGGCGCTCGCATGGGCGGTCGACGTGACGCTCATGTGGGTGCTCATCGTCTTCACGTCCCTGGTCGCCGTGATGCTCCCGGCAGCGCCCGGCGCGCTCGTCGGCCTGTACGCGGTCGTCGGCGTCGTGCCGACGTACCTGACCTACTTCCACGGCAGCCGGAGCGGGCAGACGCCGGGCAAGCGCCTCGTCGGCATCGCCGTCCGCGCCGAGGAGGGCGGGCGGCTCGGCTACGGGCGCGCGCTCAAGCGGGCGGTCGCGCTCGTGATCGTGGCGCTCATCCCCGTCGTCAACATCCTCGGGATCGTGCGGCCGGCGCGACACCCGCGGCGGCACGCCTACCACGACGACGTGGCCCGCACGATGGTCGTACGGGTCACGGACGATTTCCTCGATTAGGCCGCAGCCGACCGGATACGGAGTTACCGTTCGGGCGTGCTGGCGGACGAGCGCCCGCGGCAGGGCCCGGCCCGGCTCGATCCGGCGCTTGAGGGCGCGCTGCTCCGGGCGCAGACCGAGGCGCTCCTCGACGGCATCCTCGTCGTCTCGGGCGAGGGCCGCATCCTGGTCGCCAACCGCCGCTTCGCCGAGATCTGGGGCATCCCGGGCGATGTCCTCGCAAGCGGCTCGGACGATGCAGCGCTGGCGTTCGTGCGCGACAAGCTCCGCGACCCGGACGAGTTCCTCGAGCGCGTCGAGCACCTGTACCGCCATCCGGAGGAGACGAGCCGCGACGAGATCCGGCTGCTCGACGGCCGCACGATCACCCGCTACAGCGCGCCGGTCACGCTCGACGACGGGAGCTACGCCGGCCGCGTCTGGTTCTTCCGCGACGTCACCGACCGTGTCCGCCAGGAGCGCGAGCAGCACTTTCTCGTCGAGGCGACCACGTTGCTCTCGTCGTCGCTCGACTACGAGACCACGCTCGCGAGCGTGGCCGGGCTCGCCGTGCCCGAGTTGGCCGACTGGTGCGTGATCGACCTGCTCACCGACGACGGCGCGATCAGGCGCGTCGCCGTCGTCTGCGCCGATCCCGGCCGGCAACCGATCGCGAAGGAGATCGCAGCGAGCTACCCGCCGCAGCTCGACCGCACCGAGGGGACCTCGAAGGTGCTGCGCGAGGGGGTCCACGACCTCGTCGCTCACGTGACGCCCGAGTGGGTCGACGAGATGGCGCCGTCGGGGCGCCAGCGCGAGCTGCTGCGCAGCCTCGACCTCTGCTCGAACCTGCTCGTGCCGCTGATCGCGCGCGGGCGCACGATCGGCGTGCTGACGCTCGCGACCGCGGAGTCGAGGCGGGTCTACGGCGCCGCCGACGTCGCCCTGGCCGAGGAGCTCGCCCGGCGCGCCGCGATCGCCGTCGACAACGCGCGCCTGTACCGCGAGGTCGCCGAGCGCGCGCAGGCGGCGCAGGCGCTCGCGTTCGTCGGCGACGGCATCGTCCTCGTCGACCCGGCCGGTGCCGTCCGCCTGTGGAACGCGGCCGCCGAGACGATCACCGGCCTCGCCGCCGAGCAGGTGGTCGGCGAGCTGGCGACCGAGGCGATCCCCGGCTGGGAGACGCTCGCCGCGCGCGTCACTCCCGCCGACGCCCCTGGCGAGACGCCGCCGGGGGAGGTTCTCCCGCTCCGGGTTGGCCACCGCGACTTGTGGCTTTCGGTCGTCGGCGTCCGCTTCCACGCAGGCACCGTCTTCGCCTTCCGCGACCTGACGGCCGAGCGCGAGGTCGAGAAGCTGAAGAGCGACTTCGTCTCGACCGTTTCGCACGAGCTGCGCACACCGCTCGCCGGCGTCTACGGCGCTGCGATGACCCTGCGCCGCTCCGACGTCGAGTTCGACGAGGAGCAGCGCAACGTCCTGCTGGATGTGATCGCGGCCGAGGCCGGCCGGCTGGCGCGCATCGTCGAGGACATCCTCTCGGCGGGCCAGCTCGACGCGAACACGCTGACCCTCAGCCTCGATCGCGTGGAGGCGGACATGCTCGCTGCCGAGGCGATCCAGGCGGCCCGCCTGCGCTTCGCCGAGGCCGCCTTCGAGCTCACGCTCGACGGCACCGCCGTCATCCGCGCTGACC
Source organism: uncultured Thermoleophilia bacterium (assembly GCA_963755085.1). GTDB lineage: Bacteria > Actinomycetota > Thermoleophilia > Gaiellales > Gaiellaceae > JACVRM01. The sequence continues at coordinate 162,513 of CAVWIN010000027.1, read as the reverse complement.
GCGCCCGCCTGCTGCAGGTGCTCGGCAACCTGATCGACAACGCGGTCAAGTACTCGGCGCCGAGCGCGCCGGTCGACGTCGCTGTGCTCCCCCTTCGGGACACAGTGCGCTTCGCCGTCTCCGACCGCGGGCTCGGCATCCCGGCCGCCGACCGCGACCGCGTGTTTGACAAGTTCTTCCGGCTCGATCCCCACCTGGCGCGCGGCGTGGGCGGGACCGGGCTCGGGCTTTACATCTGCCGCGAGCTTGTCGAGTTGATGGACGGCCGCATCTGGGCCGAGGCCCGGGCCGGCGGCGGCTCCACGTTCCTCGTCGAGCTTCCGACCGGCTGACCCTCGTCGTCGACAAGCTCGAGCAGCGGGCCGAAGGCGTCGCGCACCCCTCAAACGACTCCGGCAGCACGCCGGCGGCGTCCGTGTAGCCGCGCAGGTGGTGGAGGTACGCGTCCCACTCGTAGACGCGATCGGCGAACTCTGCGCTGTGCTCGGCGACGAGCGCCTCGAGGATGGGCAGGTTGCGGTCGGGCGGAGCGACGCCGCACTGGGCGGTCGCACGCGCCTCCGCGCGCGAGACCGGCGTCGCGCGCGGGTGGAGCGGGGTGGAGGCCTCGGCCTCCGGCTTCGGGCCGGCGCGGCCCGCGAGCGCCTCGCGCCGGCGAGATCGTGCTCTCGTTCCTCGACGAGCCGAGCCGCGGCGCGATCCAGGGCGTCGTCTCCGCCGTTTCCCACAGCGCGGCGAGCTCGGCCTCGCGGGGAGCGACGAGCTCCTAGCGGCGGGCGACGTCGGCGAGGCTCTTGTCCAGCTCGAACTGGCTCCGTTCGGCCTCGCTCAGGTCGTCGACGACGCGTTGCGCGCCGAGCAGCGCCGCCTGCTCCCGCTGCGCGGCAACGCGGAGGCGCTCCTCGATCTCGGCGTCGACCACTCGGATTCGCTCCTCGACGTCCTTTTCTCGCGCGCGCGGGCGGTCTTCGAGCTCGGCGTCCTTCGCCCGGGCGCGGCTTGTCTACCTCTGCCTGCCGGGCGGCGATCTCGGCATCGAGCCCGTGCGCCCGTTCGGCAATTCGCGCCTCGACGGCCTCGACCTCGGCCCGGCGGGCATCGAGCTCGTCCGCGATCGTGGCCAGCTCCTCTTCGCGCGCGGCGATCTCGGTGAACCGCCGCTCGAGCTCGGCGCTCGTCGTACGCCGCTCCCGCTCGGCGAATTCGAGCTTGCGCCGCGCCTCGGCGACCTGCGCCTGCCGGGCCTGGAGCGCCTCCTCTACTGCGGCCAGATGGTGCTCGCGCTCGGCGAGCGCCTCGCGCTCCTCCTTGAGGTCAAGCGAGCAGGTCTGCCCGTGGGGTGGCCGCCGCGGGCATTCCCTCGTCTGTGATCCGTTTCATCGGGCGCTCACGGAATGATGTCGGCGCGGGCGGATGCCTCTTGAACCCCCTGGAAAGCAGTTCAGGTCCGCGATAGCCTCAAGAGTGCCCGAGAAAGCCTGACTCGGGGTGGCGAGCGGGGCGGCTTGCGAATCTCCCCCTGCAGCCGCCCCGCGCTCCGACGTCAGGTTGGCGGCCAGGCCGCCGCGAGCCGCTCGCGCGTCGCCGCCAGGTGCTCTGGCAGCACGCGCACGTCCGCTAGGACCGGCATGAAGTTCGTGTCGCCGGACCAGCGCGGGACGACGTGCAGGTGCACGTGATCGACGATGCCGGCGCCCGCGGCGCGGCCGATGTTCCAGCCGAGGTTGAAGCCATCCGGCGAGTAGAGCTCCCGGAGTGCCGCGGTCCCGTCGGTGGCGAGCCTGTGGATCTCGACCACCTCGTCCGGCTCGAGGGCGGCGAAGTCGCCGGTATGCCGGTTCGGGGCGACCATGAAGTGCCCGGACGTGTACGGGAAGCGGTTCAGGAGCGCGAAGGCGCGCTCGCCACGGTGCACGACGAGCCGCTCCGCGTCGTCACCGGCGAGCGCGTCGCAGAACACGCACCCGGTCGCCGAGTCGGCCGACGCGACGTACTCGAGCCGCCAGGGTGCCCACAGCCGCTCCATGGGCGTGTTCTACACGGGCTGAGGGGCAGCCCCTTAGAGCCAGTGCTTCAGCCGGAAAAAGGCGAGCGCCGCGATCCCGGCCGTGACCATCGCGCCGACGATGACCCAGAAGGCCGCGGCGGTGCCGAAGCCCGGGAAGTCGACGTTCATCCCGAAGATGCCGGTGATGAGCGTCAGCGGCAGCAGGGTGACGCTGATGATCGTGAGGACGCGCAGGACGTCGTTCTGGCGGTGCGAGATCACCGACTCGTTCGTGTCCTCGAGCGCCTCGACGACCTCCTTGTAGTTGTCGAGCAGGTCCCAGATGCGCTCGGCGGCATCGACGATGTCGTCGAAGTAGAGCTCGAGCGCCTCTGGCAGGAAGCGCTCGACGTAGCGCTCGAGGCTGCGCAGGGTCGAGCGCTCGGGCTTGATGATCTTGCGGTAGGAGATGATCTCCTGCTTGACGTTCGAGAGGTCGCGGACGACCGACTCGGAGGCACCCTCGAACATGTCGTCCTCGATCGAGTCGAGCTTGTGCCCGATCTTGTCGAGGATCGGGAAGCAGTAGTCCATGAGGTCGTCGAGGATCTCGTAGAGCAGGCGCCCCGAGCCGTTGGCGAAGAGCTCGGTCCGGAACGCCTCGTCCTCGCGGCAGCGTGTGAAAAGCCGCGTGACCGGCAGCAGCGGGACGGCGGGCAGCGTGACGACGTAGTCGGGCCCGAGGAAGACGTCGAGCTCGGCCCCGTTCAGCCGCTGGACGTTCTTGTCGTAGAACGGGAAATGGAGCACGACGAAGAGGTAGTCCGGGTACTCGTCGATCTTCGGCCGCTGGCGCTTCGAGAGCACGTCCTCGACGTCGAGCTCGTGCCAGCCGAAGCGCTCGGCGAGCGCGCTGATCGACTGCTCGTCGGGACGGTCCAGGTGGACCCAGGTGAGGCCGGCGGCCTCGACCTCAGCGGGCTCGGACCGGGACGTCTCCTGCGAAGGGAGCGTCCGGCCGCGCGGGCGACGGATCCGAGGCAGGCTCGGCATAGGTACTGAGCGGATCCTCGGTCGCCGGCATCACAATCGCATTCTAGCCCGCGGGCCGTTCGCCTCCCCTCGTTCAGGCAGGCGTCAGGCAGAGTAGGCGAGCGTCCGGCCGCCCCTGGGCGCTTCATCATGAGCAGGCCACCCGCCAGCCGTCTGCGCTTCCGCCGCCGCCCTCGCCGCGTGCTCCGGGTGGTCGTCGCGGCGATCGCCGTCGGTGCGGTTGCCGCCTCGGTGGCCGGGCTGCTCCTGGCGCAGGGCAAAGCAGACTCGACGACGCAGACGACGACGCGCGCGGCGACGGACCCCGTGACGCGGCACCGGCTTGTCGTAACGCGGCTGGTGCCGGCCGGCACAGGGACCCTGCCTGCAGCCGTCCAGGACGCGGCCGCGGCGCCGCTCTCCGCGACACGCGCGGTCGCGGCGGGCGGCCTGTCCGCCGCGGACGTCTCGACCACCGACGTCCGGGTCGTGTCCCCGCACGGCGCCCGAACGGCGAGCCACTTGCCGCTCGCGCTGCACGACGCCGCCGCGGCCGCCGTCGGGGGCCACGCCTACCTGCTGGGCGGGGGCGACGGGACGGCACAGCACGACGGCATCCTCCGCATCGACCCGGGCACAACACCGCGCACCGTCGGGCGGCTGCCGGCGCCGAGCTCCGACCAGGCGGCGGCCGTGGCGAACGGGACGGTCTACGTCGTCGGCGGCTACACGGGTGCCGCGTGGCTGGACACGGTCGTGGCGTGGCGCCCTGGGTCGCCCGCGCGCGTGGTCGGCCATCTCCCGTCGCCCGTCCGGTACGCCGCAGTGACGGCGGTTGACGGGCGCGTCGTCGTCGCCGGCGGCTCGCTTCCGAACGGCACCGCGTCACGCGCCGTGTACGCGTTCGACCCGGCGACGCGGCGCGTCGCTCTCGTCGGCCGCCTGCCCGACGCGACCACGCACGCGGCCGCCGCGACCGTCGGCGGCACCGCGTACGTGCTCGGCGGGCGCGGCGCCGCCGCGAACACGCCGACCGACGCGATCGAATCCGTGGACGTTCTCCGGCACCGTGTGCGCCCGGCTGGGACGCTGCCGATCGGGCTCTCGGACGCGGCAGCGGTGACGCTGGGCCACAGGATCCTGGTCATCGGCGGGCGCGGGCCCTCCGGCACGACGGACAGCATCCTCCGGCTGCGCGTCGCCGAGGGCGCGGCGCCGAAGCGGCAAAAGGTGGCGAACGTCTACGCGGCGGACGGCGCCGGGATGCTCGACGGCCCCGCGCAGCACGCGCTCGACCGCGTCTACGTCCCCAACAGCCAGAGCAACACGGTCGACGTCATCGACCCGCACACCTTCAAGATCGTCGGCCACTTCGCCGTCGGCGAGCTGCCGCAGCACGTCACCCCGTCGTGGGACCTGCGCTGGCTCTACGTGCTGAACGACCTGGGGAACACGCTCACGCGCGTCGACCCGAAGACGGGGAAGCCCGTCCGGACGATCCCGGTCGAGGATCCGTACAACCTCTACTTCACCCCCAACGGGCGCTACGCGATCGTTGTCGCCGAGCGCCTGCACCGGCTCGACTTCCGCGACCCGAACACCTTTGCCCTGAAGCGCTCCCTGCACGTGCCCTGTGCGGGCGTCGATCACATGGACTTCTCGGCCGACGGCACGCGCGCGGTGGCGAGCTGCGAGTTCTCGGGCCAGCTCCTCGAGGTGGACGTCGAGCACCCGCGCGTGATCCAGACGCTGACGCTGCCGAACGGCTTCTCGTCGATGCCGCAGGACGTCAAGCTCTCGCCCGACGGCCGGACGTTCTGGGTGGCCGACATGATGGCCGGAGGCCTCTGGAAGATCGACGCGCAGCGGTTCCGGGTGCGCGGCTTCCTCAGGACCGGTCACGGCGTGCACGGCCTGTACCCGAGCCGCGACGCCCGCTTCCTCTACGCGTCGAACCGCGGCGAGGGCTCGATCTCGGTGATCAGCTTCCGGACGGGGAAGGTGCTGCGCAAGTGGTGGATCCCGGGCGGCGGCAGCCCGGACATGGGCGGGGTGTCGGCGGACGGCAAGGTGCTGTGGCTGTCGGGGCGCTACAACGCGGTCGTCTACGCGATCTCGACGCGGACCGGCAAGCTGCTTGCGCGGATCCCGGTCGGCAACGGCCCGCACGGTGTCTGCGTCTGGCCGCAGCCCGGGCGGCACTCGCTCGGGCATACCGGCATCCTGCGCTGACGTGCCTCGCACCCCGTTCCTGCTGGACGACAGCGTCGTCTTCCTGAACCACGGCTCGTTCGGCGCCTGCCCCGAGCCAGTCTTTGCCGAGTACCAGGGCTGGCAGCGCGAGCTGGAACGTGAGCCGGTCGACCTCATCACGCGGCGTCTGACCGGCCTGCTCGAGGACGTACGCGCGCAGCTCGGCGCGTTCGTCGGCGCCGACCCCGAGGGGCTCGTACTGCTGCCGAACGCGACCGCCGGCGTGAATGTCGTCGCCCGGTCGCTGGAGCTGCGGCCGGGGGACGAGGTGCTCTCGACCGACCACGAGTACGGAGCCATGCGGTTCGTGTGGCAGGACGCCTGCGAGCGGGCCGGCGCTAGGTGGGTCGAGGCGCCCGTGCCGGTGCCGTGCGCGACTGACGAGGAGATCGCGGACGCCGTGTGGGCCGGCGTCACCGGGCAGACGCGCGTGCTGTTCGTCAGCCACATCACCGCGCCAACGGCGATCCGCTTCCCGGTCGAGGAGCTCTGCCGCCGTGCCCGCGCCGCCGGGGTCATCAGCGTCGTCGACGGCGCGCACGGGCCAGGGCAGCTCGACCTCGACCTGGAGACGCTGGGGGCAGACGCCTACGCGGGAAACTGCCACAAATGGCTGTGCGCGCCCAAGGGCAGCGGCTTTCTCTACGCCCGCCCCGAGCTCCGCGACCTCCTTCGTCCGCACGTGATCAGCTGGGGCGCGCACTCGGAGCGGTTCGCCGAGCGCCACGGCCGGCAGGGGACGACCGACCCCTCATCGTACCTCGCGCTTCCGGCGGCGATCGCCTTTCACCGCGAGCGCCTGGCGCCCGCGCGCGATGCGTGCCATGCGCTCGCGGCGGAGTTCGCGCCGCTCCTCGGCGAGCCGGTCGCGGCACCCGGGCTCTTCCACCAGATGGCGAGCGTCGAGCTGCCGATGGGAGACGCGGGGGAGGTGCGTCGGCGCCTCTGGCAGGAGCACCGCATCGAGGTCGTAGCGGAAGAGTGGAACGACCGGCCGCTGCTCCGGATTTCCGTGCAGATCTATAACACACGCGATGATCTGCAAGCGCTCGTCGAGGCGCTTGCCGGGGCTGTCCCCGCAGGGGGCTGTCCCCAGTGATCCGACGACAGCTCGGTCGGCGGAACCCGTTCAGCCCGGATGCCTCCGTACAGGCACGAGAGACAGCCCCCGCTGCGCGGGCACAGCCCCTGCTGCCCTACGGGGTGTCGCGCCGCGAGAGCCAGGCGAAGAAGCCGACCAGCCCGGCAGAGATCCCGAGCAGCGCGAGAAAGACGCCGCGCTCCTTCTCCCCCATTCGTCGCTCGGCAGCCATATGCGCCAGGCAGGAATCGAACCTGCGACCTCGCGCTCCGGAGGCGCGCGCTCTATCCCCTGAGCTACTGGCGCGGGGAGGCCCCAGTGTATCGGCGCGGGGCCGCGATTAGGGTTTGGCGCAATGCGCGTCTCCGGCCGCATCGTCGCGATGCCGCTCGCCGAGCGGTTCACGATCGCGCGCGGCGCCCAGGACGTCGCCGAGGTTGTCCACGTGGCGGTCGAGCACGAGGGCGAGGTGGGATGGGGCGAGGCGGCGCCGATCGACCGCTACGACGAGTCGCCCGCGTCCGCCCTCGCCTTCATCGAGGCCGCGGAGCTCGGCGACGACCCGTTCGCGCTCGACGAGATCGAGGCGCGGCTCGCCGAACGGCCGGGCGAGCACGCCGGCAAGGCGGCGGTCGACGGTGCGCTGCACGACCTCTGCGGCAAGCTCGCCGGCGTCCCCGTCTGGCGCCTGCTCGGCCACCGCCGGCTCGGCCCGCCGACCTCCTGGACGATCCCGCTGGACGACCCGGACGCGATGGCGCGCAAGGCCGAGCGCTCCGGCGCGCCCTTCCAGCGCCTGAAGCTGAAGCTGGGCGGCGGCGACGGCCTCGACGTCGAGCGCGTCCGCGCCGTCCACGGCGTCGCGCGGGTGCCAATGCAGGTCGACGTCAATGAGTGGTGGACGCTCGACCAGGCGCTCGAGACGCTGCCACAGCTGGCCGGGCTCGGCGTCGAGTACTGCGAGCAGCCGCTGCCCGCCGGCGACCCGGGCGCGCCGGAGCTGAAACGGCGCTCGCCGCTGCCGATCTTCGTCGACGAGGACTGCCACACCCTCGCCGACGTCGCGCCCTGCGCCGAGCGCGCACACGGCATCACGATCAAGCTCGCGAAGTCGGGCGGCATCCGCGAGGCCGTGCGGATGGCGCACGCCGCGCGCGCGCTCGGCCTCGGCGTGATGCTCGGCTGTATGGTCGAGTCCGGGCTCGGCATCTCGGCCGGGTGCCAGGTCGCGAGCCTCTGCGACCACGTCGACCTGGACGGCAACCTCCTGCTCGCCGAGGACCCGTGCCCGGGCGTCGAGCTGGTCGACGGCATCCAGGTGCCGCCGGCCGCCCCTGGCCTCGGCGTCCAGCCGGCCACCGTGCGCACGTGAAGCGCTACCTCGTCCTCGCCGAGGGCAAGAGCGGCGACCCGCACTACGGGAAGACGCTGCGCGGCGTCGTCGACTACGGGCTCGACCCGGTGCTCGCGATCCTCGACACGCAGCGCGCGGGGGAGACGCACAAGGGCATCCCGATCGTCGGCTCGGTCAGGGAGGCGCTGGCCTACGCGCCGACGACGGCGCTCGTCGGCGTCGCGACGCAGGGCGGCCGCTTCCCGCCCGAGTGGCGCGTGCTGCTGCGCGACTCGATCGCCGCCGGTCTCGATGTCGAGAACGGGCTGCACGAGTTCCTGTCCTTCGACCCCGAGCTCGCGGCTCTGGCGGAGACGCTCGGCGTCGAGCTGCGCGACCTGCGGCGGCCGCCCGCCGGGCTGAGCGTCCCGACCGGCGCCAACCTCGAGGTTGACGCGGACATCGTGCTCACCGTCGGCTCCGACTGCGCGATCGGGAAGATGACCGTCTCGCTCGAGCTCGACCGAGCTGCCCGCCGGCGCGGGCTCGAGTCGGTGTTCGTGCCCACCGGGCAGACCGGCATGGCGATCGCAGGTTGGGGGATCGCCGTCGACGCCGTCGTCTCCGATTTCCTCGCGGGCGCGGCCGAGCAGCTCGTCGTCGAGGGCGCTCAGCGCGGCGGCCGCCTGCTGTGGGTCGAGGGGCAGGGCTCGCTCGTGCACCCGATGTACTCGGGCGTCACGCTGGGGCTGATCCACGGCTCGGCGCCGCACGCCTTCGTGCTGTGCCACCGGGCAGGCTCGACCGAGATCGAGGGCGCGCCGGGCCACCCGATCCCGCCCCTCGACGCGCTCGTCCGCCTCCACGAGGAGATCTCGCTGCCCGCCCGGCCGGCGCGCGTCGCCGCAGTCGCAGTGAACACGCGCGGCCTCGACGACGCGGAGGCCGCGCGCGCGATCCGACAGGTCGCCGGGATCACCGGGCTCGCGGCCGACGACCCGGTGCGGTTCGGGCCGGACCGGCTGCTCGATGCGGTGCTTGCGGCGCTTCCGACGCGTAAGGCCGTGGCCCCCTCCACGGCTCAGCGCTGATGCTCAAGACCGGACACACGCCTGCCGATGGCGACCACATGCGCCGCCCCGTGCTGCTCATCGCGCTGCTCCTGCTCTCGCTCGCACTTCCGGGCGCCGGCCGCGCGGCACTGGCCGTCGGCGTGACCGACGACTCGGGCCGCGACTCGGCGGACGGCGGCGCGGCCTTTCTCGCGCACCTCACCGACGTCGGCCTGACCGAGAACCGCGTCTCGATCGTGTGGAGCCCCGACGCGCCGGACACGATCCCGTCGAAGGCGCTGCTGGACGCCTACGTCCCGAACGCCGCGGCGGCAGGCGTCCGCGTGGTCTTCGCCGTGTACCCCGCAAAGCCGGGCTCGCTGACAGCGTCGCCGGACGCACCCGGGCAGTTCGCCGGCTTCCTCGCGGAGCTCGCCGGCGATTACCCGCAGGTGACCGACTTCGTCGTCGGCAACGAGCCGAACCAGCCGCGCTTCTGGCAGCCCCAGTTCTCGACCGCGGGCACCCCGCTTGCCTGCGCGTCGTACGAGCCCGTGCTCGCGGCCGGCTACGACGCGCTGAAGGCCGTCAACCCGGCGATCACGGTCATCGGCGTCGGCCTGTCCCCGCGTGGCAACGACATCGCCGCCGCCGCGGACAATCCATCGACGTCGCCGGTGCGCTGCCTGCGCGACATCGGCGCCGCCTACCGCTTGAGCGGCCGGACGAAGCCGATCATGGACGAGCTCGCCTTCCACGCCTACCCCGAGCGCGACTCACAGCCGTTCGGCGTGGCATCCTCGTGGCCTAAGGTCGGGCTCGTCGACCTCGGCCGGCTCAAGCAGGCCGTTTGGGATGCCTTCAACGGCACCGCCCAGCCGACGTTCGCCGAGACCGGGCAGTCGCTGATGCTTCCGGCGCTCCGCCTCCGGATCGCCGAGGTCGGCTGGCAGGTCGGCATCGTTCCCTCCGCGCAGGCCGCCTACTCCGGCACCGAGAACGTCGCCACGACCGACGAGACGAACCAGGCCGCCGACTACACGCAGGCGATCCGCCTGGTCGCGTGCGACCCGGCCGTCAAATCCCTCGACTTCTTCGGCCTCGAGGACGAGACCGCCCTGGAGCGCTGGCAGGCCGGGCTGATGCGCGCCGACGGGACGACCAGGCCGTCGTACGACGCGGTCAAGACGGAGCTGGCGACGTCGCACGGCAACTGCGCCGGCACGCCCGTGACGTGGAAACACACGACGGCCGTCGTCGGCGCCGCGCCCCGCTTCGACGCCCACAAGACGCTGCCCGCGAAGTTCACGGCCTGGAGCTTCCCGCTCGGCGTCAAGGAGAACGCCCTCTTCACGGCCGGCCTCTTCCGCCTGCCGGGGACGACGCTCACGGCGCGGTCGCAGACGCTCATCGGCAAGGCGCTCACCGACAAGGCGCCGGCGACGATGAAGCCGGTGCTGAAGCTCTCCGGACGCGCGCTCGCACCGTTCGGCCGGACGGTCACGTTCGCGCGCAAGCGCGTGAAGGCGGGCGTCTACGTCTACGGGATCCGGCTCGCGGCCGAGATGAACCCGCAGCGCATCACCTTTGTGACCGGCAAGCCGTTCCGCGTCGGGGCCGCGCCGAAGGCGAAGAAGACGCTGCCGCCCAGGAAGACGAAGGCGAAGAAGAAGCGCTAGCTTCTTGACACGAACACGTGTTCGCTATAGAGTCGAACACATGTTCGTCAAGCTGATGATCGTCACGGCGCTGATCGGCGCCGTCGTCGGCGGGATCGCCCGCCCCTCGCAGAGCGCGCAGCACGCGAGCCACTACGTCGTCCGGCCCGGGGACAGCCTCTGGTCGATCGCCGCGTCCCGCTACAGCGGAGACACGCGCGAGGCGGTGTGGCGCCTCCAGCAGCGCAATCCACGTGTGGCGACCGGGATCCAGGCCGGCGACGTGCTCACTCTGCCGTAGCGGCGAGCGCTACCGGGAGCGGGCCTTCGACCCCGAACAGGTCGGGCCGGGCCGCCATCGCGCGCACGAACGCGTCCACGATCGCGGGCGCGAGCTGCGTGCCGCGGCCCTCGTAGGCGCCGACGACGGGCCGGCCGGCATGGATGGGCGCGTAGACCTCGAGCAGATCGCGGTTCGCGATGAGCGCCCCGAGGGCGTCCTCGCCCTTGGGCGTGAGCCGCGTGAGGTCGCCCGTCGCCCGGTCCTCGGCCATCGTCTCGCTGAGATCCCCGTCGACCCCGAAGTGCCTGCCGATTCGCTGCCGGTCGAGGTTCGTCCAGGCGAGTGTGCCGTTGCGCGTCCAGACCTTGACGGAAAGCAGGTCCTTGCGGGCTTTGACTGTGCGCATCAGGACGGCCTGGCCGGCGGGCGTCACGTCCACCCGGCCGCCGTGCATCGCGTAGCGGCTCACGATCGTGTCCGAGTACTGGAGGACGTCCGCCGTGGCGTCGTCGATCGCCTGGGTGCGGCTCGTGGCCGTCATGCGCGAGCCGAGCAGCAGCGCGCCGGCCGCCAGCAAGAGCGCACTGGCGACGACGAAGACGCGCAAGAGCGTGATTGAACGCCTGAGTTGGTTCCTGCCTGCCGCAAGCAGGGGTGTCGCGTATATCGGCTGCGACGGGCTGCCGCTTGATCCCCCTTACACTCGCGCGCGTGGATCTCGACCTCGTCTTCCTCGGTACGGCCGGCTCGGCGCCGACCGCGCAGCGCGGCCCGTCGGCGCTGCTCGTCCGCCGTGGCGGCGAGCGCCTGCTGATCGACTGCGGGGAGGGCACTCAGCGCCAGCTGCTGCGTTCGAACGTCGGACTCGTCGATCTGCGCGAGGTGTTCCTCACGCACTTCCACGCCGACCACTACCTCGGCCTGCCCGGGATGATGAAGACGTTCGCGCTGCGCGGCCGCGACGTGCCGATCACGATCTACGGCCCGCCCGGGCTCGAGGATCTGTTCGGCGCGCTGAAGCGGATCTTCGGGCGGCTCACGTACGACTACGAGCTCGTGACCGTCCAGCCCGGCGACACGCTCGCACGCGAGGACTACGAGCTGCGCGTCTTCCCGACCGAGCACGGCGTCAGCGCCGTCGGCTACGCGCTCGTCGAGGCGGCGCGCCCCGGACGCTTCGACGTCGAGACGGCGGACGCCCTGGGCGTCCCCTTCGGCCCGGAACGCGGCGCCCTGCAGCGCGGGGAGAGCATCACCGTCGGCGGCCGCGTCATCACCCCGGACGAGGTGCTCGGGCCGGCGCGGCCCGGCCGCACGGTCGTGGTCACCGGAGACACCGCGCCCTCCGCGACCGTGCTCGAGGTCGCCCGCGGCGCCGACGTCCTCGTCCACGAGGCGACCTTCCTCGACGACGAGGAGGAGCGCGCCCGCGAGACCATGCACTCGACGGCGCTCGACGCGGCGGCGATCGCGCAGAGTGCGGAGGTCGGGCTGCTTGCGCTCACCCATATCTCCAGCCGGTACCCGGGCGGGCAGGTCGCGCGGCAGGCGCGCACAGTCTTCGCCGAGACGGTCGTGCCCAAGGACTTCGATATCATCGCCGTCCCGTTCGCGGAACGGGGAACACCGCGTCTTCACAAGGGAGGCGCGCTGGAGGACGAGCCCGGAGCCGTCGCCGAACCGGCGGCGGTGGCCGGAGCGGAGGAGGGTGCGTCCGGATGAGCCGCATGGTGCAACTGGCGGTGGCGGAGGACATCAGCGAAGCCGAGGAGCTGCAGTCGATCCTCGAGGCGGCCGGCATCGAATCGTCGCTCGAGGCCGCCGTCGAACATCATCCCCGCGAGACGGAGGACACACCTCAGAAGGTCCTCGTCCCCGAGTCGTCGCTCGAAGCCGCCCAGGAGGCGATCGAGGCGATGACCGAGCCGGACGACCTCGTCGCGGAGTAGCCGTGCGCGCGCTCCCGCTCGGCGCGGCCCTGGTGGCCGCCGTCGCCCTGCCTGCCGCCGCCCAGGCGCGCGACGTCACGCAGACCGCGAAGTCCGGTGACGTCAGCGCGACGCTGACCTACCACGTCGCGAAGGACGTCTACTCCAACGTGCGACTACAGATCACGCGCAGCGGAACGGTGTTCGTCAAAGGTCGACTTGGCGAGGTGTCGTGCGGCAGGAACTGCGCGGCATGGGCGCCCGGCCTCTTCGCGGTGCCGGGCCCGGTCGTCGTCCGCGACCTCGACACCGACGGCGAGCCGGAGGTGATCGTCGACCTCTATACGGGCGGGGCGCACTGCTGTGTCGTCACGGCCTTCTTCCGCTGGGACGGCAGCGCGTACCGCCGCGCGGTCGAGTACTTCGGCAACTACGGCTACAAGGTCGTCGATCTCGATCACGACGGGACGCCGGAGCTCTCGGCGTACGACGAGCGGTTCGCCTACGCGTTCGGCTCCTACGCGGACTCGTTCTCGCCTCCCGCGATCTGGCACTGGCAGGCCGGCAAGCTCGTCGACGTGACGAAGAGCTTCCCGGCGCTCGTCAAGGCGAACGCCAGGACGGCGTTCAACCTCTTCACGCGCAGCAAGCGTCGGCACGACGACATCGCCGCACGTGCCGTGCTCGCCGCCTGGACCGCCGACCAGTGTCTGCTCGGTCAGAGCAGGCAGGCGTTCGCCCGTCTGGAGGCGGCACGCAGGGCGGGTGACCTCGGCACGGCGCAGGCCGGGGCGCGCTACATCGCGCAGCTCCGCACGTTCCTGAAGCGCGGCGGCTACCTCTAACCGAGCTCGACCATCCACGATCAGCCCTCGCAATCATCGCAGCTCGCCCGCCCGCGTCCCGCTCGCCGCCCACGCTAGCCGCCGACGAGCACGTCGCCGTCGGCACGCTCGTCGAGGATCAGGATCTCGTCGTCCGGCGGCTGCACGCGGTAGGCCTCGGCGATCTCGGGCGCCGCGGAACGGGCCGACCGGCACGCCGACGAACTCGAGCTCGACATCCTCGGCAGCCCGTCGAGCATGGCCGAGAAGTCGCCGGTGCGACGCCGGCGTTGCGCTCCACGTGCGCCCGAAGTGCGTCCACGGGCGGCACTCCCTCTCTTACGTTGCCGTCCCTCTTGCCCCCGTTACATCACATGCCCGCGTTATCCGTGCCATGAGACTCGTGCCGCGACGTTTCTCCCGTCCCGCTCGTATCACCGTACGCGGCGCTCTGCTCTTCGCGGCTCTACCGCACGCCCGGCACGCTCTGAGCTCGCCCGCGACGGGACGCCGTTTGCCGCTCGTCGGCCTCTCGCGGACGTGCAGGTGCTCGTCGGCCTCGGCGTCCTGCTGTCGTCGGTGCCCACGCGTGGTGCGACCAGGGGCTACGGGAGCTGGGGATCGGGATCGTGCCTCCTCACCCTGGTCTGGCAGGCCGGGTTCCTCGGCGCGCGAGTGGCGAGCGCGCGGCACGGCTGCTCGAGTCGGCTTCGCGCGATCGTCGCCTTCTACACGCCGCTGACCATCTACGCGTTCGAGCGCCTGCGCGCCACTTCACGCGATCACTTCGCCACTTCTATCCTGATCTCGCGCGCTGTTCATGAGCTCGTCGATCGCTCGCCCCCTCCTCTACCTACCCCCCCACTGCGCTGCCCTTACGCTTTTCACCCTTCCTTAACGCACCCCTCTCCCACGCATACACCTCTTTCTCTCCATCACATCCTCTCCCTCTCCTCACTACCCCTCCCCCTCTCCCACCTACTCATCTCTCTCCTACTCCCTCCGCGACATGCTCTTCCTCTCCTCCTCCCCCTCTCCCCCCCCCCCCCCCCCCTAGCGTGACATGCATGGGGCGGTATCGCTGGGTGGTGCTGGGCGCGGGGGTCACGGCGCAGGCGGCGTACTCGGCGCTCGGCACCGGCGTCGCCGTCCTCGTTCCCGATCTGCGCCAGGAGTACGGGCTCTCGCTCGGGCAGATCGGCCTCCTGCTCGCTGCCGCCAGCGGCGGCATGGTGCTGACGCTGATCGCGTGGGGGCTGCTGACCGACAAGGTGGGCGAGCGGGTGGTCGTCGCGCTCGGGCTGAGCGTCTCGGGCCTGGCCTTCCTCGCGGCCTCGACGCTGCCTCCGTACGCGGTCGTCTTCGCGCTCCTCACGCTCGCGGGCATGGCGGGCGCCTCGGTGAGCGCGGCGAGCGGGCGCGCGGTCATGGGGTGGTTCGCGGCCGACCAGCGCGGCTTCGCGCTCGGCATTCGCCAGACTGCCGTGCCGCTCGGCTGGGCGATCGCCGCACTTGCGCTCCCACCGATCGTGCACGCCGGCGGCCTCAGCGCCGGGCTGGCGGCGCTCGGGATCGGCTGCCTGGCGGGCGCGGCCGTCGGCGTGCTGTTCCTGCGCGACCCGCCGCGCTTCGCAGATGCCGATCTCGACCCGGGACGGCCGCTGCGCGACCCGCGCCTCTGGCGGCTCTCCGCGGGCAGCACGTTCTACGTCGGCGCACAGATCGCGCTGACGAGCTTCGTCGTCGTCTACCTCCACGACGAGCGCGGTTTCTCGGTCGCCGAGGCGGCGGCCGTGCTCGCCCTGATCAGCATCCTCGGCGGGGCGCTGCGCATCCTGCTCGGGCGGCTGTCCGACCGCCTTGCGACCCGCGTCATCCCGCTGCGTGCGGTCGGCGTCGTCCTTGCCGCCGCGATTGCGCTGACCGCGGCGCTGTCAGCCGCGCCGACCACGCTCCTCGTCCCGGTGCTGATCGCGGCCGGTGCGATCTCGTGCGCGTGGAACGGCCTCTCGTTCACGGCCGCCGCGGAGCTGGCCGGCCGCGGCAGGGCCGGCGCCGCGCTCGGCTTCCAGCAAACGGCGCTCGCCGTCGGCAGCGCCGTCGCGCTGCCGCCGTTCGCCTGGTTCGTCTCGGCGACGTCGTGGACGGCCGGGTTCGCGGCGCTCGCCGCGCTACCGCTGCTCGGCGTCTGGACGCTCGGCCCGCTGGCGCGCGACGAGGTGCCGGCGCCGGGGGCCGAGCCGGCGCCCGGGTACTACAAGTAGCGCCTGAACCAGTCGACGATCCGCTCCATGCGGTCGACGCGCCGGTCGGGGCGCCCGAGCGCGAAGAGCAGGTGCGACTCCTCCGGATACCGGACCATCTCGACCGGACGGCCGAGCTTGCGCAGGATCGCGAACACGATCTCGCTGTTCACCGGCGGGCAGCGCACGTCGCCTTCGCACTGGAGCAGGAGCAGCGGCGCCTCGTTGCGGTGGATCTCCGCGGCGGGCGACGCGCCGCGCATGCGCTCGCCGTCCTCCCAGGGCTCGACGCCGACGGCGACGCGGCCGATGTCGATGCCCGCGTCGGCCGCGCCGTACTCGGCGAGATGGTCGGTGACGGGGTTCTCGGCCACCCCTGCGGCGAAGCGCCCGGGGTGCCGCCCCATCAGGTACGTGACGGTGAAGCCGCCGTACGAGAGGCCGAGGATGCCGACCTGGTCGCGCTCGGCGAGACCTGCCGCCACCGCCGAGTCGACGAGCCGCAGGAAGTCGGCCTGGTCGAGCTCGCCCCAACGCGTGCGCAGCGCAGTCCCGTACGCCTCGCCGTACCCGACCGACCCGCGCGGGTTTGCGGCGATGACGTTGAAGCCCGCGTCCGCGAGAGCCGTCATCTCCATCCACGGCGCCGGCCCGTGGGCGAGGTGCGGACCACCGTGGACATGCAAGACCAGGCCGCGCTGGCGGCCGCGCGCCCGCCAGAGAAACCCTTCGACGACCGGCCCGCCGCGCACCTTTGCCTGCACGCGCTCGGGCTTCCGGGCGTACGGCCGGAACCAGCGGCTCCCGTCGCGCGTCAGCTGCCGCAGCCCGGCGTCCTCGACGGCGTAGATCTCCCCGGCCTCGCCGTCGACACACGCGGCGACGGCGACCCGGCCGCCGCCGGCGGCGAGCTCGTAGCAGACCAGCTCGCCCTCGGCCAGCGGCTCGGCCGAGCCGTCGACGCCGAACCGGTACGGCAGCGAGCGGCCGTGATCGGACACGAGCCCGACGAGCGTCTCCTCGTCGAGCCAGGCAAGCGGCGGCGGTAAGCGCGCGCCCAGGTCGACGATGTCGCCGGTGGTCGCGTTGAAGATCGTCCGGTCGAGGTCCGCGGCGAGCCGGCGCGCCCTGCGCCCGGCGAGGTGGAGGGTCAGGTTCTCGCCGCCGAGGTCGCTGTCGGCGTCGCTGCCAATCACTGCGAGCAGGCCGCCCGGCGACCACTGCGCGGCGACGATGCCCTCCGCGAGGCGCGCCGCCGTGCGCGGCCGGCCGCCGCCGAGCCCGATCGTCCACGCCTGCGGCTTCTCCCACAGGCCGGCCTGGGGAGTGAGGTCGGCCAGGAACACGATGCGGTCGCCGTCGGGGTGCCAGGCCGCCCCGAAGACCTCGTAATCCGGCGCCGTCAGTCGCCGCGCTCGCCCGCCGCCGACGACCCACGCGCTCGTGAACTGGTTGCGCAGGCCGGCGCCGTCGAGCCGCCAGTTGACGTCGCGGATCACCCGCGCGACCGGGCTCGCGGGATCGCCGACCAC
The DNA here is from genome assembly GCA_963755085.1 of uncultured Thermoleophilia bacterium. Lineage (GTDB taxonomy): Bacteria > Actinomycetota > Thermoleophilia > Gaiellales > Gaiellaceae > JACVRM01. The sequence goes on along the minus strand of CAVWIN010000027.1, from coordinate 145,307 downwards.
GAACCGCTCCTCGCCGCTCGGCGCCAGCAGCACGACGCGGCGGCCGTCGGGCGACCAGTCCGCCGCGGCCACGTCGCCGTCGACCTCGGCCAGCAACTCCGGCTCGCCGCCGCCCAGCGGCAGCACCCAGGGCTTCATCGAGCCGGAACGGTTCGAGAGAAACAACAGCCGCTCGCCGTCGGGCGACACGCGTGGGCGCACGTCCATGTCGCCGCCGGTCAGACGGCGCGCCCGCCCGCCGCGCCACGGCACCGCCCAGATCCGGTTCCGGTATTCAGCGCCCTCGATCGTCCTGCGCACGTAGACGACCGTTCCACCGTCGGGCGCAACCACGGGCTGCGTCAGAAGCACCTGGCGCAGCAGGTCGCGCGCCGCGAAGCGTGGGGTCGGCACGCGCCGACCCTACTCCGTCCGACCGCCCTCGTTAGACTCGTCCCCGCACCGAGCCCTTTAACACGGTCCAGTGAGGCCGAGAAGGAGAACGGAGTGTTGAAAGTCCTGCAGGGCCCGCCCGCGACCGCACGCGGGCGTTGAACGACACGCACGTCGAGTCGGAGAAGGTTCTCCTCGACGACGAGGCGATCTCGCGGACGCTCTCGCGGATCGCGCACGAGATCATCGAGCGCACGGACGTCACCAGCGTCGCGCTCGTCGGGATCCATACCCGCGGCGTCCCGCTCGCGCAGCGGCTACGCCGGATGATCGAGGAGTTCAGCGGCGAGGAGGTCGCGCTCGGGAGCGTCGACATCACCTTCCACCGCGACGACCTGCACGTCCGCGGCGGGGAGGCGCCGCTGCACCCGCAGCCGCTTGTCCGCGACACGAAGCTCGATTTCCCGCTCGAGGGCATGACGATCGTGCTCGTCGACGATGTCCTCTACACGGGCCGCACGATCCGGGCCGCGATCGACGCCCTCTTCGACTACGGCCGGCCGGCGCGCGTGCAGCTCGCCGTGCTCGCCGACCGCGGCCACCGCGAGCTGCCCATCCGCCCCGACTACGTCGGGAAGAACCTGCCCACCTCGCGCGGCGAGCGCGTCCAGGTCCAGCTGGTCGAGGTCGACGAGGTCGACCGCGTGCTGCTCGTCTCGACTCCGGAGGAGACCACCCATGACTGACATTCGCCTGGTGCGCCAGGAGCTGCTCCCGCCGCCGGCCCGTGAACGGCGCCACCTGATCTCGATCGAGGACCTCGAGCGCGACGACGTCGAGCGGCTGCTCTCGATCGCACGCTCGTTCGCGCGCTCGCTGGAGCGCGAGATGAAGAAGCTGCCGACGCTGCGCGGCCGGACGGTCGTGAACCTCTTCTACGAGTCGTCGACCCGCACCTCGTCGAGCTTCGAGCTGGCCGCCAAGCGGCTCTCCGCCGACACGATGTCGATCAAGGCGGCCGGCTCGTCGGTCGACAAGGGCGAGTCGCTCAAGGACACGGCGTTGACGATCGCCGCCTACGACCCGGACGTGATCGTCATCCGCCACCCGCACATCGGGGCGCCCCAGCTCGTCGCCGCGAACACGGGGGCGCACGTCGTGAACGCCGGCGACGGCAAGCACCAGCATCCGACCCAGGCGCTGCTCGACCTCTACACGCTCCAGCAGGAGGTCGGGGAGCTCGACGAGCTCCACGTGGCGATCGTCGGCGACGTCCTGCATTCGCGCGTCGCCCGCTCGCTCGTCCAGGCGCTCGTGCTGATGGATGCCCGCGTGACGCTCGTCGGGCCGCCACCGCTGCTGCCCCGCGGGATCGAGACGCTCGGCTGCGAGACGAGCATCGACATCGACGCGATCCGCGACGCCGACGTCGTCTACGTCCTGCGCATGCAGCGCGAGCGGATGCAGGAGGGCGCCAACTACGTGCCGAGCCTGCGCGAGTACGCGGCCCGCTGGGGCGTGACCTCCGAGCGCCTGCGGCCTGGACAGAAGGTGATGCATCCGGGGCCGATGAACCGGGGCGTCGAGATCGACGGGCGGGTGGCCGACGCGGCCGACGCGCTGATCGTCGAACAGGTCCGCGCCGGGCTCGTCGTGCGCATGGCCGTGCTCTACGACCTGCTGACGCACGGCCCGGTCGCCGTCGAGGTTGCCGCGGTGGGGGAGGTGGCTTGATGCTCTTCGCCCGCGAGATCCCTGCAGCCGAGGTCGTCGTCCGGCGGGCCCGCGTGCTCGACCCGGTGCGCGGCATCGACGCGGTCATGGACGTCCGCGTCGACGGCGGTGTCATCGCCCAGCTCGGCGACGACCTGCCGACCAACGCGCACCGCGTCGTCGAGGCCGAGGGCAAGCTGCTCGCCCCGGCGTTCGTCGACCCCCACGTGCACCTGCGCACGCCCGGCCGGGAGGACGAGGAGACGATCGCGACCGGCACGCAGGCGGCCGCGGCCGGCGGCTACTGCGCGATCCTCGCCATGCCCAACACCGACCCGGTCATCGACTCGGCCGCCGTGCTCGGCTCGTTGATCGACGGCGCCCGCGCGACCGCCGAGGTGCCGGTTGGCTTCCTCGCCGCCATCTCGAAGGGCCAGACGGGCGCCGAGCTGACCGAGATGGGCGAGCTCGCGGACGCGGGCGCCGCCGGCTTCACGGATGACGGGCGGCCGGTCACCTCCGCGGGGCTGATGCGCCGCGCGCTCCAGTACAGCGCCGTCGCCCGGCGGACGGTCGCCGTTCACTGCGAGGAGCCCGCGCTTTCCCGCGACGGGCAGATGCACGAGGGCGAGGTCTCGGCGCAGCTCGGCTTCTCCGGCTACCCATCGGTGGCCGAGAGCCTGATGGTCGAGCGCGACCTGGCGCTCGCCGCCTACGAGCGACGGCCGCTCCACGTGTTGCACCTCTCGGCGCGCGAGTCGGTCGACGCGCTGCGCGGCGCCCGCGAGGCGGGCATCGCCGCCAGCGGCGAGGTCACGCCGCATCACCTCGTGCTCACCGACGAGGCCGTCCGCTCGCTCGACGCCAACCTGAAGATGAACCCGCCGCTCCGGACCGCGGATGATCGTGCGGCGCTGGTCGACGCGCTCCTCGACGGCACGATCGGCGCCGTCGCGACCGACCACGCGCCGCACGCGCGGCACGAGAAGGAGGTGCCGTGGGAGGCCGCGCCATTCGGCGTTACCGGCCTCGAGACGGCCTTCCCGGTGCTCTATACGCACCTCGTCGAGCCGGGCCTCGTCCCGCTCGACATCCTGCTCGAGCGCATGTCGGCCGGGTCGGCGCGCATCTACGGGCTCGACGAGCCCACGATCGCCGTCGGCGCGACCGCGAACCTCGTGCTGATCGACCCGGAGGCGGAGTGGACGGTCGAGGAGCGGGGCTTTCGCTCACGCTCCGCGAACTCCTGGCTCCTCGGCGAGCGGCTGCGCTCGCGGATCCTGCTGACGATCGCCGCCGGCCGGGTGGCCTTCGGATGACTGCCTTCGTGGCACTCGAGGACGGCACCGTCTTCCACGGCGAGCCCGTCGGCGCGCCCGGCTTCGCGTTCGGGGAGGCCGTGTTCACGACGGCGATGACGGGCTACCAGGAGGTGGTCACGGATCCGAGCTACGCGGAGCAGGTTGTCTGCTTCACGGCGCCGATGGTCGGCAACTACGGGGTGGCGCCGGGGCGCAGTGAGTCGGCGCACGTGCATGTGCGCGGTGTGCTGATGCGCGAGGCGCGCGGCCCGGCCTGGACGGACTGGCTGTACGCCCATGGGATCGTCGCTCTGACAGGCGTGGATACGCGGGCGCTGGTGCTGCACCTGCGCGGCGCGGGGGCGATGCGCTGCGCGATCGTAGCCGGCGAGGCGTCTGTCGAAGAGGCGGTAGCCGGTGCGCGCGCGCAGGCGCCGATGGCCGGGCGGGCACTGGTCGCGGGCGTGTCGACCGAGCAGCCCTACGTGGTGTCCCGCGGCGGCCGCGTCTCGGTCGGGGTGGTCGACTACGGGCTGAAGCGGTCGATCCTGCGCCGGCTGACGGAGGCGGGCGCGGGAGTGACCGTGTATCCCCATGACGCGGGGCCGGAGGAGCTCGTCCACCACGACGCCGTGTTGCTGTCGAACGGGCCGGGTGATCCGGGGGCGCTGGACGACGAGGTGGAGACGATCCGTGAGCTGCTCGGCCGCGTGCCGGTGCTCGGCATCTGCCTTGGCCACCAGCTGCTCGCGCGGGCGCTCGACCTGTCGACCTTCAAGCTGCCGTTCGGCCACCGTGGCGCGAACCACCCGGTGCTGGAGCGGCGCACGGGCGCCGTGATGGTCACCTGCCAGAACCACGGCTTTGCCGTCGAGCCCTCCGAAGAGCGGGTCGCGACGCACGTGTCGCTGTACGACGGCACGGTCGAGGGGCTGCACGCGCCCGACGCGCAGGCACGCTCGGTGCAGTTCCACCCGGAGGCCGGCCCCGGCCCGCACGACGCGCACTTCCTGATCGAGCAGTGGGTCGAGGGGGTGAGTCTTGCCAAGGCGGCCTGATCTGCGTTCGATCTGCCTGATCGGCTCGGGGCCGATCGTGATCGGGCAGGCCTGCGAGTTCGATTACTCGGGCTCGCAGGCGTTGAAGGTGCTGCGGGAGGAGGGCCTGCAGACGATCGTGGTCAACTCGAACCCGGCCACGATCATGACCGATCCCGGCTTCGCCGACCGCACCTACCTGGAGCCGCTGGATGCCGCCGGCGTCGCCTCGGTGGTAGAACGCGAGCGGCCCGATGCGCTGCTGCCGACGATGGGCGGCCAGACGGCGCTCAACGTCGCGCTCGAGCTCGCCGAGACCGGCGTGCTGGACGAGCTCGGCGTCGAGCTGATCGGCGCCCCGCCCGCGGTCATCCGCCGCGCCGAGGACCGCGAGGAGTTCCGCGATACCGTCGCCTCGGTCGGCCTGCGCTCGCCGGAGTCGGTCGTCGTGACCGAGCCGCGACAGCTGCCCGACAACCTCTCCTTCCCCGTCATCCTGCGCCCGGCCTTCACGCTCGGCGGCCACGGCGGCGGCACCGCGCACTCGGCCGAGCAGCTCTCCGTGCTCCTGGAGCGGGCACTGGCCGAGAGCCCGGTCGGCCAGGTGCTGGTCGAGGAGTCGCTGATCGGCTGGGACGAGTTCGAGCTCGAGCTGATGCGTGACCGCAGCGACAACGTCGTCATCGTCTGCTCGATCGAGAACCTCGACCCGATGGGCATCCACACCGGCGACTCCGTCACCGTCGCCCCGCAGATGACGCTCTGCGACGAGGACTACCAGGCCATGCGCGACGCCGCGATCGCCGTCATCCGCGCCGTCGGCGTCGAGACCGGCGGCGCCAACATCCAGTTCGCCCGCTCGCGCGAGAACGGCGAGCTCAGGGTGATCGAGCTCAACCCGCGCGTCTCCCGCTCATCCGCGCTCGCGTCGAAGGCGACCGGCTACCCGATCGCCAAGGTCGCCGCCAAGCTCGCCATCGGCTACACGCTGGACGAGATCCCCAACGACCTCACACGCACCACCCCCGCCAGCTTCGAGCCCACCCTCGACTACGTCGTCGTCAAGTTCCCCCGCTTCGCCTTCGAGAAGTTCCCCGGCGCCGACACCACCCTCGGCACCCAGATGAAAGCCGTCGGCGAGACGATGGGCATCGGCCGCACCTTCACCGAGGCATTCCTCAAGGCCATGCGCTCGCGCGAGCTGGACACTTCAACGGCTGCACCGTGGAAGGGGCTGGACGATGTTCCCGCCGGGGTGCATCCATGGTTCAAGGCCGAGTTCGATCGCGTCTCGCGGGCGCTCGACCGCGTGAGCGATGAGGTGGACTGGCTCGCCGTCAAGCGGATCGGCCTCTCGGACGCCGACGTCGCGGCGGCCCGAGGCGTATCGGAAGAGGAGGCCCGTGCCGCCCGCTTCGCGGCCGGCATCAACCCGGTGTTCCGGCGCGTCGATTCGTGTGCCGGTGAGGTGGAGGCGGCGTCGAATTACTTCTACTCCACCTGGGGCGAGGCCGACGAGGCAGCGCCCGACGGCGAGGCGCCGCGGGTGGTCATCCTGGGCTCAGGCCCGAACCGGATCGGGCAGGGGATCGAGTTCGACTACTGCTGCGTGCACGCCGCGCAGTCGTTCCGCTCGCTCGGCTACGAGGCGGTGATGGTCAACTGCAACCCCGAGACCGTCTCGACCGACTACGACACCTCCGACCGCCTCTACTTCGAGCCACTGGGCGCCGAGGAGGTGCTCGCCGTCTGCGAGCGCGAGCGGCCGGCCGGGATCGCCATCCAGTTCGGCGGGCAGACGCCGCTCAAGCTCGCGCCCGTGCTCGCCGCCGCCGGCTACACGATCCTCGGCACCTCGCATGACGCCATCGACCTGGCCGAGGACCGCGAGCGCTTCGCCGCGCTCTGCGACAGGCTCGGCGTCCGCTGTCCCGACTGGGGCATCGCCCGCGACCCCGACGCCGCGGTCGAGGTCGCCGAGCGTGTCGGCTACCCGGTGCTCGTGCGCCCCTCGCATGTGCTCGGCGGCCGCTCCATGCGCGTCTGCTACTCCGCCGGCGACGTCCGCGCCGCGATGGCCGGTATCCAGGGGCCGACGCTGGTCGACCGTTTCCTCGAGGGCGCGGTTGAGATCGACGTTGATGCCCTCTGCGACGGCGAGGACACGTGGGTGGCCGCCGTCATGGAGCACGTCGAGGAGGCCGGCGTCCACTCCGGCGACTCCTCCTGCGTGCTGCCGCCGCCCTCGCTCGACACCACCGAGATCGAGCAGATCGTCCGCACGCTCGCCCCCGCACTGGGCGTCGTCGGGCTCGTCAACGTGCAGCTCGCGATCACCGACGGCCAGGTCTACGTGCTCGAGGCCAACCCGCGCGCGTCGCGCACCGTCCCCTTCGCCAGCAAGGCGATCGGCGTCAACCTCGTCGCCGCCGCCTGCGCGCTCGCTGCCGGCAAGCCGCTCGCCGACCTCGACCTGCCCTGGGGCCGCACCCCCGCCGAGGTCTCGGTCAAGGCGGCCGTCCTGCCCTTCGGCCGCTTCCCCGGCAGCGACCCCGTGCTCGGCCCCGAGATGCGCTCCACCGGCGAGGTCATGGCCTCCGCCGCCGACTTCCCCACCGCCTTCGCCAAAGCCGAACGCGCGGCCGGCCGGCGCCTGCCCGACCACGGCACCGTCTTCCTCTCCGTCCGCGACGACGAGAAGGACGCCGTCGTGCCGGTCGCCCGCGCGCTTGCCGGGCTCGGGTTCGACCTGGTTGCCACCTCCGGCACCGCGGCCGCGCTCAAGGCCGCCGGGCTTACCGCGCGGCCAGTGCGCAAGGTGACCGAGGCGGGGGAGGGGCCGACGGTCGTCGACCTCATCCGCCGTCGCCGTTGCGACCTTGTCGTCAACACGCCGCAGGGCTCCGGCGCCCGCTCGGACGGCTACCGCATCCGTGAGGCGGCGCTCGTCGCCCGTGTGCCGTGCATCACCACGCTCGCCGGCGCCGCCGCGGCCGCCGAGGCCATCTCCGGCGCGCGCGGCGAGTCCGCGCTCTCGCTCCAGGAACGCCATGCCCAGGCGCGAAGCGCGTAGCGTCACCGGCCGCGAGGCGGTGGGCCCGTACATCCTCCTGCGCGTGGCGCGAGGTGGGCTCGACCCGGGCGCTCCCGGGCAGTTCTTCATGCTCTCGCCGCCGGGGCGGCTGCTGCCGCGGCCGATGAGCCTCTGCCTCCACGAGGCCGGCGAGCTCGGGTTCCTGTTCGACGTCGTCGGCCCTGGAACGCGGGCGCTCGCCGCGCTGGAGCCGGGCGCGGAGCTCACCGTCTATGGCCCGCTCGGCAACGGCTTCCGCCTCGACGTGCCGCGCCCGCTGCTCGTCGGCGGCGGCGTCGGCGTCGCGCCCTTCCCGTACGCCGCGGCGCGCATGGGCGGGCCGCCGGCGGTGCTGGGCTTCCGCACGGCGCACCACGCCGAGGCGGCCGTGCTCGTCCCGAACGCCGACGTGGTGCTGGAGCCGGCCTACGTGACCGACGCGCTGCGACCCGGGCACGACGTCCTCGCCTGCGGCCCCCCGCCGATGCTCGAGGCAGTGCGGGCGCTCGCGCCGGACGCGCAGCTCGCCTGGGAGGCGCCGATGGCCTGCGGCTACGGCGCCTGCTACGGCTGCGTGGTGGAGATCGACGGCGCGCTGCGCCGGCTGTGCGTCGACGGCCCCGTCCTGCAGGCGGCCGCGTGATCCGGCTGCTGAACGCATCGGGCTGCCTCGACGCGCTGGTCGCGCCGGACGTCGCCCGGGCGCTCGACGCCTTCGTGACCAAGACGGTCACGCCGCTCCCGCGCGAGGGCAACCCGCCGGTCCGCATCGCCGAGACCGAGCAGGGGATGCTCAACTCGATCGGCCTCCAGAACCCGGGCCTCGACCGGTTCGTCGACGAGCACCTGCCGCGGCTGCGCGAGCTCGGCGTCGCGCTCTGGGTGTCCGTCGGCGGCTTCCGCGCCGGCGACTACGCCGACGGCTGCGAGGCGCTCGCCGCCGAGCCGGGCATCGAGGCGCTCGAGCTCAACGTCTCCTGCCCCAACGTGGAGGAAGCGGCCGACTCCGTCGCCGAGCTCGTCGCTGCCGCGCGCGGGGCGACGAGGCTGCCGCTCTACGTGAAGCTGTCGCCCGCCGTGCCGGACGTCGCAGAGCTCGCGCGGGCGGCCGCGGCGGCCGGCGCCGACGGCCTCACGCTCGTCAACACGATCCGCGGGCTCGCGCTCGACGACGCGCTTGCCCCGCGCCTCTCGCGTGCCGTCGGCGGCTACTCCGGGCCTGCGCTCAAGCCGATTGCGCTGGCCGCGGTGTACGCCTGCCGGCGCGCGACGGCCCTGCCGATCGTCGGCGTCGGCGGCGTGATGAGCGGTCGCGACGCGCTCGAATTCGTTGCCGCCGGAGCAAACGCGGTCGCGCTCGGGACGGTGCTCTTCAGCGACCCGACGGCGCCCGGCCGCATCCGGGCGGAGCTGGCTGCGGAGGCGGCGGCGATGGGTCTCGCCGACCCGGCCGCCGCTTGGGGACTCGCTCACTCGGACGTGCCCGACCGGGTGGGGGCGCCGCACTAGCCAAAAGTAGCGGTTTACAAAATACCTGCAAAAGCCGCGTTTTATGCCGGTTGCACGGCGCCGGGAATCTGGTAGCCTCCCGCGCTCAGTGATCGCGACGAAGTCTCCGACGCAGGCCCCGCTGCGTTCTCCCGACCAGCGGATGGAGGCCCTCAAGCGCGCCAACGACATCCGTGTCCGGCGTGCCCAGCTCAAGAAAGACCTCAAGCTCGGACGGGTCTCGATCGATGACATCCTCCGCGATCCCCCCGACTACGTCTCGACCGCGAAGGTGTTCGACATCCTCATGGCCGTGCCCAAGTTCGGGCGCGTCAAGGCGACGCGCTACCTGAACCAGGCGCGCATCAGCCAGTCGAAGACGGTAGGCGGTCTTTCGGAGCGCCAGCGCACCGAGCTCATCGGCCTCTTCAGCCGCTAGGCCATTCTGCTCCGCAGAATGGCTAGACCTGTGTTCGTCGTCACGGGGCCCTCAGGGGCAGGCAAGGGCACCCTCGTTCGCGCGTTGCTCGACCGCTTCAAGGACCTGCGACTCGCGGTATCGGCGACGACGCGGGAGCAGCGGCCGGGGGAGGAGCACGGCCGCGAGTACTACTTCCTGAGCGACGACGAGTTCGCGCGAAGGGTCGCCGCGGGCGACTTCCTCGAGCACGTGGAGTTCGCCGGCCACCGATACGGGACCCTCCGGTCGGAGATCGACCGCATTGCCGCGGAGGGCCACGTCCCGGTGCTCGAGCTCGAGATCGAGGGGGCGCTCCTCGTCCGCGACGAGCTCGAAGGGGCGATCGCGATCTTCGTCTCCGCGCCGCTCTCCGCGCTCGAGGCGCGGCTGCGCGCGCGGGCGACCGAGTCGAGCGGCGAGATCGACGAGCGGCTCGAGATCGCGCGGCAGCAGCTCCAGCACGAGGACGACTTCGATGAGGTGGTGCTGAACGACGATCTCGCGACCGCTGTGCAGGCGATCGCGGACGTCGTCGAACGGGGCTTAGCCGGCCGCGTGTACCATGCGCGGCCGTGATCAGTCCTCGCATCGACCACCTGCTCGAGAACGTCGACGGCCGCTACTCGCTCGTGATCGCGGCCGCCAAGCGTGCCCGGCAGATCAACAACTACCACCAGCAGCTCGGTGAGGGCACCTTCGAGGACTTCGCGCCCCCGCTCATCGAGTCGCGCTCGAAGAACTACTTGACCATGGCCCTCGAGGAAATCGCCGAGGGCAAGATCAAGTACACCTACCCTAAGCCCTGACTGCCGCGAAAAGTCCGGCTTTCGCTGCGCGAAAGCCATGACGACTTTTCACGGGTTTTGAGAGCCAGACGCGCGTAGCGCGCGATGTGACTGCGGCCGGACAAGCCGGCCTCCGTCGGTGCGGCACAATTGTGCGAATGGCGCGCATCTTGCAGGGGATTTCCGGCGGCATCGCCGCCTACAAGGCGTGCGAGCTCACGCGTCTCTTCGTGCGCGCGGGACATGACGTCGTCCCGCTGGTCACGCCCGGCGCCGAGCGCTTCGTCACGGCCGACACCTTCCGGGCGCTCGCGCGGCGGCCGGCCGGCGACGACCCCTATCTGCACCTGACGCGCGCCGACCTGCTGGTCGTCGCGCCCGCCACCGCGAACACGATCGCGAAGCTGGCGCACGGGCTCGCCGACAACCTGCTGACCGACGCGGCGCTCGCGCACCGCGGGCCGCTCGTCGTCGCTCCGGCGATGAACGTGCGCATGTGGGAGCACCCGGCCACGCAGGCGAACGTCGCGCTCCTGCGCGAGCGCGGCGTCGAGCTCGTCGGCCCCGAGGAGGGCGAGCTGGCAGAGGGCGAGTGGGGCGCGGGGCGGATGGCCGAGCCCGAGCAGATCTTCGAGCGGTGCAGCTCATTACTTAGTGGCGGACAGCCACGAAGTCTGTCGGGCAAGCGGGTGCTGGTCAGCGCGGGGGGCACGCGCGAGCCGATCGACGCCGTCCGCTTCGTCGGCAACCGCTCGTCCGGGCGCATGGGCGTGGCCCTCGCCGAGGAGGCGCGGCGACGCGGCGCGGACGTCACGCTGCTCGCCGCCAACCTGTCGGTGCCGGCGCCGGCGGGCGTCACCGTCGTCGACACGCCGGCCGCGGTGGACATGGAGCGCGAGGCGCTCGCCCGCGCGGACGCAGACGTGGTGATCATGGCCGCCGCCGTCGCCGACTACCGGCCGTCGGCAGCGCTCGAAGGCAAGCGGCCAAAGGACGCCGACGCCTGGGAGCTCGAGCTCGAGCCCACCACGGACGTCCTGCGCGAGCTCGGCGAGCGCCGCCAGAACGGTCAGGTGCTGGTCGGCTTCGCCGCCGAGGCGGGCGACGACGGGCTCGCGCGGGCGGCCGGCAAGCTCGAGCGCAAGCGGCTCGACCTGCTCGTCTACAACGACGTGTCGCGAAACGAGATCGGCTTCGACAGCGACGAGAACGAGGTGGTCATCCTCTCGGGCGACGGGCGCCGCGAGGTGCCGCGCGCGCCGAAGGCGGAGATCGCGGCGGCGGTGCTGGACGAGATCGAGCGGGTGCTGCATGGACGCACGTAGCGAGCCGCGCCCGGCGCCCGGCGCGGCCGAGCTGCTCGCAGCCATCGCAGCCAACGTCGGCCGCGTCGTGCACGCGCCCGAGGAGACGCTGCGCCTCGCCGTCCTGTGCCTCGTCGGCGAGGGGCACCTCATCATCGAGGACTTTCCCGGCGTCGGGAAGACGATGCTGGCCAAGGCGGTCGCCCGCTCCGTCGACTGCGCGTTCTCCCGCCTGCAGTTCACGCCGGACCTGCTGCCTTCGGACGTCACCGGCGTCAACGTCTTCGACCAGCGCGTGAACGAATTCGACTTCCGCCGCGGCCCGGTCTTCACGAACCTGCTGCTCGTCGATGAGGTCAACCGCGCCTCGCCGAAGACGCAGTCGGCGCTGCTCGAGTGCATGCAGGAGAACCAGGTCACCGTCGACGGCGTCACCTACGCGCTGCCGCGGCCGTTCATGGTCATGGCCACGCAGAACCCGCTCGAGTACGAGGGCACCTACCCGCTCCCCGAGGCGCAGCTCGACCGCTTCACGATGCGCATCTCGATCGGGTACCCGGCGCTCGCGGAGGAGGCGGCGATGCTGCGCGAGCAGACGAGCGAGGAGCCGCTCGAGGCGCTCGAGCCCGTGACGACGGCGGACGAGATTCGCGTGCTGATCGCCGAGGCGCGCGACGTCTACGTCGAGGAGAGCGTCAACCGCTACGTCGTCGCCGTCCTCCGCCACACGCGCGGCGACGCCCGCCTGGCGCTCGGGGCGAGCCCCCGCGCCGGCGTCTCCCTGTTGCGTATCGCGAAGGCGAGGGCTCTGGCGGACGGACGCGACTATGTCGAGCCCGACGACGTCAAGGCGCTCGCCCTGCCGGCGCTCTCGCACCGGCTGATCGTCGCTCCCGAGCAGCGCTCGGCCGGCGTGACCGCCGAGGACGCCATCCAGGACGCGCTGGCCCGGACGCCCGTCCCGGTGTGACCAATCGCGGCCGCCTGACGCTCGCGCTCGGGTGCGTGCTGTACGCGGCCGCGTGGCTGCTGGGGGCGCGGATGCTGTACCCGGTCGCAATCGGCCTGGCCGCCGCCGCGCTCGGCGCGGCGCTCTGGGTACGGGCCGCCCGGCGCCCGGCCGCGGTGACCCGGCGCGCCGGCCGCGACCTGCAGCTCGAGGGCGATGATGTCGCGCTCGAGCTCCGCGCCGAGCTGACGCGCGGGCTCCGGCCCGCGGTGCTCTCGGTCACCGAGCGGCTCGGGCGCCTCGGCGAGCACCGGATCGCGCTCACGCCGCACGGCCGCCTCGCGACCGGCCGCGTCACGTTGCGGCGCGTCCCGCGCGGCCGCTACGCCTTCACGGGCGCGACCGCGACTGGCCAGGACCCGTTCGGGCTCGCGCGCGGCGTGTCGCCGGTCGCGGATGGGGGCGCGCTGGTCGTGCACCCGCGCCTGGTCGACCTCGACCGCGTCTTCACCGAGAACGGGACGCTCGGCGCGGGCGGCCGTCGGCTGCTCCTGCGGCGGCCGAGCGGCTTCGACTTCCATGGCGTGCGCGAGCACCAGCAAGGCGAGTCGCTCCGCCGGGTGCACTGGCCCTCGACGGCCAAGCGCGGCGAGCTGATGGTCAAGGAGTTCGAGGACGCCCCGCACGACGAGGTCGCGATCGTCCTCGACGCCGCCGGCGCCCCGGCCGGCCCGAGCTTCGACGTGCAGGTCCGCGCCGCAGGCTCGCTGCTCCGGGCGTTCGCCTCGGGCGGGCGCACCGCGCTGCTCGCGATCAACCGCGCGCAGCCCGAGTACCACCACGTCGCGTCCGAGCGCGACTGGCACGCGGCCTACGACGCGCTGGCGGCCGCCGAGCCGGACGGCTCGACGACGGTGGCCGCGCTGCTCGGCGCGGAGGTGAGCCCGCTCGCGCGGGTGGGGGAGCTCGTCGTCGTGACTGCTGCGGTGCCCCGCGCCCTAGCCGACCGGCTCGTCGAGCGCGCGTCCGCCGGTCGCCGCGCTGCACTGGTCTTCGTGGACGCGGGCTCGTTCGCCGGGCGCAGCGCCGTGCCGACCGCCGACCTGCTGCGGCTCTCCGCGGCGGGCGTGACCGTCGCCGTGGCGGGAAGCGGCGACGACCTGGCCCGGGTCCTCGGCGGCCACTCGCTCCGGGCGGCTGCGCGTGCGTAGGACGGTCCTCGTGTGGGTGCCGACGGCCGCGTTCGTGGCCGGGTGCTGGCTCCGTCTCGAGCAGCCCGTCACCGGCACGGCGCGCGTCGTCGCCCTGCTGGCGCTTGCACTCGTTCCCGTCCTCCCGGGCCGGGCGCTGACGCGCGGCGTGCTCGCGGTCGCCGCGACGCTCGCTGCGGCCGCCGTCGCCGCCGATGCGGTCGCGCCGCGCGAGGTATGGAACCGCGCCGACGACGGGCTGCGCAGCTTCTACGCGCTCACCGTCCCGTTCGACCCGCACCTGCACCCGGAGATGCACGCGCTCGTCCTCTTCGCCATCTTCGCCTTCGCGCTCGGGCTCGCCCTGACGGTCGCGGCACGGCGGCCCGTGGCGGCCTGCGTCGTGCTCGCGGCGGGCGCGGCGTGGCCGACGACGCTGCTCGGCGGCTCGGGCGCGCTCGCCCGCGGCGTGCTGCTCCTCGCCGGGTGCCTGCTCCTGCTCGGCGCGCTCGGCCCGCGGACGGCGCTGCGCCCGGCGCTCGCCGCCGGGGTGCTGCTGGTGCTGGCAGCGGTCGCGGCCTCGGCGGCGGCGGCCGTCACCCCGGGCGGCGTCGTCGAATGGCAGCGCTGGAACCCGTACTCGGCCGGGCGCCAGGTCAGCGTCGCCTACATCTGGCGCAGCCAGTACCGGGGCATTCAGTTCCCCAGCCGGCCGACGACCGTGTTCGAGGTCGAGGCGCCGGCCCAGGCGCGCTACTGGCGCGCGACCACGCTCGACCGCTTCGAGAACGACGTCTGGGACGAGTCGCTGACGGTCGACATCGCGCACCCGGAGGGCGCGCGCGAGCTGCTCACCAATGACGCGACGCTGCCGCCGCGCGCTGACGACCCGGCGCGGTGGATCCGCCAGCGGTTCTTCGTGCGTGCGCTTGCCGACGACCACCTGCCCGCCGCCGCGACGCCGGTCGCCTACGCGAGCGGCGCTGCTACGCAGCTCTACGCCGACGGCGGCGTCGCCCTGCGCCCGGGCGGCCTGCACGGCGGCGACGTCTACACGGCCTGGAGCTACGCGCCCCGGCCGAAGCCGCGGGCGCTCGCCCGGCTCGGCGCCGACTACCCACACAGCACGGAGCTCGCGCCGTACCTGGCGGTCTGGGGCGACCAGGGCGTGCCCGCCTTCGGCACCCCGGGGCGCGAGGCCGCGGTCGCGCACGTGTTCGCGACCGACGCGGCGGCCCGCGCCTACCGGCCGCTCTACCGCACGGCGCGCCGCGTCGTCGGCAACGCGCGCACACCGTACGGCGCCGCCGTCGCGCTGGAGACGTGGTTCCGGTCGAGCGGCGGCTTCACGTACGACGAGCAGCCGCCGCAGGCGCACGGCGTCCCGCCGCTCGTCGACTTCGTCACGCATACGCACGACGGCTACTGCCAGCACTTCGCCGGCGCGATGGCGCTGATGCTCCGCTACCTCGGGATCCCGGCGCGCGTCGCCGCCGGCTTCACGAGCGGCCGCTGGGACGCATCGGCGAAGCGGTGGGTCGTCTCCGACCGCGACGCCCACGCCTGGGTGGAGGTCTGGTTCCCCGGATACGGCTGGCTGCCGTTCGACCCGACGCCGTCCCGCGGCACGCTCGACGCCCCGTACTCGGACGCGTCCGCGTCGTTCGACGCGGGCGCCGCGACGACCGCCTTCGCGGGCGGCGCCGCCGGGCTCGGCCTGCAGGCGCTCCTGAAGCTCGTCCGGCAGCACACCCGCGGCGCGGTGCTGCCGCCGCCGCTCGCCGCGCCGGCGGCGTCCGCGCGCGGCGGCTCGGGCTTCCCGTGGGCGCCGGTCGTCGCGGGCGTGGCGCTCCTCGTCGCAGCGGCGT
Source organism: uncultured Thermoleophilia bacterium (assembly GCA_963755085.1). Classification (GTDB taxonomy): domain Bacteria; phylum Actinomycetota; class Thermoleophilia; order Gaiellales; family Gaiellaceae; genus JACVRM01. The sequence goes on along the minus strand of CAVWIN010000027.1, from coordinate 129,767 downwards.
TGGGGCTCGTGGCGCTGGCGAAGGCACTTCGGCGCCGGCTCCGGTACGCCACGGCCGACCCGCGCCGGGTGGCGGCCGCGTGCCGGCGCGAGCTCGAGGAGCTCGCCGCCGACCAGGGCGTCGCCGTCCCGCGCGGTGCGAGCGCCGCCGAGGCGGCCGCACTCCTCGAGGAACGGCTCGGCGTCGACGCCCGCCCGGTCGCCCGGGCCGTCGCCGAGGCGCGGTTCGGCCCGCCGGTGCGCGCCGGCGCCGCGGCGGCGCAGGCCCGCCGTGATCTGGTCGCGTTCCGGCGCTCGCTGCGCGCGCACCTGACGCTCGGCCGGCGCCTCCGCGGGGCACTCTCGCTTCGCTCGCTGTGACCCCGGACGCCGTCGTCATGGCCGCCGGGGAGGGCACCCGGCTCCGCCCGCTCACGGAGCGGTGGGCGAAGCCGGTGCTGCCGATCGACGGCACGCCCGTGCTGGCCACGGTCCTGCGCGACCTGGCCTCCGCGAGCGTCCGGCGCGTCTGGCTGGTGACCGGCCACCTTGCGGAGCAGGTGGAGGCGCTCGCCGGGGACGGGTCCGCGTTCGGGCTCGAGATCGTGACCGTGCGACAGCCGCGCGCAGATGGCTCGGCGGACGCGCTGTCGCGAGCGCTCGCCGCCGGCGCCGCGCCGCCGTTGCTGCTCTCGGCGGCCGATACCGTGTATGCGCACGGCGCTGTGGCCGACTTCGCGCGCGCCTGGGAAGCGAGCGGGGCGGAGGGGGCGATCGCAGCCCGTCGCGCCGGCGGCCCGGCGCACAGGACGCACCTGCTCGTCGACGGCAGCCGGATCCTCCGCATCCGCGGCCCTGCGGGCGGGATGACCGCGGCTCCGCTCATGGGGCTGCACGAAGCCGTGCTGCGGGAGATCCCTGCCGTGTGCCGGCCGCCGTTCAAGGCTCCCTACGAGGTCGCGGATGCCTTCCAGCGGGCGATCGACGCCGGCGCCACCGTCGCCGCGATCCCAACGGGGGCTACCCGTGACTTGACCAATCCGCTTGACTTGGTGGAGGAGAACTTTCCTTATCTCCGGGGGTTGGTCAGAAGTTGAGCGACACGACGTACGACCTGTTCCAGCTCGGGCGGCGGCACCTCAGCAAGGGGATGGCCGCCCAGGCCACCGTGCCGCTCGAGAAGGCCAAGCGGCGCGAGCCGGGCAAGGCCTCGATCCGCGAGGCGCTCGGGATCGCCTACTTCCGCATCCAGCGCTACCGCGACGCGGAGCGTGAGTTCCGCGCGGTGCTCGACATCTCGCCGGTGGACGACTACGCCCACTACGCGCTCGGCCGCTGCCTCGAGAAGCAGGGCAAGCGCGCGGAGGCGAACGGGCACTACAAGCTCGCGAGCCAGATGCGGCCCGAGAGCGCCGACTACTCGGCGCGCGTCAAAGATCTCGACTAGGCACCGCGCGGAAGACGACGACGCGGCTGGAGTTCCCGCCGTCGATCTGCGACGCGTAGCAGCCGACCGCCTGCACGCGCGTGTAGACGGCAACGGTCCACCAGCTGCCCGGGCCGCGGCGCGGGATCACGACGTGCACTCGATCGCCGGCCGCTGGTCGCCGCCGAAGGCCACTCGGCCGGTACCGCCCCTACGCGACGGACGCGGCGGCGAGCCGCCTACCAGTCGTCGTCATCGTCCGGCAGCGGCGCGACCGGGGGCCAGGGGCGCGCCATCACGCGCCGGTAGTGGCTCAGCGAGATCCAGATCTGCGACACGACGAGCACGCAGGCAGCCGCCGCGATGACGGCCGCGCCGACGCCGGCGTCCAGGAACGCGACGCCGACCCCGATCAGGATCGCGACGAGCGACCCCTCGCGGGCGACCACCCAGAGCCGCGCGGTGCGACGGTCGGTCTCGTCAGCCACGCCTCCTAGTGTTCCCGGCATGCGGGCCGTCGTCCAGCGCGTGTCCCGGGCTCGCGTCATCGTCGGAGATGAGACGGCCGGCCAGATCGGGCCCGGGCTGCTCGTGCTGCTCGGCGTCGCGCACGGCGACGGCGAGGCGGAGGCGGAGCGTCTGGCCGTCAAGGTCGCGCGGCTGCGCATCTTCGAGGACAGCGCCGGCCGCTTCGACCGGGCCGTGCTCGACACGGGCGGGGCCGTGCTCGCCGTCAGCCAGTTCACGCTCATCGCCGACACACGAAGGGGCAACCGGCCGAGCTTCTCGGAGGCGGCGCCGCCCGACGCGGCCGAGCCGCTGTACGACCGGTTCTGCGGAGTGCTTGCCGAGACGGGAGTGCCGGTCGAGCGGGGCGTCTTCGGCGCGCGCATGGCGGTCGAGCTCGTCAACGACGGTCCGGTCACAATCGTGCTCGACATGTAGGGGGTTTGGCGGAACGTCGCTCGTCGCAGGGGTGCGATGGTCGTTCCGAGGCTAGGACGCAGGGAGCGTTCGTGTTCCTATCAAGAGTGTTCTGATTGAAAAGTCATACGGGCGCGACCGAGGACGACGCATCGGGACGTCCAGCGCGGCCCGGCGACACAGCCGTCGTTTCGCCAAGCCCCCTTACCCAGGAGATCGCCGTGCCACCGACCCGCAAGGAGATCGAGAGCCGCCTGCAGGCGCTGCTCGCAGACCATCTGGACGCCGTCGCCACCCAGAACCCGGAGGGCTTCGACATCGGCATCGTCGCCATCGTCACCGAGGTGCGCTACCCGGCGAGCGTCGAGGAGGTGGAGGAGCTCGTGGAGAGCCGCGGGCGACCCGAAGCGCGCTATACGCCGGAGGCGGAGTGGAACACCTACGTGGCGATGGGGTGCTCGGACAGCCGCAACTGGATCCAGGGCGGGATCCTCAACGCCGCGCTCGAGCTGCTCGACGAGCCCGCAATTGACGTCGGCGACGGCGACGACGAGTAGCGCGGCGGCCCCGGCGCGCGCGCGACCCGCTGCTACAATCGGCGCCACCACATTTCACCGGTTAGTTGGGAAATGGGCGCGCTGCGCCCGTTTTTTTTGGAAAGGATCGAGTGGCACCCACGCACACGAAGGAACGGGCACTGTTCGCCGAGATCGCGCCGCAGGTAGAGCGCGACGTCCCCGGCGTGCAGGTGCTCGCCCTCGAGCTCTCCGGCCCGGAGTCCTTCCGGGTGTACGTCGACCACCCGGCCGGCGTCGACCACGCGCTCTGCCGGCGCGTGACGGATGTGCTGCGCCCGTATCTGAGCGAGTACAGCGTGGAGGTGTCGTCCCCCGGCAGCGAGCCGCCGGTTCGCACGCCGGAGCACTTCGCGAACGTGGTCGGCCACCGCGTCGCGCTGCGCACGTCCGAGGAGATCGCCGGCCGCCGCCGCATCCGCGGCGAGGTCCTGTCCGCCGGCGACACCGGGGTGACGGTCAAGACTGAAGACCAGCCCGTGGAGGTTCCCTACGAGGCAATCGTCCGCGGGAATCTGATCGATTTCGTTCCAAACGGAGAGTGACTGAGAGGTGACGAGATGAGCCGAGAGATAGTCGAAGCGGTCCGCGAGTTGGAGCGCGAGAAGAATCTGGAGAGCGGCGTGCTCGTCGGCGCGCTGCGTGACGGCCTGCTCGCCGCCTACAAGAAGACGCCGGGCGCCTACCGCCACGCGACCGTGGAGCTCGACGACGAGGGCGAGTTCCGCGTCATCGCCATCCACATGCCGCCCGATCTCGAGGAGCGGCTCCTCGACGACGCGCGCGAGCGCGCCCTGTCCGACCTCGAGCGCATCGAGGAGGAGACCGGCGAGCGTCAGCACACGCTGCTGTCGGACGACGACCTGCAGATCGACTGGGACGAGGTTCCCGAGGACCAGATCGAGCGCGAGGACGTCACGCCGGAGGGCTTCGGCCGCATCGCCGCACAGACGGCGAAGCAGGTGATCCAGCAGCGCATCCGCGAGGCGGAGCGCCAGATCATGTACGAGGAGTACATCGACCGCGTCAGCGAGGTCGTCACCGGCATCGTCCAGCAGGCGGGCGACCGCAACAACGTGCTCGTCGACCTCGGTAAGGTCGAGGCGCTGCTGCCGCGCTCCGAGCAGGTGGACGGCGAGCGCTACGAGCAGGGAAGCCGGATCAAGGCGGTCATCACGGAGGTGCGATCGGGCACGAAGGGCCCGCAGGTCATCCTGTCGCGGCGCGACCCGGAGCTGATCCGCACGCTCTTCGAGCTCGAGGTTCCAGAGATCGCCGACGGCCTCGTCGAGATCCGCGGCGTCGCCCGCGAGCCCGGGTATCGCTCGAAGATCGCGGTCGAGTCGCACACGCAGGGCGTCGACCCGGTCGGCGCGTGCGTCGGCCCGCGCGGCTCGCGCGTCCGCATGGTCGTGTCGGAGCTTCGCGGCGAGAAGATCGACATCATCCCGTGGAACACGGAGCCGGCGCGCTTCATCGCCAAGGCGCTGTCGCCCGCCCGCGTGCGCGAGGTGCTCGTTGACGACGACACTCGGGAGGCGACCGTGATCGTCCCCGAGGACCAGCTCGCGCTGGCGATCGGCAAGGAGGGCCTCAACGCCCGCCTCGCCACCCGGCTGACCGGCTGGAAGATCGACATCACCTCCGACGTCGAGTTCGCACAGCAGGAGGCCCAGGCGGCCTTCGGCGGCGGCGGCGACGGGGGGGAGGAGGAGTTCTCCGGCCGCTGCGCCGCGATCCTCGCGAACGGCAAGCGCTGCCCGAACGCGTCGCTGCCCGGCACCCGCTTCTGCGGCATCCCGGCGCACCAGGAGCTTGCGAACAAGTCGCCGGAGGAGCTCGTCGGCCAGGTCGTCCAGATCGGCGGCCCTGCCACCGAGGGCGACGACTCCGCGGAGGCGGACGTCACCGAGGCCGGCATTCCGCAGCAGGAGGTGGAGCCGGTCGGCGCCACCGGGCTCGCGGTTGAGGTCACGGAGCTGCCTGCGGGCGAGGAAACTGCCTCCGAGTGAGCCCGACGCGGACCTGCGCGGGGTGCGGGCGCAAGGCCGAGCAGGCCGAGCTCGTCCGTTTCGTCGCGCGTGAGGACGTCCTGATGCCCGGCCGGCGCATGCCCGGCCGCGGCGTCTATACCTGCGACGCCACGGCCTGTTTCGAGCGGGCGCGCGACGCTCACGGGTTCGCACGGACGCTCCGCAGGCCGGTGCGGGTCGATCCGGAGCTCGCCCGCCTCTACACTGGAAGCCGCTAGATGGCCAACGACCGCCCAAATCGCCCGATTCGCCCGCGCGGCCCCGTGGGAGGCCGCCGCAAGCGCCGCGTCGTCATCGACACGCAGGCGTCGCGGCCGCGTCCCGACGCGCGCCAGGCGCGCGACCGCACGGAGCAGCGCCCGAAGACGCAGCAGCCGGTCGTGGCGCCGACCGGTCCCGTGAGCGTCCCGTCCGGCGTCACGGTGCGGGATTTCTCGCAGGCGCTCGGCGTGCCGGCGGCCCAGCTGATCAAAATCATGATGGGCCTCGGCAAGATGATCCAGATCACGCAGTCGTTGACCGACGACGACGTGCACCTGATCGGGGCCGAGCTCGAGCGTGAGATCACCATTCGCCACGCCGCCGACGAGGAGCCCGAGCCCGAGATCTTCGAGGACAGCGCCACCGACCTCACCGACCGCCCGCCGGTCGTGACGATCATGGGCCACGTCGACCATGGCAAGACGACGCTGCTGGACGCGATCCGCGAGACCGCGGTCGTCGAGACCGAGGCGGGCGGCATCACCCAGCACATCGGCGCCTACCAGGTCGACCACAACGGCCGCCGCATCACGTTCCTCGACACGCCCGGCCACGAGGCGTTCACTGCAATGCGCGCCCGCGGCGCGAAAGTGACGGACATCGCCGTGCTGGTCGTCGCCGCCGACGACGGCGTCATGCCCCAGACGCGCGAGTCGATCTCGCACGCGCGCGCGGCCGCGGTGCCGATCGTCGTCGCCGTCAACAAGGTCGACCTGCCCGACGCGAACCCCGACCGGGTGCGCTCGGAGCTCGCCGCCGAGGACCTCCAGCCCGAGGAGTGGGGCGGCAGCACCCAGTTCTCCGAGGTCTCGGCCAAGGCCAAGCAGAACCTCGACGACCTGCTCGAGCGCGTCCTGCTCGTCGCCGACGCCGAGCTCGAGCTGAAGGCCAACGCGAACGCCGAGGCCTCCGGCCCGATCGTCGAGTCGCGCCTCGATGTCGGCCGTGGCCCGGTCGCGACGATGCTCGTCCAGCGCGGCACGCTGCGCGTCGGCGACGCCATCGTCGCCGGCGACGCCTGGGGCCGCGTGCGCGCCCTCTACAACTTCCGCGGCGACAAGATCAAGGAGGCGACGCCGGGAGATCCGGTCGAGATCCTCGGCTTCGACCATCCGCCGGGCGCCGGCGAGCTGGCGCGGGTCGTCGAGAACGAGCGCGAGGCGCGCAACGTCGCCGGCCTGCGCGAGTCGCGCCTGCGCCGCGAGCAGCTTGCCTCGTCCGCGCGGCCCGCCATGTCCCTCGAGGACGTCTTCGACCGCCTGCAGGAAGGCCAGGTCCAGGAGCTCAACCTCGTCGTCAAGGGCGACGTCGACGGCTCGGTCGAGGCGGCGGTGTCCGAGCTGCAGAAGATCCAGCACCCCGAGGTCGGCGTGAACGTGATCCACACCGGCGTGGGCGGCATCACCGAGAGCGACGTCATGCTCGCGGCCGCCTCGCAGGCGATCGTCGTCGGCTTCAACGTGCGCCCGAACGCCGAGGCGCGCTCGCTCGCCGAGCGCGAAGGCGTCGACATCCGCACCTACCGGGTCATCTACCAGCTCACCCAGGACATCGAGCAGGCCCTCGTCGGGATGCTGCGGCCCGAGGAGGTCGAGGAGACGCTGGGCGAGGTCGAGGTGCGTGAGACATTCCGCGCATCGCGGATCGGTGTCATCGCCGGCTGCTATGTCCGCTCGGGCGTGGTGCGGCGCGGCGCCAAAGCGCGCGTCGTCCGCGACGGCACGCTCATCTACGAGACGACGATCGACTCGCTCAAGCGCTTCAAGGACGACGCCCGCGAGGTCGCCGAAGGCTTCGAGTGCGGCATCCACCTCGCCGCGTTCGACGATGTCAAGGTCGGCGACATCCTCGAGATCTACGAGACGCGCACGATCGAGCGCACCGACCTGACGGTCGTCGAGGGCGCGCAGGCCGTCGCTACGGCCTCCGGAAACTCGCCTAGCTAGCCTCAGAGCGGGTCAACCCGGAACTAGTGTGGCGGGATGGGCGCCGGGTACGTCGGGATCCTGACCGTCGACCTCCACTTCCCGGAGGCCGGGTCACTGAAGGGCAAGCGCAAGCACGTCAAGTCGGCGAAGGCGCAGCTTCAGAACCGCTTCGGCGCCGCGGTGGCGGAGGTCGACCACCACGAGCTCTGGCAGCGCGCGCGGCTGACGGTCGCCTGCGTGGCACGCGAGCACCGCGAGCTCGACGCGCTGCTCGACGATGCGCTCCGCTACCTCCACGGGCAGGAGTACGAGGTCGCCGGCGCCGGCCGCATGGTGGTGTCGCCCGATGACTGAGCGCATGCGGCGCGTCAACGAGTCCGTCCGCGAGGTGCTCTCCGAGGCGATTGGAGAGCTCAAGGACCCGCGCATCGGCTTCGTGACGGTGACGGGCGTCGACACCTCCGCCGACCTGCGCCAGGCGCGCGTCTACGTCAGCGTGCTCGGCTCCAGGCGCAAGCAGGAGCGCACGCTGGCGGCGCTGACCTCGGCGCACGGCGTCCTCCAGGCGCGCATCGCGAGCGAGCTGCGGCTCAAGCGGACGCCCCAGCTGACCTTCGAATACGATCCGACCGTCGACCGCGGCATGCGGATGTCGCAGCTGATCGACGAGCTTGCCCCCGCCGAGCAGAATGACGAGCCCTGACCTGACCCAAGTCGCAAGGGCGATCGGCGAGCACGACCGGTTCCTCGTGACCACCCACGAGAACCCCGACGGCGACGCGCTCGGCTCGCTCCTCGGCCTCACGCTCGGCCTGCGCGACCTCGGCAAGGACGCGGTCATGTTCCTGTCGGGCGACGTGCCGCTGCCGGCCGAGTACCGGTTCATGCCGCTCGACGACGTCCTGCGCGGGATGCCGCCCGACCACCTCGCAGGGCGCGTCGTGCTGGCCGTCGACTGCGCGAACGACAGCCGCCTCGGCGCGGCCGCCGAGACGCTGCTCTCCGCGCCGCTCGTGATCGACATCGACCACCACCACGACAACACGCGCTTCGGGCAGATCAACTGCGTCGTGGCCGACGCATCGTCGACGGGCGAGATCATGCGCGACCTGCTGGGCGAGATCGGGGTGCCGCTCACCGCCGAGATCGCCGAGCCGCTCTACGTCGCCATCGTCACGGACACCGGGCGCTTCATGTACTCGAACACGACCCCGAAGTCGCACCGGGTCGCCGCCGAGCTGCTCGAGGCCGGGGTGGATGCGCAGCGCGTGTTCCGCGCGGTCTACGAGTCGATCCAGTTCGCGAAGCTCAAGCTGCTCGCGCGGGCGCTCGAGCGGGCGCAGCTCTACGACGGCGGGCGCATCGTCGTCTCCTGGCTCCGCGCCGCGGACTTCGCCGAGGTGGGCGCGGAGGAGCCGTTCTCGGAGGGCATCATCGACTCCCTGCGCGCCGTCGAGGGCTCCGAGCTCGCGGCGCTCATCCGCGAGCCACCGCGCTCGCGGCCCGACGGGCCGCGGCACCGCATCAGCCTGCGCTCAAACGTCGACGGGCTCGACGTCTCGGCGATCGCACGCGCGTCCGGGAAAGGCGGCGGCCACGTGCGGGCTGCGGGCTTCTCGAGCGAGGAGTCGATGGAGGAGATCACCGACTTCATCCGTCGCGAGTACGCGGCCGCGACCTCGCAGGTCGCCTGACCTGAGTGCCACCGCGCGGGCTCGAGCCGACCGGCATCTTCCTCGTCGACAAGCCTGCCGGCCGTTCCTCGTTCGCGATCGTCGCCGAGGTGCGCCGCCGCACCGGCGCCCGGACAGGCCACGCCGGCACGCTCGACCCGTTCGCGACCGGTCTGCTGGTTTTGTTGTCCGGGAAGGCAACTAAGGTGGCGTCGTGCTTCGTGGGGCTCGACAAGCGCTACCTGACGGACGTCGACCTGACCGCGCGGACGACGACCGGGGACCCGGAGGGCGAGGAGCTGGAGCGCCACCCGGCGCCCGACGCCGCGGAGCTGGAACGCCGGCTCGCGGGCCTCCGTGGGGAGATCGAGCTGCCGATCCCGGCCGCCTCGGCGGTCAAGATCGGCGGCGAGCGCGCCTACCGCCTGCACCGTCGCGGCGTCGCCGTCGAGATGCCGCTCCGGCGCTCCCGCGTGGACGCGCTCGACGTCATCACCTATCAGGACGGCGTCGCCCGCCTCGACCTGCACGTCAGCTCCGGCACGTACGTCCGCGCGATCGCCGATGCGCTCGGCGGCCACTGCCGGACGCTCCGCCGCACCGAGGTCGGCCCGTTCGTCGTGGAGGAGGCCGATCCCGACCGAGTCATCCCGGTCGACGACGCGCTCGCCCGGCTGCCCGAGCAGGTGCCCGCAGAGTGACGGTCGCCCGTGCCCCGGAGGAGCTCGAGGCCCGACCGCGCGCGGTGGCGCTCGGCACCTTCGACGGCGTCCACGTTGGCCACCAGCGGATCCTGCGCGCCGCCGTCGACGCCGGGCTCACGCCGACGGTCGTCACGTTCGAGCCGCACCCGCGCGTCGTGCTCGGCAACCGGGTCGAGCTGCTGACGACCCTCGAGCGCCGGCTCGAGCTGATCGCCGACGCCGGCATCGCCGACGTCCTTGTCGTGCCGTTCACGGCGAAGCTCGCGGCGCTCGAGCCCGAGGCGTTCGTAAATGCGTTCCTGCGCCGGATCGGGGCCGAGGTCGTCGTGGCCGGCGCCGACTTCCGCTTCGGCCACGGCCGCGCCGGCGACCTCGAGCTGGTCGAGCGCCTGGGCTTCGACGCCAGGAGGGTGCCGCTGGTCGAGGGCGTCTCGTCGACGCTGATCCGCGGGCTGCTGCGCGCCGGCGAAGTCGACCGCGCGGCGCACCTTCTGGGCCGGGCTGCGGAGGTCGACGGGATCGTGGTGAGCGGAGACGCGCGCGGCGGCACGCTCGGCTTCCCGACGGCCAATATCCGGGTAGCGCCGGACCTGCTCGTGCCCGCCCACGGCATCTACGCCGGCGCAGCCGCCGGCCACCGCGCCGCGACGTCGATCGGGGTGAACCCGCACTACGGCGGCGCCGAGCTCCGCGTCGAGGCGTTCCTGCTCGACTACGAGGGCGACCTCTACGGGCAGCGCCTCATCGTCGAGCTGTGGCGGCACCTGCGCGACGAGCGCGCCTTCGACAGCGAGGCCGACCTCGTCGCGCAGATCGCCCGCGACGTCGAGGAGACGCGCGCTGCGACGGCATCCCTTGACGCCGGCGTAACGGGGGGCGATCCTCGGCGGACTCGTCCGTACCCGGCCCCAACCCCAGCGGGGCCTCTGAAAGGAGGAACGGATGCTCAGCGGAGCCAAGATCGGCGCCGTCGTCCCCGTCTCGGATCTCGAGCGCGGCATCGAGTTCTACGGCCAGACGCTCGGCCTCGGGACGCCCGAGCGCGACGACGTGCCCGGCGCACCGGGCGCGCGCTTCCAGCTCGCGAGCGGCGAGCTCTACGTCTACCAGAGCGTCGGCGCGGGCCAGAGCCGCCACACGCTCTGCGCCTTCGAGGTCGACAACATCGAGCGCGAGATGGACGACCTGCGCGGCCGCGGCGTGACGTTCGAGGAGTACGACATGCCCGGGATGACGACCGAGAACGGGATCATCGAGATGGGCGGCGAGAAGGCCGCCTTCTTCAAGGACCCCGACGGCAACATCATCGGCCTCGGGCAGCGCGTCCGCGTCGGCGCGGGCGTCTAGGACAGGACTCGGGCGGCGCCGTCCCGGCGCGGGTCGCCGGCGGCGCCGCCCGGCGTGACGACGCTCACGCCGCCGAAGTAGTGGTGCAGCGCCGGCCAGCGGCGGACGGCCCAGCCGCGCCGCTCCAGCTCCTCCAGCCCTTCCTCGGGCACGCCCGGCTCCGCGTTGACGATGCCGCCGGCCGGATGGAAGCGCGGCCGGTCGACGGCGTCCTGGGGCGAGAGGCCCTCGTCGACGATCCCGGCGACCACACTCACGAGCGCGGTGGAGATCCGCGTCCCGCCCGCGGCGCCCGCCGCGAGCACCGGCCGGCCGGCGGCGTCGAGCCCGAGCAGCGGCGCCGTCATGCTGTCCATGCGCTCCCCCGGGACGAGCGGCGCGACGACGAGATCGACCTCGCCGAGCATGCTGTTCAGGTGCAGGTCGAAGCCGGGCACCCAATCGCCTGACCCGAGCCCCAGCGTCGAGGTCAGCACGCAGACGTTCCCGTCCGCGTCGACCGTGACCGTGTTGGTCGTGTGGCCGTCGCGGTCGACGGCGCCTGTCAGCGCGTCCGTCAGGTGGACGACCCGCTCGGCGCCCGTCCGCGCGGCGAGGCGGGGGAGACGGGCGAGCACCTGCGAGACGGTGGAGAGGCCGCCGCGGGTCAGAGCCCGAACGCCGTGGTACTCGACCGCCACCGGGTCGCGCCACTCCGCGCGGTAGGCGCGCAGGTCGTCGCTCGTGATCAGCCCGCCGCGCTCCTCGCTCAGATCGAGCAGCGCCTCCCCGATCGACCCGCCGTAGACGGCGCCGGCACCTTCGTCCGCGACCGCCTCGAGCGCCCGTGCGATGCCCGGCTGCACGACCACCGCGCCGGGGCCGAGCAGCCGCCCGCCCGGCGCGTACATGTGCGCGCCCTCGTGCATCGTGAAGACCGGCGCGAGCATCGCGAGGCAGGCGGCGTGCGCAGGCGGCAGCGCGGCCCCTGACCCGGCAATCCGCAACGCGGGCTCGACAAGGCGCTCCCAGGGCAGCCGCCCGTGGGCACGCCACAGCGCGTCCAGCCCGGCGGGCAGCCCCGGCACCGCGCAGGTGGCCGGCCCGACCGAGTAGTGCACGAGCTCCTCGCCGAAGGGCACCTCGAGGTCGATCACCTCCGGCTCGCGCGGCGGCACGCCGAGGCCTGGGACGGACACGAAGAAGTCGAGATTGCGCACGGCACCCAAGGCCGCGTCCCGGTAGATCGCATGGCCGCCGCCGAGGAGCCCGGTCATGATCGTCTCGGCGACGCAGGAGGCCAGGGAGGCGGCCACCGCGGCATCGGCCGCCGTCCCGCCCGCGGCGAGGATCTCGAGCCCGGCGTCAGCCGTCGCCGGGTGGCCCGCAGCGACGGCCGCGATCACGGCGGGAGTATCGCGATCAGCCGCGGTACAGGACTTCGCAGTCCGGCGCCACGACGTCGTGCCGGTCGGCGTAGACCGTGTCGCGGCCTGTGCCGCAGTGGACGACGTCGCGTGAGCGGTCGCGCGACCAGATCGTGTCGTTGCCCGCATCGCCCCAGAGCACGTCGCTGCCCGATCCGCCGTAGATGCGGTCGTCCCCGGGGCCGCCGTGGACCACGTCGTTGCCGGGACCGCCCTGCAGGAAGTCCGGGCCGTCGCCGCCGAGGAGCATGTCGTTGCCCGCGTGGCCGTACAGCGCTTCGGGGCCGATCCCGCCACGCATCACGTTCGGGCCGGCCGTGCCGTCACGGCGGCAGCGGTAGGTCAGCCGTGTCGTACGGCCGCCCGCGGCCGCGATCGTCTGGATGCCCGAGAGCGGTCCGCACTGGCCGCCGCTCGCGAATGCCAGCCGGTCCGCCGTCGGCGACCAGGCGACGTCGGCCGCGAGCGGCCAGATGCTCTTCACGACGACCGTCTGCTTTCCCGACGCCAGGTCGACGACGACTACGTCGACGCGCCCAGGGCCCGTCGAGCCGGTGGTCACCAGGCGCGTCGCGTCGGGTGACAGCTCGCAGCAGCCGTCTGCTGTCGAGAACGTGTACAGCTGAGCTGCGGTGCCACCCGCCTCGCCGATGCTGTCGACAGTGCCGAAGTACTGGCCCGAAGCGATGAAGTAGAGCTGCCGGCCGTCGCCGCTCCATGCCAGCAGGCGATAGGTCGAGCCGCTCGCGGCGACGAGACGATGGGCGTCGCTGCCGTCCGGGCGGCTGGCCCAGATCTCCGTCGTCCTCGAGTCGGGAAGCTGCGTACCCGGCTGGCGCTGCCCGGTGACATACGCGATTTCGTTTTCCGAAGACCACACGGGGTTCGATGCCCACACGCCGCCGCGTATCGATGGATCGCTGCCCGCGATGCCCCGCGAGCCGGAGCCGTCCACGGCGGCGATGCGGACCTCACCCGGCACGAACTGGGGCGAGCGGTACCCGCCGATGTCCGTCATCGCCCCAACGGCGAGCTGTCGGCTGTCGGGCGACCAGGCCGCGTCGAACCCGTATAGGAGATGGGCGGTTCCGCCGCTCGCCGGCACGATCCAGTTCGCACCGCCGGCGACGACGTCGAGCAGCGTCGAGTCGGGCGACCAGGAGAGGCCGCTGAAGGGGCCGCTCGGGCCGCCGGCCCTCACAGCGGAGAGGTCGACGACGGCGCGCTCGCGACCGCCGTCGGCCGGGACGGCATAGATGGTCTCACGCGGGCCGCTCTGCCCATGGACGTAGTGGACGAACGCGATCGTCCGGCCGTCCGGCGACCACGACGGCAGGAAGTCGCCGCAGACGACGCCGCAGGCGGCGTAGGGCGTCGGCCGGGCAGACGCCCCGCCGAGGACGGCTAGGGCGGTGGCGGCAGCGAGGATCGTGACACAGCGCACCACAGAGACGATACGCCGCCGGGAAGCGATCTCGTCACGCGCGAAAGCGCAGGAAAAATGGCTTGGCTGCTACCCTTCCGCCCGACCGCAGCCTCGGCCGTGCGCGTTCTTCCTTCGCGGCGCGCTGGGACTGCGGAGTCATTCTGCAAGGAGGCGTATGACCCTCACGAAGGAAGCGAAGCTCGACATCATCGGCAAGCACCGCCAGCACGACTCCGACACGGGGTCGCCGCAGGTGCAGATCGCATTGCTGACGACGCGAATCAACGAGCTCACCGAGCATCTCCGCACGCACGCGAAGGACCACTACTCGCGGCGCGGCCTGCTCAAGCTCGTCGGCCGGCGCCGCCGGCTGCTCAACTACCTCCAGCGCGAGGACCTCGAGGCCTACCGCGCGCTGATCCAGGAGCTCGGCCTCAGGCGTTAGCATCACTAGACCCGTGGAGGGTGGAAGTTTGTGCGAGCCCCGCGCAGCGGTGGGGCTGACCCAAACCTCCACCTTCTGCCAAAGGACGGAGGACACAGATGGCAATTGCGACTGAGCGCGAGACTCGAGTCTCGACGACGGTCGGCGACCAGGAGATCAGCTTCGAGACCGGCAAGCTCGCCAAGCAGGCGGGCGGCGCGGTACTCGTGCGCTCCGGCGACACGATGGTCCTCGCGACCGCGATGGGCCGGATGGAGCCGCGCGAGGGCGCGGACTTCTTCCCGCTCACCGTGGACGTCGAGGAGCGCATGTACGCCGCCGGGAAGATCCCCGGCGGTTTCTTCAAGCGGGAGGGGCGCCCCACCGAGCGCGCCATCCTGACCGCACGCATGATCGACCGCCCGATCCGGCCGCTGTGGCCGAAGGGCTACCGGAACGAGACGCAGGTGATCTGCACCGTGCTCTCGGCCGACCTCATCACTCCGCACGACATCCTGTGCATCAACGGCGCCTCCGCGGCGCTCATGATCTCGCCGCTGCCGTTCATGGGCCCGGTCGGCGCCGTGCGCATCGGCCTCATCGACGGCGAGCTGAAGATCAACCCGACGCTCCCGGAGATCGAGGAGCAGACGGAGCTCGACCTCATCGTCGTCGGCACCGCCGAGGGCCTGACCATGGTCGAGGCGGGCGCGAACGAGGTGCCCGAGACGACGCTGCTCGAGGCGCTCGAGATCGCGCACAACGAGATCAAGAAGCTCTGCCAGGCGCAGGAAGATCTGCGTGAGACGGCCGGCAAGCCGAAGTGGCTCGACACCAACCTCACCGAGGAGCTCGAGCGCGAGCACAGCGGCGCGATCCGCGAGCGGATCGCCGCCGAGGGGCTCCGGGCCGCCGACGCGGCGGTCGAGGAGCTGCTCCCCGACCTGAACATGGAGTCCACCGAGGACGACGTGCAGCTCCAGGTGCAGCGCAAGCTGAGCCTCGCGCTGATCCTCGAGCGGGCCCGGCTCGACGCCGTGCTCGGCCCGGTGCGCGAGCAGTTCGAGAGCGACCTGCGGGCGCTCACGGACGCCGAGCAGGACTCGAAGGAGCTCAAGTCGGCCAAGCGCCAGCTGCTCTTCGACCAGATCATCGAGACCGTGCAGCTGCCGTTCCCGGTCGGCCCGCTGGTCGGCGAGGAGCCGGCCATGGTCAAGGACTCGATGACCAAGAACTACGTCAAGAAGGCGGCCGAGGCGATCTACAAGGAGCTCGTCAGGCGCAAGATCGCGGTCGAGAAGCAGCGCCCGGACGGCCGCGGCCCGGAGGAGATCCGGCCCGTGACCTGCGAGGTCGGCGTCTCCCCGCGCACGCACGGCTCGGGCCTCTTCACCCGCGGCCAGACGCAGATCCTCTCGCTGCTCACGCTGGGCACGGCGAAGGAGGGGCAGCGGATCGACGACCTCTCGCTGGAGACGGACCGCCGGTTCATGCACCACTACAACTTCCCGCCGTACTCGGTCGGCGAGACCGGGATGATGCGCGGCCCGAAGCGCCGCGACATCGGCCACGGCGCGCTCGCACAGCGGGCGCTCGAGGCGGTCATCCCGCCGGCAGAGGACTTCCCCTACACGATCCGGATCGTCTCGGAGACGCTCGAGTCGAACGGCTCGTCGTCGATGGGCTCGGTTTGCGGCTCGACGCTCGCCCTGATGGACGCGGGCGTGCCGATCAAGGCACCGGTCAGCGGCATCGCGATGGGGCTCGTCAAGGAGGGCGATGACTACGTCATCCTCACCGACATCCAGGGCGCCGAGGATCACCTCGGTGACATGGACTTCAAGGTCGCCGGCACGCCCGACGGGATCACGGCGCTGCAGATGGACATCAAGATCACCGGCGTCACGCAGGAGATCATGCGCGGCGCGCTCGAGCAGGCCTCGCGCGCGCGGGCCTCGATCCTCGAGAAGATGCTCGAGGCGATCCCGGAGCCGCGCGTCGAGCTCGCCGACCATGCGCCGCGCATCTCGACCGTGAAGATCGACCCGGAGCAGATCGGGCTCGTCATCGGCAAGGGCGGCGAGACGATCCGCTCGCTCGAGGGCGACTACGACGTCCAGATCGACATCGAGGAGGACGGCACGATCCTCATCTACGCGACCGAGGGCACCAAGTCGGACGCGGCGATCGCGGCGATCAAGTCGCTGACGAAGGAGCCCGAGGTGGGCGACACCTACACGGGCAAGGTCGTGAAGACGACCGACTTCGGCGCGTTCGTCGAGTTGAAGAAGGGCACGGACGGCCTGCTCCACGTCTCGAACGTGGGCCCGGGCCGCGTGAAGCACATCGAGGACGTGATCACCCGCGGCGACGTGCTGGACGTGCTCGTCCAGGAGGTCGACAAGCAGCGGGGCCGCATCGGCCTCAAGCTGATCGCGAAGCACGAGAACGGTTCCATCGTCCAGCCCGAGGAGCTGATCGAGCGGGCGAAGGATGCCCCGGACCGGCCGCGCGAGGAGCGCCCGCCGCGCCGGGAGGGCGACCGCGGCCGCGGCGGCCGTGGCGGCGGCCGCGACCGCGCCGGTTCGCGCGACTGACTGACCAGGCCGTGATGGCCGGGGACGGGGCACTGCGCCTCGCCCCGGCCGTCCGCGGCCAGCTCCTGATCGCCGCGCTGCGGCTCGCGCTCGGCGCGGGCGGGCTCGCGGCCGCCCGGGTGGCGGGCGCAGAGAGCGGCCCCGCGCTGCTCGCGTTCGCGCTCGGCGCCTTCGGCTTCCTCGTCTCGCTCGGCTCGGCCGAGCGCGCGTTCGCGCGGAGCGGCGAGCCGGAGCCGGCGCCGCCACACGCGCTCGAGCCGCCGCTGCGGCCCCTGCTCGCCGCCGCCTGGCCGAGCACGGCCGGCGTGGCGGTGCTGCTCGCGATCTCGCTCGGCGTCAACGCCGTACTGGCGGCGCTGCTCGCAGGCGTGGAGGCGGGGATGGGCGCCGCTGCGCTGCTGTCCGCGGCGCGCCTCCACGCGCGGGAGCGCGCGCTCGGCGGCCGGCTGCTCGTGGACCGGCGGGCGCGGCGGGCGTACCTCGCATAGCGTCCCGCGCATGCGCGACGAGCTGCTCGTCAAGCCCGGCGACCATCCGAACTTCGCGAACCGCGACCCGGGCAGCAGGCTCGGGCTCGACAAGCACGAGGGCGAGAAGCGCATCGAGAAGCTCCAGAAGCGTCTCGAGCTGCTCCAGCAGCGCCTCTACGCGGAGGGCACGCGCAGCGTGCTGCTGGTGCTCCAGGGGCTGGACGGCGCCGGCAAGGACGGTGTGGTCCGCAGCGTGTTCACCGGCGTGAACCCGCAGGGGGTGGAGGTGCACCCGTTCCGGGAGCCGTCGGCGTCCGAGCTCGCCCACGACTACCTCTGGCGGGTGCATGCGGTGACGCCCGAGCGCGGGCAGATCGGCGTCTTCAACCGGTCGCACTACGAGGACGTGGTCACGGTCGACATCCTCGGGCTCCTCCCGAAGGACGTCCTGCGCAAGCGCCCTCGGCACATCCGCGAGTGGGAGCGCATGCTGGTGGACGAAGGGACCGCGATCGTGAAGGTGTTCCTCCATGTCTCGCGCGCGGTGGAGGGCAAGCGGTTCCGGGAGCGGCTCGAGGATCCGGAGAAGCGCTGGAAGTTCCGGGCCGCCGACCTCGAGGTGCGGCAGCGCTTCGATGACTACATGGCCCTCTACGAGGAGGCGCTGGCCGAGACGTCGACCGACTGGGCGCCCTGGTACGTCGTCCCGGCCGACCACAACTGGGTCAAGGCGCTCGCAGTCGCGACGCTGCTCGTCGACGTGCTCGAGCGCATGGACCCGCAGCTGCCGGAGCCGGAGCCGGGGGTCGACCCGGACTCGATCTAGACGAGCGCTTCCTCGTCGCGATACGCGTCCCGCGCGACGAGCCGCGCGTACGCGCCGCCGAGCTCGAGCAGCTCGTCGTGCGTGCCGCGCTCGACGATGACGCCGCGGTCGAGCACGAGGATCTGGTCTGCGTCGCGGACGGTCGACAGGCGGTGCGCGATCGTGATCGTCGTCCGGCCCTCGGCGAGCCGATCGAGCTCGGCCTGCACGGCGCGCTCGGTGCGTGTGTCGAGTGCGCTCGTCGCCTCGTCGAGGATCAGGACACGCGGGTTGCGCAGGACCGTCCTGGCGATCGCCATCCGCTGCTTCTCGCCGCCCGAGAACCGGTAGCCGCGCTCGCCGACCATCGTGTCGTAGCCGTCCTCGAGGCTCTCGATCAGATCGTGGATGTGCGCGGCCCGTGCCGCCTCCTCGATCTCCTCGTCGGTCGCCTCGGGCTTGGCGAAGCGCAGGTTCTCGCGGATCGTGGCGTGGAAGAGGTACGTCTCCTGCGAGACGACCCCGATCGTGCCGGCGAGCGACTTGAAGGTGACGTCGCGGATGTCGATCCCGTCCAGCAGCACGCGCCCGCGGTCGGGCTCGTAGAGGCGGGCCGCGAGATAGCCGATCGTCGTCTTGCCGGAGCCGGTCTCGCCGACGATCGCGGTGCGTGTGCCGGCCGGGACCTCGAACGAGACGTTCTGCAGCGTCCACGGCGCGTCGGGGTCGTAGCGGAACCAGACCTCGTCGAAGCCAACGTCGCCCTTGCAGGGCGGCAGCGGGACGGCGTCGGGCCGCTCGTCGATCTCGACCGGCAGATCGAGGTACTCGAAGATCCGGTCGAAGAGCGCGAGCGAGGTCTGCACGTCGACGCCGACCGAGAGCAGCGAGCCGAGCGGGAAGAACAGCCGCGTCTGCAGCGTGGTGAAGGCGATCACCGTGGCGTAGTTGATGTCCCCGAAGCCCGCGTACCAGTAGACGAGCGCCGGCATGATCGAGAAGCTCATCTGGATCGAGGCCATGACCCAGCGGCCGGCCATCCGCGACTTGACCTCGAGGCTGGCGAGGTTCTCGGACTCGCGCTCGAACCGCTCGGCCAGCTCGTTGCCGCGACCCATCGTCTTGCCGAGCAGGATCCCGGAGACGGACAGCGACTCCTCGACGAGCGTCGACATGTCGGCCAGCATCCCCTGCATCCGCGTGGTGATCCGCCGGCGCTCGTTGCCGACCCGCCGGCTCAGCAGCACGAAGAACGGCAGGAGGATCAGCGAGAAGATCGCGAGCTGCCAGCTCAGCAGGAACATGGCGATCACCGCGGCGCCGACCGTCGCCACGTTGGAGACGATGGACGTCGCCGTCGACGTGACGACGTTCTGGATGCCGCCGATGTCATTGGCGATCCGCGACTGGATCTCGCCCGTGCGCGTGCGCGTGAAGAAAGCCAGCGAGAGGCGCTGGAGGTGTCGGTAGACGGCGGAGCGCAGGTCGTGCATGACGCGCTGGCCGACGACGTTCGAGAGGTACGTCGAGAGGACGCCGATCGCGCCGGTCGCGATCGCGATCGCGATCAGCCCGAGCACAAGCTTGTTCAGCCACGCCTGGTCGCCCGCGGGCAGCGCGATGAAGACGTCGCGGATCAGGAAGGGCGTGATCATCGAGATCCCCGCGGAAATGAGGATCAGGGCGAGGACCGCGCTCAGCCGCAGCCTGTACGGGCGGAAGAGCGCGAAGACGCGGCGCAGATTGGCCCTGCGCACCTCCGGATCCGCCGGCCGCTCGACCGGCTCACGCCCCGTGAACGTGCGCGCGCCGCCCTCGCGGTTCTGTCTAGCCCTCATAGACAGAAGGTAGCCCCGGAGAGTGGTGCTGCGCCGGGCGCGGATACGATCCGCCGGTGCAGCGGTACGACCTCTCGGAGCTCGACTCCGGCATGCGCGTCGTGACGGAGCGGGTCAGAGGCGTTCGCTCGGTCGCGATCGGCTTCTGGATCGGCGCCGGGTCCCGCGACGAGCGCAGCGCGAAGGCAGGGGCGTCGCACTTCATCGAGCACCTGCTGTTCAAGGGCTCGCGCAACTACACCGCGCACGAGATCGCGTCGATCTTCGACCGCCTCGGCGGCGAGCTGAACGCAGCGACCTCCCGCGAGAACACGGTCGTCTACGCGCGCGTCCCCGACGACAAGCTCGAGCTGGCGATCAACGTGATCACCGACATGGTCTACACGCCTCTCTTCGCCGACCTGGACGCCGAGCGCGCGGTCGTGCTCGAGGAGATCGCGATGTACGAGGACTCGCCGCAGGAGTACGTGCACGACCTGATCTCCGAGGCTGTGTTCGGACGCCATCCGCTCGGCCGCCCGGTCGTGGGCGAGGCTGCGGTCATCCGGTCGATCTCGCGCCGCTCGCTGGCCTCGTACCACCGGGCGATGTACGCGCCCGGCAACGTCGTCGTCGCCGCGGTCGGCAACCTTGAGCACGACCGGCTGCTGAGCATGCTCGAGGACGCGGCCGACAAGGCCGCGGAGGGGCCGCGCCGGCCGATCCGCTCGCCGCTCGTGCGCGCTCCCGCGCCGGGGCTCCGCTTCCAGCAGAAGCGGACGGAGCAGTACCACGTGTGCCTCGCGGCGCCCGGGATCGCCCGTTCCGACCGGCGCCGCTTCGTCGTCTCGCTGCTCGACGCCATCCTGGGCGGCTCGGCGTCGTCGCGGCTCTTCCAGGAGATCCGCGAGAAGCGCGGGATGGCGTATTCCGTCTACACGTTCGCGTCGCAGTACACCGATACGGGCCAGGTCGGGCTCTACGTCGCCACGCGGGAAGACAACCTGCGCGATTGCCTCGACGTCGCCCTCGAGCAGATCCTCGACATCGCCTCGGGGAACCTGTCCGAGGACGAGCTCGAGCGCGCCAAGGACAACCTGAAGAGCCGGATCATGCTCTCGATGGAGTCGACGTCGAACCGGATGTCCCGGCTCGGCAAGTCGTTGATCACGAACACCGAGATGCTGTCGCTGCCGCGGATCATCGCCGAGGTCGACGCCGTGACAACCGAGGGCGTCGCCGACCTGGCCGGGCTGCTGCTGGCGCCGGAGCGGCTGTCCGCGGCCGGGATCGGCCCGCGTCAGGACCGTTTCTTGCGCGCCATCGAGCGCATCACGCCGTCGCTGTCGCCCGCGCGTGCGGCATGAAGGTCGCGCTCTTCGGCGCCGACGGCAAGGTCGGGTCGGTGCTCGGCGCCGCGCTCGCGGCCGAGGGCCACGAGGTCACGCCGGTCGAGGTCGGGGACGACGTGGCGCTCGCCGGCCACGACGCGATCGTCGACTTCACCCAGCCGGACGCGGTCGCCGGCAACGTGCTGGCCGCGGTCGTGCAGGGCGTGCCGGCCGTGGTCGGGACGACCGGCCTGCAGCCCGACCAGCTCGAGCGGATCGACGCCGCGGCGAAGGAGCGGGGGGTCCCGGTCTTCATCGCCCCGAACTTCGCGATCGGCGCGGTGCTGATGATGCGCTTCGCCGCGCAGGCCGCACGCTTCATGCCGCGGGCGGAGATCATCGAGCTGCACCACGACACGAAGCTGGACGCGCCCTCGGGCACGGCGAAGGCAACCGCCGGGCTCATCGGCGAGGGGACACCGATCCACTCCGTCCGTCTCCCGGGCCTGGTCGCACACCAGGAGGTGCTCTTCGGCGGGCCAGGGCAGACCCTCTCGATCCGCCACGACACGATGTCCCGCGAGGCGTTCGTTCCCGGCGTGCTGCTCGCGCTCGCGCGGCTCGAGACGCTGCCGCCCGGGCTCACGATCGGGCTCGACGCGCTGCTGGACTGACTCCCGTCAACGCGCGACGATAGGCGCGTGCGCTGGCTGATCGGCTCCGCCGTGCTGATCCTCCTGGCAGCGAAGGCGCAGATTCACGCGCAGGAGCAGGCGTACCGAGAATCGATCCGCCCCGCGGCGCCGCCGCGGATCGTGGCCGAGCTTCCTGTCGGCGCCGACCGCACGATCGAGCTCGGCGCCTGGAGCAACGTCAAGGGCGAAATCTGCCTCGGCGCCGAGTCGACGGGGCCGGGCGTCAGCGCGACGGGCGGCCCGTTCGGCCCCTGCGTCGACAGCTCCGGGTGTGACGCGGAGCTCTGTCTCGACGAGGTTCAGACGGACGACGCAGGGCGCGACTTCGCACTCGCCGGCGTCGTCCCGGCGGCCGCCGACCGGATCGCCGTCACCGTGCGCGTGGGCGAGACGCGTGCCTACCCGCTCGACGGGCCGCTCGTGCCCGGGTTCCCGTCGAGACGCGTCTTCATGGTCGACCTCGGCGCCGAGCGCTACCGGCGGATCGTAGTGTCCGCCGGCGGGTCCGCGGTCGCGACGGTCGAGAAGCAGCCGGTGGCCGTGGCAGGGGAAGAGTGCTCAGATGAACCGGGCGCTCAGACGGACGTGGATGTTCTCCGGAAGTGCATGGAGGCCCGCGGCTTCGGAGGCCCGATCGCCGCTACTCGTACTGCAGCGCCCGCAGGGGGTTGAGCCGCGCCGCGCGCCGCGCCGGGAAGATCGCGGCGATGAACCCGACGAAGATCGCGGCAAGCCCGAACACGATCAGCGAGCCCCACGGCACGGTGAAGACGATGAAGTCGACCCGGGAGACGAGCAGGGCGCCCAGGACGACGCCGAGCACGATCCCGATCACCGCCCCAAGCAGGGCGGTGATGATGCTCTCCCAGCGGATCATCCGCCGCACCT
This sequence comes from uncultured Thermoleophilia bacterium, assembly GCA_963755085.1. GTDB lineage: Bacteria > Actinomycetota > Thermoleophilia > Gaiellales > Gaiellaceae > JACVRM01. The sequence goes on along the minus strand of CAVWIN010000027.1, from coordinate 107,059 downwards.
GGCGCCTGGTCATGCCGACGGCGCGGAGCATGCCGATCTCCCGCGTGCGCTCGAACACCGTCAGGACGAGCGTGTTGACGATTCCGAACAGGCTCACCACGACCGACAGTGCCAGCAGCACGTAGAGGATGTTCAGCACCGAGTTGAGGCCGGAGATCTGGTTGTCGATGAACTCCGACTTCGTCTGCACCTTCGCGTTCGGGAAGCCCTTCAGCGCCGCGTCCAGCCGCGCCTGGTTGGCGGACGTCGCGCCGCCGGCCATGCGCACGAACGAGTAGAGGTTCTGCGGCGTATCCCAGTTCTTGTCGAAGGTCGTCTGCGACATGGTCACCGCCCCAAACGGCGACCCCCCGGCGGGTGGGTCGAAGATGCCCATGACGACCATGTGCAGCTCGCTCGCAGTCGGCGTCTCGACGACCACGGGCGAGCCGACCGTCAGATGGTTGTCCTTGGCGCGGTTCTTGCTGACGAAGACGCCGTTCGCGCCGAGCTCGCGGAACACCGCCTGCGAGCCGTCCACCCACGTCACGTTGAAGACGCGGGCAGCCGCCGGGTTGACGGCCGTCGCCGTCCCGACCTCGCCGAAGACGCGCGCGTCCCCGACGCGCACGTTGGCGACGGCGGTGACGCCCCGCACCGTGGCCGCCTTGTTCGCGGCCGAGACGGGAATGGGGGAGAAGTTGTTCTGCGCCGTGACCGCATAGTCGGCGTTCCAGAGATCGTTCACGGCACCGCGGAAGCTCTTCGTGATCCCTGCGGCCAGGACGGCGACAAGCGTGACGAGCGCCAGCCCGATCATCAGCGCCGACGCGGTCGAGGCGGTGCGCTCGGGGTTGCGGCTCGAGTTCTCGCGTGCGAGCGCGCCGGCGGCGCCGCCGAAGCGCCGCGCCGGCCAGCCGAGCACCGCGGCGATCGGCGGGACGAGCTTGTACGAGAGCAGCGACACGCCGCTGAAGATCAGCAGGGCGCCGAGGCCCATCCACAGCAGAACGCCCGTCGTGCCGAGCCCCGGGCCGAAAAGCCCGTAGACCAGCGCCGCGAAGCCGAGGATCGTGGTGCCGGACGCCACGATCGGCCGGTAGCGGTGGAAGCGGCCGACCGGGAGGGTCGCGCCCTCGCGCACCGCAGCGATCGGCGGGACGCGCGTCGCGCGCAGCGCCGGGCGGAAGCTGGCCGCGACCGTGACGATGATCCCGACCGCCAGCGCGACCAGCACCGTCCGCGTCTCGAGCACGAGCCCGTTGTTCGGCAGCGTGAAACCGACCGCGTCGAACAGCTTGAACAGCCCGTTGGCCAGCGCGATCCCGGCGAGCACGCCGACGATCGAGGCGAGGACGCCGGTGACGAGCGCCTCGACGATCACCGACGTCAGCACCTGGCGCCGCGAGGCGCCGATCGTCCGCAGCGTCGCGAACTCGCGCATCCGCTGCGCGATCGTGATCGAGAGCGAATTGGAGATCACGAACGCGCCGACGAACAGCGCGATGCCGCCGAACGCAAGCAGGAAGCTCTGGAGGAAGGAGATGAACGAGGTCGCGTCCGAGGAGTCCTTCTTCGCCTGGGCCGCCGCCGTCCGCACCTGCGTCCCGTCGGGCAGGATCGGCCGGATCTGCTTCGCCAGCTGCTCCGGGCTGACCCCGCTGATCGCCTGTGCGCGGATCTGGTCGAGCTTGCCGACCTTGTCGAAGAGCCTCTGCGCGCTCGGCAAGTCGAAGCCGGCCAGCGTGGCGCCGCCGAGGCTGGACGCGCCGCCGAAGTGGACGAGGCCCGAGATCCGGAACGGTTCGACCGGCCCCTCCGCCTGGATGCCGATCGTCTGACCGACCTTCAGGTCCTTCTTCGAGGCCGTCGACTGGTCGATCACGACCTGGCCGCGGCGCGGCCACGCGCCGTCGACGAGCTTGAGCGAGTTCATCGCCGGATGGGTGGGGTCGACGCTGAAGCCGAGGTTGGGCGCGCCGCCGAAGACGATCGCCTTGCCGTTCTTGCCGATCAGCTGGGCGGTGCCGGCGACCCCGCCGACCGCCTGCTGCACGTCGGACAACCCTCGAACCTCCGCGAGGAGCGACTCGCGAAACGGCGGTGCAGTGGTGCCGTTCTGCCCGGAGAGGTCGAACGCGCTCTTGCCGGTGATGGTCGCGTCGGTACCGCTGTAGACCGTCGTGAAGATCCCGTTGAACGCCTGGTTGATGGAATCCGTGAGGATGAACGTTCCCGTGACCATCGCCACACCGAGAACGATGGCCAGGGCGGTGAGCACCGTCCGGAGCTTGCGACCCAGCATCCCGCGAAGCGCCACGCGGAGCATGCCGGCCATCGTAGTGGCCGCCTGCCTGCTCGGGGCGGTGGGCTGCGGGGGAACAAGGGACGTCGACGCGCCGCCGCACTCCGAGACCTACACGCTCAACAGCAAGGTGCTCGACGTCGGCCTCGAGCAGGTCGTCGTCCGCGAGGGGCGCGGGCGGCCGCTGCTCGTCCTGCTCCACGGCCGCGACGGGTCGCCGGCGGACTTCTTCGGCAAGCGGCTCAACTCGACGCTGCGCGCGCTTGGCGGCGAGGCGCCGAACATCCTGCTGCCCGCCGGCGGGGCGTCGAGCTACTGGCACAACCGCCGCGACGCGGAGTGGGGGCGGTACCTCCTGCACGAGGCGATCCCGGAGGCGATCGCGAAGACGGGGGCGAACCCGAAGCGCATCGCGATCGGCGGGTTCTCGATGGGTGGCTTCGGCGCCCTTGCCCTCGCCCTGCAGCACCCCGGGCTCTTCTGCGCCGCCGGCGGGCATGCGCCGGCGCTCTGGAAGACGGCCGGCGCCACCGCGCCCGGAGCCTTCGACAGCCCCGCCGACTTCAAGCGGCACGACATCCTCGCCGCGGCGAAGCGCGGGTGGCCGTTCGGCACCACGCGCATCTGGCTCGACGTCGACACGCACGACCCGTTCCGCGCCGCGACGACCCAGCTCGCCCACGAGCTCGGGACGCGGGCGCGCTTCACCGTCTGGCCGGGAACGCACACCACGGCCTACGTCGAGCGCCACCTGCCGCAGACGCTGCACTGGTACGCGGCCTCGCTCGCCGCCTGTAAATCCACCCGGCCCAGGGGCGCGTAGAATCGAAGACAATGCCGCTCTACATGGACATGCACACCTTCGACGGCGGCGTCTCCCTGACGGACGTCATGGAGGCCCACCGCAAGGACCTCGAGGTGCAGGGCAAGCACGACGTCGACTACAAGGCGTACTGGGTCGACGAGTCGTCGGGCAAGGTCTTCTGCCTCGTCGAAGCGCCGGACGCCGAGTCGGCCGTCCGCGTCCACGCCGAGGCCCACGGCCTCGTCGCCGACGAGATCTGGGAAGTCAAGCAAGGCGACTGACTAAGCATCAGGGCGTACAATCGCCCTGATGTTCGGCGAGCTCCTCACCGCGATCGTCACGCCGTTCCGCGCGGACGGCTCCGTCGACCTGGACGCGTTCCGGGCGCTCGCGAATTATCTCGTCGAGCACGGCTCGGACGGCATCGTCGTCTCCGGCACGACCGGAGAGTCGCCCACGCTGAGCGACGACGAGAAGCTGGCGCTCTTCGAGGCGGCCGTCGACGAGCTGCGCGGCCGGGCGACCGTCGTTGCGGGCACCGGCACGTACGACACCGCGCACTCGGTGCACCTGACCGAGCGCGCGCACGAGCTCGGCGTCGACGGCTTCCTCGTCGTCACGCCGTACTACAACAAGCCGCCGCAGCGGGGCATCGTGGCGCACTTCCGCGCCATCGCCGAGGCGAGCGACAAGCCGATCGTCGTCTACAACATCCCCGGCCGCGTCGTCGTCAACATCGAGCCCGAGACGATCGTCGAGCTCGCCGAGATCCCGTCAGTGCGCGCCGTCAAGCAGGCCAACGACGACATCGAGCAGGCGCGCCGCATCGTCGCCGAGACGGATCTCGACCTGTACGCGGGTGACGACAACCTGGTCTTCCCGTTCCTGAAGCTGGGCGGCGCCGGCGGGATCTGCGTCCGCAGCCACATCGCCGGCGAGCGCATGAAGGAGATGATCCGGCTGTATCGCGCAGGCGACGAAGAGGGCGCGCAGCGCATCCACGAGGAGCTCGTTCCAGTCTTCGATCTCGACCGCGTGGCGGTCAACCCGATCCCGGTCAAGACCGCGCTGGCCATGCTGGGGCACGAGGTCGGCGGCTTCCGCCTGCCGCTCGTCGATGCGACGGATGCCGAGCGCGACGCCATTCGCGAGGCGCTCGCGCGGGTCGGCCTGCGGGCTCCTACCCCGGCGTGACAGCCGCAGCTCCCGCCACGCCGAGCGCCTCGGGCTCCTCGGCGTAGAGCCGTTCCATCGCCGCGACGACGACCGGGCAGAACTGCGTGCCGGCGCGCGCGCGCAGCTCGTCGACGGCCTCGGGGACGCTCCGCCCGAGCCGGTACGGGCGATCGCTCGTCAGGGCGTCGAACGCGTCCGCGACCAGCACGATCCGCGCCGGCAGCGGGATGTCGTCGCCGGCCAGCCCGTCCGGGTAGCCGCCGCCGTCGATTCGCTCGTGGCTCGATCGGGCCACCTGGAGGACGATCGGTAGAAGTCCTTCGCGTCCATGCTCTTCGACAGCGCGGCGATGGTGGCGAGGTGCGCGCGGCGAACCTGCCCCTCGAGCTCGGCCGTCTCCAGCGCCGCCGTGAGGTGCGGCGCCACGGCCTCGCGTAGCCGGCGCCACCGCGCCTGGTCGACCGTCGGGCCGGCCTCGAGCGCGCCGCAATCGTGCACCGCAACAGGTGCACCGGCGACCGCCGTCAGAGCCTCGTCGGCATAGGCGACCAGCTCATCCCGGTCCGCGTCCGCCCACGCGAGCGGGCCCGTGGCCGCAGCGAAGGGCGTCACCCAGCGCAGCCGCTCGCGCCACACCTCGGCAGGCCGGCTCCTCTGCGCGACCAGGTGCGCGCACCGAGCAAGCCCAGCCAGACCACGGCGTAGACCGCGCCGGCGGCAACGGCTCCCGCGGGCTCGGGCACAAGGCCGTACGCGAGCGCCCCGGCCGCGGCTGCAAGCAGCGACTAGGCTGCGTCGAAGACGCTCCGGTTCAGCGCTTGCGCTGCGCGGCCACGGTCACGATGCCGGCCGCCGCTGCGACGCCGACGGCGGCCGCGGTGCCGAACAGGAACCCGGTGGCGAGCAGCGCGCCGTCGGCGAAGCTGACGGTGCCGCGGCCGTAGACCTCGAGCGGCACGACCTGGAGGACGGCGGCGAGCGCCGCGAACGCAGCGAGCTAGGCAGGCCTGGAGCCGAGCGGGCTCAGCAGCGATGGCAGGGCCGCCAACAGCGAGACGGCCGCCGGGCACGCGACAGCCGATACCACCAGGTTGGGGTTGCGACGAGCGGCGGGCCGCCCGCCGAGTGCGATCGCGTCCGCGTTCACCGCCGGTGCGACTTCGTGACGGCTCGCTTCACCTTCGCACGCCGCTGTACCTTCGCGCGGTCGACAACGTCGCCCGCCGGGCGCGCCCCCGCGCGCACGACGGTGGGGTGACTGGGCGACAACCGCGCCGCGCCCGTCGCAACGGGCAGCACAAGGGCCACCACGCCGGCGACCACGGGCAGGCACACCCGTCCGGTCAGCTTGAGCCGCATACACACGTTCTCCCACCCCGTGGGCCGCGGGTCGATCCCTGAAACGGGTATTTCGTGCGCCGGAGGCCGATCCGGGCGGCGGTTATGCTGGCCGTCGATGACGGACGGGACCCTGCGGATCATTCCTCTCGGCGGACTCGGCGAGGTCGGGAAGAACATGACCGTCTACGAGTACCGCGACGACATCGTCGTCGTCGACGCCGGGCTCGCGTTCCCGCGCGACGAGCAGCTCGGCGTCGACCTCGTCCTGCCCGATTTCGGCTACCTGTCGGACAACGCCGACCGCGTCCTGGCCGTCCTGCTCACGCACGGGCACGAGGACCACGTCGGCGGGCTGCCCTACCTGCTGCGGCGCGTGCCGATCAGGCATATCTGGGGCACCAAGCTGACCCTGGCGCTCGTGCAGTCGAAGCTCGACGAGCACGGCCTGCTGCGCGCGGCGGAGCTGCACGAGGCCGACCCCGAGGGCGACCCCGTCGACGTCGGCCCGTTCCGCCTCGAGTGGGTGCGCATGGCGCACTCCATCCCCGACACGGCCGCGATCGTGCTCGATACGCCGGCCGGCCGGGTCGTGCACACGGGCGACTACAAGATCGACCACACGCCGGTGGACGGCATGCGCACCGATGTCGGCCGGCTCGCGGACATCGGGAACCGGGGCGTCGACCTGCTCGTCGGCGACTCGACGAACGCCGAGCGGCCCGGCGTGACCCCGTCGGAGCGGGTCGTCGGGGAGGCCTTCCGCCAGCTGATCCCGGTGCGCACCGGCCGCATCTTCGTCTCCTCGTTCGCGTCGAACGTGCATCGCATGCAGCAGGCGATCGACGTCGCGGCCGAGGTGGACCGGAAGGTCGCCGTCATCGGCCGGTCGATGCGCAAGACCCTGAACATCTCGCGCAACCTCGGCTACATCGACATCCCGGACGCCATGCTCCTGAAGCCGCACGAGCTGGAGGAGTACCCGCGCGGGAAGACGCTCGTGCTCTGCTCGGGCAGCCAGGGCGAGCCGCTCTCGGCGCTCACGCGGATCGCCTACAACGACCACCCGGCGACGAGCGTCGAGCGCGGCGACACGGTGATCATCTCGGCGAAGCCGATCCCGGGAAACGAGCTCCGCGTGCACGACACGATCAACGGGCTCGCGAAGCTGGGCGCCGAGGTGCTGCACGAGGACAACGCCGTCGTGCACGCGTCGGGGCACGCGAACGCCGAGGAGCTGCGGTTGGTGCTGTCGCTGCTGCGGCCGCGCTGCGTCATGCCGGTGCACGGCGAGTACCGCATGCAGGCGGCGCACGCGCGCCTGGCCGAGGATGCGGGCGTCGATCCCCGGAACATCGTCATCGCCGAGAACGGCTCGGTCGTCGAGCTGACCGACGACGGCATCGCGATCGTCGACCAGGTGCAGTCGGGCGTGACGTTCGTGGACGGGCTCGGTGTGGGGGACGTGCGCGACGTGGCCATCCGCGACCGCCAGCGGCTCTCGGAGGACGGCGTCGTCATCGTGGTCGCCACGCTCGTCGCGACGAACGGCGCCAGCTCGCCGCCCGAGCTGATCGTGCGCGGCGTCGGCGACGCGCAGCCGATCATCGACGAGCTGCGCAACGAGGCCGACCAGACGCTGCGGGACTGCCTCGCGCAGAACATCACGGAGATCAAGCTGCTCCAGGAGCACCTCCACGACAACGTCGGGCAGGTGCTCTACGACCGGACGGGGCGGCGCCCGATGATCCTGCCGGTCATCGTCGAGGTCTAGGGCTGCTGCTCCGTCTTAACAGGGACTGTCCCTGTTAAGACCCGTGCCCCAGACAGTGTGTACGCGACAGATGAATCCTGGTCTTACATTCCCGAGGTGGTGTCTCTGCCTGGACCGCCGCGCCGTTTGTTCGGGGTGCACCTAGTATCCGAAGCATGACGGTAGTTCAATCGAGCCGCCCGGGCTGGGCCGAAGTGCTTGCTTTTCACGCCGCCGACGGCAACACCGGGCCGCGCGTCATCGCGCAGCTCCGCGCCTGCGAGGCGTCGGCGCTCTCCTTCTGCCGGCTGCTCGAGCGCTGGGCACGCGGCGACGCCGACCCCTGCACGCCAGGGAAGCGGCAGGCCGCCTTCCGGCGCGCCGCGGAGCGGGTCGAGACCGCGCTGATGGGGCTCGAGGAGCCGCTGGGCCGCTACCTGCTCGAGCTCGAGCCCGACGAGGCCGAGGGCGCATCCTGGTACGGGGAGCCGTCGGCCGCCGAGTTCGTCGAGTGGGAGCCGGTGCTGAAGCGCGCCGGCGTGGCCGTCTCGTCGGCCCGCGTCGCGCGCGCCTACCTGGAGCTGGCCGTCTTCGTGCGCGCCCTTGAGGGCCTGGCCGCGGCCGCCCAGTGGGACGCTGTCCCAGACCGGTCGGCGCTCTGGGCCGGTCTTTTCGACCTGCGCGAGAACCTCATGGGTGGCGCCGCGCAGGACCTGCGCGCGCTCGCCGCCTGATTCTCGTCGCGTACATCAAGTCGCTGAAGTAGGGGAGGAGCGCCGGGCGTCGAAAGAGGGCGCCCATGGCCCGCCGCCGGACCACCAAGCGACCCCTGCGCCCGCGCACGCCCTCGCGCGCGAAGAAGCGCACCCAGCGCAAGTCCGCGCGCAGCCATCACCGCCCTGAGCTGACCGGGCTCGGCCTGCTCGCGGCCGGGCTCTTCCTCGCCTCGCTGCTCTATCTCGGCTGGGACGGCGGCGTCGGCGGCCAGAAGGTCGTCGACGGGCTCGACCAGCTGATCGGCCAGCTGTCGTACCTCCTGCCGATCGTGCTCGTCGCCTTCGGCCTGCTGCTGGTCACCCGCTCCGAGCTGCTCGACATGCGCCCGTTCCGCACTGGCAGCACGATCGTGATGCTCGGCCTTTTCCTGGTGCTCGGCCCGAGCGCGGGGATGATCGGCGCGAATCTCGACGCAGTGCTCGGCCGCTTCGTCGGCTCGACCGGCCGCGTCCTGCTCGGTCTCACGGCCACCGTCGCCGGCATCCTGCTGCTCACCGGCGCCTCGATCGGCGCCATCCTGCGCCGGTCGCACCACGTCGTCCGCCGTGCGGCCACGCGCGCAAAGCCACCCGCGCGCACGCGCGAGACGGCGCGCGCCCTGCCCAGGCTTGCCCGCTCCAGCAGCCGCCGGTCGACGCGGCCGCCGCCTTCCCGGACGTCGTGGGCGAGCCCGAGCCGCTCGAGCCGCGCGCCCCGCAGCTCGAAATCGGTCGCGAGCCGGACGAGATCTCGCTCGAGGACGGCTTCGAGCCGTCCAGGTCGCACGGCGAGTACCGGCTGCCCGACCGCGCGCTCCTGCACCGCTCACCGCCCGCGGCGGGCGGCACGGCCGACGCGAACGCCCAGGTCGCTGAGGCGCTCGTCTCGGCGCTCGGCCACTTCGGCGTCGAGGCCGCCGTCGTCGGCCAGATCTCCGGCCCGCGCGTCACGCGCTACGAGCTCCAGCTCGCGCCCGGCACGAAGATGTCCAAGGTCTCCGCGCTCAAGGACGACCTCTCCTACGCGCTCGCGACCACCGAGATCCGCATCCTGGCGCCGATCCCCGGCAAGCAGGCGGTGGGCGTCGAGGTCCCGAACCTGAGCCCGAACCTCGTGACGCTCGGCGACATCTTCGGCGACGTCCCGCAGACCGCAAGCCCCGTCTCCGTGTGGCTCGGCAAGGACATCTCCGGCAACGCCGTCTGGACCGATCTCGCGCGCATGCCGCACCTGCTCATCGCCGGCACCACCGGCTCGGGGAAATCCGGCTGCATCAACACGATCCTGACCTCGGTCCTGCTGCGCTCGACGCCGGACGAGGTGCGCCTGATCCTGATCGACCCGAAGCGGATCGAGCTCGCCTACTACGAGTCGATCCCGCACCTGCTCACGCCGGTCGTCTCCAGCCCGAAGGAGGCGAGCGCCGTCCTCGCCAACGTGGTCGCGGAGATGGAGCGCCGCTACGAGCGCCTCGCCACCGTGCGCGCACGCAACCTCCCCGAGGCGAACCGCTCGTTCCGCAAGAACGGGGAGGACACGCTGCCGTACCTGCTCGTGGTCATCGACGAGCTCGCCGACCTGATGATGATCTCGCCGCAGGCGGTCGAGGACGCGATCATCCGCCTCGCGCAGAAGTCGCGCGCGGTCGGCATCCACCTCGTGCTCGCGACGCAGCGCCCGTCGGTGGACGTGATCACCGGGATGATCAAGGCGAACGTCCCGTCGCGGATCGCGTTCGCCGTCTCGAGCCAGACCGACTCGCGCGTGATCCTCGACCAGTCGGGCGCCGAGAGCCTGCTCGGCCAGGGAGACATGCTCTTCAAGCCGCTCGGCACCTCGCGGCTGCAGCGCCTCCAGGGCGCGTACGTGACCGAGGAGGAGATCGCGCTGATCGTGGAGCAGGCGCGCGCGCAGCGCGAGCAGGAGCTGGACGAGTCGCTGCTGCAGCCGCCCGAGGACGGGCCTGAGGTCGAGGCCTCGGACGAGGAGTTCGACCCGGACGAGGACCCGCTGCTCGACCGCGCGATCGAGATCGTCGTGCAGACGCAAACGGCGTCCGTGTCGCTCATCCAGCGCCGCCTGCGTGTCGGCTATACGCGCGCGGGCCGCCTGATCGACATGCTCGAGCGCCGCGGGATCATCTCGGGGTACGAGGGCTCAAAACCGCGCCGCGTGCTGGTGGACGAGGCGGATCTCGAGCGCGTGCTCGAGCACGTTTCCTAGGGAATTTTCGCGGACGTATCGACCCGCAGACTCGCTGCGAGTCCTAACCAGCAGGACCGCGGGTCGTCTCAGTTCATGTAGGGGTCAAACCGGTTAGGATTGCGCCGGTTTAACGAAGATCTGTGTAACTAGGAGGGAGTCCCTTGAGGAATAAACGCATCGCTGCGCTGGTGCTTGCGCTCGCAGCCGTGGTTATCGCTTCGCTCGTGGCCGGCTCGGCCGGCGCAGCGAAGACGGCAACCGCCGGCTACAAGGTGTCGTTCAACACCGACACCGCCGGCCTGAACGACAAGAGCTTCAACCACCTCGGCAACCTGGGCCGCATGAAGGCGGCACACGACCTGGGTCTCGACACCAAGGTGTACGTGTCGGCGACCGAGTCCGACTACCTGCCGAACGCCGTCGCCGCCTCGCAGCTGGGGCGCGAAGGCCGTCGTCATGAACGGGTTCCTGCTCGCCGACGCCACCAACACGGCGGCGAAGCAGTTCCCGAACATCAAGTGGGCCATCACCGACTTCCCGCGCGTCGCCCTGACCGACAAGCCGGCGAACGCGTACGGCCTGACCTTCAAGTCCGAGCAGTCGGGCTTCCTCGTCGGCTACCTCGCCGCCGAGATGATCAAGGCGAAGATGGGCCCGTCCGGCAAGCTCAAGAGCAGCAAGATCGTGCTGAGCGCCGTCGGCGGGAAGAAGATCCCGTCGGTCGACAACTGGATCGCCGGCTACCGCGCCGGCGCGAAGGCGTACGACAAGAGCGCCAAGGTCCTGATCGACTACTCGGGCGACTTCACGCCCGCGAGCTCGCCGTCGTGCAAGGAGATCGCGCTCAAGCACATCTCCCAGGGCGCGCAGGCGGTCTTCCAGGTCGCCGGCGGCTGCGGCCTCGGCGCCCTCCAGGCCGCGAAGACGTCGAAGGTCTGGGGCATCGGCGTTGACGCCGACCAGGCCTACCTCGGCTCGCACATCCTGACGTCGGGCGTGAAGCGCGTCGACACGGCCGTCTTCACGTTCTACAAGCTCGCCGCCACGAACAAGCTGGGCGCGGGCCACGACCTCGTCTTCGACCTGAAGAACAAGGGTCAGGACGTCGGCAAGATCAGCAAGAAGGTGCCGGCCGGCTTCATCACGGCGATGAACGCCCAGAAGGCGAAGATCATCTCCGGCAAGATCAAGGTCCCGAGCACGCTCTAGGCGTCGCCGGAACTTCTTGGCTCGAGGGGGCGCCGCGAGGCGCCCCCTCGTCGTTGTAGGGTGGCGCCGTGAGCCTGCGCGCCGGGGCCGTCGCCGCCATCCTCGTGCTCGGCCTCGCCGCCTGCGGCGGGGGCGGCTCGAAGTCGACGAGCAGCAGCACGACCACCACGGGCGGCTCCGGTGGGTCGTTCAAGGCCGCGTTCAACACCGACACGGCCGGGCTGAACGACAAGAGCTTCAACCACCTCGGCAACCTCGGCCGCATCAAGGCCCAGAAGGACCTCGGCCTCCAGACGAAGGTCTACGTCGCCGCGACGGAGTCCGACTACCTGCCGAACGCCGTCGCCGCGGCGAACGGGGGCGCGAAGGCCGTCGTCATGAACGGCTTCCTGCTCTCCGACGCCACCAACACGGCGGCGAAGCAGTTCCCGAACGTGAAGTGGGCGATCACCGACTTCCCGCGCGGGGCGCTGACCGACAAGCCTACGAACGCGTACGGGCTCACGTTCAAGTCCGAGCAGTCCGGCTTCCTCGTCGGCTACCTCGCCGCGCAGATGGCGAAGGCGAAGATCGGCCCGTCCGGCCCTTCGTCCGGGAAGCTCGTGCTGAGCGCGGTCGGCGGGAAGAAGATCCCGTCGGTCGACAACTGGATCGCCGGCTACCGCGCCGGCGCGAAGGCAGTCGACCCGAACTTCACGGTGCTCGTGGACTACTCCGGCGACTTCACGCCCGCGAGCTCGCCCACGTGCAAGGAGATCGCGCTCAAGCACATCTCCCAGGGCGCGCAGGCGGTCTTCCAGGTCGCCGGCGGCTGCGGCCTCGGCGCCCTCCAGGCGGCCAAGGCGTCGAAGGTCTGGGGCATCGGCGTCGACGCCGACCAGTCCTACCTCGGGCCACACATCCTCACGAGCGGGGTCAAGCGCGTCGACACGGCCGTGTTCGACTTCTACAAGGCGGCGCAGGCCGGGACGCTCGGCACCGGCAAGGATCTCGTCTTCGACCTGCGCAACCACGGCCAGGACGTCGGCAAGATCAGCCCGAAGGTGCCCCAGGCGTACATCACGAAGATGAACGCCGAGAAGGCGAAGATCATCAGCGGCGCCATCACGGTTCCGTCGACCCTCTGACGGCTCTTAATACCCGCCCCCGCACGGCTCCATAGAATCGCGCGGATGTCCGAAGGGCCTCCCGTTCTCGAGCTGCGCGGGATCACCAAGCGCTTCCCGGGAATCGTCGCCAACGACAGCATCAGCTTCGACCTGAAGCGCGGCGAGGTGCACGCGCTGCTCGGCGAGAACGGCGCCGGCAAGTCGACGTTGATGAACGTCGTCTACGGCCTCTACAAGGCGGACGAGGGCGAGATCCGTGTCAAGGGCGAGCCCGTGGTGATGGACTCGTCCGCCGACGCGATCGACCAGGGGATCGGCATGGTGCACCAGCACTTCATGCTCATCCCGGTGATGACGGTCGCCGAGAACATCGTCCTGGGCAACGAGCCGAACCGGGCAGGGGTCTTCCTCGACCACGCCTCGGCCGACCGGCGTGTGCGCGAGCTGGCCAAGAGCTTCAACTTCGCCGTCGACCCGGACGTGAAGATCCAGAACATCAGCGTGGGGCAGCAGCAGCGCGTCGAGATCCTGAAGGCGCTCTACCGGCACGCCGACATCCTCATCCTCGACGAGCCGACAGCCGTGCTGACCCCGCAGGAGGCCACCGACCTCTTCGAGATCCTGCGCACCCTGACCCGCGAGGGCATGTCGGTCATCTTCATCAGCCACAAGCTGCACGAGGTGCTCGACATCGCCGACCGCATCAGCGTCCTGCGCCGCGGCAAGCTGGTCGGCACCGTGCCGCGCGAGGGCGCGACCGAGCAGGGCCTCGCCGAGCTGATGGTCGGGCGGGAGGTCGTGCTCCGGGTCGAGAAGACGCCAGCCCAGCCGGGCGACACGCTGCTCGAGGTGAACGACCTCGAGGCGCAGGACGACCGCGGACTGCCGGCCGTGCGCGGGGTCAGCTTCAGCGTGCGGGCGGGGGAGATCGTCGGGATCGCCGGGGTGGACGGCAACGGCCAGTCGGAGCTGATCGAGGCGCTCACGGGCCTCCGGAAGCCGACTGCGGGGTCGATCCTCATCGGCGGCCTCGACGTCGCCCACGAGTCGGTGCGCGACCGGCTCGAGCACGGGCTCGGCCACATCCCCGAGGACCGGCTGCGGCGCGGGATGATCCTCGAGTTCACGCTCGCCGAGAACCTCGCGCTGCACGACTACCGGCACGAGCCGGACTCGCACCTCGGCTGGCTGAGGCCGAGCCGCATGATCGCCGCGGCGCGCCGGCTGCTCGCCGAGTTCGACGTCCGCGGCGGCGGCCCCACGGCGAAGGGGTCTGAGCTCTCCGGCGGCAACCAGCAGAAGCTCGTGGTGGCGCGCGAGATCTCCCGCGACCCCAAGCTCCTCGTCGCGGCACAGCCGACGCGCGGCCTCGACGTCGGCGCGATCGAGTTCCTGCACCGCCGCCTCGTCACCGAGCGAGACCAGGGCCGCGCCATCCTGCTCGTGTCGCTCGAGCTGGAAGAGATCCTGTCGCTCTCCGACCGCATCGTCGTCATGTACGAGGGGCGGATCGTCGGCGAGTTCGGCCCGGGCACCGACGCGGAGACGCTCGGCATCGCGATGATCGGCGGCGGCCGCGACACCGAGGAGGTGGCCGCGTGAGCGAGGGGATCCCGCCGGTCGTCCCCGGGTCGCCGGAGGAGCAGCCGCACCAGGAGCCCGGCGGCTACGCGCCCAGCGTCGCCGAGCGCTTCGACGTGTTCTCGAAGGCCGGCGGCGCCGTCCTCCCGCTCGTCACGACGCTGATCGCGTTCCTGATCGGCGGCCTCGTCATCGTGGCCACCACCGGCCACAACCCGCTGTCCACGTACCAGGCGATCTTCAACGGCACGGGCCTGAGCTGGTTCTTCCACCCGGGCAGCTACCACATCGGCCTCCCGTTCACCGACACGCAGGTCTGGTTCCCCTGGAACACCAACAGCTTCGAGTCAAAGGACGCCTACGCGCTCCAGCAGACGCTGATCCTGACGACGACGCTGATCTTCACCGGGCTCGCGGTCGCCTTCGCGTTCAAGTGCGGCCTGTTCAACATCGGCGGGCAGGGCCAGTACATCGCCGGCTCGCTGGCCGCCGTCTGGGTCGGGTCGTCCTGGGCGAGCATGACGCACGGCCTGCACGTCTTCCTCGCCGTCGCCGCCGCGGCGCTCGCCGGGGCGCTGCTCGCCGGGATCGCCGGGATCCTCAAGGCGACCGTCGGCGCGCACGAGGTGGTGGTGACGATCATGCTCAACTGGATCATGATCTGGAGCGGGCAGTGGTTGCTCGGCTCCGGAGGCCCGCTGAACGCCAACGTGGCAACGTCCACGTCGGCGAGCGTCGCCGAGTCGGGGAAGCTCTGGACGTTCTGGGGGCTCGGCGTCCTCCAGGGCGCCCACGTCGGCCTCTTCGCGGGCATCGTCGCGCTCGTCGTCTACATGATCATCTTGAACCGCACGACGCTCGGCTACGAGGTGCGGGCGGTCGGCCACAGCCCCGATGCCGCCCGGTACAGCGGCATCAACGTCGGCCGCAGCTACTTCCTCGCGATGGCGATTGCCGGCACGTTCGCCGGCATCGCCGGCGCGATGGACGTGCTGGGCTGGGAGTACCGGCTCGCGGCCAGCACGATCTCGCTCTCGCAGATCGGCTTCCTCGGGATCGCGGTCGCGCTGCTCGGCCGCAACACGGCAATCGGCGTCGGGCTGTCCGCTCTGCTCTTCGGCGCGCTCCTGACGGGGGCGAACCAGCGCAACCTCGACCCGGCGATCTTCAAGCCCGAGCTGGCAGGCAACCTGACCCAGATCATCCAGGGCCTCGTCGTGCTCTTCGTGGGCGCCGACCTGCTGATCCTCGCGATCTGGAACTACCGCAAGAAGCTGAAGCGGGCCGGGCCGGCCGCACCCGCGCCGGAGCCTGCCGCATGAGCACGCTCGCGCTCGCTGCACGCCCGGTCCAGCGCCTCGGCACGGCGAAGGCAATCGGCCTGCTCGGCATCGTCCTCGGGCTGATCGCCGCCTGGGTCGCGCTGCCGCCGATCCACGCGCGGGGCATCGGCTGGCCGTTCATCTTCGGCATCCTCGCCCTCGCCGCGGCGATCGTCTCGATCACCCGCGGCGGCGGCCGGGTCGGCTGGGGCGCGGCCGCGGCGGCGTTCATCGGCATGAGCCTCGGCATCGCCGCGCAGCAGTCGGGCACGGGCAACCTCGACCTCGTCTTCGCCTGGTCGGTGCTGATCGGCGCGACGCTGCGCTACGCGACGCCGCTCGCGTTCGCGGCCATGGGCGGCCTGTTCTCCGAGCGGAGCGGCGTCGTGAACATCGGCCTCGAGGGGATGATGCTGATGGGCGCGTTCTGGGGCTTCTGGGGCGCCGAGCACTTCAACTCGTGGCCGCTCGGCCTGCTCGTCGCCATGGTCGCGGGCATGGCACTCGCCGCCGTGCACGCGTTCTTCTGCATCAACCTGCAGGCCGACCAGATCGTCGTCGGCACCGGCATCAACTTCCTGGCGGCCGGCATCACCGGGTATGCGTTCGTGGATATCTACGGCGACCAGGGCTCGCCGACGGACGTGCCGAGCGTGGGCACGCCGTCGCTCCACTTCCTGACCCACATCCCGGACGTCTCGATCGGCCCGGTGCAGTTCGGCGGCGGCTTCCTGCACGCGATCTTCGGGGACCTGAACTGGATGATCTGGCTGAGCTTCATCCTGCTGATCCTCACCTACATCGTCTTGTTCCGGACCTCGCTCGGGCTGCGCATCCGTGCGGTCGGCGAGCATCCGCGCGCCGCAGACACGGTCGGGATCAGCGTGTACGGGATCCGCTGGGGCGCCGTGATCACGTCGGGCGCGCTGGCAGCGCTCGGCGGGGCGTACCTCTCGGTCGGCTTCGTGGGCCTCTTTGACCAGGGCCTGACCGGCGGCCGCGGGTTCATCGCCCTCGCCGCGATCATCTTCGGCAACTGGCGGCCGTTCGGCGCGTACGCGGCGTGCCTGCTGTTCGGGTTCTCGAGTGCGCTCGGCGACCGCCTCCCGGCCTACTTCGCCGAGGGCAGTGCGACGCCGCTCCTCTTCAAGACGCTCCCGTACGTCCTGACGCTGATCGCCGTCGCCGGTGTGATCGGCCGCTCGATCCCGCCGGCTGCGGATGGCCGCCCTTACAGCAAGCAGTAACGGCGTCCGGCCCTCGGTTCGCGGGAGCGCCTGGACGGCGCTCCTGTTCGGATTGGCGGGCGCAGCCGCGCTCCCCTTCGCGGTCGTCGCCGCGTACGAGACGTCGTGGTGGTCGTACCTGGAGTCGATCTGGGCCGCGATCCCGTCGGCGATCTGCGGCCTCGTCGCGGTCCTCACCGCGCGGCGCGCGAAGAAGCAGGTGCGGCGGTCGGTGCTGCCCGTGAAGGGGGCGGGGCTCGCCAGGTGGGGCGGCCGTCTCGGCTGGCTCGCGCTGTACCTCGCGGCCACGGCCGGGCTGGCTCTCGCGGTCTACGAGATCGAGACGTACTACTCCGGATAACCGAGCGGTGAGCCCGGGGTGCCCCGGACCGTGATCCGCTGTACGATCGTCCCTCCGTGTTCGAGATCGGGAACAGTCTCCGAGAGGCACGCGTCCGCCAGCACCTCGATTTCCCGGAGATCGAGCAGGCGACGAAGATCCGCGGGAAGTACCTGCGCGCGCTCGAGGACGAGCAGTTCGAGGCGCTGCCGGGGCAGACCTACGTCAAGGGCTTTCTGCGCACCTATGCCGACTACCTCGGCCTCGAAGGGCAGCTGTACGTCGACGAGTACAACTCGCGCTACGTCGTCGGCGCCGAGGACGAGCAGCCGGTGCGCTTCCGCGCGGGCGGCGGGCCGCGCTCGACCCACTTCATGTCGAGTGCGGTCCTCATCTCGCTGACCGCGATCGTGCTCGCCTCCGCGCTCGTGATCGTGGCGTGGAACTACGGCGGCGCCTCCGACACGGGGGTCGTGCCGCCGCCGAAGAAGCCGGCGAAGAAGCACCACGCGGCGCGGACGACGAACCAGCGGCAGACACCCCCGACGACCGCGCAGACAGGCGTCCGCCTGGTCGTGAGGGCGACGAAGGGCGACTCCGGGCTCGAGGTCCACCGCGGCACCCCGGTCGGCCCGCTGGAGTACCAGGGCACGCTGCTCAAGGGCCAGCAACAGATCTTCACCAACCGGCGCCTCTGGCTCACGATCGACGTCCCCGCCAACGTGGTCGTCAAGCTGAACAGCGTCAACAAGCCTCTGCCAATTCACGGCCCGGTCGCGCTCGCGCTCACCAGGACGGGCTTGCAGCAGGTCAGTTGAGGCCGCGCGCGGCGGTCGTCCTGACGGGCTCCGAGCTCGTCCGCGGCCAGCGCACGGACCGCAACGGGCCGTTCCTCGCGCGCGAGCTCGTGCGGCTCGGGTTCGAGCCGGCACGCCTGATCATCGTCGGCGACGACGCGGACGAGCTCGACGCTGCGTTCCACGAGGGGCTCCGCTACGAGCTCTGCATCACCTCCGGCGGGCTCGGGCCGACGCACGACGACCGCACGGTCGAGCTCCTCGCGCACGTCACCGGGCGGAAGCTGGTGCTCGACGACGCGCTGCGGGCCGAGATCGAGGGCATCTCGAGGCGGATCTCGGAGCGCTTCAAGCGGCCGTACGCCGACTTCCAGCCGGGCATCGTCAAGCAGGCGACCCTGCCCGAGGGCGCGGTGTCGCTCGGGCTGGCGGGGACGGCGCCCGGGGTGCTGCTCGAGGAGGACGGGCGGATCGCGATCGCGCTCCCCGGGCCGCCGGCGGAGCTACAGCGGCTGTGGCGGAACGCGCTCGAGTCCGAGCCGATGCGGCAGCTGCTCGCGCGCGTGCCGCCGGCGCACGACCGCGTCGTGCGGATCTACGGGGCGACCGAGTCGGCGGTCGCGCGCGCCTTCGCGGAGGCCGGCGGCGAGGGGGAGGGGCTCGTCGCGACCATCTGCGCGCACGACTTCGAGATCCGCGTCGACCTCGTTGCCGAGCCGGGCGCCGAGGAGCGTGCAGCCGAGGTCGAGGCGGCGCTCGTCGAGTCCATGGGGCACTACGTCTTCGGGCGCGATGGGCGGCCGGTCGAGGAGCTCGTGCTCGAGGCGTGCCGGGAGCGGGCGTGGACGCTCGCGACCGCCGAGTCGTGCACGGGCGGGCTCGTCGCCGCGCGGCTGACGTCCATCCCCGGCTCGAGCGACGTCGTGCTCGGCGGCGTGGTCGCTTACGCGAACGCGGTCAAGGAGGCGGAGCTCGGGGTGCCTGCGTCGCTGCTGGCCGAGCATGGCGCCGTCTCGGCCGAGGCCGCCGCCGCGATGGCTGCCGGCGTACGTGAGCGGCTTGGCGCCGACGTCGGCATCTCGGTGACCGGGATCGCCGGGCCTGGCGGCGGAACGCCGGAGAAGCCGGTCGGTCTCGTCTACATCCACGTCTCGACGCCCGAGGGCGAGGACGCGCTCGACCTGCAGATCCCCGGCGACCGCGACGCGATCCGTGCGCGGGCGACGGCGGCCGCGCTGCACCTCGTGCGGCGCCTTCTGACACGGAGCCTGCACACAGCCGTATGACCCCGGCCGGTAACGTCGAGGGGCATGAGCGGCCACGGCTCTTCGTCGCGCTCCGGCTCCCCGGCGAGGTCGTCGAGCGGCTCGTCGCCTGGCAAGCGCAGCTGCCAGGCGCGGATGCCCGGCTCGTCCCGCCGGAGAACCTGCACATGACGGTCGCCTTCCTCGGCGCGCGGCCTGCCGCGGAAGTTGAGCCGATCATGAGCGAGCTGCGGGAGGCCGCGGCCGCGGCGGCGGGGAAACCCATGGAGTTCGACGTGCGCGACTACCGGGAGACGCGCAGCGTCGGCATGGTCCGCTTCGCCGACCGAGAGGGGCGCGGGGACCGGTTCGCGCAGGACGTGTCGGCCCGCCTCGCCCGCCTCGGCGTCTACGAGCCGGAGCGGCGGCGCTGGCTCCCGCACGTGACCGTGCTGCGCTTCCGGGCGCCGCCGCGCCTGCATCCCGAGCCGCCGGCCCTCGGCCGCTTCAGTCCGTCCGATGCCGCGCTCTACCATTCCCTCCTGCGGCCGAGCGGGGCGCAGTATTCCGTGATCGAAGCAGCAGCATTGGGAGGTTGAGACAAGGTGGATCGCGCGCAAGCACTCGACGTCGCCCTGAGCCAGATCGAGCGGCAGTACGGCAAGGGCTCCGTGATGAAGATGAGCGACCAGGCACACGTGTCGACCGGCGCTGTGTCGACGGGATCGCTCTCGCTCGACCTCGCGCTCGGCGTGGGCGGCCTGCCGCGTGGCCGCATCGTCGAGATCTTCGGCCCGGAGTCCTCGGGCAAGACGACGCTCGTCTACCACGTCATCGCCGAGGCGCAGCGGCAGGGCGGCATCTGCGCCTTCATCGACGCCGAGCACGCGATGGACCCGCAGTACGCGCGCAAGATCGGCGTGAACACCGACGACCTGCTGGTCTCGCAGCCGGACAACGGCGAGCAGGCGCTCGAGATCGCCGAGCTGCTCGTCCGCTCCGGCGCACTCGACGTCGTCGCCGTCGACTCGGTCGCCGCGCTGACGCCGAAGGCGGAGATCGAAGGCGAGATGGGCGACAGCCACGTCGGCCTGCAGGCGCGCCTGATGTCGCAGGCGCTGCGCAAGCTGGCCGGCACGCTCAACCGCACCGACACGATCTGCATCTTCACGAACCAGCTGCGCGAGAAGATCGGCGTCATGTTCGGCAACCCGGAGACGACGCCCGGCGGCCGCGCGCTCAAGTTCTACGCGTCGGTCCGGCTCGACATCCGCCGGATCGAGACGCTGAAGGACGGCGTCGAGGCGATCGGCAACCGCGTCCGCGTCAAGGTCGTGAAGAACAAGGTCGCGCCGCCGTTCAAGCAGGCCGAGTTCGACATCATCTACGGCACCGGCATCCCGTGGGAGGGCACGCTGCTCGACACGGGCATCGACCGCAAGGTCGTGCAGAAGTCGGGCTCGTTCTTCAGCTTCGAGGACGAGCGGCTCGGCCAGGGCCGCCAGAACGCGACCGCGTTCCTGCGCGAGCACCCGGATCTCGCCGAGCGAATCCTGGCGCGGCTGCAGGCGGAGATCGGCCCCGACCAGGTCGTGTCGGCGCGGCTCGAGACGCCGCCCGCGACGGCGGTGAACGGCAACGCGCCGAACGCCGAGGCCGAGGCCGAGGCGCAGGAAGAAGAAGAGGTCGTCGCCGCCAAGTGAGTCGGGCCTGGCGCGATGACCTCTGAGTCGCCGCAGCACGCTGGACGCCCCCAGGCTGCGTCCTCGGTTGCGCACGTATGCCTGCATACGAACGCGCCCTGCGTCCTTGCCTGGGAACGTCCATCGCACTACGGCGACGAGGGCCATGACGCCAGGCCCTCCTAACCAGGACGCGCTCGCCGCGGCGGCGCGCGCGCTCGCGAGCCGGGCGCTCTCCGAGCACGAGCTCGAGGAGCGCCTCGCGCGGAAGGGCATCGAGGGAGCAGCCTGGACGGAGGCGCGAGATGCGCTGCGCGCGGCCGGCTACATCGACGACACCCGCTTCGCCGTGAGCCGCGCGGCCGTGCTCGCCGGGCGCGACAGCGGCGACGCGCTGATCCGCGACGATCTCGAGCGGCGCGGGCTCGACGGGGACGTGATCGAGGAGGCGCTCGCCGGCCTCGAGCCGGAGCCCGAGCGAGCGCGCGCAGCGGTCGAGCGGGGCGGTCCCGCAATTCTGCGCAAGCTTGCCGCGCGCGGATTCTCAGCGGACGTCCTCGAGGAGCTGGCAGCCGTTGCAAGCCGCGGCAGCGACCTAGTAGACTGACGTCAACCTGAATCCATCAAAGAGCCTGCATAACGCGGTTTTCTCACTGACACTGATTCCGTCTTGCATCCTTCGACCAAGCCAGCAAGCTCCACCGGGAAAGAGCCCAGTCAACACCTGAGCCGCTTCTAGCTGGTTGTTTCCTGCAGCCCGGGAGGGCTGCGACTGCCGATCGCGTTGTGCGGTCCCTTTGGGGACTGAGGGCTCCGCGCGCCACAACGGGAGAAAGGCAGGAACGAGATGCTGATCGTCACGGGGGTGCTTATCGGCCTCCTGATCGGAGTGGTCGGCGTCCTGCTGGTGCTCCGCTCGGCGGCCGGCTCGCGTGCCGCCGCGGCGCACCGCACCCGTGACGAGCTGCTCGCGGACGCCACGCGCCAGGCCGAGGCGATCCGGCGCGAGGCGGGTATCGAGGCACGTGAGGAAGCGGTCACGGTGCGCGCCGAGCTCGAGCGCGACCTGGCCGAGCAGCGCGGCCGGCTGGAGAAGGTCGAGGCGCGCCTGCTCGACCGCGAGGAGGAGCTCGACCGCCGCGCCCTCGAGCTCGAGCGGCGCGAGCAGGGGATCAACGACCGTGAGGTGCACGCCAGGCAGCTCCAGCAGGAGCTCAAGGAGGCGAACGAACGCGAGCTCGAGCTGCTCGAGACGATCGCCGGCATGACCGTCGGCGAGGCGAAGGCCGTGCTGATGGAGCGCTCCGAGGAGCTGATCCGGCACGAGCTCGCCCGCCGCGTCCGCCAGCACGAGGAGGAGGCGCAGGTGGAAGCGCGGCGGCGGGCGCGCAACCTCGTCGCCGACGCGCTCCAGCGCGTGGCCGCGAGCCACGCCGCGGAGACGACCGCCTCGGTGATCGAGCTGCCCTCCGACGACATGAAGGGCCGGATCATCGGCCGGGAGGGCCGCAACATCCGCGCGCTCGAGCACCTGACGGGCGTGGACGTGATCATCGACGACACGCCCCAGTCGGTCGTGCTGTCGTCCTTCGACGGCATCCGACGGGAGATCGCGAAGCTGACGCTGAAGCGGCTGATCGAGGACGGCCGCATCCACCCGGCGCGGATCGAGGAGATGTACTACCAGTCCAAGTCGGAGATCGAGGAGCACATCCGGGAGGCCGGCGAGCAGGCCGTCTTCGAGGCCAACTGCGGCGACTTCAACGAGGAGATCGTCAAGCTGCTCGGCCGCCTCAACTACCGCACCAGCTACGGGCAGAACGTCCTCAAGCACACGCTCGAGGTCGTCCACCTGGCCGGGATCATGGCCGCCGAGCTGGGCGCGAACGTCAAGGTCGCCAAGCGCGCGGCGATGCTGCACGATCTCGGCAAGGCGCTGACGCACGAGGTCGAGGGCTCGCATGCCGCGATCTCGGCGCAGTACGCGCGCCGCTACGGCGAGTCGGCGGCGGTGCTGCACGCGATCGAGGCGCACCACTACGAGGTCCAGCCGCAGACGGTCGAGGCCGTCCTGCTGATCGCTGCCGACGCGATCTCGGGCTCGCGCCCGGGCGCGCGAGGCGACAGCCTGGAGAACTACGTGAAGCGCCTCGAGGCGCTCGAGGAGCTCGCCGGGCAGCACAAGGGCGTCGACAAGGTCTTCGCGCTGCAGGCGGGCCGCGAGATCCGAGTGATCGTCAAGCCGGGCGAGATCGATGACGACCAGGCGGTGCTGCTCTCGCACGAGATCGCGCGCGACATCGAGGACCACCTGGAGTACCCGGGCCAGATCAAGGTGACGGTCATCCGCGAGTCTCGGGCCGTGGGTTTCGCGAAGTAGTGCGCGTCCTGGCCACCCTGGGCCTTGCAGCGATCCTCGCCGGGACGGCGCTTGCAGCGAAGCCGGGGCGCGTCGCGCTGGCGCCGAACGCGATCGCGTTCCGCGACGCGCGGCACGGTCTCGCCGGGGGCGGCTGGCTGGGCTGCGAGTCCAGCGCGTTCGGCTGCAAGCTCCAGGGCACGATCTCGCGGACGAGCGACGGTGGCAAGTCGTGGAAGGTCGTGCACCGCTCGTCTCGCCCCGTTGTGTCCGTCACGGTCGACGGCAAGACCGCATGGGCGCGCTACGACGACGGTGAGAACCTCCGCAGCCTCGACGGCGGCGCGACCTGGCGTCCGGCCGTCGGCCCGAACCCCGTCGCCAGCCCGTGCCCGCCCGGCCTGGATCTCTCGTCCAACCAGACAGTCACGACACCCGGCGGCAGGGCGTATGCGCTCTGCGCCGGACAGGGCTCCGCGGGCTCAATGAGCAAGGCGGTGTACCGGCTCGGAGCGAGCGGCTGGAAGCGGATCGCCTACAGCTCCATGTTCACCAACCGCGTCGTCGGCGGCCTCAAGCTGTACGGGTATCCCGCCGGGATGGCGATGGCCGACGACGGCTTCGGGATGATCTGGGAGTCGCGCGGAACGCTGTACGTCACGCGTGACAGCGGCTACCACTGGATCGCCGAGCCGCACGTGGCGCAGCCCGAGGTCGATCTCGGCGTCTCGGGCGCCGCTCTCCGCGCAGGCACCGGCTACGTCGTACTGAGCTTCGGGGGCAGCATGAAGCGACGGCTCCTCGTGACGCACGACGCCGGCCGCCACTGGCGCGCCGTGCATCGCTGGCGCTAGATCCGCTCGGATCCCCGACTGCCGTGTGTTCGAGCAGGTCACGAGTGAGCGCCTGCGTACCGCCTTGACACGGGCGTGCACGGCCGCGGGTATTCCGGCGTTCTCGCCTCACGACCTTCGTCACCGCCGGGTCTCGTTGCTGCACCTCGGCGGAATGCCGTGGGCACGGATCGGCGAGCTGGTGGGCCACGACGATCTCGTCACCACGGCCCGGACGTACACGCACGTTGTTGCCGACGAGCGCGAGCTCGATTATGCGGAGCTGCTCGTCTGACCAGCGCTGGATGGCGCAAGCTCCTCAAGCTGTTCGCGAATCGCCGACGGAGTCGGCTTAGGGCTCGAAACTGAACCGCGTCGCCCACCTGAAGCGCATGGTTGAGCCAAAGTCTGGACCTGCTACCGCAGCTGGCCGGAAGCTCAGAAAGGCGTTTCCTTACTGACGAGGGCGGTGAACGCGGGCAAGGGCGAGGTTCGCGACAGCCTCGGCGCGCAGCGCATCGTTGACCGCAACCCTTCGTTCGAGCACTTGGGCGAGTTGCCGCTGTTGTTGCGCGCAGAGCGCGTCGAGGTCGGCGCGAATTGGCGAGGCGGCGAGTGTGGAGGCAAGCTGGGCCGCGCATTCGAAGGTCAAAGGCAGTGCATGCTGCGTGACGTGAACGTCGTCGAAACCCGACCCCTCTACCAGTTCGCGAAGCTGATCGGCGTCTGGCATGCCCCACGGTCCGCCGCGATAGCGATCGGCGAGCTCGTCGCCGGCTACTTCCCTGACGGCCTCTTCGAGAGCTGAAAACGAGGGAGCATGCTCGATCTCGGCCCAAACCGCGATTCCCACGCGGCCACCCGCGCGCAGCCCGCGGCACATCTCCGCGAGCGCGGCCGCTCGATCCGGAAAGAACTGCAGTCCCTGTTGACAGATCGCGACATCGAACTCGGCATTCCCGACCGGCAGTCGATCGGCCGGCGCTTGGTGGTAGTCGATCGGCGCGCCGTCGGAGACGACCGGCTTCACCTGGGCGATCGCGAGCATCGCCGGGCTCAGGTCAACACCCGTCACGCGGCCGCCATGGCCGACCTCGATCGCGGCGAGCCGCGACACGGATCCGGGGCCGCACGCAACGTCGAGGACCGCCTCTCCGGGCTGCAGGTCCAGACGGTGGAGGAGCAGCCGCGCCCAGGGCGTGAAGAGCCGCGGAACGAGCACATCCTCATAGATCCGCATCGCCGAAATGTCGGCTGACTCGAACGATGCGGCCCATTCGGAGGAAGTCATCGATCCTCCCGCCGTTCGACGTTTGAGAGCGCGCACGTGAGTGGTGCCCTCGGGGGCGCGCCCGTGGACGCGCCCCCGACGTAGCTGAGATACGTCCTAGCCGATTGGTTGGAAGGCGTGCCTGAGGTCGTACTTGGCGACGTTGCGGCCGACGACGACGCCGGCGACGCTCGAGAAGCGGTAGTGAAGTCCTGCCCATAGTCGGGCGTCGATGATCTCGTGGCGGAGGTCGTTCGGCATGTCGAAGTGCTGCACCGCGTTCAGGTTTCCGGCCGGCCCGGCGGCGTCGAAGCCGTGGATGTCGACCTCGATCTGGTTCGTCCCGAGGAAGGTGCTGAATACGTCGGCCATCGCCGACGTGATCGTGCCGTGGGCGGCCGGGTACTCGGGATGGTTCGGCGTGGTCAGGAGCGGCCGCCAGCCCGCCTGCTCGGCGGTGGCCGGGTTGCCGTCGTCGTAACCGGGCACGGGCCCGAAGCCGTCGTTTGTGACCGCCGTTGGGTCGAGTGATCCGTTGATCGCGGTTACCGGCCGCCAGAACAGGTAGTGGTACTTGGCGTGCATGGTGGACATCAGCGCGTCGGCGCCGACGACGTTGATCATCGCTTCCAGCCGCGCCGTGTCGAGCAGGCTGAGGCCGTGCGCGGCGGCGATGTCGCGGCCGGCCCAGTTGTACTGGCGGACGACGTTCGCCGACCAGAATTTCGCGACCGCCGTTTCCTCGGCCGTTCGGACGCTGCTGTTCGCGGCGCCGTAGGCCTTGATCTCGTTGAATGCCTCGCTCCACTGGTTGCTGTGTAGCGAAGGCGGCGGGTCGGGTAGGAACTGATCCAGGCTCTGCAGGACGAAGGGGCGCATGTTTGCGATCCACGGCGTCTGCGGTGCGGCGAAGGGCGGTGTCAGCCGCCACACGCCCGGGCCTGGCGGCAGCGTGGGGAAGGACGAGCTCACGCCGACCGGCGTAATGCGCCCGTCCGGGTTCGGTCCGGTCGTGCGGTTGTAGATGACCTCGTTCGCGGCCGCAAGACCGGCCGCAGTGCCTGCACCGCCGTCGGCGGCGCATCCGCCGAGGTTCGAGAGGGCCTCGGCGTGGTCGGCGTCGAGGGTGGCGATCAACGCCGGGAACGCCGAGAAGTAGTAGTGAAGCGTCTGGTAGGCGGCCTCGACCACCGCGCAGTCGACCGATGCTCCTGAGGGCACGCTGATCGTCGAGTCGAGGGGCTCGTAGCCACCCTCGATCGCCACCACGGCGTTGTAGACGGCTGTCGAGGCATAGGCCATATAGATGAAGCCCTCGGCCTGGAACGCCCCCGAGCCCACGACGGTGTCCTCGGCGATCTTGTTCCACTGCGCGGCTGTGTTCCCCGGCGGCAACGCGGCCGCCGAACTACGTGCCGACCCTGCGAGCGCCGCGACGGCGACTGCCGTCGCGGCGATGGCCACGGCACGAAACGCTTGAGCTCTCATCACCTGCTCCTTCCGTCTCTTGCTGGTTGCACTGCTTTGGATCGACCATGGCAGTCAGGGCTTTGCGCGGGCATTGCTCGGCTTTGCGCGGAGCAGGTCGTAGACTCGATGCGAGTCGTGAGCCGGACGCTGGAATTCCGAGTCCTGGGACCGGTCGAGGTCGTCTACGACGGTGTGGCCACGCGGATCGGGTCGGCGACGCAACGGACGCTGCTCGCGCTGCTCCTGATGCACCCGAACGAGGTCGTCTGGACGGACCGGCTCCTCGACGTGCTCTGGGCCGACGACCCGCCAGAGGCGCGCCGGAAGCTCTGGTTCCACGTCTCGAAGCTGCGAGGAATGCTCGAGGCCCGCGCAGCACAGGATGACGCGGGCCGGGTGCTGGTCACGCGTCCGACCGGCTACGCGCTCCGGACCGATCTCGACCAGCTCGATGCAGCGCGCTTCGAGCGCCTCGCACGCTCCGCGCGCGCTGTGCTCGAGGACGAGCCCGCACGGGCGGGTGAGACGCTCCGACGAGCACTCGCCCTCTGGCGCGGGCGGCCGTTCGAGGACGTCCTACACGAGGACGCCGTTTCGTCGGAGGTCGCCCGACTGGACGGGCTGCGGCTACAAGCGGTGGAGGACCGCCTCGACGCCGACCTTGCCCTCGGCGGCGCCGGCGAGTTGATCGCGGAACTCGAGGTGCTGATCGCCGAGCATCCGTTCCGCGAGCACCTGCGCGCCCAGCTCATACTCGCGCTCTACCGAGCCGGAAGGCAGGCGGAAGCACTGGCGGCGTACCGTCAGGCACGGCGGACGCTCGACGAGGAGCTGGGCATCGCGCCGAGCGAGGAGCTGGAGGAACTTCACCGACGGATACTCGGCCAGGACCCCGCCCTCGGCAGCGGGCCGCGCACAGCCGCGCGGCGCGAGGAGCGGAAGGTCGTCACCGTCCTCTTCGCTGACCTCGCCGACTTCACGGCAACCACCCAGCGGCTCGACCCCGAGGACCTTCGCGCATCGCTCATGTCGTTCCACGCGCACATACGCTCCGAGGTCGCGCGCTTCGGCGGCAGCGTCGAGAAGTTTTTCGGCGAGGCTGTGATGGCGCTCTTCGGTGCGCCGGTAGTCCACGAGGACGATCCCGAACGAGCCGTGCGCGCCGCGCTGGCGATCCACGACTGGCTCGCCGAGCAGAACCGGCCGCAGCAGGCGCGGATCGCCGTAGCCACCGGCGAAGCGCACGTCACGCTCGGCGCGCACCCAGCCGAAGGCGAGCCGGTCGCCGTGGGGGACCTCATCAACACGGCTGTGCGCCTGCAGGCCGCCGCCTCGGTCGACGGCGTGCTTGTCGGCGAGCAGACATTTCGTGCGACGAGGCACGCGATCGAATACCGAGAGGCCGAGCCGGTGGCGGCAAAGGGAAAGAGCGCGCCGATCCGGGTATGGCAGGCGATTGGCGTGCTGACACAGCCCGGCGTCGGCCCCTCCAGGCACCACTCGCCCTTCGTCGGCCGCGAGCGCGAGCTGGCCGCCTTGCAGGAGCGACTTACCTGGGCCGCCTCCGAACGCTCGCCCCAGTTCGTCACGATCCTCGGCGTCCCCGGCATCGGCAAGACACGCCTCGTCTCGGAGTTGCGACGCGCAGCCGCCGCGGCCGATCAGCCTCCGAGGTGGCGTCAGGGCCGCTCGCTCCCCTACGGCGACGGCATCAGCTTGTGGGCGCTCGGGGAGATTGTGAAGGCTGAGGCCGGAATCCTCGAGGGCGATCCCACAGAGAAGGTGGCGCGGAAGCTCCGAAAGGCGGTGCGCCGCATCGTCGAAAACCCCGGCGACGCCGACCGGATCGCACGTTACTTGGGCGCCCTCCTTGGGCTAGGCGGCGAGGAGGCCGTCACGCCCGAGCGCCGCGGCGAGACATTCGCCGCATGGAGGTACTTCCTCGAGGCGCTCGCGGACAAGCGTCCGCTCGTACTCGCCTTCGAGGACCTGCACTGGGCCGACGACACGCTCCTCGACTTCGTTGACGAGCTCGTCGGCAGCGTTGAAGGGGTGCCGCTCCTCGTCGTCGCGACCGCGCGGCCGGAGCTGCTCGAGCGTCGGCCCGACTGGGCAGGCGGCAAACCGAATGTCCTCACGATCTCGCTCCCTCCCTTGTCCGAGAGCGACACGCGACACCTTGTTGCCGAGCTGCTGAAGCAGACGGTGGTTACGGCCGAGCAAGAGGCTCTGCTCGCGCGCGTCGGCGGCAACCCGCTCTACGCTGAACAGTTCTGTCGGGTGCTGGTCGAACGCGGGCGGCTCGAGGAGGTGCCTGAGAGCCTGCACGGGCTCATCGCTGCGCGCCTGGACGCGTTAGCCGACAGCGAAAAACGGTTGCTCCAGGACGCCTCTATCGTTGGAAAGGTCTTCTGGCTCGGCACGCTCGGGGCGATGGGCGGCGACTCACGCTCCGACACCGACGAGCTACTGCAGTGCCTCGTGCGCAGGGAGTTCGTTCAACGCGCGCGCCACTCGTCAGTCGCGGGCGACACGGAGTACGCCTTCCGCCACGAACTGCTTCGCGACGTCGCCTACGACGAGATCCCGCGTGCGCGTAAGGCCGAGCGGCACCGCCGCGTGGCTGAATGGATCGACTCGCTTGGGCGCGTGGAAGACCGTGCGGAGCTCCTGGCTCACCACTACCTCGCCGCGCTCGACTACGGCCGCGCGGGTGGGGACGCGACCAACGTCGTCGACCGTGCGAGGCAGGCGCTGCAAGCCGCCGGGCTACGAGCGATGAGGCTCTCGGCGAACGAGCGATCAGTCGAGTATTTCTCCCGCGCGATCGACCTGCTCGGCCGGCTCCCCGAAAGCGAGGAGCGGACGCGCGCTGAAGCAGAGCTGCAGCTGCAACTCGGAGTCGCGCTCTTCGCCTCACGTGGGTTGGGCGCACCCGAGGTGGAGCGTGCCTACACGCGCGCCACCGAACTGATGATGGCGAGCGCCCCCACCGCCGAACAGTTCCCGGTTGATTTCGGGCTCTCCATCTTCCACGGTCATCGCGGCAACTTCGACCGATCGACACGTCTTGTCGAGAGGCTGACCGACCTGGCCTCCGAAGGAGACGATTCGATGCGGCTGCAGGCCCTGCACGCCCGCTGGATGAACTCCTTGTTCAGCGGGCACGTCGACGACGCCGTCGCCGCTGCCGACGAGGGGCTGGGCATCTACCGCTCCGAAACTCATCACACGACCTCCTTCCGCTTTGGAAACCACGATCCCGGGGTCTGCGCGCTAGCCCTCCAAGCCCTCGCCTTCGCACTGCGTGGCGATTCCGTGAGGGCGGTGACCCAGATGCACGACGCGATCGCCCTCAGCGAAGGCCTCGGGCACGCGGCCACACTCGCGCAGCCACTGACGCAACTGCCCTGGGCTCTTCAGATCAACGGCGACGCAGACGCAACGTTGCTCGCATCGGAGCGGGCGCTCGCGCTCGAGGCCGAGGTCGCCCACCCGCAGTTCTTCGGTATCGCGCACGCGATGCGCGGCTGGGCG
Source organism: uncultured Thermoleophilia bacterium (assembly GCA_963755085.1). GTDB lineage: Bacteria > Actinomycetota > Thermoleophilia > Gaiellales > Gaiellaceae > JACVRM01. The sequence continues at coordinate 76,763 of CAVWIN010000027.1, read as the reverse complement.
CTCTCGCGCCTCGGGCACCACGAAGAGGGCGTCGCCGAGCTCGAGAGGGCGTTCGCGGACGAGCTTCGGGCGAGCCACATCTGGGCGGCCATGGTCGGGGCACTCCTCGCCGAGGTCCACCTGCGGCACGGCCGACTTGGCGTAGCTCGAGCCTTGCTCGACCAAACACAGGCGATAACCGAGCCGATGCCCACGTACGTGTATGAGCCCGAACTCATGCGCGTCGAGGCCGAGTTGCTACGTCTGGCCGGGCGCGAAGACGACGCTCGTCAGCTCCTGCTCGGGGCGATCTCAACCGCTCGCAAGCACGGGTCATGGGCGCTGGCGCTCCGCTCTGCGCTCGCGCTCGCACGTTCACCCTCGGCCGACCACGACGCCGATCTCACACTGCTCGGGGACCTCTTCGAGCGCCTGTCTCCCGAAAACGACACCGACTACGGGGGCGAAGCAAGAGCCCTCCTCGGCAGAAGCGCCGCGGCGACACTGCCGTAAGCGAACCGAGTGGAACTGTTGGCGTTGCTGGCAACGACAACAATCGCCGTGCATCACCTTAATGTCGTCACGACCGACGCCGGGATGGCCTGCTTCGACTCGAAGTTCTTCTACCAGTTCTGGCGGCCGATCACCGCGATCCAGAACGCGGACAAGGACGGCAATCCGGCCACGACCGCGGATCCGACCTGGCAGTCGCTGCTGCCCGTGCCGGGCCACCCCGAATACCCGTCCCAGCACGGCTGCTTCACGGCCGCCTTCAGCGACACGCTCGCGTCGGCTCTGCACACGCAGCATCTCGACGTGACCGTTCCCGGCGGGCAGAACGGGAGCACCGTCCTCACGACGACGCAGCACTTCAACACCGTGCAGGACATGCAGCGCCAGATCATCGGCGCGCGCGTCTGGCTCGGCTTCCACTTCCGCAACTCGGTCGTCCAGGGCCTCACGGTCGGCAACCACGTCGCTGCATGGGAGCTCGACCGGTTCTTCAAGCCGGTCCATTCGTAATCCGAGTGTCATTCCGAGGGTGCGGCCCGCGTCGAGCGGCCGCACCCGCGGGCTACCCTTCGGCGCGTGCGCAGGTACTACGTGACCACGTTCGGGTGCCAGATGAACGCGCACGATTCCGAGCGCATCAAGGGCACGCTGGAGTCGCTCGGCTTCGGCGAGGCGCCCTCGCGCGACCAGGCGGACGTGCTCGTCTTCAACACCTGCACCATCCGCGAGAAGCCGGACACGAAGTTCGCCGCGTACATGGGCGATGCGGCCGCACGCAAGCGGCGCGACCCCGACGCAATCGTCGCCGTCGGCGGCTGCTACGCCGAGGCGCAGCGCGAGCGGCTCTTCGATCTCTACCCCTTCGTCGACGTCGCGTTCGGCCCGGGCACGATCCCGCACCTCGCGGACTGGATCGGCGCCAACGGGGAGGGCGTGGGGCGCTCGAGCTTCGGCACCGCCGACGAGCGCGTCTTCTCCGCCGGCCTGCCGATGCACCGCGAGCGCCGCTTCCAGGCCTGGGTACAGGTCTCGATGGGCTGCAACTCGATCTGCGCGTACTGCATCGTCCCGGCCGTCCGCGGCCGCGAGGTCAGCCGCCGCCCGGGCGAGATCGTCGCCGAGGTGACGGCACTGGCCGCGGGCGGCGTGCGCGAGGTGACGCTGCTCGGCCAGAACGTCAACTCGTGGGGGCGTGACCTGCGCCCGGACATCGCGACCGAGTTCGGCGAGCTGCTCCGCGCTGTCGACGCGGTTGACGGCATCGAGCGGATCCGGTTCACGAGCCCGCACCCGAAGGACTTCCGCGAGCCGGTCGTCGCCGCGATGGCCGAGTGCGCGGCGGTGTGCGAGCACATCCACCTGCCGCTCCAGTCCGGCTCGACGCGCGTCCTGAAGGCCATGCGCCGCACGTACTCCCAGGAGCGCTACCTCGCGCTCGTCGAGCGGCTGCGCGCCGCCGTGCCGGATCTCGCACTCGGGACGGACATCATCGTCGGCTTCCCGGGCGAGACCGAGGAGGACTTCGCCGAGACGCTGGCCGTCGTCGAGCAGGTGCGCTACGACAGCGCGTTCACGTTCATCTACTCGCCGCGCGCGGGCACCGAGGCGGCCGCGATGGAACAGGTCGCAGAGGAGGTGAAGCACGATCGGCTGGAGCGGCTCGTCGAGGTCGTGCAGCGGATCGCCGCGGAGCGGAACGCCGAGCGCGTCGGCCGCGTCGAGGAGGTGCTCGTCGAGGGCTCGAGCCGCACCGACCCGTCGCTCAAGCGCGGGCGCACGCGGCGGAACACGACCGTCAACTTCGCCGGCGCCGCGGCGCCGGGCGAGCTCGTGGATGTGCGCGTCGACGGCGCGACGTCGACGACGCTGCGCGGGACGCAGCAGGCCGCGGTCGCGGCCTGAGCGTCGTCGCGCTCTTCGGGCCGACCGCGTCGGGCAAGACGGCGGTCGCCGAGCTGCTGGCGGATCGCCTGGGCGGGGACGTCGTCTCAGCCGACTCGATGCAGGCGTACCGGGGCGTGCCGATCATCACGGCGCAGCCGGAGCGGCCGACCGCGCTGGTTGCGATCTGGCCGCTCTCGCACGAGGGCTCGGTGGGCGAGTACGCCGAGCTCGCGCACGCGGAGATCGACCGGCTGCTCGCCGACGGGCGCGTGCCCGTCGTCGCCGGCGGTACGGGGCTCTACTTCCGGGCGGCGCTCGCAGACCTGGAGATCCCGCCGTCGCCGCCGCCGGGCACCAGGGAGCGCTGGGAGGCGGCCTACGACGCCGACCCTGCTGCCGCGCACGCCGAGCTCGCCGAGCGCGACCCCGAGGCGGCCGCCGTGGTGCACCAGAACGACCGGCGGCGCGTCGTCCGCGCGCTGGAGCTGACCGACGCCGGCGCATCGCTGCGCCGGGCCGACAGCCGGCTCTGGAGCGAGCACACGCGCCACCCGACGCGGATCTTCGGCCTGGACGTGCCATCCGACGTCCTGGAAGCGCGGATCGCAGAACGCGCGCGGCTGATGCTCTCGAAAGGCGCGGTCGAGGAGGCGCGCCGCGCGCTGGCCGGCGAGATCTCCGCGACCGCCCGCCAGATGCTGGGCCTGACCGAGCTGGCGACACTCGAGCCGGGCGAAGCGCTCGAGGCGCTGATCGTCGGCACGCGGCAGTTCGCCGCTTACCAGCGCAAGTGGATGAGGCGGATCCCGGGCATCGAGCTGGTCGACGCCGACCGCACACCCGACCTGGTCGCGACGGAGATCGCAGCCCGGCTTGCGTGACACCATGCCTGCCGTGGAGCGCTGGCACGCGCACGGCAACGTCTACGGCGTTGTCACCGAGCCCCTGACCGCGGACGCGGCCCGCCGGGTGGCGGAGGGCACCGACGGCGTCGTCGAGGTGATCTCCTCGGGCGCCGACTGGGCCGACGTGCGCATCTGGAACCCGGACGGCTCGCTCGCCGAGCTCTCCGGCAACGCCACCCGGATCGCCGCCCGCTGGCTGGCGGCCCGGACCGGAGCGGAGACCGTGACGATCCTCGTCGGCGAGCGCCCCGTTGGCGCGCGGATGCTCGGCGGCGATGAGGTCGAGCAGGACATCGGCGCCGTGCTCGTCGGCGAGCCGGAGGAGGCCGACGGCATCCGCTTCACGCCGGTCGACGTCGGCAACCCGCATGCCGTCGTCGAGGGGAACCCCGACGACCTGCCGGACATCGGCCCGCGGCTAGAGACGCATCCGCGGTTCCCGCAGCGCACGAACGTCCAGGTCGCGCGCATCGATGCGCCGGGTCACGTGACGGCGCGCGTGTGGGAGCGAGGCGTGGGGGAGACGCAGGCCTCCGGCACGAGCGCCGTCGCGGTTGCGGCGGCGACGCATGGTGATGGCGAGGTCGTCGTCTCCTTCCCCGGCGGCGATCTGACCGTGCGCCTCCATGACGGCAACGCAACTCTGATCGGCCCTGCTGCTCCTTTACAGGGACAGTCCCCGTAAAGGCCTCTTAACAGGGACTGTCCCTGTTAAGACTGTCGCCATGTCCTCGCAGGACAACAAGGCACTGATCCGCCGCTTCTACGACGAGGCCTGGGACCGGACGAACTACGACGTCTGCGACGACGTGTTCGCGAAGGACTACATCAGGCACGACGCCCGCGGAGGCGAGCCGGCGCCAGGCCCCGAAGGTCAGAAGCAGATCGCGGCGGCGTTTCGGCGGGCGTTCCCCGACCTGCGCTTCGTGGTCGCCATGCTCGTCGCAGAGGGGGACATCGTCGTCGGCTACTGGACGGCGACCGGGACGCACCTCGGTCCGTGGGCCGGGGTGGATCCGACCGGTCGCGGGGCGAGCTTCTCCGGCGTCAACATCTTTCGTTTCGACGACGGGAAAGTCGCCGAGATCTGGAACCTGCGCGACGACCTCGGCCTGCTGCAGCAGATCGGCTCGCAGGTCTACGCAGGCGCGACGCCTACGTAACCCGGGCGGTCGCCGACTGCCCGAGCTTCTCGCCCCGCCGGTCGAGCGCGACCGCGGCGGCGTAGCGGGCGGACGGCGGAAGCTGCAAGGCCGTCTCGAACCCGCGCTTCCGGACCGTGGCGACATGCTCAAGGGCGCTCGCGCTCTTCCCCGCGTGCAGCGCCCAGGTGGCCACCTCGGTCGCCCCGTTCCAGCTCACGTGGAGATAGCTAGAGTCGGCCGTCGCGCGGACGACGGCCGTCGGATCGTCGGCCGGGCGCCCGACCCACGGGAAGCGCAGCGTGCGGTACGTCCACCGCCCCTCGGGCAGCGCGCCGTCGAGGCGGACGTCGCCGTGCGGGCCGAACTCGGTGAAGTACGGCGTCGTCCCCCAGCTCACGAGCCAGTTGCCGTTCGCAAATCGCTGAACGGAGCCGAGCGCGATCCCGAGCACGCTCGGGGAATGCACGTACGCGCGCACGAGGCTCGCGCGCATCCGCTTCGTGTCGAGGCCGATCCGGAGCCCGCGCGACTGGGAGTGCACCTTCGGCGCGGCGCCGTTGTCGAAGAGGCTGACCTCGCCCGGCGTGTGCCAGCGGGCGTCGTGCTGCCAGGCGAAGCGCGTGCCGGAACCCATCGCGAAGCTGCTCCGCTTGCCGCCGAGCCGCCACCGCACGCCGCCGCTGCCATGGTCGACCTTGTACACCGCCCAGGTATTCCGGCCCGAGACGAGGAGGTTCCCGTCGGGGGTGGGCTCGATCGAGTTGAGGTGGAAGTAGTCGAACGGCCCCTTCGCAACCGCCTGGTGCGCTTCCGAGACCTGGACGTGGTCGAGGCTCTTCCACTCGAAGAGCTTCCGCCCGTGCGGCAGCTCCAGCTCCTGTACGACCCCGCCGACCACCTGGCCCTGCTTCGGCCCGCCGATGCTCGTCAGGTCCAGCGGCAGCGTCTCGTACGAGGAGACGAAGGCGGTCCCGCGTGGCGTCAGGATCAGCTCGTGGAGATCCGACGGCCGCCCGGCGGCGGCATCGAAGCGGGCGATCTCCCGGTACGTCTGGTCCGCGACCACGAAGGCGCCCTCGCCGAGGCCCTTCTTGGTGGCGCCCTCCCACCAGGTCAGGACGGGCGTGCCACGGTAGACGGCGACGCGCAGGTTCGTCACGGCGCTCGCTCCCGTGCGGTGAAACCAGACGGGCTCACCGCCGTCGTCGACGATCAGCGCGCCGTTCTGCTCGCGCGCGTGGAACGGCCCGAGGAAGAGGAGCCCGGACCCGACTGGGCCGTGCCGCGCGACCCTGATCACCGGCGGGCGCAGATCGGGGCGCGAGACGTATCCGTGGACAGAGTGCTCCGGCGCCGGCAAGAGGCGCGCCCGCGTGCCGGCCCAGCCCTTCGTCGCCGGGTACCCGCCGGCGAGCACGAACGCTCCGCCTCCGAGCAGCCGCAGGAAGTCCGTGCGCGTCAGCTCGCCCACGGCTACGTAGCGATCTCGTACTCGCGCAGGACGTCGTTCAGCGACAGGCGCTGATCGTGCGACTCCGCGCGGTAGCCGATGATCAGCGCGCAGTCGAGCTGGTACGTCCCGGCCGGGAACACTTTGGGGCGCGTGCCTGGCACCACGATGGCGCGCGGCGGCACCTCGCCGCGGTACTCGACCGGCTCCGGGCCCGTCACGTCGATCACCGGCACGCTGCGCGTGAGCGACACGTTCGCGGCCAGCACCGCCTCGCGGCCGATGCGCACGCCCTCGGTGACGATCGCGCGGGAGCCGAGGAAGGCGCCGTCCTCGACGATCACCGGCTGCGCCTGCGGCGGCTCGAGCACGCCGCCGATGCCGACGCCGCCGGCAAGGTGCACGTCGGCGCCGATCTGGGCGCACGAGCCGACCGTCGCCCACGTGTCGACCATCGTCCGCGGACCTACCCACGCGCCGATGTTCACGAAGCCGGGCATCAGGATCACGCCCTCGGAGAGGAACGACCCGTAGCGCGCCACCCCGGGCGGCACGACGCGCACGCCGCGCGCCGCGTAGTCGCTCTTCACGGGGATCTTGTCGAGGAAGCCGAGCTCGCCGGCCTCCATCGGCTCGACCTTGCGCAGCTTGAAGTAGAGGAGGATCGCCTTCTTCAGCCACTCGTTGGTGACCCAGCCTCCGTCGCGCGGCTCGGCCACGCGCGCCTCGCCGGCGTCGAGCAGGCGGATGGCCTCCTCGACGGGCCCGGCGTCCGGCTCGCCGGTCTCCCAGAGGCGGTCGATCGTCTCCGCGAGGGTCAGAGCGACTCCAGGATCACGGCCGCGCGGCGGCACTCGTCCATCGGCGGCGTCAGGGCGATGCGGACGTACCCCTCGCCCGACGGCCCGAAGTACGAGCCGGGGGAGACGAGGACGCCGCGCTCGAGCACGCGCGTCGCGAAGCCCTCGGACGTCTCGCCCGCGGGCACCTCGACCCAGAGGTAGATGCCGGCCTGGCTGCCGGCGACGCGCAGCCTCGCCTTCGCGAGCGCCTCGAGCAGCAGCTCGCGCTTCTCGCGGTAGCGCTCCCGGTTGCGCACGACGTGCGACTCGTCGCCCCAGGCGACGACGGCGGCGCGCTGGACGAACTCCTGCGGCGCCGTCCCGACCGATGGCCGGAATGCGCGCAGCGTCCGGACGAGCTCGGGATCGCCGGCCGCGAAGCCGCAGCGGTAGCCGGTCATCGAGGAGCGCTTGCTCAGGCTGTTGAACACCAGCACATTCGTCCGGTCGGCGACCTGGAGCGCCGACGGCGGCTGCCGGTCGAACCACAGCTCGGTGTACGCCTCGTCCGAGGCGAGCACGAAGCCGTGCCTGCGGGCGAGCCCGGCGGCCCGCTCGAAGAAGTCGCGCCCGGCGATGGCGCCGGTCGGGTTGTTGGGGTAGTTGATCCAGAGGAGCGCGACGCCATCCCAGTCGACAGCGTCGAGATCCGGGAGGAAGCCCCGGGACGCCTCGAGCGGCAGCCCGAGCGGCTCGCCGCCCGCGAACAGGGCACCGCGCTCGTAGACCGGGTAGGCGGGCTCGGTGTAGGCCACCGTGCGCCGGCCGCCGTCACGGTCGAGCAGCGCGAGCGCGAGCGAGAAGATCGCCTCCTTCGAGCCGTAGGTCGGGATCACCTCGGTCTCGGGATCGAGGTGCGCGTCGAAGCGCCGGTACGCCCATTCGGCGACCGACTGCCGAAGCTCCGGCAGCCCCTGCGCAAGCGGGTAGCCCGAGACCTCCGGCAGAGCATCCATGAGCGCGCGCTCGATGCGTGGGTCGGCGCGCTCCCGCGGATCGCCGATGCCCATGTCGACCACCTCGATGCCTTGCGCCTGCACGCGCTGCTTCGCCTCCGCGAGGCGGACGAACGGGTACGTGCCGGTGCGCGCGAGCAGGGGCGAGACGAGCGCCATCCCGGGATTCTGCCGCCCCGCGGCATAATCAGCCCGGTGACCCATCGCCAGCCCGATCCTGCGCCCGGCGCCGCGCCGGAACGCGGATTCGTCCTCGCAGTCCTGCCCCAGGGCATCGACGCCGACGAGCGGCTCGCCGAGCTGCGCGAGCTCGCGCGCGCGGCCGCGGTCGAGCCGGTCGGCGGGCTGACGCAGCACCGGCAGCAGCCCGACCGCCGCTCCTACATCGGCAAGGGCAAGCTGGAGGAGCTGAAAGCGGCCTACGGCCAGTCCGGGGCCGAGTCGCTCCTCGTCGACGACGAGCTCTCGCCGACGCAGCAGCGGACGCTCGAGAACACGCTCAACTCGCGCGTCGTCGACCGCACGCAGCTGATCCTCGACATCTTCGCGCAGCATGCCGTGAGCGCCGAGGGGAAGCTCCAGGTCGAGCTGGCGCAGCTCGAGTACAACCTCCCGCGCATGCGGGGCATGTGGCAGCACCTCGAGCGCCTCGGCGGCGGGGTGGGGACGCGCGGACCGGGCGAGTCGCAGCTCGAAACCGACCGCCGGATCGCCCGGCGGCGAGTGTCGGTGCTGAAGCGCCGGCTCGACACGCTGAAGCGCCAGCGCGCGACGCGCCGCCACGAGCGGCAGCGCAGCGAGGCGCCGACGGTCGCGCTGGCCGGGTACACGAACGTCGGGAAGTCGACGCTGCTGAACGCGCTGACGGACGCAGACGTCGCCGTCCGCGACCGCCTGTTCGAGACGCTCGACCCGACGACGCGCTCGTTCGACCACGACGGCCGCCGCTACCTGGTCACCGACACGGTGGGCTTCATCACGCGGCTGCCGCACCAGCTGGTCGAGGGGTTCGCGGCGACGCTCGAGGAGACGCTCGTCGCCGACCTCGTGCTGCACGTGGCGGACGCGTCCGCGTCCGACGAGCGGCTGGACGAGCAGGTGGAGGCGGTCGAGGCCGTCCTGCGCGAGATCGGCGCCGCCGACCTGCCGCGCGAGCTGGTGCTGAACAAGGCCGACGCGATCGACTTGCGGCGCCGCCGCCGCCTCGCGAACCGCTTCCCCGGCTCGCTGCTGGTCTCTGCGCAGACCGGGGAGGGGCTGGACGAGCTGCGTACCCGCATCGCCGAGCGGTTCGCAGGCCGCTTCGAGCAGGTGGCGCTGCTCGTGCCGTACGAGGAGGGCGCGACGCTGGCCGCGCTCTACGCGCTCGGCGCGCCGATCGAGGCGCGCGAGGACCGCGAGGACGGGGTGCTCATCCGTGCGCGGCTGCCGCAGCGGGAGCTGCGCCGCTACGCGCCCTTCCTGGTCGCGGAGCCGGCGCAGCCGTCCGCGTCTGCTCTGTGACCGAGCTGCCGCTGCGGCGGCTGAGCGACGCCGCCGTCGTGCCGGAACGCGCCTACGGCGGAGACGCCGGGCTCGACCTGGCCGCGACGGAGCGGCACGTGCTGGAGCCTGGCGAGCGCGCCGTCGTCGGCACGGGGCTCGCCGTCGCCATCCCCGAGGGCCATGCCGGCCTGGTCGTGCCGCGCTCGGGGCTCGCCGCGCGCAACGGGATCACGATCGTGAACGCGCCGGGCCTGGTCGACGCGGGCTATCGCGGCGAGGTCAAGGTCGTGCTGCTGAACACCGACCGGCGCGAGACGTTCGTCGTCGAGCCCGGGATGCGGATCGCCCAGCTCGTCGTCGTTGCGGTGCCCGAGCTCGTGCCGATCGAGGTGGACGAGCTCGAGGAGTCCGAGCGGGGCGTCCGGGGCTTCGGCTCTTCTGCGAACTGATGCACGGGCAGCCGCGGATCCGCGTCTCGGCGATTCTGCGCTGGCAGGACATGCTGCTGCTCTGCCGCCACGAGAAGCACGGCCGCGAGTACTGGCTGCTGCCCGGCGGCGGCGTCGACGCGGGGGAGAGCCTCGTCGGCGCGCTGCACCGGGAGCTGCACGAGGAGGTCGGGCTCGAAGACAGCCCGCCGGTCGAGGGCCCGGTGGCGATCGTCGACTCGATCGCGCCCGCGGGCAGCTTCTCGCGCAAGCACGTCGTGCACATCATCTTCGCCACCGACCTGACCGGCCGGTCGCTCGAGCGCGTGAAGTCGGAGGACGCCGCCGTCCGCGGCCATCGGCTGTTCGGCTTCGACGAGCTCGAGGACGTCGTTCTGCACCCGCCGATCCAGCGCTTCCTCACCCGCTGGCGGACGGGCGATCCGACCGTGTACCTCGGGCCGCTCTGGGCGCCGTAGTTCAGAAGCGGCCGCCGCGCGTCCGCGCACGATCGGCCGAGACGGCGTGCGCCTCGCGCTCGAGCTCGTCGGGGAGCGGCTCGAACACCGGCCGCTCGCCGGTCCGGTGCTCGACCGCCCGCGCGAGCAGCCAGTCCGCCAACCACGGGTTCCGCGGCAGCAGCGGCCCGTGCAGGTACGTGCCGATCGCGCTACCGACGCGGCAGCCCTCGTAGCCCGACTCGCCGTCGTTCCCGAAGCCGGCGACGACGCGGCCGAGCGGCTCGGCGTCCTGGTCGAGCAGCGTCCGGCCGGCGTGGTTCTCGAATCCGGCCACGGTGTGGCGCTCGCCGGGATCCAGCTCGCAGTCGAGCAGGACGTCCCCGATCATCCGGCGCTCGCCTGCGACGGTCGCGAGCGGGAACACGCCCGCGCCGGGCAGCTCCTCGCCGGCGACGTCGCGGTAGCCGCGGCCGAGGAGCTGGTAGCCGCCGCAGACAGCCAGCACCGCGGCGCCGTCTCGGACGAGCTGCGCCAGCGGCTCCGCCTGCGAGGCGAGATCGGGCGCGATCAGCGCCTGCTCGCGGTCCTGGCCGCCGCCGACATAGACCAGGTCGTAGTCGGTCGTCAGCGGTGTGCCGACGCCGATGGGCGTCACCTCGAGGTTCAGCCCACGCCAGGCGGCGCGCCTGTCGAGCACCGCGATGTTCCCGCGGTCGGCGTAGATGTTCAGGTAGTCCGGGTACAGGTGCGCGACGCGGATCACGCGGCCCGCTCCCAGTACGGGCGCACGTGGCCGCCCTCGGTGACGATCTCGCGCAGCGCCAGCATCGCGGTGTAGGTGGGCAGGCAGACGAGCTCCTCGCCCTCGCCGACCGTCTCCAGGCCGAGGTCGAGTGCCCTGCCCAGATCCCGCTGGACGACGACGTTCTCGAAGCCCGCGTACTTGCAGCGCAGCGCCAGCTCGGCCGCGCGCTCGCCGGTGGCGATCACCTGCTCGAGCCCCTCGAGGAGAGGCTCGAAGTCCACGTCCCAGATCCAGGAGACGTCGCGGCCGTCGGCGATCTCGTCGTTCAGCGCGATCAGCGCCAGCCGCGGCGGGCGACCAGTTACCAGGGTGCGGATCGCCTCGTTCGCGCCCGCCGGGTTCTTGATCAGCAGCACGAGCAGCCGCCGCGAGCCGACCGTGATGCGCTCGAAGCGCCCGAACGCTCCGCCGAAGCCCTCGAGGCCGGCGACCACATCGTCGAGTGAGGCTCCGAGCCGCAGCGACAGCGTGGCCGCCGCGGCCGCGTTGTAGACGTTGTAGAGGCCCGGCAGCCTGAGCCGCACACGCCGCTCGCCCTCCGGCGTCGCCAGCAGGAAGGACACCGAGTCGAGCCCGTCCAGCTCCAGCTCGCGCGCCGCGACGTCGAGCGGCGGCCGCGCGTGCCCGCACGCGGGACAGCGGTAATCGCCGAGGTGGCCGACGTACGCGGCCGCGTACTCGTACGGCGTTCCGCAGCGGATGCACCACTTCGAGTCGGCCGCGTGCTGGAGTCCCGGCCGCGCGTGCCGCGGGTCGTCGAGCCCGAACACGAGCGACCCCTGCCGCTCGCGGGCGAGATCGCCCACCTGCGGGTCGTCGCCGTTCACGACCAGCGTGGACGCCGGATCCAGAGACGCCGCCATCGCACGCCAGCGGGCCGCGACGTGCTCCAGCTCGCCGTAGCGGTCGAGCTGGTCGCGGAACAGGTTGCCCAGGCAGATCGCGCGCGGACGCAGGCGGTGCGCGATCTCGGGCAGCGCCGCCTCGTCCACCTCGAACAGGCCGAGCTCGGCGCCGCCTGCCGAGAGCAGGGTGGAGGCGACGCCGGAGACGAGGTTCGCACCCGAGTTGTTGTGCGCCAGCTTCACGCGCGGGGCGAGGATCGCCGCGACCATCGAGGCGGTCGTCGTCTTGCCGTTCGTGGCCGACACGAGCGCGCTTCCCCGCGACAGCCGGGCGGAGAGGCGCTCCAGCGCCGCCGGATCGAGCCGCGTCACAAGCTTCCCGGGAAACGTGGTGCCCCCGCCAGCTCCGGCGAGCCGGGAGAGCCGCCCCGCGCCGCGCGCGAGCGCGACTTCGACCGAGAGCGGAAGCCGGAAATGCACGGGACGAGCGTATCCACCGCGCCCGCCGGTACCTCGATGAGGGGATGGCCACGAAGGCCCGTGGTTCCTACGGTCAGAAGACCGGCGAAAAGGCCGGCGCAGGGACCTGCGGTCAATGCGGTTGGGAGAGCCGGTGAAAGCACGTGAGCACGCTCGGGGGTAGCGCCGGGAGCGCGTCGGCAGTGGAAGCGCCCGCCAGACGACGGGGGCTGACTTTCAGCGCCACCGTGTACCTGGCCGTCGTGGGCGCCGTCGCCGTCGTCGTCGCGCTGCCCGCGCTCCACGATCTCTCGCTGGAAACGCCCGGCTGGACGACGTTCCTGCTGCTGACGGCCGGCGCGGCCGTCGCGAAGCTGTTCACGGTGCGCACGAAGCGGAACTACGCGTACCACACGACCGGCGTCTTCCTGGTCGCGGGTGCGCTGCTGCTGCCGGCCTCGCTCGTGGCGCTCATGCCGCTCGCATTGCGGGCACCCGACTGGGCGCGGCGGCGCGTCTCCTCGGCCGTGCAGGCCTTCAACGTCGCCGCCTACACGCTCGCCGTGCTGGCCGCGTACGCCGGCGCACATCTCACGCGTGACGTCGTCCACGGCGCGAATATCCAGGCCGCGGCCGCCGGACTCGTCGCGATGACGCTGCTCGTAGCCGTGCAGGCCGGCATCTCCGCACCGATGGTCGCGTTCATGCGCCGCTGCTCGCTCTTCGACACCGGGATCTTCTCGACGCACGGGCTGACCACCGAGCTGGTGCTCGCGGCGCTGGGCGTCGCCGTCGCAGGACTATGGACGGGCAATCCATGGCTCGTCCCGTTCGCGCTCGCGCCCCTCCTCGTCGTGCAGCGGTCGCTCTCGGTGCCGAAGCTGGAGGAGGAGGCGCGCATCGATCCGAAGACCGGCCTCTTCAACGCGCGCCACTTCAACACGGCGCTCGAGGGCGAGTTCGGTCGCGCGCAGCGCTTCGTGCGGCCGCTGGCCGTGCTCATGGCCGACCTCGACCTCCTGCGAGAGGTCAACGACACGTATGGCCATCTCGCCGGTGACGCCGCCGTTCAATCGGTGGCCCAGGTGCTTCAGCGTGAGCTGCGCGAGTACGACGTGCCCGCGCGGTTCGGGGGCGAGGAGTTCGCGATCATGCTTCCGGAAACCGGGGTAGACGAAGCGGGTGAGATCGCGGAACGCATCCGCTGCGCCGTCTCCGCGATGGAGGTCATCGTCGACACGGCTCCCGGCCCGATCCACATCACGACCTCGGTCGGCGTCGCCGCGTACCCGACGCACGCCGACGACAGCACCGGGCTCGTCCACCAGGCCGACATGGCCGTCTACCGGGCGAAGGTCCAGGGGCGAAACCGCGTCGTCATCGCGGGACACGACGACGCCGTAGCGTCGTCCAGTGCGACCGAGCGCGCGCGTTCCGCGGCAGCTGGGCCGCTCGGCCTCCAGGTGCCGACAACGGGCGTCGTGCCGCTCTTCGTCACGGTCGCGGGCATCCTGGCCGGCGTCGCGGCGATGGTGCTCGGCACCAACCAGGACCTGCTCGGGATGATGGCCCTCGTCGGCGTCGTCGCCCTCGTCCAGGTGCTCGCCGACGCCTCGCAGAGCGCCGCGTCGGTCAGCGCCGTCGGGCTGCTCGCGGGCGCCGCACTGTTCGGGCCGCGCGTAGCGCTGCCGACCGCCGTCGTGGCCTGCGTCGTCGAGTGGGGGAGGACACGCGTGCCCTTCGCCCGGCTCGGTCTCGAAATCGGCACGCTGACCCTCGCAGCCCTCGCCGCAGCCTGCGTCTTCGCGCTCCCGCGCGGGGTGCTCTCGCCGGACGCCGGGCTGATTGCGGCCGGGCTCGTCGCCGGCGGCGTCTACTTCGTGATCGCGGCCGCCGGGCCGCTCGCGCTCGCTGCGAACGAGGCAGGCACCGCGGTCTGGGCGGCGATCCGCGCCACCCTCGGCTGGACGCTGCTCCAGGACGCAGCCGCGGGCCTGCTCGCCGGCGTGATCGCCATCACCTACGGCGCGGCCGGGCTCTGGACGCTCGCGCTCATCGCTGTGCCGCTGCTGCTCGCGCGCGCGACCCAGGACCGCGAGGCGGCGCGCGCGCAGCGCATGGCCGCCGACCTACAGGGCGAGGTCAAGACGCTCGAGACGCGCATGGCCGTGCTCGAGCAGGCGAACGACGCCCTGCGCGAGCACTCCACCGCGATGATCGAGGCGCTGACCGCAGTGATGGACGAGCGTGAGTCCGCCGGGCACTCCGGCGAGGTGCAACGTCTCGCCATCGCGATCGGGAGCGAGCTGCGGCTCTCGGCGCCCGAGCTCGAGGTCCTCGGCCAGGCGGCAGTCCTTCACGACGTCGGGAAGCTCGCCGTCCCGGACGCGGTGCTGCTCAAGACCGACGAGCTGACCGAAGGGGACTGGGAGCAGCTGCGCGAGCACGCACCGGAGGGCGCCCGGCTCGTCAGCCGGCTCGCCTACCTGCGCGACGCGGTGCCGGCGATCCGCCATCACCACGAGCGCTACGACGGGCTCGGCTACCCCGATGGCCTCGCCGGCGACGAGATCCCGCTCGGCGCGCGGATCATCCACGTCGCCGAGGCGACCGTCTCGATGCTCGACGCCAAGCCCGACCGCCCGACGCAGGCGGCCGTGCTCCACGAGCTCCGCCGCTGCGCCGGAACGCAGTTCTGCCCGCGCTGCGTGGCCGCGGTCGAGTCGATCGCCGGCGCCGGGCTGCTCGAGCCCGTGCGGAAGCCGGGCGACCTGCCCGTCGGCTGAACGAACTTACTTGCATCTCTACCAACGTGCTCTAGGGTTCTTGCTATGCCGCGCCGCCGCAGTGTCCGTGCGCTCGATCGCGTCGATCCCGAGGCGCTGAAGGCGTTCCAGGCGGGGCTGCGCCGCCGCTACAGCGACGGGGAGATCGTCGAGCAGCTGCAGGGCGCCGCGGAGCGGCTGGGCCGGGCGCCGACCATGCGCGAGTTCGCCGCAGACGCCGGCACGACGGTGCATCCGCAGACCGTCATCTCCCACTTCGGCAGCTGGAACGCGGCCACCCGGGCGGCAGGGCTCGTGCCGAGGCGGTTCGCGACCCGTGAGGACCTCGTCCGCCTGCTCCGGGAGCTCGGCGACCGGCTCGGCCGCCTGCCAACGGCGCGCGACCTGGACGAGCACCGGGCCGAGATGCCGTCGAAGTCGCTCTACTGGCACACGTTCGGCTCGCTGACCACGGCGCTCCGCGAGGCCGGGTTCGACGTGCCGGTCGGCGAGGAGCGCCTCGAGCGCGCGCTCGAGCAGGGCGCGGCGCTCGCGCGGAAGCTCGGCCGGCTCCCGAAATTCGCCGACTGGACCGACGCGCGCCGCGAGAACGACACGCTGCTCAGCGAGTGGCAGATCTACCGCATGTTCGAGGGCCGGCGCGGCGCCTGGGCGGCGTTCCAGTTCCTCGTGCGCGAGCGGCTCGTCGACGAGGGCGTCGACGTCGCTGCGGACGGAAGCCTGATCTAGAGGAAGGCCGCGACGGCGGCGGGGAGGAGGCGCAGGCACGACTCGCGCTCCTCGGGGGCGCGGACGGCCGGCAGCGGCTCCTCCTCAACGTAGTGCTCGGGGCGGAACGACGCCCACTGGACGTCGCCGTCGGCACGGAGCGTGACGTACGAGCCCTCGGGCACCTCGCGCTTGGAGAGCCGCAGGTGCAGGTAGCGCTCGATCAGCTCGAGCGCGCGCTTCGTCGACGCGAAGAAGGTCTCGTGGCGGCCCTGGCCGAGCCAGAGCGGCCGGCCGACGCCGCGGGCGAGGAACAGCTCGTCCGGGCGGCGCTCGTCGATCCAAGCGGTGGCCATCGCGCCGTAGAGCTCCTCGAGCGTCTCCGGGCCGGGCGAGTCGTCGAGCAGCGCGAAGATCGCCTCGGAGTCGACGGTCATGTCCGGGTGCGCGCGGTCCCAGCCGCGACTGCCGAAGATCTCGTCGTCGTTGACGATCAGCCCGTTGTGGACGCCGACCACGGCGCCGTGGCGAATCGGATGGTTGTTGGCCTCGATCCGCGGGTGGCCCTTCGTGAAGTCGCGTACGTGCATCAGCACGTGCCGCGTGGTGTGGGGCAGGACGACCTGGCCGAGGAGCGCGCTCGCGCCGGAGCGCTGCTTGTAGACGCGCGCGCTGGGCCCGTCGTGGCGGTACGCATACCCCGCGGCGTCAGCCCCGCGCTCTGCGATACCCGCGAGCAGCACCCTCGCGGCCGCCGTCCTCGAGACGGTCGAGCGCTTTGTCAGGCTGAAACCGGCAATACCGCACATAAATAACTCCTGGACCCCATGCCTTTCACCGTAGCGGACTAACCTGACGTAGAGGTGTAAACGACATGTGAGGTTTTTCGGCCTCGGCCGTCATACCTCCATGACCGCGTTCTCTATGACGACGCCGGCTCCTTCGGGTTAGGCCACACAATCCTGCGTCCCCCGTTCGAGTGTCCCTCGGAGGGCGTGTGACGCCGATAGACCCCGCGATGGCGCAGCGCTCCCCTGACCCTGCGGATTCCGCAGAGGCCCATCTCGAGCTGATCCCCGGCGGGGCGATCGCGAAGGAGCTCGCCGACGAGGAGGAGCACACCGTCGTCCAGACCGAGCCCACCGATCCCCAGCTCGCGGATCCGCTCAAGCTCTACGTCCGCCAGATCGGGGACGGCCCGCTGCTCACGCCGGCGCAGGAGCGCGAGCTCGCCCGCCTGAAGGACGTGGGCGACGAGGCCGCCAAGCGCCGCCTGATCGAGTCGAACCTGCGCCTGGTCATGTCAATCACACGCAACTACACGAAGGCCGGCGTCCCGCTCCTCGACCTCATCCAGGAGGGCAACCTCGGCCTCATCCGCGCGGTCGAGAAGTTCGACTACAAGCTCGGCTACAAGCTCTCCACGTACGCGACGTGGTGGATCCGCCAGGCGGTCACCCGCGCGCTCGCCGACCAGGGCCGGACGATCCGCCTGCCCGTCCACGTCGCCGAGCAGGTGCGCAAGCTGCTCCGCGCGCGCCGCGTGCTCACGCAGAAGCTGAACCGCGACCCGACGCCGGCCGAACTGGCGCACGAGAGCGGCTTCCCGCTGAAGCGCGTGAACGAGCTGCTCGAACTCGTCGAGGACCCGGTCAGCCTCGAGCTGCCGGTCGGCGACGGCGAGAGCATCTACGCCGACCTGATCGAGGACACCAAGTCAGACCAGCCCGACGAGGCGACGGCGAAGCAGCTGCGCTCGGTCGAGCTGGCGGAGGCGCTCGACCGGTTGAACCCGCGCATGCGCAACGTCCTCACCTTGCGGTTCGGCCTCGACGGCCAGAAGCCGCGGACGCTCGAGGAGGTCGGCGTCGGCCTCGGCATCACCCGCGAGCGGGTGCGCCAGCTCGAGGCCCGCGCGCTTCGCGAGCTCCGGTCGGTCGCACCGGGTCTCCAGCTCTACATCGGCGACGAGTAACGCCGAGTTTCGGCGGCAGTGGTTTCCCTCCGCCGAGAAAGAGCTAGGTTGAGGCTATGAGGGATGTATGGGGGAGGGTGTAGGTAGGCCAGGCCTGAATGGCGGATCGGCCTCGTGGATGGTCGACTGCCATGCGCACGTCGTCCCGTCAGGTGACGACGGCGCCGGGACGACCGACGAGGGGCGCGCGCTCATCGTCGAGGCTGAGCGGCGGGGGACCGCCGTGCTGTTCGCGACGCCGCACGTCTGGCCGCATCTCTTGCTGACGCAGGAGCGCGAGGACCAGATCCTCGCCGGGCTCGCCGAGCTCCGGCGCCGCGCGCGCCTTGACCTGCGGCTCGGGTACGAGCTGACGCCGTCGCCGCTCCTGCTGCGCGAGGATCCGCGCCGCTACGCGCTCGAGAGCACGGACTGCGTGCTCGTCGAGGTGCCGTTCACGGGCGGCGTCGAGATGCTCGTCAAGGTCGCGAAGCACATCGAGCGCGAGGCGTTGCGCCCGCTGATCGCCCATCCGGAGCGCACACAGGCCGTCGCGTGCGATACGAAGGTCGCGGTCGGCTTCGCGGAGCGGGGCTGGCTGCTGCAGGTGAACGCAACGTCGATGATCGGCCACCACGGGCCTGCGATCCAGCGGCTCGCCTGGGAGCTCCTCGAGCGCGACGTCGTCTCGGTCGTCGCCTCCGACGGGCACAGCTGGACTCGGCCGCCGCACCTCGACCGCGCCTATGGCCTCGCCGCGGAGCGGCTGGGGCAGGGTGCCGAACGCCTGTTCGACGGGTCAGCGCTGGGTGTGGGCGTGGCGGAGCGCCGGCCGACGGCGCGCGGCGCGTCGGCCTAGTAGCTGGCGGCGACGCTCTCCATCTCGCGCAGCCGGCCGAGCCGCTCGAGCGCCGCGATCTCGATCTGGCGGACGCGCTCGCGCGTGAAGCCGAGCGTGCGGCCGATGCTCTCGAGCGTCTTCGGCTCGCGGCCGCCGAGCCCGTAGCGCAACACGATCACGTCGCGCTCGCGCGGGCTGAGCGCGGCGAGGGCCTGGACGAGCGCCTTGTTGCGCATTGACAGCTCGACCTCTTCCTCGGTCGCCGGGCCGTCGCCGGCCACGAAGTCGCCGAACACGGCGTCGTCCTGCTCGCCGACCGGCTGGTCGAGACTGGTCGAGGCGCGCGCGGCGTCCCTGACCTCCCGTGCCTGCTCGACCGGCAGGTTGGCCTCCTCGGCGATCTCGGCGAGCGTCGGCTCGCGGCCGAGCTGCGTCCAGAGCAGGCGCTCGGCCTTGTTCATCTTCTGGAGCCGCTCGACGATGTGCACCGGCATGCGGATCGTGCGCGCCTTGTCCGCAAGCGCGCGGGCCACCGCCTGGCGGATCCACCAGGTGGCGTAGGTCGAGAACTTGTAGCCGCGGCGCCAGTCGAACTTCTCCACGGCGCGGATGAGGCCGAGCGTGCCCTCCTGGATCAGATCGAGGAACGGCAGGCCCTGGTTGCGGTAGTGCTTGGCGATCGAAACGACCAGGCGCAGGTTGGACTGGATCATCCGCGCCTTGGCGACCGGGTCGCCGCGCTCGATGCGCTTCGACAGCTCGACCTCCTGCGCGGCCGTGAGCAGCGGGTGGCGGCCGGCCTCGCGCAGGAAGAGCTGGAGCGCGTCGGTCGTCGTGTCGGGCGTCGCCTGGGCCGGTGTCGCCGGTTCCGGCACGCCGTCGAGGATCTCGATCCCGCGCGACTCGAGCTCATGCTGGACGGTGTCGAGCTCGAGCGGGCCGAAGGCGTGCAGCTCGGCGAGCTCGTCGAGGTCGGACTGGCGCACGGAGCCGGTCTGCTCGGCGGCGGCAAGCAGGTGTTCGACCGCGTCGTGTGCGAAGACGGTCTCTGGGGCGATCGTCATCCTCGCGGCGATCCTTTCGCGTTTTCCTCGGTGTCAAACACGTGGCCCGGCGTTGCTGGCGGCGCTGCAACGTCACCGTAGCTGGGCCGCCGCTCGTCGCCGAGCTCGCGAGCCCACGTGGCTGGGACGCCGTCACTTCCACACACGGGAACCAACGTTATGTAAAGCGCGAGGAAGCCGATCCCTCCCCTCGAGCGTCCACAGCGGGTCCCACAGGCAGTGTGGAAATGTGGAGAAACCCGCGGTCGCAAATTGCGGCCTTTTCCGTCGAATGGGGCGCCTGACGGCCTTGTCGGACGTGTCCGGAGCCCATAGGTTTCCTCTTGCGCCGAGCACGGAGCGCAACTAGGACGAAGCCCCGCCGGGCGGCACTAGGCGGAAGCCGAAGGTCAGTCGGTGAGGTGGACGAACGCGAAATCGGTTCGGCGAATTGAAAGGGCCCGCAAGGGCCCTTTCACTTTCTCTGGTCCGGCCCGCTACAGGTCGAAGGCGATGCGCCACTCGCTGCGCAGGATGGCGGCGTAGACCTCGCCGGGCGTCCCCTCGCCCAGCGTCGCGTCGTGCACCGCCTGGGCGCGGGCGGCGCGCGCTGGCAGCCCGGGCTGGCGCCGCACCTCGCCGACGAACTCGTACCGGCCCTCGCCGACCTCGCGCAGGACGACGTAGTAGCTCGGCCACTGCGGTGTCCGCTCGCTCATCCCGGCATCGTCGCGACACGTCCTGGACGAACGGTCATGTGTCCGCGAAACACATGGTCGCAAAGTGCGCCTTTTTCGTTGCCGAAGGTCTTGCTGCCTACCCCCAGACCGTCTAGGTTGCCTCTTGCGCCGAGCACGGAGCGCGAGTAGGTCGAAGCCCCGCCGGGCGGCACTAGGCGGAAGCCGAAGGTCAGTTGGCGAGGTGGACGGAAGCGCAACCGGTTCGGCGAATTGAGGGGGCCCGCAAGGGCCCTCTCACTTTGTCTGGAGCGAGGGCTCCTCGAGGCGCGCGCGCGTGCGCCCGGTCATGACGACGTTCTCCTCGCGCTCGTAGCGCTTCAGCGACTGCCCGGGCGCCGCCGCGGCTTCGTCCGCGCCGCCCCGCGTTGTCAAGCGAGGACGCAAATTGCGCCGTTTTTCGTTCCCAAGGCTCTTGCCGCCACACCCCGGACCCTCTAGGTTGCCTCTTGCGCCGAGCACGGAGCGCAACTAGGACGAAGCCCCGCCGGGCGGCACTAGGCGGAAGCCAAAGGTCAGTCGGTGAAGGCAGACGAACGCGAAAACCGGTTCGGCGAATTGAAGAGGCCCGCAAGGGCCTCTTCACTATTAGGCGGGACGGTTTAGCGTCTCTCCCATGCGCGCACTGCTCGCGGCGACGATCGTCCCTTGGTGCTAGTCGCCGCGAGCGCGCTCGCGGCGACGACACCGATACCGCTGCAGGCGCCGAACTGCTACCGCGACTACTGCGACGGGCTGGCCAAACGCTCGCTGTGCGCCCACCGGTCAGCGCCGCTCAGCGCCTCTGGCGCAAGCTGACGCTCCCGGCTGCCCGCCGGGACGCCCTGCCCGGTGTCGGCATCGCGGCGGATCCCGCCCGTGTCCACGCCGGTGCTCGGTCCCGGCCCCGCCCTCTTCGGCGCCGGCGCGTACAGCTCGGCAGGCCCGACGATGGCCGAGATGGCCTTCCCTCCCACCGACTGTGCACCGTCGGCACCGGCTAGCGAAATCTCTCCGCGCAAATTGCGCCGTTTTTCGCTCTGAGGGTCTTGTCGGGGCACCCCAGACCGTCTAGGTTTCCTCTTGCGCCGAGCACGGAGCGCAAGTAGATCGAAGCCGCGCCGGGCGGCACTAGGCGGAAGCCGAAGGTCAGCCGGTGAGGTGGACGAAAGCGAAACCGGTTCGGCGAATTGAGAGGGCCCGCAAGGGCCCTCTCACTGTTCGTGGAGCGTTAGGCTCCCGCCGTGCACCTCCGCGCACCGAGCATGGATCAGGGCGTCCAGGCGGGCCTGTGGGGTCTGTTCTTCGGCGTCTTCCTCTGGGCCGGCCTCTGGGCGGTCGACGTCCAGAAGGCGACGGCCTTCATCGCCGGCTGTCTCGGCGGAGCAGCCGTCTTCCTGTTCGTGCGGCACTTCGGCGGCGACGCGCCGCCGGCCGACCGGCGCTAGGCGTTACGCAAGCCGTTCGCGGCCGCGCATGCGGTGGTCGCCCGTAAGGGCATTGACCAACCGTCGCGCCAGCGGATCGCCGACTGCACGCTCGAGGCGTTCCCTGGCCGTGACCTGCGGCTGGTCGAGGAGCCAGGAGAGCGTGTCGCAGTCAGCGAGCAGCCGGCGCGCGGCGCGCTCGCCGAGAGGCACTGTGGGGGCGGGTGCGAGCATCGTTGTCCATGTATCGAACACGCCCGCCCCCGGAACGATCCCTGGCCGGAGTGAAGCCGTTTTCGGCAGGTTCAGCTGCGGACGCGATCGTCGGGCGTGGTGACCCGGGTCTCGCCGTTCGGCTCAGTCACGACCGTCTCGCGGTCGCCGTTGTCGGCCGGCGTGGCGACGCCGTCGAGCTCGTTCTCCGGGCGATCGACCACGACCTGGTCGGCGTAGCCCTCCCCCGCCACCGCCGGCCCTGCGGGCACCGCCGGCTCGGCGGCCTCCTCGACCACCGCTGCCCGCGCCACGCGCGGACCGCTGGTGTCGAACGATAAGCCGAAGAGCAGCCCGAGCAGGAAGGCGATCGCCGGGACGGCGATCCAGATCGTCGAGACCGCGTGGAAGACGCCGATGTCGTGCGACCAGCTGCGGATATGCCCCGCGCCCCAGCCGTGGCCCGGCTGGTGGAACGCCAGGATCCAGAGGCCGACGACGAGCGGCGGGACGAACCCGATGACGAGGACGGGCACCGAGATGGTCGGCCACCCCCACTTCGTCCAGCCCCCGAGCAGCTGCGAGAGCGCCATCACGAACCCGGCCGCGGCGAGCGTCAGCAGCCACAGCCAGTAATCGCCCTTCGACGTGCCCTGGAAGCTGAAGGGATGGTTGACGATCCGGGTCCCGACCCAGAACAGGAAGCCGGCGACCGCAGCACCGATGAGCGTCGTGCCTGCGCGTGTCAGTCCATACATACCGGGGCCGTTCCCCGGAATGCCGTGCCCTAATCCAGTAACAGGCGGCGCGCGTCGAAACGCGCGGAGTACAGCTCGGCCGCGAACTCCTCGACCGTGTGGCGCGCATCGTCCGAGAAGAAGTGCTCCACCACCCCCACGTGGCGGTCGTTGTGGAACGGGACGTCGAGGTGCGCGACCGAGACGAGGTTGACGGACAGCCGCGCGCATGCGGCGCAGCGGACGGCGACGCCCACCGCGGCCCGCTCGCCCGGCGCGACCAGCGTGAACGCGGACGGGAACCCCGGCCGGGGGCGCTCCTCGGGGTAGCAGTAGAACGTCCACGGCCACTCCCCCGCTCCGATCCGCCGCGCGGCCAGGTCGGCGAGCTCGCCGGCCACGTCGTCGACGCGCGCGGTCATGACGTTGACGAACGACCCGGCCTCGAGGCCGAGCGGCGCCCAGTCCAGCTCGTCGTGCGCCGCGAGGCCCACATGCTCGGCCCCGCACGCACAGGCGAACGTGATGCGGAAGAGCGCCGGGTGCGACGCGCCCGGCAGCCGCTCCACGCGCCGGAACGCGGACAGCGGCACGCGCGCCTCACCGCGTGCGGGACACGCGAACGTGTACCGAGCAGTGAGCGCGTCGTACATCTGCTCATTGTGCGCCCCGGTCCGGAGGGCGTAAACGAGCGGCGAGGCCGCGAAGCGGCCCCTAACCGTCCGCCGCAGGCGGACGGCTAGTACGTGATCAGCGAGTGCAGGTCGTAGCCTGCGAGGCGCTCGCGCCCGCTGAGGAAGCTCAGCTCGATCAGGAACTCGACGCCGACGACCTGCCCGCCGAGCTGCTCGACGAGGTCGAGGATCGCCTTCACCGTGCCGCCGGTGGCGAGCACGTCGTCATGCACGAGGACGCGCGCCCCGCCGGCGAAGGCGTCCGCGTGCACCTCGAGCGAGTTCTCGCCGTACTCGAGCGCGTAGGTGGCGCTGATCGTCCGCGCCGGCAGCTTCCCCGGGCGCCGCGCCGCCGCGAAGCCGCAGCCGAGCCGGTGCGCCAGGGCGCCGCCGAGGATGAACCCGCGCGCCTCGGCGCCGAGCACGAGATCCGGCCGTCGTGGCTCCGCCCACTCGGCCAGCCGCTCGACCGATTCGTGCAGCGCCGCCGGGTCGGCGAGCAGCGGCATGATGTCCTTGAAGACGATGCCCGGCTCGGGGAAGTCGGGGACGTCGCGGATCTTTGCGGCCAGGTCCATCGCGGTCGTCTCGCTCATGCCGCGGCAACTCTACGCAGCGCGCGCGCGAAGAGGAGCTGGGACAGGTGCTGCGAGTGCTCGGCGAGCGTGGTCAGCTCGTCCAGTGCCCGCTTCCGGCGCTCGGCATTCCTCGCCCGCAGGCCCGGCGCCGCCACCTGCTCGAGCAGCGCGACCTCGCGCTCGGCTGAGGTGCGAAACGGCCGGAGGTGCCGCGGCGACAGCCCGAAGCGGGCCAGCTCGGCGCAGGTCGCGGCGACGTCGGCGTCGCTCTCCGGGTACACCCCGCCCCGCCCTTCGAGCAGCCCGAAGCCCTCGAGCTCGCGCACCACCTCGGGCGTCACGCCCGACCGGCGGCAGAGCTCCTCCAGGTCGATCTCGTCCTCGTGGTCGCCGAGCGCGACGGCCCGGCGGCGCTGGCGCTCGGTCGTCGGCGACGACAGCTCCTGGCGAATGACGCGCAGCGGCAGGAACTCGTCCCGCTGGAGCCGCAGGATCGTCCGCAGGCGCTCGACGTCCTCCTCCGCGAACTGCCGGTACCCGCCCTGGGTGCGGCGCGGCGTCAGCAGCCCCTGATCCTCCAGGTAGCGGATCTTCGAGATCGAGACGTCCGGGAACTCCTCCTGGAGCGCCCGGCACACCGCGCCGATCGTGAGCCTGCCGCTGGGGGCCAGCGACGTCATCCGCGGAAGAACGTCATCCGGTACTTGCCGATCTGCACCTCGTCGCCGTCCTCGAGCGCGGCCTTGTCGATACGCGTGCGGTTCACGAAGGTGCCGTTCAGGCTGCCCTGGTCCTCGATCGAGAAGCGGCCGCCGTCGTCGATCAGCACGGCGTGGCGGCGCGAGACGGTGACGTCGTCGAGGAAGATGTCGCAGTCCGGGGAGCGGCCAATGACCGTGCGCGGCCCCGAGGCCAGGAAGTGCTCGCCCGCGCGGCCGCCGCCGGAGCGGACGACGAGTGCCGGCCCCTCGACGCCGACCTCCGCGACTGGTGGCGTCTCGCCGGACAGCTCCTCGACGGTGTACGTCTGCGTGACGTCCGACGGCTCCTCGGCCCTGACGAGCAGGGTGCCGCAGCGCGCGCAGTAGTTCGCCGAGGCCGGGTTCTGGAACCCGCACTCCGGGCAGTAGACGTGGCTCAATCGAGTTCCGCTTCAACGGGGGGCGACCCCTTCGCTGCGAGCACCTCGGTCAGCCGGTGCACGTCCGCCTCGCTGATCGGGCTCTCCCCCGCGTCGACGCTCTTGCGCAGGCGCGCGACAAGCTCCGCGCGGAGGATGTCGATGTGCCCGTGCAGGATGCGGCGGCGGTACGAGACCTCGTTCTCCTCCTTGACGAGGTCACGAATCAGCTCTTTCAGCTCCTGGTCGGAGAGCGTGGCGAGATCGGGGAACGAATCCACTTGGCCCTTTCGGTTGCGTTCTATTCGAGTACTGGATTGAAGCAGGAGGACCCCGGAAGGGTCAACTTTAGGTTGAGGGTATTGGCCGCGCCGGCTCGCTCTCCTCCTGCAATACCTCCTCGATCAGCGAGCGCAGCTCGCCCTCGAGCTGGGCGGACTCACCGGCGTTCCGGCCCTCGGCGTAGACGTGGACAATCGGCTCGTCCGGGTCGGCGAGCACCTGCGCCCAGCCGCGCTCGTCGAAGACCTTGATCCCGTCCGTGAGGTCGACGTCGCGGTCCTTCAGGCGCTCGGTGACCACGCGCATGACGTAGCCCTTGAGCGCCCACGGGCAGGTGATCTGGCGGTGCACGAGCGTCGGCGACGGCAGGTCCGCGACGAGCTCCGAGACCGGCCGGTCGATCGGCGCGAGGAGCTCGAGAAGGTTGCAGAGGCTCGCGACCGCGTCGTAGGCCGGGATGAACTGCGGAAAGACGTAGCCGCCGCCGACCGCGCCGGCGAAGACGACGCCCTCCTCCGCCGCCGTCCTGGTCAGGTCGGCGAGCGAGGCGGGCGTGCGGATGACCTCGAGGCTGCTCCCCTCGACCATCTGGTCGAC
Source organism: uncultured Thermoleophilia bacterium (assembly GCA_963755085.1). Taxonomy (GTDB): domain Bacteria; phylum Actinomycetota; class Thermoleophilia; order Gaiellales; family Gaiellaceae; genus JACVRM01. The sequence continues at coordinate 50,930 of CAVWIN010000027.1, read as the reverse complement.
CTGGCTCGTGACGGTGACGGGGAACGCGAGCTTGCCCACGCGGCCGTCGCCGGCGATCAGGCGCAGGAACAGGAGCAGCGCCTGCTCGACCGGGATCTCCCGGCCGCGCTCGTCGACGAGGTACACGCGCTCGGCCGCACCGTCGAGGACGACGCCGAGGTCGGCGCCGATCGCGCCGACGAGCTTCTTCGTCTGGCCGACGAGCCCGCGCAGCCCGGTCTGACCGCTGCGGTCGGTCGCGAACGCGTGCGCCGAGACGGCCTCGACGCCGAGCGGGCCGAGCACGAGCGGGAGCACGAACGACGCGGCCGAGAAGCCGTAGTCGACGACGACGCGGAACTTGCGACGCCGGATCGCGTCGACGTCGAGCGTGGCGAGGAGCTCCTGCGAGTACGCCTCGGTCGCGCGCGCTGGATACGTGATCTCGCCTACGTCGCCCGCCGAGACGCGGCGGAGCTCCTGGCGGACGAAGTGCTTCTCGATCTCCTTCTGCAGCGCCGAGGTCAGCTGGGTGCCCGGGTGCTCGAAGAAGCGCACCTGGACGAGTTCGGGGTCCGACGCGGCCACGCCCACGTGAACGCCCGCGTCGTAGCCCTCGGTCTTCACGAGGTGGCGCGCGACCGGCGCGGTGATCACGCGAAGGTCTCCCACCGAGACGCCGGTGGAGATCAGCCCGGAGATGATCGCCCGCTTCACGAGCCGGCAGGCCGGCGGCCCCTCGCGCGAGGCGACGACGCGCGCGCTGCGCTTGAGCGCCGTGCCGAGCGCGGCGCCGACGCGAACCGCGATCTCCGGCGTCAGGTCGATGTTGACGAGCCCCTCGACGCCGTCGGCGCCGAACAGGCGCGACCGCGCGCGCGACTCCCAGATCAGGTGCTCATGGATCTGCGCGCCGGACTCGATCTCCTTGTACGGGTAGATGCGCACGCCCGGCATGACGACGCTCTCGGCGCCGATAGTCACCTCGTCGCCGATCGCGACGCCCTCGTGGATGCGCACATGCGAGCGGATGTCGCACGAGCGGCCGATGACCGCGCCCTCGATCAGCGCGGAGGCGCCGATGTGCGTCGACGCGTCGATGACCGACCGGGTGGTGCGCGCGCGCTCGCGCAGCGTCACGCTCGCGCTGAGGACGGTGTGCGCCCCCACCTCGGCATCGGCGCCGATGCGCGAGTAGTTGCCGACGAACGCCGGCCCCTCGATCGTCTCGAGGTCATCCATCTCGACGCCTTCGCCGATCCAGATGTTCCCGCGCAGGCGCACACCGGGGATCTCGAGCTGGACGAGCTCGTCGAGGGCATCGAAGTTCGCCTGCCGGTACTGGTCGAGGTTTCCGATGTCCTGCCAGTAGCCCTCGAGCACGTGGCCGTAGATCGGCCGGCCCATCTCGAGCAGCAGCGGGAAGAGCTCCTTCGAGAAGTCGTAGGGGCGGTCGGGCGGGACATGGCCGAGCGCCTCCGGCTCGATCACGTAGACGCCCGTGTTGATCGTGTCGGAGAAAACCTGGCTCCACGACGGCTTCTCGAGGAAGCGCTCGACGCGCCCGTCGCCGTCGGTCACGACGATCCCGAACTCGAGCGGGTTCGGCACCGACTTCAGGCCGATCGTCACCGAGGCGCCACGCTCGCGGTGGAACGCCACGAGCTGCGTCAGGTCGAAGTCGCAGAGCGCGTCACCGGAGATGACGAGGAACGTCTCGTCGAGCTTCCCGAGCGCCATGCGCACGGAGCCGGCGGTGCCCATCGGCGCGTCCTCGACGGAGTACTCGACGTGCATGCCAAGAGCCTCGCCGTCGCCGAAGTAGCCGCGGATCGCCTGCGGCAGGAAGGCGAGCGTGACGATGACGTCCTCGAAGCCGTGGCGCCGGAGCAGCTCGAGAATGTGCTCCATGCACGGCTTGCCGACGATCGGCACCATCGGCTTCGGCTGGTTCGAGGTCAGCGGGCGCAGGCGCGTGCCCTCGCCGCCCGCCATGACGACGGCCTTCACGCCGCCTTGCCCCTCGCCTGGCGCACCGTGTCGTTGACGTACCCGATGCCGGCGGCGACCGCGAGCGCCAGGCCGATCCAGAAGAGCCAGGCCGGCCACTCGGTGCCGTCGGGCGTGACGATGATGAGGCAGAGCGACGCGTACAGGATCCAGGTCGCGACCTTGCCGAGCATGCTCACGTTGAGGTCGATGCCCTTGCCCTCGAAGACCCGGTAGCCGCCGACGAGGACGATGTCGCGCAGCACGATCAGGCCGAGCGCGATGAACGGCAAGCGGCCGTCCAGCCAGAGCATGATCACGGCCGCGTCGATCATCAGCCGGTCGGCGAGCGGGTCGGCGACCTTGCCGAACGCGGACTCGACGTGCCAGCGGCGGGCAAGCCAGCCGTCGACCTGGTCGGTGAGCGCGGCGGCGACGAAGACGAAGCCAGCCGCCCAGCTCTGCCCGCCGTCGGCGTTGGCCATGATGATCACGAAGACGGGGACGAGCGCCAGCCGCAGGATCGTCAGCGCGTTCGGCAGGTGAGCCAGCGGCGCGGACACGGCAGGGGCGGTCGTCTCCACACGTGCAGGATATGGCGGACCCTCCGTGCCAGGGGCTGTCCCCGCAGGGGCTGTCCCTCGTGGTTGCGTAGAACACTGCCCGGACCAAGGCGGAAATGAGGTCCGAAGACCGAGATACCGCCGAATCACTGGGACAGCCCGCGCTGCGCGGGGACAGCCCCTGGCGCGGGGACTGTCGCGAGCTAACCCGTGACGGCCGTCAGGAGCGGCAGGTAGCCGGCGCTGTTCCCGTTCCGGCTCGGGTGGTAGCTCTCGGTGGTGTTGAAGAGGTTCAGCCCGTTGATCCAGGGAGTCGCCGAGCAGACGGCGTGCCCGGTGAAGCGGGCGATCGAGCTCACGTAGGTGACATTGGCGGCAGCCGCGTGCGTCGCGATGACATGGTCGAACGCATCCGCGAGGTCATTCGCCTTCGACTGCTCCGTCGAGCTGATCCCGAGCGTGCCGAAGCAACTCGCGCCGGAGAACACGCGCGGATAGCCGAGCACGACGATCTTCGCCCCGAACGCCGCGCGCGACCGGACCGCGCTGTAGACCCGGTCCAGCGCGGGGCCGACCGTCGTCTCCAGGTTCGCGCGCGTGGTGTCGAGTGCCGTCGAGCAGTTGCTCAGCGTGCACTGGTAGATGAGATTCGCGAAGCCGATGTCGTTGCCGCCGATCGTCATCGACACCAGCGTGGCGCCCGTCACCGCGCCGAGCTGATTCGCGAGCAGGTCGGACGTCTTCGCGCCCGAGCAGGCGACGAAGGAGAGCGAGGTCCCCGGATGTGCCTGCGCCCACAGGTACGGGTACGCGTAAACCCCGCGCTTGCACGCGCTGTCCAGGGTGTAGCTCCCCGTCCCGACCCCGGACGAGTAACTGTCGCCGAGCGCGGCGTAGGTCGCGCCAGCCGCCGGCCCGGCGGCGGCCAGCGCCGCGAGAACAGCACCGAGGCGTGCGAACTTGGAAAGCATCGAGCGGCTCGTCGCGACGCTAGCACCTCGGCGGCCCGCCTTCAACAGTGTTGAAATGTGCGGCGTGCTCCCGCTCCCCGGCTTCGTGAACACGCACACGCACACGTTCCAGCGGCGGCTGCGCGGCTCCGCGGAGTCGCCGGAGCAGGGCGACTTCTGGGCCTGGCGCGAGCGGATGATCGCGGCGGCCGAGGCCGAGACGCGCGAGACCGTTCGCACCACGTACGAGGCGGCGTACCGCGAGATGCGGGCCGCTGGGTACACCGCGGTCGGCGAGTTCCACTACCTGGGCTGGGAAGCGGCGCTGGCGGCGGCCCGTGCGGCCGAGCACGCCGCGGTCGAGCTCGTGCTCCTCTACGTCGCGTACGCGCGCGGCGGCAGCCCGGCATTCCGGCAGCCGTCCGTGCAGAAGTACCTGAGCCTGGTCGAGACGCTCCGCGAGCGCGATGTGCGCGTCGGGGTCGCCCCTCACTCCGTCCGCGCCTGCCCGCGCGACTGGCTGGAGGCGATCGGCGCCTACGCCGCGCGCGAGTCTCTGCCGCTGCACGTGCACGCCGACGAGCAGCCGCGCGAGATCGAGGAGTGCCTCGCCGAGCACGGGCGCCGCCCAATCGAGCTGCTGCACGAGACCGGCTGCCTCGGCCCGCACACCACGGTCATCCACGCCACCGAGGCATCCGACGGCGAGCTCGAACTGCTCGCCGAGACCGGCACGCGCGTGTGCCTGTGCCCGACGACCGAGGCGAACCTCGGCGACGGCTTCGCCCCCGTCGAGCGCCTACTCGTGCGCGGAATCGGCATCTGCATCGGGTCCGATTCGAACATCCGCATCGATCCGCTCGAGGAGCTGCGCGAGATCGAGGCGATCGCGCGCCGCGCCTCCGGCCGCCGCGGCGTCGTCCCGCTCGACACGCTGCTCTGCGCGGGCGCCGACGAGGGCGCGGCGGCGCTGGGCCTCGACGAGTGGCCGGCGATCGAGATCGACACCGCGCACCCGTCGCTCCAGCGCATCGACGGCTCCGATCTGCTCGCCGCGGTTGTCTTCGGCTGCGGCGCCGAGGTGGTCGCCGCATGAGCTACCGCTGGGTCGAGGGCACGGCCGACTTCCGCCTCGAGATCGAGAGCGCATCACCCGAGGAGGTCTTCACCGAGGCGGCGGCCGCGCTCGCCGAGATCGTCGCCGGCGACGATTCGGGCGGGGAGCCGATGACGCGGACCATCGCCCTCGCCGCCGTCACGTATGCCGAGCTGCTCGTCCTCTGGCTCGAGGAGCTCGTCTTCCTCGTCGATACCGAGTGGTTCGTGCCCGAGCGGTGCAACGTCACCCTGGAGCTGCCGGACCTCGACGCGAACGTGACGGGCCGCCGCGGCACGCCGCGCCGCCTCGTCAAGGCGGTCACCGCGCATGAGCTCGCGTTCGAGCACGCCGGTGACGTGTGGCGGGCGTCGGTCGCGCTCGACAGAAGTTAGGAATCCGTTAGCGGGAATCCGCAGGTTGATGTCGAACCGAGCCGCGGGGCCGGGAGTGTGCCCCTCCCCCGCTCCGGGGCCCGATTTCGGTCCCCGGCCTCCCGGCCCCTGACGCCTACCAGGCTCTTTCCCGCCACAGCACGGCCACGGCCCCCGCGAGGTACGCGAGGAGCGTGACGGTGGCGGTCACTCTCAGCGAATGCTTCATGCAGGACCTATCGGCGGGCCTCGTTCCCCCGAACAGGCCGGCTTCTTTCCCCCCTTCGGGGGATTGGGCGCCAACGCAACCCCGCGTACAAGGAGTGAATAGGTCATCCCATCGGTTGGAGGAGTCGATGGCTGCGGCAACGACACAAGTTGTTCTTGCGGACGAGACGGAGCGCGAGCGGGTCATTCGGTGGCGCGTGGAGCAGCTGGCCAAGGTCGGGTTCAGCTGGCCGGCCGCGATGGTGATCGCGGCGAACACGCACGTCGACCTGCACTCGGCGGTCGAGCTCGTTCAGCGGGGCTGCAAACCGGACACTGCCGTCCGGATCCTGCTTTAGCCCCGGGGTTCCGATGACTCGCCCGGCGCGCCGCGTGCCCGGGGGATAACCTCGCGCGGCCATGACGTGGGAGATCGCGATCACGGTTGCCGCGATCGGCCTGCTGGCCTTGCTGCATGTCGCGTTTGCGCCGCCGGCAGTCCCGCCGGTCGCCGACGGCCCGCCGGCTGCCGCCGAAGGCGCTGCGTGGGGCCGCTGGCTGGCCCTGGCCGCGATCGCGGCCGCGGCGATCGCGCTCGCTGCGCTGATCGTGCCGGCCGTCTTCGGCGGCGGCAGCAGCTCGACGCGCGTCACGTACTCCACGACGACCACGATCCCGAGCACGACGACCACGCCGACGACGACCACGCACCCCACCACGACCACCCACGCGACCACGACGACGCACCAGACGAACCACGACGCGGTCGAGCACGACGTCGACCTCGACCGCGCCCCCTACCGGCGCGGCGACCACGCCCGGCCCGCCGCCGAAGGCTCCGCCGTCCTGATTTGCAGCACCGTGACCGGCACGGGAGAGCTGGCGGTCGTCCAGAACCGGCTCGGCGGTAGCGTCACGGCCGGCCCCCAGACCGGCGCGCCGGTGTAGCGGTCAGCTTCTGGTCGTCGGACCGAAACAGGAGGCAGCGGCTCCCGCACACCACGTAGGCCCGCGCCGGCCTGCTTCCTCGTCCACGGGCCGCAGGCCCTTCCGGCCGGCCGGCGCGGGCCTACCAATCCTCCCGCGTCGGGACCCCCCATGCAACCACGGGAGAAGCCGGCAAGGCGGCGCGGAAGCCCACCATCGCGCGCCGTCTCCGCCACGTCGGGCTTCCGCTCGCGCTTGTCGCCTGCGCGGGCGCTGGAGGCGCCGCCGTCCACGCCGGCGACGTGCAGATGGGCCAGGCGGTGACCGCGGCGAGCACGCTCGGCTCGGTCGCGTGCACGGGTCTCTGCGACGGCGTCCACCTGCACTTCGAGGTGCACCGGTACGGGCGCAAGAGCGACCCGGCGCTCTGGCTGCCCGAGCAGGATCGCGCGGTGGCCGCACTGCACTGGGGCGGTCAGTTAGTTCTTAACGAGCGTCGGGCACCATCTCCGGCGTGTCGCCGCGGGGGTATCCGGGGCGCAGGCCGATTTTGCGCCGGCGCGAGAGCCTGCCGTACCAGCGGACGTACTTCGGCGAGCACCACGGTCTCGTGGTGCTCGCCGTCGTGATGCTGTTCTTCCTGGTGCTGCTGCTGGTCCTGATGGCTCGCTAGCTGCCTAGCCGTGCCCGAAGCCGCCCGGCCCGCCCTGGAAGACGTTGAGGCTGCTGTCCAGGTGCACCTCGGTCGTGGTGCCGTCCGACTTGGTCACGGTCACCTCGAAGCCGGTGCCGGTCATATCGGTCGTGACCTCACCGGCGGTGCCGCCGCCGAGGTACTTCACCGCGGCCGCTTTGGCCTTGTCAGCCGCCGCTCCCGTCACCGCCGTCTCCTGGCCTTCATGCGCGGCGGTGCCATGCGCAGGGAAGTTCGCGGGCGGCGCGCCGGTGGGGGCCTGGGTACTCGGTGCCTGGGTGCTCGGCGTGGTCGTGATCGTCGAGCCGCCGTTCGAGGCGGCGCCGGCGAGCGCCGCCGCACCGAGCGCAGCCGACGCCATCAGCGAGACCGCCAGGAGGCCGTTCTTCAGCTTGTTGCCCATGTCGGTTCCTTTCGTTCGTTCGGGGTGTATGCATCCAGGAAATCAACCGGCCCTTAGGGGGCCTTGAGCACGGGCTGCGAGGTCGCTGTGAGAAACGTCGAGGGCCGCCCGGCGGGGCGGCCCTCGGGTGAAGCGGACGCTGCTTTGTGCCTAGCGGTGCACGCGGAACGACGTCGTGGTTGCCGTTGTCGTGTCCGAGCTCGACGTGTCGCTCGACGACGACGATGAGCTGTTGCTGGCTCCGCCGCCGCCGCACTGGCCGCCGCCACCGCCGCCGGGACCGTCGGCGTAGCCGGTGTAGCCGGTGAGGCTCGCGACGCCGCCGGACTTGTAGCCGGCGAACGTCTTGGAGTCGAGCGCCGTCTTCGCGGCGGTCGCCTGGTCGGCGGTGATGTCGCCGCCCGAGAGCGCCGCGTCGACGGCCTTGGACGCGAGAGCCTTGCGCGCGGCGCGGAAGCCGGCGCTCAGGTCCTTGGTGGTGATCTTCAGGTTCGCGGCGACCGTGCGGGTCTGGCTGACCTGGTACGCGACATTGAGGTTGTCCTCGATGCCGGCCTTCAGCTGGTCGCCCTCGTCGGACGTGATGTCCTCGTCCTCGACCGCCGCGTCGACGCGGTCCTCGGCCGACTGGACGATCGCGGCCTTGAGGTCGGCACGCGCGGCGTTGAGCTGCTTCGCTGCCTCGGTGACGAGCGCACTCGTGCTGACGCTCGTCGCGGCGCCGCGCCCGTGCGCACTCGCCGTGGCGACGCCGACGACGAGAAGCGCTGTGGCGGCCGCAACGGTGAGCAGCCCGAGTCGTTTGGTGTATCGCGTCATGAGACGCCTCCTCCGTTTCGATGACGTTCTTCAGTTCCATCGAAACGCGGCGGTCTTGGAGCTCCCTGGGAGAGCCCTGAGAGTCCAGTTAGGTGGTCGTATGGATTAGCGGCGGCGCATCCGGCGCGTCCTCCGTCGTCGCCGCCAGGGGCAACGTGACCCGCACCGTCGTCCCGGCTCCCGGTTCGCAGACCGCGGTTGCCAAGCCGCCGTGCGCCTCGGCGACGGCGGCGACGATGGAGAGCCCGAGGCCGGTTCCGCCGCGCGCCCGCGCGCGTGCAGGGTCGGCGCGGTAGAAGCGCTCGAACATGCGCGCGGCCTGCTCCGGCTCCATGCCCGGGCCGGTGTCCTCGACCTCGATCACCGCGGAGGCTCCGCTCCGCAGGACGCGCACCGTGGCGGGCGCGCCGGGCGGTGTGTGCGCCCGCACGTTGGCGAGCAGGTTGTCGACGACCTGGCGCAGGCGGTCGTGATCGCCGTCCACGACGGCCTCCTCGGTGCTCAGCTCGATCGGCCGGCCGGGCTCGAGCGTCGTCGCCGTCTCCACCGCCTCGGCGACGAGCTCGGCGAGGCCGACCGGCTGGTGCTCGAGCGGGCGCCCCTCGTCGAGGCGCGCGAGCAGGAGCAGGTCGTCGACGAGCAGGCTCATGCGCCGCGACTCGCGTTCGATGCCGGTCATCGAGCGCTCGAGGTCGTCGGGCCGGCTGTTCGCACCGCGGCCGAAGAGCTCGGCGTAGGCGCGCACCGCCGCGAGCGGCGTGCGCAGCTCGTGGGAAGCGTCGGCGACGAAGCGGCGCAGACGCGCCTCCGAGGCCGCCGTCGCGTTGAAGGCCGTCTGGATCTGGGTGAGCATGGTGTTCAGCGCCATCCCGAGCCGCCCGACCTCGGTATTCGGCTCGGCGCGCTCGACGCGCCGCGAGAGGTCCCCGGCCGCGATCGCCGCCGCCGTTGCTTCGATCGCCGTGAGCGGGCGCAGGCCGAGGCGCACGACCCAGACGCCGAGCGCGACGATGCCGAGGAGCACCGACGCAGTCACGAGCAGCTCGATCACCAGCAGGCGCCGGAGCGTCGCGTCGACGTCCGAGAGTGACGCCGCGGTCAGCAGGACGCCGCCGCCGCGCTCGAGCTCCGCGCGCACGCGGTAGCGGCTCTTCCCATCCTGCGACGAGACGGTGAAGTACTTCGCGTTGTCGTCGCCGAACCCGAGACCGGATGTCGACGGCCACTTCGGCGGCGACGGGGTGGTGCCCGACAGGGTCTGGGGCGCAACGCTGCACACCTGGCCGTTCGGCGCCTGGAGCCGCGCGAAGGTGTTCCCCGGCGGCCCGCCGTGGCCACCGCCCGGGGGACCGCCCCCGCCGCCCCGTTGGCAGTTGCCCACCACGTTCGCGAGGTCGGGATGGTTGTCCTGGAGCGACTGATCCGTCCGCTGGATCAGGAAGGAGTGCAGCGACGCGTACGTGGCGACGTCGGCCGCGGCGAGCCCGACCCCGGCGAGGACGATCACGCCGAGGATGAGCCGCGCCTTCAGCGAGAGCCGGCCGATCACTCCTGCCGCGCGTCGAGCATGTATCCGGCCTGACGGACCGTCTTGATCAGCGGCGGCCCCGACGCGTCGAGCTTGCGCCGGAGGTAGCTGACGTAGGTCTCCACCACGTTCGCGTTCCCGCCGAAGTCGTAGCGCCACACGTTCTGGAGGATCTGGGCCTTGGAGAGCACGCGCCGAGGGTTGAGCATGAAGTAGCGCAGGAGGCTGAACTCCGTTGCGGTGAGCGTGATCGCCTCGTCGCCGCGCGTGACCTCGTGCCGCGCCTCGTCCAGGGTGAGGTCGGAGAAGGTCAGCACGTCGCCGGGCAGGTCGCCGGCCGTGCGGCGCAGGATCGCCTGCGCACGCGCAACGACCTCGGCCAGGCTGAACGGCTTGGTCACGTAGTCGTCGCCGCCGACGCGCAGCGCCTCGACCTTGTTCTCGGTCGCGTCCTTCGCAGTGAGGAACAGGACGGCGGTGCGGTACCCGCGGGCGCGGAGTCGCCGGCCGACCTCGATGCCCTCGATGTCGGGAAGCATCCAGTCGAGCACGATCAGGTCGGGTTCGTCGCGGATGACCATCTCGAGGGCCTCGCGGCCGGTATAGGCCTGGTCGACCTCGTAGCCCTCGTAGCGGAACGCGGTCGCCACCGCGTCGACGATCGACGGTTCGTCGTCCACGACGAGGACGCGGCGCGGTGTGCTGGGTGCGGCGTTGAATGCCATGGCCCCAGACTCTCCCACGAATCTGTGAATCGCCTGTGATTCCGGGCATTCTCAGCGAGCTCTCAGGTTCGGGAGAGCCACGTGGGCGGCCGGATTCTCGGCGCCCCGGTCGTCATCGGGCCGCTCGTGTTCTTCGCGACGCTGGAGCAGCACGCGTATGCCGCACGCCTTGCCGACGGCAAGGTCGTATGGAGCTGGAAGGCAGGCAAGTTCTCGCCCGCGATCGCGACGAACCGCCACTACTACTTCTCGTTGAACGGCCTGCTCGCCGCCATCCGCGCCGAGCGGAGCCCGCTCGAGTGCAACCCGAACGAGAGCCGGCGCTCAGCACGCGGGAGCGCACGGCGTGCCACAGGTGTACCGCGCAGAGGCGGCAGCGCGGCGTGAGGCGGCCGCGCGGCCCGCGCGTCGCTAGCTCGGGCGGATGCGCAGCAGCGTGTGCCCGCTGCCGACGTAGACCGAGTCGCCGAGCACACAGAGGCCGTAGGCGTCGGCCACGGCGAGCGTGCCGACGACGCGGTTCGTCGCCGGGTCGATGCGGACGAGCGTCCCAGCGGTCGAGAGCGGATCGAGCGAGTGCGCCAGCGCCCAGACCGCTCCGAAACCGACCGCGACGTCCGTGACGGTGCCGGAAGCCAGGATCCTCGCCGCCATCGTGTTCGTGCTCGGGTTGATCCGATAGACGTTGTTGCTACAGCCCACGACCCAGACGGCGTCGTCGGTGGGCACGACTCCCCCGCAGACGTCGGTCGCCGGAATGGACGCCACGACGGTGCCGGTCACCGGGTCCAGCCGCACGATGGCGTTCAGGTTGGGAACCGTGCTCCAGACGGCGGTCGAGGTGGCAGCGATGCCCTCGGGCCCGCAGCAGTCCTGCGCAGCGCCGGCAGGGACGCTGAGGGAGACGGTGTTCGTCGCGGGATCGATGCGCGTCAGCGAGCCGGTCGGGCGGCCGCGATGCGACGCGACCCACACACCGCTCGGGCCCACCGAGACGCCCTGCGGCGCGGTCGGGACCGGGATCGTCGCCGTGCGGACGTTCGTGGCCGTGTCCACGCGCCACACCGTGCTGTCGGTCCAGTTCGAGATCCACAGCGAGCCGTCGCCGACGGTGATCCAGGACGCGAACTCCTGATCCGGCGCGGAGGGGATCGTGGCCGTCACCCCCGCCTTCTCCGGATCGACGCGGAGCACGTCGCTGTTCAGGGCCGCGACCCAGACGGATCCGTCCCCTGCGGCGAGCATCCAGCCCGAGTCCGCAAGCGGGATCTTCGCGACCACCGTTCCGATCGCCGGTGTCGTCGGCTTCGGCTTCGGGATCTTCGCGAGGCGGCCCTTCTTGCACTGGAAGCCGTGGGCCTTGTAGACGCTCGCATACTTCGCCGAGCATTTGGCGCCCGTCGTGAGGCAGACGCGCTTGCCTCCCACCTTCGCACTGGTGCACGCAGGCCCGGCCGGTGCCGCACGGTCCTCGGTGCCGGCCGCGGCGACGAGCGCGGCGGCGACGGCGACGATCAGAAGCGCTCTCACGCCGTGCACGATGGGCCCGAGCGGAAAAATCGCGCCAAAACGCGGCCAAAGTCCGCTTTACAATCGCAACGAGGTGACGCTCGCGGCGCGATCGGCAAGGCTGGATCTGCGGCTGCTCGGACCGCTCGAGATCGCCGGCCCGGACGGAACGGTGCGGCCCGCGGGCGAGAAGCCGGCGGCGGTGCTCGCGCTGCTCGCGCTCCACGCCGACGAGGTCGTCTCGCGCGACCGGCTCGTCGACGCGCTCTGGGACGACGACCCGCCGCGCCCGCGGCCGCCTCGCTCCAGATGCACGTCTCCAGGGCGCGGAAGCTGCTCGACGAGGCCGGGGCCGGGCGCGAGCGGCTGACCACGCACGGAAACGGCTACGTGCTCCACCTCGAGACCGACGAGCTCGATGCGCTGCGGTTCCGTGCGCTCGCCGCCGAGGGGCGGCGCGTCCTGCACGAACGCGACCCGGCACGAGCGGCGCCGCTGCTCTCCGAGGCGCTCGGCCTCTGGCGCGGCGACCTGCTCGACGGCCTGGCCCCGCTCGCGTTCGTCGCGGCCGAGCGCTCGCGCTTCGGCGAGCTCCGGCTCGAGGCGCTCGAGGACTGGTTCGAGGCCGAGCTCGACCTCGGACACCATGCGGAGGTCGCGGCGGAGCTCGAGCACCAGGTCGCAGAGGAGCCCCGCCGCGACCGGCTCCGCGAGCTCGCCATGCTCGCCCTCTACCGCTGCGGGCGCCAGACGGACGCACTCGACCTGTACCAGTCGGGCCGCCGGGCGCTCAGTGACGAGCTCGGCCTGGAGCCCTCGCCGCGGCTGCGCAAGCTCGAGCAGGCGATTCTGCGCCACGACAGCGATCTGGAGCTCGCGGCCCTGCCGGACGCCAGCGGCCGCCGGCGCGCCACTCCCGCCGGCCGGCCGCGGTCGCAGCAGCCGTCGTCGTGCTCGCCGTTGCCGGCGTCCTCGTTGCCGCCCATCAGCTCCGCGGGGGCGGCAGCGTCTCCGCCGCGCCCAACTCGGTCGCCGTGCTCGACACCGGCGGCCGGCTCGTCTCGGCCGTGCGCGTCGGCGACCGGCCGTCGGCGCTCGCCGTCGGCGCACCCGCAGTGTGGGCGCTGAACGGCGGCGACGGCACCGTGACCCGGATCGACCCGCGCACGCTGCAGCACACGCACGGTCGGCGTCGGCACCTCCGCGAACTCGGTCGCCTACGGAGACGGCGCCCTCTGGGTCGGGTCGGACCGCGGCCTGCTCCGCATCGACCCTGCGACCGAGCTTTCGACGCCGATCTCCCTCGGGCTCGAGCCGTCCGAGTCCGGCGGACGGCCCGTGCCGCGCGGCGTCACGGGGCTGATCGGCGACCACGGCATCTGGGCCACCGCCGGGAACCCCGCCGTCGCTCTTCCGCATCTCGGCCGACGGACATGCACGGCGCGAGCCCGCGGGCCTCGCCGGCCCCCGGGGGCCCGTTCACCTACGCGGCCGGCGCACTGTGGTCGGCGGGCCGCGGGACGCTCGACCGGCTCGACCTCCGCACCGGCGCCACGAACTCGGTCACGGTCGACCCGGACGCCCCCAACGGCTTCGGCGGGACGGCGCTCCCCGAGCAGGCGGCGAGCGGCAACGGCTTCGTGTGGGCGACCGCGCCCTACGCGCACGAGGTGGTCGCGGTCGCGCCGCGGACGCTGCAGGTCGCGGCGACGGCGAGCGTGCCCGGCAGGCCCGTCAGTGTCGCGTTCGGCCTCGGCGCCGTCTGGGTGGGGACGCTCGACGGCACCGTCTCGCGCGTCGACCCGGGGACGACGACGGTGACGCGGACGGTGCACGTCGGCGGGCCGGTCTCGGCGCTCGCGGTCGGGCACGGCCGCGTCTGGGCGGCCGTGGATCAGTAGCCGACGACGGCGAGCTCGAGCCCGAGCAGGTCCGCGACCTTCCGGATCCGCCCCAGCTGGTGCCCGACGCCGAGCGCGACGTGGTGCGTCGGCCCTTCGGCGCACCAGGCGTCCATGAACGGCCCGGGCCCCAGTGAGAAGCGCAGCCGCGAGTTCGTGTTGCCGATCCGGAACGTCGGGCCGGGGATCGACTCGCCCTCGGCGGCGATCAGCTTCAGCCGCCCGTCGGCGGTCTGCGTCATGCCGAGGATCGTCACCGGGCCGAGCCGCACCTTCATCTCAACCGAGAGGCCCGCCCCCGCCTTGCCGTGGTACAGCTTGAGCGCCCGCACCACCGGGCGGCCGTCGGCGATCGCGATGTGCGCCGGGCCGTCGTGGCCCATCAGCACGAACTCCTCGTCGAAGTCGAGCGCGTAGAACTCGGTATACGAGCCGCCCGCGCCCAGGCGGTCGAGCAGGAACATCGCGAGGTTCGTCTTCAGGTCGCCCTCGCCCGACGCCGGCACGCCGCGCGCCGTCAGCAGCGAGTTGCCGACGATCAGCCCGGCCGCCACGCGCTCGAAGACGTTGTCGTCGAGGCCGCGGTAGTAGTAGGTCAGGCCGTTCAGCGCGAAGTCGTCGACGAGCCGGTCCAGCCCGACCGCCACGCGGGCCGACCAGTCCCACTGCTCCGGCGAGATCTCGTCGGCGATCGGGTCGCCCGCGGGCTCGGCGAGGTCGAACAGCTCCCGGATCTCGTCGCCCTTGCGCTCGATCTCCGCGACCGACGCCGCCTCGACCCGGGCGACCAGGTCGTCCATCTCCAGCACCTCGATGTGCGGCCCCGCCTGCGCGGACACCTGCGTGAAGTCCGAGTACATGTCGAGCATCCCGGGATACGTGTGGCCGAGGAAGCCGAACCGCGCCCGGCGCAGCTCGCGGACGGCGCGCGCCGCCTCCACCCACTCCCCCATCGCCGCCCAGGCCGGGTCGCCGTCGAGCAGCGTCCCAGTGATCGTCCGGTACGGGATCCGTGCCCGCGTGAACGCGCCGGCCAGCTCGGGGACGCAGCACGCCGAGCAGTTCGCGAGCCACTCCCCCGTCGTCATCGCCTCGTAGTCGAGCGACCGGGTCGGCTGCAGGTTGAGGATCACGACCGGCGCCTTCGCCGCCTGCACGACGGGCAGCACCTGCGACGACGTCGCGTACGTCGCCGTGTAGAGCATCACGAGGTCGACGCCGGCCAGCTCGTCGCCCGCCTCGCGGGCGCGCTCGGGCGTGTCGACCAGCCCCGCCGAGACGACGTCGGCGCCGAGCCCGGCGAGCCCCTGCTCGAGCCCGCGCTGGTAGCCCTGGAGCCGCTCGTGCAGCCCCTCGAACTGCGGCCAGTACGCCGCCAGGCCGATGCCGAAGACGCCGACGCGCGCGCTCATGCCTCGGCCGCCTCGGCCGCCTCGCTGGCGTGCCGTCGCGCCGACATGGTCCGTAGCCGCAGCCGCGCCCGCTGGTAGATGCCCGGCACGTTCGGGACGACGACGCTGAGGATCAGCAGCGCGCCGACGACGATGTTCTGCTCCTGCGGCGAGACGAGCGCCTGGGTCATGGCCGTCTGCAGGGAGCCGAGCACGAGCACGGCCAGGACGACGCCGATGATCGTGCCGCGGCCGCCGAAGATGGAGACGCCGCCGAGCAGGACGATCGTGACGACGAAGAGCTCCAGCCCGATGCCCGAGTCGTAGCGGGCGGACGAGAACCGCAGCGTGAACAGGATCCCGGCGAAGCCGCTCAGGAGGCCCGACAGCACGTAGAGCCAGAACTTGATCCGCCGCACGCGGATGCCGGCGAAGCGCGCCGCCTCCTGCCCTGCGCCGATGGCGTAGATCTTGCGCCCGAGCGGCGTGGCGTGCAGCACGATCCCGAAGATCACCGCGAGCACGGCGAAGAACAGGAAGGACCACGGGATCTCGGTGCCGCGGATCGGCACGACCCCGATGTCCGAGTACGGCGGCTTCGAGACCTGGATCGTGTCGGTCGGGAGGATGCCCTGGGCGATGCCGCGGTAGAGCGTCAGCGTGCCGATCGTGACGGCGAGCGACGGCAGCCCGAGCCGCGTGACCAGGAGCCCGTTGAACGCGCCCGCGACCGCGCCGACGACCAGGGCGCCGGCCATCGCCGACCAGAGGCCATAGCCGTGCATATAGAGCTCGCCCATGACGATCGCGGACAGCCCGAGGATCGACGCGACCGATAGGTCGATCTCGCCGGTGATCACGATCAGCGTCAGCGGCAGCGCCATAATCGCCACCTCGCCGACGTTCAGCAGGATGAAGAAGACGTTCCCGGACGTGAAGAAGTACTGGGAGGCGTTGTTCCCGTAGAGGATCGTCCCGATCAGGAGCAGGACGAGGCCGGCCTCCCAGCGCAGCAGCGGGCGAAGGCGGTCAGCCACGGGTGCTCCTTCTCGTTGTCAGGGCCGGGGCAATGCGGACGGACACCAGGCGGTCGAAGGCGATCGCGGCGAGGAGCAGCCCGCCGGCGATCGCAGAGCTCCACGCCGACGACACGTTGTTGACGACGAGCGCGCTGTCGATCGTGTTCAAGAGCAGCGCGCCCAGCGCCGCTCCGAGCACGGTCCCGCTGCCGCCGAAGATCGCCACGCCGCCGACAACGACGGCCGCGATCACCTGGAACTCGTAGCCCTGGCCGGCGATCGCGTCGACGGACCCGTACAGCGAGAGCCAGAACGCGCCCGCCACGCCCGCGATGGCGCCGCTCAGCGCGAAGGCGAGGAAGACACGCCGCTCGACCGGAATCCCGGCGAGCCGCGCCGCGTCCGGGTTCGACCCGATCGCGTAGAAGTCGCGCGGCGTGCGGAATGACCGCATCGCGTACGTCGCCACCGCGACCGCCACGATCGCGGCGAGCCCGAGATACGGCACGCCGAGGACGGTCCCGTAGCCGATGTTGGTGAAGCTGTTCGGCAGCGCAGACGCGCCCACCTGGTGACCGCCGGCCCAGCGCGCGTCGATGCCACGGATCACGTAGAGCGTCCCCAGCGTGACGACGAGGCTTGGCACGCGCGCGATGGTCGTGATCGCGCCGTTCACGACCCCGCACGCGAGCCCGATCGCCATCCCGATCAGGAACACCCAGGGGATCCAGATGTGTGGGTGGTTCTCGAATGTCACGCCGACCGCGTAGGCAGAGATCCCGAGGATCGACCCGATGGACAGGTCGACGTTCCGCGTGATGATCACGATCGTCTCGCCGATCGCGAGGATCGCAATGATCGCGGCGCCCGACAGCAGCTGCTGCAGGCTCGTCTTGCTGACGAAGTTGCTGTTGTGGAGGGCCGTCACGGTGATGACGAGCAGGAGCGCGAGCACGATTCCGAGCTCGCGGAAGCGGAAGATCGCCTCGGCGAGCGCGTGCGACCGGCTGCGGCCGTCGACCGTGCCGACGCTCGCGGTCTCGGCTCTCGCGCTCACGCGGCGGCCTCGTCCTCGACGAGCCCGGTGGCGGCGCGCATGATCGCGTCCTCGTTCGCCTCGGCGCGGGTGAACTCGCCCGAGACGCGGCCCTCGAAGAGGACGATCACCCGGTCGGCCATCCCGAGCACCTCGGGCAGCTCCGACGAGATCATCAGGACGGCGACGCCCTGGCCGGCGAGGTCGGAGAGCAGCCGGTGCACCTCGGCTTTCGTCCCGACGTCGATGCCGCGCGTCGGCTCGTCGACGATCAGCACCGCGGGGCGCCGAGCCAGCCACTTCGCCAGGACGACCTTCTGCTGGTTGCCGCCCGAGAGCGTCCAGGCAGGGTTGCTCAGGCGCCCGTACTTGAGCTGGAGCCGCGTCACCCAGTCCGTGGCGAAGCGCCGCTCGGCGCCGAAGGGGATCAGCCCGAGCTTCTGGACCCGGCCGAGCGAGGCGAGAGCGACGTTGCCCTGGATTGACAGGTCCATGATCAGACCCTGCTGGCGGCGGTCCTCGGGGACGAGCCCGATGCCGGCGCTCATCGCCGCCGTCGGCGACCCGCTCCGCAGCCGCTTCCCGTTCACCGTGACCGAGCCGGCGTCGGCGCGGTCGATGCCGAACATCGCCTGCGCCACCTCGCTCCGCCCCGCCCCGACGAGCCCGGCCAGAGCCACGATCTCGCCGGCGCACACCTCGAACGAGATGTCCGTGAACACGCCCTCGCGGGTCAGGCGCTCGACCTGGAGCACAGGCTTGCCGCGCTCGGCGTGCTCCTTCGGGAAGAGCGCGTCCATGTCGCGCCCGACCATCGCGCGGATGACCGAGGCGGTCGTCAGCTCGCCGACGGGCTTGGTCCAGACGTGGCTGCCGTCGCGCATGACCGTGACGCGCTGGCAGAGGTCGAAGATCTCCTCGAGGCGGTGCGACACGAACAGCACCGCGGCGCCGTGCTCGGAGAGCGTGCGCGCGATGCCGAACAGCCGCTGGACCTCGGTGGTGGTCAGCGCCGCCGTCGGCTCGTCCATGACGATCACGCGCGCGTCCCGGGTGAGCGCCTTCGCGATCTCGACGAGCTGCTGGTCGGCGATGGAGAGGCCGCGCGCCGGGCGGTCGGGATCCATCCGCACGCCGAGCCGGTCGAAGAGCGCGGCGGTCTCGCGGCGCATCGTGCGGTAGTCGATGCGGTGGCCGACCTTCAGCGGCTGCGAGCCGATGAAGATGTTCTCGGCGACGCTCAGGTCCGGGAAGAGCGTCGGCTCCTGGAAAATGATCGCGATCCCCGCCTGCTGGGCCTGCCTGGCGTTGTCGAAGATCGCCTCGACTCCGTCGATGAGCAGCCGGCCGCTGTCCGGGCGGTGGACGCCGGCGAGGATCTTCACGAGCGTCGACTTGCCGGCGCCGTTCTCGCCGACGAGGCCGTGCAGCTCGCCGGGGTAGAGCTCGATCGTGCCGTCCTCGAGCGCGTGGACGGCGCCGAAGCTCTTGGTGGCGTGCTCGAGGACGAGCACAGGCTCAGGGGATTCGGGCGCGCTCACGCGAGGTGGAAGACCTCGTCGAGCACGAGCAGCCCCTCGTCGGGGCGCCGCCCCTCGAGGTCCTGGAAGAACTCGCCCATCTCGGCCTGCCAGCGGGCGTTGACGTCGGTCGCCTCCATGCCGCGCAAGGCGGCCTCGAAGTCGTCGGTCTCCAGGTAGCCGATGAGCATCCCGCTGGGCGAGAGAAAGAGCGAGTAGTTGCGCCAGCCCGTGGCCGAGAGCGCCTCGAGCATTTCCGGCCAGACGGCGCGGTGTCGTTCCCGGTACTCGGCCATGCGTTCGGGCTTCACCTGAAGCTGAAAGCAGACGCGCTGCAAGACACCCTCCCTAGCCAGGGGTACCGGGGCGCCGCGACAGCGGCGCCCCGGAAGCCGTGGCTCCTAGAAGTTGAACTTGTCGACGTTGCTCTTGTCGAAGGTGAACGGCGGGCCGAGGATGACCTGCGGGCCACCTGCGGCCTTGATGATCTTGTACTTGCCGAGCTTGCCGGCCGTGAACGTCTGGCCGACCTTGCCGGTGATCTTGCCGTCGGCGAGCGCGGTCACCGCGTAGCCGGCGAGGTAGCCGAGATCCTGCGGGTTCCACAGGGCGAACTTCTTGACCGTGCCGTTGTGGACGTACTTCTTCATCTGGCTCGGCAGGCCGAGGCCGGTGAGCACGATCTTGCCCTTGTACTGCGGCTTGTTCGAGAGGTACTGGGCAGCCGACGAGATCCCGACCGTCGTGGGCGACTCGATGCCCTTCAGGTTCGGGTGCGCCTGGAGCAGCGACTCCGTCTGCTGGAGCGACTGGGCCGGGTTGTCGTTGCCGTAGTAGATGCCGTCGTACTTCATGTTCTTGTACTTGGCCTTCTTCGCCTCGAGCTTCATGTACTTGATCCACGCGTTCTGGTTCGTGGCAGTCGAGGCGGCCGAGAGGATCACCCACTCGCCCTTGTAGCCCATCAGCGAGGCGAGCAACTGCATCTGGCTGCGACCGATCGTCTCGGTGTCCGCCTGGTTGATGAAGAGCTGGCGGCAGTTCGAGTCGGAGTCGAACGCGACCACCTTGATCCCGGCGGCCATGGCCTGCCGGAGCGCCGGGCAGACCGCCTGCGGATCGTTCGCCGCGATGACGATGCCGGCCGCGTGCGACTGGATGGCCGCCTGGATGGCCGGCTGCTGTGCCTGAGCCGTGTCCTGGGTGCCCGACTGGACGACCTGCTTGTTGCCGAGCGCCGTCAGCGCGATCTTGCCGCCCTTGTCGGCGATGACCTCGTACGGGTTCAGCGTGTCCTTCGGGATGAAGTAGAAGGTCTTGCCGCTCGACGCTGCGCCCGTCGCCGTGAATGCGGCCGACGCGGCGAACGCGCCGACGAGCCCGAGCGCCCCGACCAGCAGACCGATGTGGAGCCACCTCTTGTCGTGCATCTCGTTCCTTTCCTAGGGAACCAACGGAACACATGGGCGGCAGCTGGGGCGCCGCACCGCGGGGTCACAACTCAACTCAGCCCTCCACTCCTCCTCTCTCCGGGCTCACCGCGGGTAGGCCGCGGTGACGCCCCCGTCGACGTTGACGACATTGCCCGTGGACTTGGCCGAGCGCGGCCCGGCCAGGAACGCGATCGCCTCGGCGACGTCCTCGGGAAAAACGTTGACGCCGAGCCGCGTTCTGCCGCGGTAGAAGGCAGGAAGCTCCTCGGCCTCGATGCCGTACGTGCTCGCACGCTCGGCCTTCCAGTCGGACGACCACAGCGCGGAGCCTTCGATGACCGCGTCCGGGTTGACCGTGTTGACTCGGATCGAGTCGGCCCCGCCCTCCTCGGCCAGGCAGCGCGCCAGGTGCAGCGACGCGGCCTTCGCGGACGAGTAGGCGGCGGCGTTGGCGCCGGCGACCAGGGCGTTCTTGGAGCCGACGAAGACGATGGAGCCGCCCGTGCCCTGCGCGCGCAGCACATCGAAGCCGGCGCGCGAGGCGAGGAAGTAGCCACGCGCGAGCACGGCGTAGTTGCGCTCCCAGAGGTCGAGGGTCGTCTCGGTGATCGGCGCGCTCGAGGCGATCCCCGCCGAGCAGACGAGGATGTCGAGCCCGCCCCAGGCGAGCACGGTGGCGCGGAAGGCCTCGGCCATCGCCGTCTCGTCTGTGACGTCGAGTGGGAGCCCGATGGCGCGGCCCTCGCCGTAGCGCTCGACGAGCTCGGCGGCGACCTCGGTCGCGCCGGACGCGTTCAGGTCGGCGACGGCGACGTGGGCGCCGAGCTCGGCCAGCCGGCGCGCGGTGGCGCGGCCGATGCCGCTCGCGCCGCCGGTGATCAGCGCGATCCGCCCGGAGAGGTCGCTCGGCGGCGGCAGCTGCGCCAGCTTGTAGCGCTCGAGCGGCCAGTACTCGATCTTGAAGGCCTCGGGCTCGCTCAGCGACGAGAAGCCGCCGAGCGCGTCGGCGGCGTCCTCGACGACGATCGCGCGGTGGTAGAGGTCGCGGGCGATGCGCGCGCGACGCGTGTCGGCGCCGCTCGTGACGAGGCCGACGCCCGGGATGAGCACGACGCGCGGGCCGGGCGGATCCATCGGGAACGGCCGCGTCTCGTCGTCGACGTTGCGCTCGTAGTAGTCGCGGTACCAGGCGGCGTAGTCCTCCACCCCGCTCCTGAACGCGGCAGCGAGCTCCGAAACGCCGTCGCGCGCCGGGTCGAAGTCGACGACGAGCGGCCTGTGCTTCGTGTTGATCAGGTGGTCGGGGCACGGCGCCCCGACCTGGCTGACCTCGGGGGTCCGGGCCGCGGACGCGAACGCGACCGCCTCGGGGGTGCGGTCGACCTCGAGGACGAGGCCGGCGCCGAGCGCGCCCCGGAGGGCGGGCAGCGTTGCCGTGAGCAGGTCCTCCGCCTCGTCCTGCGCGACCTGTCGGACGTGCGGGCCGCCCAGCCCGTATCCGTGCCCGGCGGCGCCGTCGATCGCCTCGGCGGCGCGCGTCACGAACTCGATCGTCGCCCGGTACGACTCCTCCCCGGTCTCGCCCCACGTGACGAGCCCGTGCTTGGCGAGCAGGACGGCGCGCGCGCCGGGGTTCTCCTCGAGCAGCTCGGCGATCCGGCGCGACATGTCGAAGCCCGGCCGCTGGTAGTCGAGCCAGACGGCCTCGTCGCCGAACGCGGCCTCGGCAAGCGCGCGCCCGTCGGGCGACGAGGTCAGGGCGATGACCGCGTCCGGGTGCGTGTGGTCGACCTGCGGGGCCGGCACGAAGGCGTGCAAGAGCGTCTCGATCGACGGGCGCGGCTGGTCGGGCACGAGCCCGCAGCGACGGAGGTAATCCACCATTTCCGCGTCGTCCATCGTCGCCCGCTCGCGGAGCGGGAGCACCTCGTCGAGGCGCAGCGCGGGGAAGCCGGGCGCCGTGATCGTGGCCAGGTCGGTACCGGAGCCCTTGACCCAGAGCGTCCGCGTCTCGCGCCCGGCGTGGTCGACGGTCACGCCTTTCGCGGAGGTGTTGCCGCCGCCGACGTTCGCGAGCGAGCGGTCGGCGCCGAGCAGGTTGGAGCGGTACGTGAGCTCGTCGAGCGGCGAGAGGCCCTTCGCGGCATCGGCGTCCCAGCGGTCGACCGGCGGGACGACGCCGCGCAGCGCGGAGGCCGGGGCGGTGTCGGTCACGCCCACACCTCCTCCCGCTGGCCGTTCGACTCGCTGAGGCCGTCGAAGCGTTCGGTCGCCTCGAGCCACGCGCTCGAGGGCGACGGCTCGTAGACGGACGGCGCGAACGACGCGCGCACGACCTCACGCGCCTCGTCGAGCGAGCCGAGCTCGCCGAGTGCGATCGCCTGCGCGGCGAGGTTGCCGACCGCGGTCGCCTCCACGGGGCCGACGAGCACCGGCAGGCCGGCCGCCTCGGCCGTCCAGCGGCAGAGCGGCCCGTTCTGCGCGCCGCCGCCGACGATGTGGATCTCGGGCGGGCGCGAGCCGGTCACGTCGCCGAGCAGGCGCACCGTCTGCGCGTGCTTCAGGGCGAGGCTCTCGAGGATGCAGCGTGTGACCTCCCCCACGCCGTCCGGCTCGGGCTGGCCGGTCTCGAGGCAGAACGCGCGGATGCGCCCGGGCAGGTCGCCCGGCGCCAGGAAGCGCTGGTCGTTCGGCTCGATGAAGGAGCGGAGCGCGGGCGTCGCCTCGGCCGCGGAGACGAGCTCCTCGAAGGTGTAGGTCCGGCCCTCGGCGGCCCAGGCGTTGCGGCACTCGTGCAGCAGCCAGAGGCCGTCGACGTTGCGCAGCAGGCGCGTCGTGCCGCCGACGCCGCCCTCGTTGGTGAGGTTGGCGGCGAAGGCGTCGTCGTTGATCAGCGGCTCGTGCAGCTCGACGCCGACCAGCGACCAGGTGCCGGCGCTGATGTAGGCGGCGCCCGGGTCGCGGAACGGCACGGCCGCCACGGCGGACGCCGTGTCGTGGGTGCCAGGCACTGCAACGCGGGTGTCACGGAGCCCGGTGCGGTCGGCGACGTCGTCGCGCAGGCGGCCGAGCACGGTGCCCGGCTCGACGAGCTCGCGGAACGGCGCCGCGGGGATGTCCAGGCGCTCGAGCAGGTCGGTCGCCCACTCGCCGCTGCGCGGGTCGAGGCACTGCGTCGTCGAGGCGTTGGTGCGCTCACAGACCGCGACGCCGCTGAGCCAGTAGTGCAGCAGGTCGGGGACGAGCAGCAGGCGATGCGCGGCCGCGAGCGCGCGGCCTCCACCCTCGACCACGGCGGCGAGCTGGAAGATCGTGTTGATCGGCAGCAGCTGGATGCCGGTGCGCTCGTAGAGCTCACGCGCCGGGACGCGGGCGAAGACGCGCTCCATGACGCCCTCCGTCCGCCGGTCGCGGTGGTGCACCGGGTTGCCGAGCAGGGTGCCGTCGCCGTCGAGCAGGCCGAAGTCGACGCCCCACGTGTCGACGCCGACCGAGTCGAGGTCGCCCGCGAACCTGCCGGCGGCCGTGATGCCCTCGACGACCTGCTCGTAGAGCTGGAGGATGTCCCAGTGGAGGCGTCCGCCGGCCGTCACGGGGTGGTTCGGGAAGCGGTGCACCTCCTCGATGCCGAGGCGCCCGCCGTCCAGCCGGCCGACGACGACGCGCCCGCTCTGCGCGCCGATGTCGACGGCGGCCATGGTGGTCACGAGCCGTTGCCTCCGCGCGGATAGCGGCGCAGCTCGATCGGCTTCGCGGCCGGCCGCTCGGCGTCCTCGACCTCGGCGATGATCACCTCGACGCCGGCCCTGCTCCACGCGCGCACCTGGTCGGAAGGCGCCGTCTCGTCCGTTACGATCGCGTCCACGGACTCGGCCGGCACGAACGTGAGCAGCGCGCTCCGGTGCCACTTGCTCCCGTCGATGATCGCGATGACGCGGTCGCACGCGGTGGCAATGTCCTTCTTGATGCGCACCTCGTCCGGGTTGAGGTCCATGAGGCCGCGCTCGAGGCTCAGGCCGCGCGCGCCCAGGAAGCCCTTGTTGATCCGCGTCGTCCTGAGCAGGTCGCCGCCGAGGTCGCCGACGAGCGACATCGCCGAGAGCCGCAGCATCCCGCCGGTGACGAGCACGTTGATTCCGGGGGCGTCGGCTAGCGAGGCGGCGATCAGGATCCCGTTCGTGACCACGACGAGCTCGCGCTTCGAGCGCAGCTCGAGCGCGAGGTAGTAGGCCGTCGTGCTCGCGTCGAGGGCGATCGCCTCGCCGTCGCCGATCAGCTTCGCGGCCTCACGGGCGACCGCCCGCTTGCGGTCGACCTCGAGCCCGAGGCGAAAGTCGAACCCGAGCTCCGAGTTGCCGCGGTCCAGCGGGCGCACCCCACCGCGCACGCGCGCGACGAGACCCTGGCGCGCCAGCTCGGTGAGGTCGCTGCGAACGGTGACCTCGGAAACCGAAAACGCTTCCGCAAGTTCCGTAACCTGAACGGAATCGCGCGTCTCGAGCATCTGCAGCACCTGCTGCATGCGCTCGTTCTGCGGCAGACCCGGGAGGTTATGCGCCGTTCGGGAGCTCTTCGGCAAGCCGCGGCGACCCTACGTCCTTCGTGCGGCGTGTGTCAAGCGCTTCGCAGGGCTTTCGAAACGCTAGTGAACGAAACTCAATCGTTTACAACAACAACTTCGAACTGCCGTGGCCCGTGCACGCCCTCGACCCGCTGGAACTCGATGTCCACCGTCGCGGAGGGCCCGGAGACGAACGTGACCGGGCGGCGCGTCTCGCGGAAGCCGGCGGCCAGCTGCCGGATCGCCGCGGGCACCCCGTCGACGATCTGGTCGGCCCGCAGCACGCACACGTGCACGTCGGGCACCAGGCTGAGGAGCCGCCGCCCCTGCCCCTCGCCGCCGTCCAGGACGATCGTCCCCGTCTCGCCGATCCCGAGCGCGGCCGCCGTCGCGGCGGCGCCGATCTCCTCGAGCTCAGCGGGCGTGAGCCCGTCGTCGACGACGACCTCGACGTCGGCGGGCCGCCAGTCGTCGGGAAAGCCCGCCGCGACGGCGATCCGCTCCACCCCGCGCGCCCGGCAGGCCTCGGCGACCGCCTTCGCGACCTGGTCGCCCGCGGCCATGCGGACGCCAGCGCCGTAGTCGTGGAGCCGCTCGACGAACCGCTCCAGCGTCCCGTCCTGCGTGACGCGGTACGCGCGCGGCACGTCGACCTCGTCCCCGGGCGGGACGTCGGTTAGGGCGCGGCGGACGCGCCCGAGGATCTCCTCACGCGCCGCGCTCATCCCACCACTCACGGAAGGTCTGCCGCGGGAACGGCGGCAGGTCGCGCGTCTCCGTCCACGCGTTCAGGCCGGGGACCCGGTGGATCATCCCGCCGCGCGTGAACGGCCGACTGCCCGCGCGGCCGGCCTTCTGGGCGCTGCGGTAGCGCCGCTCGCCGGCGAATGCCCAGGCGAGCGCCCGCATCGCGGCGCGCTCGCTCTTCGCGGCCGCGCCCTCCTCGACCACGCGTCCGCGCAGGTGCACGAGCACGCGCGGGATGTCGATCTTGACCGGGCAGACCTCGTAGCAGGCGCCGCAGAGGCTGGACGCGTACGGCAGCGTGGGCGCCTCCGCCACCCCGCGCAGCTGCGGCGTCAGGATTGCGCCGATCGGCCCCGGGTAGACCGACCCGTAGGCGTGGCCGCCCGTGCGGGAGTAGACCGGGCAGACATTGAGGCAGGCGCTGCAGCGGATGCAGGCGAGTGTCTGGCGGCCGACCACGTCGGCGAGCACGTCGGTGCGGCCGTTGTCGAGCAGCACGACGTGGAAGTCCTGCGGCCCGTCACCGGGCGTGACGCCGGTCCAGAGCGTCGTGTACGGGTTCATGCGCTCGCCGGTCGACGACCGCGGCAAGAGCTGGAGGAAGACCTCGAGGTCCTCGGGGGCCGGGATCAGCTTCTCGATCCCGACGACGGTGATCAGCGTCTCGGGCAGCGTCGTGCAGAAGCGGCCGTTGCCCTCCGACTCGACGACCGAGACGGTGCCGGTCTCGGCGATCGCGAAGTTGGCGCCGCTGATCGCGACCCGCGCGGAGAGGAACTTCGCGCGCAGGTGCACGCGGGCGGCGGCGGCAAGCTCCTGCGGATCGTCGGACAGGTCGGGCAGCCCGAACGAACGGCGGAAGAGGTCGCGGATCTCGACGCGGTTCTTGTGGATCGCCGGGACGAGGATGTGCGACGGCTCCTCGCCCGCGAGCTGGACGATCAGCTCGGCGAGGTCGGTCTCGACGACGTCGATGCCCGCACGGCCGAGCGCCTCGTTCAGCTCGATCTCGTCGGTCGTCAGCGACTTGACCTTGACCACGTCGCTCGCGCCGGTCGCGCGGACGAGCTCGGTGACCACGCGGCCCGCCTCGGCCCCGTCGCGCGCCCAGTGGACGTGGCCGCCGGCGCGCTCGACGGCCGCCTCGAACTCGAGCAGGTAGCCGTCGAGGTTCCGCAGGACGCGGCGCTTCAGCGCGGCGCCGGCCTCGCGGAGCTCCTCCCAGTCGGGCACCTCGGCGACGGCGCGGGCGCGGCGATCGCGGATCGTGCTGGTCGCGAGCCCGAGGTTGTGCCGGAGCTGCGTGTTCTGGAGCGCGTCGCGCGCGGCGGCCGGGAAGCCCTTCATGCGGAGGCGAGAATGTCGGCGAGGTGCGCGGTGCGCACGCCGGAGCGCGTGCCGCGACAGCGCGCCGCCGATGTGCAGCAGGCAGGAGTTGTCGACGGCGCTGCAGACCTCGGCGCCCGTGTCGAGGATGTTGCGCACCTTGTCGGCGAGCATCGCCTCGGACGTGTCGGGGTTCTTGACCGCGAACGTCCCGCCGAAGCCGCAGCACTCGCGCTCCTCCGGCAGCTCGACGAGGTCGAGCCCGCGCACCGCGCGCAGCAGCCGGTAGGGCGCGTCGCCGACGTGCAGTGACCGCAGCGAGTGGCAGGTCGGGTGGTAGGTGACGCGGTGCGGGAACGAGGCGCCGACGTCCTCGACCCCCAATCGCGTCAGCGAGGAGCTCGCTCAGCTCCACGACACGCGGGGCGACCTCGGCCACCTGCCGAGCGAGCGCCGGGTCGCCCTCCGCGAGGATCGGGTAGTACTCACGCACGGTCCCGACGCAGGACGCCGACGGCGCGACGATCACCTCCTCGTCGCCGAACACGCGGACGAAGCGGCGGGCGAGCTCCCGCGCCTCGGCCTGGTAGCCGGTGTTGAGGTGCATCTGGCCGCAGCATGTCTGCTCGCGCGGGAACGTCACTTGGTGGCCGAGCCGCTCGAGCAGGCGCACGGTCGCGATCCCCGTCTCCGGCAGAAGCGTGTCGGTGAGGCAGGTGACGAACAGGGCGACCCGCACGGAACCATGTTCGCAGCGAGCCACAATCTCCTGCTGTCAGACTGGCGCGCGTGCTGGACCGGCTGCGCAGCCTCGAGATCGAGACGCCGTCGTGGGGCTACGGCAACTCGGGCACGCGCTTCCACGTGTACCCGTGGCCGGGTGCGGCGCGGAACGTCTGGGAGAAGCTCGCCGACGCGGCGCTCGTCCACGAGCTGACCGGCGTCTGCCCGAGCGTCGCGATCCACGTGCCGTGGGACCGCGTCGACGACTGGAGCCGAGCTCCGCCGGCACGCGGAGGGCCTCGGCGTGCGCATCGGCGCCGTCAACCCCAACCTGTTCGGCGACGACGACTACCGGCTCGGCAGCCTCTGCCATCCCGACGCCGCGGTGCGCGCGAAGGCGCTCGAGCACTGCCTCGAGTGCGTCGAGATCGCCGAGGCGGTCGGCTCGACGATCATCAGCCTCTGGCTCGCGGACGGGACGAACTACCCCGGCCAGGACGACCTGCGCGGGCGGCACGAGCGGCTCATCGAGGGGCTGCAGGTGCTGTACGACCGCCTGCCCGCGGGCATGCGCCTGCTCGTCGAGTACAAGTTCTTCGAGCCGGGCTTCTACTCGACCGACCTGCCCGACTGGGGCACGGCCGCGCTGGCCTGCCGGCGACTCGGGGAGCAGGCGCAGGTGCTCGTCGACACGGGCCACCACCCGATGGGCACGAACGTCGAGCAGATCGTCGCGCTGCTCCTCGCCGAGGGCCTGCTGGGCGGCTTCCACTTCAACAACCGCAAGTACGCCGACGACGACCTGATCGTCGGCGCGATCGACCCGTTCGAGCTGTTCCGGATCATGCGCGAGATCGCTGCCGCCGGCGACGACGCGCGCGACGTCGCGTTCATGATCGACCAGTCGCACAACATCGAGGGAAAGATCGACGCGATGATCCAGTCGGTCTCGAACATCCAGACGGCGTACGCCAAGGCGCTGCTGGTCGACACCGAGCGGCTGGGCGCGGCGCAGCGCGAGGGCGACGTGCTCGGCGCGCACCGGGTACTCATGGACGCGTATGAGACCAACGTGCGACCCGCCCTCGCGGAGGTCCGCCGTGACCTGGGCGTGCCCGAGGACCCGGTCGAGGCGTTCCGCGCCGGCGGGTACGCGGAGCAGCGCGTGGCCGAGCGCGGCACGTCGTCGGTCGAGTCGGCCTACGAGACGGCCTAGGCTCGAGTGACGGCGCGCCTCGGGCAGCGCCGGGCGGCAATGGCCGCGGGCGGCGGCGTGGTGGGCCTGGCGGTCGCAATCGCCGCCGGCGCCGGGTGGGCGGAGGCCGTGCTCGGCGCATGGGTCGGCGCGGCGATCGTGTACCTCGCCCTCGTCTGGCACGACATTGCACGCAAGGACGCCGGCGCAACGGCCGCCCGCTCGCAGAACGAGGACGACTCGCGCGCTGCGTCGGAGTCGGTCCTGATCGGCGCAAGCGTCGCCAGCCTCGTCGCGGTGGTCTTCACGCTCGCCCACGCGGGTCACGACACGGGCGCGGGGCGCGTGGCCACCACGTTGTTTGCGATTCTGAGCGTCGCGCTCGCCTGGGCCTGCGTCCACACGGTCTACACGCTCCGCTACGCGCGCCTCTACTACGCCCCACCGGTCGGCGGCATCGACTTTCCCGACGACGACAAGCCCGACTACCGCGACTTCGCGTACCTCGCCTTCACGGTCGGGATGACCTACCAGGTCTCCGACACCGACCTGTCGATCAAGGCGACACGCCGGACGGTGTTCCGGCACGCGCTGCTCTCCTACCTGTTCGGAGCCGTGATCCTCGCCGTCGCGATCAACGCGGTCGCGGGGCTGCTCGGCCGCTGAAGCGGCGCTTACGCGGCCCGGCGGGAATCGCGCGAACGCGCGACGAGCTTCGGCCGCAGGCGCATCGACGCCGGCACGCGCCGCCGCCGGCGCTGCTCACGTCGAAGCTCGGCCTGGACTTCGCCGAGGAGGGCGATCAGATCGTCCTCGTGGGTGCGATAGAGAGGCACGGCTCATCGAGTACCCGCCTTGTCACCGATGGAAACGCCCTACCGATGGGCGGTGAGGAATCGCTCGAAGATCGCGCGCGTTGTGGCATCGCCGAGCAGCCGGACCCCGTGGTCGGCCGTGTCGCGCACCTCGAGCGTCTTGTCCTCCACCGTCGTCGCGTCGTAGAGCGTGTGCGCGTCGGGAACGAAGTCCTGGTCGAGGGAGCCGACCATGTAGAGGACCGGCACGGTCAGCTTCGGCACAGCAGCATCGGCCTTCATGCGGCCGAACTCCGCCGGCCCCGAGAGCGAGACGACCGCGTTCACGGGCGGCTTGGCGTTCGGCGCAGCGGTGAGGACGGCGGTGCCGCCCATCGACGCGCCGACGAGGATCACATGCTTCGCGCCGAGCTTGCGGGCCTCCGTCGCGGCCGCGTTGACGTCCATGGGCAGGCGCCATTTCGCGCTGCCGGTGCGCGTCTGCGACGACCCGTAGCCGCGGAAGTCGAAGGCGAGCGTGAGGTAGCCCTTCGCAGCCAGCTCGCGCGCATACGGGAGCCACTGGCAGGCGCCGCCGCCGAGCTCATGCGCGAAGACAACCGCGCTCTGGGCCTTACCGAAGCGAAGCCCGGCGAGCTTCGTGCCGTCGGCGGCCTTGAAGTGCACCTCGCCGGTCTTGGAGCACGCGTACCGGGCCGCGGCCTCGCGGGGCGTGGCGAACAGCACGGCGACCAGCGCGACCGCGACCGCCGCGACAACGGCGTGCACCATCCCGAGAATCTACTGACGTCTGGTCAGGACGCCGCCAGCGCCGCGCGCGTCCGCGCTGCGGCGACGAGGTTGCCCTTGCGCTCGTAGAGGGCGAGCGCCTGCTCCAGCGCCGAAGCGGCCTCGCCGTCCCGACCGGCGGCGACGAGCACGTCCGCGAGATCGGTCAACCGGTCGGCTTGCGGTCCGATGCGGTCGTCGTTTTCCCCCGCGATCATCCGGAGTCCCTCCTCGGCGTACTCCACTGCACGCTCGGTTTCACCGGCTGCCGCGAGCAGCTTCGCCCGGGCGCTCCGCCAGAGACACTGCGACAGAGAATCGTCCGGCGAGGCGGCCTCAGCGCACAGCGCGGCGTACTGCTCCGCGCCGGCGATGTCGCCGAGCGCCACCAGCGCGTGCGCGAGGTAGCCGGCGTTCGTGGACAGGAAGCCTCGCTCGCCCGCCTCCTCGAGCACCTCGCAGGCCGCCCGCAGAGCGTCTGCGGCGCCTGCGGGATTCTCCGCCAGCGTCTCGACGATGTGCGACTCCTGCGCGAGGTTGGCGGCCCACAGCTTCAGGCCGAGCTCCCCGAGGATCGCCTGTCCGTCGGCGTGGATCTGCCTCGCGATGTCGAACTCGCCGCGCATTGCCTCGAGCGGGGCACGCTCGGCGAGGGCGATTGCCTGGATCCTGCGGTTGTCCGCATAGCGCTCGTACGCCTCTTTGCAGCGGGCAATGCCCTCGTCGGCAGGCAACGGGCCGTAGAACGCGGTGATCAAGAGCCAGCTGACGGCCTCAGCTTCCTCGGCGGGGAAATCACCCCGCGAAAGGGCGAGGGCGCGCAGCAGCGCGTCCTCGGCCGGCGTGCACGGGCCGAGCCAGAGGTTGAACATGCCGATGAGGACAAGGGCCCGGATGCGGTTGTACCGGTCGCCCGCCCCCGCGCATTCGGCCTCCAGCGCCTCCGCCTCGGCGAGGAGGTCGACCGTACTGCTCGACGTCACCGAGGCGAAGTAGACGCGTCCGATTCTCGCCGCGACCGAAGGGCTCGTTGTCCGTCCTATGGCGTCGTCGAGCTGCCGCTGCCCCTCCGCGATGTAGCCGCGATCGACCCAGAACGTCCAGAGTGCCGAAGCCAGCTGTACGTGCGCTTCGGTCTCCCCCGCTCCGGCCGCGAACGCGATCGCGGCCCGGAGGTTGGCGTGATCCGCCTCGAGGCGGTCGAACCAGACCTTGCGATCGCCGGTCATCGTCTCGACATCCGCTTCCTCGGCAAGGGCCAGGAACCAGCGCAGATGCAGCTCCGCGAGCGCCGTCCCGTCGGCCGCGTGCTCGGTCGCGAACTCCCGGATCGTCTCGAGCATCCAGTAACGCTCGCCGCTCCGCCGGATCAGGCTCTTGTCGAGCAGCGACACGAGCCCGTCGAGCTCGGCGCCGCAGACAGCCTCGGCTGCCTCGATCGTCCATCCGCCCACGAACACGCTGAGCCGCGCGAGCAGCGCCTGCTCGTGCGGTGCGAGCAGGTCGTACGACCAGGCGATCGTCGCGCGCAGCGTCTGCTGCCGCGCGTCGGCGTCGCGCCCGCCCTGGAGCAGGTCGAGGCGCTGCCCCAGACGCGCGAGCAGCTGCTCCGGCGAGAGCATCCGCGTCGACGCGGCGGCCAGCTCGATCGCGAGCGGCAGGCTGTCCAGCCGCTCGCACAACTCCTCGATCGCGGCGGACGGCTCCAGCCGTGCGCGCTCGCAGAAGAGCGCCACGCCCTCGCCGATCTCCAGCGGCTCGAGGGCGTACTCGGCCTCGCCCTGCACGCGCAGCAGCTCGCGGCTGGTGACGAGCGCGCGCAGGTTCGGGCACGCCGCGAGCAGCTGGCCGAGCTCGGTGGCCGCGTCGACGACGTGCTCGAAGTTGTCGAGGACGACGAGGATCTGCCGGTCGCCGATGTGCTCCGCCGGGGACCCCCGCGCGCCGAGTGTCTGCGCGAGCGTGTCCATGACGAGACCCGGGTCGCGGATCGGGGCGAGCGGCACCCAGAAGACGCCGTGCTCGAAGGCGTCGGTGTGCCGCGCGGCGAGCTCGACGCCGAACCGCGTCTTTCCCGTGCCGCCCGGCCCGGTGACCGTCAGCAGCCGGCTCGACGTGAGCAGCTCCCCGGCCTCGCCGAGCTCGGACTCGCGACCGACGAACGACGTGACCGGGACCGGCAGGTTCGTGTTCGAGA
Source organism: uncultured Thermoleophilia bacterium (assembly GCA_963755085.1). Lineage (GTDB taxonomy): Bacteria > Actinomycetota > Thermoleophilia > Gaiellales > Gaiellaceae > JACVRM01. The sequence goes on along the minus strand of CAVWIN010000027.1, from coordinate 18,535 downwards.
TCGTCTTGAGCGGCGGGAACGGCCTGTCGCCCAGCTGGTAGAGCCGCACCGGCTGGTCGAAGTCCTTGAGGCGATGGTCGCCGAGGTCGAGCGCCTCGACGTCCACGAGCTCGCGCGTCGTCCGGGAGAGGAGCACCTGCCCGCCGTGCCCGGCGCTCATGATGCGCGCCGCCAGATGGACGTCGAGACCGGTGTACTTCGGCGGGTTGAGCAGGGGCTCGCCCGAGTGGACGCCGACGCGGATCTTGACCTGGTCGCCGTCGAGCGCGCCCATCGCCTCACGGACGGCCGCCACCGCCGCGCCGGCCGCTGCGAACGCGTAGAAGAACGAGTCGCCCTCGTTGTCGACCTCGTAGCCGTCGTGACGGCCGAAGGCCTCGCGCAGCACGGCGTGATGCCGGCCGAGCGTCTCGCGGTACCGCTCCGGGCCGAGGTCGGCGAGCAGCCGCGTCGACCCTTCGACGTCGGTAAACACGAGCGTCACGGTTCCGGACGGCTGCGCGGGCACCTCGCCGAGGATCATTCCGCGCGGCGCGGCCCGTGTGAAGTCATGCGACGGCCTTGCGCCTACTCGACGCCACGACGGGACGGTGCCAGAATGGCCCATGGGCAACGGCGTTCCGCTCGGGGACGCGGCGCTCCTCGGCACGCTCCCGTCTCGCGTCCAGGAGGAGCTGCTCAGCGCAGCCGAGCCCATCCGCCTCGAGGCTCAGGAGTGGCTTTTCCGGGAAGGCGATCCCGCCGATCGCCTGTACTTCGTCGTCTCGGGGCGGCTGCGCGTCGTCGTCGAGCGCGACGGCGAGCAGCGGATCGCCCGCCTCGTCGGCCCCGGAGCGGCGATCGGCGAGCTCGCCGTCCTGACGGGCACCCCACGCTCCGCCTCCGTCCAGGCCGTGCGCGACAGCGAGCTCCTCGAGCTCGAGGGCGGCGACTTCGCCGCGCTCGTTGCCCGTGACCGGGAGTTGAGCGTCGCCCTCGCAACCTCGCTGGCACGTCAGCTGCAGCAAAGCGGCGGACTCGTCGAGCCGGACGTCCCACCTGCCGTGTTCGCCGTCCGGCCGACGGGCACGATCAACGCGCGGCCGATCTTCGACGAGCTCACCGCCGCGTTCGCCTCGCTCGGGCCGACGGTCGCCGTCGAGCGTCTCGAGACGGACGGCTGGGCGGAGCGGCTCGGGGCCCTCGAGCGACAGGCCGAGTACGTCCTGCTCTTGGCGCCTCCGGACGGAGGCGCCTGGACCGACTTCTGCGTGCGGCAGGCGGATCGCGTCCTCGTTCTTGCGGCGGGTGCGCCCGGGGCCGGGCTCCGCCTGGCCGACGGCATCGACGTCGTCTTCCTGAGCACTGCCGCCGTCCGCACCCTGCCGCAGTGGCGTGCAGTTGCTCGCGTCAGCACCCACCACGTCGTCGCGGAGGACGACCGGTCCGCCTGGCCCCGAGTGGCGCGCCGGCTCGCCGGGAGGTCGCTTGGCGTCGTGCTGTCCGGCGGCGGCGCGCGCTCATTCGCGCATCTCGGGGTGCTGGAGGTGCTGGCCGGCCATGGGCTCGAGATCGACCGCGCGGGCGGGACGAGCATGGGTGCGTTCATCGCTGCGATGGTCGCCCTCGGCTGGAGCCCCGAGCGCGCGATCGACACCTGCCGGACAGAGGTTGCCGAGCGGGCCCCCTTTAGCGACTACACGCTGCCGCGCCATGCCCTGATCCGGGCGCGCCGCGGGCAGTCGATGCTCCGGCGCGTGTTCGGGGACATCAGCGTCGAAGAGCTGCCGCGGCCCTTCTTCACCGTGAGCGCTGACCTGTTGAGCGGTCACATGGTGGTTCATCGGGAGGGGCCGCTCTGGGAGGCCGTCGGCACCAGCATGATCATCCCCGGCCTGGTACCGCCCCGCCCGTACGAAGCGCAGCTGCTCGTCGACGGCGGCATCCTCAACAACCTGCCGACCGACGTGATGGCCGCCGACGAGCCCGGCCCGATCATCGCCGTCGACGTCATGCGCCGAATCACCGCCGAGGACATGAAGCGGACTGTCCGGGCGTCGCTGCCCACGATTCTCGAGACGCTCTCACGCGCGACTGTCCTTGGCAGCATCGAGCGGACGGAGGCCAGCCATAGCCTGGCCCAGATCGTGATCACCCCGGACGTGCACGAACTGTCACTCCGCGACTTCCGCCGCATCGATCCTGCCATCGACGCGGGACGACGGGCCGCGGAGGAGGCGCTGAGCGGCGGAGCGAAGGACGCGCTGCTTGCGGCGTTGTCGCCGCGCCAGGTGCCCTCGGCGCCCGTCGCCTAGGAAATCTGCCCCATCAGGTGCGACAGCTTCTCGCCCCGGAAGCGCCGCCGGAACTCGGCCACGGAGAGGCCGACGACGCGCGTCGGCATGGTCGCCCGCGCGGTTGCGGAGCGCTGGATGCCGAAGAGCGGTGCGAGCTCTCCGAAGTACCGACTCGGTCCGACTCGGGCGAGCGCCTCCTCGGTGCGGTCGTCCCTCACGCGCACGATCTCGATCTCCCCCTCCTCGACGACGTACACGAGCTCTCCGGCGTCACCCTGCGCGAACAGCACCTCGCCGGGAGCGAGAGCCACCTCCTCCGTCACGCCCGGTCTGTCCATCGTCTTCGCGCTCATGGCGACGACACGATCGGCCAGCGGGATGAGGCGCTCGTCGTGGGTCGAGACGACCACGATGCGCCCGCTGTCGGCGATCTCCCGCAGCAGGCGGAGCACGCCCTCGACCTGGATGTAGTCGAGGTGCGCGGTGGGCTCGTCGGCGAGAACGAGCGGCGGGTCGAGGGCGAGCGCGCGGGCGATCGCCACCCGCTGCTGCTGACCTCCGGAGAGGTCGGCGGGACGGTGCTGGCGGCGGTCGGCGAGGTCGACCTGAGCGAGCAGGGCGTCGGCTCGCTCGCGAGCCGCCCGGCGGCCCAACCCCGACGCCCGCAGCGGGATCTGGACGTTCTCCGTCGCGGTCAGGCTCGGGATCAGGTTGAACGCCTGGAAGACGATGCCGACGCGGTGCAGGCGGTAGTCGGCGAGCTCGGTGCCCTGGAGGCGGGTGATCTCGAGGCGCTCGACCGCCACCGTGCCGGATGCGGGCCGGAGGATCGCGGCGAGCACGGAGAGCAGGGTGGTCTTCCCGCAGCCGCTTGCCCCCAGCAGGAGCGCGAGCTCGCCGCGGCTCACCTCGAAGTCGAGCCCGTCAATCGGTCGGACGAGGTAGCCGCCGCTCGCGTATTCGACAACGAGGTCCTGGCAGACGAGAGAGATCACGCACCTCCGAAGGCAAGGGCGGGATCGACTCCGACCGCACGCCGAAGTGCGAGCAGGCTCGCGAGCGCACCGACCACAACGGCGATCACGGGCAGCAACACGAAGTCGGTCCCTGACACCTCCACCCGCAAGGCCGATGCCGGCGCCATGGCGAACTCGAACACGACCGCGAGCACGGCCGACGCGAGCGCGAGCAGGACCGCCTGCAACACTAGGCCGCCGAGGACGCTTCTCGTGGACAGCCCGATCGCCTTCAGGACGGCGAAGTCGCGGCCGCGCTCGAGTGCGGAGAGGTACACCATCGCGGCGATGATCCCCGCCGCCACCGCCCAGAGCAGCCACCGGATGAGGCTGATGGTCTGCTTCGCCTCGTGCACGGGCCGTGCGAGATCGACCCTCACGTCGTGATTCGAGAGCACCGACAGGCCGGCGGGCGCCCGGGTCGGCGTGCCCTGGGCGACGATCGCCGTGGCAAGGGACGCGCCGCCGAGGCCAAGTTGCTGAGCATCACCGAGCGCGATCACCACGGTCGGGATGCCGGCGAAGTAGGTCATTCCACCCGTGACGGCAGCGACCCGGAAGGTTGTCCCGTTGAGGTCGAGCGCGTCTCCCCGCTTGAGACCGAGACTCGAGTCCACGACCGCCGTGCGCTGCCCGAGCGTCAGGCCCGGCGGAGCGCCGACCCCGCCGTTCACGACCCCGATCACGTTGACGTTGCGCGTGCTCGGCGTCGTGGTCGTCGCCCTCAGGATGGCGACCGGGTCTGCTCGATCCACGCCGGGCAACCGTGCCACGTCCCGGGCGCGGCCGGCCGGGAAGGCGGTCGGCCCCGTGAACGGCCCGAGGCTCCCGCGCGAGATCAGCCAGGAATCGGCATGGAACGAGCGCACGGTTCGGTTGATCTCGTTGTCGAAGCTTGAGCTAACGCCGGAGAGCATGAGGGCGAGCGCGAACACCACGCCCGTGGCGACGACCGCGATCAGGAACCGGCGGCGACGCCACTGAAGATCGCGGAGCGTGATCAGCCACACGGCCGGCCGACGCTACGACACTGCCGGATCGAGTGCAATCTCGACGAAGGCATCCTCCTGCGCGGTGTTGGCGGCCCACACCGCAACGGTCGCGTTGATCGGCACAAGCGACACCGGTACATTCGGGCGGTTCGGTCAACGAGCCGGGAGGTCCCCACCATGGGTCGTGTACCCGTCCGCCTCGCCGTCGCCGGAGCCGCGCTCTTGCTCGCGGCGCCGGCCGTCGCCTACGTCTGCCACCCCGATCCCGCCGGAACCCGGTCGCTCTCGGTCACCGGCCACGTCGCCGCCTACCGACTGCAGGGCAGCACCGTCACGCTCGCGCTCCGCGCGAACGCGGGCTGCCAGGTGCTCGTCTGGCGCGCGAGCACGGCACGTCCGCAACCCTCGAGCGCCGCGTGCAGCTCCGTGACCTCGAATCGCTCGCCCGCCTCGTCCGCCCGCCTCGTCAGCGCCGGCGGCGCCGACCGGCCCGACCGCCTGCAGGTCTTCGACCCGACGGGGCGCGTCGTCCACGCGTGGCCGCTGCCCGTCTCCGTCCACCCCGAGACGCTGCAGGTCTCCGGCGGCCTCGCTGCGTACCGCGCGCGCAACGGCATCTGGGTGACTGCGCTGCAGAGTGGCAGCACGACCATGGTCGCCCCTGTCCGCCGCGGCGACAGCCCGCTCCTGAACACCCACGGCCTCGCGTACCAGGACAACACGCTGAAGAACGCGCCGCGCAACCGCACGATGCTCAAGTTCATGCCGACCCGCGCGGTGCGCTGGGAGCTCACCCAGACCGGGCGCGGCTTCCGCACCGGCGGCCCCGTCCGCGCACTGTCGGTCGACGGGACGCAGGCCGCGTTTGCCGTCGGCGGCGCGAACGGCTGCGACCGCGTCATGTTCTGGAGCATCCCGTGGCGCTCCGTCTTCCAGGTCTCGCAGAAGGCCGGGCCGACCTGCGCGCCCGGCACCCGTTCAGGCCGCATCTCGGCCCTCGCCCTCGCCGGCAACCGCGCCGAGTGGGTCACGACGCACCGCGGCCGCCCGATGCTCGTCGCCGCCGATGGGATCGGCTGCCAGGAGTGGGTCATCCGCCGCCTCTCCGAGCTCGGCCCGCGCACGGCGCTCGGCGCGCTCGCGGGCGACGGCAATACGCTCGTGTTCTCGGTCGTGAACGGGACGGCGACGACCGTCGGGCGCGTGACCGGCCCCTACCGCGGCCGCAACCTTGCCAGCGTCCCGGGCACCGTCCGTGACGTGTCGGCCGACCGCTGGCAGATCGGCACGCTGACGGCGAGCGGAGCCATCACGCTGAACTCGGTCCACGGCTTCCGTCGCCACCTGGATGTCCCGGGCGCGACGTCGTTCGCCGTTCACCGCAACCTGGTCGTCGCGACGACCCGGCAGGGACGGCTGGACGTCCTGACGCTCCCGACCGGGCGCCGGCTGCACAGCTGGGCGATCCCCGCGCGCGCATCACACGTGGACGTCCAGTACGGGATCGCGCTCTTCACCGCCGGGAGCTCGGTCTACGCCGTCGACGTCACCTCCGGGCGGACGGCGCGGCTCACGGTCGCGCCAGGGCTCGTGGGCGCCCAGATCGAGCCGGTCGGCGTCGTCTACGCGACCACGACGGCGACGCGCGGGATGACTCCGGCTGATCCCGATGAGCCGCGTCGAGACGGCCGTGCGCTAGCACTGGACGTGCGACTCACCCGCCGCGAGCTGATCGCGGGCACGGCCGCCGCCGCGCTCGCGGCCGGCGGGATCTACGAGCTCGCCGACCGCCTGACGGCGTCGCCGCAACCCGGCGGCGCCGTCGGGCCGCGGGAGCAGCACGAGCTGCCCGGGCTCCGTGTCGTGGAGAGCGACGGCGTCGAGGTGGTCGTACCGCCGCTCTTCCACCAGGTCGTGACCGCGAACGTCGTCCGGGGCATCCCGCTCGCCGACGCGCGCACGCGGTTCGAGGACGCCCTCTCGTCGGTCGAGGGGGACGTGGGCGTGACCGTCGCCTGGGGCCTCCCCTACTTCCGGCGCCACGTCCCGGCGCTCGCGGCCCGCCACCTCCCGACCGACCTGCGCGCATCCGAGACCGGCCGGCCCGTGAAGGCGCTGCTCGACACCCGCCGCTTCCCGAGCGACCCGCCGGGCGTGGTGCTCGAGGGCAACGACGTCGCCGTGCTCTTCCGCGGCGACGTGCGCCGCGAGGTCGACGGCGCCGCAGCGCAGGTCTTCGCGGAGATGCGCGATGCCCTGGCGGTGACGAGCATCCGCAAGGGCTTCGTCGGCGGCGGGTTCGCGGGCGGCGTCGGGCTGCCGAAGCGCATGGCCGTGGCCGCGGGGATCGACGGCGCCGACTTGATCCCAGACTCCGCGGAGCTCTTCCTCGGCCTGACGTCGACGCAGAAGGCGAGCCTCGGCCCGCACAGGATCGCGAACCTCGAGACGCTCGGCTACACCGACGCGGCCGGCGGCTACTTCGAAGGCGGGACGCACATGCACCTCTCCCACATCCGCGAGAACCTCGCCGCGTGGTACCTGAATTTCGACCACGGTGAGCGCATCGGGGCCGCGTTCCGCCCGGGGCTCCGCGTGCCACCCGGTGTGCAGACCGTCGCCGAGCACCCCGCCGACGCCGCCACGGTCGCGCGCGGCTTCCACGCACGGAGCCGCATCGGCCACAGCTCGTCGATCCAGACCGTCTCACGGCTCGCGCGCGACACCATCGCCGCCGACGGCACCGTCTACCGGCGCGGCACCGCGATCCCGCAGCGCGCCGACTTCAACACGCTCGACAACCCGTTCTTCTGGAGCTCGCGGCCCGAGCGCGACCGGATGGAGGCCGAGCCCGCCGCGGGCGTCCACTTCGTGATCTTCAACCCGACGAGCGACGACTTCCACCGCACGCGCCTCGCCATGGACGGCGTGCTCCCGGACGGGACGCGGCTGCCGCTATCCCCGCGCGGCCGCGGCCAGGGGTTCAACGCCGTGCTCGCGACGACGCACCGGCAGAACTTCCTCGTGCCGCCGCGCGCGCACCGCTCGTTCCCGCTCAGCGAGCAGCTCGACTGATTCGGGTGGAGACGGTCGCCGCCGTCGAGCTGTTCGGATCGGATCAGGTCGAGCGCGCACGCCGCTACTGGCGCCCTCGCTACGCGGCCGCGCTCGCCAACGGGCTGCTCGGGCTTGGCATTGCTCGCGGCGCTCGCCTTCGGCGGCCTCGGGGATCGCGTCTACGCGCCGTTCGACGGGTGGCCCTGGTGGGCGGGCGCGGCAGGCGTCGCCGCGTTGACGATCGTCCTCGGGACGCTGATTCGCCTCCCGCTCTCGTTCTGGGCGGGGTACCTGCACGAGCACGAGTGGGGCTTCTCGACGCAGACGCTCGCCGGCTGGGGCGCCGACCGGCTGAAGTCGCTGGGGGTCGGCGTCGTCCTCGCGGGCCTGGCGCTCGTCGGGCTGGTCGCCGCGGCGCACGCCTTCCCGACGTGGTGGCCGCTCGTCGCGGCGGTCGCCGCCGCTGCGCTCGTGCTGCTCCTCAGCTGGGCGGCCCCGGTCGTCCTCGAGCCGCTGTTCAACCGCGCGCGACCGCTCGACGATTACGAGCTCACGGCGCAGCTCCGCGCCCTGGCCGACGAGGCCGGGGTACCCGTCCGCGACGTCCTGGTGATCGACGCGAGCCGCCGCACCCGCAAGCTGAACGCCTACGTGTCGGGGCTCGGCAGCACGCGGCGCGTCGTCCTCTTCGACACGCTTGCGACGGAGGCTCCGCCCTCAGAGGTCAAGCTCGTCGTCGCGCACGAGCTCGGACATCGCCGCGCGCGCCACGTTGCGAAGGGCACCGCACTCGGGATAGCCGGCACGGCGGCGTTCGTGCTCCTGCTCTGGGCCTTGCTCCAGTGGGAAGCCGTGCGCGACGCGATCGGCGCGGCCGGCCCTGGCGACCCGCGCGTCCTCCCGTTCGTCCTGCTCCTCGGCGCAGTGCTGGAGGCCGCGCTGTCGCCGCTCGGCTCGGCACTGTCGCGGCGGTGGGAGCGGCAGGCCGACGACTTCTCGCTCGCGCTCACCGGTGACCTCGAGACCTTCGAGGCGACGCACCGGCGGCTCGCGCTCGCGAACCTCGCGGATCTCGATCCGCCCGGACTGGTCTACATCGCCTGGTTCACCCACCCCGCGCCGCCGGAGCGGATCCTGCGCGCACGCCTGTCACCGCTCCGCACCTAGCCGCACCGCGCGTGCGCAACGGCGTTCGTGCCCGCCGCCCAGAGCGTCCCGTCAGGCGCGGCCGCGAGGCCGCGAGGCCGACGATTCCTGAAGGTTATGGACGCCGCCTGGAGGCTCGGCCCGGACTAGCGAATCGCGCGGCCCGGTCGGCCGCGTCTCGATCACCTCCTGCCCGAGCACCTTGCGCAGCCGCGAGACGTACACCTGGACGGTCGTCACCGCGGTTGCGGGCGGGTCATCTCCCCAGAGCTCGTCGATGATCCTCGCCGTCGGCGCCACCTTGTTCGCCCGGAGCAGCAGGACGGCAAGCAGCGCGCGCTGCTTCTGGGAGCCGAGCGCCAGCTCGCGATCGTCACTCCAGACAACGAGCGGGCCGAGAATGCCGAATTCCAGGAACCGAACGTAGCACTCGGCGTTGCGGAGAATCAGGCCGCCCGGTCGGGCGAGGGGTACCGGCGGCGGAACGCACCGTATGCGACGGCGCCCGCCGGGATCGGCAGCCAGTACGAGACGAGCCGGTAGGTGAGCGTCGCCAGGACCGCGTCGCCGGGAGTGACACCCGCGAGAGTGAGCGTCCCGACGAGCCCAGCCTCCACAAAGCCGAGCCCACCGGGGGTGAGGGGGATCAGGGCGAGCAGCTTCCCGCTCGTGTAGGCGAGGATCACGAGCGAGGGCCGCGGCTGGGCACCGACGGCCCGGAGGGCGCAGAGCAGGGCTGCGTAGTCGAGCATCGTGCTACTGGACGCCGAGACGATCGCGGCCTTCCAGCGCCGGCCGATCGTCCGCTTGACGAAGTCGCGCTGAGCCAGAAGGGCCTCCGGCAGGCCGGTCACGTTGCGCTTGCGGCGGATCGTCCGGTTCAGCAGCCACTCGCCCCATCGTCCGACGAACAGAAGCGGCCGGTCCGAGACGAACGCTGCGAGGCCCCCGGCGACGAGCAGCACGAGCAGGGCAGCACCGAGGTAGGCGGAGGTGGCGAGGCTGCGGTCGACGGCCGCCCCGCCGATGATTGCGGGCAGGGCGAGGAGCGGGAGCGCCAGCACGGCGCCGAGCTGCAGCACGGCAGTCGCCGTCAGCGCCGTGGCCCCATTCGCCGTGGCGACGCCCGCGCGGCGGAGCATGCCGACCGAGAACGCTGTCGCCGTGGCGCCGCCGCCGGGCACGACCTTGCCGACGGCGTTCCCGGCGAGCTGCGCGTAGGCGACGACGAACCAGCTCTTGACGTGGAGGGCAATCCGGTTCAGCTCCCACAGGAAGACCAGGCTTCCGCACTCGAACGCGAGCGCGAGCGCCGCCCAGTACCACGTCAGCTCGTCGAGCGACCGCCCCGATGCGAAGACGGCCGCGAGGCTCGGGAAGAGCAGGTAGAGCGAGACCCCTGTGACGACGAGGAGCAGGCTTGGACGCCCGTACCGCTTCCAGGCGGCGCGTGTCCCCGTGGAGGCGGCCTGTTCGGCGCTCCCGCCTGCGGCGCGCGCTGCCTCCGTGGATTCGGTCGACTCGCTCAGTCCTGTGCCTCGTGACCATCCGCGCCGGTCTGCGTGATCAACCGCGCGCCCCGGCCGTGCGTCCAGAAGCTGGTCGACCAGCGGATCAGGACGACGAGGCGGTTCTGAAAGCCGATCAGGTACCAGAGGTGGACGAACAGCCACGTGAGCCAGGCGATGAACCCGCTCAGGCGCAGCCCCTTGACGTCCGCGACCGCGGCGCCGCGGCCGATCGTCGCGAGGTTGCCCTTGTCGCGGTAGCGAAAGGGTGGCGTCTCTCGCGCGCGCAGGCGCGCGCGCACGACCTGCGCGGCGTAGCGGCCCTGCTGCATGGCGACGGGGGCGACGCCCGGATACACGACCGGCTCGCCGCCCGGCTGCCGGACGCGAACCATGTCGCCGAGGGCGAACACCTCGGAATGGCCCGTAAGCGTCAGGTCGGGCTCGACGGTGACGCGGCCGGCGCGGTCGCTCTCGGCCCCCGACAGCTCGGCAAGCCTCCCGGCGAGCCCGGACGCAGTGACACCGGCCGCCCAGATCACGGTGCGGCTCGGAATGCGCTCGTCCCCGATTGTGACGCCGTCAGGATCGATGCCGGTCACCGCGCGGCCGGTCATGACGGTCACCCCGAGCTTCTCGAGCGACCGTGTCGCCTTCGCCGAGAGCGAGGGCGGAAACGTCGTCAACACGCGGTCGGTCGCCTCGACGAGCAGGATGCGAGCCTTCCGCGGATCGATGGCGCGGAAGTCGCGGCGCAGGGTGTCGCGGGCAAGCTCGCCGATCTGACCGGCCATCTCGACGCCCGTCGGGCCGGCGCCGACGACGACGAACGTGAGCCAGGCCTCGCGCCGCGCCGCGTCCTGCTCCCACTCGGCCGCCTCGAACGCGGCGAGGAGCCGGCTACGAACGACGAGCGCGCTCTCGAGCGACTTCACCTCGGCCGCGTGCTCGCGCCACTCCTCGTGGCCGAAGTACGAGTACTGCGAGCCGCCCGAGACGATGAGCGTGTCGTACGGGAGCGCGGCCGGAGCCGGCACGCCCTGGACCGAGCGCAGCCGGAGCTCGCGCCCCGCGAGGTCGAAGTCGGCCACCTCGGCCATGACCACGCGGACGTTGCGGTCGCGCCTGAAGATCGTGCGCAGCGGATAGGCGATCTCGCCGGGCGTCAGCGCGCCGGTCGCGACCTGGTAGGTCAGCGGCTGGAAGAGGTGGAAGTTGTTCCGGTCGACGAGCGTCAGGTCGACGGGCGTCGCGCCGCAGCTTCAGGGCGGCCTGGAGCCCGCCGAAGCCGCCGCCGACCACGACCACCCGATGCCGGTCGCCCGCATCCGCCCGTCCGGGTCTTCCTCCCACGAGCGGATCGTCGCACGGCTGCCGTACGCGCCTCAGGTCCGCAGTTCTCGAATGCGCTGCAGGATGAGGAACGCCGCGAAGCCGAGCAGGACGGCGACGACGGTCACCTCCCAGAACTGAACCACCAGGACGACCGCGGCCACGAGCGCCAGCAGTACGGCGATCCGATTCACGGTTCGCACAAACGTCCCCCGCAGCACCGACTCAACGATCAGGAAGGCGATCACCAGGACGATGGACGCCGCCCAGACTTCCTTCGGCGCGAGCACGACCACCAGGGCGAGCCCGAGGAGCAGCACGCTGATGCTGGCCGCCGCCCAGAACTCCGCGGCCCGGCCGAAGCGCAGCTCGGAGGCCGGAACGGGTTCCATCGGCGTACGAATATGCGCGCGCGGGTCGTCCGACAGGCCATGCCGGACCCGCTCCGCGTTGCGCCGGAGCCCCTCGAGCACTGTGTCGTTGTCCCCGCGCTCCTTGCGCAGCTCCGCGACCTGCGTCGCCTGCTCTTCCACGCGCTCCTGCTGGAGTGTGTGCTGTGCCGTGAGGTGGGCGCCGCCGGTCATGCTCCTCAGCCGGCTGCCCAGCTGCTGGAGCGCCGCCGTCGCCGCGGAAATCAGCGTGTCGAGCTCTCGGTTGCGGGCGTCGAGCTCGGCGATCTGAGACTCGAGCAGCTCGAGCTCCCTGGTCGGGGCAGGCATCTGGTCGAGGTCGGCAAAGCCAAGCGGGTCGTACCACGAGGAGCGCAGCGAGCCGTCCCGGTTGTACATCGGCCCGCCCGGGGCGTTCTCACCGGAGATGGGATCGCGCGCGAAGAGGCCCCACATTCCCCGGTAGCGGCTGACCCAGGGTGTGTCCTCCGAGATGACGTTCGGAGTCCATTCCTTCTCCTGACCCGGCCCGATCGTCAGCCCGTCCGCGCGCGCGAAGTCGATGAACGGGATGCGCGGCGAGCCGGTGCCGGACCCGCCCTGGCCAAGGGTTCGCTGCCAGAAGCCGCTCAGAGCCTCGGCGAGTGCCCGGAGCCCCTTCGGGACCGGGATGGGCACCTCGGCCTGGTACTCGCCCGCCTTGAAGTACGACGCGTGCGACCCGGCGCCGGCGTTCACGATCGGGTGGTTGCCGATCAGCCCGAGATCCTGGCGATCGTCCCAGCGTCGTCGGAGATCCGCGCCGTGGAAGTCGTGCGACGCGTAGGCGACCCATTCGGGAACGAGCCTGCCTCCGTCCTCGTACAGGTACACGGAGACCATCTCCCAGTCGGACTCGTGGTCGTTGACGCCGTGAAAGCCCGAGCGCCAGTCGTTGTAGGCGAAGAAGAACCAGTACTGGCAGATCGTCCAGTCGCCCTGGCGGCACACACGCCCGTGGTAGACGTAGCGCTCCTCGACCTCCCGTATCGCGGCGTATTTGAGAACCGCGGCGGCAGCAGTCGCCCCCGGAACGCTTCCCCGCAAGAGCAGCGAGACGGAGAAAAGGGCATCGCCGAACCGCGGCAGGAGGCCGCCACGGGTGAGCCGGCCGACCCCGGCGTGGAAGCGGTTGCCGCTCTCCTTCGAGAGCTTGCGGACGCTCTCGAGCGCCCGGGCGCTCTCGTTGATCCCGAGGGCACCGACAAAGCGGAGGTAGAACCGCGAGCCGAAGTCAGCTTCCCGGTACGCGACGAGCTCGTCCATCGTCAGAGACCCCTCGGGGATCACCTCCTCGTCACGCGCGTCCGGCCGGTAGATCCACAGGCTGGACGACTCGACGTAACGCTCGACGTCCATCGGGAAGAACCGCTCGCCGTGCGTGTACCGCACGGCGGGCTCGAACGCCCGCAGGATCTCGAGGTCAGACGCCGTCGAGGGAACTCGTAGAGGGGCTGTCGATTCGGACATTGCCTGGGCTTCGGACACCGAACGCGATCTGCGTGTCGAGCGGTGTGAGCAGGAAGACGGCCACCGTCCCAAGGACGAGCCGCGCATAGTGTGGATCGCTGTAGAAGAGGACGCGCAGCAGCTGCAGCGTCAGGGCGACCACCGCCCAGCTCATGAACAGCGTCCATGCCCAGCGCCTCAGGCGCATGGCCCCGAGGGCGACGAGAAAGGCAACCCCGGCCGACCCGAGGTTGACGAGACCGTTGACCACCTCGCTCTGCTTGCCGTCGGCGCCCAGGAGACCGACCACGCCCGTGACCGCGAGGTCCACTCCGAAGATGAAGGCGACGGCCGCCACGACGGTCACGTTGACCGGACGCGGCGCGCGCGGGGCTCCAGCCTGCTCGACATCGGCGTTCATGGCCGCACGATCGTCGCTGCATAGCGGAGGCGATGAATCATCCGGTGAGGATGACGCACCGGACCTTCCTGGATTCGCACACGACCGCCGCGTCCGGCCTGAGATACCTAGGGCCGCTTGCCAGGCCCTTCGTACCCGTCGATCACCGAGACGTTGACGGTGGAGCAGCGTGCGCAGCGGACGCGCACCTTCTTCGTCATCTGCACCGGGTGCATCGACGCGGCGAGGAGGCTGCCGCACTGGACGCAGACGTAGTCGTCGGGACCGTTGCCCTGGAAGACGGGCCGGTCGACCTCCAGCTGCACCGCCGTGCCGCCGTCGACGGGCACCTCGCCCTCGCGTACCGCCCGCATCACGATCGTCGCCATCGACCGGCCCCCGCGAATCAGAGCTGGGCGAGCTTGCCGCTGAAGTCGGTGATCAGCGCGTCCAGCACGCCCATGACGACGCCCTCGCCCATCGACGCGGCCTTGCCGGTGATCTGGGCTTCGGTGTGGATCGTGCCTCCGCCGTCGTTCAGCGCGATCACGACCGTGGCGTTCGCGTAGCCCTGCCCGCCGGCCTCTTTGGACTTGACGCTCAAGACGACGCGGTGGGCGGCGGCGTCCTGCTCGACGATCTCCACGGTGCCGCTGAAGGTCATCGACATGGCCCCCATCTTGATGAGGATCTGGGCCTTGACGGCGTCGGGGCCGGTCCGTTCGATGACGCTGCCGCCCTCGACGCACGGCACCACCTGCTCGAGGTCGAGAACCGTCGCGTACATCTCGTCGATCGGCTTCGCCGTGGAGAACGAGTGCTCGAGCTCGACAGCCACGGGCGGAGATTAACCGTAGGCTCCGGGGCGCATGTCGATCGCGGCGGGCACGTACAGGCTCGGGCCCCGAGACGGCACGCTGTCGGTGAAGACCGGACACGGCGGGGCCGCCGCCAAGGCGGGCCACGACCTGCTCATCCACGTGACGAACTGGGAGGCGACGCTCGAGGTCGGAGAGGATCCGGCGGCAATCGCTGTCGCGCTCGACGTGGACTCCACCTCGCTGCGCGTGCGGCAGGGCACCGGGGGGATGCAGCCCCTCGGCGACGACGACAAGGCGAACATCGACCAGACCATCAACGACGAGGTCCTGCTGCGCCGCCCGATCACGTTCCGCTCGACCGCCGTGGAGGCCGGAGATGGGCGGCTGCAGGTCCAGGGCGAGCTGACGCTCCTCGGGAACGCCCGGCCGGTCGCGTTCGACCTCACGGTCGGCCCGGACGGGAACCTCGAGGGCAGCACCGTCGTCAGGCAGACCGACTGGGGGATGACGCCCTATTCGGCCCTGTTCGGAGCACTGAAGGTCACTGACGAGGTCGAGGTCACGCTCGACGCGAGGCTGCCGTCGAGCGTCGAGAGCTGGGCGGCGAGCCGGGAGATAAAGGCCCGCGAGCTGAAGCCCGTGCTGCTCGAGCTCTACGGAATCTCACGCGCGTCGATGGAGGCCGTGTACGGCGCCTACCGCGACTACGTCGACCGGCGGAACGAGATCGTGCGCGCGCTTGCCGCGGCCGACCGCGGTAGTGCCAACCAGGTCTCCTCGCCGGTGCGCGCGCTCAAGGTCGAGCTCTCGCACGCGATCAGCGCGATCAAGAACCACGAGCTCTTCCTCGAGCAGCTCGGCGGTCGCGGCGGCGACCCGAGGGGCCGGATCGCCAGCCGGATCGTCCGCGACTTCGACTCGGTCGAGGCCTGGCGTGCCGACCTGAAGGCGACCGCGCTGGCCAGCCGGGGCTGGGCCTGGACGGCATACGACTGGGACGAGCGCCGGCTCTTCAACTACCTCGGCGACAGCCAGGGCACCTTCCCGGTCTGGAACGCAACGCCGCTCGTCGCGATCGACCTGGACGAGCACGCCTACTTCCTCGACTACCGCACCGACCGGGGCGCCTACGTCGACGCCGTCCTCGACAACCTCGACTGGGCGATCGTCAACGACTGGGTGTCGAGGTACCGGATCCCGCTGCGCATTCAGTCGCGGTAGACGGTCTGTGCGTCGAGCCCGCCTTCGACCCCGGGGGGCAGCGCGCCGGTGCCGTGCGCGTACAGGGCGATCTGCTCGATCGTCCTGACCTGCTCGGGGTCGCTTCCGTCGCCGTTCACCCACGCCCCGTTGACCCACCTGAGGCTCTCCGGCTCCGCGCCAAGCGCCACGCCCGCGAGCAGCTGCGCCTTCGCACGGATCTTCCCCGCCGTCGTGCCGATCGCGGTGGGCGTGCCCCCGGACGGGCTGGTGTTGTAGCCGTGGCCCTCACCGAACCGGTCGGTGTCCGCGGCGACGACCTTCACGTCGAGCGGAGGGACGCCGAGCTCGCCGGCGACGAGCTGCGCGTACTCGGCCTCCTTTCCCTCGGACTCGGTGGTCAGGCTGAGCACCATCTTCCCGGTCGGGTGGACGCGGAGAAACACCGCCCTATACGCCTCATTTGCCATCGCTGGACCTCCCGCTCTCGCTGGTTTCGTTCTCGAGGCGCCGGCGCTCCTGGTGGGCCGTCAGCGCGTTGTGCTCCTCGAGGTCGCAGAAGGCGGGCTGCGGCCCGCCCATCGGGTGCGGCGGCACGGCGGGCCGCTCGCACCCCGGGTAGATGCAGATCTTGACCGCGGTCTCACCCATCGCCCGGCCACCCCGGCGTGGTGTTGCCCCTGCTCGGGCCGTACCCGCTCGGCATCGCGACCGAGCTGCCCGGGACGGGCGTGGCGCTTGCCCACGGCTCCTCGTCCTCGTCGGGGTCGACCGCTGGGCCCTGCGCGCCGCCGTCCCACGAGCGGGCGCCGATCGCGTCGGCGACCTCGCCGAGGGCCTCGAAGCTGTGGCCGCTCACGAACGCGTCGCAGTAGGGCAGGGCGGCGACCATGCCGGCGGCCCGGACGGAGAAGGCATCCGCGCCGACCCGCGGGTTGACCCAAACGATCCGGTGGGCGAGGCGGGCGAGGCGCTCCATCTCACGCCCCACGAGCATCGGGTCGCCGCGCTCCCAGCCGTCGGAGAGGATCACGACGACGGCGCCGCGGGCCATGCCGCGCCGGCCGTGGCGGTCGTTGAACTCCCGGAGCGCGTCTCCGATCCGGGTCCCGCTCGACCAGTCGGGCGCGGCGGCGGCGGCGCGCTGGATGGCGCGTTCCGGGTTGCGCGAGGCCAGCGCGCGCGTGAGACGGGTGAGGCGCGTCGCGAACACGAACGCCTCCGCCTTCGGGCCGCTTCCAGCGGCGCAGGTCAGGAACTGCAGGTAGGCACGCGCGTACGGCTCCATGGAGCCGGAGATGTCGCAGAGCAGCACGAGCCTCCGGCGGGCGACGCGCCGGTGCCGGCGGGCCAGGCGGACCGGGTCGCCGCCTGTGCGCAGGCTGGTGCGCAGCGTGCGCCTCAGGTCGATGCGCTCCCCGAGCCGCCCCTTCTCGTAGCGGCGCGTTCGCCGCCGCGGCGTGGCGAGCTCGAGGCGCGACATCAGCCGGTAGAGCTGGGCGAGCTCGTGCGGCTCGAGCGCGTCGAAGCGCTTGCGCCGGAGGAGCTCCTCGTCGCTTGCGAGCGCCAGCGGCACCTCCACCTCCGCGTCGTCCTCGCCGCTGCCGGCGGACGCGACCGGCACGCCGGGCGCTGAGTCGCTCGGCGATCCACCCGTGTCGCGAGGCCCCCGCTCGTCGGGCGCTGCCGGGGCGGTCCGCACCTCATCGAGCTCGACGTCGTCCTCCGGCCGGTCGCCGAAGACGGAGAAGAACACCCGGTCGAAGGCGGGGACCTGCGCCTGGTCGGACACGAGCACAGCGCGGGCCGTCCAGTAGAGGCTGCGGCGCGAGACGGGCCGCACGAGCGTGAGCGCGCGGGCGAGCTCGGCCGAGCGCGCGGGCGTCCCGGGTACGCCCGCGTCGTGCAGGCGGCGGCCGAGTGCCTCGACCAGCGGGGGCAGATCGAGTTGGATCGTCTCGACCCGGAAGTCAGTCACTCGCGCGCACGAGCTGGTCGAGGCCGGCCGCGCGGATCACCTCCTGGTCCTCCCCGTACTTCAGCACGGCCCCGAGCGTGCGCTCCACCGCCGCCGCGTCCAGCTGCTCGACGCCGAGCACCTCCAGCGCAGCGAGCCAGTCGATCGCCTCGGCGATCCCGGGCGGCTTCTGGACGTCGCTGGAGCGCATGCGCGAGACGGCGTCCGCCACCTGGACGGCCAGCGTCTCGGAGGCGCCCTTCACGCGGCGCCGGATGATGTCCACCTCGCGCTGCGGGCTCGGGTAGGCGATCCAGTGGTAGAGGCAGCGGCGCTTGACCGCGTCGTGGAGGTCGCGCGTCCGGTTCGAGGTGAGCACGATGGCCGGCGGGTGCGTGGCCCGGATCGTGCCGAGCTCGGGGATGGTCACGCTGGCGTCCGCGAGCAGCTCGAGCAGGAATGCCTCGAAGTCGTCGTCTGCGCGGTCGATCTCGTCGACGAGCAGGACCGCCGGCCGCGGGCCGGGGTGCTCGAGCGCGCGGAGGAGCGGACGGCGGATCAGGTAGTCGGCGCCGAACAGCTCCTCCTCGCCGAGCTCCGTGCCCCTGGCCTCGGCGAGGCGGATGCTCAGCAGCTGGCGCGGGTAGTTCCACTCGTAGAGCGCCTCGGCCGCGTCGATCCCCTCGTAGCACTGGAGGCGGATCAGCGGCGTGTCGAGCACGGCCGCGAGCGACTTGGCGGCTTCGGTCTTGCCGACCCCGGCCTCGCCCTCGAGCAGCAGCGGCTGCGGGAGGCGCAGGCTCAGGAACATCGACGTCGCGAGGCCCTCGTCGACGAGGTAGTCGACGTCGGCGAGGCGCCGGGCGAGCGTCTCGATGTCCGGGACGAGCCGGCGGATCTCGCCGGCGGCCTCGCCCGTGACCTCGAGCGGGCTCAACTCACTGCGGCGGCTC
>CAVWIN010000026.1:0-19953 GCA_963755085.1 uncultured Thermoleophilia bacterium | reverse complement strand
CGAACGTGAGCCAGCTGCACGGGCGGCAGCTGTCGTTCATCAACCTCTACGACCTGTCCGCAGCCCGGATGCTGCTGCGCGAGTTCGCGGTGCCGGCCTGCGTGATCGTGAAGCACGCGAACCCGTGCGGCGTCGCCGTCGGGTCGACGATCGAGGATGCCTACGAGCTGGCGCTGGCTGCCGACCCGGTGTCGGCGTTCGGCATGGTCGTCGCCCTCAACCGGCCGGTCGGTTCCGAGCTCGGGCAGGCGCTGGCGGGGCGCTTCATCGACGTCCTGCTGGCGCCCGGCTACGAGCAGGGCGCGCTCGCGGCGCTGACGGAGAAGCCGGCGACGCGGATCCTGCTCGACCGCGAGCGGCGCCGCGTCGACCCCGCCGAGAAGGAGTTCAAGCGCGTCCTCGGCGGGCTGCTCGTCCAGGACCGCGACCTCGACACCGAGGACCGCGACGCGATGGAGGCGGTGGCCGGCTCACCGAGCGAGGCGTGCTGGGGCGACCTGCTCTTCGCGTGGCGCGTGTGCAAGCACGTCACCTCGAACGCGATCGTGATCGCGAAGGACCTGCAGACGATCGGGATCGGCGGCGGCCAGACGAGCCGCGTCGACTCGGTGCGGATCGCGCTGATGAAGGCGCGCGAGCACGGCCACAACCTCAACGGCGCGGTGCTCGCGTCGGACGCGTTCTTCCCGTTCGCAGACGGGCCGCAGCTGGCGATCGAGGCAGGGATCAGCGCGATCATCCAGCCGGGTGGGTCGAAGCGCGACGACGAGGTCGTCGAGGCGGTGCGCGAGGCGGGCGCGGTGATGGTGCTGACCGGCCGCCGACATTTCCGCCATTGAGCAGGTTCGTGAAGAGCCACTAAGTCATCGCCGCGCACTACGCTCCGTTTGTGGCTCGCGAATACCCCACGGTCCTGGATCTGATCGGCAACACGCCGCTCGTCCGCCTGCAGCGGATCGGCATCGACACGGGCGCGACGATCCTGGCGAAGCTCGAGTTCATGAACCCGGGCGGCTCCGTGAAGGACCGCATCGGGTTGCGCATGATCGAGCGCGCCGAGGCCGAGGGGAACCTCAAGCCGGGCGGGACGATCGTCGAGCCGACCTCCGGCAACACGGGCGTCGGGCTCGCGATGGCGGCCGCGATCAAGGGCTACCGGATGATCTTCGTGATGCCCGACAAGATGAGCCAGGAGAAGATCTCGCTTCTGCGCGCCTTCGGCGCCGAGGTCGTGATCTGCCCGACCGCGGTCGAGCCCGAGTCGCCGGAGAGCTACTACAACGTCTCGTCGCGGCTCGCCGAGGAGATCGCGGGCGCATACAAGCCCGACCAGTACTCGAACCCGGCGAACCCGCAGGCGCACTACGAGACGACCGGCCCCGAGATCTGGGAGCAGACGGGCGGCGAGATCGACGCACTCGTCATCGCGCTCGGCACCGGCGGCACCGTCTCCGGCACCGCGCGCTACCTGAAGGAGCAGAAGCCCGGCCTGCTCGTCGTGGGCGCCGACCCCGAGGGCTCGATCTACTCGTCGCAGGTGCACCCGTACCTCGTCGAGGGGATCGGCGAGGACTTCTGGCCGCAGACTTTCGACGCATCGCTCGTCGACGAGTACGTGACCGTCTCCGACCGCGACTCGTTCCTGACCGCGCGGCGCCTCGCGCGCGAGGAGGGCATCCTCTCCGGCGGCTCCGCCGGGACGGCCCTGCACGCCGCCGTCGAGACCGCGCGCAAGCTCGGCCCCGGAAGCACGATCGTCACGCTGTTCGCCGACGGCGGCCGCGCCTACCTGTCGAAGTTCTACGACGACAACTGGATGCTCGAGTACGGCTTCCTGGAGCGGAAGGCGCCCGTGCCGACCGCCGGGGAGGTGCTCACCGCCAAGCAGCGCGAGGTGCCGGACGTGCCCGAGCTCGTCGCGGTGGCGTCACACGAGAAGCTCAGCCGCGCGATCGAGCTGATGCAGCGCTTCTCCATCTCGCAGCTGCCCGTCGTCCGCAACGAGCCCGCGGAGTCGCTCACCGACTACGTCGGCTCGCTGCAGGAGCGCAGCCTGCTCGACCGGGTCTTCAAGAACCCGGACACGCTGAACGCTGACGTCGCCTCGGCGATGCAGCCGCCGCTTGCCGCGGTCGACGCGCATCAATCGGTCGACGAGGTGTTCGCGCGCTTTGCCGACGGCAGCCCGGCTGTGCTGGTCGTGCGCGGCGGCACGCCGGCCGGAATGCTGACTCGCTCCGACCTGCTCGAGTACCTCGCGCACAGCCGCGAGCCGGCGCTCCGCTAGCCTTCCGCGCCGAAATGGCGCGCGTCCTGGCGGCAATGCTCGGGGTGGCGGTCCTCGCTCTCGCCGGCTGTGGCGCCGGCAACGGGAAGCAATTGCTGGTCGCGACGGGTGGAACGCCGGTGCTCACGGTCCCCATCACGATCGACGAGCATCTCGTCTCGCCGAAGTACACGCGGCTTTCGATTCCCGGGACGTACACGCTCCAGATCAAGAACGAGGGTGCGGTCGCGCACATCGTCACCGTCGAGCACAAGGGGCGAACGCTCGTAACGCCGATGATCGCGCCGGGCACGACGTACGAGGTGGCCATCGACATCTCCGATCCCGGCGATTACAAGCTGTCGTATCCGGTCAGCGGCAAGGACGTGACCGGGCTGATCACGCTCGGCAACGTCTGACGGTCTGAGGGCGGCGCGGCCTACACTCAATCCATGGACTTCGAGACTCGCGCGATCCACGCGGGCCAGGAACCGGACCCGGCGACCGGCGCCATCACCACGCCGATCTACCAGACGTCGACGTTCGTCCACGAGGAGGTCGGCGTCCACAAGGGCTACGACTACTCGCGCTCCGGCAACCCGACGCGCACGGCGCTCCAGGAGTGCCTGGCGGCACTGGAGAACGCCGAGCACGGCGTCGCGTTCTCGTCCGGGCTCGGGGCGACGACCACGCTAATGCACCTGGTCTCGCCGGGCGAGCGCGTGGTTTGCGTCAACGACGTCTACGGCGGCGTCTACCGGATGTTCTCCCAGGTCTACGCGCCGAAGGGATACGACTTCACGTACCTCTCGGCGGAGACGGTCAACGCCTCGCTGGCCAAGCACCTCGACGAGAAGACACGGATCGTCTGGCTCGAGTCGCCGACGAACCCGCTGCTGAACATCGTCGACATCCGGGCGGCGGCCGAGGCCGCGCACGCCGCAGGCGCGATCGTCGTCGTCGACAACACCTTCGCCACGCCGTACCTGCAGCAGCCGCTCGACCTCGGCGCCGACGTCGTCGTCCACTCGACGACGAAGTACCTCGGCGGGCACTCCGACGTGATCGGCGGGTTCGCCGCCACGAACGACCCGACGATCGCGGAGCGCCTCCGTTTCCTGCAGAAGTCGCTCGGCGCAGTGCCAGGCCCGTTCGACGCCTGGCTCGTGCTCCGCGGCGTCAAGACGCTCGCCGTCCGGATGCGCCAACACTGCGAGAACGCTCGGCAGATCGCCGAGTACCTCACGGGCCACGAGGCCGTCGAGACCGTGCTCTACCCCGGCCTGCCCAGCCATCCCGGGCACGACATCGCGCGCCGGCAAATGCGCGACTTCGGCGGGATGATCTCCTTCCTCGTCGAGAGCGAGGAGGAGGCGGTCGCGCTCGTCGCCCGCACGAAGATCTGGAAGCTCGCCGAGAGCCTCGGCGGCGTCGAGAGCCTGATCGAGCACCCGGCGCGCATGACGCACGCATCCACGGCGGACGCGCCGTTCGCCGCGCCCCGAAATCTGGTGCGGCTGTCGGTGGGGATCGAGTCCGCCGGCGACCTGATCGAGGACCTCGCCGCCGCGCTGGTTCGGGCCCGCGCAACGACCGCGTAGGAACCCGGGAGCGCTGTGCGGTGTAGACCGCGCATGAGACGACTTCCACCCATCATCGTGCTCCTCGTCGTGCTCGCGGCGGCGCCGAGCGCCTCCGCGAAGGGGCCGAGCCACGCGGAGATCTCCGGCCCGGGGCTCGCGCACCCGATCGTGTTCAAGGGGTATGGCGAGCCCGGCGTCAACAGCGCGTTCGGCCGCCTGGTCGACGGGCTCGGGTTCTTCCAGGCCGCGTTCGGCCAGCAGCCGAGCCCCATGCTCTCAGCACGTCCTCGCGAGACTCTCGGGCCCCGGTACGCCGTCCGCTATCGCGTCCCGACGGGCAGCCGGCCCGCGACGATCACCCAGACGCTCTACCCCTATGCCTCAGCGGGAGCCGTTGTCTACACGCCGCCCGGGCAGCCGCTCTTCGGGACGACGACCCCCGGTGGCTGGTTCCGCGCGCTCCCCGGGGTCAAGCCGCTGCTCGTGCGGCGCGGTCTTCCGGCCACACCGACGGCTAGGACGGATTCCAGCGGGACGAGCTGGCTGATACGGGCGGGGGTCGCAGTGTTCGCAGTGCTTGCCGCCGTGGCCGGCGGCTCGCGCCTCCGCAGGCGTCCGGCGCCGACCCCGGCGTAGGTCCGTCGCATCGAGGGGGTGCGCGGCCCCCTCGACCTGCTGCACCTCGGCCGCGAGAAGGTCATCGGCGCCTACCTGCTCGAGACGCCCGAGGGGCCGGCGCTCTACGAAAGCGGCCCGTCGACCACCGTCGAGACGCTGAAGCAGCGCGTCGCCGAGCACGGCCTCGAGCTCACCGATATCCGCCACCTGCTGCTCTCGCACATCCACCTCGACCACGCCGGCGCCACGGGCGTCCTCGTGCGCGAGCATCCCGGGCTGACCGTCCACGTCTCGGCGATCGGCGCGCCGCACCTCGCCGACCCGGCCCGGCTCGAGAAGAGCGCGCGTCGCCTCTACGGCGACCTCTTCGACGAGCTCTGGGGCGAGCTCGCACCGGTGCCCGAGGAGAACATCCGCGTCGTCGGCGACCAGCGTGCTCGGCCTCGAGTGCTTCCCCTCGCCCGGCCATGCGCGGCACCACGTCTGCTACCTCGACGCCGACGGGACGCTCTACGCCGGCGACGCGGCGGGCGTCCGCATCCAGCCGAGCGAGTTCGTCTTCCCGCCCGCACCGCCGCCCGAGTTCGACCGCGACGCCTGGCTCGAGACGCTCGACGAGATCGAGCGCCGCGCGCCCGCAGCGGCTCGCGCTCGTCCACTTCGGCGTCGCGAGTGACCCCGAGCGGCACCTCGCCGAGCTCCGGGAGCGCATCGAACGCTGGTCGGCCGAGATCGAGGCCGGCGCCGAGCAGGACGCCTTCATCGAAGAACGCGAGGCCGAGGTCGCTCCGCTGCCGCCGGAGCAGCGCGCCTCGTATGCACAGGCGATCCCGTTCTGGCAC
The DNA here is from genome assembly GCA_963755085.1 of uncultured Thermoleophilia bacterium. Taxonomy (GTDB): domain Bacteria; phylum Actinomycetota; class Thermoleophilia; order Gaiellales; family Gaiellaceae; genus JACVRM01. The sequence continues at coordinate 14,644 of CAVWIN010000026.1, read as the reverse complement.
TCGTACCTCGGGATGCGCCGCTGGGCCGAGAAACGCCGGGAACGCGCGGCGTGAGCCGCCTCGGCGCTCTCCGCGAGCGCCCGTTCCGCCTCCTCTTCATCGGCCGCACCGCATCGCTGCTCGGCAGCGCGTTCGCACCCGTCGCGCTCGCGTTCGCCGTCCTCGACAACCTGAACGGCTCGGCCACCGACCTGGGGATCGTGCTCGCCGCGATCTGGATCCCGCAGATCTTCTTCATCCTCGTCGGCGGCGTCTGGGCCGACCGCCTGCCGCGCAACCTCGTCATGGTGTCGACCGACCTCGTCATGTTCGCGGCGCAGGGAACAGTCGCTGCGCTCCTGATCAGCGGCCATGCGGAGCTCTGGCAGCTCATCGTCCTCCAGGTCGTCCGCGGCGTCGCGAACGCGTTCTTCTTCCCGGCCTCGACCGGCCTGATCCCCAGCGTCGTCAGCCCCGGCCGCCTCCAGGAGGCCAACGCCCTGCTCCGGCTCGCGAACAGCACGACGTGCCATCGTCGGCGCCGGCCTCGCCGGGCTTGTGGTCGCCGGCATCGGCGCCGGCTGGGCGCTGGCATTCGACGCGGCGACGTTCCTCGTCAGCGCAGCATTCGTGGTTCAGGTCCGGGTGCCGGCAGCCGCACGCCACGCGGCGTCGAACTTCCTGCAAGAGCTCCGCGAGGGCTGGGGAGAGTTCCGTTCGCGCACGTGGCTCTGGGCGATCGTCGTCGCGTTCATGTTCGACAACGCATTCTCGAACGGCATCTGGCTGGTGCTGGGCCCGGTGGTGGCAAAGGAGCACCTCGGCGGAGCCTCGGCCTGGGGCGCCATCCTCGCGGGCTTCGCCGCCGGAAGCGTCCTGGGCGGAATCGTCGTCCTGCGCTGGCGGCCGCGCCGCCTTCTGCTTGCCGGCTGCCTCGCCGTCCCGCTCATGGCGCCCGCCTGCTTCCTGCTCGCAATCCCGGCCCCGCTCATCGTCCTCGTCGCCGGGTTCGCCGTCGGCGGCCTGAGCGTCGAGCTGTTCCAGGTCATGTGGGATACGGCGCTGCAGCAGCAGATTCCGCACGACCGCCTCTCGCGGGTCTCGTCCTACGACGCGCTCGGGTCGTTCGTCTGCATCCCGATCGGCCTCTCGCTGGCCGGCCCGCTCTCCGACCTGCTCGGCGTCACGGGCGCGCTGGTCTTCGCAGGCTGCGTGAACCTCGTCGCGACCGCCCTCGTGCTCACCGTCCGCGACGTCCGCACGCTTCGCCGAACCGACGGTGCGCTACGTGGCCCAGCCGGTGACGAGCCAGCGCCGCCCGAGGAAGCGGTGGCCCATCAGCACTAGCCGGACGACAATCAAGACGAGCAGCGCGGCCCAGACGCCGACGATGCCCCAGTCGAAGGCGAGCGCCGAGATCCCGACGACGCACGATGCCGCGCTCGCCGCGACCATCGACCACGCCAGGTAGCGCCCGTCGGCGGCGCCGATGAGGATGCCGTCGAGTGCGAAGACCGCGCCGTTCAGCGGTTGCATCAGCGCGAAGATCGGCCACAGCGCCTGGGTTCGGTCGATCACCGCCGCGTCACTCGTGAAGATCCGCGGCAGCACCGTGACGAGCGCGAGCATCACGACGGCGAAGACCGTCCCCGCGGCCACGGACATCCAGACCATGCGCACGCTCGCGTCGTAGGCGCCGTCGCGGTCGCCGCCGCCGAGCATCCGCCCCACGATCACCTGCCCGGCGATCGCGACCGCGTCGAGCAGCAGCGCGAGGAAGATCCAGAGCTGCGAGGCGACCTGGTGCGCGGCGAGCGACGGATCGCCGAAGCGCGCCGCCACCGCGCCGGCGACGATGAACGCGGCGTACAGCGACGCCGTGCGGACGAAGATGTGGCGGCCGAGCGTCAGCAGCCGGTGCATGAGCCGGCGGTCGATGCCAAGCCGCCCGCGCAGGCTCGGCGCCATGGCGACCACGAAGGCGACGCCCATGACCGTCTGAGCGATGACCGTCCCCCACGCCGACCCGGCGATCCCCCAGTCGAAGCCGTAGACGAACAGCAGCTCCAGCGCGAGGTTCAGGACGTTCGCCGAGATGAAGATGACGAGGGGCGTGCGCAGGTCCGAGCGGCCGCGAAGGTAGCCCTCGCCCGCCCGCGCGATGAACGCGAACGGCAGCCCGAGCGCCGCGATGCGCAGGTACTCGACGGCGTAGGCGGCCGTCTGCCCTTCGCCCCCCATCAGCGACACGATCGGGACGGCCAGCGCCACGACGACGAGCGTCAGCCCGGCGCCGAACCAGAGGGAGAGCCAGAGCGCCTGCACGCCGAGCCCGTGCGCGGTCTCATCCTCCCCGGCCCCGGACGCGCGCGCCACCTGCGCGGTCGTCCCGTAGGTAAGGAAGTTGAAGATCGCGAAGAGCGCCGAGAGCACCACCGCCGCGATCCCGAGGGCCGCCAGCTGCGAGCTGCCGAGGTGGCCGACGATCGCCGTGTCGGCCAGGACGTAGAGCGGCTCGGCGGCGAGCGACCCCAGCGCGAGCGCGGCGAGCCGCAGGATCTCGCGGTCGTAACCGGACCGGAGCGGGATCAAGCGAGGTGGCGTTCGTACGCCGCGACGTAGTCCGCGACCATGCGCTCGCGCGAGAAGCGCGATTCGACGTACCGCCGGATCTCGAGGGGGTCGAGCGCGTCGGCGCGCTCGAGGGCCGCCGGCATGTCGCGGTAGTCGTCGACGATGATCCCCGACCGGCCGTCCTCGATCACCTCCGGCACCGCACCGTAGCGCGTCGCGATCACCGGGGTGCCGCACGCCATCGCCTCGATCATCACCAGCCCGAACGGCTCCTCCCACTCGATCGGGAAGAGCGTCGCGCGCGCGTCCTGGAGCAGCTCGACCTTCTGGCCGTGCGGCACCTCGCCGAGGTACTCGATGCCATGGCGGCCGAGGTGCGGCTCGACGAACGCCTCGAAGTACTCGATCTCCTCGGGGTCGCGCTTCTTCCCGGCGATCAAGAGCGGCAGGCCGAGCTCGACGGCGACGGCGATCGCGCGGTGGCAGCCCTTGTCCGCGCTCATGCGCCCGAGGAACAGCAGGTAGTCGCCCGGGTGCGGCTTCGCGGGATAGAGCGAGAGGTCGATCGCGTTTGGCACGGTCGCCACCCACGGCAGGTCAGGCCGCGGGGAGCGCTGGTTCTCGGAGATCGAGATCAGCCCGAGCTGCGGCACGATCATTGCGATCTGCTCGTAGATCTCGCCCGGCCGTCCGTCGAGCGGCCCGTGCACCGTGTGCACGACGGGCGTGGGCACCGCGGCGGCGAGTGTCGACGTATAGGGGCCGGAGTGATCGTTGATGACGTCGAACTCGTTCGCGCGCGTGTAGCAGGCGAAGGCGTGGCGGAACTCGACCTCGGTCGTCCCGATCGCCGCGCTGGGGGCCGTCTTGTAGACCGACCCGAGCGTGCCCTTCGTGCGGGAGTCGCCCGACGCATAGAGGGTCACGTCGTGGCCCGCGTCGACGAGACCGTCGGCGAGCAGCGAGACGACGAGCTCGATGCCCCCGTAGCCGGGCGGCGGCACCGGGAACCACACGGGCGAGATGACGGCGATGCGCACGCTCAGGCCTCCTCGATGCGGACGCGGCCGCCCATGGCCTCGATGTCCCAGTGGCGGTCGAAGGCCCGCACGCCGGACAGTCGCAGATTGCCGGCCCACGAGGGCAGGTCGCCCTGCGCGCGCGTGACGAGCGCCTGGCGGCGCCGGTCCGGCTCGAGGCCGAGCAGCGTCTGGAGCAGGAGCACGGGCGTGCCGGCCGCCCACGCCTGCGGGCGGGCGGCGGTCGGGTAGGAGATCGGGAACGACGTCTCGGCGCGGCGGAAGCCGGCGAAGACCTCGGGCAGCTGGTACTCGAACTGGCGGCCGACGCCGATGATCCGGCGCACGATCCGCAGAGCCTCCTCGCGGCAGCCGGCGCGGGCGAGCCCGGCGGCGATCAGGGAGTTGTCGTGGGGCCACACGGAGCCGTTGTGGTACGAGATCGGGTTGAAGCCGATGTCCGCACCCGACATCGTGCGCACGCCCCAGCCCGACCAGAGGTCGTCGCCCATCAGTGCGTCGACGACCGCCTGGATGCGGGCCGGCGGGACGATCCCGCTCCACAGCAGGTGGCCGATGTTGGAGCAGAGCGAGTCGACCGGCCGCTTGTCGCCGTCGAGCGCGAGCGCGTAGTAGCCGCCGCGCTCCGGCACCCAGAACGCCTGGTCGAAGCGCTCCTGCAGCTCCGCCGCCTCGCGCTCCAGCCGCTCCGCAAGCTCGCGCTCGCGCCAGACCTCGCGCGCCAGCTCGGCCATGCGCAGCTTCGCGTCGTACACGTACCCCTGCACTTCGACCGGCGCGATCGGCGTCCGGGCGAGTGTGCCGTCGGAGAAGCGCTGCGAGTCCCAGGAGTCCTTCCACGACTGGTTCTCGAGCCCGGTGGGCACCCGGCGCTCGTACTCGACGAACCCGTCGCCGTCGCGGTCGCCCCAGCGGTCGATCCACTCGAGCGCCCGCAGCGCAGGCTCGCGCAGATTGCGGACGAGCACGTCGTCGTCCGTCCACCGCCAGGTCTCGGACAGCAGGATCAGGTAGAGCGGCGTCGCGTCGGCGGTGCCGTAGTAGGCCGTGAACCAGTTGAGCGCGGCCTTGCCGCGCCGCACCTCGTGGACGATCTTGCCCGGCTCGGCGTCGATCGACGGATCGTCCTCGGTGGCCTGCAGCTCGGCGAGCGCCTCCAGCGCGCCGCGGGCGAGGTCGGTGCCGAAGAGGAGGGTCTGGAGGCCTGTGATGATCGTGTCCCGGCCGAACACGGTCATGAACCACGGCATGCCGGCGGCCGGTAGGCGGGCCATGCCGTCGCGCGTTCCGCGTATGCGTAGGGCAGGCTAGGTCGGCGATCGACTGCGAGAAGCAGTCGTCCAGGTCGCCCCAGGAGGCGCGCAGGCTCGGCACCCGCAGCTGCCAGGCGGCCAGCGAGTCGCGCACGCGCGCGAGCTCGTCGCCGAAGCGCCGGCGGGCGACGACCGGCTCGAGCCGGATGCCCTCGAGCGAGACGACGACGTCGACGCGCACCTCCCAGCGCCCGTGGGCCTCGAGCACGACGCGCCACCGGATCGTGCCGCCGTCCAGTTCGCCGCGGCGCGAGAGGTGGAGCTGCGTGGTCGCGTCGCTGCCGTTGCGATCGGCGAGGACGAGCTCGTCGGGGGTCGGATGCTCGGCCGGGACGAGCGGCGGCAGCGGCGCGGCGCGCTCCGGGTCGCCGAGCGCGAAGTCGTACTGCTTCACGGCGAAGATGTCCGCGAAGTCGCAGCCGGTCTGGAGCTCGACGTCGACCGCTAGCGGCCCGCCGGAGAGGTTCTGGAGCACGATCAGCTCCTGCATCCCGTCGCCGACGAACCGCTCGCGCGTGACGGCGACCTGGTCATGCTCGAGCCCGCCGGCGAGCGGATTGCGCAGGTAGAAGGCGGCCGAGAAGTACTCGACCTTCCCGGACGAGAGCAGCAGCGGTACCTCGCCGTTGACCCGCAGCGCGAAGCGCGAGAGGAAGCGCGTGTCACTGGCGTAGAGGCCGTGCGTGGGCCCGTCGAGGTCGCCGCGCTCGTCGCAGATGCAGAAGGTCGACCCTTCGAGGATCGTCAGGGCCATGGCTACTCGGAGCGGTGGATGCGGGCGCCGCTCGACTGCGCGGTCGCCTTCACGACGAGCTCGTCGATGTTGACGTGCTGCGGCCGGCTGAGCGCGAAGAGGATGCACTCGGCCATGTCCTCGGCGGTCAGCGGCTCAACGCCCTGGTACACCGCCGAAGCGCGGTCGGCATCGCCGCGGAAGCGCACCCGCGAGAACTCGGTCTCGACCAGGCCGCCGTCGACGGTCGTGAGGCGGATCGGCCGCCCGAGCAGGTCCTCACGGAGGGCGTACGTGAAGCCGCGCACGGCGAACTTCGAGGCGACGTAGACGGCGGCGTTCTCGTACGCCTGCCGGCCTGCGACGGAGCCGATGTTGACGATGTGCCCACCGTCGCGGATGTGCGGCAGGCAAAGGCGCGTCATGCGCAGCAGCCCGGCGACGTTCGTCTCGAGCACCGTGTGCTGGTCCTCCTCCGTCGACTCCCAGAAGGGCTCGCGGCCGAGGGCAAGGCCGGCGGCGTTGACGAGGATGTCGATCCCGCCGAGCGCGTGAACCGCCTCGGACACGAACTGCTCGCTACTCGCGGGATCCATCACGTCGAGGCGCAGGCCGACGACCGCGTCGCCGAGCTCGGCCAGGCGCTCCACCCGCCGCGCGCCGGCGACGACGGTGACGCCCTCGCTCGTGAGCAGGCGGACGGTCGCGGCGCCCATCCCGCTGGACGCGCCCGTGACAACGGCGGTCTTGCCGCGAAGCGACGACATAAGCGGGGCAGCCTACGTCAGCGGCCGAGCGGACCGCGCCGCCGGTACGGCGCCCCGATTGCGACCCGGCGCGAGGGGCCGCCGGCGTGCTCGACCTGGAGCGTCGTGTGCGTAAGCGAGAAGCGCTCGACGAGCACGTGCTCCAGCTCCTCGCGGACGGCGTGGCAGTCGGCGCCCGGGTCGACGAGCACGTGCGCGGACAGCGCGGGGAAGCCGCTCGTGATCGTCCAGATGTGCAGGTCGTGAACCTCGCGCACGCCGGAGTGACCCACCATCGCCCGGCCGACCGCCTCGGCGTCGATGTCGCGCGGCGTCGTTTCGAGCAACACCTCGACCGAGTCGCGCAGGATCGTCCACGAGCTCGCGAGGATGAGCACCGCGATCGCGATCGCCGCGATCGGGTCGGCGTAGCGCCAGCCGGTCGTCAGCACGATCAGCCCGGCCACGACGACGCCGATGGAGCCGAGCAGGTCGGCGATGACGTGCAGGAACGCGGCGCGAACGTTCAGGCTGCCGTGGCGGCCACCCCAGGTCACGGCTGCGGCGGCGAGGTTGACGCCGATGCCGATGACGCCCACCACGACCATCCAGCCGCCCAGCGTGTCCGGCGGGTCCTGGAGGCGCCCGATCGCGGCGATGATGATCCAGATCGAGATCGCGACGAGCAGAACGCCGTTCGCGAGCGCGGCCAGGATCTCGGCGCGGCGCAGGCCGAAGCTGCGCTGCGGCGTCGCCGGGGTCGCCGCGAGGTAGGTCGCGCCGAGCGCCAGCCCGAGGCTGGCCGCGTCCGTGACCATGTGACCCGCGTCGGCGAGCAGCGACAGCGAGTTCGCGACGAGGCCGCCGACGATCTCGACGCCCATGAAGGCGAGGATCAGGACGAACGCGATGCCGAGGCGACGGCGATCGGCGACCAGGCGCTCGCCGTGATCGTGGTGGTGAGCGTGCACGACCTAATGGTTGCAGCCCGCAGGGGCTGTACCCGCGCAGCGGGGCTGTCCCCCGTGCATGTACGCAGGCAGCCGCCGGCTGAACAGGGCTCCGCCGACCGAGCTTCGCCCGATCACTCGGGACAGCCCCCTGCGGGGACAGCCCCCGCGCGTCATGGAAACCGATTGGGGTCTGCGAACGTCTAAAAGAGAAGCTGACCCGTCGTAGACCCCATCTACACTCCCGAAATGACGACCGTCGCTGAGCCGGTCGGCAGTCCCACGCGCGATCAATCGGGCGAACTGATCGTGCAGTGGCGCCGCCTCATGAAGGCGGCCACCATCGTCGCACTGCTCACGAGCCCGGTCGTCTTCGTCTGGTTCCACGAGCAGATCGGCTGGGGCATCGGCTGGTCGCTGCTCGCCACCTTCATCGGCGTCATGGCGTTCCGCGGAGCGATGGACCTCCTCTTCCGGCGCTTCATCCCGTGGCCGAGCCTGTTCGGCACCGACGACTCGACGCTGCACGAAGAGGACGTCATGAACCGGCGCCGCGCCTGGTACTGGGCCCACAAGTTCCGGGTCGCTGTCTGGCTCGGCATCGTGGCGCTCGGCATCTACGGGGTCTACCTCGCGATCGGCGGCACCGCGCTCGTCCAGATCATCCCGCTGGTCATCACGCTGCCGTTCCTGCTGCTGGTCAACTTCGCGATCCTCTTCGGCCCCATGGCGATGATGGGGATCTCGCAGATCCAGGCCTTCGAGCCCGGCGACGCGGACTGGGGCGTGAAGCTGCAGGACGTGCGCGGCCAGCCCGAGGCGAAGGAGGAGGTCCGCCGCGTCGTCACGCTCTGGCAGTCGGGCGAGGCCTTCGAGAGCGCGGGCGGGAAGCGAGAGCGCGGCCTGCTCATGCTCGGCGCGCCCGGCACCGGCAAGACGATGCTGTCGAAGGCGATCGCGACCGGTTTCAACTCGCCGTTCGTCTCCATCCCGGGCTCCGGATTTGCTCAGACCTTCATCGGCATGGATGCCGTGATCGTCCGCTACCTCGCGTGGAAGGCGAAGCGGCTCGCGCGCAAGTGGGGCGGTCAGTGCATCGTCTTCATCGACGAGATCGACGCCGTCGGCATGCGGCGTCAGAGCCTCGGCGGCGCGTACACGGGAATGTCGACCGCCGGCTCGATCCACGACTACCTCTTCTACGGGCCGAACGGCGCGCTCAACGCGAGCGGCGACATGGTGCTCGAGACGCGCGCCTGGCGGGAGCGGCTCTTCGCGCAGCGCGCACCGGAGACGCACTCGCCGTACCCGCCGATCGTCCACCGGCTCGGCGGCGCCGTGAACCAGGTGATGCCGGGCATGTTCGGCGGCGGCGGCGGGCTCGCCCTCAACCAGCTGCTCGTCGTCATGGACGGGATCGGCAACCCGCCGTTCATGCGGAAGATGTTCACGAACCGCTTCAACACGTTCCTGGATGCGATCTACATCGTCCCGCGGCGCATCGGCAGGTACCGCCTGCGGGTCAAGCCGCCGCATCCGCGCAGCGAGCAGATCTACTTCATCGGCGCCTGCAACGTGCCCATCGAGATGCTCGACCCCGCGCTCACGCGGCCGGGCCGCATGGGCCGCCACATCTGGTTCCGGACGCCGACCAAGCAGGACCGGCTCGACATCCTCGACCTCTACATCAACAAGGTCTCGCACGAGCCCGAACTGGACGAGCCGCGCCGCCGCGACGAGCTCGCGCGCATCACCAACGGCTACTCCCCGGCCATGATCGAGCAGGTCTGCTCGATGGCGCTGACGCACGCCCACCACGACGGGCGCGAGCGCTTCGACTACGAGGACATCGTCGAGGCGATGACGACCGTCGAGTCGGGCACCGCGGTCAACATCGACTACGTCCCGCACGAGACACGGGCGGTCGCGATCCACGAGGCCGGCCACGCGGTCTGCAGCCACGCGTACATGAAGGGCGCGGAGTCGACGCGGATCTCGATCCGCCGGCGCGGCCAGGCGCTCGGGCACCACCAGGCTCTCCAGAAGGAGGAGCGCTTCAGCGCGTGGCAGAGCGAGCAGATGGCCCAGCTCGTGTGGGGCCTCGGCGCGATGGCGGCCGAGCGGGTCTTCTACGGCGAGAACTCGACGGGCGTCGGCGGCGACGTGCAGAGCGCGACCGCCATGGCGGCGCTCATGGTCGGCGCCTCGGCGATGGGGCCGGAGCCGGTCGAGCTCGGCAACAGCTACTCGCGCGGGGAGTTCGCAGAGGATGCGAAGCAGCGCATCGAGAAACGCTTCGAGAACATCGGCCTCCAGATCCTGAACCGCACGGGCGGCGGCGGACCAATGGGCGAGAACCCGATCGCGAGCGTGCTCGGCGACCCGCAGAAGAAGCGGTCCGCGGCGATCCTGCTCGGTCAGGCGTACGTGAAGGCCTACGCGCTCGTCGACCACAACCGCGCCGCCGTCGAGCGGGTCGCGGATGTGCTGGTCACGCGCAAGGAGATCCACGGTGACGAGGTGCTCGAGCTGCTCGACTCGCTCAACCTCGAGATCCCGGAGGTCGATCTCCTGGAGGAACGCACTTGGCCGAGAATCTGAACCGCAAGGACTCGACGCCCACCTTCGCCGCGCCCGCGCCGCCGGCCGACGAGGCGCTCGTGCGCCGGCCGCCCCCGGAATGGGAGTCGGCGCCGCACGCCGGCCGCTTCCTGATCGCCTACGCCGCGCTCGGCCTCGTCCTCTCGATCACCGTCATCGCGCTCGCCGTCGGGCTGACGCGCGGCGGCGGCACGAAGCTCGTCTGGTCGAGCTGGAAGCCGACGGGGTCGGGGACGACGGAGGTCGACCAGATCGTCCAGCATGTCGGGACGCGCTACCGCCTGCCGAGCGGCCGCCAGATAGTGGCGGTCGTCCCGCGCTCCCCGGAGGCCGAGAACCCGCCGATCTCGACCGTCGCGATCGACAAGCAAGCGCTCTTCTCGAAGGAGCAGCAGTACAGCACCTACCCGCTCGACAACGGCATGATGTACGTCCTCTGCGGCGGCGGCACGCGCTGCGCAATCAACGAGGGCCAGCCGTCGATCGCTCGCGCGCGGCTGTTGCGCCGCGAGGCGCTCGAGCTCGCGCTGTACACGTTCCACTACGTGCACGGCGTCGACTCGGTGGTCGCATTCCTGCCTCCCGCGTCGACCGCGAAGCCCAGCCAGGCGGACCCGTCGACCGCCCTGTTCTTCCGCAAGAGCCAGTACGCGCCCTTCACGAAGGTGCCGCTCGCCCAGACGCTCCCCGGACAGCCGCCCGCCGGAGAGCTGCCGCAGCAGGGCCAGGGCCAGCTGGTCGACCAGCTGACGCTGCCGTCGCTCTTCAGCTACCAGCTGCAGCGCAGCTCCGACGGCTCGAGCGGAATCCTGATTTTCAGCCCGGCTGCCTGACCTCTATGCCTCCGAGGCGGCCGTGGCGCGCGCCCGCGCCCGCCTCGAGCCGCTGCGTCTCTACCCGAAGCCGATCCGCGCCGACGTCCGCGTGGTCGTGCTGCCGCTCTGGTTCCGGCTGCCGTTCATGCGCCGCTACATCGGCTACGCGCTGATCCGGACGATCCTGCTGAAGCACGAGGAGGCGTCCGACGACCTGATCACGCACGAGCTCTGCCACATCTGGCAGTTCCAGCACCGGCCGGTGCACATGTGCCGGACGTACCTGACAACGCGCTACGAGACCAACGCCTACGAGGTCGAGGCGCGCGCGGCGGTGGAGGCGTCCAGGTAGGAACGGGGAGCGGGTCGAGCTCGGCGACGACCGTGGCGCCGCCGTCACGCTTGGCCACGTAGAGCCGCTGGTCGGCGCGGCGGTGCGGCTCGGGCGGCAGCGCGAGGAAGCCGAAGGCGACAGTCAGCGCAAACAGGAACGGCAGTAGCTGGCGGACCTGCGCCGGACCAGCGTCCTGTGCGGATTCATACGAACGCCCATCGGCGCAGGTGTCCGCGCCGGGATTAGCGCACGAACTCCACCGCACCGATCTTGCGGCTTTTCGCTGAGAACGCTTCCGGGGCTAGTCCGGCGTCAGTAGCTCGCCCGGATGCGACCGTCAGACAAGTCAATGGAAGGGAAGGAGTCTCATGAAGCACTTGCGAGCACCAGTACTGCTGATCCTCGGCCTGGCCCTAGTCGCCGCTTTCGCCGCCTCCGCAACCGCGAAGACGACGAAGTTCACCGCGACGTATGCCGGCACCGTGACCGAGAACGTCGTCGGTCAGAAGGTGACCGCGACGACGAAGGGCACAGGCAAGGGGACGCTGATCGGCAAGAGCACGGTCAGCGGCATTGTCACCGCCACCACCACGCCCGACCAGGCGTGCGCACCGTTCGGCGGCCCCGGCACGATCGTGGGCACCGGCGGGAAGATGAAGGTCACGGTCGTCAACTCGCGCGGCTGTGCCGCGTCGCAGGAGACGAAGGACGACATCTCGGTCGCCGGGTTCGTGACCGTCAAGGGCGGCACGGGCAAGTGGAAGGCCGCGAAGGCAAACCTGCATTTCACCGGTCGCTACAACCGGGCGAGCGGGGCCTTCACGGTGAAGCTCACAGGGACCCTGAAGTACTAGGGCCGACCAGAGGAGTGACAACAATGAGCAAGCGGATTCTCATCCTGCTGGCGGTGTCGCTCACCGCCTTCGGGATCGTCTCGGTCGGCTCCGCCGCCGACCCCCCGTACCCGGCCGCAAAGGTCGGCGACCTGTTCCTGTCGGTGCAGATCGTCAACACGACGGGTGCGATCGTCACCCAGGTCAAGCCCGGCGACACGGTCATCTTCCGTGCCTACTCGCTCGACCCGAAGACGAAGAAGTTCCTGACCGGGCCCGAGAAGCGGTACTTCTACATCGAGATCCCGGGCGTCGCGAACGCGAAGTTCGACTACACCCCGACCGGCATCGGCGCCACGATCCTGTACCCGTGGACGTCCACCTGGACGGTTCCCGCGAACTACCCGCTCGGGACGGTCAAGTTCCGCGCGCTGGTGCGGCCGAAGCACTCGCCGAAGCGCGGGTCGTTCCTGCAGACCCCGGTCGTGAGCTCGCAGCTGACGGTCACGAACACCCCGCAGGCCTCGCCGGCGGACGGCCCGCCCCAGAGCGCGTCGCCGAACACACTGGCGAGCGCACCGCTCGGCCTCTACGTCGACAGCGTCAACGGAACGAGTCCCGCAGGCGCTGCGAAGCGGCCTGTCGGCTGCACGCAGACGAACGTGTACAAGCGTGGTGAGCAGTTCGTGCTCCGCGCCTGGGGCTTCGAGTTCTCCGACGGTGCAGTCCTCTCGATGGACAACGTCGTCGACGCCCACTTCTCGCTGGCGGGCGTGCCCGACATCGTCCTGAACTGGGGGGCGCACGGCGCGACCGGCGCCAAGGTCCTGTTCTGGTCGAACCAGTGGCAGATCCCGGCCACCTACCCGCTCGGGAGCGTCGTCGTGCAGGTCACCTTCAAGACCCTCTCCGGCGCGACCGCGACCTTCCCCTACGCCATCACGATCATCCCGTAGCCGACCGGCGGCTACTGACCGAAAGCGAGCACCGACATGAGCACCGAAGCACTGACACTCAGAATGACGAGGGTTGCAGTGACGGCTGCGGTCGCCCTGACAGGCGCCGTGCTCCTCACCGCCAACGCCTCGGCAGACGTCAAGGCGCTGACGCCGCCGGCCATTCCCGGCGTCGCGGCGCTGCCCGGCCCGCTCTCGCCCGCCTTCAAGACGGCGGCGACGCTGGGCACGCTGACCACGAAGCCGGACATCGGCCTCCCGGGGACGGGGTACACCGTCTCCGGGACGGGGCTGCCGGCTAACAAGGCCGTCTCGATCGTCTGGAACACGGCGAACGTGACCTGGCTCGTGGACGCGCGGCCCGACAGCGTCGACTACCTCGGGCGCAAGGCCGACAAGATCAACGTCGTCGTCGGCAGCGCGACCACGGACGCGAGCGGCAGCTTCTCCGTCCAGCTGAAGGCGCCGAAGGACTTCGGCGGGATCCACGACATCTACGCGGTCGTCGACGGCACGCAGCTCGCGAAGGGCGGCTTCCTCATCGCCCGCCACGCGACGATGACGCCGAAGCGCGGCCCCGTGGGCACGATGATCACGCTCAGGTACACGGGCCTCGGCGCCTCGCTCTACGAGGGCGGCGCCTCCGCGTACTACGACAACAAGTACATCGGCGCGGTCATGGCCAACTGGACGCGCGGCGTGGCGACAGTCAAGTTCCGCGCCTCGGGCCCGGTCGGGCGGCACACGGTCGTCGTGGCCGACGCGATCAGCGTCAACTACCTGAACATCCCGCAGTCGCCCATCCCGTGGGCGGTCGGCGGGCGCTTCCCGTTCACGGTCACGAAGGACGCCGGCGCACCGCCGACGCGGATGGACTGGCCGGCGAACGTCGCGCCCACGCTCGACGCGCGGACGACGATGATGGCGGGCGGGCTCGCCGCCTCCACGACGGCGACCGCCAAGCTCAGCTCCACGACGGGCGCGGTGCTGTCGAAGGTCGACGTCACCGCCTCGGGCCTGACGCCGAGCGCGCCCGTCAACCTGGTCTGGTCGACGGTCGTCGGCAACCGCGTCAACTGCACGGGCACGTGCTGGACGTTCGTCTCAGTGCCGCTCGGCACCGCCACCGCGGCGCCCGACGGGACGCTGACGAGCAACGTCACCATCCCCGACGGGCTCGGCGGCTGGCACGTCGTCCAGGTGCTCCAGAACGGTGAGACCAAGGCGCAGGTGCCGTACTTCGTGAAGCGGAGCGTCGTCGGCGGCGGCAAGACCCTCAAGGTAAAGGCCGGCCACCCGTTCACGATCCACCTCAAGGGCGTCGGCTGGACACAGCTCGACAACACGATCGCGGTCGACTACGACAACAGCTACGTCGGCTACGGCTGCGGCTTCAACTCGAACGGTGACGTCGTCCTCAACCTCGTCGCGACCGGCGAGCCGGGGACGCACCTGATCGACATGTACCCGCTGCTCTACACGCAGCAGCCGTCGTACTCGAACACCCCTTACGGGATGGTTCCCGTGCTGACCTACGCACAGGACGTTCCCGGGCTGGCGCTGGGCTACCAGCTGCCGGCGATCCGGATGGCCATCCAGGTCGTGAAATAGGCGGGCATTCGGGAAAGCGTGCGGGCACGAGAGGTGAACCGGTGCTCTTCACCGCATCGGGCACGCACATGACGGGCCGCGGCATGCCAACAGGCGCCGCGGCCCGTCCCTTCTTCGTGCGCTTCCGCTGGGTCGTCCTCGGCGTGTGGCTCGTCGTGC
>CAVWIN010000025.1:0-147210 GCA_963755085.1 uncultured Thermoleophilia bacterium | reverse complement strand
GATCTTCTCGTGCGCGAAGTCGATGTGGAACAGCTTGATCTGGGTGGCGGTCTCGACGGCGGTGCTCATGGCTCCCTCCTCAGTGACGTGAACGCGGCGCGGAGCTCGCGGGTAAAGATCTCGGGCTCCTGCCAGGCCGCGAAGTGGTTGCCCTCATCGACTTCGTTGAAGTAGATGAGGTTCGGGTAGGCCTTCTCGGTCCAGCTCCGCGGTGCCTGGTAGAGCTCGTTCGGGAAGACGGTCACGGCAGCGGGGACGGTCGTGCCCTTGACGTCGAAGAAGCCGAGCGTGTTCTCCGCGTAGAGCCGGCCCGAAGATACGCCGGTGTTCGTCACCCAGGTCATCGTGATGTTGTCGAGAACCTCGTCGCGCGTCAGGTTGCCGACGGGCTCGCCGCGGAAGGCGGCGGCGATGTCGTCGTAGCTGCGCGCGTCGTGGTCCAGCATCCAGGCGGCGAGGGCGACCGGGGAGTCGGCGAGCCCGTACAGCGTCTGCGGCCGATTCCCCATCTCGATCGAGTAGCCGAGGCCCGTCGTGTACAGGAAGTTCAGCCGGTCGTACGCTCGCTGCTCGTCAGAGGACAGGCCCGACGGCGCCGGGCCGCCCGCCCCGAGCACGTTCGACGCGAGCTGCTTGGAGATCTCGGGCGGAACGGTGCCGGGCATGTTCGAGTGGATGCCGAGCAGCGCCGGAGGCGCCTCCGCCCCCATCACGTCGGTGATCTGCGCGCCCCAGTCGCCGCCCTGCGCGACGTAGTGCGTGTAGCCGAGGCGCTCCATCAGCTGGATCCATGCGCGCGCGATGTGCACGGGGTCCCAGCCGGTGGTCGACGGCTTGGCCGAGAACCCGTATCCGGGCATCGACGGCACGACGACGTCGAACGCGTCCTCGGCGTTCCCGCCGTAGGCCGTCGGGTCGCTGAGCGGACCAATGGTTGAAAGGATCTCGATGATCGAGCCGGGCCAGCCGTGCGTGATGATCAGCGGAAGCGCGTTCTCGTGCGGCGAGCGCACATGGACGAAGTGGATGTCGAGGCCGTCGATCTCGGTGATGAACTGCGGGAAGGCGTTCAGCCGTGCCTCGAACCGCCCCATGTCGTACTCACCGGCCCAGTAGCGAACGAGCGCCTCCATCGTGGCGAGCTGGACGCCCTGCGTGGCGTCCGTGACCGTCTCCCTCTCGGGGAAGCGCGTCTCGCTCAGGCGGCGCCGCAGGTCCTCGATCGCGCCGTCGGGGACGTCGACGCGGAACTCGCGGACCGCGGTTGCTTCCATGGTGGGTGCGGACATGCCATCTCCTCTCGCCGGGGTCGGGACGGAGGCTGGCTGAGCGCCCCCTGGCTCGCACCAGTGAGATGCCCTGGTCTGCACGTGACCAGTGCCCGTCGGAGGGCTAAGCGGCTAGCAGCTGCGGAGCTTCTGGCAGGCGCGGTCGATGCGGACGGCGAAGTTGATGTTCTCGCCGCCGCCCGCGAGCAGCACGCCGACGACGCGGCCCTGACGGTCGATCGCCGGCCCGCCGGAGTTGCCCGGGTTCGCCGCCGCGTCGGTCTGGATCATCCGCCGCGTGACGCGGCTGACGATGCCGGTGGTGATCGTCCCGCCGAGCCCGTACGGGCTACCGGCGAGCACGAGGCGATCGCCGACGCGTGGCCGGGCGGTGCGGGGGCGCTGCCACAGCGGCGGCGCTCCCTGCGGGCTCCCGGCAACGTGAACGAGCGCGAGATCGTTCTTCGCGTCGCGGCGTACGATTTCGCCCTCCCAGGATCCGCCGGGCTTCTCGATCGTGACCGGGCCGGTGTGGCCGTCGACCACGTGGTTGGCGGTGATGAGGTATGTCCCGCCCGGCACGTGCCAGGCGGCGAACGCGGTGCCGAGCTTCAGGCCGGCCGTGATCGTGAAGACGCTCTTCTGGGCGCGCCGCGCGAGCGGGGCGAGGCTGACGTCGCGCTCGGTCGTGCGGATGCGCTTGGCGAGCCGGCTGTTGTCCGAGTACACGCCCTTGAGCTGACGCTCGACCCGGGTTGCGTGCAGCTGCGCCACCTTGGCGGCGTCGATCGCCGTCTGCTGGCGGGCGAACGAGAGGACGGCGATGCCGAGCGAGAGCACGGCGACGCCGAGCGCGATCCAGACGATCGTCGTGCGGGGTGCTGCGGTCGTGGTGCCGAAGTCGTCGTAGCTCACGGGGCGTCGCTGCTCGTATCGCCGCGCCCGGGAAGCGCGGCTATCCCTCGGACGAGCGACGGCTAGTGTCCGCCGTGATGGCCGGCGAAGAGAGGACGCCCGCTCAGATGATCGACGCGAGGCTCGACGAGCTCGACGACTGGCGCGGCGAGACCCTCTCCCGGCTGCGGAAACTCATCAAGCAGGCCGACCCAGAGGCGGTCGAGGAGTGGAAGTGGGTCAAGCCGTCGAGCGGCGGGACGCCTGTGTGGTCGCACGACGGCGGGATCTGCACCGGCGAGGCGTACAAGAGCGTCGTCAAGCTCACGTTCTTCAAGGGCGCATCGCTCGACGACCCGTCCGGCCTGTTCAACTCGAGCCTCGAAGGCAAGGTGCGACGCGCCATCGACGTTCGCGAGGGCGAACGCATCGACGAGGACGCCTTCAAGGCGCTTATTCGGGCGGCTGTTGCGCTGAACCAGTCGTAAACGCGGCCGATTCCGGCAGGCGCAGCCACGCCGGATACTTCTCGGGATGCTGCCGCCGGTCACGGTTGAACTCAGCAGCAGACGCGAAGCCCTCGGTGACGACGCGCTCGAGCGCGATGGTCGCAGTTGGATGCTCGCGCAGGTACTGCGCACCCTCGTCGGAGAGAAGGATGTCCTCCGAAGGGTCGCGCCGCTCGTACAGGTTGCTGCTCACGGGGGGACACGCTAGCGATCGGCACCAACCTCTGAGCTCACCGTCGACGCCGATTCAGTCGAGCGCGGTTACGGCCACTCCTGCTCCTTCTTGCTGTCGCGCCGCACCCAGACGACGAAGGCGGCGTCGGCCGCCGCGGCGGCCAACAGCAAGACCGCGAGTCCCCGGCTTCCCTTGGACGCAGCGAGGATCGACAAGAGGAGGAAGACACCGGTGACCACCGGCGAAGGCGCCCATGGGTGGGATATCCATGCTCCCCTTAGATGTTCCCGCTCACGACGAAACCCATTCCAGACTCACCATCGAGCCGCGCCGCGAGTCGGGGACCAGACGCTGAGCCACGAAAAAGGCCCTGTTACCAGGGCCTTTTTCAGAGCGGACGACGGGGTTCGAACCCGCGACCCTCAGCTTGGGAAGCTGATGCTCTACCAACTGAGCTACGTCCGCGTCGGGCCGATTGTACCCCGTTGCCACGCGCGCCTCGTGGCGCCGCCGCCGCGTTACTGACGCGCGAACGCCGCGGCCGCCTCCTGCGCGAGATCGGTGTGCTCGGCCCCGCTGACGTCGATGACGACCCGCCTGATCGTTCCGCCGACGAAGGCCCACGGGCGCTCGCCCGGGTAGTCCTCCGAGACCGCCTCTGCGCCGGACCGGCCGACCACCAGGCCGCCGCCGCCGAGCCCGAACTTGCCGGGCTGCGTCATGATCTGCGCCTCCCCGACCGGCGGCATGACGCCTTCCGCGTCCGTCGTCCGGATGCGCAGCGACACCGTGCCCATCGCCGGCAGCGTGTCGTTCTCGCGCTCGAACGCCGCCGAGACGAACACGTGGCCGGTCGGGACGGGCTCGTCCGACTCGACCACCTGCATCCGCTGGCCGAGCCAGTTGTAGACGTACGTCAGCTTGCCGTCGCGCACGTACAGCGCGTGGCCGCCGAAGCGCGAGCCCTGCGAGAAGATCACGCCGCCGGCCTCCGGCGTATCGATGTCCAGCTCCGCGGCGATCACGTACGAGCGGTTGCGGATGTTCGGGGCGACCGACTCGGGGATCTCGGCTCCACCCGGGTAGTAGACGTACTGCGAGCGCGGCTGGGAGAGCTGCGGCCGGTCGGTGCCGAGGATGTCGACGGCACTGCGGGATTCGAGCGGCAGCGCCTGGCGCGCCCCCGCCTCTGTCCACCAGAGCGCGATCAGCTCCTGGAGCTTCTCCGGGTGCTGCTCCGAAAGATCGTGGCACTCGCTGGGATCGTTCTCCGTGTCGAAGAGCTCCCAGCGCTGCTGGTGGAAGTCGCCCCACGACTCGGGCGCCGCCGGGACGGCGGTCGCGGCCTTCCAGCCCTTGTGCCAGATCGAGCGCGTCCCGAGCATGGAGTAGAACTGCGTCTCCTTGCCCGTCTCGGCGTCGGCCGAGGCGAAGGTCGGCGCGAAGCTGACGCCCTCAAGCGGCTTCTGGACGTAGCCGTTGACCACGTCGGGCAGCTCGATCCCGAGCGCGTCGTAGAGCGTCGGGACGATGTCGACCGCGTGCGTGTACTGGCGCCGGATCTCGCCGCCGGCGAACCGCTTCGGCCACGCGACGAGCAGCGGGTCGGCCGTCCCGCCGCGGTAGTTCGCGTACCGCTTCCACAGCTTGAACGGGGTGTTGAACGCCCACGCCCAGCCGGTCGGGTAGTGGTTGTACGTGCGCGTTCCACCGAGCTCGTCGAGGAGGGCCATGTTCTCCTCGATCGTGTCCGGCACGCCATTGAAGAAGTTGTTCTCGTTCACGGAGCCGTTCGGGCCGCCTTCGCCGGAGGCGCCGTTGTCGGAGACGAGCACGATGATCGTGTTGTCGAGCTCGCCGGTTTCTTCGAGGTGGTCGAGCAGCCGGCCGAGCTCGTGGTCGGCGTGGCTCAGGAAGCCCGCGTAGACCTCGGCCATGCGCGCGAACAGCTTCTGCTCGTCGGCCGACAGGGAGTCCCACGGACGCACGACGTCGCCGGACGACCACGGCTTGCCGTCGTGGCTCGTCGTGTCGGCGTACGGGTCGATCGGCGAGAGCTCGGTCGACTCGGGCACGATACCGAGCTGCTTCTGTCGCTCGAGCACGCCCTCGCGGTAGGCCTCGTAGCCCATGTCGAATTTCCCGGCGTAGCGATCGGCCCACTCGCGCGGCACGTGGTGCGGCGCGTGCGCGGCGCCGGGGCAGTAGTAGAGGAAGAACGGCTTGTCCGGCGCGATCTCCTTCGCGTCCTGGATGAACTCGATCGCCTTGTCGGTCAGGTCGACCGACAGGTGGTAGCCCTCCTCCGGGGACTTCGGCTGCGGCACGGGGTGGTTGTCGTAGACGAGATCTGGATACCACTGGTTCGTCTCGCCGCCGAGGAAGCCGTAGTAGCGCTCGAAGCCGCGGCCGAGCGGCCACTGCTTCTTGTAGGAGGCGAGGTTCATCTCATCCTCCGCGCAGAGGTGCCACTTGCCGACGTGGTACGTGTTCCACCCCTGCTCACCGAGCACCTCGGCGAGGTTCGCGCACTCGAACGGGATGTGGCCGTTCGCATTCGGGAAGCCGGACGTGGCCTCCGTGATGCAGCCCATGCCGTTCGTCGTGTGGTTGCGGCCGGTCAGCAGGCACGAGCGCGTGGGCGAGCACAGCGCCGTTGTGTGGAAGTTCGTGTAGGTCAGGCCGCGGTCGGCGATCCGCTTGATGTTCGGCGTCTCGATCAGCCCGCCGTAGGGCTCCATCGCCGAGAAGCCGACGTCGTCGAGGACGACGTAGACGATGTTCGGCGTGCCCTCCGGCGCGATCGGCTGGGTGTACGGCTCCCAGTCGGGGGTCGAGGCCTTGATGTCGATGTTGACGGTGCCCTTGAACTGCCTGGACATGAAGTCTCCTCCGAGCGCTCGGTGACCCGGGCGACGGTAGGCGCGCGCGTGCGGCGCCGCCTCATGCAGAGGGGGTGATGCCCGCTACCGGAGCGTGATGCCCGCGAAGCGGGCCAGCTTCTCGAACGCGTGGGTCGCCTCGATGCGGCGGAAGGTGCCCGAGCGCGACCGCATGACGAGCGAGTGCGTGATCGCACCGTCGCGCGTGTAGCGGACACCGCCCAGCAGCGCGCCGGACGTCACCCCCGTGGCGGCCACGAAGAGATCGTCGCCCGCGACGAGGTCGTCCGTGGTCAGCACCTTCTCGGGGTCGTAGCCGGCGCCGACCAGCTGCTCGCGCTCCGCGTCGTCGCGGGGCCACAGCCGGCCCTGGAGCGAGCCGCCGAGCGACTTCACGGCGGCCGCCGAGATGACGCCCTCCGGAGTGCCGCCGATCCCCATCAGCAGGTCGACCCCGGTCCCGCTCTGCGCTGCCGCGATCGAAGGGGCGACGTCGCCGTCGCGGATCAGGTTCACGCGCGCGCCGCAGGCGCGGAGCTCCTCGATCAGCAGGTCGTGCCGCGGGCGCTCGAGCACGACGACCGAGACGTCGCTCGATGAGATGCCCTTCGCCGCGGCGACGCGGCGCACGTTCTCCGCCGGCGGCGCGGTGATGTCGATCACGGCCGCCGCGTCCGCGCCGCAGGCGATCTTGTCCATGTACAGGGCCGCGCCCGGGAAGAACATCGTCCCGCGCTCAGCAAGCGCGATCACCGCGATCGCGTTCGGCTGGCCGAACGCCGTCAGGCGCGTGCCCTCGAGCGGGTCGACGGCGACGTCCACCTCGGGGCCCTGCCCGGAGCCGACCTCCTCGCCGTTGTAGAGCATCGGCGCCTTGTCCTTCTCGCCCTCGCCGATGACGACGACGCCGGCCATGTTCACCGTGCCGAGCATGAGGCGCATCGCGTCAACGGCGGCCTGGTCGGCGGCCTCCTTGTCGCCGCGCCCGACCCAGCGTCCGGCGGCCAGCGCCGCCGCCTCGGTCACGCGGACGAGGTCGAGCGCGAGGTTCCGGTCGGGCGGGGTCTTCGTGCCGTTGGTCGAGCCGTGGTGCTCGGTCGCGGTCACGCCCGGATCCTAGAACGGGTGGCTCTTGGATGCGTGGGTCGGATGAAGATCGACCCGTTCTGTCCCTCTCGGCGCCACAGCGTCCGAGCGGTCGTGACTACATCCGTTCCGGTGCCTCGACGCCGACGAGGCCGAGACAGCGCGCGATCACGAGCTGCGTCGCCGTCACGAGCCCGAGCCGGAAGGCCTGCTCCTCGCTCTCGAGCACGCGGTGGTGGTGGTAGAAGCGGTGGAAGTCGTCCGCGACGCGGATGGCGTAGTTCGGGACCGCCTGCGGGCCACGGCGGGCGGCAGCCTCCTCGGCGACGCCGGGAAAGTCCGCGAGCCGCTTGATCAGGTCGCGCTCCTCGGGGGCGACCACCGGCGGCGCGGCCGCCGAGACCTCCGCGTCGCCCGCGTTGCGCAGGATCCCGGCGATGCGCGCGTGCGCGTACTGCACGTAGTAGACGGGGTTCTTCTCGCTGCGCTCCGCCGCGACGTCGACGTCGATCTCGATCGTCTGGTCAGGTCCGCGGTTGACGAGGAACCAGCGCGCGGCGTCGACGCCGACCTCGTCCATGAAGTCGTCGAGGAAGACGACGTCACCGCGGCGCTTCGACATCTTGGTCAGCTCGCCCCGCCGCGTCAGGTGGACGAGCTGGTAGAGCAGCACCTCGACGCGCTCCGGGTCGTACCCGAGCATCCGCGCGACGGCGGCGTACCAGTTGCGGGTGCCGTGGTGGTCGGCGCCGAGCACGTAGACGGCACGGTCGAAGCCGCGGTCGAGCTTGTCGGCGACGTAGACGACGTCGGCCGCGCGGTACGTCGGCGTGCCGCCCTGCTCGGCCGAGCGGATCAGCACGCGGTCCTCCTCGTCGCCGTAGGCGGACGACCGCGCCCAGATCGCGTCATCCCGCTCGTAGGTGTCGAGCCGCGGCAGGTAGTCGGGCAGCCGCCGCTCGAGGTCGCTCTGCCGTACCCAGCTGTCGAAGTGGATGCGGAAGCGCTCGAGCGTGCTCTCGATCCGCTCGAGCATCGGCGGGACGGGGTCGCCGGGGAGCGCGGCGAGCTCCTCAAGGTATTCGCCCCGGTAGCCGTCCTCGGGCGGCTCCTCCCCGCGCCGAACGGCGTCGACCGACGCGCGGAAGCGCCCCATCTGGGCGCCGGCGTCGTTGTAGTAGTACTCCCGCTCGACCTCGTGGCCGCCCAGCTCGAGCAGCCGCGCGACGCTGTCGCCGTAGGCGCCGTTTCGCGCCGAGGCCACAGTCAGCGGGCCGGTCGGGTTGGCGGAGACCATCTCGACCTGGATGCGTTTCGGGTCGTCAAGCGCGAACCCGGAGCCGTACGCCGGGCCCGCCTCCAGGATCGCGGCCAGCGCCTCGCCGAACCACGCCGGTGCCAGGAACAGGTTCAGGAAGCCGGGGCCCGCGACCTCGGCGCGCTCGACCGCGTCGAGCGCCTCGGCCTTCCCGGCGAGCTCCTGCGCCAGCTCACGCGGCGGGCGGCCGGCGCGCGGCGCCGCCTGGAGGGCGACGTTCGTGGCGTAGTCGCCGTGCTCGGCCTTCGCGGGGCGCTCGAGGGCGACGGTCTCGCCGGCTGCCTCCGACAGCTGCGCGGCGAGGTCGCGGACGGCGTCAGCGGGCGGCAACGGCCCCGCCCGGCGTGAACAGGCGCTCGAGGACGGCCAGCTCCTCCGGCGTGCCGACGCCGATGAGGACATCGCCGGCCTCGATGACGGCGTCCGGCCCGGGCGTCGCGTCGAACACCCCGTCGTGGCGGCGCACCGCGACGATCATCGCGCCGCTCTCCGGGATCGGCAGGTCACGGATCGCGCGCCCGCAGCCCTCCGACCCGTCGGCGACGAGGATCTCCTCGAAGCGGAAGTCCGGGCCGCCGCTCGTCGACACGAGCTCCAGGAACGTC
Organism: uncultured Thermoleophilia bacterium; assembly: GCA_963755085.1. GTDB lineage: Bacteria > Actinomycetota > Thermoleophilia > Gaiellales > Gaiellaceae > JACVRM01. The sequence continues at coordinate 138,473 of CAVWIN010000025.1, read as the reverse complement.
GCCACCTGCGGCTTCAGGACGAGGTTCGCCAGCTCCTTGCCCGCAGTGGAATAGGGCTGCACGACGCGGTCCGCCCCCGCACGCCGGAGCTTCTGGGCGGCGTGCTCCTCGGACGCGCGCGCGACGATGAGCATGTCGGGCTTGAGCGTTCGCGCCGTGATCGTGATGTAGAGGTTGTCGACGTCCGAGTCCGACGACGCCACGAGCCCCGCCGCCCGCTCGATGCCGGCGGCGACGAGATCCTCGTCGCGCGTGCCGTTTCCCTCGACGACGTGGTCGTTCCGCGCACGTGCCTCGGCGAGCACTTCCTCGTTGAAGTCGACCACGACGTAGTCGCGCCCGGCCTGGCGCAGCTCGGAGCCGACTCGCCGCCCGACGCGCCCGTAGCCGCAGATGATGAAGTGATCGCGCAGCCGCTCGATGGCCTGCCTCCGTCTCCGGTCGGCCCATTTTCCGGTCAGGACGCCGCCGGCGATCACCTCCACGATGGCCCCGGCGACGTACAGGAAGAGTGCCACGCCGGCGAGCAGCAGGAGCAGCGTGAAGAGTTGCGCAGCGGCACCTTCCGGCTTCGTGTCCAGTCCGGTCAGCGTGATCGTGACGACGGAGCGGTAGAGCGACGACATCCAGTCCTCGCCCAGGATCTGGTGGAAGCCGACGGTCCCGACCACGATGACCGTGACGAATGCGACCTGCGCCCAGAGGAACCGCCGGAGGCTGAAGTTCTGCATGCGGCGCGTAGTATCCCCGGCGCGTGGACGATCCCGGGCAGCGCCAGCTGAACATCCACATGGATCCCGAGCACCTCGGCGGGGTCTACGCGAACTTCGCGAACATCACCTTCTCGAACTACGAGTTCACGATCACGTTCGCGCGCATCGACCACGAGGTCGGCGAGGGCGAGATCCCCGGCGTCGTCGTGTCACGCGTGAACATGTCCCCGCGGTTCATGCAGGAGCTGCTCGCCGCCATGCAGGACTCCTGGTCGAAATGGTCGACCAGCGAGGGCATTCGCAACCTTCCCGAGACCGAGCCGCCCGGCGGCGGCTAGATCCGACCGCGCTCGCCCGCGCACACATCCCGGCTGACACTGTCACGCCGACAGAGCTGTGGTGGCCCATCACTGGGACAGCCCCTGCGGGGACAGCCCCACCCGGTGCGGCTAAGTTGCCCGCCTGCGCGCCGCCGTTATCTCAGACGTTCACGCGAACGGCGCCGCGCTCGACGCCGTCCTCCGCGCCGTCGAGGCCGACGGCGTCGACGAGCTCTGGTGCCTCGGCGACACGGTCGGCTACGGGCCGCGCCCGAACGACACCACGGCGGCCGTCAAGGCCCGGGCGGACGTCGGGCTCGTCGGCAACCACGACCTCGTCGCGCTCGGCACCGCCGGCGTCTCGGTGGCGGAGTTCAACCCGGACGCCGCCGCGGCCGCCCGCTGGACCCGGGAGCAGCTGACCGAGGAGTCCCGCGCGTTCCTGCTCTCGCTCGGCCCCACGGCGCAGCGCCAGGGCGTGTCCCTTTTCCACGCCAGCGCCACCGACCCGGTCTGGGACTACGTCCTGACGATCGAGGACGCCCGCCGCACGCTCGACCTCACCGACGACCCGCTCGTGCTCGTCGGTCACACGCACGTGCCGATCGCGATCACCGGCGATGGCTCGGCTGCGAGGGGCGCGCACGCACCCGGCGGGCATTCGGTCGACCTGGCGAGCGGCCGCTGGCTCCTGAACCCCGGATCGGTCGGCCAGCCGCGCGACGCCGACCCGCGGGCCGCGTACCTGCTGCTCGACCTCGGAGCCGGCCGCGCGGAGTTCCGGCGCGTCGAGTACCCGGTCGACGAGACACAGGCGCAGATGCGCGAGGCCGGCCTGCCGCCCGCGTTGGCGCAGCGGCTCGCCTACGGCGTCTGACTAGGAGAAGTCGACTTCGACGACGTTGGCGGCGGGCTCGGCGTCCTTGCCGACGCGGATGCCGTCGCGGGCGAGCGCGAGCTGAACCTCTTCGCGCGCCTTGTAGATGCGCCACTTCACCGTCGCGAGCGTGATCTCCAGCGAATCGGCGATCTCCATGTAGGAGAGCCCGACGACGTCGCGGAGCAGCAGCGCCATGCGCAGGTCGACGCTCAGGGCGTTGATGGCGCGCCACAGCGCATCCATCTCCTCGAGGTTCTCGAGCGGCGTGTCCAGCACCTCGAGCGACGGGGCGTCCTCGATCGCGACCACGGTGCGCGGCCGGCGCTCGACGGCGCGGAGCTCGTCCAGCACCCGGTTCTTCGTCACCTGGAACATCCAGGTCGTGAAGCGGGAGCGGAGCGAGAAGTTCGGGAGCCCCTGGTAGACGCGGAGGAAGACCTCCTGCGTCAGGTCCTCCGCCAAGGCCCTGTCGCCGACGAGGCGCAGGACGTAGTTGAAGACCGGCGTCTCGTACGAGCGGACGATGATGGTGAATGCCCGCTCGTCGCCACGCTGGGCCTTGCGGAGAATGCTGGGATCAGGCTGTGGGAGCGACAATGTGGCCGGAGTATATCGCAGGTATGCGCTTGTAGATCTGGTGCGGGTACGAGGTTTGTAAGGCTTTTTCCGCGTTCTTTAATAGCGAATAAGAGATATCCCGGTCATGCGCTCCGGCTGCGGCAGGTCGAGGAGATCCAGGACAGTCGGCGCGAGGTCGGACAGCTCCCCGCCGTCGCGGAGCGTAGCGCCGTTCTGCGTGATCACCAAGGGCACCGGATTCGTGGTGTGCGCAGTGTGCGGACTCTTTCCATCGTCCTGGAGCAGCTTCTCGGCATTGCCGTGGTCGGCCGTGACCAGCGCGACCCCGCCGCGCGCCTCCACCGCGGACAAGACGTCGCCCAGGCACGCGTCGGCGGTCTCGACCGCCTGCACGACCGCCGGGATCACGCCCGTGTGCCCGACCATGTCCGGATTGGCGAAGTTGACGACCATGAACGCGTACGGCGTGCGCTCCAGGGCGGCCACGAGCTCGGTCGTCACCCCGCGCGCCGACATCTCCGGCTTGTGGTCGTAGCTCGGCACGTCGCGCGGGGAGGGCACCAGGATCCGGTCCTCGCGCGCGAACGGCTCCTCCCGCCCGCCGTTGAAGAAGTAGGTGACGTGCGCGTACTTCTCCGTCTCGGCCGTGTGCAGCTGCGCGAGCCCGGCGCCGGCCAGGATCTCGGCGAGCACCTCGGGAACCTCCTGCTCGTCGAACGCCACCGGGAACGGGAAGTCCTCGCGGTAGCGCGTCATCGTCGTCAGCGGGTAGCCGCCCTCGAGCAGCCGCTGTGAGAGCTGCCGCGTCCGGTCGGGCCGGAAGTTGAAGAAGATCGCCTCGTCGTTCGTCGCCAGCCGCGGGCGGCCGGCGATGACCACCGGCTCGATGAACTCGTCGGTGACGTCGCGCGCGTAGCTGTCCCGCACGGCCTGCACGGGGTCGTCGGCCGTCTCGCCCTCGCCCCGGGTGATGGCGGCGAAGGCACGGTCGGTGCGCTCCCAGCGTGCATCGCGGTCCATCGCCCAGTAGCGCCCGGCGACCGTCGCGATGCGTTCGGGCGGCAGCTCGGCGAGGTCATCAGCGGCCGAGTGCGGCGACACGTCGCGCCCATCCGTGAACGCGTGGATGAACGTCCGGTCCTCCCAGCCCTGCCGCCGCGCCAGCTCCAGCAAGGCGCGCAGGTGGTCGATGTGCGAGTGCACGCCGCCGTGCGACACGAGCCCGAGCAGGTGCACGTTGGCGTCGCGTGTCCGCGCGCGCTCGAACGCGCCGACGAGCGCCGGGTTGCCGAGGAACGACCCGTCCTCGATCGCCTGGTTGACGCGCTGGAGGTCCTGGAAAAGGATGCGCCCCGAACCGATCGTCAGGTGCCCGACCTCGGAGTTGCCCATCTGGCCGGGCGGCAGGCCGACGGCCTCGCCGGACGCCTGGAGCGTCGTGTGCGGGTAGTCGCGCCAGATGCGGTCGAACACCGGCGTGTCCGCGAGCTCGACCGCGTTGCCGGGGCCGGGCGGCGCGATGCCCCAGCCGTCCAGGATGACCAGGGCGACGAGCGGGACCGGCGTCACGGCGTTGCGACGCGGGCGCCGGCCTCGCAGATCGCCACGAAGGAGTCGATCTCGAGCGAGGCGCCCCCGACGAGCGCGCCGTCGACGGCGGGCTGCGAGAGCAGCTCCTCGGCGTTCTCCGGCTTCACCGAGCCGCCGTAGAGAACGGGCACGTCGAGCAGGTCCTTGATGAACGCGTGTGCCTCCTGCGCCTGCTCCGGCGTGGCATTGCGCCCGGTGCCGATCGCCCAGACCGGCTCGTAGGCGAGCACGAGGTAGTCGTGGGTGCCGACGGCGTCGGCGATCGCCTCCACCTGCAGCTTGAGCACGAGCGCCATGTCGCCCGCCTCGCGCACCTCGAGCGTCTCGCCCACGCACGCGATGACGCCGAGGCCCGCGTTCAGCGCCGCCTGGGCACGCCGCGCCGTCGAGGTGTCGGTCTCACCGAAGTACTGGCGCCGCTCCGAGTGGCCGACGAGCGAGCCGTGCACGCCCAGCTCGGTCAGCATCGCCGGGGAGATCTCGCCCGTGTAGGCACCCTCCGGCTCCCAGTGGACGCTCTGTGCGTACACCGTGAGACCGGACTCGAGCGCCCCGGGGAGCGAGACGTACGGCGCGCAGACGACGACGTCGACTCCGGTCGGCAGGCGGCCGGCGAGGTCCGCGGTGAAGGCCCGCGCCTCGGCAGGCCCCTTGAACATCTTCCAGTTGCCGGCGACGAGCACGGCTATGCGGGAACGGCGGTCGGGATCGCGGCGACTCCGGGCAGCTCCTTGCCTTCGAGCAGCTCGAGCGCCGCGCCGCCGCCGGTCGAGACCCACGACACCTGGTCGGCGAGGCCGAGCTCCTGGACGGCGCGGACGGAGTCGCCGCCGCCCACGACCGTGTAGCCGGCGCACGTCGCCACCGCCTCGGCAAGGGCCTTCGTGCCCTCCGCGAACCGCGGCCACTCGAAGACGCCCATCGGCCCGTTCCAGAAGACGGTGCGGGCCTCGATGATCAGGCGCCCGAAGGCGCTCCGGGTCGCCGGCCCGATGTCCAGGCCGAGCCAGCCCTCCGGCAGCGCGTCGTACCGCGTCACGCGGGCTTCCGCGTCGGCGTCGAACGACGCGGCCGCGACGACGTCCACGGGCAGCTCGACCGGGAACGAGAGCGGGTTCTCGTCGCGGATCTGCTCGGCCATCTTGCCGCCGACGAGGACGGTGTCGGCGCGCCCGCCGAGATGCTCGAGCACGCCGAGCTTGTCCTCGACCTTCGCGCCGCCCGTGACGAGCACGAACGGACGCTCGACGTCGTCGAGCAGCCGGCCGAGCGCCTCCAGCTCCCGCTCCAGGAGCAGGCCGGCGTACGCGGGCAGGAGGTGCGCGACGCCCTCGGTCGACGCATGCGCGCGGTGCGCCGAGCCGAAGGCGTCGTTGACGTAGAGGTCGCCGTGCGAGGCCAGCTCGCCTGCGAACCCGGGGTCGTTCCTCGTCTCGCCGGGGTTAAAGCGGGTGTTATCGAGCACGTGGATGCGCTCGTCGGGGAGCAGGTAGCGGATGCGCTCGGCCACCGGCTCCATCGAGAAGGCGGGATCGGGCCCCTTGGGCCGGCCGAGGTGCGAGCAGACGTTCACCTCCGTGGCGCCGTTCCGCAGGAGCAGCTCGAGCGTCGGCAGCGACGCGCGGATGCGCGTGTCGTCGGCGACGTGCCCGTCCTCGAGCGGCACGTTGAGGTCGGCGCGCACGAGCACGCGCCTGCCGCCGGGCTCGGCGCTGCGGACGGACCTTGGAAGCCTCACCGCACGCCGACCGGCAGCGAGGCCGCGACCTTTGCGGTCAGGTCGACGAGCCGGCACGAGTAGCCCCACTCGTTGTCGTACCAGCCGAAGACCTTGGCCATGGCGCCGTTCGCCATCGTCAGCTCGCTGTCGAAGATGCACGAGTACGCCGAGTGCTGGATGTCGGTCGAGACCAGCGGGTCGTTCGAGAAGCGCAGGATCCCGTCGAGCCGGCCGGAGGCCGCGCCGCGGAACGCCTGGTTGATCTCCTCTGCGGTCACCTCGCGCGAGAGCCGGACGACAAAGTCGGTGATCGATCCGGTCGGGACCGGCGCGCGGACCGAGATCCCGTCGACCTTGCCCTTCAGCTCCGGCATGACGACGCCGATCGCCTTCGCGGCGCCGGTCGAGGTCGGGATCAGGTTGATCGCCGCCGCCCGGGCGCGCCGTAGGTCCTTGTGCGGGAAGTCGAGGATGACCTGGTCGTTCGTGTACGCGTGGATCGTGGTCATGAAGCCCTGCTCGATCCCGAAGGCGTCGTGGAGGACCTTCGCCATCGGCGCGACGCAGTTCGTCGTGCAGGAGGCGTTGGAGATGATGTTGTGCTTCTCCGGGTCGTACTCGTCGTCGTTGACGCCGAGCACGAACGTCGCGTCCGGCTCCTTGGCCGGCGCCGAGATCAGCACCTTTTTCGCGCCCGCGTCGAGGTGCTTCTGCGCGCCGGCGCGGTCGTTGAAGTGCCCGGTCGACTCGATCACGAGATCGACGCCGAGGTCGCGCCACGGCAGGTTCGCCGGATCGCGCTCCGCCAGTACCTTGAGCTCGCTGCCGGCGGCCTTGATGACGCCGTCGCCGACCTCGACACGCTGCTCGAGCGGGCCGAGCACCGAGTCGTACTGGAGCAGGTGCCCCATCGTCCTCGCGTCTGCGAGGTCGTTCACGGCCACGATCTCGAAGTCGCCGTTCCGCTCGAGGTGTGCCCGGAAGAAGTTGCGCCCTATGCGCCCGAAACCGTTGATGCCCACACGGGTTGCCATCTCTCAGCCTCCTGAAGTCGCTCGACTTCGAGTCTAGTTAGACGCCCCTGCCCGGTACCCGTGGTTTCCCCGCATCGGGCATACGGACACGCCACGCTCCAGCGGTGGGATAGTCGAGGAGTGCCGCTCGACACGCTCGCAGCCCGCCATGCGGCCTACCGGGGGGACGACCTCGCCCTCGTCTGCGGGCCCCATCGGCTGACCCACGCGGAGGTCGACGAGCGGGCGAACCGGACGGCCAACGCACTGCTCAGCCTCGGTCTGGCGAAGGGCGACCGCGTCGCGCTCGTGCTCGACAACTGCCTCGAGCTCCTCGACCTCTACGGCGCCGCGATGAAGACCGGCATCGTCGTCGTCCCGCTGAGCCCGCTGCTGCGCGCCGAGGGGCTGCGCCAGCTGCTCGCCGACTCGGGCGCGTCGGCAGTCGTGACGGCGCCGCGGCTGGCGCCAGAGCTCGACCGGGCTCGCGCCGAGCTCGCGATCCACCGCCGGCTGGTCGCGGGTGAGGCGGCGGGGTACCAGGCCCTCGGCGAGCTGACGGCCGCCGCGCCGGACGAGCAGCCGCCTGATGCCGGCCTGCATGACGACGACCCGTTCAACGTCATCTACAGCTCCGGGACCACCGGCGACCCGAAGGGCATCGTGCACACGCACCGGATCAGGGAGGCGTACGCGACCGGCTTCGCAAGCTCGTTCCGGATCCACCGCGACAGCGTCGTGCTGCACGCAGGCTCGCTCGTCTTCAACGGGTCGTTCGTGACGCTGATGCCGGCGCTCTATCTCGGTTGCCCCTACGTCCTGCTCCCTGCGTTCGAGCCGCGCACGATGATCGACGCGCTCGCGGCGGAAGGGGTGACGCATGTGATGACCGTCCCGTCACAGCTGGTCGCCCTGCTCCAGCACGACGACTTCGACGAGGCCCACCTGCCCCGTCTGGAGATGATCGGCTCGCTCGGCGCGCCGCTCCTGCTCGAGCACAAGCAGGAGCTGATGCGGCGGCTGCCCCGCCGCCTCTACGAGCTGTACGGCCTCACCGAGGGCTTCGTGACGATCCTCGACCGCGACGACGTCGAGCGGAAGCCCGGGTCGGTGGGCGTGCCGCCGCCGCTCTACTCGCTCAGGATCCTCGGCCCCGACGGAGCCGAGCTCCCGGCCGGGGAGATCGGGGAGATCGCCGGCCGCGGGCCGATCACGATGCCCGGCTACCTCGGGCGGCCCGACCTCACGGCCGACACGCTCGTCGACGGCTGGATCCTCAGCGGCGATCTCGGGTATGTCGACGACGACGGCTTCCTCTACCTGGTCGACCGCAAGAAGGATCTGATCATCTCGGGCGGCGTCAACGTCTATCCGCGCGACATCGAGGAAGTGGCGGTGCAACATCCCGACGTGCTGGACGTGGCCGTCTTCGGCGTGCCCGACGAGAAGTGGGGCGAGAGCCCGATCGCCGCGGTTCGGCTGCGCCCGGGCGCGCGCGACGACGCGGAGGCGCTCCGCGAGTGGATCAACGCGCATGTGCCGGCGCGCTACCAGCGCGTTCGCGAGGTCGTCGTGCGCGACGAGTTCCCCACCAGCGTCGCCGGCAAGACGCTGCGCCGCGTCATCCGCGAGGAGTACGCCGCGCGCGCGTGACGGAGAGCGGCTTCGTCCAGGCGAACGGGATTCGCCAGCACTACCTCGACACCGCCGGCGACGGGCCGGTGCTCGTGCTCGTCCCCGGTCTGACGGCGAACGCCCACTCGCTTGACGGCCTGCTCGCCGCCGGCCTCGCCAACCGGCTGCGCGTGCTGGTCTTCGACGCGCGCGGCCGCGGTCTGACGGAGCGGCCGGGGTCCGGCTACCGGATGGAGGACCACGCGGCGGACGTGCTCGGCGCGCTCGACGAGCTCGGCCTCGACCGGGTCGTGCTCGGCGGCCACTCGTTCGGCGGGCTGCTCACCTACTTCATCGCGGCCAACCATCCCGAGCGGGTGGAGAAGGCGGTCGTGCTGGACGCGCCCGCGGAGATCGACCCGAAGATCCTCGACCAGATCGCGCCGTCGCTCGCGCGGCTCGACCGGACGTTCGAGTCGTGGGACGAGTACGACGCGTTCATCCGCTCGTTCCCGTACTGGGACGGCTTCGAGTGGAACGGCGAGATCCAGGCGTACTACCGGGGCGACGCGGAACAGGTCGCAAGGGGGTCGGTGCGCGCCCGGGCGCGGCCGGAGGTCATCCGTGCGGTGATCGAGGGCGAGCTCGCCGTCGACTGGCTCGAGACGGTCACGCGGGTGGCGTGCCCGACCCTGCTCGTGCGCGCGACGCGTCCGTTCGGGCCACCGGGGTCGGGCCCGATCGTCCCCGCCGACAGCGCCCGCCGAACCGTCGATCTCCTCCCCCAGGGTCGGCTCGTCGAGGTCGACGGCAACCATGTGACGTTCGTCTTCGCGCCGTCGGCCAGAATGACCGTCGACGCAATCGTCTCCTTCGTCCTCTCATGACCGACTTCGTCTTCTACGGTGACACCGAGCGCTCGTACGCGATGCGGCACGAGCTGCCGGTGGTGATCGGCGATCCGTTCCTGATGGCGATCGTCGACGGGCGGATGCATATCGCGGTCAGCTTCCTCGACCGGGAACGGGTGAAGGAGGCGGCGCCGGACGCCGCCGTCTACGAGTACAACCAGCTCGGCTTCGGCGAGCTGCGCATGAGCGGCATGCCGCTCTTCGAGATCGAGCTGGAGCTCGCGTCGCGCACGGCGGCGGCGATCGGCCTCCAGGAGGCGGTCGGCGACCCCGACATGCCGGTCGCGGTGGCCGACCGGCTGCGCGCGGACGGGATCACGCTCCACCTCGACCAGCCCGCCGTGGCCGCGCGGCGGCGCGTGAAGTCCAGCGCGGAGCTCGCCGGGATCCGCCGGGCGCAGGCGGCAGGCAACGCGGGCCTGCGCGCGGCCGCCGCCGTGCTCGCGAGCGCCGAGGTCGACGGCGACCGGCTGCTCTCCGACGGCGAGCCGCTGACGGCCGAGATGGTCCGCGAGGCGTTGCGCGAGGCATGCCTGCGAGCTCGGCGCGCCGGCGCCGCCCGACGTGATCGTCGCGTCCCCATGGCAAGGCAGCGGCGGGCACGAGGCCGGATACGGCCCACTTCCCGCCGGCCTGCCGATCATCGTCGACCTCTGGCCGCGCGAGGAGGAGTCGGGCTGCTGGGCCGACTCGATGCGCACGTTCGTCGTCGGCGACGTCCCGGAGCCCGTTCAGGAGGCGGCGCGGGTCGTGCGCGAGGCGATCGAGGCGGCGCGGGCTGCGATCCACCCGGGCGTCACCGGGAAGCAGGTCTACGACGTCGCCGCGGACGTGATCGAGGCGGCCGGCTACGAGTCGCAGCGGACGGCAGGCGGCGCCGCTCCGGAGACCGGGTTCCGGGCGTCACTTGGCCACGGTGTCGGCCTGGCGGTGCACGAGCCACCGGTCCTCGGCCTCGTGGGCCATGACCCACTGGTCGCGGGCGACGTGGTCACGATCGAGCCGGGAATCACGCTCCCGGACTGGGGCGAGGTCTGCTTCGAGGACCTGCTCGTCGTCACCGACGACGGGAGCGAGACGCTCACCGACTTCCCGTACGACCTGGCGCCGTAGGGGGAGGCTCGATCCGAGCCTCCCCCTCGCGCCCGACTAGCGGAACTGGCTCGATCCAGGCGCGGCGCCCCAGTCGGGAACCGCGTCGGATCCGTCGCCCGACGTCACCGGCGTCGGCTGGCCGCCGGCGGCGTCGACCGTGTAGATGCTCCTGCCGCTCGCCGGCGAGAAGCGCGTGAACACGATCTTCGTCCCGTCCGGCGACCAACGCGGCTGGAAGCAGCCCGCGGCCGCCGTTCCGCACTCCGCGATCGGGATCTCGCGCAGCCCCGAGCCGTCCGAGTGGACCGCGTAGATCGAGAACCGCGGCGCATCCGGCCACTTCGCACCGAAGATGATCTCGTTCCCGTGGGGCGACCAGTCACCGCTGAACCCCGCGATGAACAGGCCGGGAGGCGTGATCTGGTCGACCCGGTTCGAGCCCCAGAGCTGGACGACGTCGAGCGTGTCCGGCCCGTCGGAGCCCGCGCGCATGAAGACCAGGCGGGCACCGGTCGGCGAGAAGCTCCCCGGATCGTCCTCAGTCATGGTGTTCGTCGTCACCTGATGGATGACGTGCCCGTCGAGGGAGCTCACGAGATAGATCCCGTTTCGCTCGGGTACGTCGGAGTAGCCGCTGCAGGCGAGCCGTCCGCCGTCCGGCGACCAGACGCCGCACGGGATGAAGACCGACGGGTCGGTCGCCGGCAGATCCCTGTACGTCCCCGTCCGGGTGTCGACGATGCGGCCCTCGACGTTGTCGGCGTCGTGCGGGAAGGCGATCAGGTGCACGCCGTCCGGGGCCCAGTGCGGCTGCTCCGCGTGGTCGAGCAGCCGGCGCAGCCCGCTGCCGTCCGGGTTGACCGTGTAGACCACGTCGTCCTGTAGCACCGGGTCCCCGCGGTCGAACGCGATCCGCCCGTTCGCGGCCGGGTGCGTCGCGGCCGCCGGAACGACGGCGACGACTGCGGCCACCGCAATCACGCAGAGCATCAGCAGCTTGCGCATCACTGCTCCTCTCTCGATTTGCCGAACGGCCCGATGGTCGGGCGGCGCGGTCCCGATCCGGTATCGAACGGGTACGGTCCGCGGCCGGGTTGCTCGAGTTCCGGATCCTGGGGCCGCTCGAGGTCGCCGACGAGCGCGGCCCGATGCGGCTCGGCGGGCCGAAGCAGCGGGCGACGCTCGCGATCCTGCTCCTGAACGCGAACCGGGTGGTTCCGATCGACCGGCTCGCCGACGATCTCTACGCCGGTAAGCCCCCGGTGAGCGCCGTCAAGCAGGTGCAGCGGCATATCTCCGACCTCCGCAAGCAGCCTGGGCTGGCGGAGGCGATCGAGACGCGCTCGCCGGGCTACGTCGCCCACATCGGACACGCCCAGCTCGATCTGCTCGCCTTCGAGCGGCTCGCAGGGGATGCGGCCGACGCGGACCCGCGGCGTGCCGCGGAGCTGCTCCGCACCGCACTCGGGCTCTGGCGTGGCCCGGCGCTCGCCGACCTTCGCTACGAGTCGTTCGCACAGCCGGCGATCGAGCGCCTCGAGGAGCTGCGCGTCGCCGCCGTCGAGCAGCGGATCGACGCCGACCTGGCGCTCGGGCGCCACGCGGAGCTCGTCGGCGAGCTCGAGCAGCTCGTCGCGGAGCATCCGCTATACGAGCGGTTCCGCGCGCAGCTCATGCTGGCGCTCTACCGATCGGGCCGCCAGACCGATGCGCTCGGGGCCTATCGGGCCGCCCGCGACGCGCTCGTATCGGAGTTCGCGATCGAGCCGACAACCGCGCTGCAGGAGCTCGAGCGCCGGATCCTGCGGCAGGATCCCGGCCTGGCGCTCGAGCCGGCGGCGCAGCCGGAAGGCGCGGTGCTCGCGGCGGCGACCGACGAAGCCGCGCTCGCGCGGCTCTCCGCGCTTCTCGAGCCGCTGGCCGAGGTGGAGCGGATCGTGGTGCGGCTCGTCGACGACGAGGCCGGATTACCGGCTGCGGCCGCAGCCGTCAACGCGACGTCGAGGGCGCTCGGCGCCCGTGGCGCGGCGTTCACCACCGCGGAGCCCGCAGCGGACGTCGTCAGGCTTGCGGGCGGCTGGGGCGTCCGGCTGGTGCTGGTCTCGCCCGCTGCGGATCGGGAGCTCCTCGAGCGGTCGCCCGCGGACGTCGGGATCGTGACGGGCCCGGAGGTGGACTGGACCGGCGGCGACGGCGTGTTCGTGCCGTTCGGTGGCACGCAGCACGACTGGGCAGCTCTGGAGCTCGCTGCGGGTCTCGCCGCTGCCGCAGACGTGCCGATCCGGCTGGTCGGCACCCGCGCCTCGAGCGGCCGCCGCGACGCGAGCCGCCTGCTGGCGAACGCCTCGATCGCCGTGCAGCGGGTCGCCGGCGTCGTCGCCGACCCGGTGCTCGCTGATGCGACGGAGCACGCGCTCGTCGAAGCGGTCGCGCCGGCGAGCCTCGTCGTGGCGGGCATGCGCACACCGCTGGCAGGCAGCATCCGCGCGCTCGTGCTCGTCCATGCCGGCCCGCGCCCCGGCATGCTCGCCCCGCGCGAGAGCAGAACCCGGTTCAGCTGGTCGCTTGCAGGCTAGGTCTTGCAGATCGCGCCGAGGTCGACGACCCCGTAGTGCGCCTGGAAGATCTTGCAGCCCAGGTTCGGCGAGAAGTACTCCGACCAGACCCAGCTCCCGAACACTGCGAGCGGCCCTATGCGGGTGAGCTCGTCGGTGAGCCGCCGGTACGCCGTCGCGCGGGCCGACCCCGTCAACGCCTGCGCCTGGCCGAGCCGCCGTATGAACGACGGAGTGTTCCACGGCCCGGGCGGCGGCGGCTCGCCGTAGAGCGCCTGTCCCAAGGCCCGGTCGAGGAAAGCGCTCGGGTCGCGCTCCTCGGACATCATGCCGCTGACGATCGCGAGGTCGGCGCGCTCGCTTCCGTGAGCGGAGCAGTTGTCGTCTTCGGTGACCGCCAGCGACATGCGAATCGCGGCCAGGTTCCTGCGCAGGATGTCGGCGAGCGTGCGCTCGCGCGGATCGGCGCAGACGTAGATGACCGCGTGCCGGGCGTGATCGCCGGCGAGGCGGCGGGCGGCGGCGACATCCGGGCGCAGCGGGTAGATCCGCCCCGCGGTATAGCCGTAGACGGCGGGCGGGACGATGCGGTCGGCGGCGTGGTCGCCGAATGCCGCCGCGAGCGCGGTGCGGTCGATCGACTCGTCGACCGCACGCCGCAGCCGGACGTCGCGGAACAGCGGGCGCCGCGTGTTGAAGACGAGGTAGTCGACGATCGGCGCCTGGTAGACGTGGTAGCGGCGCGCGAGCGCCTGTGAGCTCCGTGTGCGGCGGTCGACGATGCCGCCCGGCTCGAGGAGAGGCGTGCCCGTGATCGACGCCGGCAGGAGGTCGACGCTCCCCTGGTCGGCGAGCACGAGGCCCTCCTGGTCGCCGAGGTTCTCGTCGTAGACGATGCGCACCGACCGTCGGGGCCGCGCGCCGTGGTAGTTCGGATTGCGCTCGAGCACCGCACGCCCGCCATCGTCGGAGGCGAGGTAGTACGGACCGGCGGACGGAAGCGGACGGGTGATCTCGCCGCCGTGGACGGGCACGGACAGCGGCACCGGGCAGAAGCGCGGCATCGAGAGGCGCGTCAGGAAGTCGCCTGTCGGCTTCTTGAGCGTGATCGAGAGCCGGTTTCCCCGCGCGGTGATCCCGGCGACGTGCGACGCACTGCGCGCTCGGAACGCGGCCGCGCCGACGATGTCCGAGGCGTAGGTGTCACCCTGCGGGCTCGCGAGCTCCCGCTCGATCGTGTGCTTGAACGTCGCGGCCGTGACCGGCTCGTTGGAAGGCGGCGAGAAGCGGAAGCCCTGACGCACGCGGAACGTGTACGTGCGGCCGCCGTTCGAGACGGCCGGCATTGCGGCTGCGATCTCGGGCTGCAGCCGCGCTCCGGCCGCACCGGCGGCGTCCGGGTAGTCGAGCAGGTTCGCGCAGGTGGCGTAGAGCGCCTGCTCGTTGAAGAGCTCGCCGGACACCGGGTCGAAGGTGGTGCCGCTGCCGGCGATCCGCAGCTCCTGACCCGAGATGGGCGGCAGCGGGGGCAGCGGGGATGCGGCGCCGACCCAGACGAGGCCGTCGTGGTACGCGGCCGTGGCCGGCTCGGCGCCCGCGGTGAGCGTCTGGCGGCTCTGCGACACCTCGTCGAGCCGCGTGATGCTCGCTGTGCCCGGATTGGCGCTCCACAACTCGCCGCCGCCGAACGAGATCCGCTCGGGATCGCGCCCGAGCGGGGCGACGCTCTGGACGCTCAGATCGTCGGGACTGAGCTCGTAGACCTTGTCGTCGGGGATGATCGAGACCCAGATCCGCCCGCCGCCGACAGCGAGGTCGCTGACCCAGCCGTGCAGCGGCGTCGTCTTCAGGATCCGGTTGTCGGCGGGGTCGATCTTCGCGACCACGCCGTTGCCGGGGCGAGCGGCCCAGAGGAAGCCGTTCGCGAACACGAGCCGCATGCTTCCCGAGATGCCGGGGAGCCGGAACCTGTGCTCAATGCGGCCGTCTGCGGGATCGACGCGGACGACGCCCGGGCCGGATGCGAGCCAGAGTGACCGGGCTCCATAGGCCACCCCGCCCTCGCTCACCCCTTCCGGCAGGTGGATGCGCCGCGTCACCTTCGCCGTGCTCGCGTCGACGCGCCAGATGTCCGGGCCGAGATCCGCCGCGACCCAGATCGACCCGCCCGCCGCCGCCAGCCGTCCCGGGTGCCACGGAAAGCTGACGGCGGCCGTCCGCCGGTGCGTGCCGAGATCGATGCGGACGAGACGTTGCGCATTCCAGAGCAGCGCCCAGGCCGCGTTTCGCGTGAACGCCATGTCCCAGGCGGTGTCGGCGACGGGCACATGGACGCCGACAGGGATGCGGCTGACGACGCGGCGCGTGCGCGCGTCGACGAGGTTCACCGCATTCGGCTCGAGCGACAGGGTCGGCCGCTCGGTTGCCGGCTTCCCCGAGTCATGCGTTGCGACGAAGACCCCGGCCGCGAGCGCGGCGACCGCGGCAGCGGCCAGCGCGAGGAGCGCAATCCGGCGATGTCGCCGACGGCGGAAGACGCGTCCTTCGAGCGCTGCCTCGGCGGCGCGAACGAGCTCGCCGCAGGTCGAGTACCGGTCGGCCCGCGACTTGGCCAGCGCCGTCGCGAAGACGGCGTCGAACGCGGCGGGCAGGTCGGCGCGGTGGTCGGTGAGTAGCGGCGGCGGGTCGTTCAGGTGCGCGAAGACCACCGACAGCTCGCTCTCGCGCTCGAACGGCGGGGCGCCGGCGAGGCACTCGAACAGCAGGCAGCCCAGTGAGTAGACGTCAGCCCGGCCGTCGATGTCGCCGCCTTCGATCTGCTCGGGCGAGACGTAGTCGATCGTGCCGACGAAGCCGCGATCGTTCGTCAGGCTGCTGACCGAGGAGACGTGGCGCGCCAGGCCGAAGTCGCAGACGAAGGCGTGCTCGCCGTCCGGTCCGTCTGTGAGGAGAACGTTGCCGGGCTTGACGTCCCGGTGGACGAGCCCGGCCCGGTGCGCGACGTCGAGCGCGTCCGCCACCTGGGCGGCGATCCGGACCGCGCGTCCGGCGTCGAGCGCGCCGTCACGCCGCAGCACGGCGCGGAGGTCCTCGCCTTCGATGTAGGCCATGGCCAGGTAGAGCGTCCCGTCGTCCTCCCCGGCTTCGATCACGTGGACGACGTGCGGATCGTCGAGCGTTCGTGCGATCTCCGACTCGCGTAGAAACCGCCGCCGAAAGCGTTCGTCGTCCGCCAGATCCGCGGAGAGCAGCTTGAGAGCGACCTGCTCGCCGTTCTCCAGTGTCCTCGGCTACGTAGACGGCGCCCATTGCGCCCGACCCGATCAGCGCGCCGACGCGAAAGCGCGCGATGACAGCGCCACTCCGAACGTCAGGCATCGCTCAAGGGGGAGCGTCCCACGACCCCGGACCGAACTCAAGCCTACGAGCTGATGCTGTAGGCGTGGTCTCTTGGAATGAACAGACGAAAGCGTGCGCCCGGGGCGACCCGGGCGCACGCGCCGTCTGGATCAGTGCGACGCCTGCGGAGTTGCGGTCTTGACGTTCCGCGTCGCGGCGCGCTCGACCAGGCGCGGCCCGCCGATTGCGACGGACAGCTCGCCGATGCCGAGCACGAGCGAGAAGGCGGCGATCAGCCCGAGCAGGACGAGGGCGCCGTCGCCGGGCGCGATGAACATGACGATCCCGAAGAGGATCGCGGCGCTGCCGGTCAGCCCCATCAGGAGCTTGTCCTCGTCCTTCATGGGCAGCCAGAACGCGCCGCCAACGGTGATGACTCCGAGCGCGACAGCGTAGGCGCCGATCACATAGAGGAGCGCAAGGGCCGACATGCCGGTGTCGAGGAGGACGATGACGCCGACGGCGAGACTCACGAGGCTGGAGACGACGAGCCAGCCCTGTCCTTCGCCACGTCCGCTGCGGATCGCGGCGACGAGCCCGACGATGCCGCGGGCCGTCGCGAACGCGCCGAAGACGAGCACGAGCGAGTAGAGGCTGATGCTCGGCCAGACGAGGACGACGATCCCGAACACGATCGAGAGCACCCCGGTGAGACCGAGCGCCCACCGCGCCTGCTTGAGCTGCGTCCCTGCGTACTGCTGTGCCTGCTGGATGATGCTGGACATGTCAGATACCTCCCTGATTGGTCGTTGGTCGATCACGTGAACCGGGCCGACACCTGGTCGGCCGTTTGCTCGAGCCGGTCGCGCGCATCGGCGACCTGCTCCCTGAGCTCGTCCCAGGCGCCGCCGTTGACGGCGCGGACATCCGCGAGCTGCGCGGCGACGTCGTTCCGGCGCCGCCGTACCTCACTGATCTCCGCCTCGGCCTGGGCGCGCGCGGTGGCCGCACGGAGCGCCACCTGGGCCTGAAGCCGCTCGACGTAGTCGTCCCACGTCGCCAGCTCGTCCTCGAGGGCATTCGCGAACGCCCGCGGGCTCTCTGCAAGTTCGGCGGCGAGCGCGCTCCGCGCGACGCGGAGCCTCGCCTCGAACTCCTCGAACTTCTCCTCGAACGCGTCCTCTCCGCCGCGTGCGACCGCACGCGCGGCCGCCTCTTGCCGGCGGAGCGCGTCGAGCTGACGCTGGATCCGCGGCTGCGCTCCGGCTGTGCCAGGCCGGGCGTTCGCCTCGAGCTCGTCGATCTGACGGCGCATCTCCGCCAGTCGTTCGTGGGTGGACACGGTGAGCACGGAAGACCTCCTTTTCATGTCGTGTGCTCTGGACGTGTCCAGGCTCGCGCGCACGGCTTTCACGCCGCTGACACCGCGCGGACGCGCCGCTGTTACGTCCGGGGCACGCCGGCGTCGGCCGGGTCTTCCGCGAGCGCGCCGAAGAGCGCCTCACGGCCGTGATGCGGCGCGGAGCCGGCCACGGACGCGCTCCGGGCGAGCATCTCCGCAGCGTCGGCCTCGCCGCACGCCTCGAGCACGCGGACCAGCCGCGCGCGCGCGAGCGCGGCAAGCCACGCCAGCGACGCCCCCTCGGCGACCTCGAGTGCCCGCCGCAGGAACGCCGCGGCCTCGTCGAGGTCGCCGCGCGCATGCGCGGCGGAGCCGAGCCCGGCGAGCGCGAACGACGCGTGATCCGCGAACCCGACGCGCTCGGAGAGCTCCAGCGCACGGCGGTACGCGTCCTCGGCGGCGCCGGTGTCGCCGCGCTGCCCGGCCAGCCATGCCTCGAGCAGTGCGGCCGGCACCATGAACGCCTCGTAGCCGATCGCCGCTGCGTGGCTCGAGACGACGGCCGTCGCCGCGGCAACGCGGTCGACGTCGCCCGCGGCGGCCGCGCCGATTGCGCCCACCAGGTGGGCGGCGGCAGAGCCCCAGTGGTCGCCTTGGGCCTCGAATGTCCTGATCGAGTCCTCAGCAAGCCCGGCCGCCCGCACGCGGTCGCCCGCCTGCGCCAGCGCGAGCGACATGGTCAGCTGGGCCATAGCCGTCTCGTCGGGGGCGGCGCCGGGCGCACCGATTGACAGCGCGCGTTCGCCCGCCTCGACCGCGGCGTCCAGGTCGCCCTCCTCCGTCGCCAGGTAGCAGAGGTTCGCGAGGAGCTCGATCAGGAGCGCGGGCGGCGCGGACTCGGGCGCCGACACAAGTGCAGCCTCGAGGAAGCGCCGCCCGTCCGAGACGTGCTCGGCGAGCGCGAAGTACCAGCCCAGCGCGGCGCCGAGCCGGACGGCGCCGTCGGGGTCGCATTCACGCGCGTACGCGAGCGCGGCCCAGAAGTTGTCCTTCTCGAGCTGTAGGCGCGTGAGCGACGCGAGCCAGCCTGGACCGCGGAGGTCGTCCCGCGCCGCGTCGGCGAGAGCGACGAAGTACTCGGCGTGCGCCCGGCGGGCTGCGTCAAGCCCGCCGCTCTCCGCGAGCCGCTCGAGCGCGTACTCGCGGACCGTGGCGAGGAGGTCGTAGCGCGCATTGCCGCCCGGGAAGGTCGCCGTGACGACGGACTTGTCGACGAGTGCCCGCACGAGGTGCATCGCGGTTGTCTCGTCCAGGCTATGCTCGGCGGCCGCCGCCACCAGCGCAGACAGCGAGGCGCCGCCACGGTGCACGGCGAGCTGGTGGAGCAGCGTCTTCTCGTCGGCGTGCAGGAGGTCGTAGCTCCAGGCCACGAGCGCCTCGAGCGCGCGGCGCTCCTCGGAAACGGGCGGAGCGCCCTCGAGGAGCGCGAAGCGGCGGTCGAGCGAGGAGACGATCTCGGGGAGGCCGAGGGCGTTCACGCGGGCCGCCGCCAGCTCGATGGCGAGCGGCAGGCCGTCGACACGGCGGCAGATGTCGGCCACGAGGCGGTCGGCATCGCCGGTCAGGTCGAGCCCGGGCCGCGCTGCGTGCGCCCGCTCGGCGAAGAGCTCCACTGCAGCCGAGGTAGCGTCGAGCGGCGCGAGCCGCACCTGCGCCTCGCCGGCGAGGTGGAGCACCTCGCGGCTCGTCGCGATCACGCGGACGCCCGGGCATTCGGCGAGCATCGTGGCCGTCACGCGCGCCGCCTCCTCCACGACGTGCTCGCAGCCGTCGAGCACGAGGACGGCGCGCGAGGCGCGGAGCCGGCCGGTGACCCGCTCGAGCGCGGTGCCGCCGCCGGCGTCGAGCGCCTCGGCCACGAGCCTGGCGACGTCCGCAGGATCGCCGGCGCGCATCAGGTCGATCAGCCAGATCCCGTCCGGGACGCCGGGCTCGAGCGAGCGTGCGGCTTCGAGTGCGAGCCGGCTCTTTCCAACGCCTGGCGGGCCTGTGAGCGTCACGAGCCGACGGCCCTCGAGCAGCGCGAGCACGTCGGCGAGGTCACGTTCGCGGTCGACGAAGGACGTGACGGGCGCGGGCAGGTTGCCGCGGCGCCGGGCGAAGACGGGCACAGTGGCCACCGCCGGGTCCTGCGAGAGGATCGCCGCCTGCACCCGCTGGAGCTCCGGCCCAGGGTCGAGGCCGAGCTCCTCGGAGAGGACGCGGCGCGCCTCCTGGAACGTCTCGAGCGCATCGGCCTGCCGTCCGCTGCGGTAGAGGGCGACCATCAGCTGCCCCCAGAGCCGCTCGCGATAGGGGCTATCGGCAAGCGCCCGCGGGATGCGCGCCACGAGCTCCAGGTGCTCGCCGAGCGCCAGCGCCGCCTCGAACTGCTCCTCGAGGGCGTCCACGCGCAGGGTCTCGAGACGGCGGGACTCCGCGGTCGCCCACGTTGAGTCGGGCAGCCCCTGGAGGGCGGTGCCGCGCCAGAGGGCCAGTGCGCGATCGAGCAGTTCCGCAGCCGTGCTCGCGTCGGCGTCGCGGAGCGCCGCGCGAGCCTGGCTGACAAGGGCTTCGAATTCCCGCGCGTCGACGCCTGCCTCCGCGAGCACGTAGCCCTCCGGCGTGGCGGCGATCGACTCGTGGCCCAGAGCGGTGCGGAGCCGAACCACGTGCTGCTGCAGCGCGTTGCGCGGCGCGGTCGGCAGCTCGGCGCCCCAGAGCGCGTCGACGAGCGTGTCCACCGTGACCAACCGGCCGACGTTGAGCGCAAGCGCCGCGAGCAGCGCCTCCTGCTTCGCCCCGGTCACGTGGGCCTGACGCCCGTCGACGACGGCCTCGAACGGCCCGAGCAGCCGGATCTCGAGCGCCTCCGTCATTCGCCACGACGACACAATCACGGCACCTGAGGGAGTGCAAACGGGCCGCCGTATCAGCGCCGCCCGGGCGCGGCGTCAGTGGCGTGACAGCGGGGCGCGCAAGGGTGCGGCCATGCTCCCGCTCTCAGACGGAATGTCACCCCGCCGGTTCCCGATCGTGAACGTGGCGCTCATCGCCGCAAACGTCGCCGTCTGGGTGCTCTACGAGCTTCCGCACCTCAACGCCGCCGTCGGCCACTCGGCGTTCTACCCGTGCTCGGTCGACGGCAGCTGTCGAGCGTCCGAGCCGTGGGGGGTCAGCTGGTTCACCGCGATGTTCATGCACGCGAGCTGGGACCACCTGCTCGGCAACATGCTCTTCCTCGCGATCTTCGGCAAGAACGTCGAGGACGCGTTCGGACACCTCCGCTACCTCGCGTTCTACGTCGCAGGTGGGTTCGTCGCGAGCATGAGCCAGGCGGCTGTGACTCTGCTCTTCGGCTCGGCCGCCGGCGCGCGCGTCCCGCAGGTGGGCGCGAGCGGGGCGATCGCCGCGGTGCTCGGGGCGTTCATCGTCCTCTATCCGACGGCGCGCATCGTCTCGCTCGCGCTCGTCTTCATCGTGCGGATCCCCGCGTGGGTCTACCTCGGCGTCTGGTTCCTCCTGCAGGTCGTCGAGGCGCACACCGGCCTGGCGGCCGGCGGCGGCGTCGCCTTCTTCGCCCACATCGGCGGGTTCCTGTTCGGCGTCGTCGTCACCCGCGCGCTGCTCGGCGCGCGGCACTCACGCCGCAGCAGCCGGTCGCAATCGGGTCGGCGCATGACCACGAGCGCTCGTCCGCGGCAGCGCCGGCGCACGGGCCGCGAGGTCGTGGTCGCGCCGCGCTCGATCCTGCTGTTCGTGGGCTGTTGCGGTCGCGGCCATCCTGCTGCTCGCCGCCGCGTGGATCTCGCGCGCGATCCTCGTCCAGCTCTTCGTGGCCGTGGTGCTTGCGCTGTCGATGGAGCCGCTCGTGCAGGTGTTCGAGCGCCGCGGGGTGCGGCGGGGTGCGGCGGTCGGCGTGAGCTTCGCCCTGGTCGCGGTCACCATCGTGACCCTGGCGTACGTGCTCTTCAAGCCGCTCGTCCAGGAGACGACCGGGCTCGTGCACGACGCTCCGCACCTCGTCCACGAGCTCAGCCGCGGCCACGGCAACCTTGGCTTTCTCGAGCAGCGGTTCCACGTCGTGGAGCACGTGCAGGCTGCGGTCGACTCGGGGCGCGTCTCGGCCACCGCGGGCCCGGCGTGGGCGGCGGTCAGCGGAGCGCTGCACACCGGCGAGGAGATCGTCTTCGTCGTCTTCCTCTCCGTGTTCGTGCAGCTCGGCGGCCGCGCGTGGTTCGATGCGCTCGTCGCGCTCGTTCCGGGCGACGGCCGTGCGCGCGTCCGACGCACCGGCGATCAGATCGCTGCGGTGATCGCGGGCTACGTGACCGGCAACCTCCTCATCAGCGTCATCGCGGGGACGGTGACCACGGTGGCCCTCTACGCCACGTCGGTGCCCTATGCGCTCGCACTTGGCGTGCTCGTGGCCGTCTTCGACCTCGTCCCGCTCGTCGGCGCGACGATCGGCACCGTCGCGGTCGCCGGCGTCGCACTCGCTACCCAGGGCGTGGTCGCCACGGCGATCGTCGTCGCCGTGATGGTCGTCTACCAGCAGGTCGAGAACCACGTCCTGCAGCAGCTCGTGTACCACCGCAGCGTGAAGCTCTCACCCCTGGCGATCGCGCTCAGCGTGGCGCTCGGCGCCCAGCTCGGCGGCGTGGTCGGTGCCCTGCTCGGCATTCCGGTCGCAGGCGCGCTCAAGGTCGTGTCGAGCGAGCTGCTGGCGTGGCGCCGAGGCGAAGAAACCCCGTAACCCGATCGCCGGCGGAGCCGGGCTCCGCCCGCCGCAGCGAACGTTCAAGCGGGATCGACGTTGAAGGTGAGCATCATCCCGCTCTCGTGGTGCTCGGCGATGTGGCAGTGCGCCATCCAGACGCCGGGGTTCGTCACGTCCAGGAGGATGTCGACCGTCTCGCCGGTGCGAACCAGGACGGTGTCCTTCCAGACCAGGTTGGGCTCGTCCGCTCCGTCGCGCGCAAGGATCAGGAAGCGCCCCGCTCCGTGCACGTGGAACGGGTGCGGCATGGGGTGATCCGAGTCCATCTCGTTGACGAGCCGGATCTTGACGCGATCACCGACGCGGAACCGCCAGTCGATCCCGGCGTTCTCGGCGCCCGTCTCACGATCGACCAGCTTCCAGCGCATGTTGGCCGGCGTGGTCATGCGGTTGACCTCGACCATGTCGTCTTCCCACTCGATCCCCTGCGCACCGCCGTGGCCGTGCTCGTGGCCATGAGCCTCGTGCTCGTGGTGGTGCCCGTTTTCCCCACCGTGCTCGTGGTGCTCGTCGCTCTCGGCGACGAGATCGGCCGGGACGAGCTTCATGCCGCACGTGGGGCAGCGGTCGGGCGCAGCGCTCGTGACCTCCGGATGCATCGGGCACACGTAGGCCGCCGCAGCGGGTGCCGCGGTGGCGAGCAGGCTCATGCCGCACTTCGGGCACCGGCCCGGCTCGTCGCTGACCACCTCTGGATGCATGGGGCACGCATAGACGACAGGCCCTTCGGGTGCACCCATGTCCATCTCCGCGACGAACGCCAGCGTCTTGTCCGGCGGAGCTGCGAAAAACGGCTCGCTGCGCTTCCGCTCGGCCACCATGTCCGCGTTCTTGCGGAGAACGGCGAACCCATCGGCGAGTTGCGGCTCGGCAGCCTCGTCGCTGACGGTGATCTCCGCCAGCCGGTAGGACCGGTCCGGAGTGCGGTGTTCCAGGATCAGCTCACCGGTCTCTGCGAAGAGCACGTCGACCACAACTCGCTCCGAAGGCGCCAGGAGGGCCTCGTCGACGAGCTCCTCCTGCTCGTAGTGGCCGCTGTCGGCGCCGACCAGCTTCATGCGGGCGCCCGGCAACGTGACGTTGAAGACGCGGGTGTTGGCCGTGTTGGTGAAGTAGAAGCGCACCACCTCGCCGCGCTTCGCGGCGAGCGAGAGGCTCGGATCACCGGAGACGAGCATGACGTTGCCGAACCGGCCCATGGCAACGTGCGTCGTCTCGGACTCGCTGAAGGGTGCGACCTTCCCGTCCTCGATCAGGATGTCGTCGAGGGTGAGCAGAAGCTCGCGACTGGCAGGCGGCCAGTAGTCCGGCTCGGCGGGAACCACGAGGATGTTCCCGTACAGGCCCAGCTCCTGCCCGTAGTCCTCGCGGATGTGCGGGTGGTACCAGTACGCGCCCGGGTCGGGCACGGTCACCGCGTACGTGAAGGTCTTGCCGATGGGGATGGGTGCCTGGGTGTCGTGCGTGCCGTCGTAGCGGTTCTCGAGCCGCAGCCCGTGCCAGTGCACCGTCGCATCGAGATCGCCCTGGTTCGTCACGCGCACCGTGACCGTCGCACCCTGGGGAAGCTTCAGCGTCGGACCGGGAATCGAGCCGTTGTACGCGAGCATGCGCACGACGGCGTCGCCGATCCGCTTCTTGACCGGGGCGATCACGAGGTCGAAGGAGTCGCCGTCGGCGAGCTCCACGACCTCCGGGCGGATCGCCTCGGAGAGCCCATCGATCGTGGTCAGGAATTGCTCGACGCTGGCAGGCCGGCTATTCGGCATGGCTCACACCTCTTCTCGCTCGCAACGCCACTTCGTGGCTGTCAGCCACTAAGCCTGTAATGCCCCGGTGAGCGTATGCCCTACACACGGGTAGGGGCGGGTCGGAGGGGAAGCTCCGAGGACGACCTCCCCCTCCAGTTGAACCGCGCTCCGGACCGTGGCACCGGACGGGGTCTGAATCCGATGCCGGACGAGCGCAGACCCGCCCGAAGCCGAGTATGACCGATCGCGCACCGACGCGCCAAGACCGCGGTATTGGGGATTGACACGCGCTGGAGATATCTCCGCGCGTTCACCGGACGGTAACACCCTCGAGCTCGAGCAGCCGCCGCTTGTAGTCGGCGCCCAGGCTCCCGTAGCCGCCGAGGCTGCCTGCGGCGACAACGCGGTGGCAGGGCACGAAGACCGGCAGGCGGTTGTGCGCGCAGAAGGTCCCGGCCGCCCGCGCGGCGCCGGGACGGCCCGCCAGCGCCGCCAGCTCGCCGTACGTGACGACCTCGCCGCGCGGCACCGCGACGAGCGCCTCGCCGAGCGCGCGCCCGAACTCGGTCTCCTCCTCCCAGTCGAGCTCGACGTCGTCGAACGCGACGTCCTCGCCGTGGAAGAAGCGGACGAGCCGCCGGGTCAGTGGGTGGTCGGCGCGATCCTTCCCGGCATTCCCGCGCGGCAGCTCGTGCCAGACCGGCTGGCCGTCCTCGAGCCAGAGCTCGCCTGCGCCCCAGCCCGCCGCCTCGTACGGGACGCACCGCGCCATGGGCGCACCTATACCATCGCCGCCGTGAGCCGCCCCGGGATCTTCCGCCCGCCGCCGCCGGTCAACGAGCCCGTTCACGACTACGCGCCGGGCTCGCCCGAGCGCGAGGCGGTCATCCGCAAGATCGGCGAGCTGCGCGGCGAGCAGATGGACCTCCCGCTGGTGATCGGCGGCGAGGACGTCCGCACCGGCGACCACTTCGA
Source organism: uncultured Thermoleophilia bacterium (assembly GCA_963755085.1). Classification (GTDB taxonomy): domain Bacteria; phylum Actinomycetota; class Thermoleophilia; order Gaiellales; family Gaiellaceae; genus JACVRM01. The sequence goes on along the minus strand of CAVWIN010000025.1, from coordinate 113,257 downwards.
GCAGGTCGAGCCTCACCACAAGGACCGCGTGCTTGCGACCGTCAACCAGGGCGGCGCCACGGAGGTCGAGCGCGCGATCGACGCCGCCGGCGAAGCCTGGCACGACTGGTCGCGCATGCCCTGGGAGGAGCGCGCCGCGATCTTCCTGCGCGCCGCCGAGCTCCTCGCCGGCCCGTGGCGCCCGACGCTGGTCGCGGCGACGATGCTCGGCCAGTCGAAGACCGTGCACCAGGCCGAGATCGACGCCGCGTGCGAGCTCATCGACTTCCTGCGCTTCAACGTCGAGTTCATGACGCGGATCTACGAGGAGCAGCCCATCTCCTCGCCGGGCGTCTGGAATCGCCTCGAGTACCGGCCGCTTGAGGGCTTCGTCTTCGCGGTCACGCCCTTCAACTTCACCGCGATCGGCGGCAACCTGCCCTCGAGCGCGGCGCTGATGGGCAACACGGTCGTCTGGAAGCCGGCGTCGACGGCGGCGTACTCGGCCTTCTTCCTCATGCGCCTGTTCCAGGAGGCCGGCCTGCCTGACGGCGTCATCAACCTCGTCTACGGGCCGGGCGCAGCGATCGGCGACCCGGCGCTGGCCAGCCCGCGCCTCGCGGGCGTGCACTTCACCGGCTCGACGCCCGTCTTCCAGGGCATGTGGCGCACGATCGGCCAGAACATCTCGAGCTACGCGAACTACCCGCGCATCGTCGGCGAGACCGGCGGCAAGGACTTCATCCTCGCCCACCCCTCCGCGGACGTCGACGCCGTCGCGACCGCGATCGTGCGCGGTTCGTTCGAGTACCAGGGCCAGAAGTGCTCGGCCGCATCGCGGATCTTCGCGCCGTCGAACCTCTGGCCGGCGCTGCGCGACCGCCTGGCCGAGGAGGTGCCGCAGATCCGCATGGGCGATGTCGCCGACTTCTCGAACTTCATGGGCGCGGTCATCGACGCGAAGGCGCAGAAGGGCCACCGCGAGGCGATCGAGCTCGCGCGCAGCCGCGCCGACACCGAGATCCTCGCCGGCGGCGGCGTCGACGACTCGGAGGGCTTCTTCGTGGAGCCGACCGTGATCACGACCACCGACCCGGAGATGCCGCTCATGCGCGAGGAGCTCTTCGGGCCGATCGTGACCACCTACGTCTACCCCGAGGGCAAGTGGGAGGAGACGCTGGGCCTCGTCGACCGCGGCTCGCCGTACGGGCTCACCGGCGCGGTCTTCTCGGACGACCGCGACGCGGTCATCCAGGCGGAGGAGGCGCTCCGCTATGCGGCCGGCAACTTCTACGTCAACGACAAGCCGACGGGCGCGGTCGTCGGCCAGCAGCCGTTCGGCGGCGCGCGCGCCTCCGGGACGAACGACAAGGCCGGATCGATGTGGAACCTGATCCGCTGGGTCAGCCCGCGCTCGATCAAGGAGACCTTCGTCCCCGCGCGCGACTACCGCTACCCGTTCATGGGCGCCGACCAGCCCGACGCGGGCGGCAACGGCTCCGCCCCGCCGGATCGACCGTAAGCCCGACCGGGTAGGGCGCCCGCATGCGCCATCTCCTCGACTCGATCGAGGTCTTCTACGACCACCTCTCGGCGGTCGACTTCCGCTGGATCGCGATGGCGCTCGCGCTCCACTTCGCGCGCTCGCTCGCGATCTCGCGGGCGTGGCGCAACGTCATCGCGGACGCCTATCCCGAGGAGAAGGTGCGCTGGCGCTCGATCTGGGGCGCCTACCTCGCGGGCGTCGGCGTCAACGCACTGATTCCCGCGCGCGCGGGGGACGCGGTCCGCCTCTACCTCGTCAAGCACCGCGTGAACAACTCGACCTACACCACGCTCGCGTCGTCGCTCGCCGTGATGGCGATCTTCGACATCACGGCGGCGCTGGCGCTCTTCGCGTACGCGCTCACGCAGAACGTGCTCCCGAGCGTCCACGTCATCCCCGACCTGCCGAGCTTCGACTTCGGCTGGCTGCTGCAGCGGCCGCGCCTGTTCGCCGGCGTGTCGCTCGGGCTCGGCATCGCCATCGGCATCGGCATCTTCTGGGCCGCGCGGCACGTCGCGGCGTTCAAGCAGCGCCTCGCCCAGGGGTTCACCGTGCTGCGCCGCCCGCGCCGCTACCTGCGCCGGGTTGCGCTCTGGCAGGCCGTCGACTGGACGACCCGGATCGCCGAGACGTTCTTCTTCCTGAAGGCCTTCCACATCGACGCCACCGTGCACAACGCGCTGATCGCCCAGGTGGCGCAGAGCGCCTCGACGGCCCTGCCGATCACGCCCGGCGGGATCGGCACGGAGCAGGCGCTGCTCGTCGTGGTGCTCGCCGGTGCGGCATCGAAGACCGCCCTCGTCGCGTTCAGCGTCGGCGTCAAGCTCACCGTGACCGCCGCGAACGTCGTCGTCGGCTTCCTGGCGCTGCTCATCATGGCCCGGACGATCGACTTCCGGGAGATCCGCCGCCGGCGTCAGGCCGAAGAGGCGCCGGCGCCGGTGCCGCCCGGCTAGGCGCGCCCGGCCTTGTGCAGCTGCGCGTAGATCGAGCGCGCGGTCTTCGCCGGCAGCCCCGGCACCGCCTCCATCTCCTCCTCGCTCGCGGCGAGGAACCGCTCTGCGGAGCCGAAGTGCTGGACGAGGGCGCGGCGCCGCGCCGGTCCGACGCCCTGGAGGCGCTCGAAGATCGACTCGCGCGCACGGGCGCTGCGCCGCTGGCGGTGGAAGCCGAGCGCGAAGCGGTGCGCCTCGTCTCGCAGCCGCTGGAGCAGTTGCAGCCCCGGCGAGTGCCGGTCGAGCCGGACCGGGTCGGAACGGTGCGGCAGGAAGATCTCCTCCTCGCGCTTGGCGAGCGAGATGACCGCGACGCGCGGAAGGTCGTAGGCCTGCATCGCCGCCAGCGCCGCCGACAGCTGGCCCTTGCCGCCGTCGATCACGACGAGGTTGGGCACCGCGGCGAAGCTCTCGTCGTACTCGTCGGCGGTCACGTCCTGCAGCCGGGCGAACCGGCGAGAGATCACCTCCGCCATGGCCGCGAAGTCGTCGGGGCCCTCGAGCTGGCGCAGCCCGAACTTGCGGTAGTGCGCCTTCTTCGGCACTCCGTCGGAGAAGACGACCATCGAGCCGACCGGCGACTCGGCCTGGATGTTCGAGATGTCGAAGCACTCGATGCGCACCGGCAGGCTCTCCAGGTTGAGCGCCTCGCGCAGCTCCTCGAGCGCCTCGACACGGCGCAGCCGCCGCTGCTCGGTCGCGGCAGCGTCCGTCTCGAGCGCCAGCTGCGCGTTCTGGGTCGCGAGCTCCTGGAGCCGCCGCTTCTCGCCGCGCTGCGCAGGCCGCACCTCGACGTGCGCCCCGCGCCGTTCCGACAGGAATTCCTCGAGCGCCTCGGTGTCCTGGGCCGCGGACGGCACGACGATCTCGGGCGGCACGCTCGGCGACGAGCCGTAGTACTCGAGCACGAACGCCTCCAGCACTGTCGGGATGTCCTGACCCTCGACGTTCTCGAGGTGGAAGCTGTGCCTTCCGACGAGCTTTCCGTCGCGGAGCGGGAAGACCTGCACCGCGGCGCGGTCGCCGGCGGCGGCGATCCCGATCACGTCGATCGTCCCGAAGTCGCGGCGCTCGGCGGCCTGGCGCTCGGCCAGGTGGCGCACCGAGAAGAGGCGGTTGCGGTAGCGGGCCGCGTCCTCGAAGCGCTCGAGGGCCGCGGCGTCGAGCATCTGCTGCTCGAGCTCGCGCTGGATCGACTTCGTGTCGCCCGACAGGAACTGGACGACGCCGTCGATGATCTCCGCGTAGTCCTCCTTCGACACGTAGCCCACGCATGGGGCCAGGCAGCGGTCGATGTGGTAGTCGAGGCACGGGATGCCCGAGTGCCGCCCGGGCTGCGGGCCCTCGCACGGCCGGAAGCGGAAGACCCGGTTGAGCACGTCGAGCGTCTCGCGCACCTTCTTGGCGTTGGCGTACGGCCCGAAGTAGACGACGCCGCGCCGGTGCCGCTCGCGCGTGAACATGACGCGCGGGTAATCGTCCTCGACCGTGACGGCGATGTACGGGAACGACTTGTCGTCGCGCAGCCGGACGTTGAACGGCGGCCGGTGGCGCTTGACGAGCGTCTGCTCGAGGTGGAGCGCCTCCGCCTCGCTGCCGGTGACGATCACCTCGAGGTCGGCGATCCGGCGGGCCAGGTCGGCGACGCCGCGGCGGCTCTCTCCGGACTGGAAGTAGGAGCGAACGCGGGGCCGCAGCGACTTGGCCTTGCCGATGTAGAGCACCTCGCCCTGGGCGTCACGGAAGAGGTAGACGCCCGGCTTGGCGGGCAGGGTCTTCAGCCGCGGCTCGAGCGCGTGGGCCACGCGGCCAGCGTAGCCAGGCCTATACGCGCGAGAACGTGACCGTCCAGCGGACGGAGCGGACGAGCAGGCAGCCGTCGCTGGAGGCCTGGCCGTCCTCCTCGCCGCGCAGCGTCAGGCGCTGCCCGAAGCGTGCCGGCACCTGCGCGTAGGCGTCGGCGAGCCCGATCGGGCTGGGCGGCGTCGGCGCGCCGAAGCAGGCGCCGCTGGCGTCGTCGACCGTGCCGTCGAGCCAGAGCCGCCCGGCGGCGATGCGCAGCTGAACCGGCTCCAGGGAGACGGCGTGCTTCGCGGCGTAGTCGATCCCGACCACCCCGCCGGTGCCGTCGTCGCACTGGCGCCGGCGCTCGTGCGTGCCGCCCGCGTCCGTGGTCGCGCGCACCGGCACGGCCAAGCGCACCGTCTTCAGGTTGCTGATCCGCACGGGGCGGGTGCTCTTGAAGGCGAGCGTCCGCACGCCGCTGACCGCGTCGACCCAGCAGCCCTCCTCCACGTGCGCCGGCACGAACGACGACGTGCTCATCGTCCCGACAACGGTCACCGAGTACACCGGCGCGCGCCCGGCCGCCGCCGTCGCCGTAAGCGCGCACGCGACCAACATTGCTGCCAGCAGCCCCCGCCCCACGTTCGGACTCTTATTCCCCTCGAACGGGGGGTCAACCCTTGCGGGCTACGATCCCTCGAATGGAGGGTCAGTACGTCGCGTACACCTTCTACCGCGTCGATCCGGCGTGGCGGCGGCTCCCGGTCGAGGAGCGCGCGGCCGGCAAGGACGCCTTCGCGGAGGTCGTCGAGGAGTGGGCCGAGCGCATGCCGGGTCTGCGCACGTACACGGTCGCGGGCGTGCGTCCCGACTGTGACTTCTTCCTGTGGAAGATCACCGAGCGCTACGAGGACCTCGGCGAGCTCGGCGCGCAGCTGAACGGCACCCCGCTCGCCGGCTGGCTCGAGACCCCGTACTCGTACCTCGCGACGACGAAGGCGTCGCAGTACACCTCGGCGCGGCGACCCCGCAAGATCGCCCCGCACGAGCTTCCCTACCTCGTCGTCTACCCGTTCGTGAAGGTGCGGCCGTGGTACGCGCTCACCGAGGAGGACCGGCAGCGGGCGATGGACGAGCACATCCGCATCGGCCGCGAGGAGTTCCCGGGCATCAAGAACCACACCACGTACTCGTTCGGGATCGACGACCAGGAGTTCATGACCGCGTTCGAGTGCGAGGAGCCGGCCGACTTCATGCACCTCATGCTTCGGCTACGCGACTCCGAGGCCAGCCGCTACACGGAGCGCGACACGCCGATCTTCGTCGGGCAGCGCGTGCCGGTGCGGGCAGCCCTGGACGCGCTCGACGGCGCGTCGTCGCGCGTCTCGGCTCAGTAGCCGGTCTGGTCGCGCCAGACGCGGAACATCGAAAAGCCGCACAGGATCAGGATCAACAGGAACGCGGCCGCGTCCGGGCCCGACGCACCGACGACCAGGTACGCGCCGACCGCGAAGACAGCCAGCCCGGCCGCCCCGTAGAACGCGACCTGGGCGCGCGTCGACCACGTCGCTATGTCGGTCCGCCGCTCGCGCCACACCAGGTAGATGAAGAACGCGATCGCGATGAAGAAGGCGATCCGCGCGATCACGTACAGCGCCGCCAGGGTCGCATAGAGCTGGAAGACCACGACGACGAGCGCGATGGCCGCGACGACCAGGAGCCCCCGCACCAGCGGGTTCATCTCCGAGATGTAGCGCCTCATCCTGCGGTCATGTACGCGCGCCCCGCCAGCAAACCCGCCAGCAGCGTAGCTCCCGTGAACCAGAGCAGCCGGCGGCGCGGCTCGGCGGGTGCGTAGATCCACGGCGCCAGGACGGCCCCGAGCGCGAACGTGCCGTACGCGTAGTGGAGTTGGTCGGCGGCGCGCCGGTTGTCGGAGAGCAGCAGCAGCCCGAGCGCGACCTGCGCCACGAGCAGCGTCTGGACGAGCGCGAGCAGATGGCGGGCGGCCCCCGTCGCCGTGCCCCCGCGGCGGTAGGCGAGTGCGCCGACGAGCACGGCGACGGCCGCCCCGGCGAGCACGAGGAGCGCGACGGTCTGGTGGGCGCGCAGCACGGCGCGACCCTATCGGGCGCTACTGCGTGGGCTGGCGCGGCCGCGAGATGGTTCCGGTCAGCGTGACGACCGTGTGGGCGGCGTTCTCGCGCTCCGTCCCGTGGCCGTAGAGGCCGTGGTAGGCGTTGGTGCCGGAGAGGATCTTCCAGGTCGACGTGGTCGTCGTCGGCCTGATCACGGTCTTCACCTGGTAGGTGAGCGTGCCCTTCTCACCCGTCGTGACGAAGCGCAGGGTGATCGTCGCGTGAGCGGCGTCGAGGCTCCCCTGCACCCGCCGGTACGCGACTACCGTGCCGCTGTCCGAGAGGGCCCCTTTCGCCGTGAACGTGCCGCGGCCCGAGACGCCGCCGTTCGTGACGTCCTGGCCGTTGTTCGCGCCGAGGATCCGGACGGTGACCTTCCCCTCCGGCGCCCCGGCGGACGTCGCAGCCGCCACCGCCACGGCGAGGACGAGCGCTGGGACGAGCAGCCGTTTCACCGCCGTCATTGTGCCCGCTGATCCCACCGATCGGAACCCCTGGCATCCCGCCGCCCATGGTCGGATGTCCAGCAGCCGGCCTCGCCGAGGTCGGCCGGCCCACGAAGCGGCGCGCGGTGATGCGCATCGACTTCCAGAGATGAAGAGCCCTGCATCGCGGGGCTCTTCATCTCACTGGCTCGGCGCTCCTGCGGCGCTCAGCCGTGTCTTACGAAGCCGTGATGCAGATGACCGACAGCGTCCACGTCGTCATGGGGCCGTCGTCCGTCCGCTGGACGTGGCCTCTCCATCCTGTTCCACCGCCGACCAGGCCAGATTCGCGGATGATGTTGTCCGGGAAGATCAACTCCGTGAGCGGACACGACGGGCAGGAGCCCGAGCTGATCGTCATCTGCCCGCGCTGCTGGCACGAAGAGTTCGGCGACGCATAACCGAGGCGAACGACCAGGCGATGGAGCGCTTCGGCGCCGCCCTGGTCAGAGCCGGCGCCACACTCGAGGACGACAACTACGGCACAGTCGCCCACTTCCCCGCCGACCACACACACCCGCTCGTCGCGATGCTGTTCGGCATCGGCGACAACCACGACGACCACTACTCGCAGCGACGGCGACGCAGCCTGCCGCGTCCGATCGGCCCGCAACGCGAGACCGCATGGGCAGACGCAACGGGTCGACGCGCAGATACCGGCGGGAGCGCGCCGCCGTCCTCGCCGGCACGTACGTCTGCCACCTCTGCGGCCTGCCCGCCCGACCCGGCGACCCGTTCGTCACCGACCACCTGATCCCCAGGTCTGCGGGCGGTGGAGACCACGCAGCCAACCTCAGACCAGCACACCGATCCTGTAACGCCCGGCGAGGCGCCAAGCCGCTCGTCCCGAAGCCCCGGCCGCCGCAACCAACACCCGAGACGCACCCCGAGTTCGTCTGGCGCTGGAGCGTCGACGAGCAGCGGTGGAACCACTACTCCCGCGAGTGGTAGACCGCCACCCGTTCGGACCGCTCCGCGTCCTCTGCCGATCCTGCGACTCGAGAACCGCATCCACCTGGTCGAAGGCGCGCGCCTCGGGGAGAGAGCGCCAGCCAAGCGGGGGATCGAGACCGCCACTCTCGAGGCGCACGCGGTACCGACCGTACCACCGAGCGGTGGCTAGGAATAGCAGCCTGGGGCCAGCAGCGCTGAGCGGGCGCCACCTCCCCCGAAAGGCGCTCCGCCCAGCCTGCGTTGTTTACCCCGAGCGCCCGGAGCGAAGCGGCTTACCCACAATCCACACCCTTTTTTTACATAGGCAACGCGGCCTGACCCCGCCACTCCGCCGCGCAAAAACGCTGACCCCAGGGCGGGGGATCCGATGCCGCAAAACGAAACCCCGGCGGACACCCCCGCCGTGTCCGAAATCCCTCCCCGATGGTTTTTAGGCCGCGAGTCGTAGTGGGCGCCGCCCGAGGCGGGGGCTGCGCAGGAGGCTCTCGAGCCGGGGGTCCCCTCATGCAACCTCACAACCCGAACGGAATCACGATTGCCTAAGAAAACGCTGGGAATCACATAAGAATCAGCGCGAGCGTGAACTCCGCCGCGACGAGGCCGCCGATCGCCGACGCGAGCCGCACGGCCCACGGGCCCGCGGCGCGGCGGCGCGCGACGTGCCACGCGATCGCGCCCGTCACCGAGGCCGCGGACACCAGGTAGAGGAGCTGCGCCCAGCCGGGACTACGAAAGCGGCCGCCTCTTCATCCCAACCGACCTGGCGGGGGGCTCCAGCGACCTCGTCATCCTGCACAGGGCATAGACCCACGACACTTGCTTGGCCGAGTGCACGAAGGGCCTCGTCACGTTCTGCGTCCAGTTCTACGGCGTCGCGTCACGGGTCGGCGATGAGGCCAGTACAAACTGGTGTTCCTCTTCTACCGCGACGAGAGCGGCCAGAGCCCCGCCTCTGTGCCAGTCCCTCATTCGAGGGATAGACACCGAGGTTTCTTGCGAGGAGGATCGCTCATAGCGACGGCAATGGTGCCGTTCGGCGAGGTATCAACTCGGGTCGCGATGGGGTAGGCGTGCCCCACGGCTCGGGATTTGAGGTGCGGTATGCGGCGTATCGGCGATTTCTTGCGTTGGCGTCAACTGGTCATCACGGCGGCGATAACTGGCGCCGCGCTCGTCACCCAAATTGGCCCGGGTCCGGCTGGTGCGTCTACGTTGCCGACGGGGTTTCGCGACTCCGTCGTGCTGAGCGGTTTGACTAACCCGACGGTGCTGCAGTTCGCGCCCGACGGGCGGATCTTCGTCGGCCAGAAGAACGGCGTGATCAAGGTCTTTCAGAGCTTGACGGACACGAGCCCGGTTACTGTTGCCGACCTGTCGGCCGAGGTCGATGACTACTGGGATCGTGGGCTGCTCGGCATGGCGCTGTCGCCGAACTTCCCGACCGACCCGTACCTCTACGTGCTCTACGCATACGACGCCCCGATCGGCGGCACCGCGCCGACCTGGAACGACGGCTGCCCGACCCCGCCCGGGCCGACCACCGACGGCTGCCTGGTGTCGGGGCGCGTGTCGCGAATGCAGATCAGCGGGAACGTCATGACCGGCAGCGAGCAGGTGCTCGTCAGCGACTGGTGTCAGCAGTTCCCGAGCCATTCGATCGGCACACTCCTGTTCGGAAACGATGGATACCTTTACGTCACTGGCGGCGACGGGGCCAGCTTCAACAACGTCGATTACGGCCAGTACGGCAACACCTATGCCGGCGACCAGGCAAACCCCTGCGGCGACCCGCCCGGGGCGGTCGGCACTCCGCTGAGCCCACCCGGCGCCGAGGGTGGCGCGCTGCGCAGCCAGAGCGTCCGGCGCACCGATGGCCCGGCAACCCTCAACGGCGCGGTTCTGCGGATCGATCCGGCCACCGGTGCGGGTGTGCCTGGCAACCCCTTCTTTGCGTCACCCGATGCGAACGCGCGACGCATCGTGGCCTACGGGCTGCGTAACCCGTTCCGCATCACCCAACGCCCCGGGACCGACGAGCTGTGGATCGGCGATGTCGGCTGGAACACCTGGGAAGAGATCAACCGCGTTGTTGCCCCGGCCAGCGCCACGGCGTCGAACTTCGGCTGGCCGTGCTACGAGGGAGCGTCACCGCAAGGCGGCTACCAGGGCGCGGGCCTCAATCTGTGCTCGTCGCTGTACTCGACGCCTGGTTCGGTCATCGCGCCGTATTACACGTACAACCACAGCGCCTGCGTGGTGAACTACACCGGCTGCCACACCGGAGGCTCATCCATCACCGGCGTTGCGTTCTACCAGGGCGGGTCGTACCCGACGCAGTACAACGGCGCGCTGTTTTTCGCCGACCACACCCGCAACGAGATCTGGGCGATGCTCCCCGGCACGAACGGGTTGCCTGACCCCTCCAGGCTGCAGTCGTTCGTCGGCGTCGATGCCACCGGGGGTGCCGCTGGGCATCCCGTCGACCTGAAGATCGGACCCGGGGGCGACCTGTTCTACGTCGACATGGACGACGGCACCGTGCACCGCATCACCTATACCGCCGCCAACCAGCCGCCGACCGCGGTAGTAGCCGCGAACCCGACCAACGGTCCAGTCCCGCTGACGGTTAATTTCGACGGCACCGGCTCGTCCGACCCGGAAGGGAGGCCGCTGAGCTACTCGTGGGACCTCAACGGCGACGGAACGTTCGGCGACGCGACAACCTCGACGGCGTCCTACACCTACACGACGACGGGCGTCTATCACCCCAGTCTGCGGGTCACCGACGACCAGGGCGTGAGCGACACGACGTCGGTCACCGTCACGGCCGGGAACACCGCGCCGATCGCGGTCATCGACTCGCCCGGGTCGAGCCTGACCTGGAAGGTCGGCGACACGATCAACTTCTCCGGTCACGCCACCGATGCGCAGGACGGGACACTGCCGGCGTCGGCGCTGAGCTGGTCTCTCATCCTGCATCACTGCTTCACGCCAACCGACTGCCACACGCACTTGATCCAGACCCTCAACGGCGTCTCGAGCGGATCGTTCACCGCGCCGGACCACGAATACCCCTGCTGGCTCGAAGTGCAGCTCGTCGCGACCGACTCCGGCGGGCTGACCTCGACGACGAGCGTTCGGCTCGACCCGAAGACGGTCGTGCTCACGTTCAAGAGCAACCCTGGCGGTCTCGTCCTCAGCGACCTGGTGGTGAACGAGGCGCCGCGAAGGACGCCGTTCTCCGTGACCGCGGTCGTCGGCTCGGCGAACTCGGTCAGCGCCCCGTCGCCACAGCAGTTCAACAAGTCCACGTACAACTTCACGTCGTGGTCGGACGGCGGGCCGCAGAGCCACACGATTACTGCCCCCGCGGTGAATACCACCTACACGGCGGTCTACCGCAAGCGCTGAAGCTTGGTCGCAGTCCGCGGACTGCGGTGCCCCTCTGATGATTTGCGCGAAGAGGACGATCCGATCCCGTTGCTCGGCGCCCGTTGTGTGGCATGGCCCGGCGACTCGGGAGAGTCGATGGCCGGGCTTCAAAGCGACATCCGGCGATTGGCGCGGCGATCACCCGTGTAGCGGGATCGTCAAGGTGCAGGACGAAGTGCCGCTCGCTCGCCACCAAGTTCCCGAGCCCTGGAGTGGAGACCTTGCACATGCCCCGTTGCTCTTCGTGAGCTCCAACCCCTCGCTCAGCTACGCCGAGGAGTTTCCGATGTGGTCGTGGGCGGACGCTGACCGCGCGTGACCCGGCAGTAAACGCGGCCGCGGTCGGTAGACGGATCGACGCGCGGGACAAGCGCGCGGTACAGAAAGGCCCGGAACCCGCTCGGCGCTGGCCCTCTGCTGGGCTTGTTCTCTGACCCGAGCGCGCCGCCCGGCGATGTTCTCGGTCGCGATCTGGCGAACTCGTCTGTCAAGCTCAAACTACCGCTGGCCCGGCTCCACGGCGACGGCCTTGTAACACGGCGACGCGGTGACCCACGGCCACCCCAGCAACCACGGCGCGAGGCGGCCAGGATGCTAGACGACTGCGGCGAGAGTCGTAACCTCCGGCGCGGGACTCCCGACCAGCCCCGTGTCGCTTCGCAGGCGCCTGGACTCCTACCGCTCAGGTTCGGCGGGAGTGGACGTCGACTCAAGGCCCAATCGGTACACCGCGTTCTCAACCAGCGTCGACTCGTGCCCGTACCCTGCCTGCTCGAGCAGCGCACGCAACTCGCTGTCATCTGACCCGGCGGCGGCCATGTTCCGCGGTGTCACCTCCACCAAAACGGCCCGCAAAGCCTCTCACCGTCTAACGGTTCGTCACCCGAAAAGAACCTTGCGGGTGTTCCCTCATCGGGGAGGCGCGGCACGTGAGCGAGCGACTTCCCGACCTGTTCGGCGACGCCGATGAGGACCTCGCACCGTGACCACCGCGGACCGCATCCCGACCGACACCTGGGTGCTGCCGCGCCCGAGGCCGGACGCGTACGTCGGCGGTTTCCCGCTCCACTTCGAGCGTCGCCTGTGGGAGGTCCTCGGCAAGCCCGCGAAAGTCCTCCACCCGTTCGGCGGCCCCTCCGAGATCGGCGACTTCGTCGACCTGAACGAGACGACGACACCGACCTGGGTCGGTGATGCGCACGACCTGCACTTCATCGACGACGAGACCTACGACCTCGTCATCTGCGATCCGCCCTACTCCGACGAAGAGGCCGTAGTCCTCTACTCGACGCCGCCGCTGCGCTGGGGCATCTGGAGCAGCGAAGCGGTCCGCGTCTGCAAGGTCGGCGGCCACGTCGCGGTCTACCTGGACAGGTGGCCGGCGCGTCCCGAGGGCACGAAGCTCGTCCGCCGCATCGTCGTCCTGACCCGCCCCTTGCACCGCCCGCGTGTCTGCTTCGTGTTCGAGAAGCTCGGCCCGCAGGAGGACCTCTTCAGCATCAGCGGCGTGGAACTGGGAGCCCCCGCACCGTGAGCGACCCGCTGCCGTCGTCCGTCGCCGCTGATGTCCAGCGCATCCTCGATGGCGCGGCGCGCCGGCTACTGGCCGCGCGGATGGACGGCGAGCCGGTCGCGTCCGCGTCCGGGTGCGACAGTGACGCTGTCGATGACGGCGCGGATGAGGGCGCGCTGCTCGTCGAGGGTGAGGAGGCTCCAGTCGCCCGCGGTAACGGTCACCGCCGGACCCGCCGCCGCCTGTAGCTCGGCGAGCCGCTCTCGTGCTCGGTCGCGCTGCTCGCGCAGGTCGAGCAGCCGCTGACGGGCCGCGTCGACGTCCTCCAACCCGGAGAACGCGCGCACCGCGGCGACGAGTTCCTGCTCGCAGCGGTCGAGGTCGCGCTCGGCGTCCTCGGCGCCGACCTCGACGGTGGCGCTGCCGTGGATCCCGGCGACGAGTTCCTGCACCGCCTCCACGACGACCTGCTCGGCGAGGTCGGCGCTGATCGTGACGCGACACGGACAGTCGGACACGGGCGAGCAGCGGTAGAAGTAGTGGCGCTTGCCGTTCTGATCGGTGCTCCCGATGACCATGCGACCGCCGCAGGTCGCGCAGCGCAGGACGCCGAGGCGGGCGAGCAGCCGCTCGCATTTCGGCCGGCGGCCGCGCGGTAGGCGCATCTTCTGGACTCTCCCCCACGTTGCCGCATCGATGATCGCCGGGTGCGAGTCGGTGTTCACCATCTCGCCGAACCGGAGCTCGCCGAGCACGACCCTGGACGTGAGCAGCGACTGTGTGCCGTGGAAGGTGCGGTCGATGCCGTGGGCGCGCAGGTGGTCGCGTACTTCCATGACGGTGGCGCCTCCTGCGCGCAGCCGGAACGCGTCGGCGACGGCCGCGGCTTCGTCGGGGTGTGGTTCGAGTGTCCTGTCGGAGCGCTGTCGGTATCCGGGAACGATGTTCGGGTACGTCGGGACACCACGGGCGATCGCGCGGCGCTTGGCGTCCTGCGTCCGCTCGGAGGTGACGCGCCTGTGGTACTCGGCGACCATCCCCAACATCGTGCTCGACAGCCATCGGCTGGCGGTGTCCTCGCGGATCTCGCCGACATCGACGGCGAGGATGGCGCCGCCGGCGGCCTCGACACGCTCGACGATCTCGCGTTGGACGGCGAGGCTGCGGACGAGCCGGTCGAAGAACGCGATCACGATGACGTCGGCCTGGTGGGCCTCGATCATTTCAACGGCGTGGCGCAGCCCGGCGCGGCGTGGGAGTGGGGTGCCGCCGGACACGTTGGGCTCCTGGATCGTTTCGAGCAGTTGGAGGCCGTCGCGCTCGCAGGCTTGGGCGATGCGATTAGCCTGCTCGGACGGACTCACGAACTGCTCGCCGCTACGGTCGCCGACGCGGCTGACGCGCACGACGCCGACGGCTCGACGAATGGAGGCTCGCTTGGTTGCAGAGGGAGATCCGGCTCCGGACTTCACACTCACGTCGGATACGGGAGAGGCGGTCACGTTGTCCTCCTTCAGGGGCAAACCGGTCATACTGTATTTTTACCCCAAAGACGACACCCCCGGCTGCACGGCACAGGCGTGTGGCTTCCGCGACGACTGGGAGGAGTACCAGCGGCGCGGCGCCGTCGTCCTCGGGGTCAGCCCCGACGACGTCGACTCGCACGTCCGCTTCCGGCAGAAGTACGAGCTGCCGTTCACGCTGCTCGCGGACCCCGACCACCGCGTCGCCGAACTCTACGGCGCCTGGGGCGAGAAGAACCGCTACGGCAAGACGTACACCGGCGTCATCCGCTCGACGTTCGTGATCGCCCCGGACGGCAACATCGCGACGGCGATGCCCAACGTCCGCGCGCAGGGCAACTCCGAGAAGGTGCTCGCGGCGCTGGCGAGTTAGTGGCTGAGAGCCACTAACTCAGGTCAGCCGGATACGTGGATCGATGAACGCGTAGAGCAGGTCGACGATGAGGTTGAAGATGATGATCGCCATGGTGGCGAAGACGATGATCCCCTGCACCGTGGGCGTGTCGTAGTTGAACAACGCTCGCACCGCCGTATTGCCCAATCCCGGCAGGCTGTACACCGTCTCCGTGAACACCGCACCGCCCAGCGCCAGGCCGATGTCCATGCCCAGCATGGTCACGATCGGCAGCAGCGCGTTACGCAGGATGTGGGAGCGCAGCACGACCTGCTCCGGCGCGCCCTTGGCGCGCGCGGTCCTCACGTAGTCCTCGTTCATCGTGTCCAGCACGTTCGCTCGGATCATCCGCACGTACAACGCCGCGAACAGGATCGCGAAGGTCATCCAGGGCAAGATCATGTGGTAGGCCCATTGCACGGGCCCTCCTGGCTGCCCCGGCGGCGGGTTGATGAAGTCCGCGTACCCCGTGATCGGGGTGATGCCCCACTTGTAGCCGAAGAAGTAGGCGAAGATCAGGCCGATCCAGATCGGGTGCGCCGAGATCCCGATCAGCACGAACGTCATCGACGCGCGGTCCATGATCGAGCGCGGCCGCAGCGCCGAGAGCACGCCGATCGGCAGCGCGATCAGCATCCACACGATCGCCCCGCCGAACACCAGCGAGGCCGTCACGGGCGCCGCGTCGCCGACGATCTGGTTCACGCTCTCGCGGTTGAAGTACGACCGGCCGAGGCTGAAGTGGAAGACCAGCTGGTCGAAGAAGTGCCAGTACTGGTACCAGATCGGCCGATCGAGCCCGAGGTTGTGGGCCACGCGCGCCACCTGATCCGCGTTGCACGCCTGCCCGCAGGCCTGCTTCGCCGGGTTCGCGGGGATGATGTAGAAGAGGACGTAGCTGACGATCGTGACCGCGATGAACAGCACGCACGCCCACAGCAGGCGTCGGATCATGTAGCGGATCACGAGCGGCTGCCGCGGGGGTCGAAGGCGTCGCGGAGCCCGTCGCCCAGGAGGTTGAACGCGAGGGTTGCGAGCAGCACGGCGAGGCCGGGCCAGACCATCAGCCACGGCTGCGTCAGGTAGTAGTCCGGCCCGACCGAAAGCAGCTTGCCCCAGCTCGGCGTCGGGTCCTGGATGCCGATGCCGAGGAACGAGAGGCCGGCCTCGGCCAGGATGAACTGCGCCACCGTGATCGTCGACAGCACGATGATCGGCGCCACCAGGTGCGGCAGCAGATGGGAGCGAATGATCCGCAGGTCGTTCGCGCCGACCATGCGGGCCGCCTCGATGAACTCCTTCTCGCGCAGGGAGAGCACCTGGGCGCGCACGATGCGCGCCGGGTAGTACCAGCCGAAGAAACCGAGCACCAAAACGAGCGTCACCACCCCCGGCCCGAAGAGCCCGCCCACCGTGATCGAGTTGAGCCGGTCGCCGGCGGTGCTGGCCAGGGCGATGATGAAGAGCAGGATCGGGAAGGCCATCACGATCTCGGTCAGCCGGGAGACGATCGTGTCGGTGACGCCGCCGTAGTAGCCGGCCATCGCGCCCATGATCACGCCCACGACCATGCTCAGGACGGTCGCGCCGATCGCCACCTCGAGCGACGTCTGCGCGCCGTAGAGCATGCGCAGGAACTCGTCGCGGCCCAGCTGGCCGTCACCGCCGAGCACGAACAGCGTGTCCGCGTAGTGGCCGGGCGCGCCGACGTACGGGATGGTCGAGACGTGCGTCCAGGGGCCGACCGGCAGCAGCGTCTTCGGATCGAGCGCACCGGCGAACTGGTCGTCGGGACCGTGCCCGAGGATGTGCGCCGCGATCGGCGCACCGATGTAGGCGGCGATGAAGAGAAAGATGATGAAGACCCCGCCGGCGAGCGCCACCTTGTCCCGCCGGAAACGCCGCCAGACCTGCTCCCAGTAACCGCGGGCAACTACGGCATCCGGCTCGGCAACATCGAGGCTGCCTTCGGCCGGCAGCACCGCGGCCAGGCCGGCGCCCGATGAGATGACGTCTTTGGTCTCGTCCATGCCCCCACGGTATGAGGGCAGGGGCCCTCGACGAATCGGGCGTTTCCCTACGTTTGATCTCCGGCGAGCCGCGCGCCGAGCTCCGCCCGGGAGCGGATCCCGAGCTTCCGATAGGCCCGGGCGAGGTTCGCCTCCACGGTCTTCGGGCTGACGAAGAGCCGGGCAGCGACCTCGTGGTTCTTCAGGCCGCTGGCGGCGAGCAGGGCGACGCGCCGCTCGGTGGCGGTGAGCTCGTCCGATGTGCCTCGCCGGAGGCCCAGCCGGTCTAGCTCGGCCCGTCCGCGCCCCGCCCACACGGCGGCGGGGAGCGTGTCGAACACCTCGATCGCGCCCTCGAGCGCGGTGCGCGCAGCCGCCTTCTCCTTGCGCCGCCGCCGCACCCGGCCCAGCTCGAACTGCGTGCGCGCGCGCTCGAACGGCCAGTCCCGGTGGCGGGCGACAGCGGCTTCGAGCACACGGGCCGCCGCATCGAGCTCGCCGGCGCCGGCCAGAGCCGTCCCGCGCAGCCGCGCAGCGACGGCGAATGCCCACGGGCTCTGGATGCGCCGGGCTTCGCGCCGGAACTGGTCGATGAGCTCGTTCGCCTCGTCCAGCTCACCCACGCCGACGAGCGCCTCGATCGCATACGGCCCCAGCGGATGGGTCGCGAGCGCGAGCTGCCTCGGCATCAGCCAGTCGAGCAGAGGCCGCAGGTTCGCGAGCGCCCGCTTGTCGTCGCCCAGCGACAGATCGAGGAACCCCACGGCGCCGAGGCTCATGACGAGGGTGTTCTCCTCGGTCGCCTCCCGCGCCACGGTCGCGCCTGCCGCTGCGGCCGCACGCGCGTCGTCGGCGTTGCCGATGTGCGCCTCCACGAGCGACTTCCAGTAGGCGCTCAGCCCGCCGTCGACATTGAGGCCAAGCTGCTCGGCAAGCTCGTACGCCGCGTCGGCGTGCGCGAGCGCCTCCTGCCACCGGCCGGCGCGCAGCTCGACCTCGGCGAGGCGGCCGCGGAGGGCGAGCCAGTCGACGTCGTCGCCCGCGTCGGCCGCGCGGTCGGCCAGCCCCTGAAACGCCTCGCGGGCGTCGTCGAGGTCGCCCTGGTAGAGCTGCCACAGACCGAGCGCGAACACCGGGCTGTCGTCCGGGAACTCGCCCGGGCGGCGCCCGTGGACGAGCGCCCGCTCGAGCGGCTTCGCGGGGCTCCGCCCGGCCCAGAGCATCCAGAGCGCGAGCCGGGCGAGCACGTGGACGACCAGGGCGTCGTCGCCCGAGCGCTCCGCATGGCGCAGCGCTGTCCTGCCGTTGGCGAGCGCATGCTCGATGCCGTGCAGCGGCCATGCGCTGCCGAGCGCGAGGTGGATGCCCGCGAGCAGCCCGTCGTCCGACGCTTCGCGGCGTGCGCGCTCGAGCAGCGGCTGCGCCTGGGCGAGGTCCTCGGCGAGCGTGCCGAGCCGCAGGAGCACGGCGGCCCGCTCCTCCCCCGCCCCGAGCTCCGCCAGCAGGCCGTCGAGGATCGCCCGCGCGTCCGCGAGCGCTCCGGCGGTCACGTACGCGTCCGCAGCCTGCAGCAGCCGCAGGCGGCGCTCCTCGGCCCGAGCCGGCGGTGTGAGCTGCGCGGCGAGCGCCAGCAGCTCGGCGCCGGCCTCCGGCGCGCCCCGGGCCAGCGCCGTCAGCGCGGCGCCGTCGAGCTCGACGGCGACGCCCTCGTCCGGGCCTGTGGCGCCGAGCGCCCGGTGGCGTGCCCGCGTCTCGGCGTCGCCGGCGACCACGGCGAGCTCCCGATGCATCGCACGGCGCTCGTCCGGCTCGGCCCGCGCCTCGACCGCGGCGGCGACGAGCGGGTTGGCGAAGGCGACGCGGTCGCCGTCGAGCGTGATGACGCCCTCCGCGGCGGCGGCCCCGAGCGCCTCCCGCCGGCCGATCGCCGCGACCGTCGGCTGTGCGAGCAAGGCAGCGGCGAGCAGCGCCGTTTGTGTCTCGCCCGGCAGGTCGTCCAGGCGCGCCGCGAGCAGCGCCTGCAGGCTCGCCGAGAGCGGCAGCCGCTCGCCCGCGTCCAGGCTCGACCGGTCACCCAGGGCGCGCGCGAGCTCGAGGGCGTAGAACGGGTTGCCGCCGCTCGTCTCGTGGACGCGCGTGAGCAGCGGGCGCGGCAGCGCGATGCCGAGGCGGTCGCGGACGAGCCGGTGCAGGGCGGCCGAGTCGAGGGGCCCGAGGCCGATGCTGGTGTGCTCGGCGGTGAACGCCGGGGCCTCGCCGGCGCGAACGGCGGCCAGGACCATGACGGGCTCCTCGTCGAGTCGGCGGAGAGCGAAGGTCAGCGCGTGGGCGGTCTCGTCATCGAGCCAGTGGGCGTCGTCGACGGCCACGAGCACCGGGCCGGACTCGGCCAGGAGGCGCAGGCAGTCGAAGACGGCCAGCCCGACCGCGCGCCGCTCGGGCGGCGGCCCGTCCGGGTCCTCGAGCAGGAGCGCGACCTCGAGCGCGCGGCGCCGCGGCGGCGGCAGCCCCGGCAGCAAGTCGCCAAGAGCCGGCGCGAGCAGGTCGCCGAGCGCGGCAAAGGAGAGCTGAACCTCGGCCCCGGCCGCGCGACAGGACAGGACGCGGCCGCCGGCGGCGGCGACTCCGGCCTCCCAGACGGTCGTCTTGCCGATCCCCGGCTCGCCCTCGATGACTACCGCCGCAGGGGGCTTCGCCAGCAGGTCGGCGATGGCCGTAAGCTCCGCCTCACGGCCGAAGATGCTTTCCGGCGCCACGAGAGACGAATAGCACCGGGGCGTTACGACAGTGCGGATGAGAGGACTTGAACCTCCACGCCCCTAAGGGCACACGGACCTGAACCGTGCGCGTCTACCAATTCCGCCACATCCGCGCGGCGGGGGCATTGTAGCCCCGACCGGAAGCCGCAATCCGACGTCTAACCCTACGATGGCGCATATGCGTTGGGGTCTTGCGGCCGCGGTCTGCGCGGCGTTCTCGGCGGTCGCCGCCGTGCCGGCGGGCGCCGCGAATCGGGTCGAGGTGATCGCCGAGCTCGGCCCGCCGCCGCTCGCGCGCGCGGTCGCGTCGAGCCGCGTGCTGAAGCCGACGGCACGCCTCGATCTCTCTGCGCCGCTCAGCCGGGGCTACCGCGGGGACCTCGCGCAGGCGCAGGCGCGGGTCGCGCAGCGGATCCGGACGGCGATCCCGGGCGCCGAGGTGCGCTGGCGATACACGGTCACGCTGGACGGGCTCGCGGTCGTGCTCCCCGTCCGAGACGTCGCCCGTCTGCGCCGGATTCCCGGGGTCGTCCGCGTCGACGGCAACAGCCGCTTCGTCGCGCAGGACACCGCCAACGTCACGGCCGTGAAGGCGCCGCTCATCTGGGGTCCCGACCTCGCCACAGCGGGGCAGGGCGTGAAGATCGGGATCATCGACGACGGCATCGACCAGTCGCACCCGTACTTCAGCGCGCAGGGGTTCGTCGCGCCGGCCGGGTACCCGCGCGGGCAGAAGACCTACACGACCGGGAAGGTGATCGTCGCCCGCTCGTTCTGGCCGCCGTCGCTCAAGACCGCCGCCGCGCGGGAGCCGTTCGAGACGGGCCTCTCGTCGCACGGGACGCACGTCGCGGGCATCGCGGCGGGCGACTACGCGACGCGCACGCCCGGCGGCGTCTCGCTGTCGGGCATCGCGCCGCGCGCGTACCTCGGCAACTACAAGGTCTACTCGCGCCCCGATCTCGGGGACGGGCTGAACGGGAACGCGCCCGAGGTCGTCGCCGGCATCGAGGCGGCAGTCGCCGACGGCATGGACGTGATCAACCTGTCGCTCGGAGAGGTCGAGATCGACCCGCGGCGTGACGTGGTCGCCCGCGCGCTCGACGCGGCCGCCGACGCCGGCGTCGTCCCGGTCGCCGCGGCCGGCAACGACTTCGCCGACTTCGGCCACGGCTCGATCATCTCCCCGTCCTCGGCCGCCAAGGCGATCTCGGTCGCCGCGGCCGACGTGAGCCATGGCCGCCCGGCGATCAGCTGGTTCTCGTCGGCGGGGCCGACGCCGGTGTCACTGCGGCTGAAGCCGGACGTGACCGCCCCCGGGAGCGACATCGTCTCGTCGCTGCCCGACAAGCAGTTCGGCTCGCTCGACGGGACGAGCATGGCGAGCCCGCACGTCGCCGGCGCCGCTGCACTGCTCCTGCAGCGCCACCCCGACTGGACGGTGGAGCAGGTCAAGTCGGCGCTGACGTCGACGGGGAGTCCCGTCTACGCCACTGCCAAGAGCACCGTCGAGGTGCCGGTCACGCGCGAGGGCGGCGGCCTCATCGATATCTCGGCCGCCGACCAGCCGCTGCTCTTCACGGCGCCGACGAACCTATCGTTCGGCCTCGTACGCCCCGGCCAGACGCCCGCGCGCACCCTCGTCCTCTCGGATGCGGGCGGCGGCGCCGGCACGTGGTCGGCCACGGTCGACGCGCAGACCAGCCCGCCCGGGACGACCGTCACCGTCCCGGCGACGGCCACGATCCCCGGGCGCCTCGTCGTCACCGTGCACACCGGCGCGAGCGAGGGCGACGCGCAGGGCTTCGTCGTCCTGACGCAGAACGGCCTCCGGCGCCGAGTGCCGTACTGGGCCCACGTCGAGACGCCCGTCCTGGCGAAGCTCCCGGTCACGCGGCTCACGCGGCCGGGTACGTACACGGGGAACGACGCCGGCCACGTGTCGCGGATCAGCTCATACCGCTATCCCGACGATCCGGCGGGGTTCGGCATCCCGACGCAGCTGGACGGGGCCGAGCACGTCTTCCGGATCAAGCTCGCGCGGGCGGCGTCCAACATGGGCGTCGCGATCGTCGCGCGCGCGCCCGGGAGCTCGGTCACGGCCCGCCTGCTCTATGCCGGCGACGAGAACCGGCTGACCGGCGTCGCCGGGCTTCCGCTCGACATCAACCCGTATTCGAAGCGCTATGACACGCCGGCGCCCGTGGTGGGCGCGATCGCGCCGCCGGCCGGCATGTACGACGTCGTCTTCGACAGCCGGTCACTCGACACGGGCGGGCGCTTCACGTTCCGTTTCTGGGTCGACGACTTCAAGCCCCCGGCAGTCCGGCTGCTGACGCCGAAGCTCGCCGCCGGCGGGCTCCTGCGCATCGGCACCAGTGATACCGGCTCCGGTGTCGACCCGGCATCACTCGCGGTCACGGTGGACGGCCGTCACGTCACCGCGGCGTTCGCCAAGACCAGCGGGGTCGTCGTCGCCGCCACCACGGGGCTCGCCGCCGGGCGCCACCGCGTGCACGTCAGCGTCGCCGACTACCAGGAGACGAAGAACGACGAGAACCGCGGCGGGCCGTCGCTGCCCAACACGGCCACGCTGAGCGGGGCCTTTACGATTCGCTAGGCGCTAGCGGTTCCGGTCGCGCTCTTTGATCGTCGGGAGCGACGCCAGGTCGCGCTCGACGCTCGCGGCGAAGTCCTCGGTGTCGTCCAGCGGCTCGCTGCGTACGACGCGCAGATCGGTCTTGCGGCGGCGCCGGCGCCGGCCCGCGTCGTCTCCGAGCGGCAGGCGCTTCGCGATGTGCGGCCACTCGGCCGCTACGAGCACCCCGACCGCCACTCCGAGCAAGGCGATCCAGAAGACTCCCACGCTTTGATTCTAGCCAGCAGTTCACGGATCGCTAGCAAGGCCCCGGAGTCGCCGTGCCACCGGGGCCGCGCAGGCTGTAGACCGGCGTGCCGGTCTGGATGCAGTACGAGGCCGCGTCGGCGCTGACGACCGTGAGCCCGGTCGCGCTCGCGTCGTAGTGGAGCAACCCCTGCGCCGGGTCGCCGAGGCCCTCGTAGGTGCCGTGATCGGCGAAGAAGGCCGCGATCGCGGGCGTGATCTCCGTGAGGTTTGCCTCGCCGGTCGCGTTCTCGGCCTGCGTGATGTGCGGCGCCGGCTGCGAGGTCGCGCCGGAGCCGCCGCCCCCGAGAACACCGAACTGCCGGAGCATCCCAATGACGACCGCCGAGACGAGCAGGCTGATGACGCGGGTGCCGCCCAACCGCTGGGTCATGCGGCTGGTATCGACCGCCGCGGCGCCGTCCCCTTGAACGCAAAAAGCCCCGCGCAAGCAGGGCTTTCGCAGCTCCCCGGGTTGGACTCGAACCAACAACCCTCCGGTTAACAGCCGGATGCTCTGCCAATTGAGCTACCGGGGACCGGCGCGGCTCGTCGGATTGTAGCCTGGTCTCAGAAGCCGTTCACGAGGCCAACGCGCACGCCGAGCGCCTTCCCCGCGGCGCGCAGCCGAGGCGCCGCCTGCAGCCAGCAGCGGTCGGCCCGGGCGGCGTCGCGCGTCGCCTCGGCGACCTGGCCGCTGTCCTCGTCGACGAACTCGATCTGCGCCCGCAGGCCCCACAGCGCCCAGAGGTAGCCGCCGATCGCGAGCCGGCGGGCTTCGCGGCCGGACGGTGAGCTCGCATCGTCGTGGCGGAGCCGCTTCAACATTCGCGTGAGCAGCCGGGCGCGGGCGTGGAACTCCCCGGGATGCGTCGCCACGAGCCCCGCGTGGAAGCTCTGCCGGACGGTCTCGTCGCTCGCGGATGCCGGCCCCGCCAGAAACAGGGCTGCAGTCGCGCAGACGAGGGCGCGCGTCATGCCCGCTCCGCGACCGCGTCGCGGAGCTCGCCGCGGAAGTGCACGAGCTCTGCGTGGCGCCGCTCTTCGTCGCGCGTCATCTCACTGTGCTCGAGCGCGGCGATCTGCCGGTCGACGGAGCGCACCTTCAACTCGAGCGCCAGGCCCGCCGCCCGGTCCGCCGTGAGGCCCTCGGCCTCGCCGGTGGCCCAGAGCTCGGCGCGGAGCGCCGCCGTCTCCTCCTCACCGCCTTCGCCCGCGAGGTACGCCCGCAGGCGACGGTGCTCCTCGCTGTCGAAGTGCTCGTCGGTGAGCTCGCGCACGTACGGCGCCGCCCCTTCGGGATCGAGGATGCACACCGCCAGGAACATGCGCTCCAGCCGGTCGCCCGCCTGCACGATCTTCCTGGACACCGTCGGCGCGCGCCGGCGCTCCCGGGACGGCGCGAGCGCGCTCTGCAGCTCGGGCGGCAGGTTCAGCATGTCGGCGGCAAGCCGCTGCGCGTCTTGCCGTTCCGGCGAGTCCCGGAAGCCGCCGAGCATCTCGACGGCCTGGTCGAATCCGGCCTGACGGTTCTCGGCGCGCTCGATCGTCAGCCGCACGCGGTACAGGAGGTACGGCTCGGCATGGCGCAGCCGGTCGTCGAACCCGGCGGCGTCGTCCGCCGGGTCGGTGCCGGGCGGCAGCGCGACCACCCGCACGTCGAGGCTCTCGCGGTGGGCAAGCTCCATGCCGCGCAGGGTTGCGGCCTCACCGGCGGCGTCGGCGTCGAAGCAGAGGTAGACGATCCGCGTCAGCCGGCCGAGCTCGCGGACGTGACGCTCGGTAAGCGCAGTGCCCATCGACGCGACCACCGGCTCGACGCCGGCTTGGCGCAGCGCGAGGACGTCCGTGTTGCCCTCGACGACGACGGCGCGCCCCTGCTTCGCGATCGCGTTGCGCGCGGCGTGCAGGCCGTAAAGCAGGTCGCCTTTCCGGAAGAGCTCGCCCTCCGGCGAGTTCACGTACTTGGCGCGCATCGGATCGTCCTCGCTGAGCTTGCGTGCCTGAAAACCGACCACGCGGCCGCGGGCATCGGCGAGCGGGAAGAGCAGCCGGCCCGAGAAGTAGTCGCCGCCGCGCCGCGAGAGGCCGGCCGCCGCCAGCTCCTGCGGCGTGAACCCCTGCCCACGCGCCTTCGGGACGAGCATCGTCCCGCGCGGCGCGAGCCCGAGACGAAACTCACGGCAGACCTCCTCGCCGAGCCCGCGCCCGGACAGGTACGCCCGCACCGGCTTGCCGGCCGCCGTGTCCCACAGGTAGCGCTCGTAAAAGGAGGTCGCCTGCTCGAGGAGGGCGGTCAGCCGCTCGCGGCGGCGGCGTTCCGCGTTCTGCTGCGGGTTCTCGTCCTCGTAGGAGAGCTCGACGTGGAAGCGGTCGGCCAGCCACTCGATCGCACCGATGAAGTCGAGGTTCTCCGTCTCGCGGACGAACGTCACGGCATCGCCGCCCACGCCGCAGCCGAAGCAGTGGTAGACCTGCTTCGCCGGGTCGACGCTGAAGCTCGGGGTGCGCTCCTCGTGGAACGGGCACCGGCCGAGGAACCGGCCGCCAACCTTGCGGAGCTGCGTGCGCGCTCCGATCAGGTCGACGATGTCGATCGCCGCCCGGACGGCGTCGATCGAAGAGTCCTTGATCCGCGCCACGTCTAGAGCGCCGCCGCGTACGCCAGCGCGTACCGGTCGGTCATGCCGGCGAGGTAGTCGGTGATCCGCTGGGGCAGGTCACCCGGCGCGGGTGGCAGCGCCTCGGGGTGCGTGCGCAGGTGCTCGAAGATCCGCTCGACGGTGCCGGCGGCGCGCTCGTGCTCCGCCTGCGAGCCGGGGCCAAGGTAGACGCGGTCGAACATGAAGCCGCGCAGCGCGAGCATGGCACCGCCGATCTCGTCGCTCTGCCGGATGTCGCCGGCGGCAGCCGAGGTCTCGACGAGGTCATGGACGAGCGCGTCGATCCGGCGCGAGCCGGTTTCGCCGAGCAGCTCGAGCTCCGCGCGCGGGAGATCATCGTGCGCCAGAAGCCCGCCGCGCACGGCGTCGTCGATGTCGTGGTTGATGTAGGCGACGCGGTCGACGATGCGCACGATGCGGCCCTCG
The DNA here is from genome assembly GCA_963755085.1 of uncultured Thermoleophilia bacterium. Classification (GTDB taxonomy): domain Bacteria; phylum Actinomycetota; class Thermoleophilia; order Gaiellales; family Gaiellaceae; genus JACVRM01. The sequence goes on along the minus strand of CAVWIN010000025.1, from coordinate 87,772 downwards.
AGCGTGGCCGGCGTGTTCTCGCCCGTGTGGTTGAGGATGCCGTCGCGCACCTCCCAGGTGAGGTTCATGCCGCGGCCGTCGCGCTCGAGCACGTCGACGACGCGCAGGGAGTGCTCGTTGTGGCGGAAGCCGATGCCGTAGTGCTCACGCACGAGCGCGTCGAGCGCCTCCTCGCCGGCGTGGCCGAACGGCGGGTGGCCGAGGTCGTGGCCCAGGCCGACCGCCTCGACGAGATCCTCGTTCAGCTGCAGCGCCCGGGCGACGCCGCGCGCGATGCCCGTCGTCTCCAACGTGTGCGTGAGCCGCGTGCGGACGTGGTCGCCCTCGGGCGAGATGAAGACCTGCGTCTTGTGCTTGAGCCGCCGGAACGCCTTTGAATGGACGATCCGGTCGCGGTCATGCTGGAACGGGGTGCGCAGGTCGCTCTCGTCCTCCGGCTCGGCCCGGCCGCGCGTCTCGTACGAGCGGACGGCGAGCGCCGAGAGCCACGTCTCCTCCTGCTCGCGGATCCGCTCCGCGAAGCCCTCGGCGACCGTTCGGGCGAGCTCCGGCACCCCTGAACCGTACTCGGCGCCCTAGACGATGATCGGCACAGTGCCGCCGTCCACGCTCCACGCCGCGCCCGTGACGTACGCCGCCCGGTCGGAGCAGAGGAACGTGATGACGGAGGCGACCTCGTCCGGCTCGGCCAGGCGGCCGAGCGGGCGGCCGCCCGCGACCGCGGCGAGCACCTCGTCGCGCGTCTTCCCGGTGCGCGCCGCCTGCTGGTCGGCGAGGCCGCCTGGATCGAGCCAGGCGCCTGTCGCGGTCGGGCCGGGCGTGACGGCATTGCAGCGGATCCCGTCCCGCGCGTACGTGTCGGCGACGAGCCGCGAGAGCGACAGGATGGCCGCCTTCCCGACGGAGTACTCCGGCATCGAGGTCGACGGCCGCTTGCCCGACGTGGAGGACACGTTCACGATCGCGCCCCCGCCCCGCTCTCGCATCAGAGGGAGAGCTGCACGGGTCGCGCGCACGTAGCTCATGACGTTCAGGTGCCACATGGCGTTCCAGTCCGCGTCAGACAGCTCGTCGAAGCCGACCTGGCGCGCGACGCCGACGTTGTTGACCAGCACGTCGAGGCCGCCGAGGGCGTCCGCGGCGTGCCGGACGACGTGCTCGGCTGCGCCGGGCTCCGCAAGATCGGCGACGACGGCGAGCGCAGCGCCCGTGCTCTCCCGCGCGTGCTGCGTGCGCTCGCGGTCCCTGCCGCAGACGGCGACGAGCGCGCCTTCGGCCGCGAGCTGGCGCACCACCTCGAGGCCGATCCCGGCCGTCGAGCCGGTGACGACGCAGACACGGTCGTGGAGCCCGAGATCCACGCGGCTACGGTAGCGCCGTGCCCGAGACGACCATCCTGCTCGTCCGCCACGGCGAGACCGACTGGAACGCCAACAGGCGCATCCAGGGCCAGACGAACTCATCGCTCAACGAGCGCGGCCGTGCGCAGGCACGCGCGCTTGCGGACGAGCTCGCCGGCGAGCCGATCGCGGCCGTGTACTCCAGCGACCTCGACCGCGCGCGCGAGACGGCCGAGATCCTCGCGGCCCGGCTGGACCTCCCTGTCGTCGTCGACCCCGCGCTCCGCGAGCGGAACTTCGGCAGCTGGGAGGGCCGCACCGTCGACGAGCTCGAGGAGCGCTGGCCCGGCGCCTGGGCGCGCTGGCGAAACGGCAACGAGGGCGAGGGCGACGTCGAGGACCACCTGGAGCTGGCCGCGCGCGTCCGCGACGCGATCCACAGGCTGGCCGCCGCCCATCCCGGCGAGCGCATCCTCGTCGTCGCCCACGGCGGCGCGATTCGCGTGATCCTCATGGACGCCGCGGGCCTGGCCTACCCGGAGGGCCGGCGCGAGCAGCCGAGCATCGGCAATTGCGACGTTTCTCTGCTCGGCGTCGAAAACGGCGCGGTGCGGTCACTGGACTGAGGCAAGCCCGCGCGCCTTGCGGCTCGCCGCCGACTGCCGCTTCTGGGCGGAGAGCTCCACCTTGCGCAGCCGGACGCTCTCGGGCGTCACCTCGACGCATTCGTCCTCGCGGATGAACTCGAGCGCCTGGTCGAGCGGCAGTGCGCGCGGCGGGATCAGGCGGACGAGCTCGTCGGCGGTCGACGAGCGCATGTTCGTGAGCTTCTTCTCCTTGGTCGCGTTGACATCGAGGTCCTCGGCGCGTGCGTTCTCGCCCACGATCATCCCCTCGTAGACGTCAGTGCCTGGGCCGACGAACATCGCGCCGCGCTCCTGGAGGTTCAGCAGCGCAAACGAATTCGTCTTGCCGCTGCGGTCCGCGATCAAGGCGCCGGTGGGACGGGTGCGCAGCTCGCCGTGCCACGGCTCGAAGCCCTCGAACACGTGGTGGAGGATCCCCGTTCCGCGGGTCTCGGTCAGGAACTCCGTGCGGAAGCCGATCAGGCCGCGCGCCGGCACGAGCACCTCCATGCGCACCCAGCCGGTGCCGTGGTTGACCAGCGACTCGGTGCGGCCTTTGCGCAGCGCGAAGAGCTGGGTGACGATGCCGACGTACTCCTCGGGCAGGTCGATCGAGACGCGCTCCATCGGTTCGTGGACGGTGCCGTCGATCAGACGCGTCACGACCCGTGGCTTGCCGACGGTGAGCTCGAACCCCTCGCGGCGCATCTGCTCGACGAGCACCTCGAGCTGTAGCTCGCCGCGGCCCTGCACCTCCCACGTGTCCGGCCGCTCGGTCGGGACCACGCGCAGCGAGACGTTGCCGACGAGCTCCTGGCGGAGGCGGGATTCGATCAGGCTCGCGGTCACTTTGTCGCCTTCACGGCCGGAGAGCGGCGATGTGTTGAGGCCGACGGTCATCGAGAGCGACGGCTCGTCGATCGTGATCGTCGGCAGCGGCCGCGGATCGTCGGGGTCGGCGAGCGTCTCGCCGATGCGAACCTCGGCGATCCCCGCGACGGCGATGATCTCACCAGGCCCGGCCTCGGCGGCCTCGACCCGGTCGAGCGCCTCGGTGACGTAGAGCTCGGTGATCCTCGCCCGCTCGATCTCGCCGTCCGCGCGGCACCACGCCACCGGCTCGCCGCGCCGGATCGTCCCCTGGAGGACCCGGCAGAGCGCGAGCCGCCCAACGTACGGAGAGGCGTCGAGGTTCGTGACGAGCGCCTGCAGCGGATGGCCGTCGTCGTACGACGGGGCCGGGATGTGCTCCACGATCAGATCGAGGAGCGGGCGCAGGTCGCCCGTGTCTCCGAGCTCCGGCTCGAGCGATGCGATCCCCGCGCGCGCATTGCAGTAGACGATCGGGAACTCGATCTGGCTCTCGTCGGCGTCGAGGTCGAGGAATAGCTCGTATACCTCGTTCACCACCTCCTCGACCCGTGCATCCGGCCGGTCGACCTTGTTGACGACCAGGATGACCGGCAGCCGGGCCTCGAGGGCCTTGCGCAGGACGAACCGGGTCTGCGGCAGCGGGCCTTCGCTCGCGTCGACGAGCAGGAGCACGCCGTCGACCATCGTCAGGCCCCGCTCGACCTCGCCGCCGAAGTCGGCGTGCCCGGGCGTGTCGACGATGTTGATCTTCGTGCCCTCGTAGCGGACGGCGGTGTTCTTCGCGAGGATCGTGATGCCCTTCTCGCGCTCGAGGTCGCCCGTGTCGAGGATGCGCTCGGCGACCTCCTGGTTCTCGCGGAAGGCGCCCGACTGGAAGAGCAGCGCGTCGACGAGGGTCGTCTTGCCATGGTCGACGTGCGCCACGATGGCGACGTTGCGGATGTCGGTGCGCAGCGACATCGGGCGAGCGTAGCGGTGGACAGGTCTCCAATCGCCGTAGTGAGCGGCACCGTCCTGTCCTTAGACTGCGTCGGCCCGTGGAGGACTACGCCAGCTAGTCACCGCAGCCACCGCCGCAGCCATCAGCGCAGTTCGACCAGCCGTTGCAGCGACCCCCGCCAGAATCCTGATCTGGCCGTGGGGGCGAAGCCGCACCCACACGACCCGATGCTCGCACAGCGCGCCGAACGGTCGACTCGCTGCAATGCAAGACGCGGGCCGTGTCGGCGACCGAGAGCAAACTGCACTCGTCCCAGTGCTCGTCATCCATGGTCACGAATTTTCAGCGTGCACCCGGACAGCGCACCGGCGACGCGTTCTGCGCGGTTTCTCTCGCGGGAACCGGCGAGGGTGAGAAGGGGTCGTTCGCGTCACGGCCCGACCTCTCCCCCGGTTTGCCCTCTCTCCCGCCACGTTTCCTACGGAGGGCTTGCCGCATCAGGACCTTCGTGGGTGGGGCGTGGAGGTCCGCTGCTCAATGGATACGTAGGGGGCCGTGTGTCTGCGGTGACCACGGCTCCCCGCCACCAACCCGGGGTGTCTGATTGAGCGTCCGCATGCGGGGGGGTATTTCCTGACGGCGCGGGTGGACAGGATCGGCGAGCGGGCCGGCACCGCCATTCCCCGGGGGTCGCCGCTCACCACACTCTCGACGTCCGCAGTTGCGGGCTGGACGTCGCCCGGTTACAGCGTGGGTGCTCAGGCCCCGCATAGTGGCCGGGCCTGCCGTCGAGGTGACCGAGATCTCACGGTTCGCCCGGCAGGATCTGCTGGCCGCACTTCGCGCACGTCGCGAGCCCGGCGGCGACCAGCGGCCGCAACTGGCGGCGCAGGTTCTTGTGACGGCGGTCGTACAACTGCCGCTCGGTCGCACGGCCCGCGCGCGCCCGGCACGAGACCGAGCAGTAGCGGTGCTGGACGCTCTGCGGCTCGAACGGGCGAGCACACGGCAGGCATGCGCGCGTCATCGGTATCGCGGCCTAAAGCCCTCAGGGAGAGAAATGTCCATGGCGGGGTGTCCGCTCGATGTTGGTACCCCGCCTCGACCCGCGCCCCCTGGGGTCGGCGTTTTTGCGCAGCGCAGTAGCGGGGTCAGGCCGCGTTGCCTATGTAAAAAAAGGGTGTGGATTGTGTGTAAGCCGCTTCGATCCGGGCGCTCCGGGTAAACAACGCAGGCTGGGCGAGCGCCTCCGGGAGGGGGTGGCGCCGCTCAGCGCTGCCGGCTGGCGAGCGGCGCGGGCTGCGTCCTCAATCGCCGTTCTCGCCGGAGAGTTCGACGGTGTACTCGTCGACTCCCGAATACGCATGGACGACGGCGCCCGGCGTTCGGGCCGGGTAGCCGTCCTTCGGCGACGCCAGGACGACGTCGTCGTAGCGCAAGTCGGGCCTGAGGCATGCAGATCAGATCGATCGCACTGGCCTGGGTTGGTGTTTAGCTGCGGATACGACCAGGGCGAAGCGGGCGGGCATGCGCACTCACCTTCTCGAGCGCTCGAGTGAGCGCCTTGATGTCCGCGTCGGTGAGGTGCCGCGAGAAGTGCCGCTCGATCCCGTCGCGGTGGTAGCCGCGGGCCTCTTCCATCGTCTCGGTGCCCTTGTCGGTGAGGACGACGAGGATCGAGCGGCGGTCGTCCTCGGGGCGGACACGCGCGACGAGCCCTGCCTCCTCCATTCGGTCGATGACCCGGGTGAAGCCGCTCTTGCTGTACAGGATCCGTTCTGCGAGCTCGTTCATGCGGATACCACCGGGCGACTCCTCGAGGTGGACGAGGACGTCGTACCAGCGCTGCGGGATGCCCGCCGCCTGCTCGAGCTCTGTATCGAGCACGTCTCCCAGCGCAAGCGCGCTCTCGAAGAAGAGGCGCCAGCAGCGAAGGCGCTCGGGCGAGGGGCTTGACAAGCTTGGTTCCATCTGAGATAGTCCTCTCTGCAACTGTTTAGTAAGAGACAGTTGTAGAGCATATCACCGGCGAGGAAAGGAAGTGGGCGATGAGCACGATCTCAGCGCAGCGAGCACAGCTCGGGTACGGGCTCGAGGAGAACGAGGGCGAGGCGATCTGGCTGCTGGGCATGTTGCAAACGATCAAGATCGGCCGCGACGACACGGCCGGCGAGTACGGGCTGGTTGAGGTCGTCGTGCCCGAGAACGTCGGCCCTCCCTGGCACGTTCATGCCGAGGAGGACGAGTGGTTCTACGTCATCGAAGGCGCTCTCACCGTCTGGGTCGCCGACACCCGGCTCTCCTTGAAGGCCGGCGGGTTCGCGTTCGGCCCCAAAGGGGTGCCGCACACCTTCTACGCGGAGGCAGGCGGAGCGAAAGCGCTGGTCGGCTTCGCGCCGATGCAGTTCGAGGGATTCCAGCGCGAAGTCGGTGAGCCCGCTCCCGAGCGCGTCCTCCCCCCGCCGATGGAGGGCCCGCCGGACATGGCGAGGCTCGCGGAGATCGCCCTGCGAAACGGGTTCGAGATCCTCGGCCCCCCCGGCCCGCCTCCCGGCCACTGACCACCACCCCCAGCCACGCGCGCCCGCTCACACACCGGCGGGCCGAGACAGGAGATGAACATGACGACGCTTCCGTACACCGTTCTCGCACCGGACGATGGGCTCCGGCTCCAGTCCGGCCCCGGACGAGATCTCGTCTTCAAGGTCACCGGTGAGGACACCGGTGGCGCCTTCGACTACTTCATCGTCGAGGTCGCACCGAAAGGCGGCCCCCCGCTGCATGTCCACCACAAGCAGGAGGAGACGATCCACGCTCTGCAGGGCCGCTACAAGGTCCAGATCGGTGACGAGACGTTCCACATCGAGGAGGGCGGCTTCGCCTATCTCCCCTCCGGCGTCCCGCACGCGTTCCTCAACCTGACCGACGAGCCGGGTGAAGTCATCGTCGTCTACACCCCCGGCGGCGGCCACAAGTTCTACGAAGAGCTCGGCCCGGCAACCCGGAACGGCACCGCCAACCGGACGGCAATCGCCGCAATCTTCGAGAAGTACGACATGACGCTGCTCGGACCGCCGCTCAGCATCGACTGAACGCCCTATCCAGCCTGATGTTTCCACCAGCGGCGAGGCCGGGCTTTGCTCGGCCTCCCCGGCACTTCGACAGCTCCCAGATAGGCCCGGGTGCTCGACGAGGACGCTCCGCTTCGAAGCCAGAACCCCCGCGCTTGCAGGGGTTCGACGATGGAGCTAGCCGGACTCGAACCGGCGACCTCCTGGATGCGATCTCGGCCACGCCCCTGTACCGCCACGCCGCTGCGTCGTTGAGGCGGCCACGCCTTCGCATCTGTCACGAGGCCCGAGAATTCGCATATCCGATCTGGCGAAGGGCGTATTCGATCTCCTCGAGCGCGACCGGGTCTTCGATTGTGGCCGGTGCCGTGTACTGATCATCGTCGGCGATGCGGCGCATCGTCCCGCGCAGGATCTTGCCCGACCTGGTCTTCGGTAGACGGTCGACGACGACGGCGGCCTTGAACGAGGCGACAGGGCCGATTCGGTCCCTTACAAGCTTCACGACCTCGGCGACGATTTCGTCATGCGGTCGATCCACGCCAGCTTTGAGGACGAGGAATCCGATCGGCAGCTGGCCCTTCAGGTCGTCCGCGGCACCGATCACGGCAGCCTCGGCGACGGCGGGGTGAGCAGCGAGCACCTCTTCAATTGCACCGGTTGAAAGTCGATGGCCTGCGACGTTGATGATGTCGTCGGTCCGGGACATGACGAAGAGGTAGCCCTCGTCGTCGACGTAGCCGGCGTCGGCGGTCTGGTAGTAGCCGGGAAACGCGGATAGATATATCTCGCGGAACCGCGCATCCGCGTTCCAGAGTGTCGGCGACGATCCTGGCGGCATTGGCAGCTTGACCACGAGTGCGCCGATCTCGCCGCTCAAGAGCTCCTCACCGCCGGCGTCGAGGACGCGCACGTCCCAGCCCGGGACTGCGCGGGTCGAGGAGCCGGGAACCACTGGCAGGCGCTCGATGCCGAGACAGTTGGCCGCGATCGGCCACCCGGTCTCGGTCTGCCACCAGTGATCGATAACCGGCACGCCGAGCTTTTCCTCCGCCCACCGCAGCGTCGCGGGATCGCACCGCTCGCCGGCGAGGAAAAGCGCTCGAAACTGCGAGAGGTCGTAACGGCCGATCTGGCCGCCACCAGGATCCTGCTGCCGAATGGCGCGGAACGCCGTCGGCGCCGTGAACAGCGTGGAGACGCCGTACTCGGCAATCACACGCCAGAATGCCCCCGCATCCGGCGTACCAACCGGCTTTCCTTCGTAGAGCACGGTCGTGCAGCCGTGCAAAAGCGGGCCGTAGACGATGTAGGAGTGCCCGACCACCCAGCCGACGTCTGAGGCCGCCCAAAAGACCTCGCCCGTCCCGACGTCGTAGACGTTCTTCATGGTCCACTCGAGCGCTACCGCGTGCCCGCCGTTGTCGCGGACGATCCCCTTCGGCTGCCCAGTCGTACCCGACGTGTAGAGGATGTAGAGCGGATCCGTGGCGTCCACGGTCACGCACGGCGCCGGCTCAGCGTGCGCGACAGCGTCCTCCCAGTCGAGGTCATGATCGGGATCGAGCTCGGCTTCCAGCATCGGCCGCTGAACAACGATGGAGCGCCGCGGCTTGGCCGCCACCATCTCTATCGCCGCGTCGAGCATCGGCTTGTAGGCAACAATTCGGCCGGGCTCGAGTCCGCACGACGCCGAGACGACGATCTTCGGTTTCGCGTCCTCGATCCGGCTCGCAAGCTCGTGGGCGGCGAAGCCGCCGAACACCACGGAGTGGACTGCCCCGATCCGCGCGCAGGCGAGCATCGCGATCACAGCCTCGGGGATCATGGGCATGTACAGGATCACGCGGTCGCCCTGGCCGACGCCCTCAGCCGCCAGCGCGCCTGCGAAGCGCGCGACGGCGTCCCGGAGCTCGCGGTACGTAAAGGCCGCGGTCGTCCCTGCTAGCGGCGAGTCGTAGATCAGGGCGAGCTGGTCAGCTCGCCCGCCGTGGACGTGGCGATCGAGCGCGTTGTGGCACGTGTTGAGTCGCCCGCCGCCGAACCAGCGGTAGAACGGCGCGTTCGAGTCGTCGAGGATCCGCTCCGGAGTAGCGTCCCACTCGATCGCCCCGGCGGCACCGGCCCAGAATCCCTCCGGATCCTCCAGCGAGTACCGGTACACCTGGTTGAAGCGGCTCATCGCCAACGTTCGCCTACGACGCCACGACGCTAGCCCGGGCGCCCCGGCCTGTCAACGACCGCTCGCTGGCCACGCGACAACCGACTAAGGCCGTGTACCGCGGTGCGCGAACTCCCGCCAGTGCCCCGCGTCAGTGATTCGCCGCTGCGAGACGCTTCGCGCTAAAGGATTCGTGCGAGCGTGTCGAAACGATCCCTGGGGTCGAGCTCGATTGGAGGCAGGAATGACTGTGGAGCAGCAATGGAATGGCGCGGCGAGGCCTGTCGAGGCCAACGCCGGCGAGCACGCAGCGATCGGCGAGCGAGTGCGGCCGCCCCTTGTGAGGCTGCTCACCGAGGCAGGAGTGGCCAGCGAGCAGGACTTGCGGCTCGCGGTAGCCCAGGGGATGGCGACCGGCGAGCGGCTCGGTGAAGTGGTTTTGCGGCGTGGCTGGACCGACGAGCGGCGACTGGCGGAGCTGCTGGCGGAGCAATGGCAGCTCCCGTTTGTCCCAGATCCGCACCTCACCGAAGAGACGACGTGGACGCTGACCCTGGATGCGGCGAGAGAGCTGGGCGTCTGCCCGATCGACTTCGATGCTGATCGGCCGCACCTCGCGCTTGTCGAGCCGAGCGAGGAACGATTCGCAGCCGCTGCAGCAGCCGTTGGCTACGAGCCGCGGTTTGCGGTAGTGACGCGCAGCGCTCTTCTCAGCCTGCTCGACCAACAGAGCAGAACGCAGAGGCGTGCTGAGGACGAAGCTGCCGACGACAGCGGCTTGGGCTTCGAACAAGAGGCTGACGCTGTCGTTGCGGGGATTGAGGCTGCAGCGGTCGCAGTTTCGGGTCTGCGGGCAAAGCTGGCGGCTCGGGCAGATGACGTGGAGCGAGAACTCGCCGCCTGTCATCAGGAGTTGGCCGAGCTCAGACAGTGGCGCGCGACGGACCAGGCGACGATCGACCGGCTGCAAACGGAGCTTCACGCGCAGCGCGAGTTGCGCGCGCGCGCTCGTGCCAACCTCGCCGAACTGGCCCAGACGCTCGACGAGGCCTGAAAGTGAAACGCCGTCAAGAACGCAACCGCTCGGACGCCGAGGTCACCGCGAAGCTGCCGCGGTCGAAGCGCTCCGCGATCACCGAACTCAACGGTCGTCTCGATCAGGCACTGGCGGTGCTCCAGAGCCAGCAGCAATCGATCGATGAGCTCGCGGCCGCGGTCCGTACTCTCCAGACACAACAGGACGATAAGAACGGGGCCAGCCAACGGCATCTGCAGGAGTTGGAGTTGCGCCAGCAGCAAGCGCTCGACGCTTTCCGAGCCCACCAACAGCAAGAACATGAACGCCTTCGCCGCATCCACGCCGCACTCGAGACACAGCGGCATGAACTCGAGAAGCTGGAGACGACATTCCCACCGGCGCGAACGACATCCGGTGGTCAGTCTCGGAACCGTCCTTCGGCAACCCGCGCTGATGCTGCGACAGTTGCGCCGCCCTCGACTGTGATCGTGGTCGATCCGGGCTAGTCGCGCCGAGAGCGGCCGGGGACTCTCCGAGCGCAGCGGAAGGGGCGATGGGATGTGCTCGGGATCTGGCCGTCCTTGGACTGAGACTCTCTTCGACCGTTGAGGCGTTTTGGGAGTCAGGCTGAGTCGTCACACGATCCTCAGGCGCCCAAGGTTGCGCCGAGGAGCCGACAACGACTAGGCCGGGCGCTCGCCGAACACTCGTGCCCAGCACGTTGGGCAGAGGATCACGAGCTCGAACTCCTGGCCGTCGTGCCCACCGGCCCAGTCGGCGCGCCACCGCGCCCGTCGCCCTGGCGGTCGGCACGGTGGCACTCGGCGCAGACCAGCGGCGCGGGCGGCGTGATCGGCTCGGGCATCGTCATCTAGTTTGGCAACGGTTTCGGTACCACACCGGCACCACACGGGCACGGCATTTCACGGAATTTACGGCAAGGACGACGGCTTGTTTCTGCGGTTCTGGCTACGCTGCGGGCGGTGGAGGACTACACCAGCAAGTACAAGGGCGAGCAGGTGGAGGTCGCACTCTTCGGCGGCGATTACCAGGACGGCGTGCTCACGGCGTACTGCGCCGTCGACGATGTCGCACACATCGAGCTGAACGGGCACATCCTCATCCCGCTCCAGAACATCGCGTCGCTGCATTGCACGAGCCGGTGCGACGCGCCGGAGCCGGACTGGCCGCCACGCGGCTTCGTCGAGGACGAGCGCGAAGACGACAACTGAGCCGCCGCGGATCCGGCGCGCGATCGCCGCGAACCTGGCGAAGGCGTGGCTGTTCCTGCTGGTGGCCGCCGCGATCCCGGGACTGCTCGGCTGGTGGGCCGCCGGCGTGCGCGTCGGGCTGATCGCGGTCTTCGCGGTCGTGCTCGCGGCGGCGAGCGTCTACTGGTACGGCGAGCGGATCGTCGCCGGGCTTGTGGGCGCGGAAGAGCTGCCGCGCGGCGAGCTCCCCGCGGTGCGGTCGACCGTGGAGCGGCTGGCCGCGCGGAGCGGGATCGCGCCGCCGAAGGTCTACATCGTCCGTGACGGCTTCCCGCGCGCCTGGGCGGCCGGGCGCGGGCCGGTCGGGTCGGCGGTCGGGGTCAGCCAGGGGCTGATCCAGGCGCTGCCGCCGGCCGAGCTCGACGGCGTGCTGGCCCACGAGATCGCCCACATCAGGACGCGGGACGTGCTGGTCGCGACGCCCGCTGTCGTCGTCGCCGCTGCGCTGGTGGAGCTCTCGCGGATCGGCGGGCTCGCCTCGCGCGCCCTGCTCTTCGTGCTCGGCCCGCTGGCATCGGCGATCGTGAACGCGTTGCTGTCGCCGAAACGGGAGTTCACCGCGGACGCGCTGGCCGCGTTCGTGTGCGAGAGCCCGCACGGGCTTGCCGCCGCCCTGCTACGGCTCGAGCAGGCGATCGAGCTGGTCGAGCTGCGGGCGAACCCGGCGACGGCGCCGCTCTACACCCTCGACCCGTTCCCGGATCGCGGCCTGCCCGCCCTGTTTGCAACGCAGCCGCCGCCGGGCGAGCGCATCGCCGGCCTCCGCGCGCTCGACCCCGAGTGGCGCGAGCGGGTCCGCGCGGCGTGAAGCGCTGGGAGCAGATCCTCGTCGGCGTCACGGGCCTCGTGTTCGTGGCCGCCGGCGCGCTGCACTACGCCGGGGCGCCGTCGGTGCTCGCGTTCTCCGTGGCGACGCTCGCGCTCGCGGGGCTCGCGTGGATCGTCTCGTTCTCGACCGAGCAGGTGGGTGAGCGGTACGGGCCGGCGATCACGGGCGTGCTCCAGTCCACGCTCGGGAACCTCCCCGAGTTCTTCATCGTGCTGTTCGCCCTCTCGGCCGGCGAGGTCGTGGTCGCCCAGTTCTCGCTGCTCGGCTCGATCTTCGCCAACGGCGCCTTCGTTCTCGGGATCGTGATCGTGACGGGCGCGTACCGGTCGGAGGACGGGATCATGCGCTTCGGCCGGCGGCTGCCGAACGACACGTCGACGCTCGTGCTGACGACCACCTTCCTCATCGTCATCTGCGGCGCGTCAACGGCGGCCGGCGACAAGGCCAGCAACAACATCGAGGTCATCTCCGCGGTCGGCGCGGTCGCGATCCTGATCGTCTACCTCGCGTGGCTGGTGCCGTACCTGCGCAACGACCAGGCGGAGCCGACCGGGACGCCGGCGCGCGTCGAGTTGCCGGTTGCTATCGCGCTGCTCGCCGTCGCCGGTGTGGGCTCCGCGTTCGCGTCCGACTGGTTCGTCGCGGAGCTCCGCCCCACCATCGACCAGCTGGGGATCTCGAGCGCGTTCGCCGGCCTGGTGATCGCCGCGATCGCGGGCAACGCGGTTGAGAACACCGCCGGCATCGTGCTCGCGTGGAAGCAGCGCTCCGAGCTCGCGGTCTCCGTGGTGAAGAACTCCGTGGCGCAGATCAGTGCGTTCCTTTGGCCGGCGCTCGTCCTCGTCTCGCTCGCGTTCACCCACCACCTCACATTCGAGCTGCCGGTCGTCTACACCGCCGCGCTCGCCATCGGGGCGATCGTGGTCTGGCAGACGACCGGCGACGGCGAGGCGCCGGCGTTCGAGGGGCTTGCGCTCATCGCCATCTACGTCGTGGTCGCCACGCTGACGCTGTACGAGTAGATTCGCCGCGGTGCGGATCTCGGACGAGGAGTTTGCGGCGCGGCGCTCGGCCTTTGCCGCGCGGCTCGAGGAGCGCGGGCTGAGCGGCGCGGTGCTGTTCGACCCGCACTACGTCCACTACTACAGCGGCTTCTTCTTCATCCCGACCGAGCGGCCGCTGGCGTTCGTGCTGGCGGCGGATGGGCGCGGCGGGATGCTGGTGCCGCGACTCGAGCTCGAGCACGCGCAGATGAACACGGCCGTGCAGGAGGTGGCGCACTATGACGAGTACCCGGGCGAGCGGCATCCGATGGAGGCCCTGCGCGAGCTGCTCGACGCGCTCGGCGTGCGGGGCGCGCTCGGGGCCGATGCCGACGGGTATCCGTGGATCTTCGGGTACCGCGGGCCGGGGCTGGGCGAGTGGACGCACATCGCCGATCTCGTCGAGGATCAGATGGCGATCAAGTCGCCGGCGGAGATCGCGCTGCTGCGCGAGAGCTGCGTCTGGGGGAACCTGGCGCACACGCTGCTGCAGCGGTACACGCGGCCGGGCGTGACCGAGACGGAGGTCGAGCGGCGCGCGTCGAACGAGGCTACGACGGCGATGCTGGACGCGATCGGGCCGCGCTACCGCGCGCAGAGCCTGTGGTTCGAGGGCGCGCTGGCCGCGTACCGGGGCCAGATCGGGCGCAACGCGGCGATCCCGCACGCGCATGCGAACAACATCGTCTTCGAGGCCGGCGACGTGCTCGTGACCGGCGCCACGGCGCCGGTGTGGGGCTACCACTCGGAGCTCGAGCGCACGATGGTGATCGGCCCGCCGTCCGATGAGCAGCGGCGGTTCTTCGACCACATGGTGGCGTTGCAGTCGCTGGCGATCGACACGATCCGGCCGGGCGTGCCGTGCGCGGAGGTCGACCTGGCCGTGCGCCGGTACTACGACGAGCATTCGCTCTGGGACAACTGGCGGCACCACGTCGGGCACGCGATCGGGCTCCGCTACCACGAGGGGCCGTTCCTCGACCGCGGCGACCCGACGGAGATCCGGCCCGGCATGGTGTTCACCGTCGAGCCCGGGCTGTACGCGCCTTCGCTCGGCGGTTTCCGTCACTCGGACACGGTCGCCGTGACCGACGACGGCGTGGAGTGGCTGACGTACTACCCGCGCGATCTCGAGTCGCTGACGCTGCCGGTCTAGGACCAACAAAAAGAGCCGCTTTCGCGGCTCTTTTCGGAATTAATTCGGCGGCGACCTACTCTCCCGGGGGATTGCTCCCCGAGTACCATCGGCGCTGGCGGGCTTAACTTCTCTGTTCGGAATGGGAAGAGGTGTACCCCCGCCGCCATAACCGCCGAAAATTTTGAGGTACCTGCGCGTGCTGTTCGCGCACCCTCAAAACTCCATAGTGGCTTCGTGGTGTTCAAAATCAAGACCTCGAGCAATTAGTACGGGTCCGCTCAATGCATTGCTGCACTTACACGTCCCGCCTATCAACGTGGTGGTCTCCCACGGCTCTTACTCCCTCTAGGGGATGGGAAGCCTCATCTCGAGGTGGGCTTCCCGCTTAGATGCTTTCAGCGGTTATCCCATCCAGACGTGGCTAATCAGCAGCGCCGTTGGCACGACGACTGATACACCAGAGGTCTGTTCGTCCCGGTCCTCTCGTACTAGGGACGACTCCTCTCAAGCTTCCAGCGCCCATGGTGGATAGGGACCGAACTGTCTCACGACGTTCTGAACCCAGCTCGCGTACCGCTTTAATGGGCGAACAGCCCAACCCTTGGGACCTACTCCAGCCCCAGGATGCGACGAGCCGACATCGCGCGTCATTCCGCTGTTACCAGCGGCGCAGACTATCTCTTCACCCTTCCTGCAAAGCAGGTTAGGGGTCGGCGTATTGTGGCGTTCATAGATTTGCCTTTCGGCCGAGAACGCCACCTCGTCCTTTCGGACTCAGTCGTTACGGGGTCACACTCTTGCGAGTGGACTTCCCACGGTATTACCCACTTCAGTGCTCGCGCACCCAGGCGTGGGCTCCACCGTTATTAGCCGATTCGTGGCCGACATTTCTGCCGGCCCACCCCAGATTTGAGGTGCCAAACCGGGCCGTCGATGTGGACTCTTGGGCCCGATAAGCCTGTTATCCCCGGAGTACCTTTTATCCGTTGAGCGACGGCAATTCCACTCTCTACCGCCGGATCACTAAGGCCTGCTTTCGCACCTGCTCGACTTGTCAGTCTCGCAGTCAAGCTCCCTTATGCCTTTGCACTCTACGCACGATTTCCAACCGTGCTGAGGGAACCTTTGCGCGCCTCCGTTACATTTTAGGAGGCGACCGCCCCAGTCAAACTACCCACCTGACACTGTTCCTCTGCCGGATCACGGCCAGAGGTTAGAAGCCCAGAACACGAAGGGTGGTATCCCAAGATTGGCTCCACGAGGACTGGCGTCCCCGCTTCAAAGCCTCCCACCTATCCTGGACAACGCACCCCAGACTCCAATGTCAAGCTGTAGTAAAGGTTCACGGGGTCTTTCCGTCCAACCACGGGTACTCGGCATCTTCACCGAGACTGCAATTTCACCGGATCCCTCGTTGAGACAGCGCCCAAGTCGTTACGCCATTCGTGCAGGTCGGAACTTCGCGTGATTCCCCTGTTTCCAGGGGCGCAGACTATCCCTTCACCCTGACGCAGCATGGCGAGGACCGCTTCCGCGTCGTACCGCCGGCGGCCGCTCGGGTTCATCACCCGTGCGAGCTCGACGATCCGAATCAGGCCTTCGCGCGTGCGATGAGCACCGTCCGCCATCACCTCGCAGACGGCATAGAACTGCTCAAAGTCGCGCTGCTTGCCTGACATCAGCGGCCAGGCTCGGAAGTGCGGAATCACGCGCCCGAGGAGATCCTCGAGGCGACGTGTCTCCCACTTCAGAGTCTTGTCGCTTCGGTCAGGCCGAATGCTCCCGCATCCGAAGTACGCCTGAATCGCGTGAAGCACCTCGGCGCGATCCCCGTTTTGGCTGACGGAGAAGCTTGGCCTCACCTCCCATCCGACCACGAGCTTTGCTCGAGGCGAGATGGAAAAGGTCAAGCAGCCTTCGCCGTCGGCATATCCGGAGATGTACGCCGAGAGGAACTCGCGACTGTGCCAGGGGCCGGCGTCTGATCGCACTCATAGATTGTCGCCCGCCAGGCGGACGACGGAGATGCGATCTCACGTCCCTAAAGGACGATCAGTCGTTACGGGGTCAGGCACAAAGTGTGCCGACTTCCCACGGGATTACCCTCTCGCTGTTACGGCGTCCTTGAGGCGCCGCATACGAGGAGGGCTTCCCCGTTATTAGCCGGTTATCCGCCGAGATTACTCTCGGCTCGGGCAATCCAGTTACCCGACAAGGAATTTCGCTACCTTAGGACGGTTATAGTTACCGCCGCCGTTTACCGGGGCTTAGTTTCAGAGCTTCGCCTTGCGGCTAACCCCTCCACTTGACCTTCCGGCACCGGGCAGGCGTCAGCCCCTATACGTCGTCTTTCGACTTCGCAGAGACCTGTGTTTTTGGTAAACAGTCGCTTGGGCCGTTTCACTGCGGCCTCCTCGGGCTTTTGGTCGCGAAGACCTCAACCCTACCGAGGCGCCCCTTCTCCCGAAGTTACGGGGCCATTTTGCCGAGTTCCTTAACGAGGGTTCTTCCGATCGCCTTGGTATTCTCTACCTGCCTACCTGTGTCGGTTTTGGTACGGGCACGCCCCACCTGCCTAGAGGATTTTCTTGGAGGCATGGCTTCCGGAACTTCGCTCCCTTCGGAGCTCGGCGTCCCGTCTCAGGCTTAATGACCGGCGGATTTCCCTACCGGTCGCCCTACGCGGTTACCCCACGTCGACCATCGCGTGGGTTTCCATAGCCTACCCCGTCCCCCCATCGGTCATAACGGTGAGTACGTGGTACAGGAATATCAACCTGTTGTCCATCGCCTACGCCTGTCGGCCTCGGCTTAGGTCCCGACTAACCCTGAGCAGATTAGCTTTACTCAGGAACCCTTAGGCATTCGGCGGAGGAGTTTCTCACTCCTCTTTCGTTACTCATGCCAGCATTCTCACTTCCCATGCCTCCACGGCTGGCTTACGCCGCCGCTTCGCCGGCATGGGAACGCTCCCCTACCACTCCACGCAAGCGTGAAGTCCGTGGCTTCGGCTCCTAGCTTGAGCCCCGTTACATTTTCCGCGCCCGATCACTTGACCAGTGAGCTGTTACGCACTCTTTGAAGGGTGGCTGCTTCTAAGCCAACCTCCTGGTTGTCTGGGCAACCGGACATCGTTTCCCACTTAGCTAGGAATTAGGGGCCTTAGCCGACGGTCTGGGCTGTTTCCCTTTCGAGCACGAAGCTTATCCCCCGCACTCTGACTGCCGTGCTCTGGAATAACGGTATTCGGAGTTTGCCTGAGTTCGGTAAGCTGGTAGGCCCCCTAGCCCAAACAGTGCTCTACAGCCGTTATTGAACGCACGACGCTATACCTAAATATATTTCGGGGAGAACCAGATATCTCTGAGTTTGATTAGCCTTTCACTCCGACCCACAGGTCATCCGCTCAGTTTTCAACCTAAGTCGGTTCGGCCCTTCACGAGGTCTTACCCTCGCTTCAGCCTGCCCATGGGTAGATCACTCAGTTTCGGGTCTACCTCCAACGACTAAATCGCCCTATTCAGACTCGCTTTCGCTACGGCTCCGTTTCCTTAACCTTGCCGTTGAAGAGTAACTCGCTGGCTCATTATGCAAAAGGCACGCCGTCACGGAATTGCTTCCGCTCCGACCGCTTGTAGGCACACGGTTTCAGGTACTATTTCACTCCCCTTCCGGGGTACTTTTCACCTTTCCCTCACGGTACTAGTTCACTATCGGTCGCCAAGGAGTACTTAGCCTTACGGAGTGGTCTCCGTAGCTTCCGACCGGGTTTCCCGTGCCCGGCCGTACTCAGGTACCCGAATAGAGAGGCTGATCTGCTTTCGCCTACGGGACTGTTACCCGCTGTGGTGCAACTTTCCATTTGCTTCGGCTAGCAGCCAACTTTGTAACTCTCCGACCCGCCGGCAGACGGATCACATCAGGCCCTACAACCCCAGTACGACAACGACTGCCGTCTTGACATCGCACTGGTTTAGGCTCTTCCCTTTTCGCTCGCCACTACTCAGGGAGTCGAGGTTTCTTTCCTTTCCTCCGGTTACTAAGATGTTTCAGTTCACCGGCTTACCGAGCTCCGCCCTATGTGTTCAGGCAGAGTCACGCGCGCATTACCACGCGTAGGTTTCCCCATTCGGAAATCCCGGGATCAAAGGTTGGTCAGCACCTACCCCGGGCTTATCGCAGCCGCCCACGTCCTTCATCGGCTCTTGGCGCCTAGGCATCCACCGCGTGCCCTTCATCTCTTGATCATGAAGAACACCATTGTTGCCACTATGGAGTTTTCAAGGTGCACGCGAGCCGCGCTCGCCCAACAGAGATAACGCCGGCTGCCCGGCGGTCTCTCAAAACTCAACAGCGTGAGCGCCCGACCGACCGTTAGAAGTCGGTCAGATGCATCGAGGTCGACGTAATTCCAGGCGAGCCCACTTCTGGACGGTCTTGGGACAGGATAAATCCTGTCCCACTGCCATCTACAGAGTGGACGCCTACCGGAGTAATTGCTCCGGTATTCCCTAGAAAGGAGGTGATCCAGCCGCAGCTTCCGCTACGGCTACCTTGTTACGACTTCGTCCCAGTCACCGACCCCACCTTCGACGGCTCCCTCCCTTGCGGGTTAGGCCACCGGCTTCGGGTGTTGCCGACTCCCATGACGTGACGGGCGGTGTGTACAAGGCCCGGGAACGTATTCACCGCGGCATTGCTGATCCGCGATTACTAGCAACTCCGCCTTCATGAAGGCGAGTTTCAGCCTTCAATCCGAACCGGGACCGGTTTTTTGGGATTCGCTCCCCCTCACGGGTTTGCAGCCCTCTGTACCGGCCAATGTAGCACGTGTGTAGCCCAGGACGTAAGGGGCATGATGACTTGACGTCATCCCCACCTTCCTCCGATTTGTCACCGGCAGTCTCCCATGAGTCCCCGTCTTTCACGCTGGCAACATGGGACAGGGGTTGCGCTCGTTGCGGGACTTAACCCAACATCTCACGACACGAGCTGACGACAGCCATGCACCACCTGTGCACGAGTCCCGAAGGAGGACCGTATTTCTACGGTTTTCCCGTGCATGTCAAGCCCTGGTAAGGTTCTTCGCGTCGCGTCGAATTAAACCACATGCTCCGCTGCTTGTGCGGGCCCCCGTCAATTCCTTTGAGTTTTAGCCTTGCGGCCGTACTCCCCAGGCGGGGTGCTTAATGCGTTAGCTTCGGCACGGATGGAGTCGACACCACCCACACCTAGCACCCATCGTTTACGGCGTGGACTACCAGGGTATCTAATCCTGTTCGCTCCCCACGCTTTCGCGTCTCAGCGTCAGTACCGTCCCAGAGAGCCGCCTTCGCCACGGGTGTTCTTCCTGATATCTGCGCATTTCACCGCTACACCAGGAATTCCACTCTCCTCTTCCGGACTCTAGCCAGGTGGTTTCCACCGACGTCTCGGGGTTGAGCCCCGAGTTTTCACAGCAGACCTACCAAGCCGCCTACACGCGCTTTACGCCCAATAAATCCGGACAACGCTCGCCCCCTACGTATTACCGCGGCTGCTGGCACGTAGTTAGCCGGGGCTTCTTCTGGAGGTACCGTCACCCTCTGGGCTATTAACCCGAGTGGCTTCGTCCCTCCTGAAAGCGGTTTACAACCCGAAGGCCTTCTTCCCGCACGCGGCGTCGCTGCGTCAGGCTTTCGCCCATTGCGCAAGATTCCCCACTGCTGCCTCCCGTAGGAGTCTGGGCCGTGTCTCAGTCCCAGTGTGGCTGGTCATGCTCTCACACCAGCTACGGATCGTCGCCTTGGTGGGCCATTACCCCACCAACAAGCTAATCCGCCGCGGGCTCCTCCTCGACCGGAGGCCGAAGCTACCTTTTCTCGCGAGCCCAAGAGCTCGAGAGGCCATCCGGTATTAATCCGGGTTTCCCCGGGCTATCCCAGTGTCGAGGGCAGATTACCCACGTGTTACTCACCCGTTCGCCGCTGTCCCCATGGCCGAAGCCATGGTTCTCGCTCGACTTGCATGTGTTAAGCGCGCCGCCAGCGTTCGTCCTGAGCCAGGATCAAACTCTCCGTGAAGAGATCGGTATGCGTTGGGCTTTAAGGCCCGTTGCAATCTCAATCAGTTAGAGCTTGAACTCAAAGTCAGATTCCTTGCACTAAGGGATCCGACGGGTTCAGTTATGCCTCTTCCGGTCCGCAAGCGGACGCGGTCGAGGTTCTCG
Organism: uncultured Thermoleophilia bacterium; assembly: GCA_963755085.1. Classification (GTDB taxonomy): domain Bacteria; phylum Actinomycetota; class Thermoleophilia; order Gaiellales; family Gaiellaceae; genus JACVRM01. Next base: position 67,254 of record CAVWIN010000025.1, on the reverse strand, counting down.
ACGTTTCACGCTGTTGAGTTTTCAAAGACCGCGCTTCCCGGCCGGCTGCACAAAAAAAGCCTCTGACTCGCAGAGGCCCTCGGTGATCTCGGAACTTCGTATCCGATCCCGCCGAGTGCTCTCCGTTCGTCGATTGCAGGGACTTTCAAGTGCCGCCTGGGTGGGCAGCCGAGGAATAGTAGCAGCATCGGCCTGGGTGTCAAGCTGGCCGGTGCGCCGGTCTCACTCTGACACAAAGCGCATGAAACGGCGCTTGCCGACCTGGACGAGGGCGCCCGCGAGTGTGGCCCGCGAAACGTCCAGCTCGGAGACCGGCTCGCCGTTCACGCGGACGGCGCCCTGGGCGATCAGCCTGCGCGCCTCGCTGGTCGACGGAGCGAGCCCAGCCTCGGCGAGAACGGCCGGGAGATGGAGCGGATCGCCGTCAGCCAGAGCGCGCTCCGGCACCTCTTCCGGCGCCTGCCCCTGACGCACCACCCGCGTGAAGTGCTCCTCCGCCGCCCGCGCCGCGTCCTCTCCGTGCGACCGCGCCGCGATCCAGCGCGCGAGCGCGAGCTTCGCCTCGAGCGGATCGCCCGCAGGCGGCTCCTGCTCCATGACGAGCCGGTACCAGTCGGGCAGCTGGTCGTCGGAGATCCGCATCGTCCGCCCGAACTGCTCCTCGGGCGCCATCGTCAGCGGGATGTTGTTGCCGACGGACGAGCTCATCTTCGCCCCGTCCCACGAGAGCAGGAGCGGCGTCGTCAGCACGACCTGCGGCTCGAGCCCGTAGGCCTCCATGATCTCGCGGCCGGCGAGCAGGTTGTAGAGCTGGTCGGTGCCGCCGAGCTCGATGTCGGACTCGATCGCCACCGAGTCGTACGCCTGCATGAGCGGGTAGAGCAGCTCCGAGACGGAGATCGGCTCGCCGGCGGCGTAGCGCTTCGCAAAGTCGTCCCGCTCGAGCAGCCGCGCCACCGTCATCTCGCGCGCGAGGCGGACGACATCCGCGTACGAGAGCTTCGACAGCCACTCGCCGTTGTAGCGCACCTCCGTGCGCTCGGGGTCGAGCACGATCATCGCCTGGTCGAGGTACGTCTGGGCGTTCCGGTCGATCTCCTCGTCGGAGAGCACCGGGCGCTCGGCCGAGCGTCCCGACGGGTCGCCGATGCGCGTCGTGTAGTCGCCGATGATCAGCACGCCCGTGTGGCCGGCGTCCTGGAAGGCGCGCATGCGCTGGAGCGGCACGGCGCGGCCGACGTGGATGTCGGGCGAGGTGACGTCGATGCCGAACTTCACGCGCAGCGGCCGGCCGAGCGCGAGTTTCCGCTCCAGCGCGCCCTCGGGGAGCACATGCACGGCGTTCCGCGTCAGCTCGGCCATCGCGGGATTCTGGCAGGAGGCCCGAGTACACTTCTGCGCTTCGTGCGGCTACGCAGACGCAACACCGGCGCGCCGCCCAAAAAACGGCGCCGCATCCGCAAGCTTCGCTTCCTCGCCCTGACGCTTGTGCTGCTCCTGCTTGCCTTCGCGTCGTTCACCTACGGCATGGTCACGGCCGTCGCGAACCAGGCGTGGAAGCTCGAGGCCGCGCACCAGCAGGCGACCGAGCGCAACTCGTACATCTACGACCGCAGCGGACACCGGGTGCTCGCCGTGCTGCGCGGGTCGCAGAACCGCGTCATCGTCAGCTCGGATCAGATCGCGCCGATGATGAAGCAGGCGATCGTCGCCGTCGAGGACCGCCGCTTCTGGGAGCACGACGGCGTCGACTTCCGGGCGATCCTGCGCGCCGCCTGGGCGGACATCCAGCACAAGCAGGTCGTCGAGGGCGGCTCGACGATCACCCAGCAGTACATCAAGAACGCCTACGTCGACAACACGCGGTCGATCGCCCGCAAGCTCAAGGAGGCGATTCTGGCCCGGCAGCTCGACCAGCGCTGGAGCAAGGACCGGATCCTCACCGAGTACCTGAACACGATCTACTTCGGGAACGGCGCCTACGGGATCGAGCAGGCCGCGCGCACGTACTTCCAGCACTCGGCGGCGAAGCTCACACTGCCCGAGGCAGCGCTGCTGGCGGCGCTCCCGAGCGACCCGGCGGCGTACGACCCGGCGGCCAACCCGCGTGCCGCGAGGCGCCAGCGCAACATCGCGCTCGGGCTGATGCGCGACCAGGGGCTGATCACGCGGCGCCAGTACCGCAACTCCGTCCGCACGCCGCTCCCGAAGCCAGAGGACATCAAGCCGCCGGCGACGCAGAGCGAGGTCGGCCAGTACTTCACGAACTACGTGAAGCAGCAGCTGATCGACAAGTACGGAACCTCGAGGACCTTCGGCGGCGGCCTGCGCGTGCACACGACAATCGACCTCAACCTTCAAAAGGTCGCGCGGCAGGCGATCGACAAGTGGCTCACCGACCCGAAGGGTCCGGCCGCCGCGCTTGTAGCCATCGACCCCCGCACCGGCGATGTGCTCGCCATGGTCGGCGGCAAGAACTTCCACCAGAGCCAGTTCAACCTGGCGGTGCAGGGCGAGCGCCAGCCCGGCTCATCGTTCAAGCCGTTCGTGCTCGCCGACGCGCTCGACCAGGGGATCGCGCCCGAGACGACCTTCCCGTCGAAGGCGGTCGACATCCCGTTCGACAACAAGATCTGGCACGTCACGAACTACGAGGGCGACTACCTCGGCTCGGCCGACCTGCGGACTGCGACGACCTACTCCGACAACTCGGTCTACGCGCAGCTGACGGCGACGGTCGGCCCCGCGAGCGTTGCACGGATGGCGCACCGGCTCGGCATCAGGAGCCCGCTCAACTCCTACCTGTCGATCGGGCTGGGCGCGGAGGCGGTCAACCCGCTCGAGATGGCCCGGGCCTACGCGACCTTCGCGCACGGCGGGCAGCGCATCGACGGCGCCAAGTTCGGCAACGAGCCGCGCGCGATCCGCTGGGTCGACCAGCAGACCAAGACCAACGGGAAGATCGCGCTGCTCGACCTGAACAGGCCGGTCAGCCACCCCGTGCTCGACCCGGCCAAGAACGCGCTGCTGACGAGCATCCTCCAGACCGTCATCCAGTCCGGCACCGGCAAGGCCGCCCAGCTCGGCGGCGGCTGGAGCGCGGCCGGCAAGACCGGGACGACCGAGAACCACGGCGACGCCTGGTTCGTCGGCTACACGCCGCAGCTCGTCACCGCCGTCTGGGTCGGCTATCCGAACACGCTCCGCCCGATGCTGACCGAGTACCACGGCAAGCCGGTCGCCGGCGGCACGTACCCGGCGCTGATCTGGAAGTCGTTCATGCTGGGCGCGCTCAAGGAGCAGCACGACACGCCGACTCCGTTCCCGTCCGAGCCGGGCCTCTATGCCTCCCCGAGCTACGTCGTCTACCGCGACGGGCAGCTCGAGCGCGACAACGGGATCTGCAAGGGCGCCTTCAAGGTGTGGACGTTCAGCGAGGGCGGGCCGTCACGGACGGCCAACTGCCGCGCGAACGAGGTGCAGGTGCCGAACCTGATCGGCGTGCGCCGGTCGGCGGCGGTGTCGCGGCTCGAGGCGCAGCCGCTCAAGCCGCTGATCGTCTACAAGGCCGCGCGGCCGTTGCAGTGGCCCAACTCGGTCGTCGCGCAGATCCCGAGCCCACTCCGCCGGCTCGCCGCGAACGACCAGGTCACGCTCGTCCTCGCGAAGCCGCTGCACGGCATCGTCCCGCGCGTCGTCGGGCTGCCCCTGAACGCGGCGCTGCCGAAGCTCGAGAAACTGCACCTCTCGCCGAACGTCCGCCCGAGCGACGCTGCGTCGAGCCACCGCGTCCTCCGGCAGTCGCCGCAGGCCGGAGTGGCCGCCGCGCCGGGGATGACGGTCAGGCTCGTGGTGCAGGGCGGCTGACGAAGCGCGACCCGGCGACCAGGTAGCGCCACGGCCGGTCGGTCGCTTTCGTGATCCCGATCCGGGGCGCGCGCAGGATCTCCACCGGCGCGCTCGCGGGCAGCAGCTCGAACGGCGGGCGGTCGAGCGGCAGGCCGTCGTGCTCGCGCGTCACTCCGAGCGCCTGGCAGAGCCGGCCCGGCCCCGAGCACAGCAGGCGGGGGCTTTCGACGCCGCGGCGCGCCGCCATCACCTCCACTCCGTGCACCGGCTCGAGCGCGCGGATCAGCACCGCCTCGGGCACGCCCTCGGCCGCGCAGACCAGGTTGAGGCACCAGTGGATGCCGTACGACCGGTAGACGTAGGCGTGCCCGGGCCCGCCGAACATCACCGCATTCCGCTTGGTTCGCCCGCGGTAGCCGTGCGCGGCGGGGTCGTTGCCGTCGTAGGCCTCGAGCTCGACGATCGGGCCGCCGACGCCGCCGACGAGCAGCGTGACGCCCAGCAGCTCGGGCGCGACCTCGTGCACCGAACGGGCGAAGAACTCACGGCTGAGGCTCACTCGCGCGCCCGCCGGGCGTCGTAGCGGACGAGCGCCGGCATCGCCAGTGCGACGATCCCTGTGCCGATCACGGTCAGGATCCCGCCTGAGACAATCGAGACGCGCACGCTCGTCAGCGCTGCAACCGTTCCCGCCTCCACGTTGCCCAGCTGCGGCGTGCTCGCAACCTGCGCCAGCTCGATGCCGGACAGCCGCCCGCGCAGGTGGTCCGGGGTGGCGGCAAGCAGGATCGAGTTGCGCAGGATCGCGCTGACGTAATCCGCGGCGCCGGCAGCGGCGAGCATGACGAAGGCCAGCCACAGGGTCGTCGAGAAGCCGAAGCCGACGAGCGCCAAGCCCCACAGCGAGGCGGCGATGCACACGCCGACACCCTGCCGGCGGACGTGCTGCACCCAGCCTGACGAGAGCGAGCCGAGGAGTGCGCCGGTGTAGGGCGCCGCGTAGAGGAAGCCGAGCGTGCCGGCGCCGCCGCCGAGCCCCGCCGCGAAGGCGGGGAACAGCGCGCTTGGCATCCCGAAGATCATCGCGTTGGAGTCGACGACGAAGATCCCGAGCAGCTCCTTCCGGGTCCGCACGTACCGGAGCCCGTCCAGGATCGACCGCAGGCTCGGCCGCTCGGCGTCGGGCGCGGCCGGCACGGACGGCAGCAGCCAGATGACGACGAACGAAGCCCCGAACGTCAGGAGGTCGAGCGCGAAGGCGCCGGATAGACCGACCCCCGCGATCAGCAGGCCGCCGAACGCCGGGCCAGCCGTCCGCGCGAGCGTGAAGATGACGTCGTCGACCGCGAGCGCCGCCGTCAGCTTCTCGGGCGGCACGAGACTCGGCGTGAGCGCGTTGCGCGTCGGGCTCTGGAAGCAGTACGCGGCGGTGCCGAGCAGCTCGGCGCCGAACAGCACCGGGATGCTCGGCTCGGCGAGCAGGGAGTTGGCGAGCAGGCCGATCGTCACCAGCGCCAGCCCGACGTCGGAGAGCAACAGCAGCTTGCGCCGGTCGACGGCGTCCGCGACCGCGCCGCCGTAGAGCGGCACGACGAGCAGCGGGACGAGCGCGGCGATGCCGAGCAGCCCGACGACGAAGGTCGAGCCCGTGTCCCGGTAGACCTGGTACGGGATGGCGACCGCCGTGATCTGGCTGCCGATCGCCGAGATGCCCGTGCCGACCCAGAGCCGGCGGAACGGCTTCGAGAGCCTGAGCGGCGACATGTCGACCGGGACGCGGCGCAGCCAGCCCGCGAAGCCGGGGCGCTCGGCCTCGAAGCCCTCGGGGTCCAGCGGCGGGTCCGCCACAGAGTTAGTGGCTCTTCGCGAACCGGTTCAGAAGAGCGGCTGGTCCGATGCGGCAGCCGTGGACTCGAGCAGGTGCCGCGCCCGCCGGGAAAGGTCGGGCAGGTCGACGCGGCCGCGGTCGGCGTCCTGGACGATCCGCTCGGCGAGTGCCAGCGCCTCGTCGACCAGCTCGCTGCCCCGGTCGGCGGTCGCGCCCATCGCCAGCAGGATCGACCGCTCCGTGCGCCCCGCGATGAGCGGCTCGGCGACGCCCTCGACCCAGACGCGCGTGCGGCGGCCGCCCCCGCGCTCGTCGCCGACGAGCGGCTCGAGCGCGTAGATCTTGTCGGCGCGCGCGTACTTCCCGAACCCGAGGAACACCATCTTCGGGGCGCCGTCGACCATGGCCTACCGGAGCGTCTCTGCGAGCACGTCGGCCACGTAGGCCTGGTCTTCGTCGGTGATGTCCGTGAAGAACGGCAGCGCCAGCGTCCGCGTCGCCGCATCCTCCGCCATGGGGCACATGCCCTCGCGGAACCCGTACCGCTCCCGCAGGTACGGCTGCAGGTGGACGCACGGGACGTAGTGTCCCGCCTCCACCCCGCGCGCCCCGAGGTTCGCGCTGATGAAGTCGCGGTCGAACCCGCGGTCGAGCTTCACGACGTACACGAACCACGACCGGACGTGCTCGTCGTCGTCGGGGTGCGGGACATCGACGCCGTCGATGCCGGCCAGCAGCTCGCCGTAGCGCGCAGCGGCGCGGTCGCGCGCGGTCAGGATCTCGTCCAGCCGCTCGAGCTGCGCGAGCCCGAGCGCGGCCTGCACGTCGCTGATCCGGTAGTTGAACCCGAGCCGGACGTGGTTGAACCAGCGGGCGTCGTAGGAGCGGCCGTGGTTGCGCAGGCTCTTCAGCAGCTGCCACAGCTCCTCCGAGTGCGTGGTCACGATCCCGCCCTCGCCGGTGGTCATCTGCTTGTTGGGATAGAAGGCGAAGACGGCCGACGGCCCGTGCGAGCCGACCGTCCGGCCGCGGTAGGTCGCGCCGAGCGCCTCGCAGGAGTCCTGGATCAGCGTCAGCCCGTGCTGCTCGCAGAGCTCGCTCAGCGGGTCGAGGTCGCACGGCAGCCCGAACATGTCGACGGCGACGATCGCCCGCGTGCGCTCGGTCAACGCAGCCTCGACCGACGCGACGTCGAGGTTGAGCGTGTCCGGGCGGACGTCCGCGAAGACCGGCACCGCGCCCTCGTAGATGAAGCAGTTCGCGGTCGCGACGAACGAGATCGGCGACGTGATCACCTCGTCGCCCGGCTGGAGCCCGGCGGCGTGGCAGAGGAGGTGCAGCCCGGTCGTCCCGCTCGAGCAGGCGGCCGCGAACGGCGCGTCGACCCGCTCGGCGAAGCGCTCCTCGAAGCGCTCGATCATCGGCCCGAGCGACAGGCGCCCGGAGCGCAGCACCTCGAGGACGAGCTCTTCCTCGCGCTCGCCGATCGACGGCCTGGAGAGCGGAACCCGCCGGACGGCGGCCTGGGTCACGCGCCCGCCGGCTCGCGCGGCCGGATCTCGACCGCCTCGAGCCAGTCCGACCAGCGCGAGTCGCCGCGCCCGTGCACCAGGTCGAGGTACGCCTTCTGGAGCTCCATTGTGATCGGGCCGACGCCGACGTCGTGGTCGTCGACGGAACGGATCGGCGTGACCTCGGCGGCCGTGCCGCACATGAACACCTCGTCGGCGAGGTACAGCTCGGTGCGAATCAGGTTCTCCTCCGAGACCTCGTGGCCGAGGCTGCGCGCCAGCTGGATGACCGTCTCCCGCGTGATGCCCGGGAGGATCGACGTCGAGAGCGGCGGCGTGATGAGCCGCCCGTCCTTGACCACGAAGACGTTCTCGCCCGAGCCGTCGGCGACGAAGCCGTCCTCGGTGAGCAGGATCGCCTCGTCGTAGCCGGCCAGGTTCGCCTCGGTGACCGCCAGCATTGAGTTCAGGTAGATGCCCGTCGCCTTCGCCGCGTGCGGGATCGTGTTCGGCCCGACGCGCTTCCAGGACGAGACCTTCGCGCGGATCCCGGTGCGCATCGCCTCGTCGCCGAGGTAGGCGCCCCACGGCCAGCTCATCAGCACGACCTCGACCGGGTTGCCGGCGGCCGAGACGCCGAGCTCGCCGTAGCCGTAGAACGCGATCGGCCGCAGGTAGGCCTCGGGGAGGCCGTTCGTCGCGAGCAGCTCGAGCGAGGCGGCCCGCAGCTCCTCGACCGAGTACGGAAGGTCCATGTGCAGCAGGCGCGCCGAGTTGCCGAAGCGCTTGAGGTGGTCGGTGAGCCGGAACACCGCCGGCCCGCTGTCAGTCTCGTAGCAGCGAATCCCCTCGAAGACCCCGGAGCCGTAGTGGAGGCCGTGCGCGCCGACGTGGATCTTGGCGTCCCCCCAGTCGACGAGCTCGCCCGACATCCAGATCTTCTCGGTTTCGCGCATACGGTTTTCCTCCTCAGCAGGACGTGCGAAAAGTTTACGTGTCGCGCTCGACGAGATCGGCCGCGTTGGCATGCGTGAGCCGGACGAGGTCGGCCGGCGCGATCTGCACGAGATGGCGCTCCGAGCCGCCGCCGACCCACACGAGCGGGTACACGAGCAGCCGCCGCTCGATGAGGACGGTCTCCACCTTGCGCAGCGGGAACGGCGCCACCGCGCCGGGCGTGAAGCCGGTTGCGTCCTCGACCTGCTCGGCGCCGGCGACCCGCGCCTTCTTCGCGCCGGCCGCTTCGGCGACGCGCTTGCCGTCCGCGCGCTTGTCGCCCGGGACCATGGCCAGCACGTAGCGGCCGTCGCAGACGAAGACGAGCGACTTGACGATCTGCTCGAGCGTCGTGCCGGCCGCGCGCGCCGCGTCCTCGGCCGTCGGCGTGTCCATCAGGAACTCCTCGACGCGCCCCTCGGTGCCCGAGTCGCGGAGGACGCGTGCGACCCGCTCGACGGGCTCAGGGAGCGTGGCCACGCGGCCACGATAACGGGAGGAACCTGTGCGGCGTCCGCCGCCGGTAGTCGTCGTAGCCGGGGAACGTGCGGACGAGCCGACGCTCCTCCTCGACCGACTTTCTCCACCAGAGCACGGCCAGGGCACCCACGACGAGGAGCGCCGGCAGCGAGCGCGCGAGGGCCACCCCGGCGAGGAGCAGCAGGAGCCCGCCGTACATCGGGTGGCGCGCGTAGCGGTACGGCCCGGACGAGACGGGCGACTCCCGCCGCTTCGGCTCCGGGAACATCGTGAACGCCCCGCCGAGGGTGACCCGCGCCCATCCCACGATCGCCAGGCCGGCGAGAGCGAGTGCGATTCCGGCGACCACCAGTACGGTCGGCATCGGGTGCGGCCAGCGGACGAGGGCCTGCACCGCGATGATCAGGATGAGCAGCAGGAGCTGGGCGAGGACCCAGCCGCCGCCTTTACTCGCCGAGCTTGATGAACCGGGCGTCGTCGAAGCCCTCCGCTTGGAGGCGGTCCTGGAGCTCCTTCGGCGCCGGCGAGTCGATCGACAGCGCCATCAGCGCCTTCCCGCCCTGCCGCGTGCGCGAGACGGCCATGTTCGCGATGTTCACGCCGGCGCCGCCGAAGAGGGTGCCCACGCGGCCGATCACCCCCGGCACGTCGTCGTAGATGAAGAAGACCATCAGCGGGCTCAACTCCATCTCGATCCCGAAGCCGAGCGCGGTGACGAGCCAGCGGCGGCCGTCCGTGCCGATCGTCGTGCCCTCGACGGCCGCGTCCGCGACCGTCACGCCGATCAGGTTGGTGAAATCGTGCGACGTCCGGCGGCGCTCCTCGCTGACCTCGACGCCGAGCTCGGCGGCGACGAGCGGCGCGTTGACCCAGTTGACCTGGCGGTCAACGCGGCCCTGGAACGCGCCGTTCAGCGCCGAGACGGTCAGCAGGCGCGTATCGCGTTCGGCGAGGCCGCCGTGGTACGTGAGCTCGATCCGGCCCGACTCCCCCGCCAGCTCGAACGCGAGCCTGGCGAGCTGCGCGGCCAGCGGGACAAACGGCGCGAGCGCGTCCGCCTCTTCGGGGCTGATCGCGGGGATGTTGACGGCGTTCGCGACCATGCGGCCCTCGAGCGCGTCCGCCACCTGCTCGGCGACGACGACGCCGGCGCGGTCCTGCGCCTCGGCGGTCGACGCCGCCAGGTGCGGCGTGACGACGACGTTGTCCAGCTCGATGAGCGGGCCCGAGTACGGCTCGGTCGCGAACACGTCGATCGCCGCGCCCGCGACCTTCCCCGACTGGAGCGCGTCGATCAGCGCTGCCTCGTCGATCAGGTCGCCGCGCGCAGCGTTCACGACCCGGACGCCATCCTGCATGCGCGCAAAGGCCGCGGCGTCGACCGAGCCGCGCGTCTCGTCGGTGAGCGGGAGGTGGAAGGTGACGAAGTCGGCAACCGCGTAGACGTCCTCCGGCGACGCGGCGCGCTCGACGCCGAGCTCGCCGAAGCGCCCCGGGGCCACGAACGGGTCGTAGGCGACCACGCGCATGCCGAGCCCGAGCGCGCGGCGCGCAACCTGCTGCCCGATGCGGCCGAGGCCGACGACGCCGAGCGTCTTCTCCGCGAGCTCGGTGCCGCCCCACTTCGAGCGCTCCCAGCGGCCCTGCTTGAGGGCCGCGTGCGCCTGCGGGATGTTGCGCGCGAGCGCCATGAGCAGGCCGACGGTGTGCTCGGCGGCCGAGATGACGGTCGACTCGGGGGCGTTGACGACCACGATCCCCCGGCGCGTGGCGGCCGGGACGTCGACGTTGTCCACGCCGACCCCCGCGCGGCCGATCACCTTGAGCCGCTCGGCGCCGTCGATCAGGCCGGCGTCGAGCTTCGTCGCCGAGCGGATGACGATCGCGTCGTAGTCGCCGAGCCGCTCGGCCAGGTCGAAGTCGCCGTCCTCGTCCACGTCGAAGCGCGCGCGCAGCAGCTCGACGCCGCGCGGGGCGATCGACTCACGGACGAGAACGCGCAGACGGTCGCTCACACGCGGCTGTGCTCGAACGTCTCGAGCGCGCCGGCCGGGCCGGCGCCGCGCTCGATGTCCGCACCGGCCTCGGCGAGTGCCAGCTCGAGGGCGGCAAGGCCCGTGACGACATCGAAGATGTCGACGTAGCCAATGTGTCCGATGCGCACGATCTTGCCGCGCAGCTCGCCCTGGCCGCCGGCGAGCGTGACGCCCATCTGCTTGCGGATGGTGGACGAGATCTCCTGGCCATCGATGCCCTCCGGCATGCGGATGGCGGTGACGACCGACGAGCGGTCCTCGTCGGGCGAGAAGAGCTCGAGGCCCATGGCCTTGGCGCCGGCGCGGCAGGCGCGCCCGAGGCGCACATGGCGGTCGTACGTCTCCTCGAGGCCGGTGTCGAGGATCATTCCCAGCGCGGCGTTGAGGGCGATGACGAGCGAGACGGCGGGCGTGAACGCCGCGTCCGGCTTTGCCTGGGCCTTCCGGTAGCGCTCCCAGTCCAGGTAGAAGCGCGGCGACGTCGATTTGGAAGCGGCCTCCGCGGCCGCGCCCGAGACGGACACCATGGCGAGGCCCGGTGGCGTCATCAGCGCCTTCTGCGAGCCGGTCGTGACCACGTCGATCCCCCACTCCTCCGTTTCGATCGGCACGGCGCCGAGGCTGGAGATGGCGTCGACGACCGACAGCGCGCCGGCCTCCCTGGCGACCGCGGCGAGCGCCTCGACGTCGCTGACGACGCCGGTCGACGTCTCGCAGTGCGTCACGAAAACGGCCTTCGCGCCACCGAGCTCGCGCAGCCGCGAGGCAAGGTCGTCCGGCGACGGTGTCTCCCCCCACGGGTAGCGGATGACGTCGGCGTCGAGCCCGTAGGCGGTCGTCATCGAGACCCAGCGCTCGCCGAAGTTGCCGGCGGAGACCACGACGACGCGGTCGCCGGGCGAGCAGGCGTTCGCCACTGCCGACTCCATCGCGGCGGTGCCGGAGGCGGTCATCAGGACGACGTCGTAGCTGGTGCGGAAGACCTGTTGGAGACGTCCGAGGACCTCGCCCAGCACGGCGCGGTACTCGGCCGTGCGGTGGCCGATCATCGGCTCCGCCAGCACGGCCAGCACCTCGGGCGGCACCGGCGTCGGGCCTGGGGTCAGCAGGTAGCGCTTCACGGGCGTCTTACGGTACCGGCGCCGTAGGCTTGCGCCGTGGAGGCGCTGGTCGCGTTCGCCGCCGCGCTGCTCGCGCTGCGCCTCGCCGGTTCGCTCGCCGGGCGCTGGCGCGCGCGAAGGCGGCCGGAGCTCCTCGCCTGGGCCTGCTCCCTGTTTGCGTACGCCGTCGCCGCGGCTGCGCTCGCGTGGGGCGCGTCGTACGGCTGGGGCACGCCGGCGTTCCGCGTCTACTACCTCGCCGGCGGCCTGCTGACCGCGCCGCTGCTCGGGATCGGCTCGCTGCTCCTGTGGGGGCGCCGCTGGGCCGCGCCGGTCGGCCTCGTCTACGTGGGGTTGGCGGTGGGCGTCGCGCTGGCGATGCCCGTGACCGGCGACATCTCGGGCCATTCGATCCCGCAGGCACAGGACCACCTCGACTTCTTCCCGGCCCGGTTCCTCGCGATCGTCGCCAACTCGCTCGGCACGCTCGCCGTCGTCGGCGTCGCGCTGCTGACGATCCGCCGGAGGCCGCGGGGGAATGGGTTGATCATCGCCGGCGTCGGCGTCGCCGCCGTCGGCAGCGCGCTCGCCGGGCTCGGCGTGTCCGGGACGGCGGCGTTCGTGGCCGTCGCCGTGGCTCTGCTCTACGCCGGGATCGTGCTCGCGTGATAAGAGAAGGTGATGACGTCTCTGAAGGTCGCCGAACGTGTCGAGCAGCTTCGCTCCAGCGATCTCTTCGCCGAGCTCGACGATGACGCGCTCGCGCGCGTCGCGTCCGAGGTCACGGTCTACCAGGCGCCCGCGGACACGGTTCTGATCGAATCCGGCGTCCCGGCCTCCGGGCTGTTCGTCGTCGTGGAAGGCACCGTCGCCGTCGACACGCACGACGGGCGCGAGCATCAGCTCGGCCCCGGCCAGGCGTTCGGCGAGCTCTCGCTGCTCGCGGGCACGCCCAGGACGGGCCGTGTGTGGGCGAAGACGGACGTTCGCGCACTCGCGCTCGACCGCGCCGAGTTCGAGGAGATCCTCGAGACGGAGCCGGCGGTGGCGCGTGCGCTGCTGCGGGTGCTGGCCAGGCGCCTCGTCGCGGCGCAGGCCTCGCGCCGCTAGCCCCGTAGCGCTCGCGCAGCGGGCCGACTACCTACGCGCGTCCAACCCGCGACCGTGTGTTCGGCCGTGCATCTCGTACCATGGTGGAGGAGGATTGCCACGTGGCGACGTCTGATCCGATCGCCGAGATCATCGGGGACTATCGAGCCTTCGCGGCGATGCAGCGCGACCGTCTGGTTGCCCGCGGCATCGACATCGCGCCCTACCCGCTCAGCCACCTCGCCGTCCGCGTCGCCGATTGGGACCTTTACGTCCACCAGCGCACGCTTCTCGAGCGCCATGCGAGGGCGAACCGTGAGAAGGTCTGGAACGGGCGTCCGATCTCCTTGATCGTGCTCGCCGAGCCGCTCGAAGTCCTCGACGGGACTCCGGTCTCGCTCATCGAGCTCATCCCGCCTGTTCACCAGCGCGTCTACCGGATGGGTCTCGAGCACCTCGGCGTCGTGGTCGGTGAGGACATCGACGACTTCTCACGAGTGCATCGGGCCGCGCTAACTGGCCAGCAGTTCCAGAGTTCCTACGTCGAGCCGTGCTACGTCCTGTTCGAGGACTTCACCCACGTGAAGTTCTATCGGCGCTCCTTGTACGACGGCGTCGTCCTCGAGGGAGCGCGCTTCGACGGCTTCAGCCACGTCGACGACTGGGTGCCGCAGCGGCTGGTCACCGCCACCGGCCCGAACCCGCTGCCGCGGTGACCCGGGCTGCTGCCGGGCTACAAGAAGACCCACTCAAGAGAGAGCGAGAAGCGCATGGAGTTCCGCATCCTCGGACCGTTGGAAGTCGAGGACGAGGGCCGGGTCCTGAATCTGGGGGGCGCGAAGCCGCGCGGGCTCCTGACGCTCCTGCTCCTCCGTGCCAACGAGGCCGTTTCGCGTGACCGCCTGATCGACGAGCTCTGGGGCGACGAGCCGCCGGAGACAGCATCGACGGCTATCCAGGTGCACATCTCGCAGCTCCGCAAGGTGCTCGGGCGAGATGTGATCGTCACGCAGACGACCGGGTACGCGGTGCGGCTCGAGGACGGGCAGCTCGACCTCGCGCGCTTCGAGCACGCTGTTACCAGCGCGCGCGGTGCGGCTCCTGCCGAGGCGGCGGAACGACTCAGGGAGGCGCTCTCGCTCTGGCGGGGTGTCCCCCTTGCAGAGCTCGACGGCCCGTTCGCGACGGCCGAGCGCGGCCGCCTCGAGGAGCAGCGGCTGGCGGCGGTCGAGCAGCGGATCGAGGCCGAGCTCGCGCTGGGACGCCACGCGGAGCTGCTTCCCGAGCTCGAGGGGCTCGTGCGCGGGCAGCCACTGTGGGAACGTCTGCGCGGCCAGCTGATGCTGGCCCTCTATCGCTGCGGCCGCCAGGCAGACGCGCTCGAGGTCTACCGCACGGGCCGGCGGCTGCTGGACGAGGAGCTCGGGCTCAAGCCGGGCGCTGAGCTCCAACGCCTCGAGAGAGCCATCCTCAACCACGATCCGTCGCTCGAGTCGCCGGTAGTCGCCGGGGTCAAACGACCCTCTGTCCCACAGCGTCGCCGAGCGTCGTCACATACTGAGGCGTCCGTTCCTCCCGACTCGGTCGCTGTGATCGACCTGCAGCGCTCCCGGGTCGTGCGCCACGTGCTCGTGGGCCGAAGGCCAGTCGCCGTCGCGATCGGGCACGGCTCGGTCTGGGTCGCCAACGCAGACGATGGAACAGTCTCCCGCATCCATCCGGATCGCGGCGAAGTCATCCGGACGATCGGAATCGGAGCACCCGCGATAGACCTCGCTGTCGCGACCGATGCGGTCTGGGTGGCCGGTGGGAGCGACGGCACAGTCTCGCGCATCGATCCCAGCACCGACGCCGTCGTCGAGACGATCGACCTGAGGGGCTCGAGCGAACTCGCCTGGAACCCGACCTACGCGGTCGACGCCGATGACGATTCCGTCTGGATCGCCGCGGGTCCTCACCATGTGCTCCGCATCGACCCGGCGACGAACGAGCCCTCGGCGATCATCGACGTCGGCAACGTTCCGGTAGGCGTGACACTCGGCGAGGAGGCACTCTGGGTGGTGACGACTGCCGAGCGAGCCCTGCGCATCGAGCCGCACACGAACACAGCCACGACCGAGGTGCCCATCGGGTACCCGGTCGCGTTGACGGCCGGGAAGCAGGCTGTCTGGGTCTCCGACGTGCGAGGCCAGGTCTGGCGCATCAACCCGGACACAGGAATGGTGACTCAGACGACCCCGATTGGCAGAGGGCTCGTGGGCCTGTGCGCGACGGATGGAGCGGTGTTCGCAGCCAACAACGCCGACGGCACTCTCGTCCAGATCGATCCGCAGGACGGTCGGGTTGTAAGCCTCACTCCGGTCGGCCACGCGCCGACCGACGTGGCCTCCTGGGACGGGACCGTCTGGGTTTCGATACAGAGCGAGACCGTCGAGGCGGGCGCTATGTGACCGAGCTTGGGTTCGGGATCTTCCCGGCGACGATCTCGGCCCTGACGTCCTCGATCTCGGCCTCGAGCGAGCGAGGCACCTCCGCGCTGATCGTGCCGAGGCCGACGCCGCCGTCCCGGAGGGAGAAGTGGGATGTGCGACCGGTCTGGAGCGTCCCGCGCACGAGCTCCTCGATCGTGTCGAACACGGCCACGTCCAGGCTCTTCACGGCGCTCGTCAGGATGTGCGGGCCCAGATGGGACTGGTCGACATCGACTCCGATCCCCCAGATTCCACGCTCGCTTGCCGCCTCCAGCGCCCCGAGGCCGCAAGCGCTGGCGACCTGGAACACGACCCGCGAGCCCTTCGCGATCTGGCTCAGGGCGACCGCCCTGCCTTTCGCCGGGTCGAGGAAGGAGTCGGTGTAGCTGTTCAGCGTAGTGACGCGCGGATTGGCTCCTCTCGCGCCTGCCTGGTAGCCGGCGATGTACCGCTCGACCGCCGGCACCCGCTGTCCGCCGACCGAGCTGATCACCTCCTCCCCGGGAGAGAGCGTCAGCATGCGCGCAGCCAGGTGACCGGCCAGATAACCGGCTTGCTCTTCCCGGAACACGAGGCCCACGACGTTCGTCGGGCGATGCTCCAGATCATCGTGGGCGTAATCGATCATCGCGAACCTCGTCTCGGGAAACCCCATGGCGACTCTGTCGATCGCGGCGGCGGCAAAGAAGCCGAATCCGATGACGAGGTCGTACTTCTGTCGCGCGAGAAGCGAGAGGCTCGGGACGTAGCCTTCCTTCGGGGCCGGTGTCAGCACTCGCCCTCTGATCCCCAACTCTCGAACGGCCCGCTCGAGCCCGAGGTAGGCCCCGCGGATATACGGGTTCTCGATGCCTGTCGTCTCCGTGACGAGCCCGACTCTGAGGCGCCTTTCGCTCACCAAACCAGTCTCATCTTGTATTGATGCGGTATCGGCTGTTCGTTCGTGGGTAACGAACACTCCCGGCGCGTCAGAAGCCCGGTTCCCGCGGACTTTCGTCGATTTCGCAGAACCCGCCTAGGTTTCGAGAAACGCCGTTCGCTCGTCCGGCTCCTCCCGGAGCACGTTCGCGATGTAGTCGTTGACGGCGTCGCGCATGGCGACCGGCTTGCCGGCCCGCTCGGACATGTACCAGCGATGGTCGAGTAGCTCGTGGAACACCTCGGCCGCCGCGCGCTTGCCGCGCAGCTCCTGCGGGACGGCGACGACCGCTGGCTCGAAGACCTCGCTCAGCCAGCGTCCGGCGAGCGCGGCGTCGGAGATCGGCGGCTCGCCCTTGCGCTCGAGCGACGCCCGGTAGGACGAGATGTCGGCGAGGAGCCGCCGGGCCTGGTTCTCCTGGGCGTCCAGCCCCGTGAGCCCGAGCAGCCGCCGCCGGTGGAATCCCGCTTCCACGCGTCCCGACGGGATGCGGAGCTGGTAGCCGGTCGGCGTCTTCACGAGCTCGATCTCGGCGGCCTCGAAGCCCAGCTCGTGCAGCTCCTCGAGCCGTCTCTCCAGCCGGCTCGAGTCGTCGACGTCGAAAACCTCCTCGGCGGTGAGCTCGTCCCAGAGCCGCTCGTACGCGGCCACGACCGACTCGGCCAGCTTGGCCGGGTCGCGGTCGTCGGCCCAGCCGAACTCCACCGAGACGTCCAGGAAGTCATGGGCGAGGTTCTCGAATGCGATCTCGAGGTCGTACCGGCGCTGGCCGTCTGACAGCCGCGGCTGGAGCTCGCCGGTCTCGACGTCCACGACGTACGCAGCCAGCGCCCCGGCATCACGGCGGAAGAGCGCGTTGTTGAGCGAGCAGTCGCCCCAGAAGAAGCCGGCCAGGTGCAGCCGGACGAGGAGGCTCGCCAGGGCGTCGAGGAGGAGGTCCTCCGGCTCCTCGAGCCCGCCCCGGCCGAGCACGATCCGGAACGGGAGCGAGTACTCGAGGTAGCGCGTGATCAGCACGGCGGGCAGCTCCTCGGCGTCCGGTCCGCGCCGGTCGCCCACGACGGCGACCGGCTGGACGGCGGGCACGCTCGTGCCTTCGAGGTGGCCGAGCAGCCGGTACTCGCGCTGTGCGATCGCGTCCGGTAGCTCCTTGAGGGCGTAGTACGCGCCGCCCAGCTCGACGAAGCGCACGACGTGGCGGCCGACGCCGCGCTCGAGCTCGACCAGGTCGGCGGAGGTCCAGGACTCGAGCTCCTCGGCCCACGGCAGCGCGAGAAAGCGCGAGTCGAGCGCGCGGCCGATCAGCCGGTACGTGCCGGTGGTCAGACGGCGGCGCGCACGAGCGCCGAGAGCGCGTGCTCGAGCTCCGCGCGGTTGTCGTCGGTCTCGTAGACGTGGAGCGGATGCGGCGCAAGCTGGTGCTCCGTGACGTTCCCGCCGCGCCGGAGGTAGAGGACGGGTGCGATCGAGGCGTCCGGGGCGAGCTCGACGGCGGCGGCGACCGCATCGGGGCCGGCGGCGTCGACGAAGGACGTGAGCGGCTCGTAGCCCTCGTCGCGCGGGCCGTCCTCGAACGAGACGACGCGGGCCAGGTAGCCGCGCTGGACCCAGAGCTCGGGCGAGTGCGTCAGCTCCTCGAGCAGGAACGCGACGAGCCGGCCGGGCTCGATGGCGGCTCGCTCGCGGGGCAAGGAGAAGTGCCGCTCGGCGATGCGCTGCGCGAGGAGGCGCGCGTTGTAGCGGAACCCGTTGACCGAGGTCGACTGGCCGGCGCGCTCGACCTTCAGCAGCCCGGCCGCGCCGCCCGAGGCGTTCCCGGCGAAATAGACCCCGGGCGCGGAGATGCTCTCCCAGAACGGCGTCAGGGCGGGGATGCGGCCGTCGCTGACCGTGGCGACCCCGAGCTCGGGCAGGTCATTGAGCGGCGTCCTGAACCCGGTGGCGATGATCACGTCGTCGGCCTCGATCGACAGCGGGCCCGGCTTCGTGGTGCCCTGGGCCACGACGCGGAAGGCGCCGTCCGCGCGGTCGACCCGCTCGATCGCCGCGTCGAGCACGTAGGCGCCGCCGAGCCCGCGCGCGTACTCGTCGTACGGCTGCAGGTAGCGCGTGCGGATCGGCAGCAGCGCGATCGACGACGTGTTGACCGGCCGGGGCGACAGCATCACGACCTCCCGCGCCCACGGCAGCAGCCCGTTCGCGATCTCGAAGCCCGAGTTGCGCTTGCCGATGATGGCGACGCGGCGGCCCTCGTACTCACGCGGCGGCCGCGTCTCCGCGTAGTGCGGGACCATGTCGAAGCCGGGCACCTTCGGCTTCCACGGCTCGGTGACGCCGATGGCGAAGACGGCGGCGCGGCAGCGGTACTGGCCGTCCGAGGTGCCGAGCACGAGCGTGCCGTCGTCCTCCCGGCGCGTCGACTCCCAGCGGCAGCCGTAGCGGACGCGGACGGCCGCCCGGTCGGCGAAGGCCTGGAGGGCCATGTGCATCTCGGCCCGTGACGGGACATCGAACGAGCGGTCCATGAACTCGGGGACGAGGCCGCGGGCTCCCTCCTCCTCGGCCAGCAGGCTGTTGTGGTCGTAGCGCTCGTAGTCGCGCGACGTGCGCTCGAACGGCGCCGACGGCTTCGTCGGGCTGATCAGCCGCTCGAAGATGGGCATGCGCGCGAACATCCCGCCCGGCGCCTCGTCGGCCGAAATCGCCGCATAGTCGATGCCGAGGCGGGCGAGGCAGTACGCGGTCTGCAGCCCTCCGGGGCCGCTGCCGACGACGACGACCCCGTAGTCGCCCGGCGGGAACGGCCGCTCGCCGGCCCCTAGCCCTGCCACGTGTTGGCGATCCTGAGCCGCCGCGCCTCGTCCTGGAGCATCCGGAGCATCACCGTCGGGTGCTCGAGCAGGAACGGCTCCACTTCGGGGCCTGCCAGCGTGAAGCAGCGGAGCAGGGTCGTGGCCATCACGTCGGCGGCCGGCGGCTGCCCCGTCAGGACGGAGATCTCGCCGAAGAAGTCGCCGCGGCCGAGCGTCGCCAGCGTGCGCCCGTCGATCGAGACGCTCGCCTCGCCGTCGCGGATGACGTAGAAGGCTGCGCCGGACAGGTCCCGCCGGAGCACGCGGCTCTCGGGCGGGAACGCCACCTCGTTCAGCGTGTGGGCGACAGTCTCGAGCGCCGGCAGGGACAGATCGGCGAAGAGCGCGAGGCGCCCGAGGACGGAGACGGTCTCGTCGCTCGCTGCCATCGAAGGCAAACCTTACGGTCTCCGAACAAACCCGGTTGGGGAGCGTTCGTCTAACCTTCGCGAACGAGAACAACCGGGAGTGGTGGGCGCGGGGGCGCCGCTACTCCGACTCGCCGGCTGCGGCCCCACTTCTGTCGGCGCATCCCTGTTCCCGACCTAGGGAGTTTGTGTGAAGAGAGCAATCCTCTCGCTGCTTGCTGTTGCTGCCGTTGCGGCGGCCCTGGTGGGCGGCGTCACGACCACCGCGAGGGCAAACCCGACCCTCGACGACATCGCTTCGTACCGTCACCTGACCTGGAAGTGGCAGCGCCTCATGGGCGTGCGGCTCACGAAGCGCCCCGTCCAGCAGCCCAGGGCCGGCGCGGCGTACCGCAGTTGGATTCGCGACCTCTGGTACAAGCGGGCGCACACCGCGTGGCGGCATGCCCAGAACCCGCCTCACGAGGCGGCCTGGAACTGCATCCACCGGTACGAGGGAGCCTGGAGCGACTCGGACGCGCCCTACTACGGCGGGTTGCAGATGGACCTATCCTTCCAGCGGAGCTACGGCGCCGATCTCCTGCGCCGCAAGGGCACCGCTGACCACTGGACGGCAGTCGAGCAGATGTGGGTCGCCGAGCGCGCGTATCGCTCGGGCCGGGGCTTCTATCCCTGGCCGAACACCGCCCGCTCCTGCGGCCTGATCTAGGACAGCCCCTACGGGGACGGCCCCTGAGGGCTGTCCCATGCGCCTGCGGAATCCTTCCGGGTTCGGGGCGTGTGGGAGAGCCCCAGGCCCCTCCGCTAGACCTCGGCGGGCCGGCCGCTGCCGCCGAGCAGGCGGTCGAGGAGCAGGACGATCGCGAGGACGGCGAGGAAGCCGAGGATCAGGATCGCCCAGTCCTTCGTGCTCTGACCGTGTGAGCCGGGCAGGAAGCCGGCGGGCGCGTAGTTCGACTGGTCGACCAGGGGCGAGCTGTGGCCCTGGTTGACGTAGTCGACGAGCCAGTGGCCGCGCTGCTTCGCAAAGCGGACGGCGACGAGCGTCCTCTGCGACGAGACCTGGGGCTCCTCGTCGACGGCCGAGACGAAGCCGGCGGTCCTGGCGCCCGCGAACGAGAGCACGGTCGAGATCGCGTACCGCTGCTTCGGGTCGACGGAGACCGGCAGGTGCTTGCCGGCGCGCCAGTCGGCCAGCGCGTACGTCGCCCGCAGCTTCGGGTCGAGCAGTGCATGCGCCCGCGCGAGATTCTTCCGGAAGACGACGTCGGCCATGAACGACTCGGCGCTTGGCCGCACGGCCCTGGCGGCCGCCCGTGCAGCAGCGGCTTCCGCCGCCTGCTGCTGGGCGCTCGGGCCGGTCGTCGTGCCGAACGGGTTCCCGGGCGCCGTTCGGTTGAAGGTGCGTGCGCTCGACCCGCCGTGCCGCGGCAGGAGCGCGATGACGCCCGCGCCGATCGCGAGCACGGCGACGATGCCAAGGAGCCACACGAGCCGGCGGAGCCGCCGCGGCGACGAGAGCGCGGACATACCCGGAGAGTACGGCCGCTAGGTGCTCAGAGGCCGCGAGCTGATGCCGCCCGCGTCGTCGACGGCGACGAGCATGAGCTCGCCGCCACGGCGGAGCACGGCGGAGTCCCCCGCCTGGCTCTCGACTGCCCAGCCCTGCGCCACCCACGTGCCGATCGCGCTGTCCAGCCGCTGCCGGCGCTCGGCGATCGGCATCGTCCGGTCGCGGCGCCCGAACAGGGCGATGACCAGCCCGATGACGCCGGCGGCCAGGAGCGCGAGCAGGATCCAAACCCACGCCGGCGTGTTGCTCACCGAGCTCTCGCTGACGGTGGTCGTCTGCGCCGGGAGCGGCACGGTGCGCGTGGTCGTCTGCTCGACGGTGTCCGTCGTGGCCTGCGTCGTCGTTTCGGTGGCCGTCGAGATCTCGGTCGTCGTCTCGGTGGTGGTGCTGGTCGTCGTCTCCGCGCCCGCGATCGCAGCGGCCGCGAGCAGGCCGGCGACGAGCAGGGCGGCGAGCGCGGCGACCTTCACGCCGCCGACTCTACGCCTACTCGCCGATCGCCTTGACGACGACGCGCTTGCGCCGCCGCCCGTCGAACTCGGCGTAGAAGACCTGCTCCCATGGCCCAAGATCGAGGCGGCTGTCCGTGATCGGCAGGACGACCTGGTGCGCCATCAGCTGGCGCTTGAGGTGGGCATCGGCGTTGTCCTCGCCGTTGTTGTGGCGGTACTGCGACGTGGGCTCGTGCGGGGCGAGACGCTCGAGCCAGTCGTCGATGTCGGCGATCAGCCCGCCCTCGTCGTCGTTGACGTAGACGGCGGCCGTGATGTGCATCGGGTTGACGAGCACGAGCCCGTGCTGGATCCCGGAGCGGCGCACGACCTCCTCGACCTGCGGCGTGATGTTCAGATAGTCACGGCGATTCGGCGTCTCGAAGGTCAGGTACTCGGTGGCGTGCCGCACGCGCGTGAGCTTAGGGGCTGTGCCCGCGAAGCGGGGCCGTCCCCAGTGTCTGCGTAGGACGGCGCCCGGCCACAGCCGAAAGCGTTTCCGAAGACCGAGATATCGCCCGATCACTGGGAACAGCCCCTGCGGGGACAGCCCCTAGCCGAGCTTCTGACGCAGCAGCTCGTTGACGACCTTCGGATCGGCCTTCCCCTGCGTCTCGCGCATGACCTGGCCGACGAAGAAGCCGAGCAGCCCCTGCTTGCCGCCGCGGTACGACTCGACCTCGGACGGGTTCGCGGCCAGGACGCGCTCCACCACCGGCTCCAGCTCTGACGTATCCGCGACCAGCCCGTCGCCCAGGTACCGCTCGGCGTCGAAACCGGCGTCGCCACTACGGGCCAGCGCCTCGGCGAACGCGTCACGCGGGATGCGCGAGCGCGCCTCCAGCAGCTTCCCCAGCTGCGCGCCGTCGACGTCGGCCGGGTCCACCCCGGTCCGCGCGAACTCGTTCATCAGCACGTTCGATGCCGCCTTCGCGTCCGCACCGCCGGCCACCACGGCCTCGAAGAGCCGCGCCATCGCCACGGAGCCGTTCAGCACCTCGGCGTCGTAGAACGGCAGCGCGTAGTCGCGCTCGAGGCGGCGAATCCGCGCGCCCGGCGGCTCCGGCACCTCGGCGCGCAGGCGCTCGACCGTGTCCGCGGGGGGCTCGACAGGAACGAGATCGGGCTCGGGCAGGTAGCGGTAGTCCTGCGCCTCCTCCTTCGAGCGCAGCGGCGGCGCCGACTCATGCGCGGGATCGAAATGGAGCGTCTCCTGCTCCACCGTCCCGCCCGCCTCGTAGACGCCGATCTGCCGCTCGACCTCGCGCTCGATGCCGCGCGCGGCGAACGCGAACGAGTTCATGTTCTTGAGCTCCGTGCGCGTGCGCAGCTCGTCGGAGCCCGCCGGGCGCACCGACACGTTGACGTCGAAGCGCAGCGAGCCCTTCTCCATCTCCGCGTCGGAGATGCCGAGCTCGACCACCGTCTGCCGCAGCAGCTGCAGGAAACGCCTCGCGTCCTCGGCGGAGCGCAGGTCGGGCGCGGTCACGATCTCGACCAGCGGCGTCCCGCCGCGGTTGAAGTCGACGAGCGTCGCCCCCGCGCCGTGGATCCGGCCGCCGGCGCCGCCGACGTGCACGTTCTTCGCCGCGTCCTCCTCGAGGTGCGCGCGCACGATCCCGACCTCCGCTTCCCCCTCCGGCCCCGGCACGAGCACCCGGCCGTCCACGCACAGCGGCTCGTCGTACTGGGAGATCTGGTACCCCTTCGGCAGGTCGGGGTAGAAGTAGTTCTTGCGGTGGAACGTCGCGTGCTCGGCGATCCGGCAGCCGAGCGCATGGCCCAGCTTGATCGTCCATTCGATCGCGCGCCCGTTCGGGACCGGCAGCACGCCCGGGTGGCCGAGGCAGATCGGGCACGTATGCGTGTTCGGCTCGTCCCCGTACTCCACCGAGCAGCGGCAGAACATCTTCGTCTGCGTCTTCAGGTGGATGTGGATCTCCAGCCCGATGACGGGTTCCCAGCTCACCGCAGGCGCTCCGGGACGTAGTCGAACGCCAGCGCCTGCTCGAGCGCGTGGCCGGCGCGGAAGATCGTGTTCTCCCCGAACTGCGGGCCGATGAGCTGGAAGCCGACCGGCAGGCCCTCGGAGAGACCGCACGGGATCGAGAGCCCGGGCAGGCCGGCCATGTTCGACGGGATCGTCAGCAGGTCGGCGAGGTACATCGCGAGCGGGTTCTCGGTGCGCTCACCGAGCCTGAAGGCGACCGTCGGCGAGGTCGGGCTGACCAGCATGTCGAAGCGCTCGAAGAGCGCGTCGTGCTCCCGCTTGATCAGCGTGCGCACCTTCTGCGCCTGCCCGTAGTAGGCGTCGTAGTAGCCCGCCGACAGGGCGTACGTGCCGAGCATGATCCGCCGCTTCGGCTCATCGCCGAAGCCGTCGTGCCGCGTGCGCTCGTACATCTCGCGCACGTCCGCGCCCTCGACCCGGAGGCCGTAGCGGACGCCGTCGTAGCGCGCCAGGTTCGTGGACGCCTCCGACGGGGCGATCAGGTAGTAGCAGGGCAGCCCGAACTCGACCGAGCGCGGCAGCTCGCAGGTGTCGATCGAGGCGCCGAGCTCCTCGAGCTTCGCGATCGCGGCCTGCACGCTCGCGGTGACGCCGGGCTCGATCCCTTCCGCCTCGTTCAGCTGGCGCGGCACGCCGACGCGGAGGCCCTTCAGGTCGGCTCCCTCGGGGATCGCGACCGGCTCCGGCAGGTCGACCGTCGTCGTGTCGCACGCGTCGCGGCCGGCGATCGTTCGGTACAGGAGCGCGCAGTCGCGCACCGTCTTGGTGATGGGGCCGATCTGGTCGAGGCTCGACGCGAAGGCGACGATGCCGTAGCGCGACACCGTCCCGTACGTCGGTCGCAGCCCGACGACTCCGCAGAGCGAGGCCGGCTGCTTGATCGAGCCGCCCGTGTCGGAGCCGAGCGCCCAGGGGGCCAGGCCGGCCGCGACCGCAGCCGCCGAGCCGCCGGACGAGCCGCCCGGAACGCGCTCCGGGTCCCACGGGTTGTGCGTCGGCCCGTAGCCCGAGTTCTCGGTCGACGAGCCCATCGCGAACTCGTCCATGTTCGTCTTGCCGAGCAGCGGCATCCCCGCCTCGTAGCACCGGGTCGCCACAGTGGCGTCGAAGGGCGGGACGTACCCCTCCAGGATCCGGGACGCAGCCGTCGTCTCGATGCCGCGCGTGCAGACCAGGTCCTTGAACGCGATCGGGACCCCGTTCCGGCCGTTCGCCTCGGTCGTGCGCAGGTACGCGTGCAGCTCCCCGTCGCGCTGGGCGATCGCGGCCGCGTACGCGGCGTGCAGCTCGGCGCCGGAGGCCTCCCCGCGCTCGACCAGCCCGGCCGCCTCCTCGGCGGTGAGGCGCAGAGTGTCGATCATGCGGGCGGCACCCGGAAGAAGTTGCCGTCGCGGTCGGGCGCGTTCGCGAGCGCCTCCTCGACGGGCAGGCACGGCCTCGGCTCGTCCTCCGCCCAGACATTGACGAGGTCGAGCGGATGCGCCGTCGGCGGCACGTCGTCGAGGTCGAGCTCGGCGACCTTCGAGACGGCCTCGAGGATGGCGCCGAGCTGCTCGCCGAGGCGCTCGAGCTCCTCGTCGGTCAGCGACAGCCGCGCGAGGCGCGCGACGTGACGAACCTCATCTGGCGAGTTTCCAACGGCCATGGACGCAAATCCTCTCCGAAACGCGACGGGCCCCGTTCGGGGCCCGTTCGACGGTTGCTGCGGGTTCCCGATCTAGACGGGCTGGACGTTCGACGCCTGCAGGCCCTTGTCGCCCTGCACGACCTCGAACTCGACCTTCTGGCCCTCGGTCAGCGACCGATAGCCCTCGGTCTGGATGGCGGTGTGATGCACGAAGACATCGTCGCCACCCTCCCGGGTGATGAACCCGTAACCCTTCTCATTCGAGAACCACTTCACGGTGCCCTGAGCCAACTGTGTTCCTCCCTTGGTGCCTGAACGGGTGCAATGAAACGACGGCCCGGGCACCGAGCCGTCGAACTGACTACGAAGCGCGCACACCATAGCCGATCAAAACGGGAACGCAACCTCGCCCGAACGGAACCTGGAGGCCCGTACGGCGTTCTCCAAAAGCAGCGCAATCGTCATCGGGCCGACGCCTCCCGGGACCGGCGTCAGGCGCCCGGCGACGCCGGCCACGGAGGGGTCGACGTCGCCGAAAAGACCCTCGTCGCTGCGGTTCATCCCGACGTCCACGACCGTGGCTCCGTCCTTGACTCCCTCGGGCCCGATCAGCCGGTCCCGGCCGACCGCGACGACGAGCACGTCGGCCTCCCGCGTCCGCGCCTCCAGGTCCGGCGTGCGGGAGTGGCAGATCGTCACCGTGGCGTTCGCGCCGAGGAGCAGCAGCGCGACCGGCTTGCCGACGATCCCGCTCCGGCCCACGACGACTGCGCGGGCACCCTCGAGCTCGACGTCGTACTCCGCGAGCAGCCGCATGATCCCGAGCGGCGTCGCCGGGACGTGCCCGGGCCGGCCCAGGTAGAGCAGGCCGGCATTCACCGGGTGCAGGCCGTCGACGTCCTTCACCGGGTCGATCGCCCCGATGATCGCCGCCTCGTCGAGGTGCCTGGGCAGCGGCAGCTGCACGAGCATGCCGTCGATCGCGTCGTCGCCGTTCAGCTGCTCGACGGTGCGCAGCACCTCTTCCTGCGGCGTGTCCGCGGGGAGCCGGACGTCACGCCCCTCGATGCCGACCTCGCCGAGCGCCTTGTGCTTGAGACGGATGTAGATCTCGGAGGCGGGGTCGTCGCCGACCAGCACGGTCGCCAGCCCGACGTGGCTGCGCCGCGCGACCTCGTCCTTCAGCTCCGCGCGAATCCGCTCGGCCAGCAACTTGCCGTCCATCAACGTCGCCACGGGCGCGAAACGTTAGCCTGCGGGCCGATGGAGACCGAGGTGGCACCGCGTCGCAGCGAACGCCGAGGATCGCGGTGCCTACGCCGGCGTCCTGCGCTACTACGAGCTCGCCAAGCGGGCCGAGTGGCAGGTGCGCGACCTCCCGTGGGGCGAGCTGCCGCCGATCCCCGAGTACACGGGCTCGCCGAAGAAGCTCGCCCGCCGCCGCGACATGTGGCGCTCGGTCATCACCCAGCAGCTGCAGGCGGACGAGCTCGCGGTGCAGATGTCGGCGCAGCTCTTCTCGCTCGCGCCCGACCCCGAGGCGCAGCTCTACTACACGACGATGGTGCAGGACGAGGCGCGCCACACCGAGGCGTGGCTCAAGCTCATCGACGAGTCGGGCGGCCGTGGCGAGCGCGACCCCTACCTCGACGAGCTCGTCAACCTCACGCTGAACGCGGAGACGCTCGAGGAGAAGATCTTCCAGATCCAGGTCTTCTTCGAGCGGCTCATCATCCCGCGCTTCCGGATGATCGCCCGCAACTCCCGCGGCACCATCCTCGAGGACATGTGCAACCGGCTGACCATCGACGACGGCATCCACCACCGCTCCGGGGTCGCCTACGAGCGCGTCCTGCTCGCGAACGCCGACAAGAAGACGAAGAAGGCGCTCGTCGACGCCGGCCAGCGGCTGATCCCGATCTTCGTCAAGCACGCGCTCTGGCGGCCGAAGGAGCGCGAGGTGATCGGGCGGCTCATGTACGACACCGACGTGCGCATGCTGCGCCAGGACATCGAGCACGGCATCCGGCTCGCCAAGAGCTTCGGGCTCGACGTCTCCGACGTCCACATCCCGCTCTAGTCGAGCAGCGGCCGAAGGTCCTCGTACCAGCGCTCGTCCGAGGGCGCACGCCTGAAGTACGTCTCGAGCACATGGCGCGGTGTTGTCGCGTCCGCGCGCGCGACCATGCAGACGGCCGCCGTCAGCACGTAGTGCAGGAGCTCCGGGTCACCGCGCGCGATCTCGAGCACGCGTTCGAACGCCCACAGCGTCCGCTCGGCGTCGGGGCCGTCGCGATCGTCTCGCAGCCGCCGCGCCAGCCCCTGCAGATCGAATTCGTGCCAGTCGACATCCATGGCGGAAGTATGCGTTTGGCGCGAGCACGCACGGGTATGCGGTGCCGGATCCCAATCCAGGAGGTGTTGCGACATGGCCACTGCGGACATGTGGACGTACCGCGAGACGATGAGGCCGGGCGCCGATCTGAGCGGCTTCGACGTCGAGGCCTCAGACGGCGGAATCGGGAAGATCGACGATGCGACGTACGACGTTGGCAGCAGCTTCATCGTCGTGGACACAGGCCCGTGGATCTTCGGCAAGAAGGTGATGCTCCCCGCGGGTGTCATCGACTCCGTCGACAACGACGACAAGAAAGTCTTCGTGAACCGGACGAAGGACCAGATCAAGAACGCGCCCGAGTTCGACGAGGAGCTGCTCAGGGACGACTCGTACCGCAACTCGCTCGGCACGTACTACGGCCCGGGCGGCCCTGGCTTCGGCGACAGCGGCAGCACCTACTAGATCGCAACAGCGATCGGAGGCCGCGGGCGGCGCCCGCGGCCTCTTCTAAGCTCCGCCGTCATGGAGCTGCGCCGATGGCCCCGCAAGAACGACGCCGAATCGATCCGGACGCGGCAGGACGCGCTTGCCGGCCTGACCAACGGGCCGGTCTTCGCGCACGACCTCGAGCCGTTCACCGGCGCCACCGAGGCGCTCACCGGCGTGACCGTCGTCCCCACCGCCGTCGTCGGGCCGATCGACGTGGAGCTCGGCGAGTACGAGCTCGAGGAGCCGGCCGGGACGCTCGCCGAGACGCGCCGGACGCGGGAGGGCGTCTACGTCCCGCTCGCGAACACCGAGGGCGGGCTAGCGATCTCGCTCTACCGCGGGGCCCGCGCAGTCGGCGAGTCGGGCGGGTTCCGCACCTACGTGCTGCGCGATCGGATGACGCGCGCGTCGGCGTTCCTCTTCGACGGCGCCGGCCAGGCGGCGGCGTTCGCGCGCTGGATCGAAGCCCAGGTGCCCGCCATGCGCGACTGGCTCGCCGCTGCGCACGTGGAGGGACTCTCGCGCCACGCGCGGCTCCGCGAGATCGAGACGCACGTGCTCGGCCCCGTGTGCCACGTGATGTACGCGTACACGACCGGCGACGCGGTCGGGCTGAACATGGTCACGCGCAACTCGTTCGCGCTGAACGAGGTGTTCGTTCGCGAGCGCTCACCGGTGAAGCCGCGACGCTCGGTGCTCGAGGGGAACATGGGCGGCGACAAGAAGCCGTCGCACCGCTACTTCGAGCGCGGCGGCCACGGCAAGACGGTGATCGCTGAGACGACGCTCACCGACGAGGCCGTCCGCCGGGTGCTGCGGACGACCGTCGACGACCTCCAGGACCTCGCGTTCGTCGGCACGCACGGCGCCGTGGCGTCGGGCATGCAGTCGATCGCGTTCACGCCGGCGACCGCGATCGCCGCGATGTTCATCGCCACCGGGCAGGACGTCGGCATGGTCGGGACGAGCTCCATGGCTCACGGCACCGCGTACCGCGTCGAGGGCGGACTGCAGGTCGCGATCCGCCTGCCCGCCCTCGAGGTCGCGACCGTTGGCGGTGGGACGACCTACCCGTACGCGCAGAGCTGGCTGCGCCTGATGGACTGCGACGGGCCCGGCCAGGTCTACCGCCTCGCCCAGGTCGTCGCGGCCGCGACGCTGGCGCTCGAGATCTCGGCCTCGGCCGCGATGGCGACCGCGGGCTCGGAGAACTTCTTCCAGGCGCACTTCGAGCGCGGCCGCGTGCGCTGAGGCGCCGGCTCTACCGGACCCTGTAGCTCGTCGTCGCCGGCACGAAGCCGGTCTTGATCGCGCGGAAGAGGATCGAGACGCCCTTCTTCGCCCTGATGCGGAATGTCACCGAGCCGGCCTTGCTCGTCCGCTTCGCGCTGACCTTCAGGCCCTTCCCCGTGACCCGGATGGCGGCGCCGCCGACGGGCTGGTTCGTGAAGTTCGTGACCTTGACCGTCACCTTCGACCAGCGGCCGGCGAGCGGGACGCCGACGAGCTGGACGCGCATCTTGGAGGCGAACCCGATCTTCTGGGCGGGCGAGTAGTCGCCCTGGTTGCGGTCGGCGTCGACCGCCGCGACGCGCCAGTAGAGCGTGCCGCCGTTCAGGTACTGGGTCTGCGTCATCGGCGGCGCGTAGGCCGTGTTGTCGGTGCGAACGTCCTCGACGACAGTGCCGAAGTCCTCCGTTTGCGAGACCTGGACGCGGTATTCCTTCGTACCGGCCTTCGGCTCCCACGAGAGCAGCAGATGGTCCTTGGCCAGCTCGGAGTGCGCGCCGCCCGGCTCGCCGATCGTGCGCGTGAAGGCCATGTCGCCGGAGAACGGGCCGGCGACCGTGCCGGACGTGCCCTTCGGGAACTCGGCGCGCACCTTCCAGTGGAACAGGCCGGTTCCGGTCATCGTGGTCGCCGTCAGGGCGGGCATACGGAGGCCGCTGACATCCTTGTGCGTGCCGTCCGGAAGGTCGACGGACACGTCGTACGAGACCGCGCCGGTGACCGGCGCCCACGTCCATGTGGGCACCTGGTCGCCGCTCGTCGGGTTTGTCGGGCTCGGCACCGGCGCGAGCAGCGAGCGCCGAAACGTGCCGGTCGATGACCAGGAGAGCCCGATCTGGTTCTCGTCGTTCGCCCGGACGCGCCAGTACAGGACCGTGTCGGCCGGATATGTCTGCGTCGGCGTGTAGCTCGTCGAGTCGGTGACGGTGTCCTCGAGCGTCGTCCCGAAGCTCGGGTCCTGCGCGACCTGGATGCGGTAGTTCCTCGCGGCCTCCACGCTCGACCACTGGAACGTCGGCTGGAGGGAGATCGTCGACGCCTCGGCCGGCGAGAGCAGTGTCGGCGGCGTCGAGAGCTTGATGAAGCTCTGCGGGTTCGCGCTCAGGGGGCCGATGTCGACGACGCTGCCGTTCGTTCCGGTCGCCGGCAGCACCGCCCAGTAGTAGAACGTGGCCTCGTCCGTATACGTGGTCGCCGTCGCGGCCGCGCGAGGCGCGTACGCCGGCAGCTGGGTGAACGCGTAGTCGACGATGTTGGTGAAGGACGCATCCTTCGAGACGAGCACGAAGTAGCTCCCCCGCCCTTTGAGCGGCTTCCACGTGAAGAACGGCATGCGCGTCGTCGACGTCCCCGTCTGCGGGAGCAGGTAGTCGCTCGCAGCCGGGTTGCACGGCGCGGTGCACGGGTCGGCCGGGTCAGCCGTCGGCGGGCCGCTCCATGTGAAGGCCTGGCCGCCCGCGGCGAGGTAGGTGAAGTCGCCGTACACGTCACTGCTCGACGAGTCGCGGTCGGAGCGCGCGCGGACACGGACGCAGTACGACTGGCCGGCGACGAGCATCGCCTGTCGGTCGCGACCGGGTGCGCGTCGGGGTAGGGCTTGGCGCTGGTGATCGCGAGCGGCGTCCACGCCGTCGTCGCCGTGACGGAGCTCAAGCGCCCGGCCGACCAGTTGCACAGCCCCGCCTGAACGGGGGCGACGTCGACCAGGTAGCTCGAGGCGCCGGGTACCGGGTCCCACCGGATGATCGGCACCGTTGGTCGAGTACGCCGGCCCGGCGACCTGAGCGGTGTCGGAGGTGTCGACCATGCGCAGGTTCTTGATGCTCGGCGCCGTGACGGGCGGCACGTTGTCGAACGTCTTCGTGAACGTCGGTCCGAGGTTCCAGACGCCTGCGTTGCCGTCGGGGTCGATCGCCCGCACGCGCCAGTAGAAGACGTTGTCCTTGAGCACGAAGGTCGGCGAGAGCGTCGTGGCGATCGTCGTGCCGGAGCAGCAGACCTTCGAGCCGGGCACGAAGTCGGGAGTCGGGTTGACCTCGACCTCGTAGCGCGCCGCGCCGGGCACGGCCGTCCACGAGAACTGCGGGTCGAAGACCTCGGGCGTCGCGACCAGGTCCTGGACGCTCGGGGTGGTCGCGGAGGGCCAGCCCCACGAGAAGGCGGCGACCGACGACATTGTGCCCTTGTTCCCGCGCGCGTCGACCGGCGTGACCGCCCAGTAGTAGGCGCCCGGCGCAAAGACGGACGGGCTCGTCAGGGTCGTCGCGGTCGTCGTCGGCGGCGAGCTCGAGCCGCTGTCGTGCAGCACGAGCGAGCCGAGCGCCGGGTCGGTGGCGATCGAGACCAGGTACGAGGACGCGTAGGGGACGGTGCCCCACGAGAGACTCAGCGGGTTGGCCGGGAACGAGAGCCCGGCGCCCGTGACCGGCGTCTGGAGCGTGGCGGCCCCCGTCCAGGCGTGCTTCCACTGCTGGGGCGTCGTCCACGGCGAGACCGCGCCCGCCTTCGTGATCGCGCGGACGCGCCAGTAGTAGGTGCCGTTCGGGATCGTCCGCTTCAGCGTCGCCCGCGCGTTCCGGGTGACGAAGTGGTCCTCGTTCGACCCGATCACCGGCGAGTTGAACCCGCTGTCGGCGGCGACCTGGAACTCGTAGTGGTCGGCGTTGGCGACCGGCGACCAGCCGAACACCGGAATGGCCTGCGACGCGGCGCGCCGGCGGCCGGCATGAGCGGCTTCGGCACGGCCAGGCCCGCGGCGTGGGCCGACGTGGCCATCACGAGCGCGACGGCGGCGAAGAAGAGGGCGAGCGGCGTGCGAATGGGCATGGGGGAAGGCAGGTGACGGACGACCGCTCGTCCGTGTACTGCTGATGAGGTGATCGAACGCCGCGCCCTGCGCGGCCATCCCTAGTCCGAGGGGGTTCCGCCAGCCGCGGAAGGCGTCGAGCAGCGCGTCCCGCAGCCCCGGCTCGAGCTCCAGGTCGCGCTCGTCGAGGCGGCCGGTCAGCTCGATCATCAGGCGGAGCTGCTCCACGTAGCGGACGCACGGGCCGCACGCGGCGAGGTGCTCCTCGAACCGGCGGCGGTCACCCTCGGAGAGGGCGTCCTCGAAGTAGTCGGTGACGAGCTCCACGAGCTCGATGCACACCATCTCGTCGCCGGCTATCGCGGTCACATTCAACTGAGTCCAACTTCTTACGAAAGCGTTACGCGGCTTCGGCGAGGTACTCGTCGAGGGCCGCCCTGACCTTGCTCCGCGCGCGGTGCAGGAGGACGCGCTGGTTGCCCTCCGAGAGGTCGAGCGCCTCGCGCACCTCCTCGCTGCTCCAGCCCTCGACGTCGCGCAGCGAGATCACCGTCCGCTGCACCGGCGGAAGCATGTCGATGGCGTCCGAGATGACCTGGCGCGTCTCCGCGCCGAGGAGCCGCTGCTCCGGCAGCTCGCCCCACGACTGCGGCGCGGAGGCCCAGTGGCCCGGCCAGCGCGGGTGGTCGGAGGGCAGGAAGCGGTCGGGGTCGACCGACGGTTCGCCGTCGCCCAGCTCGGCCTGGGCGAGCGACGAGAACGGGATGCTGCGCGCCTCGCGCACGGCCCGCGTCTTCGCGCGGTTCGTGAGGATGCGGAAGATCCAGGTCTTCAGCGACGACCGGCCCTCGAACCGGTCGATCCCGGCGAGCACGCCGAGCCAGGTCTCCTGGACGACCTCCTCGGCCACTGCGCGCGTGGCGACGAAGAGCAGGGCGACGCGCAGAAGCGAGGCGCTGTAGCGCTCGACGAGCTCCATGAAGGCGTCCTCGTCGTGCGCGCGCAAGCGCGCGATCAGGCGCTGTTCCTCGGCGTCCACAGGACGCTGCGGCACGACTTCCACCCGTCCTCCCTCGGCGACGGCGCGACCGTATCGGTACGGCCCACCGATCGGCAAGCGGGACAGGGTGACGCCGGCCGTGTAAGCATCGTGCAGCCCATCGCCGAGTCAGGAGGAAGCCATGCCCGCGCGAATCAGCCCCATGAGCAAGTTCCGGCACTCGGCAATCATCGAGATCGGCGGGTGCCCCATCGGCCTCGCGCCGTCTTTGAAGTACCTCGACGCCTCGAAGCTCGCGGACGCCGAGCACGCGGAGATCGAGGTCGGAACGATCGAAGGAACATGCTGTAGCCGCACGGTGAAAGCGACCGTCGAGAAGGGACTCGTGACGGGCTTCTCCGTAGAGGGCTGTTCCGGCCGGGCCAGCGACAAGCCGCTGCACCCGGAGCTGCAGAAGCTGCTCAAGGCCGCCGCTCGGGAGGCGAAGAAGAAGCAGCGCGCGCGGAAGACGACGCTGCCGGTGCCCGTGAAGACCTTCCTATCGCGACCTCAGGGGATCATCAACATCGATTGCTTCTGCATCTGCGTCTTCGGCACGCTCTGTTACATCTGCTGCACGAGCACGGATGATCCGACGATCAACCACTGCAGCCCGTGGTGAGCCGGATCAGCCGAGCGCGCGGTCCAGGTTCACGGCGGCACTGATCAGCGAGAGGTGCGTGAACGCCTGCGGGAAGTTGCCGAGCAGCCCGCCCGTCGGGCCGATCTCCTCGGCGTACAGCCCGAGGTGGTTCCCGTACGTGAGCATCTTCGCGAAGGCGAGCCGCGCCTCGTCCAGCCTGCCCGCGCGCGTGAGCGCCTCGACGTACCAGAACGAGCAGATCGAGAACGTGCCCTCGTCGCCGCGGAGGCCGTCGGGCGACGCCTCGACGTTGTAGCGGTAGACGAGGCTGTCGGAGACGAGCTCCTCGCCGATCGCGTCGAGCGTCGACATCCAGCGCGGGTCGGTCGGCGCGATGAACTTCGTGAGCGGCATGAGCAGGATCGACGCGTCGAGGACGTCTGAGCCATAGGACTGGACGAAGGCGCCGCGTTTCTCGTTCCAGCCGCGTTCCATGATCTGGTGGTAGATGTCGTCGCGCTCGACCGTCCAGCGGATCAGGTCAGACGGCAGGCCGCGGAAGCGCGCGATGCGGAGCGCCCGCTCGATCGCGACCCAGCACATGAGCCGCGAGTAGGTGAAGTCCTTGCGGCCGCCACGCGTCTCCCAGATGCCCTCGTCCGGGCGGTCCCAGTTGTCGCAGACCCAGTTGATCACGTCGGTGATCGCGATCCAGGCGTCGTGGTAGAGCGGCGTGCCGTACTTGTTGAAGAGGTAGACCGAGTCGAGCAGCTCGCCGTAGATGTCGAGCTGCAGCTGGGTGGCCGCTCCGTTGCCGATGCGCACCGGGCTGGAGCCGCGGTAGCCCTCGAGATGCGTCAGCTCCTCCTCGGGCAGCTCGGCCCTGCCGTCGATGCCGTACATGATCTGGAGCGGCCCCTCCCCGCGCCCTTTCGACTCGCGGATGCGGGCGATCAGCCAGTCCATGAACGTGCCCGCCTCCTCGGTGAAGCCGAGCCGGAGCAGCCCGTAGAGCGTGAAGGCGGCGTCGCGGATCCAGGTGTAGCGGTAGTCCCAGTTGCGCTCGCCGCCCAGCTGCTCGGGCAGGCTCGTCGTCGGCGCGGCGACGATGGCGCCGGTGGGCGCGTACGTGAGCAGCTTCAGCGTCAGCGCGGAGCGGTTGACCATCTCGCGCCAGCGGCCCTGGTAGCGCGAGTGCGCCACCCAGTTGGCCCAGAAGCCGACGGCCTGCTTGAAGTGCTCGCGCACGGCCCGCTCCGAGTAGCGGGGCCGCTCGCCCGGCTGGAGCGTCTGCGCCACAAAGGAGACGGTGTCGTTCGCGCCCACCGTGAACTCGGCCTGGACACCGTGCTCCGTGCGTTCGAGCGGGACGCGGGAGAACAGCGCGACGCCGGCGACGGAGGCCTCGGGCTCGAAGACGGCGCCCGTCTCGTCCACCGACGTCGTGTGCGCGCAGCGCCCGTAGTCGAAGCGCGGCTCGACCGCGACGCGCATGCGCACCTCGCCGCGGATGCCGACCACGCGGCGCACGAGCCGGTGCTCGTGCTGCTCGGCGGGCGTGCGGGCGATCGGCATGAAGTCGATCACCTCGACCACGCCCTCCCTGGACAGGAACCGCGTGATCAGGACGTTCGTGTCCGGGAAGTAGAGCTGCTTGACCGTTTCCGGCTCGACCGGCGCGACCTGCCAGTAGCCGCCGCGGTCAACGTCCAGGATCGACGCGAACACGCTCGGCGAGTCGAAGCGCGGCGTGCAGTACCAGTCGATCGTCCCGTCGATGCCGACGAGCGCGACCGTATGCAGGTCGCCGATGATGCCGTGGTCCCCGATCGGCAGATACCGCTCGCGGGCCGCTTGGGCGGCGTCACGCGTCGAGGCGCCGGTGGCGGTCATTCCGGCACAACTCTCGCAGGCCGGCGTACCAGCACGCGTGCGGGTGCGCCGTCGGCGCCGGCGAGCTTCAGCGGCAGGCAGAGGAGCTCCCACTCGCCCGGCTGGACGGCGCGCAGGTCGAGGCCCTCGAGGATGACGACGCCGGCCCCGAGGAGGGCCGCGTGCACGTCCTCGTCGCCGATCGTGGCCCCGTCGATCCCCACGAGGAGCACGCCGCGGGCAACGAGCGCCTTCGCG
The DNA here is from genome assembly GCA_963755085.1 of uncultured Thermoleophilia bacterium. Taxonomy (GTDB): domain Bacteria; phylum Actinomycetota; class Thermoleophilia; order Gaiellales; family Gaiellaceae; genus JACVRM01. Next base: position 31,378 of record CAVWIN010000025.1, on the reverse strand, counting down.
TCGGGGAGCGTGAGCGTCGCGCCGGAGCCGGCCGTGCGCAGCAGGACGCGCGCCGCGTCGCGCATGTCGCCCGGGAAGTCGACGACCTCGGCGGGGCCGACGAGCGCGTCGAGCGGGAGCGCGTCGACCCCCGCCGCGCCGTCGATCACGTGCGCCGGCGCGTCCACGTGCGTGCCGGTGTGGACGCCGAGGTCCAGGCGCGTGACGTTGTACGCGTCGCCGCGCGCGATTGCGGCGGCGAGCTCCGTCCGGACGGCCGGGTCGCCCGGGTAGACCGGCATCCCCGTGCGGATCGGAACGGTGACGTCGATGACCTCCACGTGCTCCTCCTCTGTAACGCCGAGCCTCCGCCCCGTACTGTGACGCCAATGCCGGAGCGCTTCGACGTCGTCATCCTGGGCGCAGGCCCGGCCGGAGAGGTCGCCGTCAACGTCCTCCTGAAGGCGGAGAAGCGCGTGGCGCTCGTCGAGCCGGAGCTGATCGGCGGCGAGTGCACGAACTGGGGCTGCGTCCCCTCGAAGACGCTGCTGCGCCCGCCCGACCTCAAGGGCGAGAGCCGGCGCGCGCAGGCGACCGGCGAGCCGGCGCTCGACTGGCCCGCGCTCGCGAAGTACCGCAACTGGATGGTCTCGGACCACGACGACACCAAGAAGATCGCCAACTACGAGAAGCGCGGCGTTCGCGTCTTCAAGGACGCGGGGCGGCTGGCAGGCCCCGGGCGCGTCGAGGTCGGCGGCCAGACGCTCGAGACGGCCGCGGTCATCGTCGCCACGGGCGGCGAGCCGATCATCCCGCCGCTCGATGGCCTCGCCGAGTCCGGCTACTGGACGAACCGGGAGGCGACGGCGCTCGAGGAGATCCCCCGCAGCGCCGTCTTCATCGGCGGCGGCGTCGTCGCCGTCGAGCTTTCCCAGTTCCTCGCCCGCTTCGGCTGCAAGGTGACGATCGTCGGGCCGTCGCTGGCTGCACGCGAGGACCCGCGCGTCGGCGAGATCCTCGCCGACGTGCTGCGCGAGGACGGCGTCGAGCTCCGCCTCGGCCCGCGGGCGCAGTCGGTGCGCCTCGAGGGCGGAGAGCGAGTGGTCACGCTCGACGACGGCTCCGAGGCGGGCGGCGAGGTCGTCGTCGTGGCGACGGGGCGGCGCCCGCGCGCGCACGACCTCGGCCTCGAGACGGTCGGCCTCGAGCCGGGCCGGCGCGGCCTCGCGGTCGACGACCACTGCAAGGCCGCCGAGGGCGTCTGGGCCGCCGGTGACGTCACCGGGGTCGCGATGTTCACGCACGTGGGCAAGTACCAGGCGCGCATCGCGTGCGCCGACATCCTCGGCCAGCCGCGGGTCGCCGACTACCGCGCCGTGCCGCGGGTGCTGTTCACCGACCCGGAGGTGGCGTCGGTCGGGCTGAGCGAGCAGGACGCGCGCGACGCCGGCATCGACGTGCTCGTCGCCGACATCGACCTGCCGACGACGATCTCGCGCCCGTACACGTTCGAGGAGGAGCCGCGTGGCATCTTCGGCGTCATCGCCGACGCCGAGCGCCAGACCCTCGTCGGCGCCTGGGCGGTCGCACCGCTCGCGGGCGAGTGGATCCACCAGGCGGTGCTGGCGATCCGGGCCGAGATCCCGCTCGCGACGCTCCGCGACACGATCGCGCAGTTCCCCACCTTCTCGGAGGGGTTCGGCGCCGCGCTCCGCAAGCTGCCGGACGAGGCGATCGACCTCGCCTGCGACCACACCGCGCACCCCGGCGTCGCGCTCGCGGGCTAGCCGCAGCCCGATCCGGAGCCGCCCCGATGGCGCGCCGCCCGGCGGCTGGTTCGCTGGGCGCATGAGAATCCTCGTCGTCTACGGGAGTCGGTACGGCACCACCCGTGAGGTCGCCGAGACGGTCGCCGACGAGCTGCGCCTCGAGGCGCACGTATTCGTCGAGCCCGCCGAGGACGTGGTCGACATCTCGGCCTACGACGCGGTCGTGGTCGGCGCCGCCATCTACATCGGGCGGCTCCACCGCACGGCGCGCGCGTTCCTCGAGCGCTTCCGGTACGACCTTCAGGACCGCCCCCTCGCGGTGTTCGCGCTCGGCCCGGTGAAGGACCGCGAGGCCGACTGGGAGAGCGCCGCGTCGGCACTCGACCGCGCGCTGTACAAGGCGCAGCTGGTCCCGGATGCGAAGGCCGTCTTCGGCGGCGCCGTCGACCCCGCCCGGCACCACTTCCCGCTCAGGCACCTGCCAGCCGGCGATCTGCGCGACTGGGAGCGCATCCGCACCTGGGCGCGCGACCTGCCGGCCGCGCTTGCGCGCCACGAGGAGTTAGTGGCTGACAGCCACTAACTCCGGCGTGAGCGAGAAGGCGCCAACCAGATTCGAACTGGTGTAAACGGCTTTGCAGGCCGCTGCCTAACCACTCGGCCATGGCGCCCCGTGCGTCTGATCGTAGCCGTGTGTTCAGGCGATCTCCTGCGGGTAGGACGCCTCCGTGACGGCGGTCGAGTACCTCCCGCACACGCTGGAGCTGCCGCAGCTGCGCGACGCCGTCGGCCGCTGCCACGGCTGCGACCTCTACAAGAACGCGACGCAGGCGGTCTTCGGCGAGGGGTCACCAGACGCGGAGGTGATGTTCGTCGGTGAGCAGCCAGGCGACCAGGAGGACACGACCGGCAGGCCGTTCGTCGGCCCGGCCGGGCGGCTACTCGACCGCGCCCTGGAGGAGGCTGGCATCGACCGCTCGCTCGCCTACATGACCAACGTCGTGAAGCACTTCAAATGGCAGGCGCGCGGCAAGCGGCGCATCCACCAGAAGCCGAGCTGGGCCGAGATGACGGCCTGCAAGCCCTGGCTCGACGCCGAGCTCGCGGCCGTCCAGCCGCGCGTGCTCGTCTGCCTCGGCGCGACCGCCGCGCAGGCGCTCCTCGGCCGCCAGTTCCGCGTCACCAAGCAGCGCGGCGAGCTCGTCGACTCGCCGCTCGCGCCGAACGTCGTCGCCACCATCCACCCGTCGGCGATCCTGCGCTCGGACGATCGCGACACGGAGCTTGCCGCGTTCGTCGACGACCTCCGCGTCGTCAGGCGGTTGCTGGGCTCCTGAGGCGCCGCACCAGAGCGAACGCCGCGACGACGCCGACGAGCAGGATCAGGAAGCCCCAAGTCAGCCCGGGCCGCAGGAAGCTCGGCAGCATCGTGTCCGTCCAGCCGCGCTTCCAGAGCTGCTCGTCCCAGGCGTCGTTCGCAGCGTTGAGCGCGCCGTAGACGAGCAGCACGCCGACGGCGAACGCGGCCAGCTCGCGCAGCACGCGGCCGGACAGGTCTCGAAGGACTCTCGAGAGCGCGAGCCCGGAGAGAACGCACAGCGTCCCGTCCATCCCGTGATGCCGGCCGAGGTGGACGGCGTGCAGCGTCGGCTCCGCGCCGGCGCTGGGCCTGATCTGCGCGCCCAGGAAGAGGTGGCCGATCGCGGGGACATGTGAGACGTACACGCCCAGCTCGGCGAACTCCCACGGGAGCGCCACGAAGACCATGACGGCGGCCGCCGCGAGACGGAACCAGTCGAGCCGCTCCCACGCGCCAAGCGGGCCGATGCCGTCGCGGAGCGCCCACGCCCAGAGGCCGGCGGCGAGCGCAACGCCCGCCGCCGGCACGACGTTGATCCACTTCGCATCGAGATCGGCCTGGTCGACGATGCCCGGTACGGCGATCACCGCGCACAGCACCAGCGAGGCGATCGCGACGGCGTGCACCCCGCGCGTCGCCGGAAGCCGCGCCAGCACGAACGGCAGCGTGCCGACCGCGATCAGGCCGACGGGGAAGTTCACGTAGACCAGCGCTCGGCCGAGGCCGCCGGCGAGCCCACCGACGCTCACGTGGTACAGCTCGGCGGTCGGGATGCGGGCATAGGTCACTGTTGCGGCGATCCCGACGGCTGCGAGCAGCACCCAGATCGCCGTCACCTCGGTGAGGCCGGGCCGTCTCATGTGCAAGCACGTGGGACGGCCCCCTGCGGGGACAGCCCCTGCCGTGGAGGGGTCCTCATCGGCGGGCCAGGCTCAGCACGAGCGCGAGGACGCCGCCGACGGCGGCCACCCCGACAAGCTGGAGGGCGAGCCCGCCGCCCGGCCGCAGCTCGGCCGCCGAGAGCAGCACCGCGCCGAGCACGATCGAGCCCGCCACGAGCAGCGCGATCGTGCCGAGCCGGCGGGCGATCAGGTCACCGCCCTCGAGCACGGACGTCCGGAGCTCCGCGGCGAGGAAGAGCAGCTCGGCCGAGAGCAGGAGGCCCGCGCCCCACACGTCGGCGCGGGTGTCGAGCCCTGAGCCCTCGAGGCCGGCCGCCACGGCGTATTCGACCACGAGCGCGCCGAGGCCGGCACCGAGAGGCAGGACGGCACCGGTGAGCGCGCCGACCACGACGAGGATGACGCCCAGCCCGCCGATCAGGGCCAGCGACATATGCCCGGCGGACACCGCCGGGTACGCGGCCAGCGCCACGGCGACGGCCGTACCGCCCGCGGCGACGCCTAGGCGCGCGCGTGCCTCGCGAACCTTCTGAATGACTCCGCCTCTCCGAGCGCCGCCGCGAGCGGGACGCCCTCCTTCCACTCCACCACCGAGACGCCCGCGCGGTGGAAGTGCGCCCGCAGGGTCTCGCGGGTCATCTGCCACAGCCGGTGCGCCAGCTCGTCCAGCTCGCCGCTCGGGCCGACCTCGGCGAACGGCACCGGCGAGATCTCCACGACGGCCAGGTCGAACCCCCGCGCACGCAGGTCGAGCAAGGCGTTCACGGCGCGCGCGTCGAGCAGCGGGGTGAGCGCGATGACGAGCGCCTGCGGGGGCAGCGTCCGCACCGGGATCACGTCGATGTCCTTGAGCGCGTAGTTCTCGATCACCTCGGTGTCGAGCAGCGCGTCCACGATCCGGTACCGCTGCACGAGGCCGGAGCCCGGCAGGAGCCAGCGCAGGTAGCCCCCGAAGCTGACGAGGCCGATGCGGTCGCGCCGCAGCAGGTACGCGGTCGCCAGCGAGGCAGCGGCACGGACGGCCGAGTCGAGCGTCGACGCGTCCGCTCGGCGCGCCTCCGCGAACGTGTCGAGGAAGAGGACGACGTCGGCATTGCGCTCGGCGTGGAACTCGTTGACCCAGAGCTCCTGGCGCCGGGCGCTCGCGCGCCAGTTCACGCGCCGGACGCGGTCGCCGTAGGTGAATGGGCGCAGATCGGCGAACTCGATGCCCTCCGCCTTCTGGCGCGCGACGTCGTTGCCGGCGAACACCTGCGTCTCCGCCGAATGCAGCACCGACCGCAGCGTCTCCTCGCGCGGGTAGACCTTCAGCGGCAGGCGTTCCTCGAAGCGCTCCTCGAACCGGAACATGCCGTACCGGTCGCGCAGGCGGACATAGGTGTCGCCGACCGCGTAACCGCCCCAGCGCACGCAGCGCACCGTGACCGGGACCTCGCGCTCGCCGGTGCGCAGGTCGAAGCCGACGGGGTTCGGCATCCCGCGCAGGCCCTCCGGAAGCGCGATGTAGATCTCCGCGTGCTCGATCGCGACGTCGGAGCGGACGGTGACCGCCACCTCGACATCCTCGTCCTCGACGACCCGGTCGCGGTCCGTCTCCACGTCGACGCGCAGCGACGCGCTACGGACAGACGCGAGCGCGAGCACGAGCACGAGCCAGAACGGCGCCGAGACGACCGCAAGCTCGGGCCGGCGCTCCACGAGGGCGCCGAGGAGCAGGAAGCCGGCCAGCGCGCCGTACGCCGCCAGCTTCGGCGTGGCGCTACGCGTCACCGCTGGACAGCGCGGCCGCCTCGGGCTCGTCATCCGTCGCCGGGGTCGGCACGGAGTCGAGGATCTCCCGGACGACGTCGTCGCCGCGGACGCGCTGCACCCAGAGCTCGGGCCGCAGCGTCAGGCGGTGCGCGAGCGCCGAGATCGCGACCGCCTTCACGTCGTCAGGCGTCACGAAGTCGCGGCCGCGGAGCGCGGCGCGTGCGCGCGAGAGCTTCAGCACGGCGAGCGAGCCGCGCGGGCTCGCGCCGACCTGGACCCGCGGTGTCTCGCGCGTGGCGCGCACGAGGTCGACGATGTAGCGGCCGACCGGCTCCGAGACGTGCACGGACTCGATCGCCCGCTGCATCGCGAGCAGGGTCGGCCCGTCGACGACGGGCGCGATCGTCACCTCGTCCATCTGGCGCTCGAGCCGGCGGTCGAGCATCTCCCACTCCGCGTCGCGCGACGGGTAGCCGACGCCGATCCGGACGAGGAAGCGGTCCAGCTGGGCCTCGGGCAGCGGGTAGGTGCCCTCGTACTCGATCGGGTTCTGGGTCGCCAGCACGAGGAACGGGCGGTCGAGCTGGTAGGTGACGCCCTCGATCGTCGCCTGCCGCTCCTGCATCGACTCGAGCAGCGCAGCCTGTGTCTTCGGGGGCGCGCGGTTGATCTCGTCGGCAAGCAGAAGGTTCGTGAAGATCGGGCCCGGCCGGAACTCGAAGTCGCCCTGGCGCTGGTTGTAGATCGACGAGCCGGTCACGTCGGACGGCATCAGGTCGGGCGTGAACTGGATGCGGCCGAACTGCATGCTCGTCGCCTCGGCGATCGAGCGGGCCGCCAGCGTCTTGGCGAGGCCGGGGAAGTCCTCGATGAGGATGTGCCCGTCGGCGAGCAGGGCGATGATGATCAGCTCGAGCGGCTCGCGCTTTCCGACCACCGCGCGCTCGACCTCGTCGAGGATGCGGCCCGCGAGCCCGGAGACGTCCGCGACGCCGACGATGGGCTCAGATGTGGTCAAGGCCCTCCATCACCTCCCGCAGGCGCGGCAGCCCGAGGCCGGGCCCGTGGCGGTCGTGCGGGGGCTGCCGGTCAGGGCGGACGAGCTCCCAGACCACGGGCTCGACGGCGGCCTGCGCGGCCTCCGGCTGGCGCTCGAGATCGATCCCCCGGCGGTCGGCCAGGCGGCTGGTCACGATCGCGCGGATCCGTGGGCGCAGCCGGTAGTGCAGGTCGTACGCGTTCGCCACACCGAGCGTGACCTCGCGCTCGACCCGCGCCAGATCGATGACCGCCTCGTCGGCGGGCGGCTCGACGCGGCGCGCCTCGTCGAACGCGGAGCCCTCGTCGCGGGCGGCGCCGGTCCGTCCGAGCAGCCAGAGCACCACGATCGCGCACAGGCCGAAGGCGTAGACCTGGAGCGCGAGCTCGCGCCGGTCGGGCACGGCCGCCAGCACGATGACCAGCACGACGAGCGCTGCCACCGCGGTGGCGCCAAAGGCGAGAAGCCGGCGCGTCATCGCGCCGCCACGACGTAGCGGTCGGCCTCGCTCGCCCGCAGCTCGTCCCGGATCGTCTCGAGCGCGCGGATCGCGTCATCCTTCGTCGCCGCGTCGATCTCGTGGTCGCTGAACTTGGCGAGCTCGTAGTAGCCAGTCAGCCGCCGTACCGCCGAGCCGCTCGCCACGAGCTCCTCGAGCACGCGGGACACGTACTCGTGCGGCGCCTCGGCCGGGCGGCGCTCGAGGCCGTGGCGGCCGAGGATGACCTCCATGCGGCCGTAGGCGGCGATGACCGCGCGGCGCGGGTCGCGCTCGGCGCGCAGGTCGTGCAACGTCTCGTCGAAGACCGCGGCGAGGCGGGCGTTCAGCAGCGCGTCGGGCTCGGGCAGCTCCGTTCGCCGCAGGATGCGCACGCCGGCGGCGAGGATCGCCGCCAGCGTCGCACAGAAGACGAGCAGGATCGGCACCCAGTCGATGCCCTCCCCGGACGGGGTCGTGCGCTTGCCGGCGAGGTACGACAGGAAGTTGGCGAGCGTCTGCGCGCCGGACTGCGTCCGGGCGCCTCCCCCGCGCCCGTCGCGGATGAACGTGACGATCGCGAAGGCGAAGGCGGCGAGCAGGATCAGCAGCATCAGCTGCGCGAGGAGCTTCGAGCCGGTGCGCGGCTGGGGCTTCCCCGAGCGGCCCGGGTTGAACGCGTAGAGGGCGAAGGCGATCAGCACGGCGACCAGGATCGCGACCACGAGCAGCCCCGCGTTCAGCAGCACGAGCGAGGTCGTCCTGCCGCCGGTGTCGAGCGTGCCGGACGGTCGGTCGCCCCGACTCGCGACGACGACGACCACGAGGAGCACGAGCGCACCACCGACGGTCGCGGCCAGACGCCGCGCCGGAAGCGGCTTCAGGGGGCGCTGATCACGCAGCTCGTCGTCTCGCACAGCGGTCCCATGCTAAGACGCCGTTGGCGCCCTGCCGTTAGGGACAGGTCGAAAGCCGCTCGCCGTGACGGCAGATGTCGCTGCCCGGGCCGCCGGCGATACGGTCCCGGCCGGGCCCGCCGAGGAGCACGTCCTGCCCAGGCCCCCCGGTGATGCGGTCGCCGCCCGCGCCGCCGTAGATCACGTCATTGCCGGCGCCGCCCTCGAGCCGGTCGGGTCCGGCGACGCCGTAGATGAAGTCGCGCCCGCCGAACCCGCGCAGCCAGTTCGCGGAGGCGTTGCCGATGATCGTGTCGCCCTGCGGCGAGCCGTCGACGTCCTCGATGTTCGCGAGGCGGTCCTTCCCGTAGCCGGACGCCTTGCCGGACGCGAGGTTCACGGTGACGCCGTTGTGGGCGTAGTTGAAGTCGACGGTGTCGTAGCCCTTGCCGCCCTTGAGCACGTCGTTGCCGCTGCCGCCGTCGAGGTAGTCGGTGCCGCCGCCCGCCGAGAGGTCGTCGTTGCCCTCGAGGCCTGCAAGGTAGTTCGGGCCGTCGGTACCGACGAGCGTGTCGTTGAAGCGGGAGCCGACCGCGGCCTCGACGCCGACGAGCGTGTCGTTGCCCCACCCGGTCGCCGTCCCGGCCGTGAGGTTGACGGTGACACCGGCGGGCGACTCCTCGTAGACGGCGTAGTCGAGCCCGTCGCCGCCGTCGATGTGGTCGTCGCCGGCGTCGCCCGAGATCTCGTCGGCCCCGGCGCCGCCCGTGATCGTGTCGTTGCCGTCGCCGCCGCAGATGATGTCCCGGCCGCCGCCCCCGGCGACCGTGTCGTCGCCGCCGAGCCCCTCGATGACGTCGCTCCCTGGCGTCCCGGTGAGGGTGTCGTTGCCGTCGGTGCCCATGATCGTGGGCTTGTGGCCGAGGCAGCCGGTCTCGGCCTGGCGGCCCGAGGCGGCGGGGACGAGCACGACGAGCGCGGCGGCGGCGAGCGCGGCGACAGGACGGAACGGCATTGAGGCTCCTTTTCGACGGCGGATCGGGACCCTCCTCGGCAGCGGTGCGATGCGGCTTGAGCATGCCTGCTTCAATGCCAGCGTGACGGACGGCGCGCTCGCGTACGTGCGGGAGCTCGAGCGTCGCGACGAGGCGATCGCCGCGTCGCTCGAGACGCTGGGCTCGCTGCGCGGCCGAACCCGCACAATAGGCGCCGAGGCGACGCGCCTTGCCGCCGTGCTCGACCGGTTCCCGCACGAGCACGAGTTCGCGCAGCATGCCGTCGACCGTGCCGAGGCGGATGTTGCGCGCGTCCGCGGGGAGCTCGAGGCCGCCGAGGAGCAGCTGCGGCGGGGGCGGCGCGAGCGGGAGGCCCGGGAGGCAGCCGTGGAGTCCGCACGCCGCGAGGTCGAGCGGGCGGAGCAGGAGCTGGCCTCGGCACGGTCGCGCGCGGCGGCGGTCGGCGAGGCGCAGCGCTCGGCCGAGCGCGAGGTGGACCTCGTCGTCGCGGCGGCGATGGCCCTCGCGCGCGAGGTCGCCGGGGCTCCCCGTCTCGGGTCGCGGACGCCGGCCGCGCCGGACCCCGACCTGGGCGGCGTCTCCGACTGGGCCGCACGCGCCGACGGCGCGCTCCTCCTGGCCCGCAGCGGCCTCGACGACGAGCGCGAGGCCGTGGTGCGAGAAGCGAACGAGCTTGCGGAGTCGGTGCTCGGCGAGCCGCCGCCACCAGGCGGCGTACGGCGGGTGCGGGAGCGGGTCGAGGCGCGGGACGTGCGAAGCTGAGGCGTGGGCCCCGCCCTCGTCATCCTCCTGATCCTGATCGTGCTGCTGCTTGTCGGCGGGGCGATCATCGGGCTCGCCTTCAAGCTCCTCTGGTTCGTGCTGGTCGGGATCCTGCTCGGCGCACTCGGGCGCCTTGTGCTCCCAGGCGAGCAGCAGATCGGCTACCTCGCGACGGCGCTCGCCGGCATCGCCGGATCGCTGCTCGGCGGGATCATCGCGCACATCCTCGACACCGGTGGCGTCGTGCAGTTCCTGATCGCGATCGTGTGCGCGGCCGGCGTGGTCGCGATCCTCGACGGCACCTCGCGCGCACGGACCTAGCGCCGAGGGGTTTGCATCCGGGCGCGCCCGGAAAGCCCTAGACGAACGCACACGGACGCCGAAGGGGGCTTGCAGTGACGGCACGACCTTCGGATGCGGAGGCAATCAGGCGGCGCCAGGGAGTGTTACTGCTCGCCTGCGACACGCTCTTGCAGGATCTGCGCCGCGCGAGGCGCGACGGCGACGACTGGCGGGTCGCGGTGCTTCAGCAGCTGCATCGGTCACTCACCAGGGAGCTGCGCGCGGGAGGTTTCTGACCTCTTCCAATTTCCAACAAGAGTGCGAGACAAAGTGTGCGAGGCGGCGGCGCCTCCCTCTCCCCCCAGCGCGCCGCCGTCCTCGCGCGTCAGCGCGTCGGGAGCTCGACCGTGAACGCCGAGCCAGTGCCACCGTTCGAGGTCACCCGCAGGGCACCGCCCATGCGCTCGACGAGCTCCCGGCTGATGTAGAGGCCGAGCCCGCTGCCGCCGACACCGCGGCGCATGCCGGGGTCGAGGCGGACGAACTTCTCGAAGATGCGCTCGCGGGCATCCGCAGGGATTCCCAGACCCTCGTCAGCGACCGTGATCGTGACCGCCTCCGGCCGGGCGGCGACCGCGACGGTCACCGCGCCGCCGTCGGGGGAGTACTTGATCGCGTTGTCGATCAGGTTGACCACGACCTGGCGCAGCTTCCCGGCGTCGCAGGTGATCGTGACGTCGTGGGGAGCGTCGAGGCGTAGGTCGATGTCGTCGGGCGCGTGCAGCCGCGCGGCCTCGAGCGCACTCGCCGCCAGCTCGCGCACGTCGCACGGCTCCGGCCGGAGGGTGAGCGCGCCCCGGTCGATCTCGGCCGACAGGAGGATCCGCTCGACAATGTCCTTGAGCCGGTCGGACTCCGACTCGATGATCCCGAGCAGCTGCCCCTCGAGCTCGGGATCGTGCCGGAGATCCGGGCGCCGGAGCGTGCGGACAGCCCCGTACACGGCCGAGAGCGGCGTACGCAGCTCGTGCGAGGCAGTCGCGACGAACTCGCTGCGCGTGCGCTCGAGCTCCCGCTCCCCCGTGGCGTCCTGGAGCACCAGCACGCGACCCTCGGGGAAGCGGCTCTCACGCACGACGAAGAAGCGCTCGACGCCGTCGCGGGTGATCGGCGTTCCGGCGTCGCCGGCCGCGAGCTCGGGCACGACCCGCGCGAGCGGCCGCCCAACGGCCTCGTGCTCGGGCACGGCGAGGTAGCGCGACGCGGCCGGGTTCCAGTAGCGGATGGAGTCGTCGGGGTCGACGAGGATGACGGCGTCGTCGACGTGCTGGAGCGAGCGGGACGCGCGGTCGCCGCGCTCGGCGCTCTCGCGGAGGCCGCGCTCGACGTCGTAGAGCGACCAGATCCGGTTGGGCACCGTGAGCAGCAGCCAGATCGTGAGGGCGATCGCGATCGCGCCGGCGCCGAGGACGACGGCGAGCGTCGACCAGTACGTGCGCCGCTGCGTGTGGCGGGCGTCATCGATGATGACGGTCGACCGTGCCTGGAGCCGGCCGACGACCTGGCGGAAGTCGTCGAAGAGCTTCTGCCCGGCGAAGATGTTCTGCCGTGCCTGCTGCCGACCGACCGATCCGAGGCTGACGAGATTGACCTGGCGGAGGTAGAAGGCGTTCAGCTGGGTGACCAGCCGGCGGGCGGCGACGACATCGGGCCGGATCTCGGGGCGGCGCGACGTGAGCCGATCCAGCTGGTCCAGGTCGGCGGCGACCTGCTGCTGGCCCTGCTTGTACGGCGTGAGGCTCGACTGCTTCCCGCTGATGACGTAGCCGCGGACGCCGGTCTCCTCGTTGAGCATCTGGACGAGCGTGTCGCGGACCGCCGCGCGGATCGGGAAGGCCTCCTTGATGTACCGGTCCTCGGCGGTCGTATAGAGGCGGGTGGCCGCGTAGGCGGCGACGCCGGTGAGGATGACCACGAGGCCGAGGAGCACGGCGTCCGCGACGCGCGTCCGGCGGCGGACGGACGCGACGCGCTCGGGCGTGATGGGGGTGAGGCGGTCTGGCATCGCCCGGCATCACACCGCAATCGGGCGGCGTTGGCCAGCGGTGAACCGTGGAAAGTAGTTGCCGCGGATGTACGGGGCGCGTCGCCACGGGACGATCTCCGCATGGGTCGTGTCGGATCCCGTCTTCGACACCTTCTGCGTAGGCCGAGCAGCGCCGACTCGGCCGACGGGCGCGACAGGCAGGCAAGCGAGCGCCTGATGAAAGAGAATTACGGCGGCAGGACGCGCATCAACGATCCGGGCGTGCGTCTTCCGCCTGACCACTCGCCGTACGGCCGGCACTAGCGTCTCCGCGAGCCCAAACAAAAAACCCCGCCTGAGCGGGGCTTTCAGTGAAGCGGATGATGGGACTCGAACCCACGACCTTCTGCATGGCAAGCAGACGCTCTAGCCAACTGAGCTACATCCGCCGGCGGGGCGCATTATAGCCCGCGTTCCAGGCCGCGGTCAGGCGCCCGCGGCGTCCAGCGCCTCGTTCACGAGCCGGTCGGCCAGCTCGTTGTGCTCACGCCGCACGGCCGTGTAGACGACCCGCCGGAAGCGTCCCGCGGTCGCCGACGCCTGGCGGTTCAGCGCCTTCAGCGCCTCATTCTTGACCCGGTACTCGCCGCGCATCTGCTTCACGAGCAGCTCCGAATCGGAGACGACCTCGAGCTCGTCGATGCCCAGCTCCGCCGCCCGCTCCAGTCCGGCGACGAGGGCCCGGTACTCGGCCACGTTGTTCGTCGCCACGCCGATCGGCTGCCCCTCTGAGGCGAGCACCGTGTCGTCCTCGGCCTCCAGCACGTATGCATAGGCGGCCGGCCCCGGGTTGCCGCGGGCGCCACCGTCCGTAAAGAGCCTCGCCTTCACCGCGCGGCGTCGAGCTCGGCGAGCCGGGCGATGTTGTCCCGCTCGTCCGCGTCTGGGGCCTCGACACCGAGCCAGGCGTCGACGATTGCACGGGCCTCGTCCGGCCTGGTGCGCTTGAGGCTCATCACCAGCACGTTGGCATCGTTCCAGCGGCGCGCGCCCTCGGCGATCCACGGGTCCCAGGCAAGCGCGGCGCGCACGCCCGGCACCTTGTTCGCCGCCATCGAGGTGCCGGTACCGGTCCAGCAGAAGAGCATCCCCTGGTCGGCATCGCCGCGCGCGACCGTCTCCGCGACCTGCCGCCCGACGTCCGGCCAGCGGTCGCGCGGCAGCACTGTCAGCTCGTGCCCGCGCTGGTCCAGCTCGTCGACGACGGCGTCCAGCACCTCGCCCTCATCGTCGGCACCGACCACGATCCGCATGGCGGAACCGTACGCGTTTGCCCCGCACCGACGCGGGGAACGGCGGCACCCTGGGGCACATCACGGTCATGCCACGCGAGACGCCCGCCGAGCGCGCCGGCGACGGCATCACGGTCGAGATCGACGAGGCCTACACCGTCGACGTCGCAGCCATCGAGGACTGGGTCTCCGTGCGCCAGGCGTGGGAGCTGACGCTCCGCGAGGGCACCGACTTCGGCCGCACCAACAACGTCGAGACGCGGCTGGTTTTCGTCGCCGGCGAGGAGGCGGCCTCGCTCGAGTTCCGGCTCGAGCAGCTCGACCGCGCGACCGATACGGGCAGTGAGCTGGTCCTGCAGTTCGAGGAGAGCGACGGGATCGCGAAGCTCGCCACGCTCAGGGCGAACGGGCTCGACCTCGAGCTGTTCCACATCCTCTACACGTAGGCGTCAGTCGTTGGGGTGCGCGGCGTGCACCCAGTGCGGCCCGCCCCAATGCAGGTCGTACGGGTAGTGGTGATAGACGTGGGCCCAGATCGACCAGGCGAGCCACTGGCTGCAGCCGTAGAAGAAGGCGCCCCGGTAGAGCACGAGCAGGGCGTCCTTCGGCAGCCGCTTGTTGAGCCAGGGCCAGAACGCGTCCGCGTTGTAGACGACGTCCTCGAAGTAGCTGCGCGTGATCACGCGCCACGAGAGCAGCCCGTACAGGATCCAGACGAGATCCCACATGCCGCCGAGCCCGCTGAAGTAGGCGGCCGCATCGGTGAAGCGCCCCGTCTGCCCCGCGTACGCCCAGGCGTCGATGTGGAAGTGGTGCGTCCACGGGAAGAACCACATCGTCCCGACCGTGTCGCCCGCGTCGGTGATGACGTGGGCCGCGTGCCCGATCATGAAGCTCACGCCCCACAGGCGGCTGCCGAAGATGCCCCAGATCAACAGGCCGATCACGACGCCGAACGTCAGCGAGTGCGTGAAGCCCATGCCCGGCCAGCCGCGGTGGAACTTGACCGGGTCGGACGCCTTGAGATCCCAGGGCCCCAGGTGGATGCCGTACACGAACCACTTGGTCGCCTGGTCGGGCGCGTACGAGCCGATCAGCAGCGGGACAAACGCGATCTTCGCGCCCAGGTGCTTCTGGAACGCGTACGGCTCCATGTCATGTGCGGCCCAGCTCAACGCGTCATCCGGCGCCAGAGAGCCGGGATCCCCCAGGCGGTCACGAAGAGGAACGCCAGCCCGATCCAGAAAGCGACGACGAAGAACCCGTTGATCACGCCGAGCGTGACGTAGATCGCGGCGAGGAGGCAGTACTTCCCGAACGTGCGCAGCTCCGCGCGGTTCGGGGCCCACTTGCGCACGACGTCGAGAACCGCCACGGCCAACCCTAACCCGGCGGGCGAGCGGGTTCGCTCAGATCAGATTTCGCGCTCGGGCGCAGGCTCGATCCCGGAGTCGCCGGTGTTCGGTGTCCCGCGGGGCTCGATGAGCACGATGTGCGCCTCTTCCGCCCTGGGCCGATGCTCGACGCCCCGCGGCACGACGAAGAGCTCACCCGGCCCGAGCTCGACGAAGCCGCCGGGCAGGTCGATCGTCAGGCGCCCGTCCAGCACGAGGAACAGATCGTCGGTCTCCGGATGCGCATGCCAGACGAACTCGCCGCGCACCTTGGCGACCATGATCTTCGAGTCGTTGTAGTCGCCGACGATGCGGGGCTGGAACGCCTCGTCGATCTGCGCGAGCGCGGCCCGGAGATCGACCGGCTCGTCCACTAGTTCGTGTCGATCTGCGCGCGCTGCAGCTTGCCCGAATAGTCGACGTAGACCGACTTCCACTCGGTGAAGACGTCGAGCGCCGCCTGGCCGGCCTCGCGGTGCCCGTTGCCGGTGTCCTTCGCGCCGCCGAACGGAAGATGCACCTCGGCGCCGATGGTGCCGGCGTTCACGTACGTGATGCCGGTCTGCAGGTCGCGCACCGCGCGGAACGCATTGTTGATGTCGCCGGTGAAGATCGACGACGACAGCCCGAACTTGACGCCGTTCGCGACGCGGATCGCCTCGTCGAACGAGTCGACGGGGATGATCGCGGTGGTCGGCCCGAAGATCTCCTCCTGGGCGATGCGCATGCCGGGGTCGACGTCGCCGAAGATGGTCGGGCGGTAGTAGAAGCCGCGGTCGAGCCCGTTGCCGGCGGCGACCTCGCCGCCCGTCAGGAGCGTCGCGCCCTCGTCCTTCCCGATGCCGGTGTACGAGTGGATCTTGTCGAGCGCGCGCTTGTTGATGACCGGGCCGACGTCGGTCTCGTCCTCCCAGCCGGGCCCGAGGCGCATCTTCTCGGCGGCCGCGACGAGCCGTGACTGCAGCTCGCCGACCACGGCGCGGTGCGCGATCACGCGACTGGCGGCGGTGCACCGCTGCCCGGAGGTGCCGAACGCCGACCAGAGGATCCCGTCGACGGCGAGCTCGAGCTCGGCGTCGTCCATGACGATGATCGCGTTCTTGCCGCCCAGCTCGAGGTGCACGTGCTTGAGGCCCTCGGCCCCCGCCTGGAGCACCTTGACGCCGGTCTCGCGGGAGCCTGTGACGGTGATCACGCGGACGTCCGGGTGGCGGACGATCCGCTCGCCGACGTCGCCGCCGAAGCCGTGTACGACGTTGACGACGCCCGCCGGCACCCCCGCCTCCGCGAGCAGCTCCACGAAGCGCTCACCGAGGCGCGGCGTGTCGTTCGCCGGCTTGAACACCACGGTGTTCCCGCACACGAGCGCCGGCACGATCTTCCAGGACGGGATCGCGATCGGGAAGTTCCACGGCGTGATCACGCCGACGACGCCGATCGGCATGCGGACGGACATGTTGAACTTGTCCGGTAGCTCGGAGGGTGTGGTCTGGCCGAAGAGCCTGCGGCCCTCGCCGGCCATGTAGAAGCTCATGTCGATCGCTTCCTGGACGTCGCCGCCCGCCTCGGCCTTGACTTTGCCCATCTCGTGCGTCATCAGGTCGGTGAGCTCGTCCTTGTGGTCGATGAGCAGCTGCGCGAAGCGGAAGACGAGCTCGCCGCGCTTCGGGGCCGGGACGAGCCGCCACGACTCGAACGCCTCCCTGGCAGCAGCGACGGCGCGGTCGACGTCGGCCTCGGCCGACTTCGGGAACGTGCCGATCAGGTCGCCGTTCGCCGGGCTCGTCGACTCGAACGTCTCGCCCGTCGAGGCGTCCACCCACTCGCCCGCGATGTAGTTCTGGAAGACCCGCGTCTTGACCGCGCCCACGGCGGCCATCCTAGTGACGCGCCGGGTCTACTCGGCGCCTTCGGGCGGGTCGGTGGTGAGGAAGGTCCCGCGCGCGCGCTGCCGCCGCCGGTCGCGGATCTCGCGCTTGCCGGCGCCGCCGCCGTTGCCCTTGCTCTTGCCCTGGCGCGTCCTGCGATCACCCTCGCGGCGGTCGACCATGACCGTCACGTTGGGGTTGTCCTTGTAGTACTCGACGAGCTTGTCGTACAGCTCGGCCTCGAGCTCTTTCGGGACCACGCAGTAGATCACGCCCCGATTGTACGAACGGGGCCAGCGGGCGCACTCCCCCGAACGAGGGACTGACCCCGCGGGACTGACCCCGTGGGGCTGCCCCCGTAGGGGGCTACCCCTCGTGCGTGCGTGGGGCAGCGCCCGGCCTCGGCCGAGGCGTTTCCGCAAATCGAGATGCCGCCAATCACTGGGGACAGACCCAGCCCTAGACGCGGGCGATGTTCGGGACGAGCCGGCCGTCCTCGGCGAGCTCGGTGTTCCAGTCGAGGAACGTCGCGTCGAGCTCGTCGACCTCCAGCCCGCGCTCCTCGAGCCGCACCGGCTGCGCGGCGTCGAACGAGACGCGGTACTGGTACCAGGACAGCTCCCACGCGACCGTCACGACCACCTCGGTGTTCACGCCCGAGAGCGGGACGATCGAGACCTTCGGCGGGCCGAGGCTGCGCGCGATGCCGCCGACCGTGCGCCGGTAGGTCGACGCGTTGAAGAGCTCCGCCGCCTCGACGATCGCCTGCTCGGGCTTCGACAGCCGGCGCAGGATCGGCTCCGACATGACCGGCTCCTCGGCCCCCGCCCGGCGCGGGTCGAAGATCGCCGCGAGGCTCAGCCGGCGCCGCCTTCGGAGCGGAGCCGCGGCCGGCGTGGTCGGCGCGCCCTCCTTCACCCAGCCGTGCTGCAGCGCGATCGGGTTGCAGAGCGGGCAGACGTCGACGTAGTGGTCGCCGCCGTCCGGCGTGTACCGCGTCGCGCGTTCGCCGACGAGCAGTGTGCGCTCGCAGATTGCGCAGATGACGGCGACGTCGGGCGGGCGGAGCGCGCGCATCAGCTCGAAGCCTCCTCCTTCTCAGCCTGCGCCGCCGCAATCACCTTCTGGGCGATGTGCGTCGGCACCTCCTCGTAGCGCGCGAAATGCATGTGGTAGTCGCCGCGGCCGCCGGTCATCGACGTCAGCGCCTGCGAGTAGGTGAGCATCTCCGACATCGGCACCTCGGCCTTGATACTCGTCATGCCGCCGCGCGGCTCCATGCCCTGCAGCCGGCCGCGCCGGGAGTTGAGGTCGCCGTTGACCGCGCCGACCGTCTCGTCCGGCGCCGTCACCTCGACCTCCATGATCGGCTCGAGCAGCACCGGGTCGGCCTTCTCGTAGGCGGTCTTGAACGCCATCGAGCCGGCGATCTTGAACGCCATCTCCGAGGAGTCGACGGAGTGGTACGAGCCGTCGACGAGCACCACGCGCACACCCTTGACGGGAGCCCCGGCGAGCTCGCCGTGCTGCATCGCCTCCTGGATGCCCTTGTCCACCGCAGGCCGGAAGTTCTGCGGGATGACCCCGCCGACGATCTTGTCGACGAACTCGTAGTCGCTGCCGCTGTTCTCCATCGGCTCGAGCACGATGTGGCAGTCGCCGAACTGCCCGCGGCCGCCCGTCTGCTTCTTGTAGCGGCCCTGCGCGCGCGACTCCTTGCGGATCGTCTCCAGATACGGGACGCGCGGCTGGCGCAGCTCGACGTCGACGCCGAAGCGGCTCCTGAGCCGGTCGGCCGCGACGTCGACCGCCATCTGCGAGAGGGCTGAGATCAGCTGCTCGCCCGTCTGCGGGTCGCGGCGGAGGATCAGCGTCGGGTCCTCCTCGTGGAGACGCCGGAGGCCGGCGCCCATCTTCTCCTCGTCGCCCTTCGCCTTCGGCGTGATCGCAAACGACATGACCGGCTCGGGGAAGTCGATCTTCGGCAGCTCGATCTCGCGCTCGGCGTCGAGGAGCACGTCGCCGGTCTGCACGTCCTTGAGCTTCGCGGCGGCGCCGATGTCGCCCTCGCCGATCTCGCTCACCGAAACGTGCTCCTTCCCCTGCATGAACATCAGCGAGCCGGTGCGCTCCTTCTGGTGCGTGCGCGCATTGACGAGGTTCGAGTCGGTCGTGAGCGTCCCGCGCTCGACGCGGAAGACGTTGATGCGCCCGGCGAACGGGTCGGCGACCGTCTTGAACACGAACGCGGCCGTGTCGGCCTCGTGCAGGTCGACCACCGGCTCCTTGCGCGCCGGCGACGGGACGCCTTCGACGAGCAGGTCGAGCAGCGCGTCCGTGCCGAGGTTCTTGGTCGCCACGCCGGCCGAGACCGGGAAGATCTCGCCGCGCGTGACCGCGGTCTTCAGCGCACTCGCCAGGTCCTCAGCGGGCGCCTCGCCCGTCTCCAGGTAGCGCTCCATCAGCGCCTCGTCCGTCTCGACGACGGCGTCGATCAGCTGCGTCCGGTACTGCGCGACCTGATCGGCCAGCTCGGCCGGGATGTCGACCGGCTTCGAGTCACGCGCCCCCTCCGGGCTCATGTACGCCTTCTCGTGCAGCAGGTCGACGATGCCGGTCAGCTCGTGCTCCGCCCCGATCGGGAGGCTGACCGCGATGCACCGGGGCGAAAGCATCTCCTGCAGCTGGCCCAGGGCGCGCAGGAAGTCCGCGCGCTCGCGGTCGAGCATGTTCACGAACAGCACGCGCGACAGGCCGAGCTTGTCGGCGCGGTCCCACACGCGGCCGGTATTGACCTCGACGCCCATGACGCCGCTGACGACGATCAGCGCGCCCTCGACGACCATCAGCGAGGCGATCGTGTCGCCCTGGAAGCTGGCGTCACCGGGGGTGTCGATCAGGTTGATCTTCCGGCCCTGCCAGTCGACGTGCGCCAGCGTCGCGCCGATGGACGTGGCGCGGCGCTGCTCGTCCTCGTCCCAGTCCGAGACGGTCGTGCCCTGCTCGATCGAGCCGAGGCGGTTGGTCGCGCCGCCTTCGTACAGCAGCGCTTCGACGAGCGAGGTCTTGCCGGTCCCACGGTGACCGACGACGGCGACGTTGCGAATCTTCCCGGGCTCGAGAGCGGGCATGCGGTGCGTTACCTCCTGTTGTTCGACCCTCTGGGCGGCGGCCGGGGGCGATCTTGCCCCGCTCAGCAGCCGTTTCGCAACTCTAGCCCTGGCGTCGCGTCACTGGGAGTGATTCTCTTGAGGCGTGAGCGTGGCGACCGAGCGCAAGCTCGTGACCGTCCTGTTCTGCGACCTCGTCGGCTCGACCACGCTCGGCGAGCTCCTGGACGTCGAGGCGCTCGGCAGCGTCCAGGCGGCCTACTTCGACCGTATGCGGTCGGTCGTCGAGCAGTTCGGGGGGACGGTCGAGAAGTTCGCCGGCGACGCGGTCGTCGCGGTCTTCGGCGTGCCGGCGCAGCACGAGGACGACGCGGAGCGCGCCGTCCGCTGCGCACTGGCGCTGCGTGAGGCGCTCGTCGGTCTCACGGACACGCTGCGGCCGCGCTTCGGCGTGGAGCTCGAGGTGCGCGTCGGCATCGCGACCGGCGACGCAGTCGTCGGCGGCAGCGACGCGCTCGCGACCGGCGACGTCATGAACACTGCCGCACGGCTCGAGCAGGCGGCCGAGCCGGGCGAGGTGCTCGTCAGCCGCGACACGATGCGACTGACGAGCGACGCATTCGACTACGGCGCCGAGGTGCAGGTCGACGCGAAGGGCAAGCGCGGGCCGGTGTCCGCCTGGCCCGCGGTCGCGGGCACGTCGCGGCGGACGCGCGCCCGCTCGCCGCTCGTCGGCCGTACGGCCGAGCTCGAGGTGCTCGCCGGTGCCCTCGAGCGTGCGATCCGAGACGGCGAGCCGCAGGCGCTGGTCGTCCTCGGCGAGCCCGGGATCGGGAAGAGCCGGCTTGCGGAGGAGTTCGCCGGGCGGGCGCACGGACGCGCCGGCGTCTTCCGCGGAGCCTGCCTGCCCTACGGCGAGGGCACCGTATGGCTGCCGCTCGCCGGGGTCGTCCGCCAGGAGGCCGGGATCGGGGACGCGGACGGCGAGGAAGCGGCCCGCGCGAAGCTGCACCGGGCGCTGGCGCCGCGCCACAGCGCCGAGGAGCTCCCGCTCGTCGAGGCGCAGCTGGCCGCGCTGGTCGCGCGGGCGCCGGCGGGCTCGGAGAACGAGCTCCTCTGGAGCGTACGCCGCTACCTAGAAGGCCTCGCATCCGTGGGCCCCGTCGTCGTGGTTCTCTACGACCTGCACTGGGCCGACGACACGCTGCTCGACGCCGTCCAGGAGCTCTTCCAGGTCATCGCGTCCGTCCCGGTCACGCTGGTGCTCCAGGGCCGCCCGGAGCTGCGCGACCGGCTGGCGGAGCTCGTCGCCGACGAGCGTGTGAGCGTGCTCCAGCTGGGCGCGCTGTCCGAGCAGGAGGCGGCGGCGCTTGTCGACAATCTCGCCGGCGCGCCGTGGTCGGCGGCGGTCAGGGCAGGCATCGTCGAGCGCGGCGAGGGCAGCCCGCTCTTTCTCGAGGAGATCTCGGCGATGGCCGGCGAGGACGGGGTCGATGCGGGCGTCCCCCGGTCGCTCAGGGCGCTCATCGGCGCCCGCCTCGACCTCTTCCCGACCGAGGTGAAGCGGATCGCGCAGGCAGGCGCGGTCGTCGGCGACGTCTTCTGGGACAGCGCCGTCGCGATGGTCGCGGACGGCGACGCGGCCGCTCCCGCGCTCCGACGCCTCCGGACCGGCGGCTTCGTCGACGAGCAGCCCGAGAGCGCGTTCCTCGGCGCCCGCCAGTTTCGCTTTCACCACGCGCTCATCCGCGAGGTCACCTACGAGTCGATTCCCAAGCTCGACCGCTCCGAGCTCCATCGACGCGCGGCGGACTGGCTCGGTGGCCACGACGGGCGTCCCGACCTCGGCGTCGCGGTCGCCCGCCACCTGGGCGAGGCGGTAACGCTTCGGCGCGACGTCGCGCCGCTCGAGGCGGTCGAGCCGAGTCTCGTGCACGCGGCCGTCGACGCGCTGCGTAGGGCTGCGGAATGGACGGCGGCGACGGCCAGCGTCCACCAGTCGATCGAACTGCTGCGCAGCGCCGTCGAGATCGCGGGTGACAACCGGGAGCTGGTGGAGCTCGCGCGCGCTCAGCTCGCGGCCGTGCTCGCGCGCTCGGGTGCAGTCGACGAGGCGGTCGAGCTCGCCGAGCGGATCGCCGCGGACAGCGCCACGCCCGAGGCGGCGGCCCTCGCGTCGCTCGCGCTCGCCGAGGCCGCTCGTGCGCGCGGCGACCCGGAGGGGATGACCGCGGCGGCGACGCGTGCGCTCGAGCTCGCCGAGCCGCTCGGGCTCTGCAGCATCGGGATCGAGGCGCACGACATCGCCGGCCTTGCCGACACCTGGTCCGGCCGCCTGAGCAGCGGGGTCGCGCACCGCCGCCGGGCGACGGAGATCGCCCTCGAGCTCGGCGACCTCCCTCGCGCCGCGTTCTGCATGGCCGGGCACAGCGCCATCGCGCTGCTGGACATGGGCCGGCTCGACGAGGCCGAGCGGCAGGTAACCGAGGCGATGCGCCTGGCGGTCGAGACCGGGAGCCTGCGCGCGCTCGAGGCCATCCAGGCCGTCCTGTTTGTCCTCCGACGCGCGGAGGACCGGCTCGAGGAGGCGCTCCAGCACGCGCGCGAGCGGGTCGTGATCGCCGAGCGCCTCGGTGAGTCGCTCTGGCTCTTCAACGCCCTGACCGTTCAGGTCGCCCGCACGCTGATCGAGCTGGGGCGCTTCGACGAGGCTGCGGCCGCCCTCGACAGGGCGAGCGGGCTCGCAGCCTCGAGCAGCGTCCGAGGCGAGATCGTGCACGCGTTCCGGGCTCAGATTCTGATCGCCCGCGGCCGACTCGAGGAGGCCGACGCGGAGCTCGCCGCAGTGTCCTCCCCCGATCTTTACTACGAGCTCGCCCAGCTCCGCGAGGCGCAGCGCCGCCTCGAGGAGGCGGAGGAGGTCTGGCAGCGCGTCCTCGAGGAGTTCGCCGGGACGGAGTCCCGCGTCGAGCGCTCCGAGATGGTCGTCGGCTACGCGCGCTTCCTGGCAGGACAACGGCGATCGGCCGAAGCCCGCGCCCTCCTCGACGAGGCACGTGCGCTCGTCGACGGCACCGGCGCCGCCCTCGTCGAGCGGCTGATCCGCGAGGTGGAGGCTCTCGCCTAGGTCGCTATCGCGCGGGCCCCGCCGGCGAGGCGTGCTTTCAGGCGCAGGATCGCCTTCGTGTGCAGCTGCGAGACGCGCGACTCGGTCACGCCGAGCACGTCGCCGATCTCGCGGAGCGTCAGCTCCTCGTAGTAGTAGAGCGTGACGACGAGCTTCTCGCGCTCGGGCAGCCGGGCGATCGCGTCGCCGAGCGCGTCGCGGAGCTCGGTCTGCGCAAGGGCGCCCTGCGGGTCAGGCCCGCTCGTGTCCTCGATCGTGTCGATGAGCGACACCTGGTCGCCGGACGAGCCGGAGATAGTCCAGAGCTCGTCGAGGGCGGCGATCGAGGAGCGAGAGATGTCGGTCAGGGTGTCGTCGAGCTCCTCTTCGGTCATGCCGAGCTTCTCGGCGACCTCGGCGTCGGTCGGCGCACGGTGCAGGACGCGCTCGAGCTCGGCCATCGCCCGCTCGATGTCGCGGGCCCGCGAGCGAACGGAGCGGGGCACCCAGTCGAGCGAGCGCAGCTCGTCGATGATGGCGCCCTTGATCCGCGCGATGGCGAACGTCTCGAACTTGATGTCGCGCGACGGGTCGAAGCGGTCGATCGCGCCCATAAGGCCGAGCAGGCCATATGAGACGAGGTCTTCCTCGTCCACGTGGGCGGGCAGTCCACTGCCGACACGGCCGGCCACGTACTTCACGAGCGGCGCGTACGTGAGGATGAGGCGATCGCGGATCGCCTTGTCCTTCGTGCGCGTGTACTCGAGCCAGAGTTGCTGGGTGTCCTCCGCCACGGCCTAAGAGAATACGGGGCGGCCCCGCGGACTCCTCATCCGGGTCGACGGGCGGCTCGGAAAGCGGAGACCATCAGCGACGCGAGCCAGAGGGCGATCACCGCCGCCGCGACCGCGACAATCCACTGTTTCGCCCCGGCTGCGGCCCACGCGACGCCGGCCAGCGCGAGCGCCAGAAAGCCGAAGAGGACGCCAAGTGCACGTCGCTGCGACGGAGCCCGCACGCCGCGACTGTAGTCGTCCCCCCGGCGTCATGGGCCGCGTGGTTCCCTCGGGCGCCTCGTCCGAACCCTCACGCAGACACGGGTAGAATCAGTTGCTCGAACCGCCGAGGGGCGTAGCTCAATTGGCAGAGCACCGGTCTCCAAAACCGGGGGTTGCAGGTTCGAGTCCTGCCGCCCCTGTAGCCGAAATGCCTGCTAGTCGGCGTCTTCTGATCTGACCGGCTCGGGCACGTCGGTGTTCGGTACCCAAATCGGTACCCAGAATCCTCGCTTCCGCCTGTTCGGCCTCATCTTTGAAGACGACGCCGGCCACGTTGATGTACCGCTGCGTCGTCGAGAAGTCCGCGTGCCCGGCACGCGCCTGGATCGCGGCCGGAGTGTTCATCACGATCTGACGTCAGCTGGGGCGCATGACCAGGAGCTGCGGGGTGCCGTTCGACCCGCTCTGCAGCGGGAAGTACACGAGGTGCGTGCGCGGGTCGACCGCGACGGTGTGCGCCTCCGGGGCGAGCAGCGCCTGCCCGAGCTTGCGCGCGCCGTGGGCGGTCTCGGCGAACACCGCCACCTCTCCGCTCTCAGCGGCGACGTAGAGCCGGCGCAGCTTCGGGTCGAACGCGAGCACGTCCGGCAACTGGCCGACAGTCGACGCGCCGGTGAAGCGCATGCTGCGGAGGTCGAGCACGTGCAGCGTGGCGTTCCCGTTGCAGGCCACGAACGCCAGCCTGCGGCTCGCGTCGACCAGCAGGCCGTGGTCGCCGTTGCAGCCCGGCACGCTCACCCGGCGGACGATCTTGTTCGTCGTCGGATCGATCACGGCGATGTCGTCTTTCGTCTGCACGTCGACCAGCACCCGCTTCGAGCCGGCGTCGTACTGGACGTTGCCCGCCTCGCCCCCGAGCTGGATCGTCGCGATCCGTTGCCCCTTCGCGTTCAGGACAGTCTCCACCCCGCCGCTCTCATCGGACACGAACACGTGGCGCTCGACGGGATCCCAGGCGAGCCCGTCCGGGTAGCTTCCCGCGAGCGCCCTCGCGACGACCGCCAGCGTGCGCGTGTCGATCGTGATCGCCTGGTGGTCGTCGGTCGCTGACGCGAAGACGCGGTGAAGCGACGGCACCGCGAGCACCCCGTGCACACCGGCCGCCGCGATCGATTTGACGACCCGGCGCGTCCGCACGTCGAAGACGAGTAACTGGCTGGCGTCCATGTGCGCGATGTAGAGCCGGCCAGCCGTCGGGTCGAGGCTCTGGTAGTCGAAGCGAACGCTGGGCCCTGGCAAGGAGACTCGGGCGACGCTCTTGAGCGGCAGGGGCCCCTGCTGGGCGGAGCGCATCGACTGGGCACCGGCCGCCGCGACAGCAGCGACCAGGATCGCCGCCGAACAGATTGGCAGACGCTTCGACGTATCAGTAGCCGAACGCGGCGACGACGACGCGAAGCTTCGGCTTGCCCGGGATGCGTGCGCTCACCGCGACCTGGCAGAGCGTCGAGTTCGGCATGATCGAAAGGTACTCGGTGATCCGTGTGGTCGCGGTCAGGGTACCGCTGTTCGTCTCGGTCTGGCCGTCGTCGCTCTGGAACATGCAGTAACTCCACCACGTCACCTTCATCGCACGGGCCGACGACGACTGAGCGACGACGGCGAGACCGCGAGGGTCGAGCAGCTGACGCTGGACGTTGGCGAGTGCGCCGGGTCGGGACGTAATGGCTGCGCCGAGCTGGCGCCAAGGCCCGGGCTGGGACGGCGGCACGACCGCCGTCGTGCGCGCTGCTGCCGCGGGGGCGAGTGCCATGGCTAGGAGTCCGGCCGTGAGCCGCAGTTTCACAGTGCCCGATTGTTACCGCGTTCCCGGCAACGGAAACCATCTCTTGGTCGAGGTAGCGGCTGAGCGCGGTGCGGACGACGGACGACATGGATCTGTCCTCGGCCTTGGCGAGCTCGACGAGTTGGTCGCGCTGGCTGGCGTCGACGAACGCGGAGAGCCGAACTCGCTGGCCCATACGCAAAGTCTCCTAACAAATCGGAACTTATGCAAATAAGAATAACACCCCGCAAGGAACGCAAGTAGCTCGGCGTCGTGCCGGGCTGTACGCACCGCGCTCGACGAGCGGCGGCTGCCCGCGCCGCTCGTCTGCCAACGCGGCACTTGACCACTTCTTCGCGCCATGTCGGTCATCATGAATCGCGCGTGAACAAGCCGCGCGTCTTTCTCGGGTCGTCGGGCAAGCAGGCCAAACTGCTCCAGGCGATCACGCGCGGGCTCGAGGACGTCGCCGACGTGGAGCTCTGGACGACCACGTTCAACCCGGGGCGGTCCACGCTCGACCGCCTGGTCGAGCTCTCCCAGGAGGTCGATTTCGCCGCGTTCGTGTTCGCCCAGGATGACTGGACGACGACGGATGCATCCCCGTCCGGCGAGGCGTCGCCGCGCGACAACGTGGTGTTCGAGGCCGGGCTGTTCGGCGGCGCGCTCGGCATCCGGCGCACGCTCATCCTCCACGCGCACGGTTCGAAGCTGCCGAGCGATCTGCTCGGGCTGACCGCCGTCCGCTACAACCCGGCCGCCGGTCCGGCGGAGGTTCGCGCGATCAACCAGAAGCTCCGCAAGGCGATCGAGACCGAGGGTCGCCGCGGACCGGTCGAGGGGCAGTGGTGGCAGCTCTCGCTTACCGTGCGGACCGAGGAGGAACCATCGGCGGTGAGCCTCCTGCAGATCTCGCGAGACCGTGACGGTGGCCTGAACGTAAACGGCCGGTCCTGGCAGGAGGACGGGACGCTCTCGGCCAGCTACTGGAGCGAGGCCGCGAAGGAGCACAGGGACCCGGCCGGATCTTTTTCTTCTGGAAGGGCGAGCGACCCCGCGGCAATGCCCCGCAGCTCGAAGGGACCGGCGAGATCAGGCTGGAGACCGCCGACCGCGCCACCGGGCACTGGACGACACGGTCGGATCGCGACCCTGGGCTGTACGCCCGAACCGCCGGCATCTTCCTCCGAGCCGACCCCTCGGACCTCGACGTGCTGGACAGCGCGAGCCCGGAGGAGCGGGCCGAGCTCATCGCCCAGCGCCTCGCAGAGTGGAAGTCGGCCGCGAACGCATTCTGAGCAGCGACGGGTAACTCGAACGATCGGGTCAGCCTCGATCGCTCGTCGCGAGATCGATCACCTAAACAGGCGACGCTACCTGCGCTCTTCTTCTGAGGGCTCAGAGATCGCCTCGACGAGCTCACCGGTCTTCGTCTCGTTCTCCCTGAGGGCGATGTCGGCCTGGGCAACGATGCCGACGAGCCTGCCATCCTCGACAACGGGCAGACGCCGAACCTGGTGGCGGGCCATCAGCTGCAGCGCCTCTGCAAGGTCTTTGTCGGGCTCGACACTGATGAGGTCCCGAGAGTAGACCTCCCCGACCGACGTCATCTGAGGGTCTGCGGCCTCGGCGACCACTCTCGTCGTGATGTCTCGGTCGGTGATCATCCCGACAAGCTGGTCGTCGTCGGTTATCGGCAGCGAGCCGATGTGCTGCTCTCGCATCAGTTGCGCCGCCTCGACCACCGATGCCGACGCGTCGATCGAGCGGGGATCCTCAGTCATCGCGTCGCGAACGCTCTTCGCCATGATGCCTCCTCTCCTCTTCATGTGCGATCGCTTATCGCTCTGCTCACAGATCGCCGCTGGCCTATTTCGTCAAACCTCGCATCGCATTCCTCCCGTTCGCAGCCTGCTATGCAAGCCAGGGGCTTCAAGGTGGTCGCTCCTCCCAACCTCCTGCCCGGACCGGCGGCCGGCTCCGGGAACATCATCCAGGGTTGGCGTGTCCTGGTCGGCAACCCGTACACCTACAGCATCAGCATCAGCATCCAGGCTTACGCGATCTGCGGGGCGGCCTAAGCCCAGACCGACCGACGGACGTTAATCCGCGCGAGCGTCGAACTCGACGGCCCAGCATTTCGGGCAGACGATGACGACCTCGAGCTCGTCTCCATCGCTCCGGCCGGCGAGGTCGGCCTTCCAGCCGCGGCTGTCGCCGTCGCGGTCGGCGCGGTGGCACTCGGCGCAGATGAGCGGCGTCGGGATGCGCCGTGGTCGGCTCGTCCATCGCTGTCTCGACTGGCAAGTGTCCCAGTCGGTACCCAAAACGGTACCCACCTCAGGCAATCTCACCTGATCTCAGCGCCCCTGATCCGCGGTAACAAGCGGGTTGGCGGCCTGGCACACCTGGCCGTATCCATCTCCAAAACCGGGGGTTGCAGGTTCGAGTCCTGCCGCCCCTGTAGTCGACGTTCCTGCTGATAGCCGCTTCTCGCCCGATCACGGCGGCGCGGCTCTGTAGTTCTCCGCAGGTGCGTCGGGAGCATCTGCCGATGGCAGGGCCGTGGCGTGTCGCGGAGCATCCAGCTCATGCGGCTCTCATGGCCCAGAAGCCGGCGGCGCGTGCTGCTCTGGGCAGGCCTCGGCGTGCTGGCGCTGTTCGCCCTGATGCAGGCAGTCCCGTACGGACGCAACCATTCCAACCCGCCGGTCACGATGGAGCCGAAGTGGGACTCGGCCCGGACGCGCGTGCTGACCGAGCGCGCCTGCTTCGACTGCCACAGCAACCTCACGAACTGGCGCTGGTACTCGAACGTCGCGCCGGTGTCGTGGCTCGTGCAGCGCGACGTCGACGCCGGCCGCGCGCAGTTCAACTTCTCGGAATGGGACCAGCCGCAGGACATCAGCGCCGGCGATATCGCCGACGCAGTTCGCGGCGGCTCGATGCCGCCGTGGTTCTACACGCTCGTGCACCCGAGCGCGAAGCTCAGCGCCGCGGACAAGGACGCGCTCATCCGCGGCCTGAACGCGACGCTCGCGGCATCGCCCCCGAAGGGCGGGGGCGGCTGACGGCTTGGGGCGAGGCCCGGCCGACCTCCCACGCACCGACGGCTGGTCGTTGCCGAAGGTGAGCGTCAACCAGCCGAACACGGGACGCGCACCGTCGTCGTACGTCGCCCGGATCGCGAACGGGTTCGTCACCGTGCCGGCCGATATGCCGCGACCGGAGGTCGACGTTGAGCGAGACAGTGGGATCGCTGAAGAGGGCACCCCCTAGAACTCGCTTCAAAACGAAGCGCTTTGCCGCCGGCCCGTCCAGTGCGGCGCGATCCTCCGTCCTCAGTCGCGCCAAGAGCGCTGCTGTTGGCCCTCCCTGCGTCCTCGTCTCGCACTCGCCCAGGCCGCGCCTGCGACGAGCCTTCATCTCGAAGCGCGTTCTAAGAGCCACTCCGCGACGCCGCGACAGGTGACGTCCCGCCGGGCGAGGAAAAGGTCAAAAGCCCGCGCACGCGTCACCGCACCAGACCGACCGTTCCGACCGAGGCAACAACCACCGCGACCGCGAACACCAACGCCGAGAGCAGCACGGCCGCCCGCCGGTCGATTGCGGCCCGCACCCGCTCCATCACCTTCGCCCCTCCGTCGCCTGCGAGCCCACGCGCCGCCGCGATGAGGAGCAAGGGTGCGACGAACGCGACGTTGAAGACCAGCAGGACGACGACCTGGCCCGGGACGGCTGTCCGCGAGCCGAGAATCGCAAGGATCACCGCGAAGTACGGGAAGGCCGTCGGCAGCTCGACGGCCATGATGGTCGCGCCGACGACGAGCGACGAGCGGCCGCTCCTGGCCGGCTCGCGGGCGAGGTGCGCGGCCATGCGCTCACGGCCGATCCACAGGCCGGCGGCGAGAACGGCGAGTGCGATCCCGACGGCGAGCTCGATCAGATGAGTCGCGTGCGGGCCGGGCCGCGGCACCAGCGCGATGAGCGCCCGCCCGGGGCCAAGCGTGAGGATGGTTCCACCGGCGAAGGAGACGGCGAACACGCCGAGCGCGAAGGCGGCGACCCGGCGCACCGGATCTCGGCCGAGCGCGAGGTAGAGCGCCGGACCGACCGTCGACGGGTTAAGCGAATCGGCGAGTCCAACGGTCAGCGCGATGGCGATGAGCCCCAGCACGGCCAGAGCGGTGTCAGCCGACGGCAGCGTAGAGGTGCGGCCGCTCGCTGAGCCCCTTCAGCTCATGCTCGCCACGATCGGCGAAGGAGAGACCCGACCCGGCGACGAGGTCACGCGTCGTGGCCGACACGAGCACCTCGCCGGGGCCGGCCAGGGCGGCGATGCGCGCACCCACGTGCACCGCGATCCCGCGCGGCCTCGCGCCGCAGGGCGCAGCTGCTGCTGGAGCGGCTCGACGCCGACGGGGTGACGCGGCGGTCGGCGACGAGCGGATCGTCCGCGGCTCGGCGCGCCAGAAGGGCTCAGGCGGCCACCAGCATCGACCGTCCCCCAAGTGACGCCGGGTTGACGGGCAGGGTGGCATCACCAATCCGATAACAAAAATCCTGGCTGGTCGCACGCAAATCGCCCCTAGCGTCTGGCAACTGCGGTGGAGAGGCTGCGCCCGGAACTGGAAAGGCTCCGCGTGCTCGTGGTGTGCTTCTACTTCCCGCCCGCCGGCGGCGGTGGGGTGCAGCGGGTCCTGAAGACAGCAGAGGTGACGCCGAGCGCCCTTCTCTACCAGGCGCGCCAGTAACGTCCACCGCGGAGCGGCATGGACCAGGTGGCCCAGCCGGTCTTCAAAACCGGTGAGGTCTGGCAGCCCCAGGCTGGCTCGGTTCGACTCCGGGGCCGCTCCGCTTAGCGAACGTCTAGATCACGCGCGATGCGACTATCCGCGTCCTCGCGCCGGGGATGCTCTCGCGAGCTCCGAGCGGCGGGCGACGCTGATCAGCGAGTCGCCCAGCGACGCCTCCCACCAATCGGGTCGGGGCCGCGCTCGGTGCCTGCGCCAAGGTAAGAGGGCGGGCGCCGGGCGGCGCGGCAAGCGCCGCCCGCGCCTCGCGGTTAGAAGTTCCCGTCCCCGTCGCTTGAGGCCCCGTGGTTGTCGCCGTCCCCATCCCCCCCGGGTCCGATCCGGGTGTGCATGGGCTTGGGCTTCGGCTTCAGCTGGTGGCGCACATGGTGCGCAGTCGGGTGATGCTTCGGACTCGCGCGGTTCGCGCTCGACTGCGCGAGCGCCGAGCCGCCGAGGCCGAAAGCAACTGCGAGAGCGCCGATCGATGCTGCCAAGGTCTTCATCTGGAGTCACTTCCTTCGATTCGATTCGTATGTGAGTGACTACGGCGGTGGGGGCGCTCGCGGATCGGGAAACCATCGCCTGCTTAAGCAACGCGCAACACACCGCCGCCACCTGGTGGGGAGATGCCGAGTCTCTCGCGGAGCGCGTCCACCGGTCGGGATCGAGCTTCGCCAGCTCGGCAGCCACTCGTCGCTCGGCCCGGGCGCCGAGCAGCCAGGCTGATT
>CAVWIN010000024.1:0-23103 GCA_963755085.1 uncultured Thermoleophilia bacterium | reverse complement strand
TGTCCCGGCGCAGCGGGGGCTGTCCGACGTGCCCCGTACGCCAGCATCCTGGCTGAACGGGTTCCGCCGCCCGAGCTCTGATCAAATCACTGAGGACAGCCCCTTCGGGGACAGCCCCGCTACGCGGGTACAGCCCCTAGAAGCGCTTCTCTGACGATGCGGTCCTGCTCGCGCAGATGCGCGGTGGGATAGCCCTCGCTCGGGCTGGCGCGCCACGGGCGGCCGACGTAGCGGAGCGTGACGCCTGCCGGCAGGGCTTCCTCGATGCGGTGGCGGATCGTCCGCCAGGCGCCCATGTTCTGCGGTTCCTCCGGGCCCAGAGGACCTCGTCGAGGCCCTCGTACCCGGTGAGCAGGTGCCGCGCCTGCTGGGCGGGGAAGGGGTAGAGCTGCTCGAGCCGGGCGACAGCGACGTGCTCGCGCCGCCGTAGAGCTCGTGCCCGGCGATGTCGTAGTAGAGCTTCCCCGAGCAGAGGACGAGGCGGCGGGCGGCCGCGTGGCGGCCCCGCGGGTCGTCGATCAGATGCTGGAACGTGCCGTCGCTGAGCTCCTCGAGCCGGGCGGCGGCGCCGCGCAGCCGCAGCAGCGCCTTCGGCGTCATGACGATCAACGGCCGCCCCGTACGCGCGAGCGCCTGGCGCCGCAGCAGGTGGAAGTACTGCGCCGCGGTCGTCGGGTTGACGACGGTGATGTTCTCCTGCGCGGCCAGCTGGAGGAAGCGCTCGAGGCGGGCGCTGGAGTGCTCGGGGCCTGAGCCTTCGTAGCCGTGCGGAAGCAGGAGGGTCAGTCCCGACGTCTGCCGCCACTTGGACAGGCCGGCGACGATGAACTGGTCGATGATCACCTGCGCCGCATTGACGAAGTCGCCGTACTGCGCCTCCCAGAGCACGAGCGTCTCGGCCGCGCTGGTCGTGTAGCCGTACTCGAAGCCGAGCGCCGCCGCTTCCGACAGTGGCGAGTTCCGCACCTCGAACGACGCGCCGGCGCCAGGCAGGTGCTGCATCGGCGCGTACGTCTCGCCGGTGCGCGCGTCGTGGAGCATGAGATGCCGCTGCGCGAAGGTTCCGCGCTCGCTGTCCTGGCCGGTCAGCCGGATCGGCACCGCCTCGGTGACCAGGCTCGCAAACGCCAGCGCCTCGGCGTGGCCCCAGTCGATCCCGCCTTCGTCGATCGCTGCGATGCGCCGCTCGAGCTGCTTGAGCAGCTTCGGATGCACGGTGAACCCATCCGGGGCCTGGATCAGCTGCGCGTTGAGCTCGCGCAGCCGCTCGGCGGGCACGTCGGTGTCGATCTCGTCCTGCCGCTCGGCCGGCGGGATGACCTCGTCGCGAGACTTGGCCGGAATCGACTGCCCGAACGTCTCCTTCAGCTGCTCGTGGGCCGCCTTCAGGCGGGCCCTCACGCCCTGCGCAAGCTCTTCGACCTGCGCCTCGGTGACGACGCCCTCGGCGACGAGCTGCTGTGCGTACTGCGCGAAGACGGAGGGATGGCCGGCGATCCGCGCCGCCATCAGCGGCTGCGTGTACGCGGGCTCGTCCTGCTCGTTGTGGCCGAAGCGCCGGTAGCCGAAGGATCGACGATCACGTCGCGGCCGAAGCGGCGGCGGTAGGCCAGCGCGAGCCGGACGGCGCTCAGAGCGGCGGCCGGGTCGTCGGCGTTCACGTGGACGATCGGCATGTCGTAGCCCTTCGCGATGTCGCTCGAGTAGAACGTCGAGCGGCCCTCGGACGGGTCGGTCGTGTAGCCGACCTGGTTGTTCGTGATCAGGTGCAGCGTCCCGCCGATCGTGTAGCCCGGCAGGTCAGAGAGGTTCAGCGTTTCGGCGACGATGCCCTCGCCGGGGAAGGCGGCGTCGCCGTGGATGAGGATGCAGAGCGCCTTCGACGGGTCGTGCAGCGCGATCGGCTGCGTGCGGTCGGTCTGCTCCGCCCGCGTGCGGCCCTCGGCGACCGGGTCGACGAACTCGAGGTGGCTCGGGTTCGCCATCAGCGTCACGCCGACCTCGCCGCTCGGCGTCTGGCGGGACGAGCGCATGCCGAGGTGGTACTTGACGTCTCCGGTCCCGCCCTCTGGGTAGGCGGTGACGGCCTCGATCGTCCGCTCGCCCTCGAACTCGCGCAGGATCTGGTCGTACGGGCGTCCGACCACGTGGGTCAGCACGTTGAGGCGGCCGCGGTGGGCCATGCCGATGACGATCTGGCCGACGCCGTCGGCGGCGGCGAGGTCGATCGACTCGTCGAGCATGGGCACCAGCAGGTCGAGGCCCTCGAGCGAGAACTGCTTCTGGCCGAGGAACGTGCGCCGCAGGAACGCCTCGAAGCCCTCGACCTCGGCCAGGCGCGCCAGCAGGCGCCGCTGCTCGTCGCCGGAGAGCGGCCGGCGGTAGCGGCCGGTCTCGATCGCCTCGCGCAGCCACATGCGCTGGTCGTGGTCGTCGATGTGCTCGATCTCGTAGGCGATCGTGCCGCTGTAGGTCTCGCGCAACCGCGCGAGGACATCCGCCAATGTGTCGCCCTCGACGTACGTCCGCAGGATCGACGCGGGAACGCGCTGCTGGAGCTCGGGCGTGAGGCCCAACCGCTCGGGGTCGAGTGAGGGGTCGCCGTGCGGCTCCGTCCCGAGCGGGTCGAGCCGGGCGGCGCGATGGCCGTGCGTCCGCGTGGCGCGCACGAGCGATGCGGCCGCGGCGACCGCGTTCAGGAGCGCCCCGTCCGCCTGCGCGGGTGCCGCCGTTTCGGCCACGTGGCCGTTGCCGCCATTCCCCCGCCGTTCGAGAAGTCTTCCGAGACCTGGAAGGGCGGCAGAGATCTCCGCATCTTCTCCTCGCTCGAACAGGGCACGCCACTCGGGCGGCACCGAGCTCGGGTTCTCGAGGTACTGCTCCAGGAGCTGGCCGGCGTAGCCGGCGTTCAGCGCGTCGACGTCGCGCATGGCACTTCCCTTTCTAGCAGTGCGGTGAAAGCCCTTGGTGCCGCGCTACCAGAGGGGGTTGCCCTCGATGACCGCGTAGATCATCCCGAGCACCCAGCCGATCGTGATCACGGCCACCGCGACGCTCGCGAGGCGGTGGAACCGGCCGCCGATCGCGACGGCGATGAGGGCGACGATCAGCGCCGGGACGGCCAGCTTGACCGGCTCGTAGTAGATGGCGATCACGCCCACCGCGAGCGCCGCCGCGGCGATGAAGCCGGCGACGGTCTCGGCGGGGCGCGTCCCGCCCTGCTCGGCGGCGGTCTCGCTCATCGGCTGCGCTCCGCGCGGGCGGCGGCCGTGCGCGGCCCGGTCGGGCGACGGGGCGGCCGGCTGTGCGGACGCCCGCGCTCACGGCGCACACGCGCTGCGCTGCTCTCGGGCGTGTGCGGGCCGGGCCGGTTCTCCTCCCGCACGATCGCGGGCTCCTCCGGGCGCGGTTCCGCCTTGATCGCGTACCAGACCACGCCGACCAGGTACAGGATCGGAATCTTGAGGATCAACATCAAGAGGACGATCTCTACCACAGAGACGTGGAAGTGTACGGCAGGTCGCGCGCCTCCGCAGTTCACCCGGATGGGGGATCAAGCCGGGCGGTCCCGCTGCCGAGACGAGTAGCGGCCCCGCCCTCTGTGCTGCGCGTGGGGGGCCGCAGCCACACGCGCTCCGGACAGTGACGGGGTCCAAGACGAGGCGGTCTCCGGGCCGCCTTGTTGCATGTGTCCTCCAAATAGGGTCTCTCGCGTGGAAGGGCTGGTCATCCGCGGCGACCGCGTCTCGCTCCGCCCGTACCGGGAAGACGAGGCGGAGCAGCTGCTCGAGCACTGGCTCTCGTCGACGTGGCGCGTCGGCGGCACGTCCGACCGCGCCGCCGGGCGGCGGCGCCTCCGGCAGCGCATCGCCCGGTCCGGACGGCTCGCCGGCGGCCGCCTCGAGCTGGCCATCGACGTCGACGGGCGCGTGGTCGGTGACGTCGAGGCGCGCCATCCGCCGGGCGCGCTGCCCCCGGGCGTCTTCGAGATCGGCATCGAGATCCACGACGAGGCGCAGCGCGGCCTGGGCTACGGGAGCGAGGCGATCACCCTCGTCACCAAGCATCTGTTCGACGAGCACGACGCCGCGCGCGTGCAGGCTTCGACGGCAGTCTGGAACGAGCCGATGCGGGCCGTGTTCCGGCGGCTCGGTTTCGTCGAGGAGGGCGTCCTGCACGCGTTCATGCCGACGGCGAGCGGCCGGGACGACTTCGTGCTCTACGCGGTGACGGCCGAGGCCTGGTCTCAGAAGACGTAGGGCGCAAGCCCGAGCGCGCCGGCCGCGTACCAGAGGCCGAACATGAGGCTGAGCACGCCGAGCGCGGGCGCCAGGCGGTTCCAGGCGCGCCGCGCGGGCGTCGTCGAAAGGGCGACGCCGAAGCCGGCGGTCAGCAGCATCATCGAGACGGCCGTGCCGCCGGCGAGGATGCCGAGCGCGACGACGGCGAGCGTCTTCGACTTGACCGCCGCGATGATCAGCACGCCGACGCCGGCGCTCCCGCCGATGCCGTGGAGCAGCCCGATCCCGTACGCCTGCCATGGCGAGCGCGCCTTCGGGTGCGGGTGGCCGGCGTGCCCGGTCACGCGCGCGTGCGGGTGGACGTGCACGTGGCGGACATCGTCGTGGTCGTGCGGGTGCACGTGGAACGCGCCGCGGCGCCAGCGGACGAGCAGCCAGGCGGCGAGCGTGACGATCAGCACCCCGATCGCCGCCTCGGCGCCCTCCTGGATGCCGGCCGGCAGGTAGCGCTCGTAGAGCACGACCGGAAGGCCGAAGAGGAAGAGCGTCGTCGCGTGGCCGAGGCCCCAGGCGAGGCCGA
Source organism: uncultured Thermoleophilia bacterium (assembly GCA_963755085.1). Lineage (GTDB taxonomy): Bacteria > Actinomycetota > Thermoleophilia > Gaiellales > Gaiellaceae > JACVRM01. The sequence goes on along the minus strand of CAVWIN010000024.1, from coordinate 18,282 downwards.
GCCTGCGCGCACGGCTTGCGCTCCGCTCCTTGCCGCCGGCGATGAGCGTCGTCACGGCGGCGACGTGGTCCGGGTCGGTCGCATGGCGAAGCCCGAGCAGCAGGGCGACCGCGAGGACGAGCAGCAGCGTCGTCCCGTCGGACATGTGGGCGATCGTGTGGTCGAGCCCGAACATCTGCAGCCTCCCTCGAGTCTCTCAGCCCCTGGACGGCACTGATTCGTGGCGTTCTCGGATCCGGTTCATCCGACGACCCCCGGCAGTGCACGAAGCGTCATCGCGAGCCCGACGAGCACGATCACGACCGCGCTCACCGCGGGCAGCGCGCGGACGACCGGGCCTTCCAGGCTCATGCGTCCGAACGTGCGCTTCGCGGTCACGGCGACGAGCGCTATGCCGCTCACGACCACGGCGAGGCCGAGGCTGAAGGCCACGATCAGCGCCAGGCCGTAGCCGATGCGGTGCAGCGAGATCGCCGCCAGCAGGACGACGAGCGCCGTCGGGCACGGGAGGATCCCGCCCGACACGCCCACCGCGATCAGGCTGCGGAGCCCGCCGCCCTCGGGCGGCGCGTGGTGATGGTCGTGCCCGTGATGGTCGTGGTGATGGTGCTCGTGGCCGTGCTCGTGCGCGCGCGCGTGGGCCCGCGCACGTATGCGCGCGCGAAAGACCGCAGCGCCGACGGCAACGACGAGCAGTGCCGAGGCGAGGTTCAGCCACGGGTAGAGCTGCTCCGGGACGATGAAGGACGACAACGCCAGGGTCACGAGCCCGAGTGCGAACACTCCGATCGTGTGCGTGAACGTGACGGTGAGCCCGAGGAGCATCGCGTGCCACACCGTGCCGCGCGAGCCGACCATGTAGGCGGCCACGATCGTCTTGCCGTGCCCGGGCGTCAGCGCGTGCGCGGCGCCCCAGAAGAGCGCGATCAGCAGCGAGAGCAGCACGATGCCCGGCCCCAGATGCTGGCGTGCGATCAGCGACGCGAACCCGGTCTCGCTCGCGCCGGCCACATGCACGGCGCCGGTGAGCGTGTCGTCGGAAAGCGGCGTCGGGTCGCCCGTGCTCGTCCCCGGGTCGACGGCGAGCGAGGCGGTCGTGACGTGCAGCGGGTCGCTGAGCAGGTCCTTCGGGTACGCGCGCAGCTCGTCGCTCTCGCTCGTGGACGGCGCCGTTGTCTGCGTCAGCGTCGCACCGTCGCGGGCCTTGACGACGATCTCCTGCCAGCCGAGCCGGCCGGAGAAGGTGCCGTCGCTGTACGCGATTCGAGCCGGCCGGTGTGCGAGCCGCGGGGCCGCGTAGAGCACTTCGAGCCTCGTGGTGTGCAGGCCGGCCGCGCCCGGCGGGAAGCCGATCACGTCGTCGAGCCGGTGCAACGGCAGCCGGCGCCTGTCGACCGTCAGCCGCAGCTCCTTGCGGACCTGGTCGGAGACGGAGCGGGCGTAGCCGGCCTCACCGAGCCGATGCACGTTGTCCTGCTCCTGGAAGGTCGGGATCTCGGCGAGGTCGAGCACATAGGTCAGGTAGACGCGGTCGCCGGCCACCTCGATGCGGGTGAAGTGGTTGGTGGTGAAGTTCCCGAGCGGGTGCGCCGCGGCCGCGGCGGGGACGATGAGCGCGGCGAGCGCGATCGCCGCGGCGAGCAGCTTCTTCACGAGGTCCTTGTGATTCGTGGGCGTCATGAATACCTCTTCGCTACAGGAGTCCAGATGGGTGAGAAGTGCGGGTTGAGCGCCAGGGCACGGTGAAACCACGCATGCGCGGCCTGCAGGTGGCCGGCGCAGCGCTCGGCCATGGCGCGGTGGAAGAACATGGTCGCGTCGCGGGTGCCGAGCCGGAGCGAGTGCTTCGCCCAGCGCAGGCCCTCCGAGCAGCGGCCGTTGCGGGTGAAGGCCCAGCCGAGGACGTCGTCGCCCAGGATGCTCGGCCGCTCGGCGCGGGCGCGGCGGGCGAGCGTGAGGGAGTGCGACAGGTGCAGTCCGTGGTCGACGTAGAACTGGGCGATCTCGAGGTCGGAGCGGACGCCGTTCGCCGCGAGGAGCCGCTCGACGACGCCGATGAGCGCGTACTGCCGGCGGGCCGCGGCGATGCGGCCGTTCGCCTGCAGCAGGTCGGCGAGCGTCGTCACGAACTGCGGCAGCGGGACCAGCTCGACGGCGCGCGTCGCGAGGCGGATTGCGCGCTGCTGGTGGCCGAGCGCGGCCTCGCCGCGGGCCAGGGAGTCGAGCGCCTGCGGGTAGTCGGGGAGCTCGATCAGGGCGCCGCGGTACTGCCGGACGGCGGCGCGCGTGTGGCCGGAGCCGAAGAGGAGCTTGCCGAGCTCGACGCGCGCCCAGGCGGTCGGCTCGGCCTGCCCCTGGGAGGACTCGACCGCCAGGCGCATCGCCGCCTCCGCCCCCGTCCGGTTGCCGATCAACTCCCGTGCGTACGAGATGCGCGCGTACGCCGAGGAGCCCGGCTCCTCGTGAACCATCTCCGTGAAGGACCGGAAGGCGGCGCGGTAGCGGCCGAGCTCGAGCAGGCCGTCGCCTGCGATGCCGTAGGGGAGGCCGGCGCCCGGCGCGAGCCGCTGCGCGCGGCGGCCGAGCACGACGGCGCGGCCGAACTGGTGGCGGGAGAGAGCGAGCGAGCCGAGCCCGACGACGGCGTCGGCGCTGCTCGGCTGTAGCTTCAACGCTTGATGCAGCACGCCGTCGGCCTTGGTCAGATACGTGGGGTCGGCGGTCTCGCGCATGCGCTGCTCGTAGGCGAAGCCGAGGGCGGTGAGCGCGCGGACGTCGGTGGGGTCGGCGCGTACGGCGGCCTGCTGCCTGCGCACGTCCGACTCCGTTCCGTGGACGGGCACCTGATTGAGAGCCGGGCGCACCGCGGGTGCTGCCCCGGCGGCGCCCTGCGAAGTGTGCAGGGCGCCGCCGAGCAGCAGGACGGCGGCGGCACCGACCGCCGCCGTCACTGCGATGAGGATCCGCGCCTTCATCCCTACGGATTCACGTGGGGGAAGGAGCGGTTGCGCCCGTCGGACGGGAGCGAGAGGAACGGGAACTGCGTCATGAGCGGCGCGTCGTCCACGTTCACCCCGTCGCCCGCCTTGAGGGCGATGTACGTCGGTCCGCCGACGAGCCGGACGGCGATGTCCGTCACGTCGTCACGCGGACGGCGGCCGTTCGGCCAGCCCGCGTTGTCGCCGGCGAGCACGGTCAACCGTTTCTGGGCCGCCAGCGGTTTCGGCGCCACCGTCGTGTCCAGCCGCAGCAGGTCCGAGTAGCCCGGATCGCCGGGGCCGTACTTGAGCAGCGCGTTGACCAGGTCTGTGCGGTTGTTCAGCGCCGCGGGCGCCCCGAACTGGAGCTGCAGTGCGAGCGCGAGCCGCGGGTTGAGGTAGTAGTCGAGGAAGTTGCCCTCGTCCCACGGCGGCAGGGAGTTCCAGTAGTCCTTGTCCTTCGTCCCGATGATCACCTCGTTGATGAGGGGATTCGCGAGCCGCTGGACCTGGACCCACCTGGAGCCGTCGTGCATGTTCGGCCGGATGGTCACGTTCGGCCGGCTCGTGTAGGCGTAGCCGCCGAGTGTCTGGAACGCGCCCGTCAGCATCGAGATCGGCATTTCGATCGCGATCGTCTGGACGTTGAAGCCGGACAGCATGTCGACGCCGAACGGGTTCACGTTGTCGTTCGCGTCCTCCATGTTGCTCAGCAGCGGCGGGAACCGCCGGAAGTTCAGCGTGTCGAACACGCTGCCGAGGTCGATGTAGAACGGATCCTCGCGCTGGCCCGCGAAGACGCGGACGCCGTTGCCGAGGTCGTACACGCCCTGCTTTGCGAGCGACGAGTAGTTCGGCATCGTCTGCGGGCCGACGTCCGACGGGACGGCGATCAGGTTGCGCCCGAGCGTCTTGGAATCGCCGAGCGTGTCGCCGCCGGTCATCGTCACGTCGTAGTGCTGCCGCAGGCCGAGGCCCTCGGAGCCGTTCCCGTCGAGCCGCGTGATCGGGGGGATGACGCTGCCGCTCGACGGCGGCACGCCGCCGGCGTACGAAAACGGCAGTCCGAGCGAGTCGACGGGGCCGCGGATCTCGCTCCGGAACTGGAAGCTGAGCGAGATGTCCGATTTGCCGTCGCCGTTGTTATCGATCCCGAACGCGTACTTCACCGACGGATCGAAGTTGAAGTAGTTCGGGCCCGAGCTCGGCTCCTCGCCGGGCTGGGTGTTCATGATCAGGACGACCTTGTTCTCCTGGCCCGGCTCGTAGCTCCGGAACATGAAGAAGTCGGTGATGTCCGCGGCCGGGTCGAGCGAGATCAGTGGTGCCTCCCTGTGGCTCGCTGCGTTCGCGACATCCGGCCCGGGGCCGCGAACGAGGGTCGCCACGAGACCGAGCGCGGCAGCGGTCAGTGCAAGGCCGCCGAGCAAGAGTCTCCTCCTCATCGTCTCTCCTCTCGATTGGGGTCAGACGCGCTCTATTCGCCCCGCCCCCCGAACCGGTTCGATAGGTCCTCCGGCCCATCCGACCGAGCCCGAAGTCGGGTGACGGTTCACCCGTTGCGGGCCGATCGGGATGCGTTAGGGTCCGCCCACCGTCGTCGCAGTACCACCACTGGTTGTCGTTGGCAGTCCCCACCTGGCGCAGCCGTCGGCTGGCGCGGTTGGGCATCGCCGTCTGGCTCTGCCTCGCCGCCGCCATCCTCGCGGTGGCCGCTCACGCGGCTCCCGTTAACTCTGCGCCGGATCAGAACCCGGCCCACGACGTATCCGCCCAGGGCCTCAAGCCGGACGACACGCGCGGGCTCGCCTCCGTGCAGCTCACTGGCGACCTGAACCGTGAGCTGCTCCGCCAGCTGAACGCCGTGCGGCTGCGGGCTGACCTGCCGCCGCTCCGCCGCTCGCGTGACTTGACCGAGGCGGCGGTGGCCCACTCTCGGTCGATGGCGAAGTACGGCTACTTCAGCCACACCTCGTACGACGGCTCCCAGTTCTGGCAGCGCGTGGAGCGCTACTACCCGGCGCCGCCCGCCTTCCGCGTCTACCGCGTCGGCGAGAACCTGATGAGCGGCCCGGCGAGCGTGTCGGCGGCGGAGGTGATCCAGAGCTGGATGCAGAGTCCGCCGCACCGCGAGAACCTGCTCTCGCGCTGGGCCGAGGTCGGGCTCGGTTGCGTGCGCGCGCCTGATGCGCCGGGCGTCTTCGACGGGCAGACGGTCACGATCGTCACCGCCGACTTCGGCACGCGCGGCTGACGGCTCTCGCCGCCGACGTCTCCAGCGATGAATCGCCGGGTCGCGGCGAGTCTCCATCCGCGACATCCCCACGGAAGGAGCGAACGATGGCGAAGGTTCTGGCAGCGATCACCACGTCGGTCGACGGGTACATCACCGGACCGGACGACGGGCCCGCCAAGGGCCTGGGCGAGGGCGGCGAGCGGCTGCACTACTGGGTCTTCGGCGGCCCGTGGTCGTACGACGCCGAGCCGCGCGGCGCGCCGGCCGGCGAGGACGCGGCCTGGCTCGAGCAGGCGATGCAGCGGATCGGCGCGGTCGTCGGCGGCCGCTGGACATACGAGGCCGCGCGACACTGGGGCGACGAGAACCCGTGGGGCGTGCCGTTCTTCATCGTCACCCACCGGCCCGAGGAGCAGCCGGAGGGCGACGCGTTCACGTTCCTGTCCGGCGTGGACGAGGCGATCGGGCAGGCCCTCGAGGCGGCAGGCGGGAAGGACGTCAGCGTCATGGGCGGCGCCGACGTCATCCGCCAGGCCCTCGACGCCGGGATCGTCGACGAGCTCACGATCGTGGTAGCGCCGGTGATCCTGGGAGGCGGCAAGCGGCTGTTCGAGGGGTTCACGCGGTCGTTCGAGCTCGAGCATCTCGGCGTGCGGCAGTCGCGCTACGCGACGTTCATCGACTATCGCGTCAAGGGCTGAGCGGTGACTCCGCGGCCGTGAGTGACAGCTACTGGCCGCGATGACACCGAGCGACGGCGCCCGGGGCGCATTAGCGGTTCTCGCGGTTCTCGCTGCCGCGGCGCTCGTCGTCGGAGCAGCCGGGGGCGCGAAACGCGTTCCCGCGAGGACGCTCGCCGCGGGCATGGGCCACAGCTGCGCGCTCACGAAGGGCGGCGGCGTGCGCTGCTACGACGTGCTCATCCGCGCCGGGCGGCTGTCCGCGGAGGCGCGGGCGAGCTACGCGCAGACGCCGGGTGTGACCGTCGCGACCACTCGCACCATCGTCCTCGTCGCGCCCTCCGGCCGCGGCGGCCACTGAATCCGCCCGAAGAGCTAGCGCACGGTGCGCGCCTGCAGGAACACCCAGATCGCGACGGCCGCGGCAGCTCCGAAGACGATTCCGAGTATCCAGTGGTCGCTGATGAAGAGCAGCAGGGCCAGGAGCGCGAGAACGCCCGCGACGAGGCCCGCGCGCCGCAGCATGCGCTGACGCGTGTCCGCTCTGCCGCCGTTGGTCACGGCGTCATCTCAGCACATCTGCGCCACGGTGCGCATAGGCGTTCCGGTCAGGCGCGCTTGGATCGAAACGCTCGGACGTGGTGGAGCGCCGGGTCGGCGGCGAGACGCCGGTACTCCGCCGACTCGACCGGCACGAGCGCCACGCATCCGTGCGAGTCGATGTGGATTCCCCATCCGTAGCGCTTGGGCAGGGGGCTGACGCGAAGACGGGGCTTCTCGTGCGACAGATAGCGCTCGCGCTCGGCCGGCCAGTCCGCCGCCGGGATGTCGCGCATCACCATGTGCGTTCGAAATGCCAGTTCGCCCTCGGTCAGCCCGTACGGCTCGCCGGCGATCAGCTCGTACTCGATCGTTGCCTTCGTCGCTCGGCCGCCTCGCGCCGGGGGCACCTCGGCACGGACCGCCGGGCAGTCGTCGGCGACCTCGACGAACGTGTCGGCGCTCACCGGCGACCTACGCCTGACGCGCCAGCCGCGGTGAGACAGCGTCTGCCCATCGACCGCTCCGGAGGGTAGCCGCCCGTGGTCGGCGGGTCCGTCATCATGAATCGCGCGTGACCAGGCCGCGCATCTTCCTCGGGTCGTCGGGCAAGCAGGCCAAGCTGCTCCAGGCGATCGCGCGTGGGCTCGCAGACGTTGCCGACGTCGAGCCGTGGACGACCACGTTCAACCCGGGGCGGGGCACGCTCGAGCGGCTCGTCGAGCTCTCCCAGGAGGTTGATTTCGCTGCGTTCGTGTTCGCCCAGGACGACTGGACGGCGACGGACGCATCCCCGTCCGGCGAGGCGTCGCCGCGCGACAACGTGGTGTTCGAGGCGGGGCTCTTCGGCGGCGCACTCGGCATCCGGCGGACGTTCATCCTCCACGCGCACGGTTCGAAGCTGCCGACCGATCTGCTCGGGCTGACGTCCGTTCGCTACGACCCGGCCGCCGGCCCGGCGGACGTGCGCGCGATCAACCAGAAGCTCCGCACGGCGATAGAGGCCGAGGGTCGCCGCGGCCCCGTCGAGGGGCTCTGGTGGCAGCTCTCGCTCACAGCGCGGAGCGAGGACGAACCGTCGGCGGTGAGCCTCCTGCGCATCTCGCGGGACCGTGACAGTGGCCTGAACGTGAACGGCCGATCCTGGCAGGAGGACGGCACGCTGTCGGCCCGCTACTGGAGCGAGGCGGCGAAGGAGCGCAAGGATCCGGCCGGCATCCTCTACTTCTGGAAGGGCGAGCGGCCTCGGGACCCGAATGCACCGCAGCTCGAGGGCACCGGCGAGATCCGGCTGGAGACCACCGATCGCGCCACCGGCTACTGGACGACGCGGTCGGAACGCGACCCCGCGCTGAATGCGCGAACCGCCGGCGTCTACCTTCGAGCCGACCCCTCGGACCTCGAGCTGCTCGATAGCGGGAGCGCGGAGGAGCGGGCCGAGCTCATCGCGCAGCGGCTCGAGGAGTGGAGGTCGGCCGCGAACGCCTTCTGATTGGCAGGCGCCGCCCGGTAGCTGCCGCGGATGTTCGGGCGCGCTGCCCGCGCGCCGATCTTTCCATGCGTCGAATCGGATCCGTGTTCGACAGCTTCTGCGCGACACCCGATCGGCTACAGCCTCACCCCGGCGGACTGCAGCAGCGCGCGCACGATCGGGATGAGCTTCAGTTGGAACTCGCCGTCGATGTGTGTGTCGTCGCTGAAGACCGGCGCGCCGCCGATCACCGGCGGACACACGGACGCTGCGCCGGCCCGGGTGCAGACCCACGCGGACGTGTCGACGAACGTCGTGCCCGCCCGGCTCGCGAGCTCCCGCTCGACCCTCGTGTCGCTCCGGAACGTTGCGTCGAGTGACGCGAAGCACTGGCTGATGTCGTAGCCCACGAGACACGTGCGCCACGGTCGCGGCAGCGGCGTGTGGCCGAGGACGATTGTCTGTGGGGCTGCACGCGTCAGCGCTCCAAGGCTGGCTGCGATGTCGGCCCGCGAGCGAAGCGGCGTCACGACCCGGTGTTCGCTCAGCACGAGTACGTCGGGGTGCAGCGTGCGGATCCTCCGGAGGGCCTCGTCCTGGTGCCGCCTGCACTCCGCGGCCGATCCCCCGTTCGACTCCGACGTGCCTGCCCAGCCGCAGCCGAACCATGCAAAGACGTGGAAGCTCCACCGCTTCGGGTCGAACGAGCGCCAGACGGCGTTCCGCAGCATCGTCGCGTGCGAGTCTCCGTCCAGCACCGCCACGTGGCCGGCGGCCGGGTTCCCGACGACGCACTCGTCCGGCAATGCGCCGCGGGCTCCTTGGAGGCACCGTGGGAAGTACTCCCTCCAGAGGTGGTGCGACAGCGGCCGGAGCGACGTCGGAAGCTCTCGCAGGGTCAGGCCCTTGCGGATGACGCGCTGCCAGGCCTGCACCGTTGTCGCGTAGGCCTCGTTTCGCGGCGGCTTGCCGGCGATCGTCATCCCGACCGGCGCCGGCCGCTCGGCGGCGGGCGATATCGCTGCCGCTGCGGCCGGCGAGACCGTCAGGCGCTCGCGGTCGACCGCCGACAGGAGGCCGACGAACGCGGCCGCGAGTAGGCATGCTCCGCACATCGCCGTGGCGAGATTCCGCCCGCGCCACCGACCGCGAGACGGCGCGCGTGCTTTCACGCCGACCCGCCTCCCCGGCTGCTCGACGAGGAAGAAGCTGACCGTGGCGACGGCGATCGTGACGGCGAAGATGAGGAGTCGCATCTGGGCAGTGGCGCTCATTGTGGGGTACAAGGCGGCTGTGAAGACGACCAGCGGCCAGTGCCACAGGTACACGGAGTACGAGATGCGGCCGAGGAAGCGCAGGGGTGCGAGGCACAGCGCCCGGTTCGGGAGCGGCGCGCGGTCGGAGAGGCCGCCCACGATGAGGAGCGCGGTGCCGAAGGTCGGAAGCAAGGCGGCCGCGCCCGGGAAGGGCGTCGAGGCGCCGATCACGGCGCAGGCGGCCACGAACAGCACGACGCCGGCGGCGGACGCCGCCCGGGCGACCGAGCGCGGGAGCCGCGTCGCGGCTGTCGTCGCGATCCCGAGCAGAGCGCCGAGCGCGAGCTCCCACGCGCGCGTGAACGTTGAGAAGTAGGCGGCGGCTGGCTCGCGCCCCGTTGCGACGATCGACCAGACGAGCGATGCGGCGCCGATGGCGCAGACGGCCGTGGCAACCCTCGCCCGCCAGCGTGCAGCCGCACCGAAAACGGTCAAGCGCGCGACGATGAGGAACAGCGCCGGCCACACGACGTAGAACTGCTCCTCAACCGCGAGCGACCAGTAGTGCTGGAACGGCGAGCTGTCGACGGAGCCTTGCGCGAAATAGTCGGTCGCCTGCCTGATGAAGTTCACGTTCGACCCGAAGAAGGTCGCCCAGAGGGCGTCGTGCCGGAGCTGCGCGACGCGCAGCTCGTTGAGCAGGACATCGCCGCCAACGACGACGGCGAGGATCACTGTCAGGGCGGCGGGCAGGATCCTGCGGGCCCGTCGCGCGTAGAAGCCGGGAATCGAGATCGATCCACGGCCGCCGTGCGCCTCGGCCCTGTTCGCGTACTCGGCCGCCAGCAGGCTCGTGATCAGGTAGCCGGAGATGACGAAGAACACGTCGACCCCGAAAAACCCGCCCTGAAACCCCGGCGACTTGAGGTGGTCCAGCACGACGAGCAGCACCGCTACGCCCCGCAGGCCTTCCACGTCGGCACGGAACCTCATCCGCGCTCCTGTACTCGTCTCCCTCGTCGATGCTCGCGCGCTCGTATCGCCCGGCACATGGGGACAAGCCGCAAGGCTCGTGCGGGAAAGACGCCGGGTTAGCGAGTGGGCGCGGCCTTACGCCGCGCAGGCAGGGCCTCCCGAATGGCGCACCGGGCTCGAACCGGTGACCTTCGGCGTGCAGACGCGGCGGGGGCGTCCGCCCGATATCGCCGCCTCTTGACGGGCTGTCTAGCCGCGCCGAATCACACGGCTCCGCCCGTCTCGGATCTCGCCGCCAGTCGTCATCTGTGGTTTCCAGTCGGTTTCCACGTCCGTTTCGGCCACGCGGCGGCGGACAAGTTCCGAGCGTGAATGGATCTCGAGCTTCCGGTAGATCCGAGTCAGGTGGAACTCGACCGTCTTGGGACTCAGGAAGAGGCGGGCGCCGACGTCGCGGTTGGTCAGCCCTTCGGAGACGAGCAGGGTGATCTGAAGTTCCTGGGGCGTGAGCCGCTCGGCGGTGGTCGGGCCACGGCGCCGAAGGTGCTCGCCGGTGGCCTGCAGCTCGATCCGCGCACGCTCTGCCCACGGTCGGGCGCCGAGCCGCTCGAACGTCTGGAACGCGGGCCTGAGCTGCTCGCGCGCGCGACGCCGCTCGCCGGCCCGGCGCAATCGCTCGCCGTAACAGAGCTCCGTGCGGGCACGCTCGAACGCGCTTGGCTCGTGATCGTGCGCGTCGAGTGCCGTCTGGAACGTGTGGTCCAGCGCGTCGTCTGGCGAAAGAAAGGCACGGCAGCGGGCCGCAACCGCCCGCCCCCACGAGCTTCCCGTGGACTGCGCTTGCTGCTCGAGCCTCCGCAGGTGGCGTTCAGCGGCGTCGGTTTGGCCGAGGCGGGCAAGAGCCTCGATCAGGTCGGCGTCGAGCCGGTGGTAATTCGGGTGTTCGACGCCGCCGTCAGTGACGAGTGCGACCGACGGCTCGAGCCACTCGACCGCGCCCTGTGCATCGGCGTGCGCGAGCGCGTCCAGGCCCAGGACTCCCCGCGCCCGGACGATGTTCCAGGGATCACGGAGGCGTTCCGCGATCGCGAGCCCCTGTTGGGCATGGCTTCGACTCTCCGCGCGTCCGAGCATCGACTCGAGCAGTGCAAGCCAGATGAGGCTGGACGCGAGTCCGACATCGTTGCCCAGCGGCTCGGTGAGCTGCAGGCTCTCGAGCTCGAGCGTGTACGCGCGGCTCAGGTTGGCGACGCGAGTCTCGAGCTTCGCGAGCTGGTCGAGCGCGTAGCTCAGGAGGCCGGGCGCCGCCGCTTCTCGCAGGTGCTCGACCGCCTGCTCGAGCGCATCGCTCGCGCGCGGGTAATCCTCGACGTAGAGCAACACCGTCCCGAAGTCGATGGCCAGCCATGTGCCCGGATCTGCCTGTTCGAGCGAGGCGCGGGAAAGTGCCTGCGCCTCCTCCACGCGCCCCGCGAGGCTCCAGGTCCAGGCGACCACGGTGTCCAGATCGAGGTTTGCCTCCGACCGGCGCGCCGGCCCGACTCGATCCGCCATCGCGACGGCGTTTGGCATGTCCATGCGGCGCCACAGAATCCGTAGCGCACCGCTTGTAGCTGCCGATTCGACCTCGCCAACGGCGGCGCTCTCTGCCTCTGTGACCGCGAGCGAGTAGGCCCGATCGAACTCCCCGCGGTCGAAGAGCAGGTAGGAGCGCCGCGCGATCGCCTGAGCGCGCAGCTCTGGATCATTCGTGAGCTCGGCCGCCTCCGCGAGCATCGTCTCGGCGCGTTCGAGCCATCCAGCCTCCTCCGCGGCGTGCGACGCCTTCAGCAGGCGCCTGGCGCGAGGCTCCGCGCTCGCCGTCAGGCGCGCTGCGCGGTCGAGGGCCGTTGCTTCCGCCGCGGCTCCACCGCGGCGACGGGCACTTGCCGCGGCATCCTCGAGAGCGGCCGCCACCGCCTCATCCGGACCGTCTGTGGCTGCGGCCAGGTGCCAGGCGCGGCGGTCGGGCTCGGCTGCCACCGCGGCCAGCGCATGGTGTGCCCTCCGCCGGTCAGCTGGCCGGAAGCTCTGGTAGACGGCCGAGCGCGCCAGCGGGTGACAGAAGACCAGCCGTCCGGGGAGCAGCAGGCCTGCCTCCTCTGATTCCACGACCGCGTCCCCGTCAAGTTCTGCTGCGGCAAGCGCCAGCCAGAGGGTCTCGGCGTCACCGGGGTCGCCCGCGGCGACTAGGAGGAGTGCCCGTTGTGCCTCATCGGTCAGCGCCCCGGCCCGGTCCAGGAACGCCCGCTCGATCTCAGCGCCGACAGGAAGGGGCTGACCGACTGGTGCGCGACCCAGGCGCTGTTGCTCGCTCAGCGCGCGAGAGATTTCGACCAGCGCGAGCGGGTTTCCCCCGGTCCATTCGATTAGTCGCTCGGTGGTGAGCACGGCGAGCTCCGGAACCCGCGCCGCCAGGAGCGCTCGTGCGGCCTCCGGGGTGAGGGCGTGAATGCGGAGCTCGGCGATGCCCGGCGCCGGAAAGAGCACGGTCTCGGGCTCCCGTGCGGCGAACAGCATCACCACCCCCTCCGCATACAGGCGCCGGGCCGCGAACGTCAGCACATCGGCGGAGGCCTGGTCGAGCCAGTGGGCGTCGTCGACGATGCAGACGAGGGGCCGGTCGTCGGCCGCAGCGGCGAGCAGGCTCAACGTCGCCACGGAGACGGTCAGCCGCTCGGGCGCGCCGCCCTCCTCCATTGCAAGCGCTCGTCGTATAGCGCTCGCCTGCGGCGCCGGCAGCTCGGTGAGCGCGTCCATGACCGGACGCAGCAGTTGCTGCGCGCCGGCGAAGGCAATCTCGGCCTCCGTCTCGACGCCCAGCGCACGGAGGACGCGGAAGCCGCCCGCGCTCTCGACCGCGTACTCGAGCAGAGCGCTCTTACCGATTCCCGCCTCCCCGCGCAGGACGAGCGCGTCACTGCGGCGCTCGCGAGCCGTGTGGAGCAGCGCGTCGATGCGCGCGCACTCCACATCACGGCCGAAGAGCATCTCCGAATCAGCGTAACCCCCTGAAGGTGGAAGAGCCGGGGGTTTTCCCCGGCGCGATGGAGACGAGCCGGACGCGATTCTGCGCCGGAGATGAAGCCGATCGCCTACTCGTTGCAGTTCCGCGGCCAGGCAAAGTCGCTGCGATCCGAACTCGTCCGACTCGAGCTGACCGCTCCCAGCTCGGCCTTCGTGACCACCGTCGGCGCCGTAGGCGTCCACGGGCGGTTCAGCGATGTCTCGGGTGGCGAAGCCTTCCTGCATTCGGAGCTCGAGCTCGACGAGGAGTCATCCGTCGCCGACCGCGGCACGATCGAGTTCGGGCCCGGCAACACGCTGCGCTTCCGCAGTGTCGGCGGACGCCTCACTCACTGTCCGGATCCGCACCTGCGGCATGGCGCAGTGATCTGCCAGGTCGAGGGAGGCGAGGGCCAGTTCGCCGGGTCCGAGGGGCTGATCACCTCGAACTTCTTCCTCAGCGACACGGGCGAGGTGACGGAGAACCACTTCGGCCTGATCTTCGTGCACGACCGCCAGTCCACCGACGACCGGGGCGCGGACGTCGCGGTGAAGCGAGGCGCCTCGATCGTCACGAGCAAAGGAGAACGATGATGAGAGCCCTCGTACGGATAGGCATCTTGGCCGTCCTGTTCTCATGCCTCGGCGTGCCGGCCATGGCGACAGCGACGGCGACGTCCAAGGCGCGAGAGATGCCCGTGAGCTACCTGCTCCGTGGGCTCCCCCCGCCGGCGCCCCAGGTGCTCGGCTCGTTGACCCGGCTTCGGGCCGGCGTCGCGTATCAGGCGAGCGCCTTTCCGCTCGCGCTGCGCCTTACGCCTTCAGACGGCTCATGGGCCGGCGCGCAGTGGAAGTCGGAACTGCTCGGTTTTCGCGGTGGCGGGCGCCCGTACTTCGGCTGGGTTGCTATTGGCAACGGAAACGGGGACGCGTACGCGGGCGTTCCGCCGGGGCTGATCGTGATCATGACTGCGTACGCACGAACGCCGTCTGTGGCCGCCACAGTCGCAAACCTGCGAACGCGTGGGCACGGGGCGACCTACGAGATCACCTCGCCCGTCAAGGTGGCCGGCTTCTCCGGCACGCAGTTTGACGGCCAGGTCGTCGGGCGAAGCCATGTCTTCATCCCGTTCTCACCGCGGCCGGTAAACCACTTTGAGGACACTCATTTCCTGGGCCAGGGAGAGGTCTTCCGCGTCATGGTCCTGAACGTTCGGGGCAAGACCGTCGTCGTGTTCGTCGAAAGCGGTGAGCTTCCGGCGGAGCGGTTCCCCGCCTTTCTCGGCAAGGCAGACCGGATTCTCGAGACAGTCAGGTTCCCCGGCTAGTGCCAGGGTCCTACTTCCGTGGCGAGCCGCCACGGATCGTTGGAGGGAGTGGAGCGTGCCGGGTTCGAACCGGCGACCTTCGGCTTGCAAAGCCACGGAGACCACCGCGACGGCCGACGACGACCGACGACAAGCGACGCGCAAAGCCACACGCCATGCGGGATGGCGCATACGTCGACTGCATAGCCGAGCCGATCGCGAACGGGGCCAGCTCGACTCGTTCTGGCGTTGAGATGGCGTCACCGGGGTACCGGAACTGTTGCCAGACTAGGTGGCGATGCTGGAGCCGATCACGCCGCCTCGGGCACTCGTCTGCGATGAGTGCCTCCGCTGAACAGCAACAAGCGGAGGGACGGGACGACGAAGGACGACGACCTCTTCTTCCCGTTCATTCGGACCGGCAAGGGCAGCTACGGCAAGACCGGCACCTGGGAGCTGACCTACTCCGCGACGTTCGCGATCCTCGCGGCCTTCCGCAACTTCGTGGTCGGGAACGACGACGGCACCCTGGAATGGAAGGGCGGGATCGAGGCGGTTGAGCGTGGCTGGCGTGCGCTCGGGGCCGAGCTCGTGATCGCATGTCAGGAGACGGCACGGACGCTTCCGGAGCACAAGATGGCCGTGCTCCTCGGGCGCAACCGTCCGCTGTGGACGGTCCTGCACAAGACCGTGAGGGAGTACCTCACGCGCCAGCAGGCCAAGCAGCGCGTCGACGAGCTGGAAGCCGAGATCAAGCGGCTCCGCAAGGAGGCCGCAAAGGCCAATCCGTCCGCGTAGACGCTACGGCCCAGACGCAACACGAGGGGCGAGAACATCCCGCCCTTCGTGTTGGTCGGCGCTCGAAGCCGGGCTCGCGGGGGTGGGGTAGGCCCGCCGGCCACTGTTACGAGGCGGTCGCGGTGACGCCCGCAGCCCGAGGGTGCATTTTCGCCTGGCCACGCGCCGATGGCAGATGTCGCCGGTGATCAGATCGGACGGGCCCCCCCGGCGTGGCGGCTTTCGGGGAACCTCGGCAGTTCGTCGTCCGGCAGCGGCTCCCATGCCGCCGCATAGGCGACGAACTGCCGCACGGTCGGGCGAACGCCGGGTCCTCGTCGAACGTCCCCATGCGGATGCCCACGGATTCGGGGTGGCTCGGGTTGCGGCCGAAGATCGACGATCCGCAGACGCCACAGAACCACTTCTCGCCGCCGTCGGGCGGCTGCCACATCCGCAGCTGCTCCTCGCCCGCGACGATCCTGAACGCGCCCGGAGCCGGGTGCGCCGAGGCCGACGCTGCCGTACCGGTACGGCGCTGGCAGCGCCGGCAGTGGCAATAGCTCGCGCGGACGAGCGGCTCCGTCACCTCGTAGCGAACGGCGCCGCAGTTACAGCCACCGGTGAGCGGACGTTCCATGCCCGGCGCGAGTGTCGCACGCGCAGAGGGAACTCTCGGCCCGCCGGCCGCGGCCGTCATGTGGTTCCCGGCGTGATCAACTTGATCTCGGGCCGGCCCACCGCGACGGACGGGGCAGCGGGCCTTCGTCGTGCTGTCCCGCGCCGCGCGGGCTGCCCGGCGTCGGGCCGGTCACTACGGAGTAGCGGCAATACCCGTACCCGGCTACCGGGACCTGGGTAGAGGACGCTCGCGCAGCCGTCCGTACTTGCTTGCGAGCCGGTACCCCTTCGACGACGAGAACGGGATCGTCGCCCGGTGGCGAGAACTTGCTGCCGACGATCTTCCAGTCCTCGCCGTCTACGACGACCATGTCGCCCAGGCCGTACGTAGGCGAGCGATCCAGTTCCCCTACGGGTTCGTCGTTCCGGTCAACCAGGAGGAACCTCACACGCGGATCGTAGGCGTCAAGCGTCATTCCTGAACGCTCGTCAGGCGTCATTCCTGAACGCTCGCCCACACCAGCCGCAGCTCTTATCGCGCTGTCGTAGGCTGCTTCCGACAGCACCCGAGCACCGGAGGTTCGAGATGCACGCACGTGTCAACACGATCACTGGTTCGCCAGATCAGGCCGAAGCCGGAATCAGCGACTTCAGGGAGAACGTCGTTCCCTGGATCAAGGAAAACGGTGGCCCTGGCGGCATCCTGCTCATCGATCGGGAGACGGGAAAGGCGGTCGCGATCACGCTGTGGAGCGATGAGGAGTCGATGCGCCGAAGCGAGGAGGCCGCAAACGAGCACCGGCGCCGGGTAACCGACCAGATGCAGGGCACCCAGGCTCCAACAGTCGAGCGCTACGAAGTGGCCGTCTTCGACGCGTAAGCGCCTCAAGCCGTTCAAGGGACACCGAGCGCTGTTCACCCCAGCGTTCCTCTTCGGGGTCGCGGAAATCGTCTTCGTACGCGCCCAGGGCGACCGGGAGGTGGCGCACCCGGCGTTGTCTTGGCGCTCGCGCTGGCCGGTGTGGTTGCCCTCGATGCCGTCGGCCGTGGAGTCGTCGCTTTTTCACGCCGTCTGACCTTCAGCGGTGGGTTCAGGCGTCATTCCCGAACTCAATGTCATCGTGGGCGGGTGTCTGTCTGCTGTGGTTGACAGAGACTCGGGTCGGCGGCGGCTGACTCCCCTGGCGAATGTCGCCCGAGGGCTGATATTTCAGCGTTGTGTCGTCGCTGCGTTTCCGAGGAGCGTCGAGCGTGACCTGGGCAGGAGCCGGCCGCGGGCGCCCTCTCAGCTGGGCTCTGTCGCTGCTGGTCGCTGCGAAACGGGAGGAGCTGCACCGTAGATGATCGTGACTCGGAGTGGATGTGCAGAAGCACTCGCCGCACAAGCGCTCGTGGCGTCGATGAGCCCGGCGGTCGCTCAGCGAGATGCCCGCAAGGTGAGCATCGACGAGCAGGAGCTTGGACTTGGTCCCGAGGTAGTCTTGGCTGTTGCGGCGGTGGGCGCTGGAGGATTGTCTCGCTGATGTTACGGCGCGGGGCTGGAGCAGACGCTGCAACGCATCGGCCAGCGGCGGCGGCGGGGGTCGCCCAGGCCTGACGCGCCCGAGCGGGCGCCTGCGGCTGTACTCGCGGCAAGCTCAGACCCTGATCGACGTGCCCGCGGTCGCCAGAGCGGCACTCTGGGAGCCACGTTCTCGACTGGCCTCGAGCCAGACGAGGAGCGGCTACGGGAGCTGAAGCTGCTGGTCGACGATCGCGACGACCTCGTCCACGAGCGGCGTGGCGCTCAACAGCGACTGCGCTGGCACCTGCACGAGCTCGATCCGGACGCTCCGGGTCCCGCTGGACGCGCTCGACCGGGCGGTCTGGCTGGAGTGGCCCGGTCGCCAGCTCGCTCGCCGGAGCAGACGACGCAGGTGCGTATCGCGCGCCAGCCGCTCGGGCTGCTGCCGCAGCCTGACCCGCACGATCCTCGGCTCCACCGCGAGCTGCAGCGCGACCGGGGCGAGTCGCGCCCCGGCTGCTCTGCAGCTACCCGGCTGCGGTGGCCTCCACCGCCGCTGAGCTGCTCCGCGAGACTCGGTCCGATCGCCCGCTTCCGCTCCGACGCGCAGCTCGCCCGCCACGCCGGCGTCGCACCCCTCGACGCGAGCTCCGGCAAGCACCAGCGACACTGGCTCGACTGTGTGGGGACCCGCTGAAGTCCAACCGGCGCACGGACACCCGATCGTGATCACCTCAGACTGCTGTTCCATCGTGCCGCACGCGCTCAACCTCGAGCGCAAGCAGAGCGAGGGGAAGGAGCCGCTGCGAAGCGTCCGCCGCCTGAAACCAGAACCCGCCCGCACCGTCTACACCACACTCAAAACCGAGCCCGCTATTGACATAGGAGCAAC
>CAVWIN010000023.1:0-24214 GCA_963755085.1 uncultured Thermoleophilia bacterium | reverse complement strand
GACCCTGGCCGACGCAACGGCGACGCTGCCGCCCTGCGGGGTGAACTTGACCGCGTTCGAGAGCAGGTTGAAGATGACCTGGCGCAACCGCCGCTCGTCGCCTTCGACCAGGTCAACGCCAGGCGCCAGCTCGAGCGAGAGCCCGACGCCGTGCTTCATCGCCGGCTCGCGCACCATGACGATGCCGCGCTCGAGCGCTTCGCGCAGCGAAAAGGTGGCGACCTCGAGCTCGACCTGGCCGGCCTCGACCTTGGACAGGTCGAGCACGTCGTTGATCAGCGACAGCAGATGGTTGCCGGAGGAGAGGATGTCGTCCAGGTACTCCTCCTGCTTCGCGTTGATGTCGCCGAACATCCGCTTCCGCAACACCTGCGAGAAGCCGATGATCGCGTTCAACGGCGTCCGCAGCTCGTGCGACATGTTCGCCAGGAACTCGCTCTTGTGCTGGCTTGCGACCTCGAGTTGGCGGCCCTTCCGCGACAGCTCCGCCAGTGCCTGCTGCAACTCCCGCGTGCGGTCCTCGACCCTTTGCTCCAGGCTTTGCACCGATGCCTGCAGGCTCGCCGCCATCCGGTTCAGGTCGTCTGCGAGGCCACCCAGCTCGTCGCGGCGGCGGAGCTCGATCCGCTCGTCGTAGGCGCCCGCCCCGATGCGGGCTGCTGCCGTCCGCATCTCCTTGACAGGGCGGACGAGACGGCGGGCGAGCAACACGCTCAGGCCGATCCCAGCGGCGAGGAACGCCGCGAGCAGCAGCGCCGTCCGCCAGATCTTCCCGCGGACCGGCGCGATCACCGCGCTCTCGGGCTGCTCGACGAACACCTTCCAGCCAACGGGCGCGACGGTCGCCCAGGTGCTCAGCACCTTTTGCCCGCGGAAGTTGCGGCCGACCGTCGATCCCGTGCTCGACGAAGCCAGCGCCTTCGTCACCTGAGGAAGATGCAACGAGCGATGTGCAAAGGCGGCGGCGTTCGGGTAGGCGATCGGCGCGCCTTGGGCGTCGACCGCGTAGACGTACCCGGACGTGCCGAGACGCGTCCGCCGGACGAGCTCCTGAATAGCACTCAGATCCAGCGTCTCGCCGACGACTCCACTGTTTGCCCGGTACGCCCCCCGATTGGACCACTCTCGAACGACGACGTCCATCACTCGTGCTCCAGGGTTGGACAGAGTCCGCGGAGCGTACGCTGGGCCGTAGTAGACCCGGTTCGCCCTCGCCTGCTCGACGCTCGGCTGATGGGAGAAATCTCCCCTGGGGCGGCGGAGCCCACCGCCTGCCGTCGCGAGTGTCTTGCGTCCTGCGCCGTCGATGTAGAACGCAGCCGTGGCGTCTGTCTCGAGGAGCGGTACAAGCGTCGCGCCCTGCGCCGTGAAGCTCAAGTACTGGCCGTGCACGGAACTCATCCTCGCGATGAGATCCTTGAAGTATTGATCGATCGTGACCGAGACGGACTTCGCCTTTTCCTGCTGCAGCCGGGTCAACGCGCGCTTGTTGTCCTGATAGGACGAATAGAGCAAGTACACGCTCGTACAGATCACCGGAACGGCGACCAACAGGGCGAACACGGCGATGTACTTGGCCGAGAGCGACGAAAGCCGCCGGGCGACCCGTTCACTCACGGTCGATTCCCCACCGGTGTCTAGCCGTTACTGAAGCTGTAAGTCCCGTCCCAGTGCCACAGGTCCGAAATCGACGAATCGGCCGTGACACGGACGCGGGCATGGAATCCGGCGAGCGTTCCCGTGCCGTCCGAGATCGTGCACAGTCCGACCCCGGTGGCGAAACGAAGGAGGCAATGGCCGGCCGCGATGTTGCCGGGCCCCGCGTAGATGGCCGTATCGCTGTTCAGCGCACTCTTGCCGCCCGGCTGAAGATAGAAGATCTTCGAGCCGACCTTGAGTGCCTTGACGTTCGAGGACCTGATCGTGCAAAAGTTGCCGGCAACGCCCTTGAATCCCGAGCAGTCCTTCGTCGCGTGGAATGCATTCGTTCCGTGGGGCACCTGGTTCTGGGAGGATGCAGCCGATGCGGAGACCGCCAGAGCGGCCAGCAAAGCGACGCCGACCGCGAGCCCGAGAACGCCCTTCGGCAATCCTGTACGGCCGGCCATCGAGGCCTCCCTTGCTCCTGGAGCGAGCGTCACAGGCAGTTGTCCGGCGCGTAGCTTGTTCGCCGCCGAAGCGGTTCTCTTCCTGATGAGCGGCTTCCACATCTTCCCTGACCTCCTTGGGTTGCCTCGATCCGCTTCTCTGAGGTGATCATGGTGGTCAGGAGGCCCGATAGCTAGGGGGCCAGCATCCCGATCCGAGCGGTGTACCAGCACGGTGTCTTCGCTCAGCCGCTGCAGTAGCCGCGCACCCGGTCCGGGAACTCCTCGACGTCGAACGGCTTCTCGAGGTAGCCGGCGAAACCGGCTTGGCTGAGCCAGGCAGTGTGGTCGTCGAACGCCAGTGAGCTGAACGCAACGACCGGAATCCCCGTCGTTCGCGCGCCGTTCGCGAGTCGACGGGCGACATCCGCGCCGTCCATGTCGGGCAGCCGGAGATCCAGCAGGACGACGTCCGGCAGATGCTCGCTTGCGAGCGCGATTCCTTCGCCGGCGGTCGCGGCCTCCAGCGTCCGGAAGCCGGCGGCGAGCAGCACGTCCCTGGCGAGCTTCAGATTCGTCGCATTGTCGTCCACGATCAGGACGAGCGGGGCCTGCGTGTCCTGGGGCGTTGCTGGCACCGTCGTATCCTCTACGTGTGCCGCTCCGGGTCGTGCTGGCCGACGACCACTACCTCGTCCGCGAGGGAGTGCGGCGCCTGCTCGAGACGGAGCCCGACCTCGAGGTCGCTGCCGTGTGCACGGATCTCGACTCGCTGCTCGAGGCCGTCGACGCGGAGCGGCCGGACGTCGTGGTGACCGACATCCGCATGCCGCCGGGCAATACCGATGAGGGGATCCAGGCCGCCGAGCGGCTGCGCGAGACGCATCCGGAGGTCGGCGTCGTCGTGCTCAGCCAGTACGCCGCGCCGAGCTACGCGCTGGCGCTCCTCAAGCACGGCAGCGCCGGCCGCGCGTACCTGCTCAAGGAGCGTGTTGAGGATCTCGATCAGCTCGTCGGCGCGATCCGTGCGGTCGCGGAGGGCGGCTCGGTGATCGACCCCGAGGTCGTCGAGGCGCTCGTTGCGCAAAACGCCCGTGGCGAGCACTCGCCGCTCAACCAGCTGACGCCGCGCGAGCGCGACGTGCTTCGCGAGATGGCCGAAGGAAAAACCAACGCGGCCATCGCCGAGGCGCTCTTTCTGACCGAGCGGTCGGTCGAGAAGGTGATCCACTCGATCTTCCTCAAGCTCGGTCTCGCGTGGGAGACGACGGTCCACCGGCGCGTCAAGGCCGTCATCCTCTACCTGGCGGAGAGCGGCTAGCGTCACGACGTCGGCAGCGAGCCGGAGAGGCGGGTGCCTTGGCCCGACTTCATCACCACCGTGAGCCGTCCACCGAGCGCCTCTACCCGGTCCCGTAGCAGGGCGAGATCCCAATCGGCCGTCGCCACTCCGGAGCCGGCACCCTCTTCCACGACCTCGAACATGAGCGTGCGCTCGTCGTCACGGACGGTCACGGTCGAGCTCGCCCCGGGGCCAATGCGCTCGAGCGCCTCGACGCAGCAGAAGTACACGGTCCCGGCGATCTCGGGCGCGTACGCCCCTGCGGCGACATCGACTCGGGTGGGAACACCGGCGCTCGCCGCCGCGGATCGCAACGCGACGCCAAGACCACCCGCCTCCAGCAGGGTCGGGTAGACGCGGTTCGCCAGCTTCCGCGTCCCGTCCAGCGCCTCCCGCACCTCGCGTCGCATTTCCTCGAGGAGAGCCGTCGCCGCGCTGGGATCATCCCGGACGAGCCGGCTTGCGAGTTGCAGCTTCACCGCGACGGCGACCAGGTCCTGCTGGGGACCGTCGTGCAGTTCGCGCTCGATCTTGCGGCGGTCGGCATCGGCCGCCACGACGAGCCGCTTCCGGGACGCACGCAACTGTCCGACCTCAAGGCGCAGCCGGTCGAGCGATTCCCGCAATTCCGTCTCCTGCCGAGCCGTCAGAGTGACGACCTCCTGGTCGACAACGTGCGGAAGTTGTCCGTCATCGCACGGACGGCGTCAAGCGCCCCAGCACTCCCGGAAGTGGGTACGCCCGCTTCGTACGCGCGGCTACCCGTCAGCTCGCTCTCTCACGAGGTGGCCCATCATCGACCAGGCGCGAAGACGCTCGCGCAGACCATGAATCATCCGTCAGTTGTCCGCGGCTCAGCCGAAGTGGGTCATAGGTTGAAGGCGATCGAGGGGCTCGGCGTCGTGTTCTCACCTCCCGTGCAGTCCGGAACCTGCAGCTGTTCCTCGAGAAGCCGCGCGCGCACGCGTCCCATCGGGCCGATGAAGCATTCGCTTGAGGATCCGCGGGAGCCTCGCCCGTTCCGCTGGGCTGTTCGCGGGGGCGATCGCCTACCAGATGCCGAGGTAACTGCTTGCGTACAACTCAGACAGGCGGCGCTCGACGCGCAACCACTGCCTTACAAGTACGCAAGATCGACGTTCAGTTGGCGGACCTTGCAAGTCGCGACGCCCGCTGTCGCCCCTGCCGTCTCGTGCGGCTGGCGCGGTCGCAGCTCACCCGGGTGAAACGGCCGCTTTCCGAGGCGAGTAGGGCACGGGCCCGCCCATACTCGACTCATGGGCAATCGAACGCTCAGGCCGACCGACGAGCATGAGACTCGATACCAGGTCGACGGCCGCCCCGGAGACGGGGCCGAAGCAGACGGGCGCTTGCCAAAGCGCGCGAGTCCAAGCGAGAGCGGCAGTCGGCCCGCTCATCAGCGAAATGAGTCGACGTCACCAGGTTTGTCCAGCGACCGGGCCTGGCTTGAACAAATCGGCATCACCTCCGGTCGGGTGAGCCGCAAGAAAAGGAGCGAACCCATGAGAAGCCAGTTGACGGATATGGAACCGGTTGACGACTTCGTCACCCAGAACACCCCGGGCCTCAAGATCTGGCAGGAAGTCTGGGGCGACATGCAGTGCGCCTACCACATCTTCGCCCCGGGCACTGACTTCACACAGCTGCTGGCGCCATTGCCGGACGGCCTGTGCGGGGTTCCACACCACGCCTACATCATCAGCGGCACGCTGAAGGTCATCTACAAGGACGGGACCACTGACGTCTGCAAGGCCGGCGACGTGTGCTACTGGCCGGCTCCGCACAACTTCATCTCAGATGAAGGGGCGGAGATCATCCAGTTCAGCGGTGCTGGCGCCCTGGCAGCGCAGGCCGCAATCGTCGAAGACATGGTCGCGAAGGCCCAGCTGGCAAAGGCGTAGCGGCCGGAGCCGTCGACCGACCGCGGTTCGGCGGCTGGTCTGGGGCGGGCGGGGCCTGCCCGGGTGGCAGGCCCCGCAGCGGATTAGGCCGGCGCCGTATCCGTGCCCGGTGGGGCCCGTCCCCACCGCCCCCTCGACCGGTCCGAGGCCAGATCACCTCAACGAAGCGCGAACGAAGGACGGCGGAACAATGGAAGCGACAGAGCTGTTGCAGCGGATCGAGTCGACGAACGCGCGGCTCATCGTGGACGTCCGCACCTCGCCGGAGGACAAGAGTGGTCATATTCCGGGTGCGGTCAGCGCGCCCCTAGACCCCAAGGAGAATCCAGATGCTTGAGTGGCTCGAGAGATTCTTTGACAAGCATTTCCTCGGATCCGGGACGAAGTCGATCAGTCCCGAGAGCGAGGTCGCGGAAGCCATTACGAACGGTGCCTACATCGTCGACGTCCGCCTTGCCCTGGAGGCGAGGAAGGGGATGGTCCCGGGAGCGAAGAACATCGACATGCTGGTTCTCGGACGCCACCTTGACGAACTGCCGCGCGACAGGACGATCGTGACCTACTGCAAGAGCGGCGGGCGGGCGGGCAAGGCCCGGGACATCCTTGATCGCAAAGGCTTCAAGGCGATCAACGGCGGCAGCTACGAGAGGGTCCTGAAGATCGTCGAGAACAACCAATCCGCTGCTGAATAGGCTGACGCTTCGCCCTGCGCCGACGCGAGCGCTCGCCTGTTGACTTCTGTTCGGGGACATTCCCGAATACTGGCCCAACCTACGACGGTCTCCCTCTGTCCGGGCCTCGCTGAGCCCGCCGGGCGAGTCGGGTTGACCGCCTCGCGAGAAGCTGACAGCGTTGGCCGCCAAGGCTGGCCAGTGGCAGCCGCGGGCTGACCGCTCCAGAGAGCAAGTTGGAGGATGTCGGCGCCCTCGTCCTCCAACTCGAGGACGTTTTCAAAGAGCCGGGCGCCGAACGGCCGGCAATAGGGGCGCAACGTTACGCCCGGTTTCGGCGCAGATGGCACCGGCTGCCGGCGTTCGCTCATCGAGCGGGAACTTGCTCGCGCGTTCAAGCGGCACGGGCGAACGGTTTCCGCTGTCCCCTCGTGTGAACGCTGAGACCACACCTGTGGCCGGCGACCAGTCGCCGGCCCCTGCGCCCCCCTTCCAGCCGCGGGCTGAACGTGTCCAGTCGTCGCCGCGGGATCGGGGAGAAGGTCAAAGCAGCCCCGAGGCCGAAGCCACTCGAGCGGCGCGTCGCGAAGTTCATGCGCGAGCCGCCGAGCGTTCGCACGGCCGCGAGTGTCATCGTCTCCGTCACCGCCGCCGTCGTTGTCGTCAGCGGCATCGTCTTCCGGCTCGTCGACCGCCAGGAGTACTCGAGCGTCTGGGACGGCATGTGGCTGGCGCTACAGACGATCACGACCGTCGGGTACGGCGACGTGGCGCCGAAGGAGACAGCCGGAAGACTCGTCGCCGCGCTCCTCATGCTGATCGGAATCGCCTTTCTCGCCATCGTCACCGCGGCGATCACCTCGACGTTTGTCGCCCGCGCGACGCGCGCGAATCTCCTGTCCGGCGAAGCTGCGTCCGAAGCTGACGGGACACGAATCGACGCACGCCTCGACGATCTCGCCGCACAGCTCACGCGGCTCGAGTCCGCGGTCCGCGACCTCGCCGCGCTTTCCCGAGATCGCTCGGCCAAGTAGCTTCGACAAGCCCCGCTCCGTGCTTCATCCCGACGGGATGAAGCGCGACGATGGCTCGGGCGTAGGCTCGGCGTCGGTGCTCGTTGCGCCGTCCGGTGTTCCGAGACCCCGTTACGGATGACCGAAGGGAGATCGTGATGGCCGAGACACCGACGGATGTGATGGTCGCCGGCTACGAGGGCATCGACGCGGCGTCGGAAGACTTCGATGGGCTCATCGCGCTGGTGAAGGCTCGGACGATCGCCATCGACGGCGCCATTCTCGTGACGCATGCACTTGACGGCAGCGTGTCGGTGCAGCAGACGGGCGATGCCCTGGGCCGGAAAGGGATGAGCTGGGGTGGCGGCGTCGGGCTCGCTGTCGGCCTTTTCGCGCCGCCGCTGCTTGCGTCGGTGGCCGTGGGAGCGGTGGCAGGTGGGGTGATCGGCAGGTTCGTCCACCACCGGGTCGAGAACGAGATGCACGACAAGATCGGCGAGAACCTGCCGCCGGGGTCGGCCGGGATCATCGCGATCTTCGACGACGAGCAGCGGCTCGCCGTCGAGCAGTCGCTCGCGGGCGCGGCGATCCGCTCGATCGTCCAGGGCGACAAGAAAGGCATGGGCGCACTGAAAGAGTCGCTCGGCGAGGCGATGGGAAAGTTCAGCCCGGACCGGACGGTGTTGCCGATCCCGGATCCGAACTTCGGGGGGACGATCGGGCAGACGCTCGACGCGTCGGTGGCCGACTGGACGATCGCCATGACGCCGTCGCCCCCGGAGGGCGCACCGAACGTGCTGCTCGTGCTGATCGACGACGCGGGCTTCGGCAATCCGTCGACGTTCGGCGGACCCGTCTCCACGCCGACGATGACGCGAGTCGCCGAGGACGGGCTCAAGTACAACGCTTTCCACGTCACCGCCCTCTGCTCACCGACCCGCGCCGCGCTGCTGACGGGGCGTAACCACCACACCGTCGGGTTCGGCTCGATCGGCGAGCTCCCGGGCCCCTTCCCCGGCTACAGCGCGAATGTGCCGAAGGACTGCGCTCCGTTCGTCCGGGTGCTCCAGGGAAACGGCTACTCGACCGCCGGATTCGGGAAGTGGCACCTGACCCCGGATCACGTCCAGGGTGCAGCCGGACCGTTCGACCGCTGGCCGGGCGCATGGGGATTCGATCGTTTCTGGGGCATCCTCGGCGGCGAGGCGGGCCAGTACGACCCCGTGATCACGCAGGACAACACGACCATCGGCGTCCCGGAGGGCAAGGACGACAAGCAGTACTACTGGCCGGACGACATCACCGATCAGGCGGTGCGCTGGCTGCACCAGGTGCGCGCCCAAAACCAGGAGAAGCCATGGTTCATCTACTACTCGACGGGGTGCTCGCACGCGCCGCACCAGGTCGCGGTCGAGTGGAGCGAGCGCTACCGCGGCAAGTTCGACCAGGGGTGGGACGTACTCCGCGAGGAGATCTTCGAACGTCAGAAGAGGCTGGGCGTGATTCCACAGGACGCGGAGCTCACGCCGAGGCCGGACGAGCTCCCGGCGTGGGACTCGCTCTCGCACAGCGAGAAGATGCTGTACGCGCGGCAGATGGAGGTCTACGCCGGGTTCCAGGAGAACGCCGACGAGAACATCGGCCGCCTGCTCGACGAAGTTGCGGAGATGGGCGAGCTCGACAACACCCTCGTGATCTACATCTTCGGGGACAACGGCGCGAGCCTCGAGGGCACGATCACCGGCTCGTTCAACGAGCTGACCATGCAGAACGGCATCGCCCTCACCGCCGAGCAGCAGCTCTCCCTCATCAATGACTTCGGCGGGCTCGATGCCTGGGGCACCGACGCCTACGCGCCGCACTACGCGTCCGCGTGGGCTTGGGCCGGGAACACGCCCTTCCAGTGGGGCAAGCAGGTGGCGTCCTACCTCGGCGGCACGCGCAATCCCATGGTCGTGTCCTGGCCGGCACGGATCAAGGACGCCGGAGGGTTGCGCGGCCAGTTCACGCACTGCATCGACATCGGGCCGACGATCCTCGAAGCAGCCGGCATTCCCGAGCCGAAGACCGTGGACGGGACCGTCCAGAAG
Organism: uncultured Thermoleophilia bacterium; assembly: GCA_963755085.1. Taxonomy (GTDB): domain Bacteria; phylum Actinomycetota; class Thermoleophilia; order Gaiellales; family Gaiellaceae; genus JACVRM01. Next base: position 15,089 of record CAVWIN010000023.1, on the reverse strand, counting down.
CCGATGGAAGGGACGAGCTTCCTCTACAGCTTCGAGGACGCGAATGCTCCTGAGCGGCACACCGTCCAGTACTTCGAGATCGTCGGGAACCGGGCGATCTACAAGGACGGCTGGTGGGCCGCATGCAAGCTCGACCGTATCCCCTGGGACCTTTCGCCGCCGACGATGGCGAGGTTCGCACCCGGAGCCTATGACCCTGCGGAGGACACCTGGGAGCTGTACTACCTCCCCGACGACTTCAGCCAGGCCCACGACCTCGCGGCGGAGAACCCGGAGAAGCTCGCCGAGCTGGAGACGCTCTTCTTGGAAGAGGCCGAGAAGCACAACGTGCTGCCGCTGCTGGCGGCGTTCTCCGTCTTTTTCGGGATCCTGCCGCCGATGGCGACGACCACGACCCAGACGTTCTACGGCGACGTCGAGAACATCGCCTCGGGCATGATCCCGCGCATCTACGGCCGCTCCTACGCCATCGAGGCGGAGCTCTCGGTCCCGTCGGAAGGTGCCGAGGGCGTGATCGTCGCCGAGGCGGACGAGATGGGCGGCTTCTCACTCTGGGTCGACGAGAACGGCCTGCTCCACCACAGCTACTCGATGATGGGCGTCGAGCGATACGAGCAGATCTCAACCAAGCCGATACCGACCGGGGACGTCATGGTCCGCATGCTGTTCGACTCCGACCGCCAGGAACGGTCTTCCGGCGGAACCGTCTCGCTGTACGCGAACGACGAGAAGATCGGCGAGGGCCGGATCGAGCGGACCGTCGCCGTCCGCTTCTCGGCCTATGCGGGCATGGATGTCGGCCGCGATAACGGCCTGCCCGTCGATCGCGCCTACGCGGAAAAGGCTCCGTATGCCTTCACCGGGAAGGTGAAGAAGGTCGTGTTCGACCTCAAGCCGGGCAGCCACGACGAGGAGAAGGCGCTACACGAGGCCGGCGCGCACGTCGCCACCGCCCACGGGATCAGCGCCTAGCCCTACCCGGCCCCTCGTCGGGCGCGCGTGTATCAGCGCAAAGAAGCCCTGCTCCGAGGGCTTTCTCATCGGGGCGCCCGGATTCGAACCGGGGACCTCTTGTCCCCCAGACAAGCGCGCTAACCAGGCTGCGCCACGCCCCGTGGCCCTCGCACCTTAGCGAGCGTCAGCGCACGACGACGGTGAGCCGGAACCGCTTGCCGACGTTCGAGCTGCCCGCCTGGATGTAGAGGGAGCGTGACCGGCGACGTGCCGCGCGCGACGGCCCGGAACGTCAGCGTCTGCGCCCGGCCGCGCCGGGCAGGCGGCCGTGCCCTTGTACGTCGAGCCGGTCGGCTTCAGCACCGCCCGCAAGACGGTGACCAGCCGCCACGTCTAGCCCGTCGACCGGTTCGACCGGAGGAGCATCGAGTATCGAGACATCCCTCCCTCCTCACAAGGGCGGCCAGACGAGGGCCGCCTTTGCGTTTCAGGATGCCGGCCGTCGCTGCCCCCCATGGGGGCGGGGCCGGCGCCGTAAGCGCGATTACCGGGCCGGCCCCGCTGGGGGAACCGCGAGGGGCCCCCTGTTCGGGCAAGGACCCCTCGTCGGTCCGACGAGGGCCTGCGGCACGCCCTCGCCGGCGCGGCCACCGTAACTCCAGTGATAGGCCAGTGGCATCCCTCGTTCGGGGGAAATCGACTTTAGGCAGCTTGGCGGCGCACGCGCTCGCCCACCTGGCGGACGAGCCGCACGAGCGCCGCATGCAGCGGCTTCACATCAGCCGACTCGATGAACTCGCCGCTCACCCAGCCGCTCTCCGTCGAGCAGGCGTGGAGCGCGAGGCGGCCGCCGGCAGCGTCCGGGGCGAGCTCGACGTGCCAGCGCTCGAAGCGCTCGCAGATCTCCTCCCAGTCCAGCCACTCGCGGGTGCCCCACTGCTCGCGCCGCGCGTGCTTGACGACCCAGGCAGGGGCGTCGGTCCATTCCGGCGCACGCAACTCGTCGCGCGTCGGCGACCGCCGCAGCCACAGCCGCCAACGACTCATGTCGGCCAACGTAGTCGACCGCTCGGACACCGCCCGACGCCGACTCCGCTCTTTGCGGCGTTTTTATGCGAGCCGCTTGTAGAGCCGGTCGATCAGCTCCGGCATCGCCTCGAGCTTCGCGGTGATCTGCCGCAGCCGGTACTCGCGGAAGTGCTCGGGCTCGACCCCGAGTGCGGCCGCGATCCGCTCGATGACGTCGTCCGCCGGCACCGGGCGGTTGCCGTGGACGATGTGGTTGAGGTAGCCCGCCGAGAGGCCGGCGGCGTCCGCGAGCGAGCGGTAGGTCACGCCCGTCTCGTTCATCAGCTTTTCGAGCGTCGGCCCGAACGGCTCGGAGCTGAACCGGCGGCGGCGCGCCACTAGAGCGCGCTCCCGAGCTCGGCGATCGCCACGCGGCGGTCCTCCCCGCTCGCGCGGTCGCGCACGTCGACGGCGCCGTCGTCCAGCGTCTTCTTGCCGACCGTGATCCGCACCGGGATGCCGATCAGGTCGGCGTCGGCGAACTTCTCGCCCGCCCGCTGCTCGCGGTCGTCGACGAGCACGTCACGACCCGCGTCGCTCAGGACCTGCGCCGCCTCGAGCGCGCGCTCCTCCAGTCCGGGGAGCGCGACGATGTGCACGTCATAGGGAGCCACTGCTGCGGGCCAGATGATGCCGTTCTCGTCGTGCTTCTGCTCGACGAGGGCGGCCATCACCCGCCCGGGGCCGATGCCGTAGGAGCCGCCGACCAGCGGCTTCTCCTGCCCGTCCTCGTCGAGGAACGTCGCGCCGAGCGGCTTGGAGTAGCGGGTCCCGAACTTGAAGATGTGCCCGACCTCGATCGCGGTCTCGAAGCGCAGGGCCCCGCCGCAGTTCGGGCAGCGGTCACCTTCGACCGGCCGGCGAAGATCCGCGAAGCGCGGCTGGTAGTCGCGCCCCGCCTGGACGCCGCGCAGGTGGCGGCCCGTCTCGTTGGCGCCCGCGACGAACTGGCCCTCGCCCAACGTCAAGTCGGCAACGATCTCGCCGTCGAAGCCGACCGGGCCGATCGAGCCCGGGTCGGCGCCGAAGCCCTCCTGGATCTCCTCGGGCGTCGCGGGCCGCCAGTCCGACTCGAGCGCCGACGCGAGCTTCGCGTCCTCGAGGCGGTCGTCGCCGCGGATCAGCGCCAGCAGCAGCGTTCCGTCCTGTTTTACGACGGGCATTGCCTTTGCTGTTGCCGCAGAATCGACATTCAGAAACCCGGCGACCTCGTCGATCGTTGTCACGCCTGGCGTGTCGACCGCCTCCGGCGCATCCAGCGGCGCCCCGAACTCGGGGTCGCGCGGCACCCCCTGCGCGATCTCCTGGTCGGCCGCGTAGTCGCCGTTCTCGCACGTCACGAGCACGTTCTCGCCGGAGCCCGACGGGGCGAGGAAGTCCATCGACTCCTTCCCGCCCATCATCCCCGACTCCGCCTGCACCTCCGAATACTCGAGCCCGGTGCGTTGGAAGATGCGGTTGTACGCGTCCTCGTGCTTGCGGAAGCTGACGTCCAGCCCCGCCTCGTCACGGTCGAACGAGTACGAGTCCTTCATGATGAACTCGCGCACGCGCAGCAGGCCGCCGCGGGGACGCGCCTCGTCGCGCTCCTTGATCGAGAAGTGGTAGAGCATCTGCGGGAGCTGCCGGTAGCTCGAGATCTCGCGCGCGACCCAGGTGACGGTCTCCTCGTGCGTCAGCGGCAGTACGATCTCACGCCCGTGGCGGTCCTGAAGCCGGAAGATCTCCGGGATGTGGACACGGCCTGACTGCTCCCAGAGCTCCCACGGCGTGAGCAGCGGCATCAGCATCTCCTGCGCGCCGATCGCGTCCATCTCCTCGCGGATGATCCCGACGACCTTCTCGTGGACGCGCCAGCCGAGCGGCAGGAACACCCACACGCCGGCGGTGAGCTGGCGGATGAAGCCGCCGCGCAGGAGCAGCTTGTGGCTGACCGCCTCCGCGTCGGCAGGCGTCTCGCGCAGGGTTGGCACGAACAGCTGGGACATCCGGGCGATCACGAGCCAGGAGGTTAGTGGAGCCGGCGCCGCGGGCGTTTACTCGACTGGAATCAACGAGGCTTCGGCCATCGCGAGCGCGGCCGGCTTGGCCATCTTGAGCCGCTTGGGCCGCGGCATCCCCGCCTCGATCCAGGCGTCGATCTCGTGGAACAGCTCGTCGACGAGGATCGGCGAGTCGACCTTCTTCAGCACGCGCCCGTGCGCGTAGATGAAGCCGACGTCGCGGCCGCCGGCGATCCCGAAGTCGGCGTCGCCGGCCTCGCCCGGGCCGTTCACGGCGCAGCCCATCACCGCGACCTCGAAGGGCTGCGGGTAGTCGCGGAGCCGGGCCTCGACCTCGACGGCCAGGTTCTCGACGCCGACGTTGTCGCGGCCGCAGGACGGGCAGGCGATCATCACCGGGCCGCGCTCGCGCAGGCCGAGCGCCTTGAGGATCTCCCAGCAGACCTCGACCTCCTTGACCGGGTCGGCGGTGAGCGAGACGCGCAGCGTGTCGCCGATGCCGTCGGCAAGCAGCGCGCCGATGCCGACGGCGCTCTTGATCGAGCCCGCGAACGGCGTCCCCGCCTCCGTGACGCCGAGGTGCAGCGGGTACGGGACCCGCGCCGAGAGCATCCGGTAGGCCCTGATCATCGTGGGCACGTGCGTGGCCTTGACCGAGATCTTGAAGTCGCGGTAGTCGAGGCGCTCGAGCAGCTCCACCTCCTCCAGCGCGGCGGCGACGAGCGCCTCGGCCTGGTCGCGGCGCGCCAGGTCGTCGAGGTGGCGCGGAAGCGAGCCGGAGTTGGCGCCGATCCGCATCGGGATGCCGGCGCGCTTGGCCGCCTCCACGACCTGGACGACCTTGTCCGGGCCGCCGATGTTGCCGGGGTTGATCCGCACGGCCGCGACGCCGGCGTCGATCGCCTTCAGGGCGAGGCTCGCGTTGAAGTGGATGTCGGCGATCACCGGGAGCGGCGAGAGCCGGACGATGCGGCCGAGCGCCTCGGCGTCCTCCTTCTTCGGCACCGCGCAGCGCACCAGCTCGCAGCCCGCGGACGCGAGCGCGGCGATCTGCCCGACCGTCGCCTCGACGTCGCGCGTCGGCGTCAGCGTCATCGACTGGACGACCACCGGCGCGCCGCCGCCGACGGGCACGCCGCCGACCCTGATGCCCAGCTCGCTGGCCATTACGACCCTAGTCTGCCGATGTCGTTCGAGAGCCCGATGAAGAAGAGCAGCAGGACGACCGCGAGGCCCACGGCGGACACCCGCTCGTAGGCGCGCCGGCCGACCGCACGGCCACGGACGCCCTCGATGATCGAGAACAGGATGTGGCCGCCGTCGAGCGGCAGCAGCGGCAGCAGGTTCAGAAGCGCCAGCGACAGGCTGAGCAGGCCGAGCACCCACAGGTAGCTCTCGGTCCCCTGGTCGATGGCCGCGGACGAGCCCCGGACGATGCCGACCGGGCTCGAGATGTCCTTGCGGCCGCTGCCGTGCACGAGGCGCGACAGCGACAGGCCGATCTCCTTGGTCACGAGGCCGGTGAGGCGCACGGATTGCCACGCGGCGCCGGGGAAGGTCAGGTTCTTGCGGTCGAGCATGAACCCGAAGCGGTAGACGCCGTCCGTGTCCTTCTTCGCGCGGATCGGGCCGAGCTCGATCAGCTTCTTCCCGCGCTCGACGATCACCGGGACCGGCTTCCCCTTCGTGTCGTTGATCGCCTTCGCGATCGTGTCGGGCCTGACCGGCTGGTTGTTGACCGCGAGCACCCGGTCGCCCGCGACCAGCCCGGCCGCGACGCCCGGGTAGCCGGAGCGCACAGAGGCGACCCGCGACGTCGCTGCACCGCCGGTCATCACGAACAGCGCGGTGAAGAGGACGAGGGCGAGCAGGATGTTCGCGCCCGGGCCTGCAGCGATGGCGACGATCCGCTTCCAGATCGCCTGGCGCCAGTACGCGTCCGGCGCGAGCGCGTCGCCGATGTCGTTCAACCCGCGCTGGGCAGCGCGGAGCGCCTGGGGCGACAGGTCGGCCCGCTGCACCGCGTGCTCGAGCACCTCGAGCTCGTGCTGCGCGGCGATCAGGTCGTTGTCGACGAGCGCGCGGCGGAGCCGCTCGAGCGGCACCGTGAGCTCCGGGCGCTCGTGGCGGGCGGGGCCGAAGTGCAGGTCGACGTCCTGCGGCGCCGGGCGGTGCATGCCCGGGATGCGCACGTAGCCGCCGAGCGGGATCGCGCCGATCCCGTACTCGACGCCGTTCCGCTTCCGCTTGACGATTGCGGGCGGGAACCCGATGTAGAACTTTCGGGGGCTCATCCCGACCGCCATGGCGGCGAAGAAGTGGCCCGACTCGTGCACGAGGACGAGCACCGCCAGGCCGAGGATGGCGATGGTGACGTTCACGCTCTCAGACCACCACCAGCTCCTGCTGGGCAAGCGACCGTGCCCGCGCGTCGGCCTCGAGCAGGTCGTCGAGGTCGCGGGCCGGCTCGTCGTCCCACGCGACCAGCGTCTCCTCGACGACGGCCGCGATGCCGAGGAACGGGAGCCGCCCGGCGAGGAACGCCTCGACGGCGACCTCGTTCGCCGCGTTGTAGGCGCACGGCGCCGTGCCGCCGCGCTCGCCTGCGGTGCGCGCCAGCTCGAGCAGCGGGAACGTCTCGTGGTCGGGCTCCTCGAACACGAGCGGCGTGCGGGTCAGGTCGAGCGGCGGGACGGGCGTGGCTGCACGCTCCGGATACGTCAGCGCGTACGAGATCGGCACGCGCATGTCCGGGTAGCCGAGGTGCGCGAGCGCGGCGCCGTCGCGGAAGCGAACGAGGGCGTGCACCGTGGAGGTCGGGTGGATGACCACCTCCACGCGATCGTAGGGCAGCCCGAACAGGTAATGCGCCTCGATCACCTCGAGACCTTTATTCGCGAGCGTCGCCGAATCGGTTGTGATCTTCGGGCCCATGCTCCAGGTCGGGTGCGCGAGCGCGTCGTCAGGCGTGACATCCGCGAGCTCGTCGCGCGTGCGGCCGCGGAACGGGCCGCCGGAGGCGGTCAGCACCAGCGAGTCGACGGTGTCGGGCGCGCGGCCCTCGAGGCACTGGAAGACGGCCGAGTGCTCGCTGTCCACCGGGAGCAGACGGCCGCCGCCGCTCCGGTGCGCCGCGGTCGCCAGGTCGCCGGCTGCGACGAGGCTCTCCTTGTTGGCAAGCGCAAGATCAATTCCATGCTCGAGCGCCCAGAGCGTGGCGTGGATGCCGGCGAACCCGACGACGGCGTTGAGGACGACGTCGGGCTGGGCCGCGTCGAGCAGCTCGGTGAGGTCGCCGCCCGTCTGGTGGTGCTCGATGCCGCGGGCCTCCGCGAGCGGGCGCACGTCGGTCGAGCCGGCGGCGAGGGCGCAAAGCTGGAGGTCAGGGTGCGCGTCGGTGATCTCGAGCGCCTGGCGCCCGATCGACCCCGTCGCGCCGAGGAGCGCGATTCGCTTCATCTGCTGCGCTGAAGTGTAGGTGGCAAGGGGGCCACTCGCGCGGCTCGTCAGGGGCAAACAGGCCTCTTGCCTAGGACATCAAGCTCTCTTAACAGGGACAGTCCCTGTTAAGAGTCGCCGTTCAGGAGGCGCCAAATGCCACGATCACGTAGTAGGCGACCGCGCCGGAGAAGAGGAGCGCGTCCACGCGGTCGAGCATCCCACCGTGCCCGGCCAGCAGCCGGCCGCTGTCCTTGACGCCGACGTCGCGCTTCAGCGAGGACTCGAAGAGGTCGCCGAGCACGGACGAGACCGCCAGCGCTCCGCCGAGGACGAACGAGCGCCAGCCGTCCACGAAGCCGGTCTTGTACAGCGCGACCCACGTCACAAAGACGCACACTGCGCTCCCGATCACGAAGCCCTCCCACGTCTTCCCGGGCGAGACGGTCGGCGCCATGCGGTGCCGCCCGAACATCCGTCCGCCGAGGTACGCGGCCGAGTCGCCCGCGAACACGGCGAGCAGGAGGGTGAATGTCGCGAGCTCGCCGTGCACCGGCAGCTCGCGGATCAGCAGGATGTAGCCGAGCCCGAGGCCGATCCAGAGCGCGCCCAGCGCCGTGACGGCGATCGAGACCGTCACCGACGTGCGCCCCGGCACGAAGCCGCGCAGCAGGAAGGCGACCGGGATCACGGCGAGGAAGCCGCCGACCATCCAGGTGACGCCGCTCGCCTCCGCACCCCAGAGCGCGAGGAGGCCGCCGACGAAGCCGGCGATCGCGACCGGATGCAGCGAGCGCGTCAGCCGGAAGAGTTCGTCGAGCGCGAGCACGGCGGCGACGGCGGCGAGCCCGAAGAGCCACCAGCCGCCGAGATGGACGAGTCCGAGCACGACCGGCAGGCCGATGACGACGACGGCGAGCCGCGAGACGAAGCTGCTCACCGGCCCCCGAACCTCCGGCCGCGCGCGCCGAACGCGTCGATCGCGTCCTCGAGGTCGCGCCGGTCGAAGTCCGGCCACAGCCGCTCCGTGAAGTACAGCTCGGAGTACGCGATCTGCCAGAGCAGGAAGTTCGAGATGCGCAGCTCGCCGGAGGTGCGGATCAAGATGTCCGGGTCGGGCATGCCGGGCGCGTTGAGCGCCGCGGCGAACCGCGCCTCGTCGACCTCGTCCGCCTCCACCCCGCTCGCGACGAGCGCGCGCGCCGCGTCGACGATCTCGGCCCGGCCGCCGTAGTCGAACGCGATCCAGAGCAGCAGCTTGTCGTTGCTCGCCGTCGCCTGCTCGAGCTCCTCCATGCGGGCGCGCAGCTCCGCCGGCGCACGGTCGCGCCGGCCGATGAACCGCGTCCGCACGCCCTGCGCCGTCAGATCGGGCAGCTCGCGGATGATCGTCTCCTCGAAGATCTCCATGAGGTCGCTGACCTCCTCGCTCGAGCGCGCCCAGTTCTCGGTCGAGAACGCGTACACGGCGAGCGAGCGGATGCCGAGGTCGATCGACGCCTCGACGGTGCGGCGGAGCGCCTTCGTGCCCGCCTGGTGGCCCTCCGCGACTGGTAGCCCGCGGCGCGTGGCCCACCGCCCGTTACCGTCCATGATGATCGCGACGGCGTTGGGCGAATCGGCGGGCGAATTCATCGCCCGCCGATCCTACGGACGCGCTAGCTCACCTTCACGGTCAGGCGGAGCACGTTGTCCTCGCCGACCGTCTTGACGCCGGCCATGTAGTCCTCACCCACCTTTGTCTTGAAGACGTACGTCCCGGCGCGGGCGAAGGAGACGCTCGCCGTTGCGCCCATGTGGTTCATTGCGCCGGCGTTGCCCATGCGCACGGCCGGGCCGGACACCTTGATCAGCGCGTGCGGCATGACGTCGTTGTTCGTGAACCTGATGGAGCCGCCACGCGCCAGGGTGACGGACTGCGAGGCGCCGAACACGCCGCCGTTCACCGACCAGGCATGGCAGCCCTTCACCTGATGCCGGATGGTCACCGCTGCCGTCTTCGGGGCGGCCGCCACGATCGACGGCGCGGCCAGCACCACGGCCCCGACACTGAACACCACTATTGCGAGAACGATGCGCTTCATTTCAGGACTCCTCTCCGCGATGGATCCAAGTGACCGACTGAGTGTTTCTGCCGGTGCACGCGAACCACTCCCGAGATTCCACGCCTTTGACTGCGGGCTTCTACGGAACCGCGCGGATGATTAAAGCCCCGCCCTATACCTCCATGATCTCCGACTCTTTGCGCTTCAGGAGCTCGTCGATTTTGGTGGTGTGGTCGTCCGTGAGCTTCTGGACGCGCTCCTCGGCGCGGTGCTCCTCGTCGGCGCCGACGTCGCCCTTGTCGACGAGCTCCTTGAGGCTGTGCATGACGTCACGGCGCACGTTGCGGACGGCGACCTTGCCCTCCTCGGCCATGTGCCGGACGATCTTGACCAGCTCCTTGCGCCGCTCCTCTGTCAGCTGCGGCACGGGCAGGCGGATGAGCTTCCCGTCGTTCGACGGCGTCAGGCCGAGGTCCGACTGCTGGATGGCGCGCTCGATCGAGCTGATCGAGGTCGGGTCGAACGGCTGCACGGTGAGCATGCGCGCCTCCGGCACGTTGATCGTCGCCAGCTGCTTGAGCGGCGTCGGCGTGCCGTAGTAGTCGATCTGCACGCGGTCGAGGAGCGCCGCCGACGCGCGCCCCGTGCGCACCCCGTTGAACTCCTGCTGCGTGTGGTCGACGGAAACGTCCATCCGATGGATGGCGTCCTGGACGAGGTCGTCGATCATTCCTGGCCCTCCTCCGCAGGGGGTGTCGTGATGATGGTTCCGACGCGCTCCCCGCGGACGACGCGTCCGATGTTGCCGGCCTCGAGCCCGAAGACGTGGATCGGCAGCCGGTTGTCCATGCAGAGCGACAGCGCGGTCGTGTCCATGACCTTCAGCCCGCGCTCGATCGCCTGGAGATGCGTGAGCGCCGGGATGAACGTCGCGTTCGCGTCCTCGCGCGGGTCGCCGTCGTAGACGCCGGCCACGGCGTTCTTGGCCATGAGGATCGCGTCGGCGCCGATCTCGAGCGCGCGCAGCGCGGCCGCCGTGTCGGTCGTGAAGTACGGGTTGCCCGTGCCGGCCGCGAAGATGACGATCCGGTGCTTCTCGAGGTGGCGGATCGCGCGCCGGCGGATGTACGCCTCGGCCACCTCCGGGATGCCGAGCGCGGACTGGATGCGCGTGTCGGCGCCGCGGTGCTCGAGCACGTCCTGGAGCGTCAGCGCGTTCAGGACGGTGGCGAGCATCCCCGCGTAGTCGGCGGTAGCGCGGTCCATGCCCTGCGCGGCCGCGGCCATGCCGCGGTAGATGTTCCCGCCGCCGACGACGAGCGCCATCTGCACGCCCTCGGCGTGCACGCCCGCGATCTCGGCCGCGATCGCCTCGATCCGCCGGTGGTCGACGCCGTAGGGCTGGTCGCCCATCAGCGCCTCCCCGGACAGCTTCAGCAGGACGCGCCGGACACGCGTGCCCGGCGCTCCCGCCTCGGCCGAACGTGGCTCGGTCAACGCCATCAGGCGAGCGCGAGCCGCTCGAACTCGAGGACCTCGGCGCCGGCCTCATGGAGCGCCTGGCCGACCGTCTTCGCCGAATCGTGGATCCAGGGCTGATCGGAGAGCACCTGGGCGGCGAAGAAGCGCTTGTTGAGCATGCCCTCGACGATCTTCTCGCGAGCCTGCTCCGGCTTCGACTGCACCTCGTCGGAGTTGGCATAGATGTCGCGCTCGGCGGCGACGACGTCCTCGGGGACGTCCTCGCGCGTGATCCACTGCGGCGCCGAGGCGGCGATGTGCATCGCCACTTTGCGGCCGAGGTCGGCGTCGCCCGTGCTGACCTGGACGAGCACGCCGAGCTTGTTCGCCGGCGGGTGCACGTAGGCCGCGATGCGGCCCCCGTTCACCGAGTGGAAGTGCGCCGCGCCCGCGACGACGATGTTCTCGCCGAGCTTGGCGACCAGCTCCTGGCGCTCCTGCTCGAAGCTCTCGACGGCTTCGACGCCCTCGGCGTCGACGGCCTTGAGCACCTTCTCGGCGAAGGCCTGGAACTCGTCGTTCTTCGAGACCGGCTCGGTCTCGCAGCCGACGGCCACGATCGTCCCGGACGCGCCGTCGCCGGACAGCGTCGAGCCGACGAGTCCCTCCGTCGTCTCGCGGCCGGCGCGCTTGGCCGCCTGCGCCATGCCCTTCTCGCGCAGCAGGGTCACCGCCGCGTCGATGTCGCCGCCCGTCTCCACGAGCGCGCGCTTGCAGTCCATCATCCCGGCCCCGGTGCGCTCCCGGAGCTCCTTGACCAGGCTGGCTGAGATCTCGGTCACTGGCCCTCCTTCTCCATCTCCCGCTCCGTCTGCTCGAGGCTGATCGCCTCTTCGGACTTCTCGGTCTTGCCCGCCAGCTCGTGGGCCGACGGGATCGGATCCTCCGGCCCAGGCTCTGGACCCTCCACGTGCTCGGTGGAGGCCATCACCTCGAACTGCGGGTCCTCGGCGACCTCCTCGGCCGTCTCGGCGAGCTCCTCGGCCGGCGGCTCCGGCTCGGCCGCCGGCTCCGCCTCGGCGGTCGGCTCCGCCTCGGCCGGCTGCGCGCCGTTGCCGTTCGCGGTGAACTCCTGCTCGGTCACCTTGTTCTGGCCCGCCTCGATGCCCTTGGCGATCGCACGCACGATCAGCTCGCAGGAGCGGATCGCGTCGTCGTTCCCCGGGATGACGAAGTCGGCCTCGTCCGGGTCGCAGTTCGTGTCGACGAGCGCGATGATCGGCAGATTCAGGCGGCGCGCCTCGCGCACCGCGAGCTGTTCCTTGCGCAGGTCGACGATGAACACGGCGTCCGGGCGGCGGCGCATGTCGGCGACACCGCCGAGGTTCGCCTCGAGCTTCTCGAGCTCGGCCTGCATGGCGATGCGCTCCTTCGCGGGCAGCAGCTCGAGCTGGCCCTCCTCGCTCAGGCGGCGCAGCTCGTGGAGGCGCTCGATGCGCTGCGACATCGTGCGCCAGTTGGTCAGCAGGCCGCCGAGCCAGCGGTGGTTCACGTACGGCATCCCGGCCTCTTTCGCGTGGCTCGAGATCGCGTCCATGGCCTGCTTCTTGGTGCCGACGAACAGGATCGAACCGCCGCGGCTCGCGATGTTGCGGGCGAAGTCGTGGGCCTGCTCGAGCAGGTCGAGCGTCTGCTGCAGATCGATGATGTAGATGCCGCCGCGCTCCGTGAAGATGAAGCGGCGCATCTTGGGGTTCCAGCGGCGCGTCTGGTGGCCGAAGTGGACGCCGGCCTCCAGCAGCTCCCGCATCGAGACGACAGACACGGATATGTCCTCCTTGCGGTTGAGTGTCGGTACAGCCGGCGGAGGGTGCGGGTGCACCGGCATCAGCTGCCGGCACCGCCACCCGTCCGTTCCGCCGGGACGGGAACGGGAATCGCGCCGATTCTACCCGCACGGCGCTCCCAGAGGAGTCACGCGCGACCGATGCGAACGTGCGGGCGTGGGTGTCTGCCTGGAGCCCGAGAAGAAGCGTCACGGACGGGTCGCTCGTGCCTTCCGGCACAGTGTCGCGCTACTCGGAGCGAGGGGCGACCACGACTATTCGAGATAGGGGATCGGCCGTGAACGACGTAAGACATCGGTTCGCGAGAGATGCGTGGTTCATGTCACCGCGCAGACTTGTGTCTGCGGGCTAACGGCCGCCCCGGCCGCAACGTTCTGGTCATTGGCATCGCCGGTGCTCGTCCGGCGTCCGACACATAACCCGCTTCCCGCTCACGCGCGCACGCCGCGCGGGCGTTACCGCCGCTGGCGCGGGCGGCTTGGTGTCATCGGCACCGAGTCTTGGCGGCGATTTCCTTGCGCGCAAGGGCGATTCGGCGGCGAAGCCTGTCGTCTTTCACCTGCTCGTGGGCAAGGCGCCTCTTGAGCTTCGCCACCAGCGCGCGCAGCGCCTTGACGCGCTTGAGGTGCCTCGCGCGTTGCTCGGCGCACGTCAGTCTTGTGTGGTGCCCCCGCGTCGTCGTGGTGTTCGAGGATCTCGGAGGGGTGGTAGTTGTCGTGGTCGTGGGAGTAGTCGTCGGGGGCGGCGGAGTGGTGGTCGTCGTTGACGTCGGGGGGGGCGTCGAATTGGCAACGAGGAACGGAAGCACGATGACGCCGGACTGCTCTCCCGACGGCCGCTTATAGATGTTCTGGAAGAACAGCCGGTGGACGCCGTCGGTCAGCTTGGTCGTGTCGATCGCAAGGTCATATTTCTTGTAGGCCAGTGCGCCGGTCGCCGGCGGCTCGTCCATGACGACCGTGCCGAGAACAGGTGGCATCGCATGCAGCGCAGGGTCGATCAAGGCGCGGTTTCCGTCCTTCTCGCCGCTGATCGTGATGTGGAAGACACCCGATTTCGGGACGAGCTGGCCGGTGTCGATGTTCCACAGCTTCGAGATCTCGGGGCGCTGCACGAACGCGCGCGCGTACGCCGACCCACCGTCTTCCTGGGTGAACCAAGACTCTCCGCCGGTGTAGGCGTCGGGCGCCAGCACGCTCGTATTCGATACGGGCGGATTACTCGTGACGAAGTTCACCGGCCAGTGATTCAGCGTCCGCAGCTGGCGGCACTGCTGACCTGCCGCGCAGTCCGTGAAGAAATCCTGGATGAAGGTGTTGAGGTTGCCCCAGCCGGACGGCGCCTTCGAGTAGTCGAAATCGACGCTGACCCAGCCCTGGCACTGCATCGTGGTGCACGCAGTGCCCGGCCAGAGCCCGATGTTTCTGAGGTTGACCCCGTCGAAGATGCCTTCGATGTTGACGATGAAGCTGAGGGGCAGCGGGGCTCCCTGGCCGTTGACGCCCTGCATCATGTGCTCCTGCCACTTCATGTCCAGGTGCAGTTTCCCGCCGGACACCGTCTGGTAGAGCGGCACGCACGTGCTGACATGAATGTGGCCGGTGCGGTCCTGGAACGGCTCGTCCATCGTGTGGCCGGGCATCGGCGTCCACCACGCCTGGGTCTCCAGGTAGTACCGCTTCTCCGGGTACATCGTCTGCGGCGCGTCGGCCGGCGCACCGGCACAGGGGTACAGCGTCGCGCCCTTTGCGGAGACGCCGGTGAACGCCAGAACCGAGAGCAGTGCCGCAGCGACACTGACCACCACGAGATAGGTGACGCCGCGACGGCGGTTCGACTGTCCGGCGGCGCGCACCCCTTTCGGGGCAGGGGAACGGCCGACCGTCCAGGGTGGCCCAGTCGTCCAGTCGAAGCGCTTGTCATTCACGGAGCGGACGACCGGAAGATAGCGGTGGCGCCGGGAAGCCGTTCCGGACGGATCTCGGCGCTGCTATGAAGGAAGTTTTCTCGACCGGCACCCCAGTGTGAACCGGGACTCTTTGCTCCTCGCCTGCGTAGCTCGACGGCGGCGGGGCGCCTAGTGCGCCGCCAAGCACGCCCGTCGCGAACGTGACCGAAGGTCTGCCCACGGGCGGCCAAGGGCTTGATGTGCAGCACCACCACTTTTCTGCCACATCGCCACCATACTGAGGGTGGTGGATGGCACTGCGGCGGTTGCCAGTCTGAAGATCGGTCCGTGCGCGTCGACGTTGTCGCGTCGATGCGATTGACGT
>CAVWIN010000022.1:0-136608 GCA_963755085.1 uncultured Thermoleophilia bacterium | reverse complement strand
CGTTTGATCCGTCGCCTCAACTTCGAACCCTGCTCTCTCGACCATCATCCGCAAGACTTGTGGATTGAAGAAGCGATAGTGATAGCCCTCGTCGACGCTCAGCTTCCCCCGCAAGATTCGAAGCCGATTCACGAAGAACGAGAAGTTCGGCGTGCTGAGAACGACGAAGCCGCTCGGCCTCAAGACGCGATGGACCTCCGCCAGGAGCCGCTCGGCCGCGACGATGTGCTCGATCACCTCGAGCATCGTGACGCCGTCGAACGAGCGCGTCTTCGAAAGGCAGCGGGAAATTGAGGTCCACACGGTGCGCTTCGAAGCCCTCGGCGCTCGCGCGCTCGACGTTGCTCTCGCTGAGATCGGCGAACGTGACCGTCAGACCGCGATCCCTAAGCCGCCGCGCGAACTCACCGGTGCCGCCGCCGAGCTCCAGTACGTCGCGAACGGCCCGTCGGGGATAAGCCGTTCTGCGACCTCGTATCGCAGCTGATGCGGCGGATGCGCGCGGACGCGATGAACGTCCTGGCGCGGATCGTCCAGATTGACGTACGGGCTCGGCAGGTCGGCGCGACGGCCTGACGGTTCGTCAGGCTGCGGCGCATGTCTCACGCGCCGAGAGCCGACGCCGAGGACCTTACCGGGCGACTGCGAGCCAGCGCCGGCGCTCTCGGATCTCGGGGAGCACCTCTGCAGCGTTTCTCTGAAAATGCTCATGGCAGGCTCGGAGTCCATCGTCGAGAAACACGCGCGGCTCGTACCCGAGCATGCTGCGTGCCTTGCTGATATCGGCAAGCGACGTCCGAACTTCACCGGGTCGCGCCGGGGCGTAGACGGGCTCGAGGGCTTTCCCGCAATCCGTGAGACCGCCTCTGACGAGCTCGTTGATCGAATGCATCTCCCCACACGCGACATTGAACACCTCCCCCGCTGCTCCGGTGGCGTCCGCTGCTGCGAGGTTTGCCGCCACCACGTTGTCGACGAATGTGAAGTCTCTCGACTGCTGCCCGTCACCGTAGATGACGGGGCGCTCGTCAAGGAGCGCGGCCGCGAGGAAGTTCGGAACGACTGCGGCGTACTCCGAGATCGGGCTCTGGCGCGGGCCGAACACGTTGAAGTACCGGAGCGAGACGGTCTCGAGGCCGTACACCGCATGGAAGCTGGAGCAGTACGCCTCGCCGGCGAACTTGGCAACCCCATACGGCGACAGCGGCGCCACGGCGAGCTCCTCCGACTTCACCGAGTTCGGCAGCCACGGCCCCGTACACGGACGACGAAGACGCATAGACCACGCGCCGAACATCCTCGTCACGCGCAGCGAGAAGGACGTTCAGTGTCCCGTTGACGTTGACCTCACTGGAGCTCTGAGGATCCTGTATCGAGCGAGGGACAGACGGAAGGCGCAGCCTGATGGAAGACGACCTCGCACCCGCGTACGGCGGTCATCACCCGCTCGAAGCTCCGGAGATCCCCCTCGACGATCTCGATTTCGTGCGCGACGTGGAGGAGGTTTCTGCGGTCTCCTGTCGAGAAGTTGTCGAGCACACGGACCGCGTCGCCGCGTGCGAGAAGAGCGTCGACGAGATGCGAGCCGATGAACCCGGCACCCCCAGTGATCAGGACCTTAGGCATGGATCGCCGAATCGTCGAGTTGCTCTGCGCAGGCCGTCGTCGAGGACAACTGACGGCGTCCAACTGGTGCATGCCCGGAGCTTCGAAGTGTCGGCCGCCGTGCGACGCGCATCGCCGAACGCGGCATCCTGGTAACGGGCGTCGAGGCGTTGTGCCCGCGTGACCTTCGAGGATCCGAATCGCCTCGCAGCAACGTCGTCTCGCTCCCGCCCCCGACGTTGTAGATCTCGCCCGTCGCGCCCCGCTCGAACGCAGCGATCGTTGCGGCGACGGCGTCAGCGACGTAGGTGAAGTCGCGCGACTGCTCGCCCGGAGCCATAAACCAGAAACGGCTTCCCCGTGACGAGCGACTCGATGATCCGCGCAAACGCCATGTCAGGGCGCTGGCGGGGCCCGTAGACGGTGAAGTAGCGCAGCGAGACGACGTCGAGGTCGAAGGAGCGTGCGTACACGCGCCCGAGATGCTCGCAGGCGAGCTTCGTTACGCCGTAGGGCGAAATGGGAGCGAGGACGTCGTCTTCGCGCGTCGGGTAGCGCTGAGCGTCGCCGTAAACGGACGACGAGGAGGCGAACGCGACACGGACGCCGACGGCGCTCGCCGCCTCGAACAGCCGCTGCGTCGCTCGCAGGTTGTTGTGAATGTAGATCTCGAAGCCCTGACCCCAGCTCGAACGTACGCCGGGCTGGCCCGCCAGGTGGAAGACACCGTCCGCCCCGTCGAGAAGGGCGGACAAGTCGGCCTCGGCGAGATCGATTTCGGCGAGCGTGAACGACGCATGCTCGCGTGCGCGCGCGATGTTCGCCTCCTTCGCGTCGCGGCTGTAGTAGTCCGTGAACGCGTCGATCCCTGCGACCTCGTCGCCGCGCGCCAGCAGCGCCTCGGCGAGATGGGAGCCAACGAAGCCGGCGCAACCCGTGACGACGTAGCGCGCCATCAGCGGTTGAGCGTCCCGTGGGCGTTCTTGCGGGGACGCGACATCATCGCGGCTCCGACACGGAGCGCAAAACGCGTGTTCGAGATCAGATAGCGCTTCCACATGCGCCGCGGTTCCTGGTACAGCCGGTACAGCCATTCGAGCCCGGCACCCTGCATCCAGCTGGGGGCTCGCTTGGTCCTTCCGGCCAAGACGTCGAGCGCTCCGCCGACGCCCATCCAGAGTGCCGCCGCGAGCTTGGGCCGGTTCCGCGCGACAAAAGCCTCCTTCTTCGGAGAGCTGATCCCGACGAAAACGAGGTCCGGATTGGCTCGCCGGATCTCCTCGAGGAGCACGTCCTCGTCGCATATGTCGAAATATCCGTTGCGGTGGCCGGCGAGGACGACACGTGGATGCCGCTCACGCACGGCGGCGACAGCGCGCTCGAGCACCGCGTCATGTCCTCCGAGGAAGTAGACACGCCACATCCGCTCGTCGGCGAGCCGCAAGAGCTCGTACATCAAATCGATGCCTGCCACCCGTTCCGGGAGCGGTGAGCCGAGCAGGCGCGAGGCCCAGACGATGCCCTGACCGTCCGCGCTGATGACGTCTGCGGCCTCGACGGCGTCCTCGAGATGCTCATCGTTCGGAAGCGCCATGAGCTTCGCCACGTTCATCGAGAGGTGCTGAGTGGGTCGCCGCGCCTCGATCAGCGCCGCGCAGCGCGCGACAGTGTCGCGCACGCCCAGAGCGTCAATCGGACACCCCAGAACGTGGATTCGCCTCTCCAGGCGCGCGTCAACTCCCGTCATCGTCATCCCCCGCCTCAGCAATCAGTACGGGTCGCGGGCGTGGAGCACGACCGGAAGGGTCTGGAGAGCGAGCTTGAGATCCCCGGCGAACGACCAGCTCGTCACATAGAGATAGTCCAGGCGGAGCATGTCCTGGAACGGGATCCGGCTCCGTCCCTGAACCTGCCAGGGACCGGTGATTCCCGGTTTCAGATCCAGACGCTTCTGCGCCCATGAATCGACTTGCCGAGCTTCGGCCAGGATCAGCGGCCGCGGGCCGATAATCGACATCTCGCCCTTGAGGACGTTCACGAGCTGCGGCAGCTCATCCAGGCAGTAGCGCCGCAGCCATCTGCCGACCCGCGTGACGCGCGGATCATCGGGGATCTTGAACATCCGGGGGTCACCACCCGGCTTCGCGTGTTGGTTCAGGTGCGCGACCAGATCCTTCTGCTCTTCAGCGTCCGACACCATCGTCCTGAACTTCCAGATCATGAAGGAGTTCCCACGCTGGCCCATTCGCTCCTGCTTGAAGATCACAGGGCCGCTCGAGGTGAGCTTGATTGCCGCAGCAATGAGAGCGAGCAGCGGTGAGAGAATGATCAGTGCAGCCGTCGCGACGACACCGTCGAGCGTCCGTTTGGCCAGGCGAGCCGAGCGCGACAACGCAGCGGGGGGCAAGCCGACCAGTGGGACGCCCTCGACGAAGTGCAAACCGACGTTAGGGCCGATGACGTCGAACAGCCTGGGGACGATGTCGACCTGGACATCTCGATCGCGAATCAGGCGCACGATGTCGAGGGTTTCCTCGTGGCGGTCGTTCGAGAACGCGACGATTACGCGCTCGACGTCGTAGAGGTCGATCGCCGGCTCGAGGTCGGCTAGGCCGCCGATCAGCGTCAGATCTTCCAGATCGGCGCGCCGATCCTTCGGCGCATCGTCGAGGAAGCCGACTAGGTTGAGCCCGTACTCCGGATGGTTGAGGATTCGCCGTGCGATCGACTGGCCCACGTCGCCGGCGCCCACGATCACCGTGTTCTGGAGGTAGCTGATGCTCTGGCGGGCGGCAACGCGCGCTCCCCAGCGGGCCAGAACGACGCAGATGATCGCGACGAGCCAGAACGCCACGACCCGCAGGCCGTCAGGTGGGCGTACGTGGAGGACGATCGAGAACGCGAACATCGTCCAGATACCGAGCGTGAGCAGATGGACCACCGAGCGGAAATCGTCCGCCGTCGAGTGGTCGTTTCGCTCTTCGTCGCGGTCGTAGAGGCCGTACCACTTTGCGAGTACGACCCAGATCGGCAACGCAACCAGAAACAGGACGAGCTCGTTAGTGAAGCCCAGCCGATTCAATGATCCCCAGCCGGTGCCGAAACCGATCTCGATGAGGGCGAACGCGGCGGTCAGGCCAACGATGTCGGCGAGCAGTAGGACCCGGCGGAGGAGCCACCCACGTCGACGAAAGGGCCGCCCGGCGGGATCGGCGCGAGCCTCGTCAAGGGCCTGGAGCCGCGACGTGCGCGCGCTGTACGAGACGGGCGGAGAGACCGGCTCGGTGGCCTGGTTCTCGGAGAACGCGCTCATACAACCTCGCGATCCTTCCGACGGGGCACATAGGCGTAGTAGCCGGCGCTCTCGTACGACTCGTCACCCCCGGCGCCCGTCAGGACGAATCCGAGCGACAGGGCCGGAGCCGTCGTGAGGAGTCGGCGCACCTCGGTGACCATCGGCCGGCGAAGGACGTTGAGGCGGGTGACCAGGACGACGGCGTCGACTTTCGCTGTAAGCGCCATCGCGTCGCCGACATGGAGCAGCGGTGGCGCATCGATAAGAACGAGATCGGCGCGCGACTGGAGCTCACGCAGGATGTTCGTGACGACCCGGCTCTGGATGAACTCCCCCGCATCAGGCGGCAGCGGGCCCGTGGGCAGAACCTCGAGCAAGCCGTCTATCCCGACGTTCCCGTTGAAATACGGCGCGCCGTTCTCATCGGGATGCGGCTGAGTGATCGCGACGCTCACTAGCGCTTCGTCGAGATCGACGTGGCCCAGTGCGATGTCCGTGAGCCCGGGGCGTCCGTTGAGACCGAAGAAACGCCCCAGTGAAGGTCGGCGGAGATCGAGGTCGACGAGGGCGATGCGCTTTCCCGTGCGCGCCATCGCCACCGCGAGGTTCGCGACCGTCGTGGATTTCCCCTCCTCCTCGAGGCCGCTCGTGATCATGATCGAGCGCGCGCCACGCTCGAGGTTCACGAACTCGAGATTCGTGCGAAGCATGCGGAAGGACTCCGCCTGCGCGCTATCCGGCGCCTCGAGCATTACCAGCTTTCGCTGGCCGCGAAGGGCGCGAGGCGGCTCGGGGACTCGTGCAAGCAGGGGCAGCCCGAGGCGATCGGCCACCTCGGCGGCGCCGCGGATTCGCGTGTCGAGCCCGTTCCAGACAAACGCCAGCCCCACGCCGAGCATCGATCCAAGCAGCAGCCCGAGGATTCCGTCGCGGATCGGCTTGGGGCCGTCCTTGGCGGCCCCACCGGCCGTCCGGGCGACAGAGGCGGTTGCACCCTGCAGGGTCCCGGCGATCTGGAGCGCCTGCGCCTGCTCGGCGTAGTTTGCGTACAGAGCCGACCCGCCGCGACCCTCATGCTGCAGCGCGTCCATCTGACTCTGAATCTTCTCGCGGAGCTGGTCGATCGACCCGGTGGTGGATTCGCGGCGGTAGGCCACGTACTCGCGAGCCCACGCGTTCACCAGCTCAACCGCGTACAGCGGCGTGGCGGCGGTCGATTGGAACGACAGCAGGTCGGACGTCTCGGAGGCCGAGACGGATACGCCACCACGCAGCACACCGTGGAACTCCGGCAGCTTCGCTACGCGCTCGGCAACGGCCGGACCTGATGCGATGAATGACTGCGTCAGCGCATCGCGAATCGGGTCGGTCCCCTGGATCGTGCCGATGACGGCGAGGCCCGGCGAGACCTGGTTGGTGAGGACCTGCGCGTTGGCGTGGTAGACGGTCGTCTTCTGCGACGAGAGGTACAGCGCCAGTCCGGTCACGACCGCGGTCGTCACAATGACGATCCACTTGCGCCGGCGGAGCACGCGAACGTGGTCGCCGAGCGTCGACGCATGGCCGAATTGGTGTACCTCCGTCACTCCCCCGCCTCCCCGCAGTTCCCCGTGCCGCAGTTCCCCGTGCTGCAGTGTTCCCGCCCCACTATAGGGGAGAAATCGTCTCGATTCGATCCGTTGAGGAATAGGGTTTCGCGTTTAGGTAAATCCGTCGGACAGTGGACGCGGCGTGACGACGGCCAAGGACGGCCGTCGCCGCTGCGGCGGGCTGTCGCCGCTCAGTGCCCGGGTGCCTCGTACGCGTCGCGCAGGACCCGAACGATTCGCTCGGCCGCCCGACCATCCCACCCGGCGGGCGGCGGCCCAACCTCGGCGCGCCCGTCGAGCGCGGCAACCGTACCCACGATGCGCTCCGGCTCGAGCCCGAGCAGCGTGTTCGTTCCCTGTTCGACGGTCACGGGCCGCTCGGTGTTGTCACGCAGGGTGAGGCAAGGAACTCCGAGATACGTCGTTTCTTCCTGAATACCGCCCGAGTCCGTGACGACTGCCCGCGCGGTTGAGATGAGGCTCATGAACTCGACGTATCCGACCGGCTCGATGAGGCGCAGCGCGGGCGGGGCGACGAAGCCCTCACTCGCAATCGCGCCGCGTGTTCGCGGATGGACTGGGAAGACCACGTCCGCGGTTTCCGAGAGCTTCGCCAGGCTGTCGAGGGCACGCCGGAGCATCCTGCGTTCGAAGAGGGCGGCTCGATGGAGCGTCACGACCACGTACGAGCCAGCGACGAGCCCGCGGCTTTCCGCGGCACCCTTGGCGGCGATCCGATCGCGGAGCGCCACGAGGGTGTCGATCATGGTGTTCCCGACCTCGTGGATGGTCGCGGCCGGGCGGCCCTCGCGGAGCAGGTTCTCCCTCGCCTCGGGCGAGTGTGTGAAGAGGAGATCGGAGACCGTGTCGGCAACGATTCGGTTCAGCTCCTCCGGCATGGTCGGGTCGAAGCTGCGTAAGCCCGCCTCGATGTGACCGATCGGGATGCGCAGTGTCGCCGCGGCGAGCGCCGCTGCCATCGTCGAGTTCACGTCTCCCGGCACGAGCACGACCGTCGGCTTGACGGCCAGCAGCACCGGCTCGAGACGCTCGATCACTCGCGCAACCTGGACAGCACTCGAGGCCGAGCCGACGCCGAGCTGGTGGTCGGGCTCGCCGAGGCCGAACTCCTCGAGGAAGACCGCCGACATCTCGCGGTCGTAGTGCTGTCCGGTATGGACGAGGATGTGCTCGAATGCGTCGGGCTCCCGGCGAAGCACCGCCGCGACCGGTGCGATCTTCATCATATTCGGCCGCGTTCCGACGACCGTGACCACCGTGATACGCGAAGGGGGCGTCATCGCTCGCCACCGGTCGGTTGTGGCGTGGGCTGCCCGCGCCATGAAAACGTCCTGTCAGTCACTATCGGACTCTCGCCGATCGAGCCAGATACGGCGGACGTCAGAACTCGCTTAGCCGCTGGTATGCACCTGGCGCGAGGATCGCGACCCCGTCTCGCTCCACCCAGGCATGCGCCGCGAACTCGGGATCCGTATTAACGCCGATCACAAGCGTGGACGCGACCCCACGACGTCCGAGTACTCGAACGAGAACGAGCGATGTGACGAGACACTTCGAGTCGAACGGGAGAACACCCAGGGTGCGCTCGATGACCGATCCCAGTCGGGCAGCTTCCCGTACATGGAGGTCCGACGGAACCGCGGTTACGGTGCGCGCTCGCTCGACAGCGGCGGGAAACGGCAGGCGGAGCAGGCCACCAACGCGCGCGGAAGTATGTGCAGACGACCTCGACTCCGAGCCGGACCTTGTCGGCGAACGACCGCTGGATCAATGCAGGTGTCGGCTCGAGGCGCTCGACCATTTCCACTCATGTCTTACCCTAGTCGACTCCGCCGGATCCGCTCTCTCCGCGCCTGCTTGGATGCGCCAGTTATGCCGTGCGCGCCACATCGAACTCCGTGGACGGGAAGTCCCAATCGGCTAGTGCACGGCGCGCGAAGCGCGGGTCATCCTGGGCGCGCAGCCAGCATTCCGCCGTGGCGAGTCGCCAGATCTGCCAGGCGACCGGCTTGACTCGTTCGGGCGACTCCAGGTGACCGAGCCAGGCATCAAGGTGCTCGGGTCCCAGGCGGCGCCGGTGCGCGGGAAGCCGGTCGTTCGCGCTTTTGAACGCGGTGTGGCACTCGTCGCCGCGAATGTCGACGTGGTAGTCAAGGTCGACGCTGTTGTGTCGTTCGAACCGGATTTCTTCGAGCGACTCCTTCGCGGAGCTCCCGTTCCGGCACTACCGGACGGAGGCCGTCGTGACGGGCGCGTCGGTGCGTGGGTGAACCGCGGTCGTGCAGCTCATTACGTGGGGTACGGGCCGACCTATCTCCTCCTGCGAAGCGCGTATCGCATCAACGGCGATCCAGCCGCCTTCGGTTTGCTGGGCGGGTATTTCGCTGCCGTGGCGCGAGCCGAGGCGCGCTGCTCCGACGTGGACCTCTGTCTAAGCGGCCGCTGGAGCCGGCTGGCAGGCGGCGCACAGCGACGTGCCCCGTCCGCCAACGCGAGTCTTGAGTATCGGCAACGCGCAACGATCGCACGGTTCGCCTGCACGGCCGTACACGCGGAATTCCCGTTGCATGGCGCCTTCGGCCCCGTCCGGCGCGCGGTAATCGCGCAATGTCGATCCGCCACGCGCGATACCCTCTCGCAGGGCGGCACGCACCGCCCGATGGAGGCGTTGGACCTCGGCGGGACGGAGACCCGACGCTTGGCGGAGCGGGTGCAAGGCCGCGCGCCAGAGCGCTTCGTCCGCGTAGATGTTCCCCAGACCGGCTACGACGCGCTGATCAAGCAAGACGGTCTTTAGCGGCGCTCGTCGTCGAGCCAAACGCTCAGCGAGCCATGCGGACGTGAAGTCCGACTCGAGCGGTTCAACGCCCAGACGGGCCGAAAGGTAATCCTGCAGTTCGTCGGGCTTGAGCAGACGCCACGTTCCAAATCGACGTATGTCGCGGTAGGTCAAGCACCTCCCGTCGTCCAACCTTACGGCGGCACGGGTGTGCCGGTGGTCAAGCGCTGCGTCGGTGCCAGTGGACAGGCGGTAGGCGCCGGTCATCCGCAAGTGTGACAGGAGCGTCCGGTTCGACTCGAACCGGAAGGCGAGGTACTTACCACGGCGCTCCACGCGTCTTACGCGCTCGCCTTCGAGCTCGTGGGCGACCACCCATGGATCGTCGGATTCGACCAGCCTCGGATCACAGATGTCGACTCGGACGAACGCGTGGCCTGCGAGGGCTGGCTGTAGCTGCGTTCGAACCGTTTCGACCTCAGGGAGCTCGGGCATGGAGCCAGCCTAGGGAAACCGCCCGTGGAAGCAGCCGACTTTAGGCGATGAGCTCTCGAACGACCGCCGAGGGCCGGGGCTGCTCGTCGCTCAGTTCGTAGGCGCCGAGTACCTCGCTCATTGCGCTGGTCGCGGAAGCGTCGTCGCGCGCGTGGATTTCGGCCAGCACGTCTCCGGCTGCGACGCGATCGCCGCGCTTTCGCAGGAGGACGACACCCACGGCATGGTCGATGGTGTCTCCTGGCGCAGCCCGACCGGCGCCGAGGTGCAGCGCCGCTCTACCCACGGCGATGGCGCCCAGCCGCGTGACAAAGCCATCGCCTGGCGCCTCCACCACCCGGACTATTGGGGCCGTCGGCAAGAGCGAGTCGTCTGGGTCGCCGCTCTGGGCGCGGATCCAGCGCTCGAACGCCGCGTTTGCAGAACCATCGCGCATCGCCTGCTCGGCCCGCGCGCGGGCCTCGGCCACGTCGATGCCGAGATCGGACAGCGAGAGCAGCCGGCTGGTCGCAGCGAGCACGAGCTCGGTGAAGTCCTCCGGCCCCTCGCCGCGGATCGTCTCCATCGCCTCGCGGACCTCGAGGGCGTTGCCGACGGCGTGGCCGAGCGGCTGATCCATGTCGGTCAGCAGGCAGACGACTTCGCGGCCCGCCCGGCGCCCGAGCTCGACCATGGTCTCCGCGAGCGCACGCGCGTCCTCGATCGTCTTCATGAACGCGCCGTCGCCGACCTTGACGTCGAGCACGATCGCCTGCGCGCCCGCCGCGATCTTCTTGGACATGATCGAGGCGGCGATCAGCTGGATGCTGTCGACCGTCCCGGTCACGTCCCGGAGCGCGTAGAGCTTCTTGTCGGCCGGGACGAGGTCGCCGGTCTGGCCGATGATCGCGAGCCCGACCTCCCTCACCTGCGCGATGAACTCCTCGGTGGTCAGTTCGACGCGGAAGCCGGGGATCGACTCGAGCTTGTCGAGCGTGCCGCCGGTGTGCGCGAGGCCGCGGCCGCTCATCTTCGCGAACGGCACGCCGCACGCGGCGACGATCGGGGCGACTGCGATGGACGTCTTGTCCCCCACGCCGCCGGTCGAGTGCTTGTCGACCGCCTTGCGTCCCAGCGCGGCCGAGAGGTCGAGGGTCTCGCCGCTTCGCACCATCGCGTCCGTCAGCGCCAGCGTCTCCGCAGCGGTCAGCCCGCGGAAGACGACGGCCATGCAGAACGCGCTCATCTGGTAGTCGGGCACGTGCCCCGCCGCATAGCCGAGCAGGAGCTCGTTCAGCTCCTCCGCCGACAGCTCCTCGCCGTCGCGCTTGCGCTCGATCAGCTCAGCCGGGTGGATCACGCTTTGTCCGCCACGAAGACGGCGTTCATCGTGCGCGCGACGAGCGGCTCGGCGAGCTCCGGCACCTGGTCGACACGATCCTTGTGCGCGACCGAGGCGCCGATGTAGCGCCGCACGGCGGCCCGGTCCGCGAAGACCACCTGCCCCTGGACGTCACGCCGCTCGACGCGCGCGAAGTGCGGCCGCAGAGCCGCCTCGCCGGTCTCGGCGAAGAACCGCTCGGGCTCCATCCAGCGGTCGCGGCCGACGAGGTGCCATAGCTCAGCGAGGTGGTCGAGGCTGTTGGTCGCGGCGACGAGGCGGCCGCGGGGCTGCAGCACGCGGGCGAACTCCGCGAGCGCCCGGTCGAGGTCGGGCACGTGGTACAGCATCCAGTTGGCGACGACGCAGTCGAACCCGCCGTCGGTGAACGGCAGCGCCTGCGCGTCGCCGACGCGGGCGTCGATGCGGCGGGCGCGCGTGAGCTCGACCATCCGCTCCGACTGGTCCATCGCGATCACGTCGGCCCGAAGCTCCGCGACGACACGCTCGGCGAACTCGCCCCGGCCGCAGCCGACCTCCAGCACACGCCGTGGCGCGATCTCTGCGACCGCGTCGAGCGCGATCCGGCGGGCATCGCGCTCGCCGAACTCCACGCCGCCGTAGACCGACGCGCGGGCGGCGAGCCCCTCCTCCGTCGCGTACTCGCGGCGGACGATGTCCGGGTCGGCGAGGCTCATGCGCTCTTCTCCGCGATGAGCACCGCGCCACGGACGGTGGCGTGGAACGGCTCGGGAAGCGTCTCCACGTCGACGGCCGCCGGCTCGTCGATCTCCGCGAGGAAGCCGCGCACGGCGGCGCGCGTCGGGAACGCGACGTCGCTCTCGACGTCGCGCCGCTCGACCGTCGCGAAGTGCCGGTCGAGCACCCCTGGGGCCTGCTCGGCCGAGAAGGGAAACGGCCAGGGTGCGAGCAGCGGTTCGAGGTAGCGCTCCGACGCGCTGAGCGCTACCAGGCGGCCGCCAGGTCGCAGCACGCGGGCGAGGTCGGCGAGCACCACGTCGAGCTCCTGGACGGCCGGTAGCACCTCGCCGGTGACAACGACGTCGAAGCCAGCGTCCTCGCGCGGCAGCCCCATCGCGTCGGTCTGGCCGAGCCAGGCGGATTGGTCGACGACGACCACATCGACGGTGAGGCGGCGCGCGCACCATTCCGCGAACTCGCCGTCCCCCGAGCCGATGTCGAGCACACGGCGCGGGCGGTGCTCGGCCACCGCGAGCAAGGCATGCTCGCGGGGATCGGGGCCGAGCGCAGCGGACCAGCGCCGGCGCGCGCGGGCCGTAGCCGTGGCTCGCGCGGTCACCGGGCCTCGAAGAGTTCGACGGGGTTGCCGGACGGGTCTTCGACGATGAGCCAGCGGCCCGCTCCCCCGCCGACGATCTCCCCGCGCGCTTGCAGCCCGCTCGCGGCGGCGTCGAGGTCGTCGACCTGGAGCACGAGGCGGCTCGAGCCGCCCGGCGCTGCGCCCGGCTGCTTCACCGCCGAGCTGCCCGGCCCGCTGAGCCAGAGATCGAGGCCTTCGCGCCGGACGATCGTCACCGGGCCGAAGTTCTCGCCCTCGGAGAAGCCGAGGCGCTCGACGTACCAGTCCACGGCGGCGGCCAGGTCGTCGACGAGGTAGCGGACGGTCGCCACGGCTAGGGCTCGATGATCGGGGTGCCGGGAATCCGCCGGGACGGCGCCTTGCCGCCGAGCCAACGGTTGACGGTGGCGCCGACGTCCGCGAACTCGCCCTCGTGGATGCGTCCGGACGCGTTCTTCCCGTCGGCGTAGGCGAGCAGCATCGCGTGCTCGCGCGAATGGTCGGTCGACGGCGTCGTCGGATCGCAGCCGTGGTCGGACGTGATGATCAGCAGGTCGCCGGGCTGGAGCGCGTCGAGGAGGTCGGGCAGCCGGTAGTCGAAGTCCTGAAGGCAGCGGTGGAAGTTGACGGGGTCGTTGCGGTGCCCCCAGAGCTGGTCGGTCTCGACGAGGTTGACGAAGATGAAGCTCCCGTCGCCCGCCTCGCGGAGCAGGCGCTCGGTGACGGTCGTGCCCTCGGCGTTCGACTTCGTCGGGTTCGACTCGTCGATGTCCTGGCCCGCGAAGATGTCGGAGATCTTGCCGACGCCGTAGACCGTGTTGCCCGGCGTCGCGGATCAGCGAGAGGTAGTTCGGGCGGCGGGGCACGAGCGAGAAGTCGTGGCGGTTCGGCGTCCGCTCGTAGTGGCCCGGCGTCCCGGTGAACGGGCGGGCGATCACGCGGCCGACCGCGTGCGGGCCGGTGAGGATCTCGCGGGCGATGCGACAGCCCTCGTAGAGCTCCTCGAGCGGGATCGTCTCCTCGTGCGCGGCGATCTGGAAGACCGAGTCCGCGGACGTGTAGACGATCCACTTGCCCGTCCGCTGCTGCTCCTCGCCGAGCTCCTGGATGATCTCCGTCCCCGAGGCGGGCACGTTGCCGAGCACACCGCGCCCGGTGCGATGCGAGAACGGGTCGAGCACGTCGTGCGGGAACCCGTGCGGGTAGGTCGGCATCGCCGTCGGCGTGACGATGCCCATCAGCTCCCAGTGGCCGCTCGTCGTGTCCTTCCCCTTCGAGCGCTCGAGCAGCCGGCCGGCGATCGCGGGCGCGCCCGGCTGCGGCGGGCAGCCCTCGAGCGGCTCGACGTTGCCGAGCCCGAGCGCCTCCATGTTGGGCAGGTCGAGGCCGCCAACGGCGCGCGCGACATTGCCGAGGGTGTCGGAACCCTCGTCCCCGTAGTCGGCCGCGTCAGGCAGCTCGCCGGCGCCGACCGCATCGAGCACGATGACGCACGCGCGCGGCATGGCGCTACTCTAAACCGGCAGTGGGGACGTTCCTTGGACTGATCGGGCTCGCGCTCTTCGTCGTCGGCGTGATCGCGCTGGCGGCAGGCGTCACGTACCTCGTGATCAGGATCAGCCCGACCCAGCGCGACAAGAAGAAGACGGCCGAGGCGCCGAGCTAATCACGGCCCGAAGGCCACGGCGCCGTAGTGCGGCGCCGTGACCCTCAGCGATTGCCGATCAGCAGACGTGTCACGCCGTTGTTGTAGTTGTCGAGGAACGACGCCAGTGAGTTCGGCGCTGCGGTCGCCTGCGCGGCCGACATCGTCGTCGCTGTCGTTCCGTTGAAGCCGACGGCCTGCAGCAGCGACAGCGAGTCGGAATCAGCCTGCAGGACGTTCGCGCCTGGAACCGCGCCCGACCGGATGTTCGAACTCCGCCGCCAGCAACTCTGCGGCAAGGTTGTAGCCTGGATCGCTGGCCATCTTCGTGCCAGCGAGCGTGACTTGTTGAGGATCGCGACCGCCTCGGTCGGCACGTGTCGATCACAAGAGGTCCCGAAAACGATCGGGCCCTGTGCCGAGCGTCTGATCGAGGACGAAGGGCCTGGCCCCCGGACGACGCCGAGCAGGACGCGTGGTTCTTCCAGAAGCCGATCGTGAAGACGCCTCCGCCCTGAGCAGTCAGCCACTCGGGTTGTCGACGACGCCCCGACGCACGTATTGCTGGTACGTCGACTCAAGCGTGCTCTGGATCAGCGGATCCGGCAGTTGCGCCGGAGTCAGATCTTCGAACACGTCGTACTGTTCGGGGCCGCACGTGCGGCACGGTCAAGGTCAACGTGTGCGTGCCCGAGGTCAAGAACCGGCTCGTGCTCGCGATGAGCACCTGCGGGAACGTCAGCCCACCGGCCGTCTTCGAATACGCGGCCAGCGTGACAGTCGTCGGACACGTGACGGTAAACGTCCCCGTCACGAGCCGCCCGCCCGACACGGGCTGGACGCTGATCGTCGTCGTGCCCTCGGTGGCGATGCAGTGCGTCACGCTCGGTAGCGCCGCCGATGCCTGCCCGGCGAGCACGAAGACGCCAACGACTGCAGCCGCAGTGACGGCGAGTAGACGCCGCAAGTTCATAAATCCCCCTTCCCCGTTCCGTTTCCGTTTGCGGGGAATCCCGCACGTGGATTCTGACCCGATCGCGGGGAAGAAGTCACTAGTCATTTCTTCACCGGAACAGCGGCGAGACGTTGTCCCAGAAGGCGTCGCTCACGATCCATGGACTCGAATCCGCCCGCCCCGGCCGGACGCTTGGACTGTATGCCGAGGTCGTTCACGTAAGGCGCCGCGGCGTCCCCTGGCGATTCCACTGCTGGACGGGTCGAGGACCTGACCCCGCCACCGGCGCGACGATGAGCCGGTTGCGGCCCCCGATGAATCGTCCCGCAGGCACGATCGGGTTCGCTGCGCTGTAGACCGAGGGCCGCGTACGCGCCGCTGTGAAGCTCCAGAACAGCGTGAGCGGGTACTGCAGCATGCTCAGCGCAACGGCGCCGTAGTCGCCGCGTTCGTCGATCCAGACAACGTCGAACCCACTCTTCGCAGCGAGGTCGCGAAGGGCGAACGGCGTGTACCGGTAGAAGTCATGCGGCGCCTCGTGCACGCCCACCAGAAACGGTGTCGTGAGGAACGCCGCGCCGCCAGGCGTAAGGACCCGTTGGGATCTCGAGAAGGACGGCGAGAGGATCGGGGCAGGGCTCGAGAACCTCGGTGCAGGGCACGCAGTCGAACGTCTCGTCATCAAACGGAAGGTCGTCCGCGCTTGCGAAGACATCGATGCGGTCCTGCGCGTGGGGAGAGTACGGACGTCCACCGTCGTCGCGTGATGGAAGTAGGGCCGATAGACCGGCGCGTATGGGGCGAGCCCCGCGCCGAGATCAAGGACGTGGTCACCGGGTGAGTCGGACGACCACCGATCACACAGGAAGCGCTGCATCGCTTCCAGAAGCAGCGAGTTCGAGATCAAGGTCGATGGCTTCTGCCGCCAGTCGACACTCGCACGTCCTTGGCTCACGCGAATGAAGGCTTCGTCGGTCATTGCGTGAGCATGCCTATAGCCGCCTGCCGGCGTCGTACCGTTCCGCTACGAGTTGGCCTGCTTGATCAGGGCGTCGAGCTCCGGCTGGATCCCGCCTGCGTCGTGGGGATGGTGGTCGACCGCCACGAGCCGTTGGCCGGTCAGACCGACGGCATACGAGGGCGTGACGCTGATCCCGAGCGCCTTCGCCGAGCGAGCGATCTCGGCGACCAGTCGCGTAACCGCGGGGATCATGCGATCCGCTAGAGCACGCTTCACGTCGAGACCGCGCACGGCGTGGCCGGCTGCTTCGAGGTTGCGATCCGTCGTCCACCCGCTGTTTTTGGCTCCCTGGTGCAGGTAGGGAAGTCCACAAGCGTCACCGGCGCGTTCGGATCACCAAGGGCATCCCGTTCTGTGGCACGCCGGCGTACAGCTGGCGGGCGTGCGCGGCGTTGATCTTAGGCGCGCTCTTGGCGAAGAACCGAGGCGCGTCCGGAGCGGACTCGGAGGAAGACTCGTTGCGGCTCGCGTACACGCTGCCCAGCACGAGGAGCACCGCGACGATTGCCGCTCCGCCGGCGACGAGGAGCAGGATTCGGCGTTTCCTCTCGATCACTCACACACCGTACTGGCCGGCGGCGCGGCGCA
This sequence comes from uncultured Thermoleophilia bacterium, assembly GCA_963755085.1. Lineage (GTDB taxonomy): Bacteria > Actinomycetota > Thermoleophilia > Gaiellales > Gaiellaceae > JACVRM01. The sequence continues at coordinate 119,934 of CAVWIN010000022.1, read as the reverse complement.
ACCAGCGGACGGCTCAGACCGGCAAGAGCGGCAGCGCGTGCTCGAGCCGCGTGTACTCGAGATCGTGAGCCTCGGCAACGGCCGAGTACGTGATCTTGCCGTCGAGCACATTGACGCCGCGTGCGAGCGCCCGGTCGCGCGAGATCGCCTCGCGCAGGCCAAGGTTTGCGATCGCCTCGACGTACGGCAGCGTCGCATTCGTGAGCGCCTTCGTCGATGTGATCGGCACGGCGCCGGGCATATTTGCGACGCAGTAGTGCGTGACGCCGTCGACCACGTAAACGGGATCAGAGTGTGTCGTCGGCTTCGACGTCTCCGCGCAGCCGCCCTGGTCGATCGCGACGTCGGCGAGCACCGAGCCTTCCTTCATGCCGGCGACCATCTCGCGGGTGATCAGCTTCGGCGCCAGCGCCCCCGGGATCAGCACGGCACCGATGACGACGTCCGCATCGGTGACGGACTCCTGGATCTGCAGCGCCGACGACATGACCAGCGAGACACGCCCGGAGAGGATCTCCTCGAGGTGGCGCATGCGGTCGATCGAGCGCTCCAGAATCGTCACCTGCGCGCCCAGGCCAATGGCGATGACCGCGGCGTTGTAGCCGACGATCCCGCCGCCGATGACAACGCAGCGGCCTGGCGCGACACCAGCTACGCCGCCGAGCAGCAGCCCGCGGCCCCCGAGCGGCTTCTCCAGGAAGTAGGCGCCTGCCTGCGCGGCCAGCCGGCCGGCGACTTCGCTCATCGGCGCGAGCAGCGGCAGCCGGCGATCGTCGGTCTCGACCGTCTCGTACGCGACCGCGGCGATGCCGCTCTCTACGAGCGCCCGCGTGAGCGCCTCGTCCGCGGCGATGTGGAGGTACGTGAAGAGGACGAGCCCTTCGCGCAGCCGTCGGTACTCGGGTTCGATCGGCTCCTTGACCTTCAGCAGCAGGTCGGGTGCCTCCCAGACCTCGTCGACGCTCACGATCCGCGCGCCCACCGACGTGTATTCCTCGTCCGAGAAGGCGCTGCCCACGCCCGCGGTCGTCTCCACCAGGACCTCATGGCCCTGCTTGACGAGCTCGAGCGCGCCCGCCGGGGTCAGTGCGACGCGGTACTCGTCGGGCTTGATCTCTCTGGCGACCCCGACCTTCACAGCGGTGGGAGCCTACCCTGCAAGCTGCTCGACGAGCCGCCGTTCCTCCGGGCCGAGCAACGGAGGCTCGTCGGCCCGCGCGTTTTCCGCCGTGCGCTCGGGACGGCGTGTCGCGGGATCACGAGGTCGACCCGCCCGCGCTTACGGCGCTGTCGGGTCAGTCGTCACCGAGAACTGAAAGCAGTTTGGCGTTCCGGCGGCTTTGACCCCACCGCCTCGCCGGCATCAACCGCCACACGAACGCCGCGCCGACAAGCTCGGCCGCCAGACGGTTCACGGACGCGTCGTCTGGTAGGGAGAACGCGCGCAAGACGAACCGATCGCTTCCGGCATGGTTCCAGCCCGGCTCGATCGTGCGGGCAGTCCGGTAGCCAGCGCGTACAACGAGTTCACGCTCGCGGGTCCCATGGGCGCCGTATGGATAGGCGAAGTGAGTGCAGCCCCGACCGGAGAACTCTTCGACCTCTTCCTTCGACAGCTCGATCTCCTCGCGGGCCTCCTCGTCAGTACAGGTCGGCAGCACTGGGTGGAATCGCGTATGCGAGCCGAAGTCGGCGATGCCGGTCATCGCTTGCGCCTCGTCACGCGTGAGCGCCTGTCGGTCCGCATCAACATCCCGGCTGGGATCCATCCCGTTTGCGACGAGAACCCGGATGCGATCGGCGTTCGGCAGCCGCATCAGGTCGACATCCCGAATCCTGGTCGACCAGTAGTGCCGCGCCGTGTCGACGATCTGGCTGCACGCGTATACGGTGATCGGACACCGAAAGCGTTGACAGATCTCGACGAGCTGGGCATTGCCCCGCCACCCGTCGTCGAAAGTGATCGCAAGGGGATAATCCGGCAATGACTTCCACGAGCCGCTCTCGAACGAGTCGGCGACGCGGTCGAGGCTCACGAACGAGTACCGCGCCGAGAGGTAGCGAAGGTGGCTCTCGAACCGGTCGGCCGAAGGATCGTGGTAAACCAGGATGGATACGCGACGGCGAGCGATGACGCGCCTTAGGGCTGCGACGACGCCCGCTCGCCGCGCAACGGCGCAGATCTTCGGCGCGAGCGGGGACACGTACGGAGCATAGTGACGTCAGGTTCGGTAGAGGTCGGACTTTCGGACTGACCGTGACCGCGCCGGGGCGCTGGCGACGGCCGTCAAAAGCCTGCGCCAAGCGGTATCGTTGCCTAACCTGGGGAAAGGACTCATGCTGAGTCAAACGCCGCTCGCTCTCCGTTGTCTGTGCGCCTGACAGCCGCCGAATGTCGACTGCTCAACGAATTCTTCACATCGTCTGGACGCTCGAGGTCGGCGGCACGGAGCGCGCCGTCTGCCAACTCGTCTCGGCGCAGCGGCGGCATGGCCTCGAAGCCGACGTCGCGGTGGGACACGTTGTCGGCTTCTACGGCGGCTATCTAAGAAGCACGGGCGCGACGATCCACGAGATCCGCCAACGGCGCGCGCTCGACCCGACGGTTGCTCGCCGCGCGCGCGAGCTCATGCGGCAATACGACATCATCCATTTTCACTCGGCCGAGCCGACCCTAATGGCGGCCGCACTGACTGTCGGCGTGAGGCGGTATTACACGCATCGGGGCGGCATCTTCCGGTACCGCTGGAAGCAAGTGGTGCGCTACGGGACCTCGGCAGCGCTGCTTCGGGCCTTCAGCGGGCTTTCGGCGAACACGCATCACGCCGCCCGGGCCGCCGCCCGGCTCTTTCGGATCCCTGAGGCGGCGATCCCCACGACATACAACGGAATCGACTTCGACCTCCTCCGTCCCGCGCGGACGCGAGCGGAGATCGAGACCGAGCTCGAAGAAAGCAGCTCGCGCTTCCGCGTCGCCACGACGGCGAACCTCCGCCCGATCAAGCGCGTCGACCTCCTGCTCCAGGCGGTCGCTTCGATGGGGCACCGCGGGGTCCATTGCTACGTCCTCGGGGATGGGCCAGACCGCCGGCGCCTCGAGGTCGCGGCTGCCGACCTTGGTATCAGTGATCGAGTCTCCTTCCTCGGGAAGCGCGAGAACGTTGCCGACTACCTCCAGGTGATGGACGCGTTCGTCCTCCCGACGGGGCCGGAAGAGTCGTTCGGCAATGCGCTCGTCGAGGCGATGGCTCTCGGGATTCCGACGGCGATCTTCACCGACGGCGGTGGCATGCTGGAGCACGTCTTGAACGGCGACACAGGCTTCGTCGTCGATAGCCCCGCCGAATTGGGCGCTAGGCTGGAACAACTCAGCGGCGACCCCGAGTTACGAGCCGCCATCGGGGAGCGTGGAGCCGCTGCCGTCCGCGGGAAGTACACGCTTGACCGGATGGTCAAAGCGTACGACGCGCTCTACACGTCGAGCGCGTAACGGTCGCCGTATCAGCGGCGGCGTGGCCCTCTCGACCGCTCTCCGAAGGCGATCGAGCCGACGGCGAAGCCGGCCGTTGATCGCGCGCTCACGCGTCAGACCGGGCGTCGCAGCGAGTGAATCAGGGCGCGCGCTTCTTGAGCGCCTTTCGCAGGCGTTCGATCTGCTGCCGGAGCTTCGCGTTAGTCACGCGCTCGCGCGCAAGCTGCGTGCTCAGCGCGTCCACTGCCGACTGCGTTGCCCCGCGGGTTTGGGCGAGCGCGCGGCACCCTGCCTTGCAGGGCTTGTGGTGGACATGCCCGGGCGGCGGCGGCGTCGTCGTCGTCGTCGGTTCGACGTGCTCGTTGACCCCGGGTTCGGGTTGGTGGTCGTGGTCGTCGTGTCGTGGTCGTCGGCATCGTGGTGGTCGTCGGCATCGTGGTGGTCGTCGGCATCGTGGTGGTCGTCGGCATCGTGGTGGTCGTCGGCATCGTGGTGGTCGTCGGCATCGTGGTGGTCGTCGGCGTCGTCGAGGTCGTAGGAGGCGGCGGAGCCGCATTCGCGACGAGGAACGGAAGCACGATGACGCCGGATTGCTCTCCCGACGGCCGCTTGAAGATGTTCTGGAAGAACAGCCGGTGCACACCGTCGGTCAGCTTGGTCGTGTCGATGGCAAGGTCGTAGCTCTTGTAGGTCGGTGCGCCGGTCGCCGGCGGCTCGTCCATGACGACCGTGCCGAGAACAGGTGGCATCGCATGCAGCGCAGGGTCGATCAAGGCGCGGTTTCCGTCCTTCTCGCCGCTGATCGTGATGTGGAAGACACCCGATTTCGGGACGAGCTGCCCGGTGTCGATGTTCCAGAGCTTCGAGATCTCGGGGCGCTGCACGAACGCGCGCGCGTACGCCGACCCGCCGTCTTCCTGGGTGAACCAAGACTCCCCGCCGGTGTACGCGTCGGGCGCGAGCACGCTCGTGCCCCGTGGCCGGCGGGTTGCTCGTCACGAAGTTCACCGGCCAGTGATTCAGCGTCCGCAGCTGGCGGCACTCGCGTGCCCTGCCGGGCAGTCCGTGAAGAACTCCTGGATGAAGGTGTTGAGGTTGCCCCAGCCGGACGGCGCCTTCGAGTAGTCGAAATCGACGCTGACCCAGCCCTGGCACTGCATCGTGGTGCACGCATTGCCCGGCCAGAGCCCGAGGTTTCTGAGGTTGACCCCGTCGAAGATGCCTTCGATGTAGACGATGAAGCTGAGGGGCAGCGGGGCTCCCTGGCCGTTGACGCCCTGCATCATGTGCTCCTGCCACTTCATGTCGAGATGGAGCGTTCCGCCGGACACCGTCTGGTAGAGCGGCACGCACGTGCTGACATGAATGTGGCCGGTGCGGTCCTGGAACGGCTCGTCCATCGTGTGGCCGGGCATCGGCGTCCACCACGCCTGGGTCTCCAGGTAGTACCGCTTCTCCGGGTACATCGTCTGCGGCGCGTCGGCCGGCGCCCCGGCACAGGGGTACAGCGTCGCGCCCTTTGCGGAGACGCCGGCGAACGCCAGAACCGAGAGCATTGCCGCAGCGACACTGACCAGGCCGACCACGAGCCAACGACGCCCACCAATGGGAGCGGGTCGCCGAGGTCCCGGCTGGCCAACCGTCCAGCGCGGTCCCTGAGTCCAATCAAAATGGGGCGTGTTGTTCATGGGGGGCGGTGATGCGGCTGCTGCACCTTACGCATCGGCGCCTCCCGCGACGGCCGAACCCCCCGATCGAGGGGTTGCGCGTCTACCGAAAGTCGCCTAAGAGTGTCGGAACCTCAACCGCGCACGCGGCGGAGCGCCAGCTTGCCCGCCGCGAACGCCGCCGCGAAGAACGCCGGCTCCTCGTCCGGGCCGCGGCCCATGTGCGAGAGCGGCAGGCCGGCGCAGGCCTCCTCCCAGCCCTCGCCGCCGCCCTCGGGCACGGTCGGCGACGACAGCGCCAGCACGGCGCGGGCATGGTGCGAGACGCCGCGGTGGCGCTCGCGGCTCGTCGCGGTCGGAGACGCGCACCGCCAGGATCGGCTCGCCGCCGAGCGCCCGCGCCACGTTCGCCACGTCGGCGAGCGCCAGCGCGCCGTGGCCCCACGCGCTGCCCGTGCCCACGAGCCCCGGCCCGACCGACGCGATCACCGCCTCGTAGCGCCGCGCCGCCCAGAGCAGCGCGCCCGCGACGCTCGCGCACTGGACGTCGCCGTCCAGGCACGGCGCAGCGGCGACGGCCACCTCGACGAGCCCGCGCGCCTTCAGCGCACGCACGGTGTCCGAGAGCGACACCGGCAGCGCGCCGCCCGCGACCTGCACGTACGCGACCCGAGCGCCCGCCAGCCCCGCGGCGACCGGCGCCACCTGGCTGTGCACCGTGCAGAGGACGACCGGCATGCCGTCGAGGCCCTCGGCGAGCTCGTCCGTCTCCTCGGCGAACCGCGCGGCCGCCTGCACCGGCGTGTACGGCAGCGTCATGACGTGCGCGCCCGGCTCCGGCGGGAGGCCGAGACCGCGCGTCAGGTTGGCGACGAGCACGTCGAAGCCGCCCGAGCCGAGCCCGAGCTCGCGCGCCTGCACGTTGACAAGCACCTCGTCGCCGAGCGCGACCGGGCCACTCAGACGGGGATAGGCGATGCACGGCTCGCCGTCGACCTCGAGCCGCACGAGCCCCTCGGCGCGCTCGACGATCGCCGTGACCGCACCGCGCCTGAGGCCGATCACCCGCGCGCGGCGTCGACCAGCGCGAGCGTCACGTCGACCATCGCGTCGAGGTCGGCGACCGCGATGTGCTCGTCCGACGAGTGGATCGCGGCCATGCCGTTCCCGAGGTTCAGGCACTCGAGGCCACGGTCGTTGAAGACGTTGGCGTCCGCGCCGCCGCCGGTCAGCATGAAGTTCGGCTCGCGGCCGACCGTCTGCAGCGCCTCGACGGCGATGCGCACGGGCGTGTCGGACTGGCGGAAGCGGTAGCCCGTGAAGTGCTCCTCGACGTGCGCCTCCATGTCGCAGTCCGAGAGCGAGGCGGCGAAGGTCATCGTCTCGAGCATCTCGCGGAGCAGGTCGGTGAGCGCGTCGTGGTCGTGCGAGCGCACGTCGCAGTCGAACGAGCACAGCTCAGGCACGACGTTCTTCGCGGTGCCGCCGCGAATCAGCCCGACGCTCGCGGTCGTGATCTCGTCGAGCCGGCCGAGCCGCAGGTCGGCGATCGCGCGCGCCGCGGCCGCGATCGCCGAGCGGCCCTCCTCGGGCGCCATGCCGGCGTGCGCCGCCTTGCCGCGGAAGATCGCCTCGATCGACGCCTGGTGCGGCGCGCCGAGGATGACGTCGCCGATCGGCGAGGCCTGGTCGAACACGTACCCGACCCGGGAGACGAGCCGGCGTCTCGTCGAACGCGCCCGCGCCCTCGAGCCCCGTCTCCTCCTTCGGCGTGAAGACGAGCTCGATGCCGGCGTGCGGCCGCCCCTCGGCGAGGATCCGCCGCACCGACTCGAGCATGACCGCGACCGCCGACTTGTCGTCGGCGCCGAGGATCGTCTGCCGCGCGTTGCGGATCACGCCCTCGTCGTCCACGACCGGCTCGATCGGGCCGTCCGGCGGCACGGTGTCGAGGTGCGCGCAGAGGAAGATCGGCGTGCCGCCGTTCTGCGCGGTCGGCTCGATGCGCGTGTAGAGGTTCCCCATCGTCGAGCCCACGCGAGCGCCGGCGTCGTCCTCGTCGACGTCGAGCGCGAGATCGCGGAGGTAGCGCGTGACCGCGTCGGCCACGACCCGCTCCTGCCCCGAGGGGCTCGGCATGGCGGCGAGCTCGACGAAGAGCTCTGCGACCTCGGTCAGGCCGTTTTCAGGCACGGCGGCATCGTATGACGCAATGGGACGCGCCGCCGGAGCCGCCGCGCTGCTCGCGCTCGTGCTCGCCGCGCCGGCCCAGGCCAGGACTGTCCTGCTTGGACGGTCGTGGGACGGGCGCCCGATCCGCGTCGTGCAGGTCGGCAATCCGCACGGGACGCCGGTGCTCGTCGTCGGATGCATCCACGGCAACGAGGCGGCCGGGATCGCCGTCGCGCGGGCGCTCGAGCGCGCCCGGCCCCGGGACCTCAACCTGTGGATCGTGCCGGATCTGAACCCGGACGGCGTCGCCGCGGGCACGCGCGGCAACCAGCACGGCGTCGACCTGAACCGCAACTTCGGGGTCGCGTGGCGGCCGCGCACGGGCGTGTACGAGTCGGGGCCGCGGCCGTTCTCGGAGCGCGAGGCGCGCATCGCACGGTCGCTGATCCTCCGGGTCCGGCCGCATGTGACCATCTGGTTCCACCAGCACCTGAATCTCGTCTGGGCGTCCGGCGGCGACCGTCACGTCGAGCGCGCGTTCGCCCGCGTGTCGGGCCTCCCGTACCACCCGCTCCCGCCCCTCGGCGGCAGCGCAGTGACGTGGCAGAACCGCGTGCTGCCGGGCACCACGGCCTTCGCGGCCGAGCTGCCGGCAGGGCCGGCGAGCCACGCGCAGGTGCGCCGCTACCTGAGCGCGGTGCTCGCCGCGGCCCGCGTGCGCATCTGAGCGCGCTCGAGCCCTGCGCCGACGAAGTCGCGGAAGAGCGGCGCCGGCCGGGTCGGGCGGCTCTTGAACTCCGGGTGGAACTGGCTGGCCACGAACCACGGGTGGTCGGGCAGCTCGATGATCTCGACCAGGCGACCCTCCTGGTACGTGCCCGAGACGACCAGGCCGAGCTCCTCGAGCCGGCGCCGGAGGTGGTTGTTGACCTCGTAGCGGTGCCGGTGGCGCTCGTGCACGACGCCCTCGCCGTACGCCTCCTGCGCGCGCGTGCCGTCCGCGAGCTCGACCGCCTGCGCGCCGAGGCGCATGGTGCCGCCGAGATCCTCGATCTCCTTCTGCTCGGGCAGCAGGTCGATCACCGGGTACGGCGTCTCCGGGTCCATCTCGGTCGAGTTGGCGCCCTCGAGCCCGGCCACGTGCCGCGCGAACTCGGACACGGCGACGTGCATGCCCAGGCAGATGCCGAGGTACGGGATGCCGTGCTCGCGCGCGACGCGGCAGGCGAGGATCTTGCCCTCCCAGCCGCGCGACCCGAACCCGCCGGGAACGAGCACGCCGTCGACGCCCTCGAGCGTCTCGACCGCCTCCTCGTACGACATGTGCTCGGCGTCGACCCAGCGCACGCGAACGTGGCAGCCGTGGTGGACGCCCGCGTGCTTCAGCGCCTCGTGCACCGACAGGTACGCGTCGTGGAGCTTCACGTACTTGCCGACGAGCGCGATCTCGATCTCGTCGAGGCGCTCGCCGATGCGCTCGGTGATCTGCAGCCACTCGCCGAGCTCGGCCGGCGGCGTGTCGAGCCCGAGCTCCTGGCAGACGAGCTCGTCCAGGCCCTCTTCCTGCAGCAGCGACGGGACGAGGTAGACGTCCGGGACGTCGCGGCAGGAGATCACGGCGCGCGCGTCGACGTCGGCGAAGAGCGCGATCTTGTCGCGGATGTCGTGCGGTGAGCTCGTCGGTCGAGCGGCAGACGACGATGTCGGGGTGGATACCGATGCGGCGCAGCTCGTTGACCGAGTGCTGCGTCGGCTTCGTCTTCAGCTCGCCGGCCGCGCCGATGAACGGCACCAGCGTGCAGTGCAGGTAGAGCACGTTCTCGGGGCCGACCTCGCGCCGGAACTGGCGGATCGCCTCCAGGAACGGCTGCGACTCGATGTCGCCGACGGTGCCGCCGATCTCGCTGATGACGACGTCCGCGGGCGACGCCTCGGCGGCGCGCTTGATGCGGTGCTTGATCTCGTTCGTGATGTGCGGGATCACCTGGACGGTGGCGCCCAGGTACTCGCCCTTGCGCTCGCGGCGCAGCACCGCGCTCCAGATGGCGCCGGCGGTGTGGCTCGCGTTCCGCGACAGGTTCTCGTCGATGAAGCGCTCGTAGTGGCCGATGTCGAGGTCGGTCTCGGCGCCGTCCTCGGTGACGAAGACCTCGCCGTGCTGGAACGGGCTCATCGTGCCCGGGTCGACGTTGAGGTACGGGTCGAACTTCTGCGCCTGCACGCGCAGGCCGCGCGTCTTCAGCAGCCGGCCGAGCGACGCGGCGACGATGCCCTTGCCGAGAGCCGAGACGACGCCACCGGTGACGAAGACGTACTTGGTCGGGCGCGGGCTCACGCGCGTCCCAGCGCGTCGAGCTCGCGGAGCACCGGCGTGCGCTCGACGATCGCTCCGAGGGAGCGCTGCTCACCGAGAAGGGTCAGGCCTGCGAGGGCGCCAATGGCGATCCAGCGGCCTCGTGCCGTGAGACGACTCACGGAACTCAAGCCTAGCAGCGCGCCCAGCGCGTTCGCCCCCGCGTCCCCCAGCATCCCCATCTCGCGGAGATCGTAGGGAAGCAGGCAGACGGCCACGCGGCGCGGCGCGCCGACCGCGCTCGCGGCCACGAGGTACGCCTTGAGCGCGCGGCCGGGCTTCGTGTCGAGCTGGTTGAGCGCGTTGGCCGAGAGCGCGACGAGCAGCGTCCCGGAGAGCGAGCGCGTGCGCGCGAAGGCGACCGCGGGGATGCCGACGAGCTTGAGCACGCCCGTCGTGCGGCCGCTGGCCGAGGTGCCCGCGGAAGCCGCGCTCGGGGCCGCTCCAGACGTCGTCGGCGAGGCCGATCGCGGCCACGAGCCACACGTCGCGGCGCAGGCCGGCGAGCCAGCCGACGACCGGCAGGCGCAGGCCGCGGTGGTTGACGGCGGTCGGCCCGGCGGCGAGCAGCGCGTCGACGAGCTGGTGTGCGCGGTGCGCGAAGCCGCGCAGGTCGCGGCCGGTGGCGCGGTGGCCGAGCGGCAGCTCGACCTCCTCGATGCGCAGCCCGGCGCGGGCGGCGTCGATCGTCGAGCGCACCTCGCAGCCGAAGCCGGCGGCAAGCGGGAAGACGGCGCGGCGCGCGGCGGGCGAAAGCGCGCGCTGGCCCGAGAGCGGCTCGCGCGCGTCGATGCCCGACAGCGCCTTGATCAGCACGCGGGCCGTGCGCTTGGCGATGCCGAAGCCGCCGCCCTGCCGCTCGGCGAACGCGGCGACGGCCAGGTCGGCGTCGGCCTCGTCGAGCGGCCGCAGGTCGCCGGTCAGGTCGGCGTCGGCAAGGAGCAGCCGCCCCGGCGGCGCCTCGCGCTCGGCCGCGGTGAGCGCCTGGCCCTTGCCGCGCCGCGGCAGGCGCACGACCCGCGCCCCCGCCTCCTCCGCGCGCGCCGCGGTCGCGTCGCGTGAGCCGTCGTCGGCGACGAGGATCTCCGCTTCCGGAAACTGCTCGCGCAGCGCGGCGACCGTCGCGCCGATGCGCTCCTCCTCGTCGCGCGCGGCGACGAGGACGGCGTCAGCCAACGGGGTCGATCGGCGGCATCAGGGCGTCGTCCTCCGCGCGGAGGCCGTAGCGCCCGCCCGGACCGCCCTCCAGGAGCAGCGCGAGCGCGAGGCGGCCGGTCGGCTGCTCGAGGTCGTCGACCGTCGAGAGGCCGGCGTTGCGCAGGACGGCGACGGCGGTCGTCGACGCGTCCGAGCTCTCGACGCCCACGGCCGGGACGCTTGCCGTGCCGAGACCGGCGTAGAGGCCTTTCAGGAAGCGGCCGGTCGGGCCGCGCTGCGGGCCGACCGTGCGGGTGACGACGACGCCGTCGGCCTTCCCGAACTTGCCGGTCTGCTCCTCGATCAGCTTCGTGCCGACGGCGTTCCAGAGCGGCGTGTCGCCGCCCGAGACGAGCTCCTGCGCGAGGCCCTGGCCGAGCTTCCCGAGCCCGTCGTCGCCGGCGTAGCTGGCGATCAGCTGGCGGCGGCGCGCGAGCGCGGACTGCATCGTCTTGCGGTCGACCGGCAGCTTCAGCGCGCGCATGAAGGCGACCTTGCCGCCGGCGTCGCCGACCGCCTTCTGGACGCTCGAGCGCACGTCGTCGTCGACCGAGCCGACGAAGACGAGCGCGATGCGCTTGCCGTCGAGGCGGTGCGCCATGAGCGCCGGGTAGCTGGAGTCGACGAAGTCCTGGGTCGCCTTCTGCTGGCGCTCGAGGAAGGCCGACTTGCCCTGCGCCTGGTCGAGCTGGCTGCGCGCGTTGGCGAGGTCGCGCCGCAGCGCGTCCTCGCGGACGCCGCGGTCGGCGATCCCGACGCCGACGAGGATGCCGATGACGAGCGCGAGGAAGACCGCGACGAGCGACGCGACGTGGTACCGGAAGTCGAACATTGCGCGCGCGGAGTGTCGCAGAAGGGTTGGTTCAGGCCTGCGACGGCATCCTGAGTGCCAGGCACCGCGACGTAGATGTTACGCAGGTTCGCGTACCCAAGCTGCGGCTCCTTAACAGGGACAGTCCCTGTTAAGAGCGGCGGCTTGGTCAGCCGATGCCGAGCGCGTCGCGCAGCCGGGTGCCCACGAGGTCGAGCACGTCGCGGATCGCCGGCGAGACGAGGATCGCCACGAGGATCGCGGCCAGTCCGGCGAGGGCGATCACCACCAGCGGCCACACGCCGACGCGCCGGCTTTGCAGCCGGGAGACGCCCTTCGCGTCGACGAGGATCTCCCCCACCCGCAGGCGCGTCAGGAACGTCGACGACATCCCCGACCGGTTCCGCTCCAGGAACTCGGTCAGGTTGAAGTGCGTGCCCACGGCGACGATCAGCTCGGCGCCCTTCTCGTAGGCGAGCAGCATGGCGACGTCCTCGCTCACGCCCGGCGCCGGCACGAGATGGAACGGGACGCCCAGCGCCTGCGCGCGCGGCGCGCCCGGCGCGACGCCGTCCTCGTAGGCGTGCACGACGATCTCGGCGCCCGAGCGGAGCGCCCGGTCGGAGACCGAGTCCATGTCGCCGACGATCACGTCCGGCTTGTAGCCGGCGTCGATGAGCGCATCCGCGCCGCCGTCGACGCCGACGAGCACCGGCCGGAAGTCGCGCACGTACGGCTTGACGATGCGCAGGTCGCGCTTGTGGCCCGGTCCGCGTGCGACGACGAGCGCGTGCCGGTCGCGGAAGCGGGTGTCGAGCTGCGGAAACTGGATGCCCTCGGCGAGCAGCCGGCCCTCGTCGCGCAGGTAGCGCATCGTGTTGTCGGCGAACGCCGCGAGCGCCTCGGTGACGCGCGTGCGCTGGTCGGCGAGCGCCTCGGTCAGCTCAACCTCCGTGAGCACGCTGCCGCTCGCCACCTGCACGCTGCCGCGATAGACGTTGCCGCCGCGGACGGTGATCCGGCTGCCCTCCGCGACTGTGTCGAACAGGTCGGCGCCGGGCGCGTCGATCAGGCAGACGCCCGCCTGGACGAGCTGCAGCGGGCCGGGGTTCGGGTAGCGCCCCGTCTGCGACGGCGCCACGTTGACGACGATCCGCACGCCGGACTCGGCGAGCTCCTCGGCCGAGACGCGGTCGACGTCGGCATGGTCGATGATCGCGATGTCGCCGGCCTCGAGTCGCCGGACGAGCTGCTTGGTGCGCCGGTCGAGCCGCGCCGTGCCCGAGTACTCGACGAACGACCGCGTGGTGCGCGGCAGTGCGAGGATCGATTCCAGTCGGGCGTTAATGGTCATCGGCTACGACGGCCGCTACGAACTCTCGGCCGCCGAGCATACGTTCCAGCTCCGCGCTTCGTGCAACATCGTCGAGCTGCTCGATGCGCGTGTGCGTCGGGTCGCCCGGCACCTTCTCGACGCTGAAGTGCCGCTGCGCCCGGCTCGCGATCTGCGGGAGGTGCGTGATCGTGACCACCTGCGCCGAGCCGGCGAGCTCCTCGAGCAGCGCCGCGACCGCATGCGCCGTCTGCCCGCCGATGCCGGCGTCGATCTCGTCGAAGACCATCGTGTCCCCGCCGGCCACTGCCGCGATCGCCAGCGCGATGCGCGAGAGCTCCCCGCCTGACGCGGTCTGCGCTGCCGGCGCGAGCGGCATGCCGGGGTTCGGGCGGACGAGGAACGAGACCGCGTCGCGGCCCGTCGCTCCGGGTTCGGCGTCACCGAGCTCTGCCGCGAACTCGCCGGCACCGAGGCCGAGCGACGCCAGCCGCTCGGAGACTGCCTCCGCGAACGGGCCGGCGGCCTTGACGCGCCGCTTGTGCAGCGCGCCGGCGGCCTTCTGCCAGCGCTCCTCGGCCGCATCGGCCGCGCGCTGCGCCACGTCGACCGGGTCGAGGCCGGCGTCGCGCGCGTCCAGCTCCGCACGGGCCTCCTCGAGGCGCTCGAGCAGCTCGTCGTACGAGGCCGCGCCGAAGCGCCGCCGCGCGGTCGCCATCGCGTCGAGCCGCTCCTCGACCTCCTGGAGGCGGCCGGGGTCGGCGTCCAGCGAGGCGACGAACCCGCGCAGGTCGGCGCTCGCCTCGCGCAGCCGCACAGCGGCGTCGCGGAGCTCCTCGGCGATGCGGGCGAGCTCCGGCGCGATCGCGCCGAGCGGCAGCAACGCGCCCTCGGCGTGCGCGACGAGCTCGGTCGCGCCCTCGCCGTCGTCCGGCGACAGTGCGGCCGCCGCCGTCGACGCTCCCTCGCCGAGCTCGGCGACGTGCCGGACGCGCTCGCGCTCGGCGCGCAGCTCGTCCTCCTCGCCCGGCCTGAAGTCGCCCGCGTCCTCGACGAGCGCACGCAGCTCCGCGAGCCGCTCCTCGGATCGCCCCGCGTCGCGCTCGGCCTCGGCCAGCCGCTCGCGGGCGGCCGCGAGCTTGCGCCAGGCGGCACGCGTCTCCGACCTGTCGGCGCCGGCGAAGGCGTCGAGCACGGCGAGCTGGAACGCCGGTCGCGAGAGCCGCCGCTGCTCGAACTGGCCGGACATGGCGATCAGCCGCTCGGCCGCCGCGGCCACGTCCTCACGGGCCACGCTGCGGCCCCAGGCGTAGGCACGTGTGCGCCCGTCGGCGAAGACGCGGCGGGCGAGCACGAGCGTCTCCTCGCCCTCGGGCTTGAGCTCGGCGAGCTCGCCCAGCGCCTCGTCGTCGGAGGGCAGGTCGAGCTCGGCCTCGACGTACGCCTCCGCCCCGGCCGGCCCGATCACCGATGCATCGGCGCGGGCGCCGAGCAGCATGCCGAGCGCCTGGGCGAGGATCGTCTTGCCGGCGCCCGTCTCCCCGGTGATCGCGTTCAGCCCCGGGCCGAGCTCGAGCTCGGCCTCGCGGATGAGCACGAGGTTCTCGATGCGCAGGCTACGAAGCAAAGCTCTCGCGGTAGCGGCGGAAGAAGACCGACTCCGGCAACATCGCGAGCCGGCTGCGCTGCTCGCCGAGCCTGACGTGCACCTCGGGGCCGCCGCCGATCTCCGCGGTCGTGTGGCCGTCGACCAGCACCGACGCGAGCACGTCCGCCGTGTAGTTGCGGATGACGATCTCGGCGTTTCGCCCGATGACGAGCGGCCGGACTCGGAGCGAGTGCGGCGCGATGAACGTGATCGCCATCGCGTCGAGGCCCCAGGCGAGCACCGGGCCGCCGTTCGACAGGTTGTAGGCGGTCGAGCCGGACGGGGCCGAGCAGACGATGCCGTCGCAGGGGAGCGTCCCGAAGTCCTCGCCGCCAACCTCCCAGTTCAGCTCGACCATGCGGCCGAGCGACGTGGCGTGGACGACGACGTCGTTGACCGCCACGTGTGCCTCGCCGTCGACCCGCACGTCGAGCGTCGGCAGGTCGGCGACCTGGAAGTCGCCCGCGAACGCGCGCTCGAGCCCTTCGTCGAGCTCGGCCGCGGGAATCGAGGTCAGGAAGCCGACGCGCCCGAAGTTGACGCCGAGCACCGGCACGTCGGTGCCGAGGTACCGCGTCAGGGCGCGGATCATCGTGCCGTCCCCGCCCAGAACAACGGCCAGGTCGGTCTGCTCGCCGTCCTCGACGAGCTCGACGCCGGCGCGGCGGGCGATCTCGCGCAGACGGTCGTACGCGGTCGCCACCAGGTCGCGCCTGCCGTGCAGGAACACGGCGGCCCGCCGGACGGCGT
This sequence comes from uncultured Thermoleophilia bacterium, assembly GCA_963755085.1. Taxonomy (GTDB): domain Bacteria; phylum Actinomycetota; class Thermoleophilia; order Gaiellales; family Gaiellaceae; genus JACVRM01. The sequence goes on along the minus strand of CAVWIN010000022.1, from coordinate 104,531 downwards.
CAGCGGACTTCGGCGTCGATCCGGTCGTCGAGGTCATCGGGGAGCCCGGGATGCTCGGTCTGGACGAGGTAGAGGAAGGTCTCGCGGTTGCCCTTCGGGCCGGGCAGGCCGGAGTCGGCCACGCCGCGCGGCTCGGCGCCCCACCCGAGGGCGGCCTCGGCCACCTCGCGCACGACGCGGCGGCGCGTCCCGACGTCCCTGACCACGCCGCCGCGGCCGACGTCGCCGCGGCCGGCCTCGAACTGCGGCTTGACCATGACGAGGGCCTGCCAGCCCGGCTTCGAGAGCCGCAGGACGGGCGGCAGCGCGGTGCGGACGCTGATGAAGGAGACGTCGCAGGTGATCAGCTCGGGCGGGAACGGCAGCTCCTCGACGAAGCGGGCGTTCGTGCGCTCGAGCACCGTCACGCGCGCGTCGTCGCGCAGCCTCTGGTCGAGCTGGCCGTGGCCGACGTCAAGCGCGATCACGCGCGCGGCGCCGCGCTGGAGCAGGCAGTCCGTGAAGCCGCCGGTCGAGGCGCCGACGTCGAGGCAGTCGAGGCCGCGGACGTCGAGGTCGAGACGCTCGAGGGCGTGCTCGAGCTTCTCGCCCGCCCGGGAGACGAAGCGCGGCGGGGCCTCGACGACGACGTCGGCGTCCTCGTCGACCTGCTCGCCTGCCTTCGCGTGGCCGGGCACGCGGCCGGCCATGACGAGCGCCTGCGCCTGCGACCGGGACGCGGCCAGGCCGCGCTCCACGAGCAGGACGTCGAGGCGCTTCTTCATCCGGTAGAGGGTAGGCGCGCGGTCGGCGCGGACGGAGGGCACGGCGCAGATTCGGCTCATTCGGCGCGCGCAGCGAGGCCGTCGAGCAGGGCACCGACCACGCGCGTGTCCGCGTCCACGCGGCTGAGCGCGCCGCGGGCGAGCGCGGTCTGGTCGGATGCAAGCTCGTGCACGCGCGGGGCGCCGTAGCGCTCGACCGCGCCGTCGCCGTCCGAGAGATCGTCGGCGAGCTGGAAGAGGCGGCCGAAGGCCTCGCCGAACGCCGTCCAGTCCTCCGCGTCCGCGCGCTCGGCGAGCGCGAGCGGCAGCCGCACGGCGGCGGCGAAGAGCTGCGCGGTCTTGAGCCGGTGCAGCTCGAGCACCTCGACGTCGGCCGCCGTGATGTCGAGGTACTGGCCCTCGATCATCCCGAGCGTCGCGTCGGCGAGGACGGCCGCCGGCCCCGGCCCGTCGTAGGTCGCCGCGAGCGCGAACGCCTTGGTCAGGAGCGCGTCGCCGGCCAGGATCGCGACCGCCTCGCCGTAGCGGACGTGCGCACTCGGCCGGCCGCGGCGCTCGTCGTCGTCGTCGAGCGCGGGCAGGTCGTCGTGGACGAGCGAGAAGGTGTGGATGAGCTCCAGGGCGGCGGCCGCCGGAAGGAGCCGCTCCGCGTCGAGGCCAACCGCCTCGCCGACGGCCAGGCAGAGCACCGGCCGCAGCCGCTTGCCGCCCCCGTCGACCGGGTAGCGGAGCGCCTCGCCCAGGCCGTCTGCGCCGTCGGTCTGCCAGTGCTCGGGCCGGCGGAGGTAGGCCTCGACGAGCTCGCGGAGCTCGTCAGGCGTCCGCATCCGCCGCCCGCTTGGCGCGGTTGAGCTCGGAGTCGACCTCTTTCGCGATCCGGCTCAGCTCGCTGAGCATGTCGATCGCCGCCTCCGGGTCCTCGGTCGCCTCGAGCTGCGCGCGCACCGTCTCCAGCTGCGCAAGCAGCTCCTCGGCACGCGTAAGGGCGTCTTCAGCTTCGCTCATTGGAATCTCGGCGACAGTTCCGCGATTCTGCCGAGGATGCCGTTCACGAGGCGGGCCGCATCGGGGCTCGCGTAGCGCTTCGCAAGGGCGACGGCCTCGGCGATCACCACCTCATGCGGCGCTTCACCGGTGTCGAGCTCCTGCACGGCGAGACGCAGGACGTTGCGCTCGACGGCGCCCAGGCGGTCGGCCGTCCAATCCTTCGCCGACGAGGTGATGCGGGCGTCGAGCGCCGGCGCGTTCTCGACCACGGGCCGCGCCAGCTCGAGCGCGAAGGGGTCGATGTCGCCGAGGTAGAGCGAGCCGAGCGGCTGCCCGGTCAGGTCCCACTGGTAGAGCAGGACGAGGGCGGTGCGCCGGGCCTGGCGGCGGCTACTCAAGGGCGAGGGCCGGGAGCCGCCCGGCCGCCTCCTCGAGGAACGATGTCGAGTAGCGGCCCTCCGCGAACTCCTCCGTGCGCATGACGTCGGCGGCCACGCCGGCGGTCGTCGCCACGCCCCGCACCTCGAGCTCGCCGAGCGCGCGCAGCGAGCGGGCGATCGCGCTCGGCCGGTCGACGTCCCAGACGATCACCTTGGCCAGCAGCGAGTCGTAGTAGGGCGGTACCGACGCGCCCTCCTCGATGTGCGTGTCGACCCGGACGCCCGGGCCGAGCGGCACGCGGAAGCGGTCGACGCGGCCGGGTGACGGCATGAAGTCGCGCGCCGGGTCCTCGGCGTTGACGCGCACCTCGATTGCGTGGCCCCGGCGCGGCGCACGGCCGGTGTGGCTGAGCGGCTCGCCGGCCGCGACGCGGAGCTGCTCGCGCACGAGGTCGATGCCCGTGATCAGCTCGGTGACCGGGTGCTCGACCTGGAGCCGGGCGTTCAGCTCGATGAAGTAGAACGCGCCGTCGGGCGCGAGCAGGAACTCGAACGTGCCGGCGTTGCGGTAGCCGAGCCGCTGGCAGGCGCGCTCGGCGGCCGCCTCCATCTCCTCGCGGCCCTCGGGCGTGAGCGCCACCGACGGCGACTCCTCGATCAGCTTCTGGTGGCGCCGCTGGATCGAGCACTCGCGCTCGCCGAGCGTGAGCACGCCGCCGTGGGAGTCGCCGAGCACCTGGATCTCGACGTGGCGCGCGGGCGCGACGACCTTCTCGACGTAGATGGAGCCGTCCGAGAACGCGGCCTCGGCCTCGCCCGAGGCGAGCGCGTATGCCTCCGCGATCCGGTCGGGGCTGTCGACGCGGCGCATGCCGCGCCCGCCCCCGCCGGCGACGGCCTTGAGCAGCACCGGGTAGCCCACCTCCCCTGCGACCTGTCTGGCCTCGTCCGCGTCCACCGGGCCCTCGCTGCCGGGAACGAGCGGGACGTTGGCGGCGCGCATCTCCTGCTTCGCGCGGACCTTGTCGCCCATGCGCGCCATCGTGTCCGGGAGCGGGCCGACGAAGACCAGGTCGTTGTCGGCGCACGCCTCGGCGAAGGCGGGGTTCTCGGCCAGGAAGCCCCAGCCCGGGTGCACGGCCTCGCACCCGGTCGTCACGCCGGCGGCGATGACCGACGGGATGTTCAGGTAGCTGCCGGCGGCCGCGGGCGGGCCGATGCGCACGGCGCGGTCTGCCATGCGGACGTGCAGCGAGTCCTCGTCCGCCGTCGAGTAGATGGCGACCGCCTCGGCGCCGGCCTCGTGCAGCGCCCGGATCACGCGCACCGCCACCTCGCCGCGGTTCGCGACGAGCACCCGGTTGAAGGTCAAACCGCGTCGAGCGGGGCCGCGACCGGCGCCGGCTCGATCTCGAAGAGGAGCTGGCCGAACTCGACGGGCTCGCCGTTGCCGACCGCGATCGTGCGCACGGTCCCCGCCGCGTCGGCCTTCACGTGGTTCATCAGCTTCATCGCCTCGAGGATGCACAGGGTCTGGCCCGGCGAGACGACGTCGCCCTCCTCCACGAACGAAGCGGCACCGGGCTCGGGCGCGCGGTAGAAGGTGCCGACCATCGGCGACTCCACACGCAGGAAGCCGTTCGAGGCGGCGTCCGGCGCCGGGTTCGCGGAGGGCACGGGCTCGGCGACGCCGATGTGCGTGGGCGCGGCGACGAGCGCCGGGCGGTCCTCCGTCCGGCGCACGGTCACCCTCAGGTCACCCTCCTCGACCGTGATCTCCGCGACGCCCGACTCCTGGACGACGCGGACGAGATCCTGGATCCGCTGGGCGCGCGACTGGTCGACGGCCCCGCCGAGCATCGTCTCCTCGCCGGTCGCGCGGGCGCGGATCGCCCGCAGGAGCGGCTCGGCCTCCTCGCCGAACATGGCCAGCAGGATCAGCTCCTCCTCGCTGGACGCCAGCCCCACGGAGTCCTCGCGCAGCTCGTCGAAATCGAGCTCCTCCTCGGGCTCGTCGTCGGCGGTGAGCGCGACGGCCCGCTGGATGTCCGGGTCGAACGGCGCCGGCGGCGTCCCGAACTTGCCCTCCATCAGGTCGCGGAACTCGTCCACGACGGTCGCGTAGCGCTCCGCCGAGAGGACGTGCAGGAGCGCCTGCGAGGCGAGCACCTGGCCGATCGGCGCGGCGAGCGGCGGCGAGCCGGCCTCGACGCGAATGCGTTCCAGCTCGGCGAGCACGTCGTCGATGCGGTCCTCGGCAGCGTGCGCGCGCAGGTGCGTGTCGAGCGCGGCGACGAGACCAGCCGGCAGCCGGTGCCGGGCGGCGCGGACGGAGATGCGCGGCGCAAGCGGCGTCACCGGCTGGTCGCCGATGAACTCGTCGACGAGGTCGGAGGCGCGCCAGAGCGCGTCCACGTCGATGCCGGTCTCGATGCCGAGACCGCTGAGCGCCTCTGCGAGCGACTCGCCGGAGACCCGGTGGACGGTCAGCGCGACCGGGAACACCGCGGTGGCAATGCGGTCGGCGCCGGCGCGGGCGGCCTCGAGCGCGGCGACGAGCGCGTTGCCGGCGGCGCCCTGGCAGTAGAGGCCGACGGGCAGGCCGCTCGCCTCCTGGATCGAGCCGATCAGCTCGTGCACCCGGTGCGGCTCGAGCGCGCCCGACGGGTCGTGGACGAGCACGCGGGCGGCGCCGAGGTCGGGCAGCCGGCGGCCGGCCTCGACGAGCGAGTCCTGGGCCGTGCCGTGGCTGTAGATCAGGCCCGCGTCGAACTCGCAGTCGAGGCTCGTGATCGCCTCCCCCGCCTCGCGCAGGTTCGAGACGTCGTTCAGGGGGTCGTGGAGGCGGAAGACCTCGATTCCGCTCTCGGCCGCCGAGGCGACGAAGCGGCGCACGAACTCGACGCCGAGCGGGCGCGAGCCGACGAGGAAGCGGCCGCGCAGCGCGAGCGCGAGCGGCGTCGTCGTGCGGGCGTCGAGCGCGCGGATGCGCTCCCACGGGCTCTCGACACCGCGCCGCACGGCGCTGTCGAACACGCCGCCGCCGGAGACCTCGAGGTACGCGAACCCGGCGCCGTCGAGAATCTCGGCGAGGCCGAGCAGCTCGGCGGTCGGCAGGCGCCCGGCGAGCGGCTCCTGGCTGAGGAGCCGGATGGAGGTGTCGACCAGGGCGGGCACGGCGCTGAGTGTAGGGGGCTTTGACGGTACACCGCACGGGCACAGACTGTGTGCCGTCAAAGCCCCCTGAGCCGTCAGCGGGGCGCGACGACGCTGAATCGGAACGTCGCGGCGGGGCCGTTCAGGCCGCTGCTCACGGCGCGGACGCGGAAGGTGTGCGTACCGCGGCCGACCGTGTACGCCGCCGGGGAGCGGCAGGAGCGCAGCGAGGCCCACCGCCGTGCCCTTGCCGAGCCCACCGCCGACGGGCGGGCCGAACGTGGTGTCGAAGGATCCGCCGGTGAAGAACGCCTCGACGATGGCGTTGCTGGTCCCGGCGTCGCCGAACGAGCCGGCGACGAGGATGCGCCCCCCTGGCGCCGCGGCGACCGCGTGCCCCTCCGCCGTCAGGCGGGAAACGTCAGGCCGGAGCTCCATTCCGCCGATCCGTCGGGCCCGAGGCCGTAGATCTGCGTCGCCAGCAGCACGACGATCCGCCCGTCTGGCAAAACCGCGATGCCCTGCGCGCCGGCGGGGCCGCCGCCCTGCAGGCCGGGCGCGCCACCGGTGAAGATCTCCGCCGTGCCGCCGCTCGCGAAGCTCGTGTCAGGTGTGCCGTCGGCGTTCAGCCGGAGCAGCCGCACGTGGTACGTGACGGTCTCCCCCGCCGTCGTCAGCGTCTGCCACACGACGAGCAGCTTCCCGTCGGCCTGGATCGCGAGCGCCGGCACCTGGTCGACGCCGGTCGCGTCGAGCACGAGCCGCCCGTCGCCGTGGAACGTCGTGTCGACGGGGAACCGTCGCCGTTCAGCCGCTCGACGAAGGCTGGGCTCGTGCCGACGCCCGATGCGCCGGAGACGAGGATCCTCCCGTCCGGCTGCAGCAGGAGCGCCTAGGCCCGCTCGGCGCCGCCGAGGTCGATCGTGACCTTGCCCGTCCGGGCGAACGTCGGGTCGAGGCGGGCGTCGGCGGCGAGGGCGGTGCCGCAGAGAACGAGTGCGACGGCGATCGCGGCCGCCGCGCGCACGGTCAGGCGCGAGAGATGTAGCGGCCCTCGGCGGGAGCGACCTTGATGCGGTCGCCCGTGTTCACGAAGAGCGGCACCTGAACGGTCGCGCCCGTCTCGAGCTTCGCCGGCTTGGTCACGTTCGAGACCGTGTCGCCCTTGATCCCGGGCTCCGTCTCGACCACCTCGAGCTCCACCGACGCGGGGAGTGAGACGCCCGACGGCTTGCCGTCGACGGTCAGCACCTGCACGTTCGAGGACGGCTGCATGAAGTCGATCACGTCGGAGACGAAGTCGCGCGAGAGGTTGAACTGCTCGTACGTGCCGGTGTCCATGAAGACCACGTCGTCGCCGGCGTCGTAGAGGTACTGCGCCTCCTTCACCTCGGTGTGGATGCGCATGAACTTCTCGCCGGCGCGGAACGTCCGGTCGACGACGGCGCCCGAATCGAGGCTCTTGACCCTCGTGCGGACGAACGCGCCGCCCTTGCCCGGCTTCACGTGCTGGAACTCGACGATGCGCCAGACGCCCCCGTCGATCTCGATGTGCATCCCGTTGCGAAACTGGTTGGTGTTGACGGTCTCGGCCACGGCGGACGAGTGTAGCGCCCGATGATCCGGGCACTTGGGCCGCGTGACGTCGGCGTGCTGCAGGAGACGTGCCGGCGCTTCAAGGCGCGCGTGCCGTCGGACGAGGAGGCCGCGCGGTTCCTCGCGCGGGACGACATCCACGTCTGGGTGGCGGAGGTCGACGACGAGCCGGTCGGGTTCGCCTACGCGTACGTGCTGCTGCGCGTGGACGGCGACCGGAGCGTGTTCCTGTACGAGCTGGGCGTCGACGCGCGGTTCCACCGGCAGGGGATCGGCCGCGCGCTGGTCGAAGAGGCGCGGGCGCTCGCCGAGCGCGAGGGCGTCCTGAAGATGTGGGTCGACACCTCGTACGACAACGAGCCCGCGCGACGGACGTACGAGGCGGCCGGCGGGACGCCTGTCGATGAGCCGACGCTCGTGTACGGGTGGCGGTTCCGCTGACCCACCTCCGGTGCCAGGCACCGTGACAGAACCGTGACCCCTAGCAGTTCCCTAACAGGGACTGTCCCTGTTAAGACGCCGCAAAACATTGCTGCGATGCGGAACCTCGCAGTCGGCGTCACAGTTCTGTTGCCGTGCCTGGCACGGTGAAGTGCTCTAGGCGGCGAAGACCAGCCGCTCGCGCGGTTCGGTCTCGAGCGTGAACGCGTAGGCGTAGTACGCGACGAAGTTGACGCCCGGCGTGAGGAACGCCGCGATCCACCAGTTCGACCGGCCGTGGGTCGACGCGATCTCGACGGAGACCCACACGAGCGGCACGAGGAAGCCGACGTACGGGACGAACACGAGCAGGGACAGCCACCCGCTCCGCTTCATCGACCAGAAGAGCACGATCCAGACGCCGAGGCCGGGGATGAGCGCGATCCACGGCTTCTCCACGCCTGTGCGCTGCGCGACCGTGTACGCCGGGAGCGCGATGAGCAGGTACATCCCGGCGGTAACAATCAGGAGCATCAGGATCAGGATCGGGCCTTCCTGCGTTCGGGTGACTGTCTCCCAGGGATCGGCGGCCGAGCCGCCTGACTTGAGACAGTCAGGCCGTCGTGATGTAGACCCCGGTGGCGTCCCACGCGGGGTTGCCCCCGGCGAAGCCGCGCGGTGCGACCCAACGGCCCACGACCTTCCCGCTCGCGGCATCGAGGAAGGAGATGCCGTACGTCCCGGCGCGGCCGACCCAGGCCAGCGTGCGGCCGTCCCGGGGCTGTCCCTGCGAAGCAGGGGCTGTCCCCAGCGATGGGCAACGGCTCGATGCCGTGCACGAGGGACAGCCCCCGCTGACGCGGGGACAGCCGCTACGAGAGCGCCACAAGCTCCTTGGTGAAGCTCGTCAGGACATCGGGGCCGCTTTCTCGGACGACCACCAGGTCCTCGATGCGGATGCCGCCCGAGCCCGGCAGGTAGATGCCCGGCTCGACGCTCGTGACGTTGTTGGCCGCCAGCGTCTCGGTGGACTCCGTGGAGAGGCGCGGCAGCTCGTGGACGTCCATGCCGACGCCGTGGCCGAGGCCGTGGCCGAAGAACGCGCCGAAGCCGGCCTCCTCGATCATGTTGCGCGCGGCGGCATCGGCGTCGAAGCCGGTGACCGCCGGGCGCACTGCGTGGAGCCCGGCCAGCTGCGCGCGCAGGCAGGCGAAGTAGGCCTCGCGCAGCTCACCCTGCAGCTCGCCGGCCGCGAACGTGCGCGTGCAGTCCGAGCAGTAGCCGTCGAGTGTCGCGCCCGCGTCGACGATCACCGTCTGCCCCTCCTCGACGACCCGCTCCCCCGGCGTCGTGTGCGGGTTGGCGCCGTTCGGGCCGGCGGCGACGATGGTCGGGAAGGCGAAGCCGTCGGCGCCGAGCTCGTGGAAGAACGTGTCCATGCGGAACGCGAGGTCGCGCTCGGTCCGCCCGATCGCCGGCTCCTCGGAGAAGCGCTGGAACGCCGCGTTCGTGATCTCGGTCGCCGCCCGGATGGCCGCGATCTCGCCCTCGTCCTTCACCGCTCGCAGGCCCTCGACGAGCCCGTGCGTCGGCACGAGCTCGAGCCCGCCCGCGGCCAGCACCTCGTAGTGCGCGTACGTCAGCGTGCCCGCCTCGAACCCGAGCGGGCCTTTGGCGCGGGTTGCGATGTCGGCGGCGAGCGCGCGCTTCGTGATCTCGAACTCGACGCCCGGCACCTGCCGGCCCGCCTCCGCGTAGCGGAAGTCGGCGAAGAGGCGGACGCGCTCCGGCTCCACGATCAGCGCCGCGTTCGACGAGTGGAAGCCGGTCAGGTAGCGGACGTTCGTCAGGTTGGTGACGAGCAGCGGCTGCTCGAGCAGCTCGCGCAGGCGGTCGACGCGCGGGTTCACGCGCGTTCCACCAGGTAGGCGAGCGCCTCGCGATAGCCCTCAGGCCCTTTGCCGATGACGCGGTGGGCACGCACTCCCTCGAGCACCGAGAACCGCCGCCACTCCTCGCGCTCGTCCACGTTCGACAGGTGCACCTCGACGACGGGCTTGCCGGAGAGCTCGAGCGCGTCGCGGATGGCCCAGCTGTAGTGCGTCCACGCGGCCGGGTTGACGATGATCCCGTCGGTGACCTCGGCGGCGTCGTGGCACCACGCGACGAACAGGCCTTCGCTGTTCGTCTGCCGGCACCGGACCTGGCAGCCGAGCTCGCTGGCCCACTTGTAGATCTGCGACTCGAGCTCCTGGAGCGTCATGCCGCCGTACATCTCCGGGTCGCGCCGGCTGAGCACGTTGAGGTTCACGCCGTTGAGCACGTCGATCCGCACAGGCGCGGGATTATCCCGAGATCAGCGAGTCGAGCGCCGCCTGCACCTCGTCGAGCGGCACCTCGTCGGTCACGACCGGCCGGCCGGGCGCCTCGAGCAGGACGAGCCGGGGCCGCCCGTCGACGGCCTTCTTGTCGCGGACGAGGGCGCCCCGGGCGGCGTCGCGGTCGACTGCGACGGGTTGCGGGTCGAGCAGCTCGCGGACGCGCGCGCGCCAGCCGGCGTCGAGGCCGTAGCGGCGCTCGGAGAGCTCGAGCGCGGCGCTGAGGCCGAGCGCGACCGCGTCGCCGTGGCGGACGGAGTAGCCGCTCGCCGCCTCCAGCGCGTGGCCGAATGTGTGGCCGAGGTTCAGGATCGCGCGCTCGCCCTGCTCGGTCGGGTCGCGCAGGCAGACGGCGGTCTTGAACGCGGCGGCCCGGCGCACGAGCTCCGCGTCGGGCAGCTCCCAGAGCGGCTCGCCCGCGAGCAGGCCGGTCTTGACGACCTCGGCCATCCCGGCGCGGCGCTCGGCCGCCGGGAGCGTCTGCAGGAAGCCCGGGTCGATCACCGTCCGCGCCGGCCAGTGGAAGGCGCCGACGCGGTTCTTGCCCGTGCCGGTGTCGAGCCCGGTCTTGCCGCCGATGGCGGCGTCCACCTGGCCGACCAGCGTCGTCGGCACGGCGACCCACGGCACGCCGCGCAGGTGCGTCGCCGCGACGAAGCCGGCGACATCGGTGACGCAGCCGCCGCCGAGCGCGACCACCGTGCCGGTGCGGTCGACGGCGAGCTCGTCCCAGAGCCGGCCCGCGACGGCGAGCCGCTTCGCCTCCTCGCCGGGCGGCAGCTCGTGCTCCGAGGCGAGGCGGGTGCCCAGCGCGATCTGGGCGTCCGCGCCATAGATGCCGGCCACGTGGCGGTCGGAGACGAGCGCGACCCGGACGTCGCCGGGGATCAGGGCGCCGAGGCGCTCGAACGCCCCGGTCTCGACCTGGACGCCGCCGGCGGCGAGGACGACGCCGTCGAGGTCGATTGCGCGCGCGTCCGCGACCTCCTCGTACATCCGGCGGCGGGCCTCGTAGAGGACGCGGAACTCGCGATCGTCGCGGGCGAGCGGGCGCCCCGACTCGCGGGCGCGCTCCCAGGCCGTGTCGACGTCGACGTCGACCAGCACGGTGAAGTGACGGCTGAGCTCGGCGCGCGTCGCCGCCGACAGCACGGCCCCGCCGCCGAGCGCGACGACGGCGGGCTCCGGAGCGCGCAGCACCTTCGCCGCGACCCGCTCCTCGGCCTCGCGGAACACCGCCTCGCCGTGCGCGAACATCACCTCGATGCTCGTCCCCGACTGGGCCTCGACCTCGCGGTCGAGGTCGACGAACGGGCGGCCCAGCCGCTCTGCAACCTGCTCGCCGAGCGTCGTCTTGCCCGCGCCCATGAACCCGACGAGCGCGAGGTGGCGGCCTAGCGCGGGCGCCACGGAATCCGCTCGCGGTACGCGGCGGCGGCCGCGAGCACGTCGACGAGCGCATCGCCGCCGAACTTCTCGCGGGCGGCGCGGGCGAGCTCCCATGCGACGACCGCCTCGGCCACGACGGCGAGCGCCTCGACCGCGGAGACATCGCTGCGCTCGACGAGCGCCTCGCCCTCCTCCCCGGTCGCCAGGTCGACGGAGCGCAGCGGACGCATGAGCGTCGGGAGCGGCTTCATCGCGGCGCGGACGATGACGTCCTCGCCGTTCGTGACCCCGCCCTCGAGCCCGCCGGCGTGGTTCGTCTTCCGACCGAAGCCCGGGAAGATCTCGTCGTGCGCCTCGGAGCCGCGGCGCCGGGCCAGGTCGGCGCCCTCGCCGATCTCGACCGCCTTGACCGCCTGGATGCCCATCAGCCCGCCCGCGAGCCGCCCGTCGAGGCGGTCCTCGGGCGTCGCATAGGAGCCGAGGCCTGGCAGCACGCCCGACGCACGCACCTCGACGACGCCGCCGAGCGTCTCGCGGTCGGCGCGCGCCTCGTCGACGGCGGAGCGCCGGCGCTCGTCGTCGGCCTCGCCGCCGACCGAGACGACGGTGCTCTCCACGCGGGCGCCGAGCTGGGCGAGCAGCGCCTTCGCGACCGCGCCGGCCGCCACGCGCACCGCCGTCGAGCGCGCGCTGGCGCGCTCGAGGACGTTACGCACGTCGCCGTGGCCGAACTTCATCGCGCCGGCGAGGTCGGCGTGGCCGGGCCGCGGCAGCGTGACCGGCCTGGCACCCTTGCCTGCGGGCTCGCCCTCGGGCGGCCAGGGGCTCATCCCCCACGTCCAGTTCGCGTGGTCGCGGTTGCGGACGACGAGCGCGAGCGGCGTGCCGAGCGTGTAGCCGTGGCGCAGGCCGGCGAGCACCTCGACGGTGTCCGTCTCGATCTTCTGCCGCGGGCTGCGGCCGTAGCCGGCCTGGCGGCGCGCGAGGTCGCGGTCGATCGCCGCGCGGTCGAGCTGCAGGCCGGCGGGCAGCCCGGTGACGATCCCGACGAGCGCGGGGCCGTGCGACTCGCCGGCGGTCGAGAGCCTCAGGGTCACGCGGGAGACACTACGGCGCCGCGCATGACGTCGATCGGCGCAGGCACGCCGGTCCAGCGCTCGAAGCTCAGCGCGCCCTGGCGGACGAGCACCTCGACGCCGTCGACGACCACCTCACAGCCGGCGGTGCGCGCCGCCTCGACGAGCGCGGTGGGCGCCGCGTCCGGCCTGTAGGCGAGATCGACGACCTGCTGGCCGGCGTGCGGTGCCACAGGAACCTCATCCCGGAGCGGCGTCGCGTTCACGAGGATCTGCGCGACCTGGCCGTCGGGCGGCCAGTCGTCGTCGCGCCGCGAGGCGATGCGCACGTCCGCGGCCCCCGCATGCGCGAGCGCGGCCGCGACCGCCCGAGCGGCGCCGCCGGCGCCGAGCACCAGTACCTGCGCCCCCTCCGGCCGCACCGCCCCGACGACCGCCTCCCCGTCGGTGCTCGTGCCGAGCACCCAGCCCTGCTCGAAGACGAGGGTGTTCACGGAGCCCCCGCGCTCGGCCGCGTCGTCGAGCTCGTCGCAGAGCAGCGCGACCGCCTGCTTGTGCGGCGCGGTCACGTTTGCGCCGGCGAAGCCCAGCGCGGCGAGCCCGCGCACGGCCGCCTCGAGCTCCGCGGCGTCCACGCGGCAGGCGACGTAGCGCCAGTCGAGCCCGCGCGCGGCGAAGGCGGCGTTCTGCATCCGCGGCGAGAGCGAGTGCGCGACCGGGTCGCCGAGCAGCGCGACGAGCTCAGTAGCCGTGCTTGACCTGGTAGGCGTCGAAGGCGGCCTTGTTCGTGAAGAACGCGTGGTGCAGCTTGTCCGGCTTGCGCACGTAGTAGAGGTACTTCGTGTGCCGCGGGTTCGCGGCCGCCTGGAGGGACGCGAGGCCCGGGTTCGCGATGGGGCCCGGCGGCAGCCCGACGTGCACGCGCGTGTTGTACGGGTTGGGGTCGTTGAGCTGCGACTCGTGCAGCGGCTCCGTCGGCGGGATGCCCAGGCCGTACCGGATCGTCGCGTCGATCCCGAGTGGCATGTGGGCGTGCAGCCGGTTGTAGATCACCGAGGCGACCAGGGCGCGCTCCTCGGGCGCGGCGACCTCCTTCTCGATCATCGACGCGATGATCAGCACGTCCCACGGGGTCAGGTTCTTCGAGCGCGCGTACCCCATGTGCACACGCGCCCAGTTCTCCTTGAACGCGTCCAGCTGGTCCTTGACCAGCTGCTGCGTCGTGGTGCGCTTCGTGAAGTCGTAGGTCGCAGGGAAGAGGAAGCCCTCGAGCGAGCGGCGCTTGCCGTCGCGCGCGAACGTGCCCGGGAACTTCGAGCTCGCCGTCAACGCCAGGTAGCGCTCCGGCGACAGCTTCGGCGTTACGTGCCGCTTCTGCTCGGCGATCGTGTTCACGTCACCGATCTGCGTTGCCATGTCCGCGCGCGTGAAGCCCTCGGGGAAGACGATCCGCAGCACCTTCAGCGGCGCCGCCGTGGTCGTGGCCGGCGCGGACGAGCCCTTGTCGCGCATCAGCGACGTCAGGGCCCAGCCGGCGCCGGCGAGCACGCCGACGATGACGATCACGGCCAGGAGCCGCCGCAGCACGGTCACCTGCGTCGAGGTCCCCTCGGCATTCACCGCTCGCCTCGCGACTCGCGCCACTCGAGATAGCCCGTGAGCAGGACCGCGGCCGCGCGCGCGTCATCGGCGCCGGGCCCGGCGAGCTTGGTCGTGAAGCGCTCGTCGAACGTCTCGACGGGGACGTCGACGTGCGTGCGCAGCTCGGCGAGGAACTCCTCGGTCTCGCGCGCCTGCTCGCCGATGTCGCCCGAGAGCGTCAGCGGCAGGCCGACGACGACCCGCTCCGGCTCCTCGTCGCGGATGAGCCTGACGAGCCGTTCCAGGCCGGCGCCGCTCCCGGCCCGCTCCACGACCTCGAGCGGGCGGGCGACCGTCCCGGTCGGGTCGGAGACTGCGACGCCGGTGCGCGCGGACCCGTAGTCCAGAGCGAGCACCTTCACGAGGCGGCGGATTCTAGTGGCGGCCTACGACAACGCCGCGGAAATCAGTTCCTGCGCCTTGTCGAGCGCGTCGCCAAGGCGCTCGGGCTGCTTGCCGCCGGCGCGCGCCATCGTGGGCCTTCCGCCGCCGCCGCCGCCGATCAGCGCCGCCGCCTCCTTGATCACCGCGCCCGCGTTCAGGCCGCGCGCCTCGAGCGAGTTGTCGAAGTTCAGGATGAGCGTGGCCGTGCCGTCTGAGCGCGCGCCGGCGACGACCGCCGCCGGGGCGTGCCGCTGCTTGAGCCGGTCGGTGATGTCGAGCAGCTCGTCGCCGCTCACGCCGTCGAGCTCGGCGCGGACGACGTTGACACCGTTCACCGCGGTGATCTCGGGCGCGATGTCGACCTCGGCCGCCCCACCGCTCTTCGCCTGCTTGCGCGTCTCCTTCTTCAGGCGCTCGACCTCGGCCCGGAGCTCGCCCGCCTCCTGCGCCCGGGCGTGGAGGAGCGACCACGCCTCGCCGGAAGTGACGGCCTCGATGCGCCGCGTCCCGGCGCCGACGGAGCCCTCGGACGTGATCACGAACGGCCCGATCTCGGCGGTCGTACGCACGTGCGTGCCGCCGCAGAGCTCGCGTGAGACGCCCTCGATGTCGACCACGCGCACCTGGTCGCCGTACTTCTCGCCGAAGAGCATCATCGCGCCGAGCTTGCGCGCCTCCTCGATCGGCGTCACGTACGCGCGCACCGGGTGGTTCTCGAAGACCCGCTCGTTGACGATGCGCTCGACCTCGGCGCGCTGCTCGGTCGTCATCGCCTCCGGGTGCGTGAAGTCGAAGCGCAGCTTGTCCGGGCGCACGGCCGACCCTGCCTGGCGGGCGTGATCGCCGAGCACGTCCTGGAGCGCGCGGTGCAACAGGTGCGTCGCGGTGTGGTTCGCCGTCGTGGGGAAGCGCACCGGCCACGGCACGACCGCGCGCACGCGGTCGCCGGCGGAAAAACCCTCGCCGTGGAAGACGAGCACCTGGTCCTCCTCGATCCGGTACGCCTCCTCGAGGTCGGCGCGCGGCGGGCTCGGCGGCGGGCCGTGCGGCCCGTCCAGCTCGATGAACCCCGCGTCGGTGACCTGGCCGCCGCCGTCCGGGTAGAACGGCGACTCGCGCAGCTTGGCGAGGAACCGCCCGTCCTCGAGCGGCTCCAGCGCTCCGATCTGCGTCAGCACCTCGGTCTTCTCGTAGCCGACGAACTCGGTGCGGAAGCCGGCGGTGCCCGCGAAGTCGGCGGCGCGCTGTGCGTGCGTGCTCGGCCCGCCGGCGCGCGAGATCTCGCGGTGCTCCTCCATGAAGTGCGTGAAGCCCTCCTCGTCGACGGCGAGCCCGCGCTCGCGCGCCAGCTCGCGCGTCAGCTCCACCGGGAAGCCGTACGTGGTGGCCAGCTCGAAGGCGTCGCGGCCCGTGACCTCGCCTTTCGCGGCCACGTCCTCGAACAGGCGCAGGCCGCGCGCGAGCGTCTCGGAGAAGCGCTCCTCCTCGGCGCGCACGACCTCCTGGATGTGCGCGCGGTGCTCGACCAGCTCGGGGAACCAAGGCCCCATCTGCTCCGCGACCACGTCGGTGAGGCGCCAGAGGTCGGAGAGCCCGATCGCCTGCGCCTGCTGGACGGCGCGCCGGATGATGCGGCGCAGCACGTAGCCGCGCCCCTCGTTCGACGGCACGACGCCGTCGCCGACGAGGAAGGTCATGCCGCGGCCGTGGTCGGCGAGGACGCGGTGCGCCTTGGTCGCACGCGCGTCGGCGTCCCAGGCGACGCCGCTCTGCTGCTCGATCCAGGCCATGATCGTCTGGTAGCCGTCGGTCTCGTACACCGACCGGTTCGGCACGTCCTGCAGGATCGCGGCGGTGCGCTCGAGGCCCATGCCGGTGTCGACGTTCTGCTTCGGGAGGGGCGTCAGCGTGCCGTCGGCGTGCTGCTCGTACTCCATGAAGACGAGGTTCCAGAACTCGAGGAAGCGGTCGCAGCGCGGGCAGGCGGGCGCGCAGTCGGGCTCGCCGCAGCCGTGCTCGACGCCCCAGTCCCAGTAGATCTCGGAGTCCGGCCCGCACGGCCCGGGGCCGCCGACCGACCAGAAGTTCTCGCTGCTCGGCAGCGCGACGATGCGCTCGGGCGGCATGCCGATCGCCTCCCAGAGGCCGCGTGCCGTCTCGTCCTCGCCGAGCCCGAGCTCCGGGTCGCCCGCGTGCACGGTGGCCCAGACGCGCGACCAGTCGATGCCGAGGCGCTCGCGGATGAACGTCGAGGCGAGGTCGATCGCGCCTTCCTTGAAGTAGTCGCCGAACGAGAAGTTGCCGAGCATCTCGAAAAAGGTGAGGTGGTGGCCGTCGAGCCCGACCTCGTCGATGTCCGGCGTGCGGAAGCACTTCTGCGACGTCGTGGTGCGCTGCGCCGGGCGGCTGCTCGCGGCCGAGGAAGAACGGCATCTGCGGCTGCATCCCGGCCGTGGTCAGAAGCGTCGAGTGGTCGCCGGCGCGCGGGACGAGCGGCCACGACGGCAGCCGCCTGTGCCCGTTCTCCTCGAAGAACGCGAGGTAGCCCTCGCGCAGCTCGGCGGTCGTCTTCATGCGTGCGATTGTGCCCACTTGTTGCGCGGGATCGCGCGCACCTCGAGCTCGAGCTGGCCGTCGGGCCACCACACGCTGCGCCACGGCTCGATGCCGAGGCGGGTCATGACCGCGATCGATGCCGCGTTCGCCGGGTGGACGATGCTGACAACGCGGTCGCGGCCGAGCACCGTGAACGCGTGGTCGAGCGCCGCGCGGCCGCCCTCGGTGGCGTAGCCGCGGCCCCACACGGCCGGGTCGAGCGCCCAGCCGACCTCGACGTCCTGCGGCCAGAGGCGGTGGTGCGACAGGCCGATGCGCCCGATCAGGCGCCCGGTCGCGCGCTCCTCGACCGCCCAGACGCCGTAGCCGTGCTCCTCCCAGTGCGCCCGCCAGCGCGCGAGCGCGGCCTTCGACTCCTCCGGCGTGAACGGCGCGCCGGTCGGGCTCAGGTAGCGCGTGAACAGCGGGTCGGCGTTCAGCCGCTCGACGTCCGGCGCGTCGTCGTCGCGCCACTGCCGGAGCAACAGGCGCTCGGTCGTCAGCTGCGTCAGACGCCTTCGGCCGCGCTCTGCGCCTCGTCGTCGTCCTCGTCGATCTCCTCGCGGATCTTCTCGAGAGCGCGACGGATCAGGCGTGACACGTGCATCTGCGAGATGCCGATCTGCGCCGCGATCTGCGACTGCGTCAGCCCCTCGAAGAAGCGCAGATGGAGGATCCGGCGCTCGCGCTCGTCGAGCACGCGGAAGCCCGGCTCGAGCATCGCGCGATCCTCAGAGATCTCATACTGGTGCTCCACCGTCCCGATCGTCTCGAGCGGGTCGAGGTCGCCGTCCTCGTCGCCGATCGCGCCGGCCGACAGCGAGACCGAGCTGTACGCGCGGCCGCTTTCGATCGCCTCGAGCACCAGCTCCTCCTCCACCCCGGCCTCCTTGGCGATCTCGGCGATCGTCGGCGAGCGGCTGAGCTGCACGGTCAGCTGCTCGACGAGCTTCGACAGCTGCACCGACAGCTCCTGGAGCCCGCGCGGCACGCGCACGGCCCAGCCCTTGTCGCGGAAGTGCCGCTTGATCTCGCCGATGATGTTCGGCGTGGCGTAGGTCGTGAGCTCGACGCCGCGGGTCATGTCGAAGCGGTCGATCGCCTTGATCAGGCCGATGGCGCCGATCTGGACGAGGTCGTCCAGCTGCTCGCCGCGGTAGGCGTAGCGCCGGGCGAGCGAGCGGACGAGCGACATGTACTGCTCGATCAGCTCATCCCGGGCGGCGAGATCTCCCTGCTCGTGGTAGCGGCGCAGGAGCGCGGTGTCATGCGGATTCGGCATCAGCCAGGGCGCGCCTTGGTGAGCAGGACCCAGTCGCCGTCGTGGCGCGTCTCGACCGAGTGGGAGTCGACGGTCCAGTCGAGCACCCGCCGCAAGCCGAGCTCGCGCTCGCCGCCCGGCTCGAGGTCGTGGCGCAGCACGCTGCCCTCGAACGGGCCGAGGCGCGCCTCGATGCGCCCGTCGAGAAGCTCCATTTCGAGGGTCACCTGGCCGTCGCCGCGCTCCCGCTGGAGCACCTCCTCGACGGCCAGCTGGAGATCCTCGAGCGCCTCGATCGTGAAGTTCTGGCGCATGGCGACGCCGCCGAGCACGAGGTGCGCCACGCCGAAGTACGGGCGCGCGCGCGGGACGGTGAGGGAGATCCGGTCGCTCATCGGGGGCATCTTGCCGCGTCTACGCGGCCACGGCGTCGATCGTTCCTGCGCCGACGACAGCCTCGCCGTCGTACACCACCGCGGTCTGCCCGCGGGCGGCGCCGTGAAACGCCTCGGCCAGGTGAAGCGTGAAGCCGGAGCCGTCCTCGGCCAGGCGGGCGGAGACGAGCGGCGAGCGGGCGCGGAGCTTGACCTGGACTGTGGCGGCGGGCGCATAGAGGCGGCCCTTGACGCGAACGGTGGTCGTGCCGAGCGCCGCGCGCGGGCCGACGACGACGGTGTTGCGGCGGGCGTCGGTGCGCAGCGCGTAGAGCGGCTCGGCTGCGGCGATGCCCAGGCCGCGGCGCTGCCCGGGGGTGAAGCGCCAGAAGCCGTCGTGGCGGCCGAGCTCGCGGCCGTCCTCGTCGACGATCGCGCCCTCGTGCGCCTCGAGCCCGCGGCGCTGGAGGAAGTCGCGGTAGTCGCCGCCGGCGAGGAAGCAGGCCTCCTGCGAGTCCGCGCGGCCGGCGACCTCGAGCCCGGCCGCGGCCGCCTGCGCCCGCGTGTCCGCCTTCGTCTGGTCGCCGAGCGGGAACCAGAGGCGGTCGAGCAGCTTCGGGTCGATGGTGGCGAGCATGTACGACTGGTCCTTCTCCGGGTCGGCGGCGCGGGCGACGAGCAGGCGCCCGTCGCGCTCGACGATGCGTGCGTAGTGGCCGGTCGCCAGGCGTGCCGACCCGGCGCGGCGGACGAAGCGCAGCAGCTCGGCGAAGCGGAAGCGGCCGTTGCAGCGCGTGCACGGGTTGGGCGTCTCGCCGCGGCCGTAGGCGCGGACGAACGGGGTCACGATCGCGCGGCGGAAGTCCTCGCGGGCGTCGAGCGTCACGTGCGGGAGGCCACGCTCGTGGCAGGTGCGCCGCGCGGCCAGCACGGCCTCGGGCGAGCAGCACGCGCGCGCGGCGTCCGGCCCTTCCGGGTCGAGCCAGAGGCGGAGCGTGACGCCGACCGCCTTCGGCCCGGCGCGCAGGAGCGCGACCGCGCTGTCGACGCCGCCGCTCATCGCCACGGCGACCCGCTCGGGGTCGCGCGCGGCGCGGAAGACCTGTCCGAGCGCCGCGGCGAGCGCGTCGACCGCGAGCTCGTCCCCGCCGACGGCCGCCGCCTCGAGGAGCGTCAGCCCGGCGAGCGGCTCGGCGATCCCGGGCGCGTCGGCCTCGACGATGCGGTCGCCGTCCACGGCGAGGCGGACGAGCGCCCACTGCCCGTCACGCGAAGAGTCTCCGACGACCTCGACCATCGTGCGGCCACCGTAGCGACCCCTGGCGCTACGATGTGCTCGCTCGACCTCGTGCGTGGTTCCGGGGACGCAATTGGAACCAACACCAAGGAGAAGGGAGTCCGGGTCCGGTCTTTGGCCGGCAGGGCACCCACCTGCCAGTGGCAGGTTCTCAGCGCCTCGGAGACATCGGCGAGGTGGAGCAGTTTTGGGGGCCGGCGCAAGCCGGCCCTTCTCTTATCGCGGTATCACGCTTCGGTCAGCGTGCTGCGCAGCTCCTCTTGCCCCGTCTCGTCGATGCCGAGCCCCTCGGCGAAATAGCCTTCGATCGAGCCGAACCGCTGCCTCATCTCGTCCAAGGCTGTTTGCAAATAGGCCTGGTCGACGCCGAGGACCGGGTCGAGCAGGTGTGGATCGCCGCCTGCTGCGCGGAAGTGTTCGGACAACGGCTTCAGCGCGGGTAGCAGGTCGCGGTTGCTCAGGCCGTAGTCGTAGGCCGCGGCCTCTTCCGACACCCCGAGCAAGAGCAACGTCGCCGCGGCGGCCCAGCCGGTTCGGTCCTTACCGGTCGTGCAGTGGAAGAGCGCCGGCCGGTGAGCGTCTGGCCGTGGAGAAGGTTCGGTATGCGGCGAGAGCGCTGTTGCGCGAAAGAGCACACGTACGCGTTCGACTATGCCGTTGGGAGCTAAGCGGCTGCATCATCCGATCGGGACGAGCCCGTTCGGTCGAGTTCTGCCGCGCCCTCTCGCTACTGGTTCGCGGCGGCGTAGCGCCAGCGGACGATGTCCGTGCTCTGCAGGCCTAGCAGCTTCGCGACTCGCGGCGTGACCGCGAACTGGACGCCGGTCGGGACACGCGTCGAGATCACCTGCGTCAGCACCTCGTGCGACCCGAACTCGAGGTACAGCTTCGTCCCGCACCCGAGCACCGGATGAGCGATGCCGGCGGTGCGGTTCTTCAGGACGTAGCCGCAGCCCGTCCTCGTGCCGGTCTGCTCGTCGAGCTTCGGCGCCGCCGAGCCCTCGTACCAGCCGCCGCCCATGGCCGGCACGGCCGTGGGCAGCACAAGCTTCTTCGGCTCGGGCTTTCGCTGCTCGACGATCGCGACGCCGGCGACGGCGGCGAGGATGGCCGCCGCCCCGAGGGCCAGCGCCCGCTGGAGCAGCACGAGGCCCACGTCAGAGCCGGCCGGCGGTCAGCAGCTCGCTGAACGACGAGCGGACCAGGTCGTCGAAGTCGGCCGGGAGCATCCCGTCCGGGCTCGCGTACTCGCGCAGGTAGACGAGGAGCGCCGACCACTCCTCGTCGCGGTAGTGGTCCTGCCCGTAGCGCTCACGGGCGCGGCGCTCGAGATCCCACAGGTTCCACTCGCGCGGGCCGCCGCGCAGCGGCAGCTCGACGAGCGCGCCGCCGTTGGTCTCGGGCGGCGCGACCGGCACCGGCTCGGGCTCCGGTTCCGGCTCGGGGGGCAGCGGCGGGACGACGACGAGCTCCACCGGCTCGGGCTCGGGCTCCGGTTCCGGTTCCGGCTCCGGTTCGGGCTCGGCGACCGCCACGACGGGCGTCTCCGGCTCGAGCGGCGCCTCCTCGGGCTCCACCGGCTCCGGCTCCTCGCGGACGACGCCGCCCTCGTGGAGCGGCAGGGACTCCTCCGTGACCTCGTGCCGAGGCGGGCGCAGGCCGAAGACGAGCATCTCGATGCCGACGAGCACGAGCAAGGCGCCGATGATCACGCCGGCGTAGATCGCGGTGCTGACGCCGATCGAGCTGAGCACGACCGCGACGGCGACCAGCAGGATCGTCTCGAAGACGAGCCGGATGACCCGGTTCGAGCCCATGGACTAGGCCCCCTCGGCCCGGTGCTCGGGCGTCTGGTGCGTGCCGGTGTCCTCCTCGTCGGAGCGCTCGATCAGCCGCACGTGGCGCGGCGGCTCCGCCGGCTGCTCCTCGACTGGCTCGGGCTCCTCCTCGCGAGGTGCGCGCCGGAAGAGGCCGCGCTTGCGCGGCGCGGGCTCGGGCTCGCCGGCGGCAGGCGGCTCGGGCTCCTGGTCCGGGGTCGCGATCGCCTCCGGCTCGAGCGCGGCCTCGACCGCCTCGGGCTCGGCGAGCGGCTCCCCCACCGCCACGACCGCGGGGTGCCGGACGGCGAGGCGCCACGAGACGAGCTCGATCAGCACGGTCACGACCCAGCCGAGCGCCATGACGCCGATGATCTGGGACGTGGTCAGACCGGCGAGCCCGGCCGCGACGGCGAGGCAGGCAAGGAAGATCGCCTCGAGGACGAATCTGCGGCCGGATCCCGCCATCTGCGGGACGGAGGCTAGCTCGCCGGGCTGCTGCCGCTGGTGTCGGCCGGCTGAGGCGCGGCCCGGAGACCTGCCGGCGGCGCCGCGGCGCCGTCGCCCTCGGCCTCGCGCTCGGCCTGCGCGAGCAGTGCCTCGACCACGCGGCTGATCGCAGGCTCGCCGAGACCGGCGGCTGCGAGCAGCTGTTCGGCGCCCTGCTGCGCGCGCGTCATGATCGTCGACGCCTGGCCGCGTGCCCACTCGAGCGTCTGCTCGACATCGGCGCGGGCCGCGTTCGTGAGCTCGGTCGCCTGGTGGCGCGACTGCTCGAGTAGCCGGGCGGAGCGGCCCTCGGCCTCGCGCAGCTCCTGGCTCGCGTCGCGGTTCGCGTCGGCGAGCAGCTGGCGGGCCTCGTTGCGCGCCGCGTTCAGCGTCTCGGCGCGGAGGCGCTCGCTCTCCTGGCGGAAGCGCTCGACGTCGGCCTCACCCTGCTGCATCTCCTGCTGGCGGCGGCGGATCTCGGCCTCGGTGCGCCGCAGCTGCGCGGCGGATGCCCGCTGCGCGTCGCGCTCGAGCACGTCGGCGAACTCGGCGGCTTCGCGGATGAGGTGGAGCGCGTCCATACGCATGGCGTGCCCGGTCGGCTCGACGTCCGCCGTGCGGCCGGCGGCCTTGAGCACGCGCAGCTGCGCCTGCAGCTGGACGACGTGCCGGCGGTAGGCGTCGAACGCGTCGCGGACGGCGTCGGTCTCGTACCCGTTCTCCGTGGTGCGGAGATCCTCGAGCCGCGGCAGCGACTGGATCGACGGGCTGGGCGTGCGTGCAGTGTCTTCGGTGGCCATGCGTTCCTCTCATCCTCCCGGGCGGCGGGGGCCCCGGGCTCCCGCGCCAAGTATGACGCCCGCTGCGGTCTACGTCACCCGGCCTCGGGACCCTGCGGCAGCACCGCGATCCCGAGCTCGTCGAGCTGTTCCCGTGGGAGCTCTATCGGCGCCCCGGTCATCAGATCAAGGCCCACCTGGTTCTTCGGGAAGGCCTGCGTGTCGCGGATCCGCGGCTCGTTGAGGAGCGCCATGACGAGCCGGTCGATGCCGGAGGCGATGCCGCCGTGCGGCGGTGCGCCCATGGCGAGCGCCTCGAGCAGGAAGCCGAACTTTTCCTGCTGCTCCTCCGGGCCTATGCCCAGGTACTCGAAGACCTGCTGCTGCAGCGCGGGCTCGTGGATGCGGAAGGAGCCGCCGGCGAGCTCGCTGCCATTCCCGACCAGGTCGTAGGCGACCGCGCGGGCCGACGCCGGGTCGGTCGCGAAGAGGTCGAGCGTGTCGTCGGTCGGGCGCGTGAACGGGTGGTGCGCGGCGTTCCACGTCTCGGTGTGCTCGTCGAACTCGGCCGCGTTCATGTCGACGATCCAGAGGAACTCCCAGCGCGACTCGTCGACCAGGTCGAGCTCGCGGCCGAGCTGGATGCGCAGCAGGCCGAGCACCTTCGCGACCTCGCGCGGGTCGCCGGCGCCGAAGAGCAGCGTGTGGCCCGCCCAGGTCCGGTGCCATTCATCCAGCAGGTCGTCGGAGAGGAACTTGGCGATTGGCGAGGAGATCTCGCCGTTCTCGCGGAAGACGACGTAGGCAAGCCCTTTGGCACCCCATGAGCGTCGCCTGGTGCTCGAGCGCCTCGACGTCCTTGCGCGACAGCACCTTCGGCACGGCGATGTAGCGCACGGCCGGCGCGCCCGCGAAGACGCCGAACTCGGAGCCGCGCGTGTCGGCGGTCGCCTCCTGGATCTCCATGCCGTAGCGCAGGTCGGGCCGGTCGATGCCGAAGCGGAGGATGGCCTCGTCGTAGGCCATGCGCCGGAACGGCGTCTCCAGCTCGACCCCGATCGTCTCGCGCCAGATGCGCTCGACGATCCGCTCCATGAGCCCGAAGAGGAAGTCCTGGTCGGGGAACGCCATCTCGACGTCGAGCTGGGTCAGCTCCTGGAGCCGGTCGGCGCGGAGATCCTCGTCCCGGAAGCAGCGGGCGATCTGGTAGTAGCGCTCGAAGCCGGACATCACGAGCAGCTGCTTGGCGATCTGCGGCGACTGCGGCAGCGCGAAGAACTTGCCGGGCTGCAGGCGCGACGGCACGGCGAAGTCGCGCGCGCCCTCGGGCGTCGGCTTCCAGAGGATCGGGGTCTCGATGTCGACGAAGCCCTCGCGTTCCATCTCCTCGCGGATGATCCGGACGACGTGCCCGCGGGTGCGGATGTTCCGCTGCATGTGCGGGCGGCGCAGATCGAGCCAGCGGTAGCGCTGGCGAAGCGACTCGTCGACGTTGTCCTCGTCGAGCTGGAACGGCAGCGGCGTGCTCGCGCTCAGCACCTGCAGCTCGTCGACGAAGAGCTCGACCGCGCCGGTCGGCATCTTCTCATTCACGGTCTCGGGCGAGCGGGCGACGACGTTCCCGGTGGCCTGCAGCACGTACTCGTTGCGGACGCCGTGCGCGACCTCCGCCGCGCCGGTCGCGTGCTCGGGGTTGACGACGAGCTGGGTGACGCCGGTCTCGTCGCGCAGGTCGATGAAGACGAGGCCGCCATGGTCGCGGCGGGTGTTGACCCAGCCGGCGAGCGTCTGCCGCTGGCCCTCGTGCTCGGGGCGCGGCTCGCCGCAGCGCAAGGTCCGCCAGTGGCTCATCGTCGGGCGAGCGTAGCGGTGAGCTCGTCGAGGGCGACGCGCCTGTCGTCGGCGCCGCGCGCGCGGATCGTGGCGGCGTCCGGGCCGACGAAGACGGTGGCGCCGGCGCCGAGCCGGCCGGCCTGCGTGAGCTGCCCCTTGCGTGAGCGGCCGGCGTAGTCGGTGTCGGCCGCGATGCCCGCGGCGCGCAGCTCCGCCAGCAGGCGCAGCAGGGTCTCGGGCGAGCCGCCCTCGTCCGGGACGAGGAAGGCGTCGACCGGCGGCTGCCCCGGCGGGTCGTCCGGGTTCGCCGACAGCAGGAGCCGCTCGATGCCGGCCCCGAAGCCGATACCCGGCGTGGGCGACCCGCCGATCGCCTCGATCAGCCCGTCGTAGCGGCCGCCGCCGCAGATCGTGTCCTGGGCGCCGATCGACGCGTCCTTGAACTCGAAGGTCGTGCGCGTGTAGTAGTCGAGCCCGCGGACGAGCGTCGGCACGAGCTCGTAGGCGACGCCCATCGCGTCGAGGAAGGAGCACACGGCGGCGAAGTGCTCGCGGCAGGCGTCGCAGAGCGACTCGCCGATCGTGGGCGCGCTGCGCAGGAGCTCCTGGACGCGCTCGTCCTTCACGTCGAAGACGCGGAGCGGCGAAGTCGCGCGCTTGGTGCGCGCGTCGGCGTTGAGCTCTCCCTCGTGCTCGTCGAGCCAGGCGGAGAGCTTCTCGATGTACGCGGGCCGGCAGTTGGCGTCGCCGATCGAGTTCAGGTGCAGGACCACGTTCCGGACGCCGAGCCGGGCTGCCAGCGTGCTGTAGAGCTGGATGATCTCGGCGTCGAGGGCGGGATCGTCGGAGCCGATCGCCTCAACCGACAGCTGCCAGTGCTCGCGGTAGCGGCCCTTCTGGGGCCGGTCGTACCGCCACATGGGGCCGACCGTGTAGAGCTTCTGCGGCTGCGGCTCGCGGTGCAGGCCGTGCTGGAGGTACGCGCGGCAGATCGGCGCAGTCGCCTCCGGGCGCAGCGTCAGCGAGCGGCCGCCGCGGTCCTCGAACGTGTAGGTCTCCTTCTGGACGACGTCCGAGCCCTCGCCCGAGGTGCGGATGATCAGCTCGGTGTCCTCGAAGCCCGGGGTGTCGATGCGGCGGTAGCCGTAGAGCGCGCAGACCGTCTCCATCTCCGACCGCGCCCACTGCCACTGCGGCTGCTCGGCCGGAAGGATGTCGTGGGTGCCGCGCGGCGCTTCGAACGTCACCGAGCGGCCCGCAGCTCGGTCAGGAACGGGTTCGACGCGAGCTCCTCGCCGAGGGTCGTCGGCCGGCCGTGCCCCGGGTAGACGGTCGTCTCGGGCGGATAGCGCTCGGTGAGCAGGCGGATCGAGTCGAGGAGCGTCGGCCAGTCGCCGCCCGGCAGGTCGACGCGGCCGACCGAGCCGGCGAAGAGCACGTCGCCGGAGAAGAGCGCGCCGTCGGCGGCGAAGGCGAGGTGGCCCGGCGAGTGGCCGGGCACCGGGATCGTCTGCCACGCGATGCCGGCCAGCTCGAACGCCTCGTCGCCGGCGAGCCGGTGCTCGGCCTGCCACGGGCGGATGTGCACGCCGTAGGCGGCGTAGATCTCGTCCGGCCGCTCGAGCACGAACGCCTCGGTCTCGGAGACCCAGACCGGCGCGCCGGTGCTCTCCGCCAGGCCGGCGATGCCGCCGAGGTGGTCGAAGTGCGTGTGCGTGACGAGGATCCCCGCGAGTCGGGCGCCGTGGCGGTCGAGATCCGCGCGGACCTCGGCCGCGTCGTCGCCCGGATCGATCACGACCGCCTCCGGCGCCGGGTCCGAGGCGCGCACGGCGTAGCAGTTGGTCCCGATCGGGCCGAGCTCGTAGCGGTCGACGGCGAGGGCCACGGTCGGGCGAGTCTAACTTCGGCCCTCGCGTGGTAGAACGCTCGCGATGGACGCGTGGAACCTGCTCGAGCTCGACGCGCCCGAGGGCACGCGCGACCCGATCGTTCTCCACTCCACCGACGAGGCGCGGGCGGTGCTCGTCGTCCTCAACCCGGGCCAGGCGCTCGGCGACCACGAGGTCAAGGAGAACGCCTGGATCACCGTCGTGGATGGCACCGTGCAGCTCGACGCCGACGGCTCCTCACGCGAGGCCGGGCCGGGGACGCTCGTGCGGTTCGCGCCGGGGGAGCGCCACGCGCTGCGCACCGAGAGCGGCGCCCGGATCCTGCTGCTGCTCGCCCCGTGGCCCGGCCCGGGCCACTACCGCGGCGGCTAGCGGGTCTTCGGCTTCGCCTTCGGGGTCTTCGCCGCGTCCTGCTTCTTCTGGTAGGTGCGGTACATGACCCTGTCCATCAGGTACCCGAACGGGATGAAGAACGCGAGCAGGACCAGCGTGTTGAAGACGATCGAAACGGGCGGCTGGTTGCCGCGGTTCAGCACGTAGAGGATCCCGAACATCGCGGGCGCGAAGATGAGGCCGCGGCGCGTCGCGCGCTGCCAGCTCGGCGGCTTGACGACGCGGCCGCCGGCGGCCCGGATCGGGGCGTCCTTCTTGGCGCCGCGCGTGCCCGTCCCGTTGCGGCTCGGCTGCGGGACGTCGTCGGCGTCGACCTCGTTGCCCTCCCCGTCGACGTAGACGTACTCGTAGTCGTGCCGGGTGTTCTTGGTGCGCCGTCTGCGCTGCTTGCGTGAGGGCATGGATCCAGCCTAGCGCGGCACTTGCGGGCCGAGGCCGAGCTCGAGGTAGCGCGTCCCGGGCACCGGGTTGAAGCGGTAGGGCTCGATCTCGCGGAAGCCGATCTCGCGGTAGAGCGCGTAGGCGGTCTGCATCGTCGGGAGCGTGTCCAGGCGCATGCGGCGGTAGCCGAGGCGGCGGGCGGCGGCGATCGCCTCCTCGGTGAGCGTGCGGCCGAGGCCGGCCCCGCGGCCGGCCGGGCGGACGTACAGGCGCTTCAGCTCGCAGGCATCGCCCTCGAGCGCGCGGACGGCGACGCAGCCGACGGTGCCGTCGCCCGTCTCGGCGAGCAGGAGCACGCCGGTCGGCGGGACGTAGCCCGCCGGGAGCGCTGCCAGTTCGGCGTCGAAGCCCTGGAAGCCGAGGTCGACGCCCAGCGACTCGGCGTACTCGGCGAAGAGGGCGCGGGCGTCCTCGACGTCGGCGGGCGAGACCGGGTCGAGCTCGCGGATTACTGCTCCCATTCGACCCGTCCCGCCTGGATGACCGCGGCGACGACCGGCCCCGCCAGGTGGTAGGCGAGGTGGCGCCAGTCGGGCGCGTCCAGCAGGACGAGGTCGGCGCCGTAGCCGGGCGCGATCCGGCCGGCGCGGCCGGACTGGCCGAGGACGTGCGCGGCGTTCAGCGTGCAGGCTGTGAGCGCCTCGGCCGGGCTCAAGTGCAGCTGCGTGGCGGCGAGCGAGCAGACGACGGGAAGGCTCTCGCAGAATGCCGAGCCCGGGTTGAAGTCGGTTGCGAGCGCAACGGCGGCGCCGGCGTCCGCGAGCGCGCGCGCCGGCGGCATCGGGCGGTCGAGGAAGAGCGCGCTCGCCGGCAGGAGCACCGCAGTGACGTCGCTCGCGGCGAGCGCGGCGATCCCTTCCGGGCCGGTCGCCTCCAGGTGGTCGACCGAGCGCGCGCCGAGCTCGATCGCGAGCGGCACCGCGCCCGACTCCGTGAACTGGTCGCCGTGCAGGCGCAGCGCGAGCCCGGCGTCGCGGCAGGCGGTCAGGTAGCGGCGCGCCTGGGCAGCGTTGAATGCGCCGCGCTCGAGGAAGACGTCGGCGGCGTCGGCGACCTCGGCCGCGACCGGCAGCACCTCGGCGAGCGCGAAGTCGAGGTAGGCGTCGGCGTCGTCGAACTCCGGCGGGACGGCGTGCGCGCCCAGCCAGGTCGGGCTGCCGCCGGCGTCGCGGACGGCGCGCAGCGACGCGAGCTCCGTCTCGCCGGTCGAGCCCGTAGCCCGACTTGCCCTCCCAGGTCGTCGTGCCGGCGCGGAGCATCCAGTGCCGGTGCCGCCGCACGGCCTCGCCGAGCCCGCGCTCGCCGGCCGCCCGGGTGGCACGGACGGTCGAGAGGATGCCGCCGCCCGCCGCGTGCAGCTCCTCGTAGGACGCGCCGGCCGCGCGCAGCGCGAACTCCTCGACGCGGTCGCCACCGAACGCCGGGTGCGTGTGGCAGTCGACGAGGCCGGGCACGGCGCTGAAGCCGCGGCCGTCGAGCTCCTCGACGTCGCCGTCGAGCGGGCCGAGGTCGCGCATCGGCCCGGCTGCCGTGATCAGCCCGTCCTCGCAGAGCACGTAGGCGTGCTCGACGACGGTGACCTCCCCGAGCCGGGCGCCGCGCGCGGGCGCGCCGCCCGGCGCCGGCGTCGCGAGCCGCTCGAGGTCGCGCACCAGGAGGCGGCTCACGGCCGCACCGTCACGCGTCGCGCGCGGGCAGGCGCAGGCCGTGCTCGTCGGCGGCGGCCACGGCGTCGTCGTAGCCGGCGTCGGCGTGGCGGAGGACGCCCGTCGCCGGGTCGGTCGTCAGCACGCGCTCGAGCCGCTCGCGGGCGTCGTCGGTGCCGTCGGCGACGACGACCATCCCGGCGTGGATCGAGTTGCCGATGCCGACCCCGCCGCCGTGGTGGACGCTCACCCAGGTGGCGCCGGCGGCCACGTTGACGAGCGCGTTCAGGATCGGCCAGTCGGCGATCGCGTCGGAGCCGTCGGCCATCGCCTCGGTCTCGCGGTAGGGCGAGGCGACGGAGCCGGCGTCGAGGTGGTCGCGCCCGATCACCACCGGCGCCGACACCTCCCCGCTCCGGACGAGCTCGTTGATCGCGAGCCCGGCGCGTGCGCGGCCGCCGAGGCCGAGCCAGCAGATCCGCGCGGGCAGCCCCTGGTAGGCGATGCGGTCGGCGGCGAGCCGGAGCCACCGCCCGAGGAGGGGGTCGTCCGCGAAGAGGTCGAGGAGCATGCCGTCGATGGCCTCGATGTCCTTCGGGTCGCCTGAGAGCGCCGCCCAGCGGAAGGGCCCGACGCCGCGGCAGAAGAGCGGCCGGATATAGGCCGGGACGAAGCCCGGGTATGAGAAGGCCTCCGTTACGCCTCCCTCAAACGCCTCCCCTCTGAGGTTGTTGCCATAATCGAAAACGTAGCTGCCGGCCCGGACGAGCTCGAGCAGCGCCTCGACGTGCGCGACGATCGACT
The DNA here is from genome assembly GCA_963755085.1 of uncultured Thermoleophilia bacterium. Taxonomy (GTDB): domain Bacteria; phylum Actinomycetota; class Thermoleophilia; order Gaiellales; family Gaiellaceae; genus JACVRM01. Next base: position 74,739 of record CAVWIN010000022.1, on the reverse strand, counting down.
CGCGGGCACGGCGGAGGTACTCGTCGGGGGCGCGCTCCCGCAGCCCGGCCGCCTCGTCGACCGAGAGGCCGCGCGGGACGTAGCCGGTGAGCGGGTCGTGGGCTGCGGTCTGGTCGGTGACGAGGTCGAACCGCTCCCGGCGCCGCGCCAGCTCGGGAACGACGTCCGCGGCGTTGCCGAGCAGGCCGACCGACAGCGCCTCGCCGCGCTCGGCGGCGCCGCGCACGCGCGCGAGTGCATCGTCGAGCGACTCGGCCGCCTCGTCGAGGTAGCGGGTCTCGAGCCGCCGCTCGATGCGCGACGGGTCGACCTCGACGCAGAGGATGGCGGCGCCGGCCAGCGTCGCGGCCAGCGGCTGGGCGCCGCCCATCCCGCCGAGTCCCGCGGTGAGGATCGTGCGGCCATGCAGGTCGGGGCTGCCGAAGTGCCGCTCGCCCGCCGCGCAGAAGGTCTGGTAGGTGCCCTGCAGGATCCCCTGGCTGCCGATGTAGATCCAGCTGCCGGCGGTCATCTGGCCGAACATCGTCAGGCCGAGCGCCTCCAGCCGTCGGAACTCGTCCCAGGTCGCCCACCGGGGGACGAGCAGCGAGTTGGCAATGAGGACGCGCGGCGCGCCGCGGTGCGTGCGCAGGACACCGACGGGCTTGCCGCTCTGGACGAGCATCGTCTCGTCGTCGCCGAGCTCGAGCAGGGTGCGGACGAGCGCGCGCAGGGCTGCGTGGTTGCGCGCCGCCTTGCCGGTGCCGCCGTAGACGACCAGGTCTTCGGGCCGCTCGGCGACCTCGGGATCGAGGTTGTTGAGCAGCATGCGGAGCGGCGCCTCGGTCGACCACGACCGCGCGTTGAGCTCCGTGCCGCGCGGCGCCCGGATCGCGCTGAGGTCGCCGCAGAGGCGCTCGACGGTGCTGTCGAGGACGGCGGTGCCGCTCACGGTCCCGGCTCGCGCTGCGCGCGGGCGCGGAGGCGCCACCAGTTCCACGTCATCGCGACGACAAACGCAGCCGCCGCGAGCACCGCTGCCAGGACGACGTTGCCGCCCGTGATGACGGCCACGACGACGACAAGCACGGCGAGCACGCCGTACAGGATCGCGCTGTCGCGGAGCTGCCTCGTCACGCGAGCGGCCCCGCGGCGTGCTCCACGGCCCGGATCAGCGACCCGTCGCGGATGGTGGCAGCGACCGACTCGATGTCCTCGGCGAGCGGGCGGTCCTCGCGCAGCCGGGGCGAGACGCCGCGGACGAAGGCCCGCGCCGCGCCCACGCCGGCGCCCGGCTCGAGCGGCGCGAGGAACTCGACGCCCTGGCAGGACGCGAGCAGCTCGATCGCGAGCGTGCGCTCGACGTTGCCGAGCACCGTGAAAGCCTTGAGGCCGGACGCGTTGCCCATGGACACGTGATCCTCCTGCCCCGCGCTGGTCGGGATCGAGTCGACGCTCGCCGGGTGGCAGAGCACCTTGTTCTCGCTGACGAGGGAGGCGGCCACGTACTGCGGGATCATGAACCCCGAGTTGAGCCCGCCGTCGGGGGTGAGGAACGCGGGGAGGCCGCCGGACAGGCTCGGGTTGACGAGCCGCTCGATCCGGCGCTCGGAGATGCTCGCCAGCTCGGCGACCGCCATCGCCAGCGCGTCGAGCGCGAACCCGACCGGCTGCCCGTGGAAGTTGCCGTTCGAGACGAGCAGCTCGTCTTCGACGAGGACGAGCGGGTTGTCAGTGGCCGCGTTGACCTCGACCTCGACGGTGGCGCGCACGTAGGCGAGCAGGTCGCGCGTGGCCCCGTGCACTTGTGGGGCGCAGCGCAGCGAGTAGGCGTCCTGCACCTTGTCGCACCAGCGGTGCGCCTCGTTGATCTTCGAGTCCTCGAGCAGCCGGAGCACATTCGCCGCGGCGGCGGCCTGGCCGGGCAGCGGGCGCAGCGCCTGGATCTGCGGCAGGAAGCTCGTGCGCGAGCCCTGCAGCGCCTCGAGCGAGATCGCGCAGGCGATGTCGGCAGCGCGGGCGGCGCGCTCGGCGCGGAGGAGCCCGAGCGCAGCCATCGCGGCCATGAACTGCGTGCCGTTCACGAGCGACAGCCCCTCCTTGGCGAGGAGGCGGATCGGCGCGAGGCCGACGCGGCGGAGCGCGTCCGCGCCGGGGAGCAGCTCCCCCTCGATCCAGGCCTGGCCCTCGCCGATGAGCGGAAGAGCGAGGTGGGCGAGCGGCGCCAGGTCGCCGGAGGCGCCAACCGAGCCGCGGCTCGGGACGTGCGGCAGCACGCCGAGCGAGACACACTCGACGAGCAGCCCGGCGACCTCGGGCCGCGCGCCCGAGTAACCCTTTGCCAGCGTGTTGGCGCGGAGCAGCATCGCCGCGCGCACGACCTCGGCCGGGTAGGGCTCGCCGACGCCGCAGGCGTGGCTGCGCAGCAGGCGCACCTGCAGCTCCTCCGTCAGCTCCTCGGGGATGGTCTGCGAGACGAAGCGGCCGAACCCCGTGTTGATGCCGTACGTGTGCTCGCTCGTCCCGTGTGCGGCACGCTCGACGAGCTCACGGGCCGCCGTCATCCGCGTCCGCGCCGAGTCGGCGAGCTCGACCGTCGCGCCCTCGACGGCGACCGCCCAGACGTCCTCGACGGTGAGGTCATCCCCCGTCAGGACGGCGGTCGCGAGCACGCGGCCGAGTCTAGCCCCGCGCCTTGACACGCTCGTGGCGCACTCTCGTCACCCACGCGTGCGCCGCTCCCGATTACCGTCGAGACCGGAGGGAGGCACGCGGCCGGCCCCAGGGGAACTTCCGGCGAGGACGTGTCTGTCGGCGTCAGGGGTCGAGGAGCCGGAGCTCGAGCAGCCGCGACGCGTCGAAGCCGTCGATCCGCAGCGCGCCGCCGGCGGCGGCCGCGGCTGCGCCCGCGGGCATGAGGCCGACCAGCTCCGAGCCGGCGACCTCGGCGCCGCGGGCGTGCGCCTCCGCCTCGATGCGCGCGACGATGTCGGCGAGCGCGGCGGCCTCCCAGTCCTCGACGTTCATGCTCACCTGCGTCAGGCCGGCGTGCTTCAGGTCCATCCCGAGCGCGCGCACGCCGGGGAAGCCGCCGCCGGTCTCGCGGACGAGGGCGGCGATCTCGCGCGCCGCGCCGGGCTCGCCGCCGCGCAGGTTGACGTTGAACGCGATCAGCGGCTTGCGCGCCCCGACGAGCACCACGCCTGCGCGCTCGTCGACGCGAGCCGGACCGAAGTCGGGCGCGAGCTGGCCGGCGTCGATGCGGCGCCGAAGCTCGTCGAGCCCGCCGCGCCGGTAGAACGCCGGCCCGTGGCCGCGCTTGAGCTCGCCGTAGAGGAAGACCGCCAGCGAGAGGTCGATCCCGATGGCCTGGGCGACCCCGAGCGCGAGCTCCCGCGCGCGGTCCATGTCGCCGGGACGGATCGGAACGATCGGGACGACGTCGGCTGCCCCCACCCGCGGATGGACGCCCTTGTGCTGCCGCAGATCGATGAGCTGCGCCGCCTCCTCGACGGCATCGATCAGCGCGTCGGCAAGTGCGCTCTCCTGGCCCACAGCCGTGAAGACGGAACGGTTGTGATCGACGTCGACGTGCACGTCGAGCAGCGACACGCCGGCGAACGCCGCCCGGATCGCGTCGAGCACCGCGGCGTCGCGACCCTCCGAGAAGTTCGGCACGGCCTCGAGCGGGAGCTCCACGCCGCTTACTCTACGAGCGCGTGAAGGAGTACTACGACACCCGCGCACCGGAGTACGACGAGTGGTACGAGGGCACCGGCCGCTTCGCCGAGCGAGACCGGCCCGCGTGGAACGAGCTGCTGGACGAGCTCGCCGACACCCTCCGCGCACTGCCGCCCGCGCGCACGCTCGACGTCGCCTGCGGTACCGGCTTCGCCACGCGCTGGCTCCCCGGCGAGATCACCGGCCTCGACCAGAGCGCGAGCATGCTCGCCATCGCGGCCGAGCGCCTGCCCGACGCGCGCTTCGTCCAGGGCGACGCGTTCGCACTTCCATTCGCGAACCACAGCTTCGACCGGGTCACGACCATGAGCTTCTACGGCCACCTCGAGGGCGCCGACCGCGAGCGCTTCCTCGCCGAGGCGCGCCGCGTCGCCCGCGAGCTCGTCATCGTCGACGCCGCACTCCGGGACGACACCGAGCCGGAGCAGCAGCAGGAGCGAATCCTCAACGACGGCTCGCGCTGGACGGTCTACAAGCGCTACTTCACGGCCGACGAGCTAATCGCCGAGCTCGGCGGCGGCGACGTCCTCTACGACGGGCGGTGGTTCGTCGCCGTCCGCTCGCCGCGGTGACGCGCGTCATCCCCTTCATGCGCGTGCACGACGCCCGCGCGGCCTTCGCGTTCTACGAGCTGCTCGGCTTCCACGTGCAGTGGGAGCACCGCTTCGAGCCGCACCTGCCGCTGTTCCTCTCGATCGACGCCGACGACGGCGCGCGCGTGTTCCTCTCCGAGCACGCAGGCGACGCGCGGCCGGACACGCTGCTCTATTTGTACGTGGACGACGTGGACGGCCTCTATGCCCGCCTCACGGAGGCCGGCATCGACGTCGCTCCGCCCGAGGACGCCCCGTGGGCGCGCGAGATCCACGTCCGCGACCCGGACGGCAACCGCCTGCGCATCGGCACGCTCCACGACGGGTGAACCGCCGCCGCACGGAGTACCGCTCGATTGCCTCGCTGCAGCGCGACAACCGCGCCTGCCGCGCCTGCGCCGAGGCCGGCTACCCGATCGAGTCGCTGCCCATCGTCCAGCCGTACACCGGCCAGCGCGCCTACATGTTCGGGCAGGCGCCCGGCGTCCAGGAGGGCATCGAGCGCCTCCCCTGGCGCGGACGCGCCGGCAGGACGCTGCGCCGCTGGTTCGGCATGGAGGAGGACGAGTTCTACGCCACCTTCTACTGCGCCTCCGTCACCCGCTGCTACCCCGGCCGGCACCCCGGCGGCCGCGGCGACCGGACGCCCACGCCCCGCGAGCAGGAGCTCTGCGCGTTCTGGCGCGACCGGGAGCTCGAGCTCACCCGGCCCGAGCTGATCGTCCCGGTCGGCGGGCTCGCCATCGGCCGGCTGCTTGGCCCGCGGCCGCTCCAGAGCTGCGTCGGCGTCCGCCTCGACTACCACGGCATCGCGGCGATCCCGCTCCCGCACCCCTCCGGCGCCAGCTCGTGGCTCAACAGCCCGGCCAACCGCACCCTGGTCGAGCGCGCGGTCGCGACGATCCGGACCGAGCTCAGCGCGTCGCGATCGCGATCATCCGCCGCCCCCCGGCCGTGAGCGGCTCGCCCTCCCGGTCGTAGAAGCGGACCTCGTCGAAGCCGGCCTCGCGCAACCAGTCGCCGAGCTCGGCGGCGACGAACATCCGCACCGACATCGAAAAGCGCCGCACGCGCCCGTCCCGGACGACGGTGCGCTGCGTGTCCGCGCGACCCGTGATCGGCTCGAAGACGGAGTGGTCGATGACCATGTCGTCGCCCTTCTCGTGCACCACGGCCGGCAGCCAGCGCGGCAGCAGCTCGGCGAGGTTGTTGCCCTCGATCAGCACGGAGCCGCCGGGCCGGAGCGCCTCGTGCACATCGCCGAGCACCTCGCGGTTCGCCTCGTCGTCGAAGTAGCCGAACGACGTGAACCACGAGATCACGCGGTCGAACGCGCCCTCCCACGGCAGCTCGCGCATGTCGCCCTCGACGTAGTCGACCTCGAGGCCGCGCTCGGCCGCGTCGCGGCGCGCCCACTCGAGGAAGAGCGGCGTCCGGTCGAGGCCCGTGAGGCGCGCGCCCCGCTCGGCCAGCCGGTTCGCGATGCGCCCATGCCCGCAGGCGAGGTCGAGCACGTCCATGCCGGGCTCGAGCGCGAGCAGCCGCCAGATGAGATCGGCCTCCTCGTCGGCGCGCTCCTCGAGCGCCTCGGCGAAGAAGTAGAGGTAGTCGTCGTCGAAGATCTCGTCGGCGTCGAAGCGCGGCCCGGTCACTCGGCCCCCACCGCGTACAGCTTCCACTCGCCCGGCACGCCCTTCAGCTCCGCCACGCCGCGATCCTCGAAGGCGATCCCGGAGCCGGCCACGAGGTCGCGCACCGTCGAGGAGACGAGCACCTCGCCCGGGCCGGCGCGGGCCGCCACCCGGGCGCCGATCGACACCGCGATCCCGGCCACCTTGCCGTCGAGGAGCTCGCACTCGCCCGTGTGCAGGCCGGCGCGCACCTCGAGGCCGAGCTCGGACACAGCCTCCCCGACCGCACACGCACAGCGGATCGCCCGCGCCGGCCCGTCGAAGGTGGCGAAGAAGCCGTCGCCGGCCGTATCGACTTCGCGGCCGCGGAAGCGCGCGAGCTGCGAGCGGACGGCGTCGTGGTGGCGCTCGAGCAGCTCCCGCCAGCGGCGGTCGCCGAGCTCCGCCGCGGTGGCGGTCGACCCGACGATGTCGGTGAAGAGCACCGTGGCGAGGACCGTGTCGGGCTCCGGTTCGGCGTCGGGGAGCCCGGCGACGAACCGCTCGATCTCGCCGACGACTGCCTCGCTGTCTTCGCCGGCGAAGATGTGATCCTCGCCGGGCTGCTCTACGAACTGGGCGCCCGGGATGTGCGCAGCCAGGTAGCGACCCTCCTCGACGTTGGCCGCCCGATCGCCGCTCCGGTGGAGGACAAGCGTGGGCACCCGGATTGTCGGCAGAACGGCCCGGACGTCGATCTCCATGTTCATCCGGATGAGGTCGAGGGTGGCACCCGGACTGATGCTCATCCGCAAGAACGCTGCCCACCAGCGGACGAATTCGTCGTCGCCGGCCATGCTCGGCATCATCCGCTCAAGCCTCAGCCGGGCCGACTCCTCGTTGACCGGCGTCGGCGACCGCTCCTCGTCGGCAAGCCAGCGCCGCACATCGTCCTCCGAAGGGCGCCACGGGTAGTCCGGCGCCCACGTCATGCGAGCGGCCCCGCCGTACAGGATCAGGCCGAGCGCCCGCTCGGGATGCGAGGCGGCGAAGACGGCCGCCATCGGCGCGCCCTCCGAGACACCCATGATCACCGCCCGCTCCGAGCCGGCCGCGTCCATCACCGCGCGGATGTCGTCGGTCCGCTCCTCGAGCGTCGCGATCTTCTTGACGCGATCGGAGAGGCCGGTGCCGCGCTTGTCGAAGAGGATCAACCGCGAGAACGACGCGATCCGGTCACGCATGTGCGCGAACAGCGGGTGCTCCCACAGGAGCTCCACGTTCGAGACGGCGCCCGGGGTCATCACCAGGTCGACCGGCCCGCTGCCCGCGATGCGGTACGCAATTGCAACGTCGCCGCTCCGTGCGTAGCGGGTCTCCGAGACCTCCATCGCGTCAGTCTGCACTGGCGACGGCGAAGAGCCGCCATTCGCCCGGCACGCCCTTGAGCTCGGCGACGCCGCGATCGTCGAAGGCGATCCCGGAGCCCGCGACCAGGTCGCGCACGGTCGACGACACGAGCACCTCGCCCGGCCCCGCCCGCGCCGCCACGCGCGCGCCGATGGCGACCGCCAGGCCGGCGACCTTGCCGTCGAGCACCTCGCACTCGCCGGTGTGCACGCCGGCGCGCACATCGAGGTCGATCTCGGCCAGCGACTCCCGGATCGCGCACGCGCAGCGGATGGCGCGGGCCGGGCCGTCGAAACGCGCGAAGAACCCGTCCCCGGCGGTGTCGAGCTCGACCCCACGAAAGCGGCCGAGCTCGCCGCGGATGCGCGCATGATGCTGCTCGAGCAGCTCGCGCCAGCGCCGGTCGCCGAGCTCGGCGGCCATCGCCGTCGAGCCGACGAGGTCGGTGAAGAGCACGGTGGCGAGGATGGCCTCGGGCGCCTGCTCCCCCGTCAGCGACAGCGCGAAGTCGCGGATCGCCGCGACGACCGACTCCCAGTCGCCCACGAACGGGAAATGCGGGCCGCCGGGCAGGGCCGTGAAGCGTGCGCCGGGGATCTGATCGGCCATCCAGCGCGCGCCTTCGATGGGGATGTGGTCTTCCTCGCGGTGCAGGACGAGCGTCGGCACGCGCACGGTGCCGAGGATCGGGCGCACGTCGATCTCCGCGTTCATCCGCGCTAGCTGCATGACCGCGCCCGGGCTTGCACTGAGTCGCTGCCGCCGTGCCGTGAGCCGGACTGCCTCGTCGCTCACCTCCATGCCGGCCTGGGCGAGTTGCTCGCGCGCGGAGTCCTCGCTTCCCCACGTCTGCGCGTCGTGCTCCCACTCCGCAAGGAACTCGTGCTTCGGCTCGCGCCAGGGGAAGCCCGGCCCGCGCACGAAGCGCGGCAACGAGCCGTAGATGATCAGGCCTTGCGTGCGCTCCGGGTAGGTGGCGGCGAACATGAGCGCCATCGGCCCGCCCTCGGAGACGCCGCAGACGACCGCCCGCTCGGAGCCCGCGCCGTCCATGACCGCGCGGATGTCGTCCATCCGCGTGTCCAGGTCGGCGATGCCGGCGACGCGATCGGAAAGTCCCGTGCCGCGCTTGTCGAAGATGATCAGCCGGGCGATGTCCGCGAGCGCCAGGAAGAACCTCGCCCTGTCCGGCTCCTCCCAGGTGAACTCGACGTTCGAGAACGCCCCGGGCGTCCACACGAGGTCGACCGGGCCGTCTCCGACGACCTGGTACCCGATCGACACGTCGCCGCTGAGTGCGTAGTGCGTCTCCGGTGGCACGCGCCTAGTCTCCGGCGCGCGGCCCCGTGCGGCAAGAGGGCGGCGGTACCCTCAGAGAATGGCCGTTCCGTACCGGCAGACCTTCGTGCGCTTGCTCGCGTTCCTGCGACCGTACAAGTGGTCGCTCTGGGTGTCGGTCGTGCTCGCCGTCGCGTCGCAGGCGTGCGCGGTGCTCATGGCCTGGCTGACGGGGACGACGCTCGAGTCGGTGCTGACGTCGAAGTCGACGCACGACCTCTGGGTGCTGATCGGCCTCGTGTTCGTCGTCGGCCTCATCCGGGCCGTGCTCATGTTCGGCCGGCGGATGATCTCCGGGAACCAGGCGCTCGGCGTCGAGTTCGACATGCGTAACGCGCTGTACGCGAAGCTCGTCCGGCTGCCGTTCGGGTTCTACGACCGCTACCAGACCGGCCAGCTCATGTCGCGGGCGACGGTCGACCTCCAGACCGTCCGCTTCTTCCTCGGCTACGGCCTCATCTTCTTCTTCCAGCACATCCTGACCGTGGTCGGCGCCACCGTCGTCATGTTCTTCGTGAACTGGAAGCTCGCGCTCGCGGCGACCGCGGTGACGCCGTTCATCATCGTGCTCGCCTACCGCTATTCGCACGTGTCGCACCCCGTGCTGCGCGACGTCCAGCAGCGGCTCGGCGAGGTGGCGACGGTCGCCGAGGAGAACATCGTGGGCGTCCACGTCGTCAAGTCGTTCGCCCAGGAGCGCGCGGAATCGGAGAAGTTCGAGTCGCGCTCGGAGGCCGTCTTCGTCCAGAGCGTGAACGCGAACCGGCAGCGCGCGATCTACGTGCCGCTCCTGTCGTTCCTGCCGCTCATCGCGCAGGCGGCGGTGCTCCTCGTCGGCGGCCACATGGTCGCGAGCGGCGAGCTCACCTACGGCGACTTCTTCTTCTTCAACGTCCTGACGCTGATGCTCGTCATGCCGCTGCGGATGCTCGGCATGTGGATCGGGCAGGCCCAGCGCGCGACCGCGTCCGGCGAGCGGATCTTCGAGATCATCGACGAGCCCGAGGACATCCGCGACGCGCCGGACGCCGCCGAGCTCCCGCCGGGCGAGGGCCGCGTCCGCTTCGAGAACGTCTCGTTCGAGTACGCCGACGGCCGGCCGGTGCTGCACGACGTCGACCTCGAGATCGCGCCCGGCGACACCGTGGCGCTGATCGGCCACACCGGCTCCGGCAAGACGACGCTCGCGTCGCTCGTGCCGCGCTTCTACGACGTCGAGCGCGGCCGCGTGACCGTCGACGGTGTCGACGTCCGCGAGGTCACGCTCGCCTCGCTGCGGCGGTCGATCGGCGTCGTCGCGCAGGACCCGTTCCTCTTCTCGGCGACCGTGCGCGAGAACATCGCCTTCGGCGTGGTCGAGGCGACCGACGAGGAGGTCGTGCGCGCCGCCCGGCTCGCGCAGGCGCACGACTTCATCGCCGCGCTGCCGGACGGCTACGAGACGGTGATCGGCGAGCGCGGGATCACGCTCTCGGGCGGCCAGCGCCAGCGGCTCGCGATCGCGCGGGCGCTCATCCTCGACCCGCGCATCCTGATCCTCGACGACGCCACCGCCTCGGTGGACGCGACGACCGAGGCGCGCATCCGTAACGGGTTGCGCGAGGTCATGCGCGACCGGACGACGATCATCATCGCCCACCGCCTGTCGACGATCGCGCTCGCCGACGAGCTCGTCGTCCTCTCGGACGGGCGGATCGCGGCGCGCGGCACGCACGACGAGCTGATCGAGACGAGCCCGGTCTACCGCGACATCTACGAGCACGGCCTGCTCGAGCGCGAGTTCGCCGAGCGGGTCGAGGAGCGCGGCGCCGCGGACGCCGTGCCCGTCAGCGGGGACGAGGTGGCGGCGTGAGGGTCTGGCAGGCCGGCAGCCACCTGACGATGCAGCGCGGCGCCGAGGTGACCGACTGGTCGTGGAGGCGCACCGCGCGGCGCGTGACGACGCTCGCGCGGCTCGCCTCGCCGTACAAGCTGCGCACGACGCTCGCGCTCGGGTCGCTCGTCCTCGCAGCCCTGGCCGCGCTGGTGCCGCCGCTCCTGGCGCGCGACGCCGTCAACTACATCCACGAGGGCGACCTCAACGCGCTCAGCTGGGCCGTCGCCGCGTTCGTCGTCGCGGGCGTCGTCTTCCTGCTCGCGAGCTCCGCCCAGACCTACTTCACCGGCTGGACCGGCGAACGGATCCTCGCCGACCTGCGCAACCGGCTCTTCCACCACCTGCAGCGGCTCTCGCTCGGGTACTACGAGCGCAACCGCGCGGGCGTGATCATCAGCCGGATCACGAACGACGTCGAGGCCCTCGACCAGCTCGTCACCGACGGCGTCACCACGCTCGTCCAGAACTCGCTGATCCTCGTCGGCTCGATCGTGCTGCTCTTCTACCTCGACTGGCAGCTCGCGCTCGCGACGCTCGTCGTCGTCCCGTTCATGGCGGTGGCGACGGCGCTCTTCCGCTCACGGTCGTCGCGCGCGTACGCGAGCGTGCGCGAGCGGCTCGGGCTCGTCACCGCGACGCTTGCGGAGGACATCAACGGCATGCGCGTCGTGCAGGCCTTCACGCGCGAGACGCCCAACATGCGGCGCTTCCAGGAGGTCAACGAGCACTACCGCGGCGCCAACCACACGACCGTCGTCCTGAACGGCGTCTACTTCCCGTTCGTCGACTTCCTCTCGGCGATCGCGACGATGATCGTGCTCGGCTACGGCGGCTACCTGGTCTTCGACGACGCGATCACGATCGGGACGCTGTTCGCCTTCATCCTCTACCTGTCGAACTTCTTCGACCCGGTGCAGCAGCTGTCGCAGCTCTACAACACGTTCCTGGCAGCCACGGCCGCGCTGGACAAGATCATGGACGTCATGGACGAGGAGCCGGAGGTGCTCGACCGGCCGGGCTCCGGCGAGCTGCCGCGCATCGCGGGCGACGTCCGCTTCGACGACGTCCGCTTCGCCTACGGGCGCGGCGCCGAGGTGCTGCACGGCATCGACCTCGACGTCCCCGCCGGAACCACTGTTGCACTGGTCGGCCACACCGGCGCGGGCAAGTCGACGATCGCGAAGCTCCTGGCCCGCTTCTACGACCCCGTCGAGGGCCGGATCACGATCGACGGCATCGACCTACGCGACGTGACGCAGGACTCGCTGCGCCGCCAGCTCGGCGTCGTGCCGCAGGAGGGCTTCCTCTTCGCCGGCACGGTGCACGAGAACATCGCCTTCGGCCGGCCCGGCGCGAGCCGCGACGACGTCGTCGCGGCGGCGAAGACGGTCGGCGCCAACGATTTCATCGAGCGGCTGGAGGACGGCTACGACACCGACCTGCAGGAGCGCGGCACCCGCCTCTCGCTCGGCCAGCGGCAGCTGGTCGCGTTCGCGCGCGCGCTGCTCGCCGACCCGCGCATCCTGATCCTCGACGAGGCCACCTCGTCGGTCGACATCGGCACCGAGCGGCGCATCGAGGCCGCGCTCGAGGTCCTGCTCGCCGATCGCACCGCGTTCATCATCGCCCACCGCCTCTCGACGATCCGGAACGCCGACCTCATCGTCGTGCTCGAGCACGGGCAGGTCGTCGAGCAGGGCACCCATGCCGAGCTGATTGCGCGGCGCGGCCTGTACACCGCCCTGTACGGCGACTGGGCCGACGCGGCCTAGTAGGCTCCCGCGCCATGGCCGGCGAGGTTTTCGGGGGAGCGTGGGACCTCTACAAGCGCTTCTGGCGGCACTTCCTGCCGATCGCGCTCGTCATCTTCCTCGTGCTCTCGGTGGTGTCCGTGGTGCTCGGGCTGCTGTTCGGCGCCTTCGGGCTCTTCCTTGCGTTCGTGGCCTCGCTCGTCGGCATCTTCTGGCTCCAGGGCGCCCTGACGCTGGCAGTCCAGGATGTGCGCGACGGGCGCGCTGACCTGTCGATCGGCGAGACGATCAGCCGCGTCGGCCCCTACGTCGGCACGTTGCTCGCCGCCGGGCTCCTCGCGGGGCTCGGCATCGTCATCGGACTGGCCCTGCTCATCGCCCCGGGCCTTCTGCTCGCAACCTGGTGGGCGCTGATCGTCCCGGCCATCGTGCTCGAGCGCAAGGGCGTCTTCGAGTCGTTCGGGCGGAGCCGCGAGCTTGTGAGCGGGCACGGCTGGCAGGTGCTCGGCGTGATCGTGCTCGGCTTCCTCATATCGATCGGCGCCAGCCTTCTGCTCTCCATCGCGCTGATCTGGCTCCCGGGCGCCGGCGGCGCGTACGTCCGCAACCTTGCCTCGAACACGCTGATCACGCCGTTCATCGCGGCGGCGTGGACGCTCATGTACTTCAAGCTGCACGACGAGCAGGCCGCGCCGGTGCCGGACCCCGCCCCCGCGCTCTAGCGCCGTGGCGCTCGACCGCGAAACCGAGGAGCGCATCGAGCAGCCGCTGTCGCCCGAGGCGGAACGCGAGACGCGCCTGCCGCCGTCGGCCGCCGTCGAGCAGATGCGCATCAACGTGCCGGTGCGCGGCAACCGCAAGCTGCGCACGGTCATCTCGCGCGCGAACGAGGACAAGCAGCTGAAGGCGTGGTGGCACGTCGCGAATGTCAACGCGGCCGTGCGCCTGGAGATCAACGACCACTCCTGGGTGCACATCCAGATCGTCGCCAACATCGCCCTGAAGCTCCTGCGCCAGCTGACGAAGCACGGCGTCGAGCCGGCCGTCGTGCGCGACTACGGGTTCGAGCACGACGACGCCGAGATCGTCGTCACGCTGGGCGCGCTCCTGCACTGCATCGGCATGGCCGTGCACCGCGACGGGCACGAGGAGTTCAGCCTCTTCCTGGCCGAGCCGAAGGCGCGCGAGCTGCTCGCCGGCGTGTACGAGGAACCGGACCTGACGGTGATCGTCTGCGAGGTCCTCGACGCCATCATCAGCCACCGCGAGTCCGGCCATCCACTGACGATCGAGGGCGGCATCGTCCGCGTCGCCGACGCGCTCGACATGGCGAAGGGCCGCTCGCGCATCCCGTTCGAGCGCGGGCGCGTCTCCATGCACTCGCTGTCCGCGGCGGCGATCGAGGACGTGGAGATCAAAGACGGCGACGAGCGCCCCGTCCTCGTCGAGGTGCACATGAACAACTCGTCCGGGATCTACCAGGTCGACGGCCTGCTGAAGGCGAAGCTGCGCGGATCCGGCCTGGAGCCGTATGTCGAGGTGGTCGCGCGGATCGACACCGAGGCGGAGAAGCGGCTCGTGCCCGTGTACCGGCTCGAGACATAGGACTCAAGGGCGGCCGCGCCGCCGCCGATCCCTAGCCGGTGGTGCTGGATTCGCCTGACGCCAGCTTCGAGCTGCACGCCAACCGAGTGCTCGCGTTCCTGCGCGAGCGCCTGCCGTTTGCGATCTGGATGGTGACCCGGGCGGCCGGCAAGGACCAGATCGTGCTTCAGGCCGAGGGCGACGCCTTCGGCATGTCGCCCGGCGACCGCTTTCGCTGGTCGGACACCTTCTGCGCGCGGATGGTCTCCCGTGAGGGCCCGCGCGTCGCCGCGCAGTCGCGCGACTGGCCCGCCTACGCCGAGACGTCGTTCTCGCGTGAGCTCGGAGTCAACGCCTACATGGGCGTCCCGATCCCCGACGAGGACGGACAGCTCTTCGGGACGCTCTGCGCGTTCGACCCGGAGCCACAGCCGGCGGAGATCGCCGCCGAGCTCCCCGCCGTCGAGCTCGTCGCCGAGCTGCTGGGCGCCGTCATGGCCGCCGAGCGTGCCCTCGACGCCGAGCGGCGACGCAGCGAGCGTGCGGAGCGCATCTCGCGAACGGATGCATTGACCGGGGTCGGCAACCGACGCCTCTGGGACGAGGTCGTGGCCGCCGAGGAGGCGCGCTGCGCCCGCTACGGCGACCCGGCCGGGGTGCTTGTGCTCGATCTCGACGGGCTCAAAAAGTGCAACGACGTGCAGGGCCACGCGGCCGGCGACGAGCTGATCCGCCGCACCGGACAGGTGCTCGTGGAAGCCGTTCGTGCCCATGACTTCGTCGCGCGGCTCGGGGGCGACGAGTTCGGCGTCCTCGCCATCCGCACGGACGGCGACGGCCTGGATCAGCTGCGGCGCCGGCTCGTCCGCACGCTCGAGCAAGCCGGGATCCATGCATCACTCGGGGCCGCAGCGCGGAGCACCGACGTGTCGCTCGAAGAGGCGGTCACCGCGGCGGACGCCGCGATGTACGAGGCGAAACGGGCCCGGCTACAATCCGACCCGGCCTTGCGGGGTCGTCTAATGGCAGGACACCCGGCTCTGGACCGGGCAGTCTAGGTTCGAATCCTAGCCCCGCAGCTTCGAAAAGCCCCGCTGGACGGGGGTTTTTTCATTCAGCCGACGACCGTCTCCTTGGGGCGAACGGCGTCGATCCGCTCGAGCCAGCGCGTGGCTCCCATGCGCTCGAACAGCGCGCGCGCCTCGTCCAGCAGCGGCTCGGCTTCCTCGGCGCGCCCGCACTCGACGAGCCAGACGCCGTAGTCGGCCAGCACGGGAGCGAGATAGCCGTTGCGGCCGAGGTTCCGCGCGGCGGCCAGCGCCTCGGCGAAGGCATCCGCCGCCGCGTCCTCATCTCCAGCTGCGGCGGCCTGGAACGCACGGAGACGTCCTCCGTGGGTCTGGAGAAAGCGCGTGAGCGACGGCGGCGGAACCTGCTCGTACAGCTCGGCGAGCGGCGCGGCTCCGGCCGTGTCACCGAGCAGCGCCGCGAAGTCTGCGCCCCAGTGCAACGCAAATCCGGCGCTCGCCCAATCCTCCCTCGACGCATTGGACAACCAGAAGCGCGTGAGCGGCTCGACCATCTCGGCGCTCTCGCGCGCCATGAAAGCCTCGAGGGCCTCGCGGAACATCGCGCCGCCCGCGTTCTGCTGGTCCGTCGACTCGGCGAGATCGGGCGGGGTTCGAGCAATCCAGGCACGCGCGCCCTCATCGTCTCCGCGCTCGACGCTCGCCTTCGCGAAGATCAGCGCGGTCGCGATCCCGTTCGCGGTGCGCTGAATCCCCACGGGCAGGGCCTCGGCGGCCACCGCGAACCCCTCGTCCCAGTCGCCGTTCTCGAGGTGCTGTTGCGCGTACGAGCCGCCGAACCAGGTGAGGTACGCCCGGTGGCCGCGCGCCTGCGCGAGGGCGATCGCCTGCTCGCGCAGCTGGTCCGCCTCCGCCATGCGATCGGAGAACTCCGCCAGCACGATCGAGTTGTTGATCGCCCTGAGCATCTGCTCCGTCAAGTCGTGCTCTTCGGCGATCCGCATCGCCTCGCGCAGGAGCGCGTGGCGCTCGTGCACGCGTGAGTTGGGCAGCAGGAGGCTCTTCGTGTTGAGGGACTGCGAGAGGAGCGCCATATCGTGGTGGGCCTCTGCGACGTCCAGCGCGAGCTCGATGTGGTCGCGCGCCCGCTCTCGCTCCCCGACGAAATGCTCGATGCGAGCGAGCTCCGCAGCCAGCCTGCCGACGTCCACGTCGTGCTCGTCGCCGGCGAGCGCGTCGAACGCAGGCCGCAGGGTCGCGAGCGCCTCGTCGGACCGGTCGAGCTGCCAGAGTGCGAGGCCGAGCGACGATGCCGCCCGCGCGGCGGCGTGCGTGTCGCCCACCGCTCCGAAGGTCTCGACCGAGACGCGGAGCCGCTCCTCTGCCTCCGCGATCTTGTTCGCGGTGATCGCCAGACGCCCCGCTTCCTCGAGGAGCCGCGCCCGCTCGAGCGGCTCCTCCGCGATCGCGGCAGCGTCATCGAATGCGCGCTGGCCGTCTTCTGGCGCGCCGAGGGACGCGGCCCGCTCGCCGGCCCGCTCGAGCCATGCGCATGCCGCGCGCCTGCTCTCGGCACTCTCCGGACCATCGGGATCGGCCTCGAACGCGTCGCGGTGGTGTGCAGCGATCACCTCGGCGATCTCGTCGGCATCGATTCCCGCGTCGCGCTCGAGGTACGACGCCGCGGCCCGGTGCAGGCGGCCGCGCTCGCGCCGCGCAAGCGTCTCGTAGGCCACGCGCTGGACGAGCGCCTGCAGGAACCCGTACTGGCCGCGTTCCGGCGAGCGCGGGTCGACATCGATGGTCAACAGCTCCTTGCGGACGAGGCGCTCGAGCACGGGTGCAACGGATTCCTCGTTCACGCCGCTGAGCCCCGCAACCCCGCTGGCGCCGAAGGTTTTCCCGAGCACCGCCGCCTGCTGGATCAGCTGCCGCTCTTCGGGCTCGAGGCCGTCAAGTCGCGAAGCGATGAGCGCGTGCAGGGTCTCCGGGACGTCGAGATCCTCGAGCGAGCCGGCGACGCGCAACGTGTCCCCGTCGCGAGTGAGCGCGCCTCGGTCGAGCAGCATGCGCACCGTCTCGACCGCGTAGAGCGGGATGCCGTCGGCGCGGTCGCGAATGTGGGTGCGCACGTCGTCGGGCAGCCCCGGCACGAGCCCGTCGAGGAGCGCGTCCATCGCATCGTCGTCGAGCGGCTCGAGCGCGAGCCGGGCCGCGCTGCGACCGTGGGCGCCGAAGTCGGGGCGCCGCTCGAGCAGCTCGGGACGCATGAGCGCCAGCACGAAGATCGGCCGCGCCCGCGACCACTCGAGCAGGTGCTCGATGAAGTCGAGGAGCGCGGTGTCGGCCCAGTGCAGGTCCTCGAAGACGAGCGCGACCGGCGCGGTGTCGCTCATGCGCTCGAAGAAGAGACGCCAGGCCGAGAACAGGTCGGCCCGCTCGATCTGCGGCCGCTCGCCGAGGCCCAGCAGGTGGCGCAGGAGCGGCTCCACCCACTCGCGCTCGCCGTGATCCGAGATCTGCTCCTCGACCGCAGCGGTGAGCTTGGCCATGGCCGTCTCCTCGGGCTCGTCCTCCGCGATGCGCGCCCGCATCCGCACCATCTCCGCCAGCGCCCAGAACGCAACGCCCTCTCCGTAGGCGAGACACCGCCCGCGGTGCCACCAGACGACGTCGGCCAGCCCGTCGATGTGCTTCTCCAGCTCCCACGCCAATCGCGACTTGCCGATCCCGGCAACCCCGACGACCGTGGCCAGCGTCGCACGCTTGTCGTCGCCGGAAGCGTGGAAGAGATCCTTGACGAGGCGGAACTCGCGGTCGCGCCCGACAAACGGCGCCTCGAGCGTGCTCGCACGTCCCTCTCCGCCGCGATTGGCGACCACGCGCAGCGCCCGCCAGAGGTGCGCGCTCTCGCTCTTGCCCTTGAGCTCGTGCTCGCCTCCGTCCTCGTAGGCAATCGCTGCTTCGGAGGCGCGCTTGGTCGCCTCGCCGACGAGCACGGTGCCCGGGTCGGCGGCCGACTGGATGCGCGACGCAGTGTTGACGAGGTCGCCGGCGACCATGCCCTGGCCCTCCGCGCCGAGCGTGACCGCCGCCTCCCCCGTGAGCACGCCGGCGCGCGCCTGGAGCGCCGGATCGAGCGCGGGTACGGCGGCGACGAGGTCGAGCGCCGCGCGCACCGCGCGCTCGGCGTCGTCCTCCT
The DNA here is from genome assembly GCA_963755085.1 of uncultured Thermoleophilia bacterium. Taxonomy (GTDB): domain Bacteria; phylum Actinomycetota; class Thermoleophilia; order Gaiellales; family Gaiellaceae; genus JACVRM01. The sequence goes on along the minus strand of CAVWIN010000022.1, from coordinate 56,627 downwards.
GGGCGACCGGTGTCCCCCACACCGCCATCACGGCGTCGCCGATGAACTTCTCGACGGTGCCGCCGTACCGCTCGACGAGCGTCCGCGCGGTCTCGAAGTAACGGGAGAGAAGCTCGCGCGTCTCCTCGGAGTCGCGGCCCTCGGAAGCAGTCGTGAAGCCGACGAGGTCGGCGAAGAGGACGGAGACGAGCCGCCGCTCGGCGGCCGGAGCCGCCGGCTCGCGAGTGGGCGAAGCAGCGATGGCGCCAAGCGCCGTCCCACACTCGCCGCAGAACCGCTGCCCTGGCGGGTTGGCAGCGCCGCATGACGAGCAGACTGCCGCGAGCGCGTGGCCGCACTCCCCGCAGAACTTCTGTCCGGCGGGGTTCTCGGCTCCGCAGCTGGTGCAGGTCACGTCGGGCACCAGAAAAGCCTAGGCGGGTTCACGCGCGCCAACAAGCATCCGGGAGGTACCGGCGCGGGTAGAAGTACGCGAGATGCGGCCGCCGATGATCATCGCCCTCGTGCTCGCTTGCGGCGCGATCGCTCTGGTGCCGTCCGCAGCGCCGGGGCGATCGGCCGCGCGGGTCCAGACGCTGACGTTCTCGTACACGGCTCACGACGGCGCGGCGCGAACCGCCTACCTCGTGCTCCCCGCGTGGTACGGCCCTGACCGGCACCCGGCGATCCCGCTCGTGATCTCGCCGCACGGCCGCGGCGTCGACGGCGCCTACAACCTGCGCTTCTGGGGCGACGTCCCCGCCGACGGTCCGTTCGCGCTCGTCTCGCCGGACGGACAAGGGCGGCGGCTGCCGCTCTACTCGTGGGGCTACGGCGGTCAGATCGACGACCTCGCGCGGATGCCCGAGCTCGCGCCTGCCGCGTTTCCGTGGCTCGAGCTGAACGGCCGCACGTACGCGATCGGCAGCAGCATGGGCGCGCAGGAGTCGCTCCTCATGCTGGCGCGCCGCGACACGAAGCTGGCCGGCGTCGTCGCGTTCGACCCGGTCACCGACATGGCCGCGCGCTACCGGAAGTGGCCGGTTACGCGGGGCGAGCACCAGCTCCCGGCGCTGGCGCGTACCGAGTTCGGCGGCTCGCCTGCACGGGTCCCGCAGGCATACGCCGCACGGAGCCCTGCGGGCCGCGTGCACGCGATCGCCAGCTCGGACGTGCCGCTCCAGCTCTGGTGGAGCCACGCGGACGCGGTCGTCACCGATCAGTCGCAGCAGACGGGCGCCTTCTACAGCCGCCTCCGCGCGATCGCCCCTGGGGCGCCGATCCAGGAGATCGTCGGCTACTGGCAGCACGCGCACGAGTTCCATCCCGAAACGCAGCTCCTGGCCGCGCTCGCCTGCTTCCACCTCGTCCCGGCCGCCGGCATCCGCGTGCCTGCCTTCTTGAGACGGCGAGACGGCGCGATCGAGGAGCTGCCGCCGGGCAGCGGCCGCCCGAAGGTGCCGTTCACCCGTGCGTTCTGCGGCTAGGAGTCGTCGACCTCGCCGGCGCCGAGCTCGTCGGGGATCGGCTCGTCGTTCAGCGTCTCGGCGTTCCGCCAGGCGTCGCGCATCGTCTCGTCGTCGACCTCGCCGCCGCGATGGCCGCCGAGCGCGTTCTCCTCTTCGTACTGGCTCATCCGAGGCGCTTACCCCGGCGCACCCCCGGCGAATCTCAGACGGCGCCGAGCTCGGAAGGGCGCAGCGGGCCGACGCGGCTGGTGGCGACGGCGTCGGCGCGCTCGGCGCTCTCCACATGGCCTGCGACGGCGGTCAAGAAATCGTCGCGCTCGAGTGCGTCCAGGGCGACCGGCGTCGCGGCGGTCACCGTCGCCGTCCGCGGGACGTCGCGGAGGAGCGCGATCTCGCCGAAGCCGTCGCCGGGGCCGAGCTGGCGCGCCGGCTGCCCGTCGACCTCCACGTCGACGCGGCCGTCGACGATCAAGTAGTAGCGGTCGCCATGATCGCCTTGCCGGAACACGATGTCGCCGGCCGCCTGGCTGAGCGGCGTGAGCTTCGCTGCGAGTGCCTCGATGGTGGGTTCTGGCAGCGGTGCGAAGATCGGGTGTGACCGCAGCAGGTCGATGTTCGCCGCCGCGGCGATCGCACCGCGGTCGAGCCGGGCCAGCTGGCGGAAGAGCAGGCCGGTCATCAACGGGAGCAGCGCGCCGGTGACGATGAGCGCGCCGCGGATGCCCACGAGATCGATCAGCAGCGGCGCCATCACGGCGCCGAGGCCCAGCGTGGCGATCATGATGCTGTTGACAGCGCCGAAGACCCGCGCAAGCACCTCGTCCGGAACCGCGCGCTGCAGCAGGGTCAGCCCGGCCACGTCCACGATCGTGTTGCCGATCCCGACGAAGAGGAGAAGGACGAGCGCGAACGTCGAGTTCGGGAAGATCCCGATCAGCGCAATCGGGACGCCCCAGAGCAGCATGCCGAAGGCGAACGGCCGCGAGATGCGGCCGCGTCCGATCAGGACAGCGGCGGCGACGGCGCCGACCAGACCTCCGACGCCGACAGCCGAGGTCAGCGCGCCGACGCCGCCCTCGCCGACGTCGAGCAGCTCGAGGGCGGACACGACGACGAGGACGTTGAACGCGCCCGCGACGAGCGTCTGCCCGCCGGCCAGGACTTCCAGGACGCGCAGCTGCGGGCTGGCAAGAATGGTCCCGAAGCCGGCGAACGCCGTCTTGAGCTTGCCTTCGGACGACTCCTTGCGAATCTCCTGCGGCGGGCTCTTCACCCCGGTCAGGACCAGCGCGGAGACCAGCGCGAGCACGGCCGTCGTGATGAAGACCATCCCGACGCTGGACAGCGCCAGGACGACCCCGCCGATCGCCGGCCCGACGAAGAGCCCAAGGCTGTCGATGGTGCTCGCCACGACGTTCGCCGCGGTGAGCTCGTTTGGAGTCCGCGCGAGCAGTGGCGTCAGGGCGGCCTGCGCCGGGCGGAACGCCGTCAGCACGCCCGAGTAGAGGACGACCAGGACGTAGACGAGAAGCGACGGGCCGCCCGCGAGGATGACGACGCCGGCCGCGCCGACCGTGATCGCCTGGCCGACGTTGGTGAGCAGCATGACGCGCTTGCGCGGATACCGGTCGCCGAGGATGGCTGTGAACGGAGCGGCGAACGCCGAGGGCAGCAGCCGGAGGACGGAGACGATGCCGACGCCGGCCGCTCCGCCCTCCTGGTACGCATAGACGGCGATCGCAACGAAGTACGCGAAGCGTGCGAGGCTCGTCGCCGTCCAGGCGAGCTCGACGCGCCGCAGGTCGGCGTTCGAGAAAACGTCACGGAATGCGCCGAACGACTCGCCGAGCCGGTCGCGTATCTTAGCGCCCATCGGCCGAACAATCGCAGCCGGGATTGCAATTTCCTAGGCAGGAGGGAAGATTTCTGCACGCACCTACGTCCTGATGCACGTATGACTCAGGAGAACGCCAAAGGAGGAGCAGCAATGGAGGACCACGAGGACACCGGTATGGATGACGTGGAAGGCCACTCGCTCGAGTCGCGGACAACCGAGCCGCGCACAACCGAGCCGCGCACCACGGAGCCGCGCACGGACGACGAGGACTTCGAGCTTCACACCTACGAGCCGCGGACAACCGAGCCGCGCACGACCGAGCCGCGCACCACGGAGCCGCGCAGCGACGACGAGGACTTCGAGCTTCACACCTACGAGCCGCGGACAACCGAGCCGCGCACGACCGAGCCGCGCACCACGGAGCCCCGCACGGGCGACGCCGACGGCGACCTGCTCGACAGCGACCTGCTCTAAGACATTTTCGCCGGCGACGCGACCTGAAGGCCGGGGCTTCGGCCCCGGCCTTCGTTATGACGCGATCAGCGCTTCAAAGCGTCCGGCGTCGTCGAACGGCCCGATGGCGACGAGGTAAAGCCCCCCGGCAAGCGTTTCGTGGGCGACGCGCTGGACGTCGTCGGGCGTCACGCGATCCAGCTCGGCGACGACCTCGTCAGGATCCCAGGGGCGGCCCTGCAACACCTCGCCGCGGAGCCCGTGGCCGATCAGGCCCTGTGGCGTCTCGGTCGAGAAGACGAAACGGCCCTTGGCGTAGTTCCGCGCCTTGTCGAGCTCGTCGGCGCCGACCGGCTCCTCACGAACGCGGTGCAGCTCCGCGACGATCGCGCGGATCGCGTCGTCGACCTTCTCGAGGTTGACGCCGCCCTGTGCCCACATCGATCCGGCGTCCGTGTGGTTCTCGGCGACGGTGAAGACCGAATAGGCGACGCCCTGACGCATCGTCAGCTCCTCGATGAGCCGCGACGACATCCCGCCGCCGAGCACCGTGGACAGGAGATGCACGGCCCAGCGGTCAGGATGCGACAGCGGGTAGGTGCGCATTCCGACGGCCAGATGGGCCTGGTCGATGGGCTTCTGCTCGACCAAGACCCGGCTTCCACCGTTGGCCGCGACGACCGGCTCGGGATCAGGCGCGCGGCTGCCCTCGAGGCTGCCGAACAGCTCCTCGACCGCGTCGACGACATCGTCGTCGACGCGTCCCGCGAGGCCGACGATGAGGCGCGAGGGCTCGTAGAGGTCGCGGACGAAGTCGACGAGCGTCTCGCGGCTCATCCCGGTGACTGTCGACTCGGCCCCGATCACCCAGTGCCCAAGCGGCGTGTCGCCGTAGAGCAGGAGTTCCCAGTTGTCTTCGACGTGGTTCTTCGGCGCGTCCTGCTTGGCGCGGATTTCCTCGACGATGACGCCCTTCTCGCGCTCGACCTCGCTCTCGTCGAAGAGCGAGTTCTGGATCATGTCGGCGAGGACGTCGAGCCCGTTCCTGGCGTACTGCGACGCGACCTTCACGTAGTAGACCGTGTTTTCCTTGCCGGTCCCGGCGTTGAACAGGCCGCCGATCGCGTCGACCTCGCCCGTCAGCGCCCGCACGCTCGGCCGCCGCGAAGTGCCGCAGAACATCATGTGCTCGACGAAGTGGGCGGCGCCGTAGCTGTCAGCGTGCTCGTAGCGCGAGCCCGCGGCGAGCATGACGTAGCAGGCAGTCGACTGGACGTGCGACATCGGCGCGGTGAGCACTCGGACGCCGTTTCCGAGCGTCGTGCGCTCGAATACGGTCACCGCAGGATCCTGTCGATCGCCTTGATCAGCTGTACGCCGGCCGCGCGGCGGTCGTCCTCGAGCTTGTCCACCGTCTCCGCGAGCCGCGCGACCGCAGCGACGTCGTCGCCCGTCTCGCCCTCCATGAGCGCGCGCACGCGGCGGGCGCGCCGGAGCAGCTGCAGGGCGATCGCGCCTGGTTGCCGAAGAGGCCGAGCAGGTCCATCTCGGCCAGGGTGAAGCGGGAGTTCGTCGGCCGGTCGAGCACGTAGAGGACGCCGAGCGCCTGCTCGTCGTGCAGGAGCGGCACGCACATCATCCCCTCGGGCACGTAGCCCGTGCTCTCTGCGGTCGTGCGCGAGAAGCGCGGGTCCTGGCGCAGGTCCTCGATCACGAGCGGCTGCCGCGTGACCAGCACCCAGCCGCCGATGCCCGTGCTGGACGGGAACCGCTGGCCGATGAGGGTGTCGCTGCCCTCGCCGGCGACGGCTTCGAAGACGAGCTCGTCCGCCTCCTCGTCGAGCAGCATCAGCGACGACGCCTTGGCCCCGAAGATCGAGCGCGCCACCTCCACGATCGACTGGAGCAGCGCGCGGTAGTCGTCCTCCGAGCCGAGGACGCCGGCGCTGACGGCGTCGCGGAGCTCGCCGTCGCCGTTCACGCGTCGCCCGCCACGTTCGAGGCCGTCAGGTAGAGCACGTTCTTGAGCTGGAAGGGCGTCAAATCGCGGTGCTTACTCAACACCAGCGCGCAGATTCCCGCCAGGTGCGGCGTCGCGAAGCTGTTGCCGGTCGCGCGGATCTGCCCGCCGCCGCGCCACGCCACGTCGAGATTGACGCCGCGCGCGAAGAACTCGACGGGCGGGTCGGGGTTGTAGAAGAACGCGTGCGAGTCGTCCTCCTCGTGGCTGCCGACGGAGATCACCGAGGAGAAACGCCACGGGTAGCTCTCGACCGGCATGTTGTGCGCCGAGGCGACGAGCACCGTGCGCCGGAAGTAGGCGCTGTCGGCGAGCTCGTGCAGCACGCCCGCGAACTGGCTCTTCGTCGTCGAGAGGCTCATGTTGATGACGTGGTAGTCCTGGTCGATCGCCCAGCGCAGGCCGGCGAGCAGCACCGGGCCGCTGCCGGTCGCGCCGGCGCCGAGGACGCGGACGCTGTAGAGCTCGGCCTTCGGCGCGAGCATGTGGATGATCCCGGCGCACGCGGTGCCGTGGCCGACGACGTCGCCCTCGGTGTCGTCCTCGACGTTGGTCTCGCCCTCCTCGCCGATCGAGACGACCTTCGAGCCCGCGATCGGGCCGACGAGCGGATGGTCGGGCTCGACGCCGCTGTCGAGGATGCAGACGCGGACGCCCTCGCCGTCCGCGCCGCCGGTCGCCCACTCGCGCGTGACCTGCTCGGGCCACTGCATCTGGATGCGGATGCGTTCGGTGTCGCCGAGCGGCAGGCTCCAGGCGGGGAGCGGCCCTCGGTCCGCGCGCTCGGGCTCGGACATGGCGTCTGATCCTACGGCTCGTCGGCGGTGCTATCGAGCAGGACGCGGGCGCAGTCCTGCGCGGAGTCGGCGAGCGAGCGGGCACGGATGACGCGGTCGTCGTCGGGACCGGTGGCGAGGTTGATCTCGACGAGGTGCGCGGCCGCCCGCGCCGACCCGGCGGCGAGCAGCGCGGCGGCGGTGGCGTCCGGCCGGAGCGCCGGCTCGCCCCAGTGCGCCGCCTCGGCGGCGAGGTAGGCAACGTCGTTGGCCGCGGCCACGATCCGCAGCGGGATGTCGGCGGCGCGGTCGAGCGCCGTGACGATCGCGTGGCTGCGCGCGTCCGGGTGGACGGAATCCGGCAGCGAGAGCGAGGCGAGCGCGTCCTCGTAGGCCTGCGCGTTCGCGGCGGCGAGCGGCGCGAGCCGGCGACGCAGCGCCGTGGCCTGCGCCACGACCGCGGGGGCCTCGCCCCAGCCCGGCGATGCGCCCGCGACCATGCCGACGAGGCCCGCGGCCATCCCGGCAGTCAGCGCGGCGACCGCGCCGGCGCCCGGCGTCGGCCCCTCGGCCGCCAGGCGGTCGAGCAGCTGGGCCAGCGGAAGCTGAAGCAGGTCGTCGGCTGCGCGCGCCATCGGCGCGCATCATCGACTACTGCGTCAGGTCGCGGCGGAGCGCGTTGACGAGGTGGCGGTCGGGCTCGACGCCCGCCGCGGCCAGCGCGGACTCGAGGTCGGCGACGACCTGCTCGCGATACTCCGCGTCGGCCCGGGCGCGCTCGACGATGCCGTCCAGCGACGCGCGCGCGGCCGGCAGCTCCTTCGCCGCCTGCACCCACGTACCGGGGGCCGGCGGGAGGGCCGCGATCAGGTCGGCCAGGCGCTGCTCGTCATACGTCTCTCTACTCACGATCCTCCAGACGGGGAAGGGACCTCTTTTCTTCCCTCGTACGCTTCACGGAGCTTGACCAGGCAGCGTGAGATGCGGCTCGCGATCGTCCCGGCCGGCAGCTCGAGCGCGTCGCCGATCGTGCGGTAGCTCTCGTCGCGGGCGAAGAAGCGGTCGAGGATGTCGCGGCAGTTCTCGGGCAGCTCGCCCATCGCCTGGTGGACGGCGAGCGCCTCGTCGAGCGCGCCGATGCGCTCCTCGTCGGCGAGGCCCTCCTCCAGCTCCTCGGTCGCGCGCTCGCGCGACCGCGCGCGGATGGAGTCGATGCAGAGCCGTCGGGTCAGCTGCGCGAGCCACGGCCGCAGCGCGTCGTCGTCGCGGAGGCTGTCGAGACGCTCGTACGCGCGCATGAAGACGTCCTGGAAGACGTCCTCCGCCTCGGGATCCGGAAGCCGGAAGCCCTGGAGGGCGATGCCGTAGACGTAGCGGGAGTAGCGCTCGACGAGCTCCGCCCAGGCCGTCTGGTCGCCCGCGCGGCAGCGCGCGACGAGATCGCCGTCGGACCCGTGTTCGGCCGCCATAGAGTGATCCTGGCAGGGCGGTCGGCCCGATGGAAGTGACAGTCCTCCGACGAACCCTTTATGCTCCCGCGCCGTGGACGATCCGCAGGCCCCGGCGAACGAGCCCGTCGTCGAAGTGGAGGAGATCGATGAGGTCGACTCCGGCGGCGGTATGGGCGGCATGCTCTGGGACGAGCCGTTCGACGCCGTCCTGCGAATGGTCGCCGAGTTCATCGGCACGTTCACCTTCTTCTTCCTCGCGATCGGCGCCTCGATCTCCGTGGCGATCGCCGGCGAGCAAAGCCTGCTCGTAGTCGCCCTCGCACACGGCCTCATCCTCGCCATCATGGTCTCTGCGCTAGGACACATCTCCGGGGGCCACTTCAACCCGGCCGTCACGATCGGCTTCCTCGTGACGCGGAGGATCGCGCCGCTCCTCGCCGGGATGTACATCGCGGCGCAGCTGCTGGCCTCGCTCGCAGCAACAGGGATGATCCGGTGGCTGTGGCCCGGGACGTTCGCGAAGGCCGCCGGCTACGGCGCGCCCGCGCTCGACCCGAGCCTCTCGTCGGGCCAGGGGCTCGTGATGGAGGCGCTGATCACGTTCTTCCTCGTGCTCGCCGTGTTCGCGACGGCAGCGGACAGCCGCGGGGCGTTCAGGATGATCGCCGGGCTTGCGATCGGGCTCACGCTCACGGTCGACATCCTCGCGGCGGGCCCGTTGACGGGCGCGATGGCGAACCCGGCTCGCGCGTTCGGCCCGGAGGTCATCGACGGAAACTGGGGCAACGCGTGGATCTGGTACGTCGGGCCGATCCTGGGCGGGGCGATCGCAGCGCTGCTGTACGAGCTCCTGTACCTTCGGCCGCTGCGGCCCGCGCCGCTCGAGGTCCCGGAGAGCGGCCTCGAAGAGCCTGCGGCTGACGCGTAGGGTCGTTCCTCAGCCGGGCGGCACCGAGCAGCCCTCGATGTGGTCGTCGACGAGGCCGGCTGCCTGCATGAACGCGTAGACCGTCGTCGGGCCGAGGAAGCGGAAGCCGCGGCGCTTGAGCTCGCGCGCGAGCGCCTGCGACTCGTCGGTCGCCGCCGGGATCTCGTCGCCTGACGCGAGGCGGCGGTCGCGCGGAGGCGGCGCGGAGTCCCAGAGCAGATCGGCGAGCGGCCGGTCGAGCGCCTCGATGGCGCGCGCGTTCACGATCGCGGACTCGATCTTGCCGCGGTGGCGGACGATGTCCGCGTCGGCGAGCAGGCGCTCGACGTCCTCGTCGCCGTAGGCGGCCACGCGGGCTGAGTCGAAGCCGTCGAAAGCCCGCCGAAAGCCCTCCCGCTTGCGCAGGATCGTGCTCCACGAGAGCCCCGACTGGAACGACTCGAGCGTCAGCAGCTCGAACAGCCGCTCGGGGCGGCGCTCCGGCCTTCCCCACTCCTCGTCGTGGTAGGCGACCATCAGCGCGTCGTCGCCGGCCCACCAGCACCGCGTCACGCTGTCTTCGCCGATGCGTAGCCCCGCCATGACGGAAAGACTGCCAGGGGCCGTCCCCGTGTCAGCGGGGCTGATGCTCCTATGACTGTCAAGCCATGAGTGGCTCGTGTTGTTGGAGGAGTCGGTAGAGGTGGCGGGCGAGGTAGCGCTTGAGTAGCCGGGTGGCTTCGCGGTGGGTTTTGCCTTCGGCGACGCGGCGGGCTATGTAGTTCTTGGTTCGCGGGGTCGTGGTGGCGGCGGTGGAGGACGATCGTGTGCAGTGCGCGGTTGAGTTGGCGGTCGCCGCCGCGGCTGAGCCGGTGTCGTGTGGTTTGGCCGCTGGAGGCGGGGATGGGCGCGACGCCGGCGAGTCGGGCGAAGGCGGCTTCGGAGCGGACGCGTCCGTGGTGTGACCAGGCGACGAGCAGCTGCGCGGCCACGATCGGGCCGACGCCGGGCTGGTCGAGCAGCTTGGGTGCGAGGACGCGTATGTGGGCGAGGATCTCGGCTTCGAGCTCGTCTGCCTCGACGCTGGCCGCCTTGACTGCGGCGGGCGAGTGTGCGCAGGACGAGCCGGGCCGCGAGCTCGTCCGGGGTTGCGCTGGGGCAATCGCGCAGGCGGCGGCAGCGCTCGAGCAGGCGTGCGGGCGTGAGACCGCGCAGCTGCTCGCGGAGCTGGTCGGGGGCGGTCACGATCACGCTGCGCAGCTGCACGAGCGCCTCACGGCGGACATCGACGGCGCTGCGACGGGCGAGCAACAGCAGCCGGATCGCTTCGCGGTGCTCGCCGCAGCGTGGTCGTGGCAGCGGCTCCTGGGTGAGCGCGGCGCGTGCGGCCCGCACCGCGTCGAGCTCGTCGTCTTTGCCGCGCAGCCGCCGCTCGTCGCGGGGCGGGCGGCCGACCTCGAGCACCGTCTCGCCGCGCCGGCTCAGATTGCGGGCAAGACCGGCACCGTAATGGCCGACCCCCTCGACCGCCCACAGGCGCGCACCGGGCGCGTACGAGGCGGCGAAGCGAAGCGCCTGCCGGTAACCGCGAGCGTCGCTTGAGACCGTGCGCCGTGCGACGACGGCGCCGGTCGACGCGACCACCACCGCCAGCGCGTGCTCGTCGCGGTGCGTGTCGACGCCGACCACGTACTCCAGCTGGTCTGCAACCATCTCCATCGATCCTCCGGCTTCGCTCGTAGGGTCCGGTAACGCCGGTCTGAGTGCGGGAAAACCGCGGCGGCAGGACTGTGATGAGTCACGCCCACAAGGCGGACAAGCTCCTGATCAAGCCAGCAGCGGGCGCCAGACCGGCGCCGCCGTGCCACCCGGACGAATCAGCCCCAAAGCACGCAAAGCGGCCAGTCACCACGTCGAGTCACGAGCAGCACGGCAACCCAGCGAGTCTCACAGTCCCCCGTAATCGGGCGAAGCTCAGTTTGCGGAACGCTGTTCGGTTGGATCCGGGCGATGTCCTCTGCACCCACTGGGACAACCCCCTTCGGGGACAGCCCCACAGCCCCGCCCGCGCTTGTACACCCCCGGCGGGATTCGAACAGCCCTGCAAATCGCGGTTTTCGTCGGCCCGGCACAGCACCGGGACAGCACCGCATCGCGCGAGTCGCGCGATTTCTGAGCTCATCGTTACTCGAAATCGATGGGACACTCGGCGGCGAGTTCACGCGCACCCGGGATGCAGAGCTGGCAGGGGATCGTGAACGCTTCGAGCGCGGCGAGTTCCGTTGCGTTGGCGGGCGTGACCGCGACGAACCGCGTGGCGACGGAAGGTGGCGGGACTCCTTCCCGCTCTTCGTAGTCGTCATACCAACCGTTCTCGTGCATCTCTTCGAGGATTTCTCGCCCTTGCCGCAAACCCCGGCAGTCGGGGTCGGCGTGTCGTTTCCGATTGGTCGGATTCCGATTGACCCGGAACACCGGCCTTCGCTGCCGGGGACTCATGCTGCAAGGAGTGTCGCGTAGTCGAGCTCGGCCTCGTCCACGAGGACGTGCGAGTAGATGTTCGCCGTCACGGCAAGGTTGCGCTGCCGCTCTCACCGATCCGCGCCCAGGCACCCCGCCGAGGTGCAGCAGCGAGACGCGCCGGTGGCGCAGGTCGTGCGGTGAGAACACCGGCACGGCGGCGGCGGTACAGGCCCTTGTGATCGCGGTGCGGAACCTGTCGCCGCCAAAGCCGAGGAAGACGGGCCGCTCAGAGGCGCGATCCTCTCGCGCCACGAGCCGGGTGATGGCCTCGAATACGACGGGCGGCGGGTTGACCCAGCGGGCCTGGTTGGTCTTGCTGACGGCCGCTGTGACGCGCCAGCGTCCGCGCGCCTCGTCGAGGTCACCCCACGTCAGCTGTTCCAACTCGCCGAGTCTCATTCCAGTCGCGTCGAGCACCAGGAGCGGCAGCCGGTAGCGGGGCGGCAGCAGCCTGTGCACGGCGAGGACGTGTTCGGCGGTCGGCGGCGCCACCTCGGGCCGCACGTCGCGCGGCAACTTCACGTGCGTCTTGTCGCGGGCCGGATTCGGCGTGATCCCGGCATGGTCGAACATCATTGCCGTGGCCTGCAGCACCTTGCGCACGTAGGACGGCTTCGCGCCCTCGTCCACGATCGTGGACACCATCGCGCCGACGTCCTGACTTGTGATCTGGTTGACGCGCCGGGGGCCGAGCACCCGACAGGCACGATTGATCGACGTCCGCTGTTGACTCCGGGTGCGGTCGGCGACGTCGAGCCGCGACGCGAGCCACCGTTTGGCCGCTTCCGCGAACGTGGGCGCCAGATGAAGAACGCGTTCTTCATGACAGAGTTCGGGGAGGCGCAGGGCGGCGAGCTCGTGCTCGACCGCGGCGGCACGGATCGTCGCCAGCCGCCTCGTCTCGAACGAGCCAGCGAAGCGAGTCGTCGCGTCGCGGCCGCCGGGCCGGTACTCGACGCGGTAGCGCTTCTCGCCCTTCGCCGTCGTGCGCGTCCTGATCCAGACGGAAGCCATCAGCCGACCGATGTGTCGTTGTCGCGACGCCAGGTCTCGACGACCTGGTCGAACAGCCGCTTGGCCTCGCGCGGACCTGCGCGGTCGACCGCGACGAGGACGACCGCGTCGAGCTTGCGCCGCGTGCCGCGCGGATTGTCCAGGCGCCAGACCCTCCACTGGTTCGGCGCGGACGGCTTCGCGCTCAGAGCCTCGGCAACGAAGGCGGCGATCCCGTGGGGGTCCGGGTCAGGCGGTGTGTCGGCCTCGACATGCGCGGCGGCTCGCTCGCGGTCGTCGCGCCCGTCGCGGCGGCCGTCGCGGTAGCCGTCGCGGTAGCCGTCGCGGTAGCCGTCGGCATAGCTGTAGCCCTCCCGGTACGAGAAGAGCGCGTCGATCGTCGTGTCGAGTTCGTCGGCGAGCCGGTCGGCCAGCTCGACCGAGGGTGCCTGGCTGCCCTGCTCGGCACGGACGATCGTGACGCGTCCGGCGCCCACCTTGTCGGCGAGTTCCTGCTGGGTGAGCCCGGCGGCCTCGCGGTGCTCGCGGAGCCGGTTGGGCCTACGCTTGCTGTCGGTCATCAGGTGCCTCCTGGTGATCCACGGCCCGGGCGATCCTCGGTCGCGCCGGGCCACTCACCTTCGTGTGTCGCGTCCGACACATAGTAGCGGGGTCATGTGATCCGTACGCGGTCGTCGCCGTACGTCGACCGCTCGACGAGCGCCAGGTAGTCCGCGACGCGGACGTGCGGCCGGGTCGAGCCGGGGAAGACGACGACCTCCAACTCGCGGAAGACCGCGTCGATCGCGGAGCGGCCGAGGCCAAGGTCGCGCAGATGCGACCGGGTCAGGAGGGTTTGTTGTATGGATGTTCAAGCGGCCGGCACCGAGAACGCCGGCCCCTGGGGTATCGCCACCCCGCGGCGAAGCCAAGCCAGGCCAGGATTCCTAACGCGACCACAGGGTGGGTGAGGATGTCGGGTTGCCGTCCTCGTTCAGGTCGGCGACGTGCCTTCAGCCGCCCAGGACGTACTTCACGGCTGCGCGGGTGTCGGGCTGGAGCCCGGCAAGACATGGCTTGAGGTCACTCGTGAAGGCGCGACTCGTCGCATTCTCTCCGCTGATCACCCGGTGCACGATGCCGGCGGGCGCACGGTTTGCCGCGAAGTCGTCTGAGACGGCCCGGTAGAGCGATTGCGTCCTCGCGAGCTCGCGCAGGACCGCCATCCGGCAGCCCTGACCCGCCGAGGTCTGGAGATCCAGGGCCAACATACGGGCGCGGACGGTCGGCATCGCGCTCGTGATCCCCGCCGCGAGCGAAGGAAGCTTCTGCCGGACAAGCGCCTCTCCCGCGCTGCCACCCTTCCGAGTGGCCCGGTCGACGAGCCCGAACACGGCAATGTTCGCCTCGTCCCCGTTCGTACTGATCGACGCCGCGTGGATCACCAGCGCGTCTTCCATGATCGCAGAGCCCGAGACGCTTGACCGCGACTCATGGCTGCTCCCGGACGTGCAGCCGGACCAGCAATGGGTGTGCTGGACGCCCTGCGAGTCCGTGTACCAGGTCGTGAACTGCCCGCTGCAGCCACCCGCGAGCAAGAAGACGACGCCGCCGAGGCCGAGAAGGAGCACGAGCACCTTCACGGCGACTCACCCGCACCACCGGAGAGCGAGAGGCCCGACCTACCGCTGCTCCACCACAGTACGACCATCGACGGACCTCCGACCGAAAGCGGGCCGCACCGCACGAAATCCACTCCAATATCGACGCTCCAATTCTGCGCCGGTATCCCTCGACCGGGAAGGCGCGGCTACCGGGGACCTGAGGCGACTGGACTCCTACCGATGGGGGGCCGAGGGTCGGCCCGCTCGCACGGGCAGACGGTGTGGATGCCGGGTATCCCCCTAGAACTCGACCGGGACCGAGCCTTATAGCCCCGCGGAGTATCCAAGGCAAAATCGCGTTCGGCCGAGCGACGGAAGGGTTTGTTGGATGGGCGGCGAGGAAGTGGCTGCGGTTACGCGTGGCTGGCGACCACGTCGCAAGCCTTGTGCGAACTCGGGCGGCCGTGGGCGGGGCACCCACTCCCACCCGCCCGATCGAGGCTCCGACCGCCGGGACTCCTGTCGGGCCGGGGGAAGGCCCGGCGCTTGCGGGCCTTCCCCCCGTTCCGCGGCGTACTGGGCTAACTCCCCATCGACGCCGTCACTGCTGGACGATGGCGGTTACCGCGGTGCCGTCCCGCAGTGCAACTCCGGTCGACCGCTGCACGAACGCAGCCGGGATCGGAAGCGGGGCCACTCCTGTGGCAGCGCCCATCCCGACCAGGGCTTCACAGTTGTTGGCTCCCGCCGTCGGCACCGCTGGGCATCCTGCGGCCGGCGCGCTGTTGAAGATGATCGCGGCGCTCGCGCCCGCCGCGGTCGCTACCGCGACCTTCTGGTAGAAGGTGCACGCTCCCCGCTCGATCAGAGCGATCTTGCCCGAGGGGAAGGTCGTATACGAGTTAGCGTCGCATCCCGTGCTCGGCGAGACGGAAACGACGTCGCCCGAGAAGGTGTTGTAGGTCGGCTTCGACGCGAACGTCGAGACCGTCGAGGGCCGCCTCCCGGCGAACGCGTTGCTGGTCACGTACGGCTGGTAGAGGTGGGCCTTAGCGAAGCCCGACGGCGCGCAGGACTCGAACGAGCCGTTCACGAGGTCGATCAGGTCGGTCAGTTGCGCGAAGGAGAGGCCGTACGGGAGCGGCCCTCCGCCGAGGGCGGCGTCCGCAGCCTCACGCACCTGCAGGGTGGCCTGACCGTTCAGCGCGGCCGCCTGTGCCGGTGTGAGCCGGACGCCGTCGAGCTTCACGCCCTCCATGCCGACGAAACTGAGTCCCGAAAAGCCAGTCGCCGGCGTCACGAAGACCTCGCTGAAGCTCTGGTTGATCTTCTCCGCGAGCGCCTGCGCGCCGAGGATTCCGCCCGTACCCATGTTCGTCGGGTTCGTCGCGTTCGTCGAGAACGCACCCGGCCGTCCGGCCGTGCCGACCGCCTGCTGCAACGCAGCGACGCCGGAGTCGACCTGCACCGTGTTCGGACCCTTCCCGACCGGCACCAGCGTGCCCGTCTTCTGCCACGTGTACGCATACGTGGCCGGATCGTTGGTTGGAGTCTCCACATTTCCGACATGGAAGATCTCCGAACCGACCGTGCCCGCCGCGAAGTACGTGTTGATCCGCTGCGCTGCCTGTGTGCTCGTCGCGATGTTGCCGGTCCGGTACGTGCAGAAGCCGCCGGCTACGACACTCGGACTCGGCGCCGTCACTGCCGCCTCTGCGAACATCGCGGGGAAAGCTGCAAGCGCGGCGAGCACGACGACGATCACGCCAAAATGCTTCATCCTTCTCTCCTATCTCTCCGAGAGCCAGTTGCTCTCAAGTGGCACAGCCGAGTTCGTGTCCCGGAGGCGCGAGCGCCGCAGGCCACGCGGCAAGACCCGCGATGGACGCTCGAAAGACCACTGCCGGGAGACCCCTCCTCAGCCCTGCTTGAACTTGCCGCGCACCCACCCTAGGCAGCCCAAGCTTCGATTGCAACAGATAGTTAGATGTTTTACCGCTTAAATCTTTGGTTTTTCTGTGGCGGACGTCGCAGTCGACCAACCCTTTGCGAGTCGCAGCACCGCATCGCACAAACGGCCGAAATCGCACAGGCTGCACCGCTTGTTTAAGCGGTTCGGCGTGCCTGCGCAGCCTGTGACACCCCCGGCGGGATTCGAACCCGCGGTCTCCTGGCTGAGAACCAGGCATCCTAGGCCACTAGACGACGGGGGCTAGCCGACCGGACTTTAGCAGTGGTCAGGCGCCGCGAGCCGCAACCAGCGGCCGTGTGTCGAGCGCGTCGTAGCCGAGCCGGCCGGCGATCTCCTCGCTCGTCGGGCGCGTCCCCTCCGCCCACAGGCCGCGCAGGAAGTCGCCGGTGCGCGTGTTGCACCACCAGTCATCTCCGACCTCGCGCTGGAGGTACTCGCGCAGCTGCGACGAGCGGATCCACGCCCGCAGGTAGTCGGCGGAGTAGAAGCCCGCGTCCATGTCGGCGAGGTAGTTGTCGGGCGCGTAGCGGACGCCGCTGGCCTCGGTCAGCAGCTCGGAGTAGCGCGCCGGGGCGTCCTCGTCGACGGGCTCGCCGAACGCCGACCAGAACTCCAGCTCGAAGCGCAGCTTCGCCTCGTAGCGGCGGAAGAGCAGGGTCTCGACGAACCGGGACGCCTCCGCGTTCTCGGCCGCCTGCTCGGGCGCGAGGCCGAAGTAGCGCTCGTGCCAGCCCGGCTCGCGCGAGAGCGCCTCGACGATGTACGAGTAGATCTCGGTCAGCGCGTGGTCGCGCGACACGGCCCGGAACGTGAAGGGCAGGCCGTCGGCCGAGCCGGCGTAGTGCAGCGCGTGCCCCGCCTCGTGCAGGAACGCGGCGTAGTCGTGCATGCCGCCCTGCGCGCGGGTGATCAGGTGCACGACCGACGGCGGGTCGGAGGGCACGACGCAGGCGCGCGGGCTCTTCTGCGGGCGGTCGTCGAGGTCGAGGCGGATGTTCGGCTGGGCCTCGAGATCGAGGCCGATGCGCTGGAGCGTGTCGAGGCAGACCTCGACGCAGCGCTCCCTGGTGTACGTCGATTCGAGCGGCGACAGGCGGCGCACGTAGCCGACGTGGAACGACGCCGGGACGGCCTCGCGCTCCGGCCCGAGCAGCCGCTCGAACCAGCGCTCGCGCAGCTGCTCGAACGGGTCGGTGAGCTGATTGCTCGCGGCCTGCAGCGCCGCGGAGAGGTCGGACAGCGAGATGCCCTTCTCCTCCTCGTTCCGCTCGACCGGGTCGCCGATCCCTGAGACGTCTGCGTCGATGTCCTCGATGCGCCGGATCAGCTCGAGCCGGTCGTCGTTGAACCCTGCGGACACCTCCTGGGTGGCGACACCCAGCTCCTCGCGCTCGGCGTAGTCGGGCAGCACGGCAAGCTTCGCCTGCGCCGTCCGCAGCGGCAGGTCCTCGCCCTGGAAGGGCACACGCGCGGCGAGGATGCGGTTCTCGACCTCGTCGGCGAGCTCGGCCACCTCGCGTGAGACGAGCCCGCCCTCGCAGGACTTGCGCAGGCGGTACAGTCGCTCGAGCTCGACGGGGTCGCCGGCCTCCCGCTCGGCTGCGAGCAGCGCGTCGCGCTGCGGGTGCGTGAAGAGGTCCTCGTACTTCGCGACGATGGCCGCGCCCTCGGAGGTCTCCTTCTCGCCGACGCGCACGGCGCGCGCCTCCTCCATGCGCTCGAAGCGGTACTGCCGGAGCCGCTCCTCGAAGGCGGCGGCGTTGAGGACGGTCGGTGCGCTCACCGTGTGGCCAGATCGTGCACGGCGGTCGCCAGGTCGTCGAGCGCGAACGGCTTGGAGATGATCGCGTCGACCTCGACCGGGCGTTCGAAGTGCGTGAGGTCGACCGAGCCCGTCAGGAGGGCGACGGCAGGCCGTTCCGCGGCCGGCAGCCGGTCCAGCAGTGTCAGCCCGTTCCCCAGCCCTTCGCCCATGCGGATGTCGAGCAGGATGACGTCGAGATCGGTCGTCGCCACGTGCCGGGCGGCCTCGTCGACGGAGCCGGCCTCGAGGACGGCGTAGCCGTCGAGCTCGAGGTTGACCCGGCAGAGCATCCGCAGGGCCGGGTCGTCGTCGACGACGAGGACGGTGTAGCCGTCGCCGTCCTTCATGCGAGCGCCGCGCGGATCCGTTCGAGGGAGCGCTCGCGGCCGAGCAGCTCGAGGCTCTCGAAGAGCCCCGGCGAGACGGTCGAGCCGGTGACGGCGACGCGGATCGGCGCAAACGCCTTGCGCGGCGACAGCTCCAGGCGCTCGGCGACCGCGCGCAGCGCCTCCTCGATCCGCTCCGCGCGTGAACGGCTCGAGCGCCGCGAGAGCCTCCGCGGCCTCGGTCAGCATCGGCCGGCCGCCGTCGACGTCCGTGGGCGGATCGATCGTCGTGGAAGAAGAAGCCAATGTAGGTCGGGTACTGGCCAAGGGTCGAGATCTTCTCCTTGACGAGGGGGACGGTCTTGCGCAGGAGGGGCTCAGGCCAGTCGATGCCCCGCTCGCGCAAATACGTAACGAGACGGTCGCCGTACTCGTCGTCGGAGAGCGCGCGCAGGTGCACGCCGTTCAGCCATTCGAGCTTCTCGTAGTCGAAGGTCGCCGGGCTCGCGCCGACGCGCCCGAGCGAGAAGCGCTCGATCAGCTCCTGCGGCGTCATGACCGTCGTGTGGTCGTCGTACGACCAGCCGAGCAGCGCCAGGAAGTTCATCAGCGCCTCGGGGAGGTAGCCCGCCTCGCGGAACTCGTCGACCGACTGGGCGCCGTGGCGCTTCGACAGCTTCTTCCCGTCGTCGCCGAGCACGTCCGGCACGTGCGCGTAGACGGGCAGCTCGGCGCCGAGCGCGCGCAGGATCTGGATCTGCTTCGGCGTGTTCGAGACGTGGTCGTTGCCGCGGATCACGTGGGTGATGCGGTCGTCCATGTCCTCGACGGGCGAGGCGAAGTTGTAGGTCGGCCGGCCGTCCGAGCGGACGATGACGACGTCCTCGAGCTTCTCGTTCGGGAACTCGATCCAGCCGCGGACGGCGTCCTCCCAGCCGGTCACGCCCTCGTCGGGCATGCGGAAGCGGATCGCGCCCTCGTCCTCGTAGGCCTTGCCCTCGGCGACCAGCCGGTCGGCGAGCTCGCGGGCGCGTGTCATCGCGTCGAGCTGGAAGGTAACTGGACCGTCCCAGTCGATCCCCAGCCACCGAAGCGAGCGCTGGATCTGCTCGACCGACGCGGCCACTTCCCGGCTCGTGTCGGTGTTCTCGATGCGGAGCAGGCACTCGCCGCCGCCGCCGCGCGCGAACAGCCAGTTGAAGAGGAACGTGCGCACCCCGCCGATGTGCAGAAACCCGGTCGGTGAAGGCGCCATGCGAACCCTTGAAGGCACGCGGGTAGGTTACTGCCGTGCTCCTCGGGGCCCATTGCTCGGGCGGGGTGAAGGCCTCGCTGGACCGGGCCGAGGAGATCGGCGCCGATGCCGTCCAGCTGTTCGCCCAGAGCCCGCGCGCCTGGCGGTTCCCCGAGCACGAGCAGGCGACGCTCGAGCTGTTCGCCGAGCGGATCGGCAAAGGCCCCGTGCGCGCCGCACTGGTGCACGCGCTCTACCTGATCAACCTGGCGACGCCGAACGACGAGATGTACGAGAAGTCCACGTCGACGCTCGTCTCGACCGTCGACGCCGCGGCCGCGATCGACGCCGACGGCGTCGTCTTCCACGTCGGCTCCCATCTGGGGGCGGGCTTCGAGGCGGGGCTGAAGCGCGTGATCCCGGCGATGCAGCGGGCGCTCGACCACACGACCGACGCGACGTGGTTGCTGATGGAGAACTCGGCCGGCGCAGGCGCCACGATCGGGCGCTCGGTCGAGGAGCTCGAGGTCATCTTCGACCGGCTCGACGGCCACCCGCGGCTCGGCGTGTGCCTCGATTCGTGCCACCTGTACGTGAGCGGGACCGACGTGACCGACCCGGGCGCGTACGCGGCGGTGCTCGACTCGCTCGACGGCGCGGTCGGCCTCGACCGGCTGCGCGCGCTGCACGTCAACGACTCGGCCGCACCGCTCGGCTCGAACCGCGACCGGCACGCGAACGTGCTCGAGGGTGAGATGGGCGAGCAACTCGGGGTCTTCCTCGCGCACCCCGCCGTGCAGGAGCTGCCCGCCGTGCTCGAGACGCCCGGCAAGGACGGGCACGGGCCGAAGGCGGAGGACATCCAGGTGCTGCGCGACCTGTACGCGCGCTGGAAGCCGAAGGCAAAGAAGCGACGCGCTACTCGGGCGGGAGCGTCGAGAGCCCGATGACGCGGCCGGCCGCGTCGTAGGCGACGAGCCGCGCGGGCAGCCTCGCGCGCTGGACGCGCGCGACGAACGCGTTGTCCCTGAGCGCGACGTGCTGGACGGCCCCGGTGCCGAGGACGAGCTCGAGCCGCGCGACGGCTTCGCTTGCGATTCCGTCGAGCAGGACGAACTGCGGGCCCGAGCCGGAGTACGTCACTCCCTCGTTGAACGGCTGCGTCCGGAACGCAGTCCCACGGCGGAGGCACGATCCGCCAACGCCGCCGCGTGTGACGAGGTCGTAACACAGCGCCCCGGCCTTCGTGCGGCCGACGACGACCCGCAGAAAGTCCCTGGGATCCGGTTGGATCAGCCGCGCGAAGTCGCCCCCGGCGATATTGAGGGTCGGCCACGACGGGATCCGCCCTGGAAGCGCTGCGGACCGCGGGTGATAGAGCAGCGCGGCGAGGTCTTTCGGAACCGGCTCGCCGCGCGGTTCGCGCCGCCCGAGCCAGCCGATTCGCCCGCCGGAAGTCGGCTGCTCGACGCGCCTCGGCCCGAGCAGCGGCAGGCCCGTCCTGAACTGCCCGATCTCCTTTGTGAGCGCCGGCGCCAGCGGGATCGCGCGGCGCCTACCGGTGCGATCGACGGCGAACCCGCGCAGCGTCGGGTGGCCCGTAACGGGTCCGGGGCCGACCGAGAGGAAGGCACCGTTAGCGACCTTCGCATCGCGCGAGCCGCCGTCGCCCGCGAGCACGACTCGGCGCGTCTGCGCCGCCGCGAGACCGTAGGTCGCCCGAGGTGCCGTCGGGAGGCCGGGCCGCACCGCCGCGAGCGGCGCGTCGACCGCCAGCGGGACGGCCAGGTCGTGCGAGCGCCGGAGCTGGTCGCCCGCCGCGCACGCGATGCCCGGCGCCCACGTCCCGGTGACGACTTTGAGGCAGACGGCGCCGCCGCTCCGGAACCCGATGAGACGGTATGTCCGGCCGCCATACGTGGTGGTCAGCAGCTGACGCACGTCGAGATCCGGGTCCAGTGGAGCGAAGGTCTTTCGTTCGAGCGCGGCCTTGTCGGCGGCTGGAGCGGATGTCCCGGGGCTGCCACGCAGCCAGTCACCGAACCCGTGCCCGAGCGACTGGGCCAGCGCCGCCGCCCCGACCACGAGCGCACCTGCGACGACCACGGCGACGATGAGCGGCCGGCGCGACCGGCGGCCGCCCGCGCGTGCGATGACGTCGTCCCAGTCGGCGCCGCGGTATGGCGCCCACTGCTCGAGCGACGCGCGAATGCCGGCGTCGAGATCGGTCATGACTGCACCTCCGTCAGGCGCTCGCGCAGCGCCGAGCGCGCCGCCGAGAGCGTCGCGCCCACGGTGCCCGGGCTGATGTCCATGACCTCGGCGATCGTGTGGTAGTCGAGGTCGGCGTAGTAGTGGAGAAAGACGGCGAGCCGCTGGCGCTCCGGGAGCTCCCGGATCAGCGGCGCGAGATCGTCCGGCTCCTCCTCGTCCATGTGCGCCGCCGGCACCAGCGGCGAACGCCGCGCAGACGTCCGGGCCGTGTTGACCACGGTCTTCCATAGCCACGCGGCGAGCGGCCCGCGCCGCCGGAACCCGCCGCGGTACTTGAGCGCGCGGGCGAAGGCCTCCTGGACGGCGTCGTAGGCCGTGTCGGTGTTCCCTGTGATGGAGGCGGCCACGGCCAGGAACCGGCGGAAGTCACGCCGGTAGACCGCCTCCAACTCGTCGGCGTTCACCGCCATTCCAATAGTACGACCGGCGGTGGCCGCGAATTCTTTAGGCGCGCGTCAGCGTTCCGCGTTCGGCGCCAGGCGCGCAAACACGCGGAAGCTCGGCCGGTCGAGCGGGAGCTCGAAGAACTCGGGGTTGACGCAGCCGAGCTCGGCGCCCTTCGCCTCGTAGCAGCTCGACACGTCCGCCTCGCACATCGGCAGCGGCGCCCGTATGGCCTTCACCGCGCCGAAGCCGTCTCGCCGCCGCTCGGCCTGCTGGAGCATCGCCAGGTCGATCTCGACCGAGAACACCTTCTGCATGCAGCCGACGTACCGGCGGCCGAACTCCTCGTAGGCGTAGACGAACGGGCACGCCCGCTCGACGCAGGCCGCCGGGTACACGACCTTGTCGCAGTGCACCTCGCATCGCCGGCACTCGGTCTCCTGCTGCGGATGGAGCGGCAGGCGCTTTGCCGGCGACGCTGAGGAGATGTCCATAGGCCGGATTGTCGGCACGTCCGGGGGCCTCCGCAAGACTTGACAGCCGTCGCCAAAAATGCTTGCTCAGCGGCCGCCGTTGAGCCGCCGGACGACGTTGAGAACGTCCATCATTGTGTACGCCTCATAGTCCGGCTGGGCCCCGTCGGGATGCTCGTCCGCGCGGCTCCAGAGGGCCTGCACGGTCACCATCCCGGCGTCGCGGGCGCCGCGCACGTCCTGCCGCACGCGGTCACCGACGAACAGCGCGTTGGCGGCCTCGACGCCGAGCTCGTCGAGCGCCCGCTCGAAGATCAGCGGGTGCGGCTTGCGCTTGCCGACGTCGGACGAGAAGACCGCGGCATCGATGCGGGACGCCAGCCCCTGCTTGGAGAGCACCGGCCCGAGCAGCCACCCCGGCACCGACGTGTTCGACACGATTGCGGTCTTCAGCCCGCGCGCGCGGAGCGCATCGAGCAGCGCATGCGCGTGCGGGAAGAGCAGCATCTCGCTCTCCCAGTTGCTCGCCTGCGCGTAGAGGCGGACGTCCTCCTCGGTCAGATCCGCCCCGAGCTCCCGGAAGCAGCGCGCGAGCATCTCGAGGTGGTCGACGTCCTCCTCGGCCTCGGAGGCGAACAGCTCGTCGAAGTGCTCGCGGAACCAGCCCGTGACCGCTTCGGGCGCGACGTCGACCCGCCCGTCCAGCGCGGCGAGCCCGGCCTTCGTCCGCGCGAGGACGAACTCGTCGCTGGCCTGCGCGTCGTAGGGCATCAACGTGTCGCCCCAGTCGAAGAGGACGGCCTTGATCACCACGCGTGTTCTACCGGGCGGGGGGCCGGGAGCAGGCCGATACGCTGCCGCGCGTGGTCCGCAGGCTCCTCTGGGCGTCGCTCGCCCTCGCCCCGGCCACGCTCGCGATCCATTACTTCGCCGATCCCGGCGACACCGCCGACTTCATCCTCGCCGCGATCTCGCTCATCCCGCTCGCGTGGCTGATCGGCGAGGCGACCGAGCACGCGGCCGCCCACACGGGCGCCGGCATCGGCGGCTTCCTCAACGCGACGTTCGGGAACGCGCCCGAGCTCGTGATCGCGCTGATCGCCGTCAACTCCGGAAAGTTCGACGTCGTCCGGGCCTCGCTGATGGGCTCGATCGTCGGCAACCTGCTGCTCGTCCTCGGCTTCTCGCTGCTCTTCGGCCCGGCCGCGACGATCGACCGGCGCTCGAGCTTCACCTCACTCGGGCTCGTCGCGATCGCGGTCACGGTCGCGCTCATCCCCGCGATTCCGGCCTTCCACGGCAACCCGGAACGCCACTCGATCGCGCGGATCTCGATCGCGCCGGCGGTGATCCTGCTCGTCCTCTACGTCGCCGTCACGTGGCGGAACCTGAGCCGCCACCGGCGCGAGCACGTGTCCGACGAGATGCCGGAGGCCGCAGGCTGGAGCCTCGGCGTCTCGCTCGCCGTCCTCGGCGCCGCCACCCTCGTCACCGCCCTGATCGCCGAGATCCTCGTGGGGAGCATCGACACGTTCGCCTCCAACGCCGGGCTCAGCGACTTCTTCGTCGCCGCCGTGATCGTCGCGATCGTCGGCAACGCCGCCGAGCACGGCGGCGCGGTGGTCGTCGCCCATCGCGGAAACATCCGCCTCGCCGCCGAGATCGCGCTTGCCTCCGCGGCGCAGGTCTGCGTCTTCCTGATCCCGGCGGTTGCGCTCGCCGCCTGGGCGTTGCAGCCGCTCGCCCTTTCCTTCCGGCCGTTCGAGCTCATCGCCGTCGCCGGGGCGGTTGCGCTCACGGCGGCGCTGCTCGCGCAGGGACGGTCGTCCACGTGGCGCGGTGCCGTGCTCGTCGCTGCCTACGCCGGGTTCGCGGCCGCGGCGTTCGCCGTGGGCGATCGCTAGCCGGCGCGAACGCGCGCCTCGAGGTCGAGGAGCGTGCGCTTGATCTCGAGGCCGCCGCCGTAGCCGGTCAGGGTGCCGTCTGCGCCCACGAGCCGGTGGCACGGAAGGACGATCGGCAACGGGTTCCGGCCGTTGGCAGCGCCGACGGCGCGAGCGGCGCCCGGCGCTCCGAGCCGCCGCGCCTGCTCGCCATAGCTGCGGGTCGTGCCGTAGGGGACGTCGGCCAGCGCGAGCCAGGCACGGCGCTGGAACGGCGTGCCGGACAGCTCGAGCGGGAGGTCGAACGCGCGCCGCTCGCCGCCGAAGTACTCCTCGAGCTGCCGCGCCGTCGCGGCAATGACCGGATCTGGCTCCTCGGCCGCGCCCGGCTCGCCGCCGAAGAGCACGGCCGCGAGGCCGCCGTCGCCGGCGACGATCGTGAGTGTCCCAACCGGCGTCTTGACCGTCCCGCGG
Source organism: uncultured Thermoleophilia bacterium (assembly GCA_963755085.1). GTDB lineage: Bacteria > Actinomycetota > Thermoleophilia > Gaiellales > Gaiellaceae > JACVRM01. The sequence goes on along the minus strand of CAVWIN010000022.1, from coordinate 31,791 downwards.
CTCACGCTTCAGGGCGCCATCGGTAGCGACGTGCGCGTCATCGCGTACGTCGCCCAGCTCAGCCTCACGGGGCGGCCGTCGTCGTCGCGATGGATCTCGAGCAGCTCGCCGCGCTCGCGGCCCGACACCGTCCGGTAGCGGTCCGGGCCGACGGGCTCGAAGACCGCGGGCTCGCGGCTCGACCCGCCGGCCGCTGCGCGGAGACGGCCGTCGCGATAGGTGAGAACGAACTCCCAGCCCTCGGTCCACCAGTTGCCGAGCACGCCCTCGAGCTCGGGCGGCGGCGGCTCGGTCGGGCGCCACGGCTCCGCCATCGGCGCCATGAGCTCGGCCGCCTGCACGGCGAGCGCGATGCCTTCCGCGTCGATCGACAGGTGCGGGCTCGAGTTGGTGAAGAGCACCGCGCCGGTGCGGCCGCGGGTCTCCCAGGCGAGGTTGGAGAGGAAGCCGTTCATGCCGCCGCTGTGCCCCGCGAAGACGCGGTTGCCGTCACGCCACATCAGCAGTCCGAGACCGGAGCCGTACGTCCAGGCGGCGTGGTCGGCGATCGTCTGCAGGCGCTGCATCGCCGCCGCGGTCTCGGGCCGCAGCACCTCGGGGTCGGGGTCGCGCAGAAAGCCCGCCCAGCGGGCGAGATCGGCGGTGGTGCTCCAGAGCTGCCCGGCAGCGCGGCCGGCATTGAGGTCGACGTTTCGCTCCACGTGAAGGACGTCGCTCCAGGGCTCGGGGTGGTAGCCGACCGCCGCGCCGTCGTCCGGCTCCCAGGTCGTGCGCCGGAGGCCTACCGGCCCGAAGAACCACTCCTCGATCGTGCGCTGGTAGTCGCCGGTCGCGCGCTCCACGACCTCGCCGAGCAGCGTGAAGCCGATGTTCGAGTAGTGCCACTCCTCTCGCGGCTCGAGCACGCGGTCGACCTCGCCGAGGCGCGCGAGCAGCTCGTCACGCGTCAGGAAGGCCATGTCGTCCCACGACGACCCGGGCTCCTCCCGCTGCAGGCCGGACGCGTGGGAGAGCACGTCCTTGACGCGGACGCGCTCGTCGGCGAGCTCGGGCACGTACTCGCGCAGCGGCGCGAGCAGGTCGACGGCGCCCTCGTCCGCAAGCCGGAGCACGGCCGCCGCCGTGAACGTCTTCGTGATCGAGCCGATCCGGTACTGCGTGCCGGGCGTCGCCTCGCGGCCGGCCTCCGCGTCGGCGAGACCGACGGCGAGCTCCCAGACCACGCCGCCGTCGACGAAGACGGCGGCGCTGACGCTCGGCAGGCGGCGTTCGGCCTGGAGCGCCCGGACGCGGCGCTCGAGCTCGGCCTCAGGCGGGGGCAAGGACGCCGAGGGCGCGCGGGACGAGCTCGATCGCGCGGTCGATGTCGCCGTCGCCGACGTCCAGGTGCGTGACCGCGCGCAGGACGTTCGGGTGGATCGTCATCGACATGCCGACGCCGGCCTCGCGCAGCCGCGCTATCGCCTCGGCGGTGGTCAGGTCGAGCCGGCCGACGTCGAGCTGGACGAAGTTGGTCTCCACCTGGTCGATGCCCACCGGCAGCCCGGCTGCGGCGAGCCCCTCGGCCAGGCGCCGCGCGCGGGCGTGGTCGTCGGCGAGCCGGTCGATGTTGTTCTCGAACGCGTAGACACCGGCGGCGGCGACGATGCCCGCCTGGCGCATCGCGCCCCCGAACAGGAACTTGTAGCGGCGGGCGGTCCTCATCCGCTCCGCGTTGCCGGCGATGAGCGCGCCGAGCGGGCAGCCGAGCCCCTTCGAGAGGCAGATCGTCACCGTGTCGAAGTGGCGGCCGATCTCGGCGGCCGGCACGCCGAGGGCGACGGCGGCGTTCATGATCCGCGCGCCGTCGAGGTGGACCCGTAGCTCGAGCTCGCGGCAGGTCTCGGTGACGGCGACGATCTCCTCGAGCGGCCATACGCGACCGCCCGACGCGTTGTGGGTGTCCTCGAGCGACACGACCCGTGTCAGCGGATGGTGGACGTCCTCGTCGTAGCGAACCGATCGCCGGACCTGGTCGGCGGTGAGGCGTCCGAACGCGCCAGACAGACCGCGCGTCACGAGGCCCGAGTGGACGGCGGGGCCGCCGAGCTCGTAGAGCAGGATGTGCGAGTGCTCGTGGGCGAGGAGCTCGTCGCCGGGCTCGCCGAGCACGTGCAGCGCGATCTGGTTGGCCATCGTCGCAGTCGGCAGGTAGACGGCCTCCTCCTGGCCGAGCAGCGCGGCAGCGCGCTCCTCCAGGTCGAGCACGGTCGGGTCCTCGCGCTTCTGTTCGTCGCCGACGACGGCCTGCGCGACGGCGGCGCGCATTCCTGGCGACGGCTGGGTGAGCGTGTCGGAGCGGAGATCGATCACGGGCCGATCATTCTGCCAACCGCCCGCCGGCAACAACGTCTCAGCGGGTGATGCCCCAGCGCTTCGGCACGGTGCTCGCCGGCGACACGCGCCTCGCCGTGCGCGAATGGGGGCCCGAGGACGGGACACCGGTCCTCTTCTGGCACGCGCTCGGCCCGGTGACGACCGGCGAGTACTTAGCTGTGCTCGCGCCGACGCTGGCCGGGGTGCGCCTGCTCGCCCCCGACGCCCCCGGGCACGGCGAGTCGCCCGCGCTGCCGCGCGAACGCTACGCGGTCGGCCGCACCGTCGAGCTGGCCGTGTCACTGCTCGACGCCCTCGGCATCGGCCGGGTCGCCTTCGTCGGCCACTCCTGGGGCGCGATGATCGGCGCCCACCTCGCCGCCGCAGCACCCGAGCGGCTCTCCGCGCTCGTGCTGCTGGACGCCGGCTACGGCTACCCGGCGGAGCAGCCGGGCGTCCCAGCGATCACGTACGAGGAGCGGCTCGCGCAGGCGCGTGCCGCGCAGGAGCAGTGGCGCTGGCCGAACTGGGAGGCATTCGACGCGGACGCGGATGGCCTCGCGGCCGTCGGCCGCGCCGGCGTCCGCGAGGAGAACGGCGAGATCGTCGCCCGGGTCGCGCCCGAGGCGCGCGCGGCCGTCCAGGACGCGCTCTACGCCAGCTCGATCTCGTCGACCTGGCCCGCGCTTCGCGCGCTGCCCGTGCTGCTCCTCGTGGCCACCGAGCCGGCCGAGCTCGAGCCGTACCGCCGAGAGGCGGTGGCGCGGTTCAGTGCCGCCGTCCCGGATGCAGATGTGCACCGCATCGAGCGCGCCGGGCACGACCTGATCGCGGACGCGGGCCGCGACGTCGGCGATCTGATGGCCCCCTGGCTCGCCGCGCACCGGAGCACGGCTACCCTCGACTGATGGACCTCGAGCTGCTCGAGCAGACGCTCGACGACGCGGGCGAGCCCGCCTACCGCGCCCGCCAGGTGTGGCGCTGGACCGCGAACGGCTCTGCGTCCTACGACGCGATGACCGACCTGCCCGCCGCGCTGCGCTCGCGGCTCGCCGAGCGCGTGCCGTTCTCCTCGCTCGCCGTCGAGGAGGAGGCCGAGTCGCGGGACGGGACGCTCAAGGTGCTGTTCCGAACGGGCGACGGCCATCCGGTCGAGGCCGTGCTCATGCGCTTCCGCGACGGGCGCCGTTCCATCTGCGTCTCGTCCCAGTCGGGCTGCCCGCTGACGTGCACGTTCTGCGCGACCGGCTCGATGGCGTTCGGCCGCAACCTGACCTCCTCGGAGATCGTCGACCAGGCGCTGCACTTCCGCCGCATCGAGCCGATCGGCCACGCCGTCTTCATGGGCATGGGCGAGCCGATGGTGAACCTCGACAACGTGGTCGCCGCCGCCCGTCGACTGCCCGATCTGGGCGTCACGCACCGGCGGACGACGATCTCCACGGTCGGGTGGATGCCCGGCCTGAGCCGCTTCGTCGACGAGGTCGAGGAGCCGATCCGCCTCGCGCTCTCGGTGCACGCGCCGGAGGACGCGCTGCGCAGCGCGCTCATGCCGGTGAACGAGCGGTACCCGCTCGCGGACGTGCTCGACGAGTGCCGGCGCTACGTCGAGAAGCGCCGCCGCAAGGTCTTCGTCGAGTACGTGATGCTCGCCGGCGTGAACGACCGGGTCGGGCAAGCGCGCCAGCTGGCTGCGCTGCTGAAGCCGAAGAACGCGTTCAAGGTCAACCTCATCCCGTACAACCCGACCGGCGGCGCGTTCACGGGGTCGTCGCCACGCGCGATCGACGCGTTCGCGGAGACCCTGCGCTCGGCGGGCGTGCCCGCGACGGTGCGCCTCACGCGCGGACGGGACATCGCGGCCGCCTGCGGGCAGCTGGCGAGCGCCCCGCGCGGGCGCGTCGCAGTCCCCGGGTAGTGCCCTAACCCCCGCTCCCGACACGCGCCCGGCCGCGTGCCTGATCGACGGGCTTCGCGGGTTCGCGCAGTCCGTCCTCTCGCTCGTGCCGGCCGGCTTCGACGCCTACGTGCGCGTCTTTCATCCAGCCGGGAATCGCGACGGATCTTTCGTTCGCTGGAGCGAGATCGCAGCCGCTGCGGGCAAGCAGACGCACGCGGGCATGCAGCTGAACGCCCTCACCGGCACGGAGGACCTCGTCTCCCAGGCTTTCGAGCGACGCGGTAAACCCGCTCTCGGCCTAGTCGTCGGTCGAGGCGCCGCGCAGGTTCCCGTTCCGGCGCGCGAGCGCCGAGTGCTCCTGCACGAGCTCGAGTTGCGCCGCCGCGCTGCGCAGGTGGCTGCTGAGGATCTCGAGCCGCTCCGGCTCGGAGACGGACTCGAGCAGGCCCTGCTTCACGCGCGCATCCATCTCGACCCGCCGCGCGATGGCGTACGACAGCTCCGGATCGTCGACCTCCGGGGACTCGACGTCCGCGCCGACCGCGTCGCGCAGCCCCTCGAACAGCTCCAGCGCCGTCCGTCGCTCCCCGTCGCCCGCCTCGGCGTCGCCGTCCGCGACCGGCTCGACCTCGCCCGTGCGGAACGCGCGTCCCTCCGTAAAGCGCACGAGCCGGAAGCGCTCGCCGCCCTCGACGACCACGACGAAGCGGCCGTCTTCGAAGCGCTCGACCACCTCGGTCACGCGGACGGTCGTGCCCACTTCGCGGAGCCCCTCGTCGTCGGTCAGCAGGATCCCGAACGGCGTTTCCAGCTCGATCGCCTCGCCGACGAGCTCGCGATAGCGCGGCTCGAAGATGTGCAGCGGCGTCGACTCGCCTGGGAGGACGACGATCCCGAGCGGGAAGAGGCCGATCTCATCCGGCATCAGACGCCTTTGGGCGCTTCAGCGGCGACGGGCGGCGACGCCTCGCCACTCAGGTCGGGGTGCTCCTCGAACCCGTAGCGCACGATCACCCGCTTCGCCGCCTTGACCTCGTCGAGCCGCCCGACGATCGCATTCGTCGGCGCCCGCTTCAGCGCCTCCGGGTCGTCGACGGCCTCGCGCGCGATGTCGGCCATGGCGTCCGCGAAGGCGTCGAGCGTCTCCTTCGCCTCGGTCTCGGTCGGCTCGATCATCAGCGCCTCCGCGACGACGAGCGGGAAGTAGATCGTCGGCGGGTGGAAGCCGTGGTCGATCAGCCGCTTCGCCACGTCGAGCGCCGTGACGCCGTGCTCGCGCTTCAGTCCGCGCGCGGAGACGACGAACTCGTGCATGCAGAGCCGGTCGTACGGCAGGTCGTAGTCGTCGCGCAACCGGGCGAGCAGGTAGTTCGCGTTCAGCACGGCCGCCTCGGACATCTCGCGCAGCTGCGGCCCGTACGCGCGCATGTACGCGTAGGAGCGCACGAAGACGCCGAAGGGGCCGCCGAAGGCGCGGACGCGGCCGATCGACTTCGGACGCTCGTCGTGCCAGCGGAAGCTGGCGCCCTCGAAGTCCCGCGCCACCGTCGGCACGGGCAGGTACGGCTCGAGAATGCCCCGGACGGCGATCGGCCCGCCGCCGGGCCCGCCGCCGCCGTGCGGCTGCGAGAACGTCTTGTGGAGGTTGAAGTGGACGACGTCGAAGCCCATGTCGCCGGGCCGCGACTTCCCGCAGACCGCGTTGAGGTTCGCGCCGTCGTAGTAGAGGAGCGCGCCGGCACCGTGGAAGATCTGCTCGATCTCCTCGACGCCCTCGTCGAACAGGCCGAGCGTGCTCGGGTTGGTGATCATCAACCCGACCGTCTCGTCGTCGACCTTCTCGCGCAGCTCGGCCAGGTCGACGTTCCCGCGCGGGTCGGTGGAGACGTGGACGATCTCGTAGCCGGACATGGTCACGCTCGCCGGGTTGGTGCCGTGCGCGGTGTCCGGGACGAAGACCTTCCGCCGCTGTGTCTCGCCGCGGTCGTTGAAGTAGGCACGCATCAGCATCAGGCCGGTGAGCTCGCCCTGCGAGCCCGCCGCCGGCTGGAGCGACACGGCGTCGAGGCCCGGCGATCTCGGCCAGGATCTCCTGCAGCCGCCACATGAGCTCGAGCGCGCCCTGCGCGCCCTCCTCGACCTGGTGCGGGTGCAGGTCGCGGAAGCCCTGCAGGGCGGCCACGCGCTCGTTCACGCGCGGGTTGTGCTTCATCGTGCACGAGCCGAGCGGGTAGAAGCCCGTGTCGACTCCGTAGTTGCGGCTCGACAGCTCGGTGAAGTGGCGGACGATCTCCGGCTCGGCCAGCTCCGGCAGGCGCGGCGGCCGCTCACGCCGAAGCCCCTCGGGCACCTCGGCCGCGGGCAGCTCGTGCTGCGGGAGCGAGTAGGCAGTCCGGCCCGGCCGCGACTTCTCGAAGATGAGCTTCACGCAGCGACCTCCTGCAGCACCTCGGCGAGGCGGTCGATGTCGGCCGGCGAGCACTTCTCGGTCAGGCAGACGAGCAGGACGTCGTCCATGCCCTCGTAGTCGCGGCCGAGCGCGTAGCCCGGGTTCACACCGCGCTCGCGCGCCGCGGCGATGACCTCGCGGGCAGGCCGTCCTGTGCGGATGGCAACCTCTTTGAATGTTGCCTGATCGGGAAACGCGAGCGGAAGGCCGATTGTGTTCTTCGCATACTGCGCAAGGCCCATGCAGGTCTCCCCCAGCTCGCGCAGCCCCTGAGGCCCGAGCCAGCTTAGGTAGACGAGCCCGCCGAGCGCGAGCAGCGTCTGGTTCGTGGTGATGTTCGAGGTCGCCTTCTCGCGGCGGATGTGCTGCTCGCGCGTCTGCAGCGTCAGCACGTAGCCGCGGCGGCCCTGGACGTCGGTCGTCTCGCCGACGATCCGCCCGGGCATGCGCCGGATCAGGTCGCTGCGCGCCGCCACGAAGCCGTAGTGCGGCCCGCCGAATGAGACGTGGTTGCCCGCGCCCTGGCCCTCGCCGATCGCGATCGCCGCGCCGTAGTTGCCGGGCGCCTCCAGAAGGCCAAGCGACATTGGATCCACGTGCGCGACCGGGAGCGCGCCCGCGTCCGCCGCCGCGGCGGCGAGCTCAGGCGCCGGCTCGAGACAGCCGAAGAAGTTCGGCTGCTGGAAGAAGACCGCGGCCGCATCGGCCGAGGCCGCGGCCAGCCGGTCCGGGTCGGTCACGCCGCCGTCGTGGGGCACCTCGACAACCTCGAGGCCGAAGCCCGGCGCGTACGTCTTGACGACCTGCCGTACCTGCGGGTTGAGCGTCTCGGCAAGCACGACCTTCGAGCGGCCGGTGGCGTGCTTGGCGACGAAGCAGGCGTCGGCGGCGACCGTGGTGCCGTCGTAGCCGGACGCGTTGGACACGTCCATGCCCGTCAGCTCGCAGATCACGGTCTGGTACTCGAAGATCGACTGGAGGACGCCCTGGCTGACCTCGGGCTGGTACGGCGTGTAGGCGGTCAGCAGCTCGCCGCGCGAGAGCACCATGTCCACGATCGCCGGGACGTAGTGGTCGTAGATCCCGGCGCCGAGGAACGAGAGCTCGCGCTCCGTGCCGACGTTGCGGCCGGCGAGCGCCGACAGGTGCTCGACGATCTCCTGCTCGGAAAGTGCCGGCTCGAGGTCGAGCTCGCGGCCGAGCCGGACGCCGGGCGGCACCTGCTCGAACAGATCGTCGACCGAGTCGACGCCGATCGCCGCGAGCATCTCCTCGCGGTCGGCGTCGGTCAGCGAGAGGTAGCGGGCTGCGCTCACTGCTCCTCGAGCGCCTTGCGGTAGGCGTCGACGTCGAGCAGGGCGTCGGCTTCAGACGGGTCGGCCAGGCGGATGCGCACGAGCCAGCCTTCGCCGTAGGGATCCTCGTTGATCGTCTCGGGCGCGTTCACCACCGCCTGGTTGACGGCGACGATCTCGCCCGAGAGCGGCGCGACCACGTCGGAGACGGCCTTGACGGACTCGACCTCCCCGTACGACTGGTTCTTCGTCACAGTCGCGCCTTCGTCCGGGGCCTCGAAGTGGACGAGGTCACCGAGCGCGTCGGCGGCGAACCACGTGATCCCGAGCGTCGCCTCGTCGCCCTCGATGCGCGCCCAGTCGTGCTCCGGGTGGTAGCGCAGGTCGGGGGGGTAGCTCTCCTCGGCGGCCATCAGCTCTCCTCCTTGCGGTAGATCGGCTTGCGCACGACGGTCGCCCGCCGCGGCTTCCCGCGTACGTCGATCGTCAGTCCTGTCTCCGGGTCGGCCGAGGCGGCCGGCACGTAGCCCATGCCGATGCCGCGCTCCAGCATCGGCGAGTGCGTCCCGGAGGTGACCTCGCCGCCGCCGGCCGCAGACTCGATCGCCATGCCCTGCCGCGGGATCGCCTTGTCGTCCATCACGAAGGGGACGAGCCGGCGCTGTGGACCTTCCTCCTTGACCCGACGGATGACGTCCACGCCGGTGAACTCCTTGTCGAGTGCGCACGTCCAGCCGAGGCCGGCCGAGATCGGCTCCGTGTCCGGCCCGATGTCGTTGCCGTGCAGCGGGTAGCAGACCTCGAGGCGCAGCGTGTCGCGCGCGCCGAGCCCGCAGGGAACGGCGCCGCGGCGGAGCACCGCGCCCCAGAGCTGCGGGGCGTCGCCTGCCTCGCACAGCAGCTCGACGCCGCGCTCGCCGGTGTAGCCGGTGCGGTTGACCATGCAGGGGACGCCGTCGATCTCCGCCTCCGCGAAGCTGAACGCCGGCCGGTCCGGGAGCTCGAGCCGCTCGATCGACCTCGGCCCCTGCACCGCCAGCAGCGCGTAGCCGTCAGAGATGTCGCGCACGTCCGAGCCGGAGATCTCGCGCTCCTTCATCCACTCGAAGTCGGTCGCCCGGTTCGACGCGTTGACGATGAGCAGGAACCGGAACTGGTCGAGCTGGTAGACGATCAGGTCGTCGATGATCCCGCCGCGCTCGTTGGTCAGGAGCGTGTACTGCGCCTCGCCCGGCGCAATCCGCCCGAGGTCGTTCGAGAGCAGCGACTCGAGGAGCTCCGCGGCGCGCGGCCCCTCGACCTCGACCTCGCCCATGTGGGAGACGTCGAAGACGCCGCAGTCGCTGCGCACCGCGCGGTGCTCGGGGACGACGCCCTCGTACTGCACCGGCATCTCCCAGCCGGCGAACGGGACCATGCGCGCGCCGGCCGCGAGGTGCTGCTCGTAGAGGGGCGTCCGGCGGAGCGTCTGCATCCGGCCGCGATGCTAGTGCCTGCCCCACTCTCAGCGGGGGTGAGAACTACGGATCGCCCGGTGGAGAAGCCCTCGCGTGCGGGGGCTGTCCCGCAGTCTCACAGTCCCCAGTGATTGGGCAAAGCACGGTCGGCGAACCCGTTCAGTCCGGAAGCCTGCGTACAAGCACGAGGGAGAGCCCCCTTCGGGGACAGCCCCTAGTTGTCGTCGCGGAGGAACGACGGGATGTCGATCTCTTCGCCCGCCGGTGATTCGAAGCTCTCGCGCGGGCGCGATGTGCGTGACGGCACCGTCTCGGTGAGCAGCGCGGAGGTGCGCCGGCGACGGGCGGAGCGCGGCGTGCCGAACCCGGTCGCGATCACGGTGACCCGCACCTGGTCGGCGTGCTTGTCGTCGACCACGGCCCCGAAGATCACGTTCGCGTTCTGGTCGGCGGCGCCGGTGACGACCTCGGCCGCTTCGTTGACCTCGAACAGCCCGAGGTCGGGCGGGCCGGTGATGTTGAGCAGGATCCCGGTCGCGCCCTCGATCGACGCCTCGAGCAGCGGCGACGACACCGCGGCCCGCGCGGCCTCGCCGGCGCGGTTCTCGCCCGAGGCGATGCCGATCCCCATGAGCGCCGAGCCGGCGTCGCGCATGATCGTGCGCACGTCGGCGAAGTCGAGGTTGACGAGCCCTGGCACCGTGATCAGGTCGGTGATGCCCTGGACGCCCTGGCGGAGGATGTCGTCCGCGATCCGGAACGCGTCGAGAATCGAGGTCTGCTTCTCGACCACCTGGAGCAGCCGGTCGTTCTCGATCACGATCAGCGTGTCGACGCGCTCGGAGAGCTCCTGGATGCCGCGCTCGGCCTGGTCGCCGCGGCGCTTGCCCTCGAACGAGAACGGCCGCGTCACCACGCCGACGGTCAGCGCGCCCAGCTCACGCGCGAGCTCCGCGACGATCGGCGCACCACCGGTGCCGGTGCCGCCGCCCTCGCCCGCGGTGACGAAGACCATGTCCGCACCCTTGAGCGCGTCCTTGAGCTCGTCGCGGCTCTCCTCGGCCGCGGCGCGGCCGACCTCCGGGTCGGCGCCGGCGCCGAGGCCGCGCGTCGCGTGCGAGCCGACCTGAACCTTCAGGTCCGCCTCGAGCATGAGCAGGGCCTGCGCGTCGGTGTTGACGGCGATGAACTCGACCCCGGCGACACCGGCCTCGACCATGCGGTTGACGGCATTCGTGCCGCCGCCGCCGACGCCGGCGACCTTGATGACGGCGAGGAAGTCGCGGCTGTCGTCGTGGGGTCTCATGGTTCAGGTTCAGGTTGAAGGCTAGCCCGGTCTTAGGGCAGAACCGGCAGAGCGTACGTCCCCTATTCCCGCCTGTCAATCCGGGAAACGCGCTGCAAGCCTAACCCTCTACCTCAGAGTTTAGAGTTCGTTCCGGTCACGGGCCTCGACGGAAATGTGAGGTCGAGGTACCTGATCTTCTTGCGTTCCTCGGGGCTCAGCGTGGCCAGGACGCGGTCGGCGACGGCCAGCTTGAGAGCGATGTCGCGGGCGTTGCCGAGCCGCAGCTCGACGTGCGACCGGAGGACGAACGTGACCTCGCCGGCGACCGCCCGGACCTTGCGGATGTCGGGCAGGAGGGTGCTTCGCGACTGCCGCGCGGCGGCGAGCCCGCGCAGCGCGGTGTCGACCGTGGCGGGCAGCGCCGCCCGGCCCTGCCGGATCGTGTCGCGCGAGACCCAGATGCTCGGGAGCGTCAGCGGGAACGGCCTGCGCAGCTGGTTGAGGATGGCGCCGTGCTCGGAGACGAGCCAGCCGTCCGTGGCCGCTACGCAGGACGGCGGCAGGCTCGTCGGGCTGCACCACGATCTTGAGCGTGTTGGGGAACGAGCGGTCGTAGGTCGCGCTGTGGATCTGCGGGAGCGCCTGGAGGCGGCGCTCTACCTCGGAGCCGTCGAGCGCGACGAGGCTCGTCCCTATCAGCGGGGCGAGCGCCGCGCGCACCTTGCGCTCGAGGGACGGCTGGGCGCCGATGACCTGGACGTTGCGGATGGCGAAGATCGAGGACTGGCGCGCGATCGCGAAGGCGGCCATGCCAGTCAGCAGCAGCGCGACGCCGGCGACGATCGAACGGGTCGACGGGACGAGGCGCGAAAGGTCCGCGCGCGCGGGCGCGAGAGAACGTGCACGACGGGAGCCCACGAACGCTCTTTCGGCGTCCGCGGCCCCTACCCTGCCGGCCGTCTTAACAGGGACTGTCCCTGTTAAGACGCGAGCACGGGAATCTCGATCTTCCCGAGCAGCTCGACCTCGTGCTCGAGCACGACGCCGAACCGCTCGTGGGCGCGACGCCGCGCCTCTGCCATGAGCGCGAGCGCGTCGGCAGTCGTGGCCTCGCCGGCGTTCTCGATGAAATTCGCGTGGCGCGGCGAGACGACCGCGCCGCCGATCGCGAAGCCGCGCAGGCCGCAGGCATCGAGCATGCGGCCCGCTGAGAGCTCGTGATCGGGGTTCTTGAAGACGCTGCCAAACGTGCGCTTGTTCGTCGGCTGGGCCGCCTTGCGCTGTGCCTGCATTTCGGCGACCGTCGCCTTGATCTCCTCGACCGGCCTCGGGTGCAGGCGGAGCTCGACTCGGGCGACCACCTGCCCGTGTCGCAGCCCCGAGTGCCGGTAGCGCAGGCCCAGCTCGGCGGGCGTCAGCCACCCGGCCCCGCCCGCGGAGACGACGAACGCCCGCTCGAGCACGCCCGAGATCTCACCGCCGTACGCGCCCGCGTTCATCCAGACGCCGCCCCCGGCCGTGCCGGGGATGGCGCACGCGAACTCGAGGCCGCCGAGGCCCGCTGTGCGGGCGCGGTGCAGGCAGACGGCGAGCGGCGCCCCGCCGCCCGCGACGAGCACGTCGCCCTCGACGGCGGCGGAGGCGAGGTCGCCGGTGAGCTTCAGGACGAGTGCGTCGACGCCCTCGTCGGCGACGAGCAGGTTCGAGCCGAGCCCGACGACGGCTACCTCCGCCCCGCGCTGGGCCGCCCAGGCGAGCGCCTGCTCGAGCTCCGCGACCGTGGACGGCCGCGCGAACCAGCGCGCCGGGCCGCCGGTACCGAGCGTGGTGAAGCGCGAGAGCGCGATGCCTTCCTCGATCACGCCAGCTCCTCGAGTAGGGCGGGGACGACCGCGTCCACGTCGCCGGCGCCGACCGTTGCGACGACGTCGCCGGGGCGCGCGCGCTCGGCGAGGAAGCGGGCGCCGTCCACCGGGTCGGGCGTCCACGCGACCGGCATGCCCGGCCGGACGTCGAGCAGCGCCTGCACGACCGTCCGCCCGTCGACGCCCTCCAGCTGCTGCTCCCGGGCGGCGTAGACCTCGGCGACGGCGACGGCGTCCGCCCCGGCGAGCGCGGCGCCGAGCTCCCGCGCGACGTGGCGCGTACGCGACGGCAGGTGCGGCTGGAAGAGGACGAGCACGCGCCCTGGTGCGGTCTCGTGCAGCGCCGCCACCGCCGCCTCGACCTTCGCCGGATTGTGCGCGTAGTCGTCGTAGACGGCGACACCGCCCGCCTCGCCGCGGCGCTCGAGGCGGCGGCCGACGCCGGCGAAGACGGCGAGCACGGGCTCGGCATCCGCGCGCGCGACACCGGCGGCCTCGAGCGCCGCGAGCGCGGCGGCCGCGTTCCGGCGGTTGTGCAGCCCTGGCACGGCCAGCTCCAGGTCGACCGGCTCGGGCTCGCGGATGACGTCCGGCACCTCGGCGAGCCAGGCGTCGAAGAGCGCCTGCACCTCCGCGCGCGAGGCGAACTCGCTGTGGTGGTCGAGATCGACGTTCGTGACCACGGCGATGCGCGGCCGGAGCGCGGCGATCGTGCGGTCGGACTCGTCGCCCTCGACGACGAGCCAGCCGCTACCCGCGCCCGCGTTCCCGCCGAGCTGCGGGACGTCGCCGCCGATCACGTAGGCCGGGTCGAGGCCGAGCCGGTCGAGGACGAAGGCGATCATCGCGGCAGTCGTCGTCTTGCCGTGCGCGCCCGCGACGACGATGGCGTCACGCGCGGCGACGAGCTCGGCGAGCAGCTCGGCCCGCGAGCGGCCCTCGACGAGGTCGCGGTAGGCCGTGGAGACGACCGCCTCCCACCCGTCCGGCGGATCGGGCTCGGGCGAGACGGTCACCTCGATGCCCGCCGCCCGCACGTGCTCGAGGTACGGCGTCTCGGCGCGGTCCCAGCCGAGCACCTCGGCGCCCCATGCCTTCGCGAGCACGGCGTAGCCCGAGAGCCCGGCGCCGCCGATGCCGGCGAACCAGAGCCGCCGCCCGCTAAGCGGCGAGCTCAAGCAGCTCCTCCGCGATCTCGGCGGCCGCGTCGGGGCGGGCGACGGCGAGCATGGCCTCGGACATGCGCGCGAGCCGGTCGGGGTCCTCGATCAAGGAGCGCACGAGCGCGGGCACGCTGCCGAGATCCGTCTCCGGCATGCAGACGGCGCCGCCTGCGCGCTCGAAGAAGCGAGCGTTCTTCGACTGGTGGTCGGCGGTCGCGAAGGGGTACGGGACGAGCACGGCGGGCTTGCCGGCGGCCGCCAGCTCCCACACCGAGCCGCCCGAGCGCGCCAGGACGAGATCCGCCGCGGCGTAGGCTGAGCCCACCTCGTTCGTGAACGGGATCAGCCGGTAGTCGTCGCGCGTCACGCGCTTCACGAGCGCGTCGTAGTCGCGCTCGCCGGAGAGGTGCAGGACGGCGGGGCCGACCTCTCCGAAGCTCTCCATGACGAGCTCGTTGAGCGCGCGAGCGCCCTGGCTGCCGCCGAAGACGAGCAGGACCGGCCCCTCGAGCGGGAGTCGGAAGAGCGTGCGCGCCTCGTCCTGGGTCGGCGGCTTCGAGCGCCTCGGGATCGGCCGCCCGGTGACGCGGTACTTGCTGCCGTCGCGGCCCTCGATCGGGAACGACAGGAAGACGCGCCGGGCGAGCGGGGCAGCGAGCCGGTTCGCGAGCCCGAGGTGCGCGTCGGACTCGAGCAGCGCGGTGGGAATGCGCCGCCGCGCGGCCGCGGCGACGATCGGGCCGGCGACGTAGCCGCCGCCGCCGAAGACGACATCCGGCTGCGTCGCGCGGACGATCCGGCGGGCGGCGCGCATCGCCTTCGCGTCGGTGACGAGCGCGCGGACGAGCTCGAGGCTCGGCCGGCGCGGCAGCCCGCTCACCTCGTACGGGTGGAACTCGAACCCGGCCTCAGGAACGAGCCGCGCTTCGAGCCGATCCGGCGACCCGGCGAACATCACCCGTGCGCCGCGGGCGGCCAGCTCCTCGGCGACTGCGAGCGACGGCAGCACGTGGCCGGCGGTCCCGCCGGCGGCGATCAACACTGACGACGACTCGGTCATCGGCCCCGATGTTAAGGAGCAGCCCGACGGCTGCGAGCGCCACCACGAGGCTCGAGCCGCCGGCGGACACGAACGGGAGCGGGATCCCGGTCAGCGGTGCGAGGCCGAGGACGGCCGCGATGTTGATGATCGCCTGCCCGCAGATGAGCGTCGTCAGCGCGACGGCGAGCCGCTTGCCGAACGGGTCCTTGCACTGGATGGCGATGCTGTAGCCGGCCCAGGCGAAGACCGCGTAGGCGGCGAGCACGAGCATCACGCCGATCAGGCCGAGCTCCTCGCCGATGATGGCGAAGATCATGTCGGTGTGCGCCTCCGGCAGGTAGTTCATCTTCAGGAGGCTCTCACCGAGGCCCTTGCCGAGGACGCCGCCCGAGCCGAGCCCGATCATCGCCTGGACGCTCTGGAAGCCGGCGCCGAGCTGGTCGTGCCACGGGTTGAGGAAGCTGAGGAAGCGCTCGCGACGGTACGGCTCCATCCAGATCGCAGCGAGCCCGACGGCCGAGACGAACAGCGTCGACGTCGCGACCAGGCGCATTGGCGTGCCGGCGACGACGAGCACGCCGATCAGCATCAGCATCAGCGTGATCGTTGTGCCGAGGTCGGGCTCGAGCATGATCAAAACCGCGAAGACGGCGAAGACGAGGCCGAGCGGGCGGGCCAGCTCCCGGAGCGTCTTCGGCGGCTTGCGCTGGGTGAGGTAGGCGGCCGCCCAGACGGCGATCGCGACCTTGGCGAGCTCGGACGGCTGGAAGACGACCGGGCCGACCGTGAGCCAGCGGCGCGCGCCGTTCACGGAGGCGCCCATCCCGAGCACAACCAGGCAGAGGAAGGCCGAACCGGCGACGAGCAGCGGCGACATGTCCTTGAGCCGGCGGTAGTCGAAGCGCGTCGCCCCGAGCAGCAGACCGAGGCCGACGAGCGCGTAGACGGTCTGTTTCTTGAGGTAGTAGCCGGGGTCGCCGCCGCCGAGCGTCGCGGGCGCGGACGTCGCGCTGTAGACCATGACAAGGCCGAATGCGACGAGGCTCAGCGTGACGAGGATGAGCAGCGTCGACTCGACCTGGCCTCGCTTCATGCGAGCTCCTCCACGAGGCGGCGGAAGTCCTCGCCGCGCTCGGCGTAGCTCGGGTACTGGTCGAAGCTGGTCGCGGCCGGCGAGAGCAGGACGACGTCGCCCGGCCGGGCGTCGCGCGCGGCGGCCGCAACTGCGGCAGCGACGGTGCCGGCGCGCTCGTAGGGCCGGCCGGCGGCGTCGAAGGCCTCCGCGAGCTCGTCCTCCAGCTCGCCGACGAGATAGGCGGCGACGACGTTGGCGGGCAGGTCGCGCACGAACGGCCCGTAGTCCTCGCCCTTGGTCTGCCCGCCGAGGATGAGGCGCACGGGCGCGTCGAACGCGCCGGCGCCGGCGAGCACGGCGAAGGTGTTGGTCGCGATCGAGTCGTTGATCCAGCGCACGCCGCCGCGCTCGGCGACCAGCTCGAGCCGGTGCGGGACGCCGCGGAAGGTGCGCAGCGCCTCGGCGATCGCGTCGTCGGGCAGTCCCGCCGCGCGCGCGGCGAGCGTGGCGGCCGCCGCGTTGGCGCGGTTGTGCCGGCCGGGCAGCGCGGGCTCGGCGGGCAGCGGGTCGCCGGCGGTGAAGACGGTGCCCTCGTAGCCGGGCGGCACGATGCGGGTGCGCGCGCGCTCGAAGATCCGGAGCTTCGCGTCGCGGTAGGCCTCGAAGGTCCCGTGCCGGTCGAGGTGGTCGGGCGCGAGGTTGAGCAGGACGGCGACCTCGAGCTCGAGCTCGTGCACGTCCTCGAGCTGGAACGACGAGAGCTCGCAGACGATCCAGGCGTCCTCGGAAGCCTCGACGGAGGTGAGCGGGCGGCCGACGTTGCCGGCGACCTCCACCGGCCGTACGGCGGCGCGGAACATGGCGCCGAGGAGCTCGGTCGTCGTGGTCTTGCCCTTCGTTCCGGTGACGCCGATGAACGGGCGCGGCGCGAGCAGGCGCCAGCCGAGCTCGATCTCGCTCCAGACGGGGATGCCGCACTCGCGCGCGCGGGCGACCGGCGGGGCCTCCGCCGGGACTCCAGGGCTTTTGATGACCAGATTCACGTCCCCCGTCGCTCCCTCGTCCGTACCGACGCGCACTTCGACGCCGGCGGCCGCGAGCCTCCCCGTGTCGACGTCCGGATTGCGGTCGACGCCGACGACCTCGACGCCGCGCTCCGCCAGCGCGAGCGCCGCCGCCTGCCCCGACCGCGCGAGCCCGACGACGAGCGCCCTCCGCGGGAGCATCAGCGTCCCGGGAAGTGGAAGAAGTACTGGAAGTACACGGCGAACGCGGACGCGCAGAGGATCGCCCCGAGGATCCAGAAGCGCACCATGATCTTCGTCTCCGACCACGCCTTCATCTCGAAGTGGTGGTGGATGGGCGCCATCAGGAAGATCCGTCTCCCCCAGTATTTGAAGCTGATGACCTGGAGGATCACCGAGAGCGCCTCGATCAGGAAGATCCCGCCGATCAAGAGCAGGAGCAGCTCGGTCTTAGTCATCACCGCGAACGCGCCGAGCGCGCCGCCGATCGCCATCGAGCCGGTGTCGCCCATGAACACGTCTGCGGGGAACGCGTTGAACCACAGGAACGCGATCGCGCCGCCGACGAGCGCCCCGCCCAGGATGGCCATGTCCAGGTAGACGAGGTTGGGCTCGTGCACCTGACGGAGGCGGATGAACGTGAAGATGCAGATCGCCGTGAAGGTGATCAGGGCGATGATCCCGGTGCCCGCGGCAAGACCGTCGATGCCATCTGTGAGGTTGACGCCGTTGGCGGCCCCGGCGACGACCAGGAAGATGAGGACGTACCAGAACCACCAGATGTCGACCGTCCCGATCGCCGGGATGTAGATGTGTGAGTCGAGGCCCTCGCGGTTGGCCGCGTAGCCGAGGACCGCGCTGATCCCGGCAAGGAGCAACAACTTCCAGCGGCCGGACAGGCCGAGCGAGCGCTTGTGGCGGAGCTTGATGAAGTCGTCGAGGAAGCCGACCCCGCCGCACGCGAACGTCACGAAGAGCACGGCGAGGCCCGGCAGCGTGTAGCGGCCGACGAGCAGGAACGGGATCAGCGCGGCGAACAGCATCAAGAGGCCGCCCATCGTCGGCGTCCCCTGCTTGACCACGTGGCGCGCGGGGCCCTCCTCGCGGATGTGCTGGCCGAGCTCCCGCTCGCGCAGGAAGTCGATGAACTTGGGCCCGGCCAGGATCCCGATGACCATCGCGAGGATGGCGGCGGCGATGACTCGATCCATCTAGGCGTGAATCCTTGTCAGGTGCTCGGCTAGTGCCTCGAGGCCCATGGCCCGCGACGCCTTGATCAGCACGCACTCGCCCGGCTCGATGAGGCGCGTCATCGCCTCACGGGCGGCGTCGACGTCCGGCACGGCCTCGCCGAAGCCGGCGCCCTCGACGTAGCCGGCGGCGAGCGGCCCGACGGCGAGCAGCGAGGCGACGCCCGCCGCGCGGGCATGCTCGCCGATCTCGCGGTGGAAGCGCGGGGCGTCGGGGCCGAGCTCGGCCATGTCCCCGAGGACGGCGACCGTCGTCCGCCCGTCCGCGATCTGGACCAGATGGTCGATCGCGGCGCGCATCGAGAGCGGGCTCGCGTTCCAGGCGTCGTTGATGAGCAGGCCGCCGCCCGGGAAGGGAACCTCCTCGCCGCGCCAGCGCGACAGCTCCACGCTCCCCGCGCCGACGTGCGCGTCGTCGAGCGGCAGGCCGAGCGCCTCGTAGGCGAGCAGCGCCGCGAGCGCGTTGTCGGCGTGGTGGCGGGCGCGGACGCTGAGCTCCAGCGTGACGCGGCGGCCGAGCACATCGGCGGTCAGCCGCGCGCCGTCGTCGAGCGGCTGCCAGTCGACGACCTCGGCGTCGCCGGGGAAGCGGCGAACGGTGAGACCGCCGGGGACGAACGCGTCGAGCTCGGGCGAGATCGGCAGCACGGCGGTGGCGCCCGACGGCAGCGCCTCGAGCAGCTCGGCCTTCGCGCGGGCCACGCCCTCGAGCGAGCCGACCAGCTCGAGGTGCGCCGGCGCGATCGTCGTGATCACGCCAATGTCCGGCCGCGCGATCTCGCAGAGAGCCGCGATCTGCCCAAAGCCGCGCATGGCCAGCTCGAGCACGCAGACCTCGGTGTCCTCTTCCAGGCGGGCGAGCGTGAGCGGGACGCCGAGCTCGGCGTTGAAGCTCGCCTCGGCCGCGACCGTGCGCGCGTGCGGCCGGCAGAGCGCGGCCAGGATGTCCTTGGTCGAGGTCTTGCCGACGGAGCCGGTGATGCCGACGACCTGCGCGCTCGAGCGGTCGCGCACCGCGCGGCCGATCGCGGCCAGGGCGGCGTGGGCGTCGTCCGGGATCAGGACGGCGGCCGCCCCGCGGGCGAAGGCGTGGTCGCGGAAGTCGGCGCCGGGCCCGACGGCGACGAAGAGGTCGCCCTCCTCGACGCGGCGCGAGTCGATGTGGACGCCGGTGGCCTCGTCCGTCCAGCCGGCCCGGGCGAGCCGGCCGAGCCCTTCGATCTCGTCGAGCGCGAGCGGGATCACGCGGGCGCCACCAGTGCCCGGATGGCCTCGCGCGCGACCTCGCGGTCGTCGAACGGCTCGATGCGGCCTGCGGTCTCCTGCCCCTGCTCGTGGCCCTTGCCCGCGATGACGACGACATCGCCCGGGGCGGCCACCTCGACGGCGCGGCGGATCGCCTCGCGGCGGTCGAGGATCAGGTCCAGCTCGCCCGGCGCGCCGGCGGCGACCTCGTCGGCGATCGCGCGCGGGTCCTCGCTGCGCGGGTTGTCGGAGGTGAGGATGGCGACGTCGGCGAGGTCGGCCGCGATGCGGCCCATCACCGGCCGCTTCGCCCGGTCGCGGTCACCGCCGGCGCCGAAGACGCAGATGACGCGACCGGCGGCGAGCGCCCGGGCCGTCTCGAGCACGTTCGCGAGCGCGTCCGGCTTGTGCGAGTAGTCGACGACGACGGTGAACGGCTGGCCCTCGTCGACGGCCTCGAAGCGGCCGGGAACGCCGTCGACGCCGGCGAGGCCCGCGACGATGGAGCCGTCCTCCACGCCGACGAGCCGCGCCAGCGCGATCGCCGCCAGCGCGTTCTCCACGTTGAACCGGCCGCGGAGGCGGGTGCGGATCTCGAGCCCGCCGGCCGTGAACGCAGCGCCGGCCGCGGTCAGCTCGAGGCGCTCGGGGCGCAGGTCGGCATCGTCGGCGAAGCCGAACGTGAGCAGGCGGTCGCCCGGCAGGCCAGCCGCCAGGCGCCTGCCCCATTCATCGCCCACGTTCACGGCGGCGGGCGGGCGGGCGTCGAACAGCCGCGCCTTGGCCTCGAAGTAGCGCTCCATCGTCCCGTGGAAGTCGAGGTGATCCTGGCCGAGGTTCGTGAAGGCGAGCGCGGCGAAGCGGACGCCGTCGAGCCGGTGCTGCTCGGAGCCGTGCGAGGTCGCCTCCATCGCGACCGAGCGGTTGCCGGCGTCGGCCATCGCGCGCAGCGTCCGCTGGACGTCGACGGACTCGGGCGTCGTGCGCACGGCCGGGAAGCGGCTGTCGCCCACCCTGCTCTCGATCGTGCCCAGCAGGCCCGGCCGGCGGCCGGCCGCCTCGAGGATCGCGTGGACGAGGAAGGTCGTGGTGGTCTTCCCGCTCGTGCCGGTGACGCCGACGACGTCGAGCTCGGCGCTCGGGTCGCTGAAGAAGGACACGGCCAGCTGCGCCATGGCGACGCGCGTGTCAGGAACGACGATCTGCGGCGCGGCCAGGTCAAGCTCGTGGTCGACGGCGAGCGCGACTGCGCCGCGGTCGAGCGCCTCCGCCGCGAAGTCGTGCCCGTCCGCGGTGGCGCCGCGCAGGCAGACGAACAGCGACCCCGGCGTGGCGTCCTGGGCACGGTATGCGAGGTCGGCGACGGGCGTGGATGCGCCCACGACGCGACCGGAGGCTGCGGCGGCCAGCCGTGACAGCTCCATGACCGACTGCAGGTTAGGCGTCCGGAGGGACGCCGAGGTACTGCAGGTCGTAGCGCGCGATACGAGCGAACGCGGGCGCCGCGACGGTGCCGCCGTAGATCTGGCCGTGGGGCTCGTCGACCGAGACGAGGATGACGAGCCGAGGCGCGGTCGCCGGGACGAAGCCGACGAACGACGAGACGTACTTCGTCTTCGAGTAGCCGCCTGCGTCAGGCTTCTGGGCCGTGCCGGTCTTGCCCGCGACCTGGTAGCCCTGCACCCGTGCGTTGTCGCCCGTGCCGCCGGTCGCAACGACGTCCTTCAGCATCGAGACCATCTCGTTCGCGACGTGCGGCGACAGGATCCGGCGCTTCTTCGGCCGGAACGCTTTGTGGCCGCCGACGCTCGTGACGAAGTGCGGCTGGATCCACACGCCGGTGTTCGCGATCGCGGCGTACGCGGATGCCATCTGGAGCGCCGTGACGCCGATGCCCTGGCCGATGGCGAGGTTCCCGATCGACGACCCCGACCACTTGGGCTCGGGCAGCAGGATCCCCGCCGATTCGCCGGGGAAGTCCACCCCGGTTTGGCTCCCGAAGCCGAAGCGCCTGATCCAGTGGTAGAAGCGCTTCTGGTTCACGAGCTCGGCAAGC
The DNA here is from genome assembly GCA_963755085.1 of uncultured Thermoleophilia bacterium. Taxonomy (GTDB): domain Bacteria; phylum Actinomycetota; class Thermoleophilia; order Gaiellales; family Gaiellaceae; genus JACVRM01. Next base: position 10,326 of record CAVWIN010000022.1, on the reverse strand, counting down.
GTGATGGCGCCGACGTTCGACGACTTGGCGACGATCTGCGCAACCGACATCTGCTCGGTGACGGTGCGGTCGCTCTCGTGGATGGTGCGGTCGGCGACGTGGATCATGGGCGGGAGCGTGAACGAGTTCGAGGGCGTGACCAGCCCCTCGGACAGCGCCGCACTGACCGGGACGATCTTGAATGTCGAGCCCGGCTCATACGTGTCGGTGACGGCACGGAGCCGGCTCACGTCCGGGCTCGTGCTGCTGAAGCGATCGGAGGCAAAAGAAGGGCTGACGGCCATCGCCATGATGCGGCCGTTGCGCGGATCGAGGACGATGCCGGTGGCGCTCTTGGCGTGCCACTGCGCCATGGTGTCGTCGAGGACGTTCTGGACGTTCTCCTGCATGATCCGGTCGAGCGCGAGGTGGACGTTCCGGCCCTCGCGGGGCGGGACCGAGTTGACGGTGTCGACCGCGCGCCCGGTCGGGTCGCGCACGATCGTCTCGGTGCCGGGGTGGCCGGCGAGCACCTTGTCGTACTGGCGCTCGAGGCCCGCGAGACCGACGTTGTCGACGCCGGCGTAGCCGATGACGTGCGACGCGATGTCGTGCTGTGGGTACTCGCGCTTCTCCTCCGCGTAGAAGCCGAGCCCGGGGAGCCGCAGCTTCTGGAGGCGCGCGGCCTTCTCCGGGCTGGCCTGCCGCTCGATGTAGACGAACCGCGTCTTGCGGTCGGTGAGCGACTTCCCGATCGCGTCGCTCGAGAGGTCGAGGGCCTTGGCGGCCGCCACCGCCGTGGCCCAGGGGTTGTGCACGCGGAGCGGGTCCGCGTAGACCGTCTCAGCCTGCGTGCCCATCGCCAGCGGAATGCCCTGGTGGTCGAGGATCGCTCCGCGCCCGGCCGGGAGCGTGACGGTCACCGTGTTCTGCGACTCGCCGAGGCGCTCGAGCGATGCGGCCTGGACGCCCTGGAGCCAGACGGCACGGCCGAGCAGGCACAGGAACGCGACCGTCGCCCCGAGCAGCAGCAAGCGGATGCGCCGGTTCGAGAGGCGCGGGCTCACCGGGCGGTCGGCTCGAGCTCGACGAAGCGCTGGTTCCAGCCGGCCCAGTGGTAGCCTTGCAGCTTCGCCTGCGCCCGGATTGCGTCGGGCACCGCGCCCTGGGCGGCCTGCTGGCGCAGCTGTGCATTCTGGGTGCGGAGCTGCGTGCGCTCCTCGCCGAGCCGGTCGAGCCGCAGGTTCAGCTTCAGCACGGCGACGTTGACCGCGACGATGCCGGTCAGGAGCACGGCGACGAGCACGATCCAGACGACGCCGCCGGCGACGCGCCGCTTGGGGACGCCGCGGGGCTGTGTCCGCCGGCGCGGGCGCGCGGGCGGCGCCTCGGGCAGTGCCTCGGTGCGCGCGGCGTCGTAATGTAAGGACGCCATCAGGTCTTCAGCGCCGCCCGGAGACGCGCGGATGACGACCGCGGGTTGACAGCCAGCTCCTCCGCGGACGGGCGCACGGCGCGCTTCGTGAGCTGGCGCAGCTCCGGCTCCTGGCCGCAGCGGCAGACCGGAAAGTCGGGCGGGCAGACGCAGCCGCGCGCGAGGTCGCGGATGAAGCGCTTGACCGTGCGGTCCTCGAGCGAGTGGAAGGCGATCACCGCCAGCCTCCCGCCCGGCCGCAGCATGTCCACGGCGGCCGGGAGTGCGTCTTCGAGCTCGGCGAGCTCGTCGTTGACCGCGATTCTGAGCGCCTGGAAGACCCGCCTGGCCGGATGCCCATCGCCGAAGCGCGCCGGCGCGGGGATTGCGCTCTTGATGGTCTCGACGAGCTCGCCGGTCCGCTCGAAGGGTTGCTGGCGACGGCGGCGCCCGATCGCGCGCGCAATCTGGCGCGCGTAGCGCTCCTCGCCGTACGCCCGGAAGATGCGCGTCAGCTCGCGCTCGCTGGCGTTGTTGACGATGTCGGCGGCGGTTTCTTCGCCGTTCGTGTCCATGCGCATGTCGAGCGGCGCGTCGTGCGTGTACGAGAACCCCCGCTCCGGCCGGTCGAGCTGCATGCTGGAGACGCCGAGGTCGAGCAGGATCGCATCGGCCTTCACGTCGTTGTCGGCCAGCTGGCCCATGACGACGGAGGCCTCGCCGCGTAGGAAGCGCGCCTGGACGCCGGCGTGGCGCTTGAAGCGCTCGAAGTACGGCCGCGCGTCGGGATCGCGGTCGATCGCGATGAACCGCCCGCGCCCGCGCAGCTCGGCGGCGAGGACGGCCGCGTGACCGCCGGCGCCGAAGGTGGCGTCCACGACGGTCTCGCCCGGCTGGACGTCGAGGAGGTCGCGCACCTCCTCGGCCAGCACGGGGACGTGGTCAGCTCCGTTGTCGCGCAAGACGTTCGGCAACATGCTCCGCGCTCCCTTCGAACTCGTCACGCTGTTTTCTCCAGGCCTCGCGATCCCAGACCTCGAGCCGGTTGCGAACACCCGCGACGACGACCTCCCGTCCGAGCTTCGCGTACGTCGACAGCGGCGCCGGGATCATGACCCGCCCCTGCCGGTCGACCTCGACCTCGACCGCCCCCGAGTAGTAGTAGCGCTCCATCTCACGGGCCTCGCGGCTGAACGGGTCGAGGGCGTCCAGCTGCCGGCTGACCAGGCTGTCCCATTCCTCCCGCGCAAAGACGTTGAGGCATTCGTCCAGCCCGCGGGTGACCACGACGCCGGCCCCCAGCTCCTCGCGGAAGCGGGCCGGGAGCGTGAGTCGGTTCTTGTCATCGATCGTGTGCTCGTGCTCGCCAAGCAGCATGCAGGGTCTCGTTTCTCGCCGCGGTTGCCCCACTTTAAACCACGATTCCCCACTACGCAACACTCAAGCGCCACGGCGCTACCCTTGGGCCGTGTCCCGGGTCGAGCTGCACGACGACCACTTCGTGATCCGAAACGAGGGGCTGCGCCGCCTGCTCACGATCGTGGGGTCGATCAGTCTCCGCTATGAGGCCGTCGCCTCGGTCGCAGTGGGGCTCGACGAGGTCCCGCCCTGGTTCACGTGGCGGGTCGGCTTCAACGCCGCCCTCGGCACGCGCCGGGCGGGCATCTTCTGGTGGCGTGGGAAGAAGTGGTTCCTGGACATCAGCGATCCCGCCCGGGCGCTGGTCGTCGACCTGAAGACCGGCGCCGGCTACGACGCGATCGCGGTCAGCGTGGACGACCCCGAGGAGCTGGCCGCCGAGCTGCGCGCGCGGTTGGGCTAGCCGTCCACCGCGGCGGGCGGCGCCGGGTGGATACCCGCCCCTGTCGTCGCGTAGGCGCCGCAGCGGGCGGCGAACGCAAGGGCGCGGTCGACGTCGTCGCCGCGGCCGAGCGCGAACGTCAGCCCGGCGGCAAAGCAGTCGCCGGCGCCGTAGGTGTCCACGACCGGCCCGGGCGTGCGCGCGGCCGCCCACGTCCCGTGTTCGGCGTCCGCGTACCAGTCGCCGCCCTGTGTGCCGCGTGTCGCGACGATGAGGTGCGGCTCGGCGTCGAGCGTCCCGAGGCGGTACTGCTCGGAGGGGTCGTTCGCGCTGCTCACGAGAGCATCGAGCTGGACGCCGGCCTCGCGAATGGTGGGCAGCTCGCGCGCGGTGGCGACGAGGATCCTGGCGCGGCGCGCTTCTCTGAGCGCCCCGGCCTCGCGCCCGGTGAAGTAGACGGCGTCGACGCCGTCGAGCTCCTCCCAGGGCAGCGCGTCGTCGCCGCGGGGCGTCAGCTTCTGCGTGAAGAGCGTGATCGTCCGCTCGCCGTTGTCGTCGGTGAAGGTGACGGCGCGGCGCTGGGGCTCGTCGCGCCGGGCCGCGAGCACGCGCACGCCACGGTGCGTCAGCTCCTGCTCGAGCCGGCGGCCGATCTCGTCGTCGCCGAGCGCGGTGAAGAAGTCGCAGGCGCCGGCCAGGCGGGCGAGCTGCTGGGCGGCAACGCCCCCGCCCCCGCCCGGCTCCTCCCACGCGTGCGAGGCCTGCGTGATGTCGCCGGCGAGCGGCACGCGCGGGATGCGCAGGAACTCGATCCACTCGGTGTGGCCCACGACGGCGACGCGCATCTCACGCGCAGTCTCACATCGGGCGGCCGTCGGACGTTTGTGTCCATGATGGCCGCAGTGACCGCAGTGCCTCCGTTCGAGCGGTTTTACGCCGAGAACCGTGACGCCGTCTTCGCGTTCCTGCGCGCGCGGGTCGGCGCGGGCGCGGACGACGCCTTCCAGGAGACCTTCCTGCGCGCGCTGCGCGGCTACGGGTCGCTGCGCCACGGCGAGCACCTGCGCGCGTGGGTGTTCACGATCGCGGCGCGCGTCGTGACCGACGAGCACCGGCGCGGTCGGCGCGTGCATCGTCGCCGAGATCGCGGATCTCGGATCGGTCGACGAGCGGCCGAGCTACGAGGAGCTCGAGGAGCTGACCGATGGGCTGCCGCCGAAGGAGCGCGCCGCCGTCGTGCTCCGCTACGGCTACGACCTCGACTACGCCCAGATCGGCGACGCGCTCGGCTCGAGCGCCGAGGCCGCGCGCCAGGCGGCGTCCTCCGGCGTCCGCCGTATCCGCCGAAAGGAGCAGCGATGACTATTTCCCCCGCCCTCGACCGCCGCTTCCGCGAGGCCGCCCTGGAGCAGGGGCTCCTCGACGTGGCCTACGACATCGCCGACACGCCGGTCGGGCCGCTGCTCGTGGCCGCCACCGACCGCGGGCTCGCGCGGATCTCCTACGACCCCGACGCGGACGCGGCCGAGGATCAGCTCGCCCGGGTCTTCGGGGCGCGGCTTCTGCGCGTGCCGCGCGCGGTCGACCCCGTGCGCCGCCAGCTGGACGAGTACTTCGAGGGCGTGCGCCACGACTTCGACCTGACGATCGACCTCCGGGTGGCGAGCGACTTCTCGCGCACCGTGCTGGAGGAGCTCGTGCACGTGCCGTACGGCCGGCTGACCACGTACGGCGCGCTCGCGGCGCAGGCCGGGCGGCCGCGCGCGGCACGGGCGGTCGGGACGATCATGAACCGCAACCCGATCCCGATCGTGCTGCCGTGCCACCGCGTCGTCGGTTCGACGGGCAGCCTCGTCGGGTACGGAGGCGGCCTCGAGCGCAAGCAGCAGCTGCTTACGCTCGAGGGCGCGATCGTCGGCTAGCCGCGGTTCAGGCGCTCGACGCCGTCCAGCAGCGTCCAGTTCGCCTTCAGCGCCGCCTCGGCCGTGTCGACGAGGCGGTCCTCGTCGGCGTCAGAGGCGCGCTCGCGAAGGATCTGCTCCGCGTGCGCGGCGTGCTCCTTGTCGAGCTCCGCGTGCACCTGGAAGTACGAGAGCGCGGGCGAGTCGGGCCGGTAGCCGTAGTGCTCGACGAGGCCGGCCAGCTTGGTCTCGGCGATCGCCGGCTGCGCCGACTCGACGGCGTAGAGCACGGCGGTCGCGGCGAGCGCGTCGTCCGGGCTCCAGGCGTCGACGCACTCCTGCGTCTCGGGCGCCGGCGCCGCGCGGTCGGCGCCAAGGCTGGCGGCCCAGGCGTCCCAGAGCATCACGTGCGCAGCCTCCTCGGCGGCGTGCGTGTCACCCGGGCTCGCGGCCGTGTGGGCGGCGGTCGCCACCGCGCCGACGGCGTGCCGGTACTGGCCGGCGTAGGTCTGCAGCTCCTCGCGTGAGAGCTCGCCTTGCTCCCAGCGGGTGTAGAACGGGTGCCTCAGGACGTTCCAGCGATCTCGTGCCTCTGCGATGCGCTCGATCAGGGCCATCGCTCCTCCTCTCCACGGGGTCGAGGAGCTGACCCTACCGGGCCGGCCGGTAGTTCCTTCGGACGGGGTTCAGGGCAGGTGCTGCCAGAGCCCGTCGTGATGCTCGTGGTGCGTGTGCGTGAACGGCCGCACGAGCGCGTACGCGACGACGCCGAGGGTCAAGACGACGAACGCGAACACCAAGATGACGCCGAAGACGTCGCTGGAAGTCGCAAGCATGGTCAGCCTCCTGGCTCGATACCCCATGGTCGTACGGCGGAGCAATCGTGCCGTCCCGCACAATCACGGATCGCGTATCGGGGGATGCGCGTACCGTCGACACCCGCGGTAGCGTCGGGCTGTGAGCGAGCTCCTGGCGAGCGCGAGCAGCGGGTCACGCCGCTCGAGCTGTTCTTCGACCTGGTCTTCGTCTTCGCGTTCACGCAGGTGACGACGGTGCTCTCGGACGACCCGACGTGGACCGGGCTCGCGCACGGGCTGCTGATCCTCGGCGGCGCTCTGGTGGCCGTGGGCGTCGTTCGCCTGGCTGACGAACTCCGTCGACCCGGACGAGGCGCTCGTGCTGGGGATCGATCCTCGTCGCGTCCGCGGCGATGTTCGTCGCCGCGCTCGCCGTGCCGGAGGCGTTCGGAGCGCACGGCGTCGTGTTCGGCGTCGTCTTCATGCGTCGTGGTGGTCTGTTCCTGGCGCTCTACGCGCTCGCGGCGCGCGGCGACCGGGCGCTGCTCGGTGCGATCAAGCGGATCGCCCCGCTGCCGCTCGCCGGCGCGGTGCTGATCGTGGCGGCCGGCTTCGTCGACGACGGGCTGCGGTCGTTGTTGTGGCTCGGGCGCGAGCGCATCGGCTTCTTCGGGCCGCTGTTCACGGGGCTCGAGGGCTGGCGGCTGCACGGTGCCACTTCGTGGAGCGCCACGGCCTGATCGTGATCATCGCCATCGGCGAGTCGCTCGTCGCGATCGGGATCGGCGCGCGGGTCACCGCCCTGAGCGCGGCCGTGATCGTGGCCGCCGTGCTGGGTCTCGGCGTCGCGGCGGCGTTCTGGCTGGGCTACTTCGACTACTTCCCGGCGGCGGCGCAGCGCGTGCTCGAGAGCGCCGCGGCACGCAGCGGATCGCGCTGGCGCGCGACCTCTACACGTACCTCCATCTGCCGATCGTGGCGGGCATCGTGCTGTTCGCGTTCGCGATGAAGAAGACGCTGGCGCACGTCGGCGACGAGCTCGACACCGTCCCTGCCGTCGCGCTCTGCGGCGGGCCTGCGCTCATGCTCCTCGCCTTCTGGGCGATGCGGCGCGGATCGGCCGGACGCTCCGGTGGAGAAGCGGCCGGCTCGTCGCCGGGGTGGCGTGCCTCCTGCTGATTCCCGGTCGCGACCGCCGTGCCGGCGCTCGCCGCGCTCGCCCTCGTCGCCGCCGTCTGGGTCGGGCTGCACGCATACGAGCTGATCTGGTGGCGCGAGGCGCGGGGCGAGATCCGTTCGGGCGGGCTGCTGCGGCTACATGAGCCCAACCCGCGCCCGAATTTCGAACTGTTCGTACGCGTCTAACGCCCTGAAGGTCAGCAGTCCGGAGGGCGCGCCTGCTCAGGCGAGCCGAGGAGGAACGCGCAGGGCCTCGGCTCTGCCGGGAACGGCGCCCGCCCGACCCTGGCGACGACGAAGCGGCCCTCGGCCTCCGACACGCCGACCTCGGCACCGGGCTCGGGCGGCGGCCCGTCCCGCTCGGCGAGCAGGTAGCGCGCCGGCGTCGGAATGAAGAGCAGGTGCGCCGAGGCCGGTTCGGGCCTGGGCTCCGGCTCGGGTTGAGACGCCTCGACGACGTTCGCGAACTCGCCGCGCACACGCTCCAGCTCCTCCTGCAGACGCCCGTTCTCGCCCTCCAGCCGCTCAAGCTCGGGTTGAGACGCCTCAACGACGCTCACGAACTCGCCGCGCACACGCTCCAGCTCCTCCTGCAGACGCCCGTTCTCGCCCTCCAGCCGCTCAAGCTCGGGTTGAGACGCCTCAACGACGCTCACGAACTCGCCGCGCACACGCTCCAGCTCCTCCTGCAGACGCCCGTTCTCGCCCTCCAGCCGCTCAAGCTCGGGTTGAGACGCCTCAACGACGCTCACGAACTCGCCGCGCACACGCTCCAGCTCCTCCTGCAGACGCCCGTTCTCGCCCTCCAGCCGCTCAAGCTCGGGTTGAGACGCCTCAACGACGCTCACGAACTCGCCGCGCACACGCTCCAGCTCCTCCTGCAGACGCCCGTTCTCGCCCTCCAGCCGCTCAAGCTCGGGTTGAGACGCCTCAACGACGCTCGCGAACTCGCCGCGCACACGCTCCAGCTCCTCCTGCAGACGCCCGTTCTCGCCCTCCAGCCGCTCAAGCTCGGGTTGAGACGCCTCAACGACGCTCGCGAACTCGCCGCGCACACGCTCCAGCTCCTCCTGCAGACGCCCGTTCTCGCCCTCCAGCCGCTCAAGCTCGGGTTGAGACGCCTCAACGACGCTCGCGAACTCGCCGCGCACACGCTCCAGCTCCTCCTGCAGACGCCCGTTCTCGCCCTCCAGCCGCTCGAGCTCGGGATCGGGGTCGGGTATCGCCTCCAGGACCGGCGGTCTGATCGGATGGAACGCAACAACGTTGTCGTCATCCGACTCGGGCCGCCCGCGGCCGGCCCGGTGGCGCCGGTCGATCTCCGCCCAGAGGCCGGTGCCGAAACCTCCCTGTGTCGCGAGCTCGACCCCGCATTGCTCCGCGAGTGCACTCGCCAGCGCTGGGCCCGAGACGAAGCCGCGCTCTACGAGGATGGCGCCCAGTAGACGGCCGCTCGCGGATTGCTCCGCAAGCGCCGCCGCAAGCTCGACCTCGGTGACGAGGCCCTTGTCGACCAGCAGCTCGCCCAGCGGTCGCCAGACGCTCTCCGCAGATTCCACCTGCACCTCTATCGGCAGAAACGCCTGAGAAGCTGAGGGCCACCGGGCAAAGCACGCCCGGGGATCGGATCCGTCCGCCCGCGGGGGATCGGCATACCCCGAGTTGTACTCGGTAAGAGCCGCTCGCTTCGGCTAATCCGGCTCGACGAGCCGATAGCCCACGCCCCACTGGTTGCGTAGAACGCCTTGAACCCGCCTAACTCAGCGGTGCCGTGGCCGAGCATGGCCCAAACGTTTGTCGAACTCGTCGCCGATCTCGTCGAGAAGTTCCTGCCACCTGCGCCAACGCGCCGGACTGACTCGATCACGCACGGGCCTTCGCCCACCGGCGCGTCGTTGAACGAGTAGTAGATCAGCGAGAGATTGTCGCCGTCGATCCCGCTCCAATCGTTGGTCGTCATAGCGCTCCTTCCGCCGCCTTCGTGACGGCGTCGTAGGTGTCGAGGAGGCCGCGCAGGTACTCCTCCGAGTCGGGCACGAGGTGGCCGTAGGTCGCGTCGATCTGTGTCACGGACGTGCCCATGATCCGCGAGAGGTAGAACAATTGGATGCCCGCGGCGATCGACCAGGCGGCGAACGTGTGCCTGCACGCGTACACACCGCGATGGTCGATACCGGCGGCCCGCAGCGCGGGCCCCCAGTGGCGCAGCCGGAACGTGCCCTGCTTGATGTAGTCGCCGTCCGCGGCGGGGAACACCAGCCTGGAATCGAGCCGACGCGGATGCGAGTCGAGGACCTCGAGCACCTTCGCCCGGAGCGGCACCCGCCGTCGCTGGCGGTCCGACTTCTTGCACGGCTTCGTCCGCCCCTGCGTGTGCACGCGTTCGACCGACGCGACCGCGTTGGTCTTGTCGACGTCCTTCCACTCCAGCGCGAGCGCCTCCTCCGGCCTCATCCCGGTGCCGACGAGGAAGAGCGGGATCGCCCGGTAGGTGGGTTGGAGCTCGTCGGCGATCGCCTCGACCTCAGCCCAGTCGGCGAACGGCCTGATCTCGCGGTCCTCGTCGAGCTTCACCGCACGGTTGCGGATCCGGTCGGTGGGGTTGCGCTCGAGCAGCTGCCACGTGACCGCCTGGCCGAGCACCTGCCGGAACGCGGCGAACAGTTTGTGCCGAGACCGCGCTGGCAGCGTTGCCCGCCAGGCGGCAAGGTCGGCGGTGCGAAGCGCGTCGATGCGCCGGTCGCCGAACGCCTCGGTCGCGTGGTTGAGCTCGTAGCGGAGCCTGTCGATGGTCGCCGGATCCACCTCGTGGGTCGCCAGGAACGCTTGACGAGCCGTCGACGGTCGGGATGTCAACGCTAGGGCGTCGCCCCGCTTCAGCGCCGCCACCTCGTCCGCTCTTGCGGTCGAGCCAGTCGCCGCCTGCGTTGTGCGTCGCGAATCCGCCCTGCCGTCGGCGCTGCCCGTCCTCGTCGTAGAACCTGGCGCTCTCCAGCGGCTAGAGGGGAGTTTTTCCAGGCGGCCGCGCTGCCGGGCAGGCGTCAGCCCTGCTCCCTGTTACTCATCGGTTCCTCCTCGTTTGAGGGGTGGGTGACGACCCGTCGGCTACGCCTCGGGTCGGGTCAGCGGTAGGGGGTTGGTGACACTCCTCCTCCGCTCCCGGCCCGTTCACACGCCAACCCTCGAGCACGCGGAGGACCTTCCTCCTCGCGGAACCGGACCGGCCCGCCCTTCTTGCCGAACAGCCTGAAGCCG
>CAVWIN010000021.1:0-59272 GCA_963755085.1 uncultured Thermoleophilia bacterium | reverse complement strand
CCCTCGCGGGTGCGGGAGCCGTGTGACCTCCTCTTTGCGACGGAAGTCATCGAGCTTCTGCTGGACTTTGGTGAGACGTCGAGCTCGACGCGGCACGCGAGAGTGACAGTGCCTGCGGCGAAATGGACTGCCTACGCTCGTCGGCGTAACCGAGTAGCCGCGGCCCGACGAGTCGTTCAGATCGGAGGCCCGGAAGAGATCCTGCCCTCGGTCGAACAGAGATATCGAAAGTTTCAAAGACGGATTTGCCGATTTCCGGTGTCCGCTTTGGCCGAGATCGACTTCCCTCCCGTGCTCGAGCGCTGATTTGATCTGCTCGGCGATAACCATTTGGGGCATCTGGGTGCTCCCGCCCGGCCTCGGAATGGCGGCGAAGATGGCGATTCCAGTCCGGAGGAGCCTGTTGCGAGCCTGGGACAGGTGACCCGCGTGGGTTCCAGAGTCGATGGTGAACCCTCCCACCCCTGAGCAGCAGTCCCGCGCGGACAAACGGATGGCGTGCGAGGCGGATCAGGTTCAGTCCCTCGCATCCCCACGAAGGGTGATCCAGCCCTACAGATTGGCGCGTGGGCCGTCGATAGAGGAGACGATGGCGGGGGCCGACATAGAAGAGCGACAGGGTCTCCAGACCCTGTCGGCGACGCTCCGCGAGAACGCCTGGGAGCTCGCCGTCGAGGCCGTCCAGGAAGGGATGGTCTCCGGCACCGTGCCGCGGCTCGGCGAGCTCGGCCCGCTCGACCGTGTCGGCGACATCCCCGCGTTCATCGGCGAGCTGGCGCGCGAGATCGCCGACCCGCGGGCGGAGCGCTTCGACGGCGCGGGACCGCTGCTCGAGCTTGCCCGCGCCCACGCGCGCAACCGCGAGGCGCTGGGGTTCACGCCCCGCGAGGTGCTCATGGAGTTCCTCCTGCTGCGGCGCGTGCTCTGGCGGGCGCTGTCGCGTGAGCCCGACCTTCTCGAGGGCAGCGACCCCTTCGTCGTGCAGAGCAGGCTCGACGGCGCCGTGGACGTCCTCGTGGTCGAGTTCGCGGTCGCGTTCTTCGACCGCGCGACGCAGGCGCTCGCCGAGCAGGCGCGCACCGACGCGCTCACGGGCCTCCTGAACCACCAGGCGTTCTGGGGCGACGTCGGCAGGGAGCTCGAGCGCGCCGCCCGCTACGGGCACGAGCTGACGCTGGTCTACGTCGACGTCGACGACTTCAAGGGCATCAACGACCGGTACGGCCACCCGGCCGGCGACCGGGTGCTGCGCGCTGTCGCCCTGGTGCTGCTCGACGAGGCGCGCGACTCGGACGTGGTCGGGCGCACGGGCGGCGACGAGTTCGCCGCGTGCCTGGTCGAGAGCGAGCCGGACGCCGGCGCCCGCTTCATCGCCCGCCTGCGCGGCCGCGTGGCCGGGCTCAGCCTCGATCGCGGCATGCCGCCGTCGCTGTGGCTCACCGCCGGCTCCGCCCGCTTCCCCGCCGAGGCGGGCAGCCCCGATGCGCTGTTCGAGCTCGCCGACGCGCGCCTCTACGAGGCCAAGCGCTCCAGGTAGCCGGCCAGGTCGTCCGGGAGCGGCGACTCGACGTCGACCCGCTCGCCCGTGAACGGGTGCGGGAACGCGAGCCGGGCGGCGTGCAGGAACTGCCGCCGGAGGCCGGGAGCAGGCACGCCGTAGACCCGGTCGCCGAGCACGGGCAGGTCGATCGCGGCCAGGTGCACGCGAATCTGGTGCGTGCGGCCCGTCTCGAGGGTCACCCGCAGCAGCGCGTGGTCGCCGAGCTAGGCGCTCGACCTCGAAGTGCGTGACGGCGGCGCGCGGCGTGTCGGTGTCGAGCGACTGCCGGGTCGGCTCGGAGCGGTCGCGACCGATCGCGGCCTCGACCGTGCCGCGCCAGGAGCGCGGCCGGCCGCGTACGAGCGCCAGGTACGTGCGCTCGAGCTCGTGGCGGCGGACGAGCCGCTGCAGGCGACGGTGCGACTCGGCCGAGCGCGCCACGACGAGCAGGCCTGACGTGTCGCGGTCGAGCCGGTGCACGATGCCGGGCCGCTCCGCCTCGCCGCCGGCGGCGCCGTGCTCCAGCAGCCCGTGGACGAGCGTCCCGCCCGCGTGGCCCGGGGCCGGGTGGACGACGACGCCCGCAGGCTTGTCGACGACGAGCAGGTGCTCGTCCTCCCAGGCGATGCGGAGGTCGACGTCCTCTGCCTGGAGCTCCGGCTCCGCCCGCTCGGGCGGCTCGAACTCGAGCTCCTCGCCGCCGGCCACCCTGTAGCTCTGCCCGCGTGCGGCGCCGTCCACGGTGACGGCGCCGGCGGAAAGCAGCCGCTGCGCCTCCTGGCGCGAGTCGACCTCGGGCAGCGACGCGAGCATCCGGTCGAGGCGCATCCCGGCCGCCTCGGCCGGAACCCGGACGCGCACGGGAGTTAATCCACGGCGCGGAGCGGCGGCGTGCGCTCCGCGGCGAACAGCGAGTAGACGAGCAGGGCCACGCCGACGCAGATGAAGCTGTCGGCGAGGTTGAACGCCGGCCACCAGCCGAGGTCGAGGAAGTCCGTGACGTGGCCGAGCCGGACGCGGTCGAGCAGGTTCGACGCGCTGCCGCCGATCAGGAAGCCGAACGCGACCGGCAGCAGCGGGTGGCGGGCGCCCGAGCGCCGGAAGAACATGATCATCCAGACGATCGCCGCCGACGTGAGGAGCGCGACGATCGCGGTCGCGCCGCCGAAGAGGCCGAACGCAATGCCGGTGTTCTGGACGTTGTGGATCGTGAGCGGGCCGACGACCTTGGTCTCCTCGCCGAGCGCGAGCGAGCTCGTGACGACGTGCTTCGTGATCTGGTCGGCGACGAACGCCGCGACGGCGATCGCGGCAAGCGCGATCCACTGGGCGGGCGTGGCCGAGGTGTCGCGCGACGCGCCCGAGACGGGCTCGAGCCCGTGCGGCGACGAACCGACGCGAATGTCGGGGGCGCGCGCCGGTGCGTCCTTCACCCCTGCTCCTGGCGGCGCTGGTCGTCGATGCAGAGCGTCGCCCACGGCCGCGCCTCGAGCCGCTCCCTGCCGATCGGCTTGCCGCAGGCCCCGCAGACCCCGTAGGTACCGTCGTCGATCCGCTTCAGCGCGGCGTCGATCTCCAGGATGACCTCGTCGGCGTTCTCCTCGAGCCCGAACTCCACCTCGCGGTCGTGCGTCTCGGTGGCCAGGTCGCCGAGGTGGTCGTCGAGCGAGCTCGAGTTGAGCTCGCCGGTGGCGTCCTCGAGCGACGTCGAGGAGTCCGCGTGGATGGCCACGAGCGCGCGCGAGATCTGCGCGCGGTGCGTCAGCAGCAGCCCGCCGAAATGGTCGAGGTCGAGATCGACGTCGGGTGGCGTCATGCAGGCCCCTTCTGTTCGGCGGCGGCCAGGCGGCGGTCGGTCTCGTCGGCCGACAGCCCGGTCAGCTCGACGAGCTTGTCCCGCGTGCCATGCCCGGCGACGAGCCGGACGTCACTCTTCGGCACCGCGAGGGTGCCGGCGAGCAGCTCGACGACGGCCTCGTTGGCCCGGCCGCGCTCGGGCGGCTCGCGCACGCGGATCTTCCAGGCGTCGCCGTAACGGCCGACGACGCCGGGGGTGCTCGACCCCGGAATCACGCGGACGCGGAGCTTCGTGCCCGTCACCGCGTCAGTATAGGAGCGCGCTTACGCGGCTTCGGCGTGTGCCGGCGCCGATTCCTCGACGTTCGTGAGTGCGGCCTGGAGCAGCGCCCGCACGCGAGTCGCCTCGCTGGTCAGCCGCTCACGCTCGGCCAGTGCGTCCTGGGTGATCGACCGCGCGGCGGTGTGCGCCTCGCGCACGACGAGCTCGGCCTCGGAGCGCGCCTGGTCCTTGAGCTCGATGACGGACTTCTCGGCCGTCACGAGCGTCTCGCGGAGCAGGCTCTCGAGCTCGCGGTGCCGGCGCAGCTCGGTCTCGAGCTGGTGCACCTGGTCGCGCAGGTCCTCGCGCTCGCGCCACACCTCCTCGAAGCTATCCGCGACTTCGTCGAGCAGCTCATTGACTCGCTTCTTGCGGTAGCCGCCGAAGAACGACTTCTTGAGCGTTACATGCCGGATCTCTACCGGTGCGATTGCCAATTCCTCACCTCCCTAGTGCAGCCGGTCGAGCACCGAGATGACGACCGTGCGCGCGATATAAAGCGCCAAGATGGCGACGATCGGGGACAGGTCGAGTGGGCCGAACGTCGGCAGCAGGCGCCGGAACAGGCGCAGGTAGGGCTCGCAGACGTCGTAGAGGAAGCGCTGGATCCTGTTCAGCCACGGCGAGTACGGGAGCCGTATCCAGCTGGTCAGGATGTACGCGAAGATCAGGAGGACGTAGACCGAGACGAAGACGGTGATGAACGTCTCGATGCTCCCGATCGCGTCGAAGAGCACAGTTGAGCTTCCGATGACCGGCCACACGGCCATGAATTCGGCCCGCATGCAGGGCATCCTCTTCCTTCGGTTCTGTGCAGCGCCTGACGGACGCCGTCTTAACAGGGACAGTCCCTGTTAGGACGTCTTAACAGGGACTGTCCCTGTTAGGAAGGTCAGGCTTGATTGAAGAAGCCGCGCTCGAGCATGCGAGCGCGCTCCTCGGCAGACACGGAGACGTTGCGCGGCGTGAGCAGGAAGACCTTGTCGGCGACGCGCTGCATCCCGCCGTCGAGGGCGTAGGTGAGGCCGCTCGCGAAGTCGATCAGCCGCTTGGAGAGCTCGGTGTCGATGCCCTGGAGGTTGAGGATCACGGGGACGCCGTCCTTGAAACGGTCGGCGATCTGCTGGGCGTCGTTGAACGAGCGCGGGATGACGAGGTGCACCTGCACCGACGGCGAGGCGGGAGCCGGCGCGGGCGCCGCTTCGAGCTTGCGCTCCTGGCGGCGCGAGAGCGAACGCACCGTCGCGGTCGTCTTGGCCTGCGCCTGCTCGGACTCCGTCCAGTCGTCGAAGTCGTTGCGCCGGCCGCGGCGCGGCTGGAGACGGCGCACGTTCGGGCGCTCGGCGTACGTGCGCTCGAGCTCCTCGTGCGTCGCGTAGCCGTCCTCGTCCCAGTCTTCCTCGTCGTCCTCCTCGGCGATGCCGAAGTAGACGAGCGTGCGGCTCCAGACGTCTGCAAGTCCCATGGTTGCGGGAATGTTAGTCGCCTTTCTCTTTCCAGATGATGCTTCCGACCCGAATCAGCGTGGCCCCTTCTTCGACGCCGACGGCGTAGTCCTGCGAGGTGCCCATCGAGAGTTCGCGCAGGCCGCGGGCCTCGGCGAGCTCGCGCAGGCGGCGGAAGTAAGGCCGCGACGCCTCAGCTGACCCGGCGAGCGGCGGCATCGTCATCAGGCCGCGCACGTCGGGCGCGGCGGCGATGACGTCGTCGAGCTCCGCCGGCGCGACGCCGGACTTGGTCGGCTCGCCGGAGAGGTTGACCTCGACGAGGGCCGGCACGGTGAGACGGCGCGCAGCGGAGGCGGACGAGAGCGAGTGCACGAGCTCGCAGATCCGGTTGACGACCTTGACCTTGTTCGACTGGAGGTGCCCGATGAAGTGCCAGCGGAAGGCATCGCCGTACTCGGCGTGCTTGCGCTCCAGGTCCTGCGCCCTGTTCTCCCCCACCACCGTGATGCCGGCCTCGACCAGCGTGGCCATGTCCTCGAGGGACACATACTTGGTCGCGGCGACGACGGTCACGCCCGGCGCGGCGGCCTGGATCTCGTCGTAGCGGCGGCGGATCTCGTCGGCGTGCACGTCGCGTTCTTACCATCGGGGCTGTGACGGAGACCGATGCGCAGCGCGCCGCCTGGGAGGACTGGGCCGAGGTCGACCCCTTCTGGGCGGTGTTGACTGCCGCCGACGCGCAGCACGGCCGCTGGGACGTCGAGCGCTTCTTCGAGACGGGCGAGCAGTCGATCCGCGACCTGCTCGCGCACGCCGCGCACTACGGCCGGCCGGTCGAGCACGAGCTCGCGCTCGACTTCGGCTGCGGCCTGGGCCGCCTGACGCGGCCCCTGGCGCCGCGCTTCCGGCGGGCGGTCGGGCTCGACGTTGCATCGACGATGATCGAGCGAGCGCGGGAGCTCGACCCGGGCTCGGGCGCCGAGTTCGCCGTGCAGGTGGACGACGACTTGCGCGACTGGGCCGGCGTGGACTTCCTCGTCTCGCTGCTCGTCCTGCAGCACCTGCCCTCGCGCGAGGCCGTCGAGCGCTACCTGCGCGAGTTCGTTCGCGTGCTCGCGCCGGGCGGCATCGCCGTCGTGCAGCTGCCGACGTCCGTGCCGCCGACCGGGCCGCCGCCGCGGCGCGACGCGCGTGAAGGACTGGCTGCGGGCGCTCGGCGTCCACCCGAAGTTCCTGTACGAGCGCCTGGGCTGGCAGCCGGCGATGACGATGCGCGCGATCCCGTACGAGGACGTGGTCGTGGTGCTCGAAGCGGCCGGCGCCGAGGTGCTGGACGCCGTCGAGCACGACGCTGGCGACGGCGTCGTCAACCGCACGTACTTCTTCGCGCCGGCGGCGTGACACTTCCGTTTCAGTGCCTGGCACCGCATCGCGCCGGTCACCGTGCCTGGCACCGCGTCTGACCCGTTCAGTGCCTGGCACCGCGTCTTAACAGGGACTGTCCCTGTTAAGACGGCGTGAGCACTGCGATCACGCCCTGGCGCCCGGTGCGCCCGCCGTCGCGGCGGTGCGAGAAGAACAGCTCCGGGTTGCACGACGTGCAGAGGTCGAGTCGCTCGACGTCACAGCCGGCGAGCGCGAGCTCGGCTGCGCGCCACAGGTCGACGTGCGTCCCGACCACGACCTCGTCGCCGAAGCGGGCCCGGTACGGCTCGCGCACCTCGTCGCCGACCTCGTAGCAGCACGGCCCGATCCCGGGCCCGATCATCGCGGCTACCTCCCCACCGAGCGCAGCGACCGCGTTCTCGACGACGCCGGCCAGCAGGCCGCGCCACCCGGCGTGGACCACCGCCACTGCTGAGCCGTTCACGAGCGCAATCGGCACGCAATCGGCCGTCAAGGCCGCGATCGGGACACCGGGCTCATCCGTCCACAGCGCGTCACCGTGCACCCCGCGCGAGCCGGCGGCGGCGCGGTTCACCGTCGTGCCATGCACCTGGTAGTTCAACGCGAGCCGGTCGGCGTCGGCGCCGACCGCAGCACACACGCGCCGCCGGTTCTCGGTCGCCCGCTCGGGCTCGTCGTCGGTCTTCAGCCCGAGATTCAACGACTCGAACGGCCCCTCGCTGACCCCGCCCACGCGCGTCGTGAACGCGATCTCGTAGGCGTCAGCGGGATCCCAGCGGATCACGCGAGCGCCCGCGCGCGCTCGCGCAGCCAGTCCGGGTCGTTGCGGGCCGGATCGACGAGCACCTCGTCGAGCAGCTCGTCGAGCGCCAGCCCGATCCGCGGCCCCTGCGGGATGCCGAGCGCCAGCAGGTCGTTGCCGTCGATCGCCAGGTCGGACACCCGGTACGGATGCTCGCGCTCGCGCAGGACCGCCTGCTCCATCGCCTCGAGCGCCGGCAGCTCCCACGGCTCGACGTTCTTCGCGAGCAGGTCGGCCCGCTTGTGCTGGAAGAGGAAGCGCGCGATCCGCTCGCCCCACCGGGCGAGGAACCGCCGAGCCGGCTCGCCGTCGAACTCGCGCTCGACCGCGAAGGCGTGCCCGGCGATCACCCGAACGACCTCGGAGATCAGCCGGGCCGGGTAGCGGAGCCGGTGCAGCGCCGGCCGGGCGAGCTCCGCGGCGGCCTCGGCGTGCGGCAGCTCGCGGTCGGGAATCGGCTTGGCCAGGTCGTGGAGCAGGAGCGCGAGCCGCACCTCGAGCGGCACACCCAGGTCGGCCCCGCGCTGCACCGTCTCGAACACGTGCTCGTCGACGGGCATGCCCTGCCGCTCGGTGCCCGTGTCGTGCCCGATCGCCGGCTCGAACTCCGGCAGGATCGTCGTCAGGACGCCGGTGTCCCGCGCGAGGCGGAGCGCCTTCGCCGGGTGCGGGCCGAGCAGGAGCTTGGACAGCTCGCCCTGCCCGTCGGCCGCGAGGCCGCCGCCGATGCGCTCTGCGGAGACGAGCCGCACCTGCGGCGCCCACTCGCGCATCTGCGCGAGCGTCTCCTCGTCGGGGTCGAGCCCGAGCTCCGAGACGAAGCGCAGGCCGCGAACGATGCGCAGCGGGTCGTCGCGGAAGCTCGTCGGGCTGGTGGTGCGCAGCACCCCGCGCTCGAGGTCGCCGCGGCCGTCGAGCGGATCGAGGATCTCGTCCGTCTCGAGCCGCTTGGCGATCGCGTTGATCGTGAAGTCGCGCCGCTCCATGTCCTGCTCGAGCGGGATGGACGCGTCGGCGACGATCTCGAAGTCGTGCCGCCCCGGCCCGGTGGAGCGCTCGCTGCGCGGCGGCGCAAACTCGATGCCGGCCGGCGCGAGCCGGCGCACCTCGCGGTCATGCGGGAGCAGCCGCACGCCGACGCTCTGCCCGGCGACGACGAGGTCTTCCACGCGCCCGTGCGGGGCGAGCGCCGCCATCAGCTCGGCGTGCCCGACGCCCGGCACGACGAAGTCGGTGTCGCGTACCTGCCGGCCGAGCAGCTCGTCGCGCACCGCGCCGCCGACCATCCACGCGTCCAGCCCGAGCGAGCGGACGTAGTCGGCGACAGGCCTAGACGTGGCCGATTGCCTCGATCTCGACCTTGGCGCCCGAGGGCAGTGCCGAGATCTCGACCGTGGCGCGCGCCGGCGGCACGGAGCCGACATGGGTCGCGTAGACCTCGTTCATCCCGGCGAAGTCGCCGAGGCTCACGAGGTAGACCGTCGTCTTCACGAGCCTGTCGAGCCCGCTGCCCGCCTCGTCGAGGATGGCGCCGAGGTTCTGCATGACCTGCTCGGTCTGCTCCTGGATCGTCTCCCCCACGATCTCGGCGTGGTCCGGCTTGAGCGCGAGCTGGCCGGAGACGAACACGAGGTCGCCCACGCGAATCGCCTGTGAGTAGGGGGCGCCCTGGAACGGCGCCGGCGCACGCTCGGTGCGGATCGCGGTCTTGTCGGCCATGCGTTACTCCTTCCGCGGGAGGGGCCGGCACGCCTGCGCGAGCGCGGCGCCGAGGGATTTGAAGATCGCTTCGAGGACGTTTGCCGCCTCGTCGCCCTGGATCAGGCGCACGTGCAGCGTGAGCACGGCGCCTTCGGCGAACTCGCGGAGGAAGCGGTCGACGACGTCGAACTGCAGGCCGCCGACGTGGGCGCGGGTGAGGTCGACATTCGAGACGACGAGCGGGCGGTCGGAGGCCTCGAGCGCGACGTGGGCCAGGGCCTCCCAGGCGGGCACTGTGGCGGAGCCGAAGCCGCGCGCGCCCGACGAGTGCAACTCGTCGAGGAACGCCTCGCCGAGGGCGCGACCGGCGGCCGCCACCTCCTCGTCGGCGCCGCCCGGCGCAACCTCGAGCCGCAGCCCGAAGCCGCCCGTGCGGGCCATGAGCCTGAGCAGGTGGTCGAGGACGGGCAGGCCGGTCGAGACCGCCGACTCGGAGCCGCCGAGCGATGCACGGACCTGCAGCCCCGTGGGCGTGTCGCTCATGTCGCGACGTTAGTCGTTGCGGCGCTCGATGTGAGCGCCGAGCGCGCGCAGCCGCTCGTCGATCCGCTCGTAGCCGCGGTCGATCTGCGCGGCGTCGCCGATCGTCGACGTGCCCTCGGCGCAGAGGGCGGCGAGCAGCATCGCCATGCCGGCGCGGATGTCCGGGCTGGACATGCGCTGGCCGTACAGCTTCGCAGGCCCGGTCACGACCACGCGGTGCGGGTCGCAGAGGATGATCCGCGCCCCCATCGAGACGAGCTTGTCGACGAAGAACAGCCGGCTCTCGAACATCTTCTCGAAGATCAGGATCGTCCCCCGCGCCTGGGTCGCGACCATGACCGCGATCGAGGTCATGTCGGCCGGAAACGCGGGCCACGGGCCGTCCTCGATCTTGGGGATCGCGCCGCCGAGGTCGTCGCGGATGGCGAGCTCCTGGCCCGGCGGGACGTGGATCGAGGTGCCCTCGATCTCGACCCGGAGCCCGAGCCGCTCGAACACCGGCAGGATCGGGATGAGGTCCTCGGAGGCGGCGTCCTCGATCGTCAGGTCGCCGCCGGTGATGGCGGCCATGCCGATGAAGCTGCCGACCTCGATGTGGTCGGCCGCGATCGTGTGCTCGCCGCCGCGGAGCCGCTCGACGCCGGTGATGTGGATCATGTTCGAGCCGATGCCCTCGATCTCGGCGCCGAGCGAGACGAGGAAGCGGCAGAGGTCCTGGACGTGCGGCTCGCACGCCGCGTTCGAGATCGTCGTCCGGCCGGGCGCGAGCGACGCGGCCATGATCGCGTTCTCGGTCGCCATGACCGACGCCTCGTCGAGGTGGACGCGCGCGCCGCGGAGCTTGCCGATCAGCTCGTAGCCGCCGTTCATGTGGATCTCGGCGCCGAGCTCGGCGAAGGCGTGGATGTGCGGGTCGAGCCGGCGGCGCCCGATCACGTCGCCGCCTGGCGGCGGCACCTTCGCGCGCCCGAAGCGGGCCAGCAGCGGGCCGGCGAGCAGGAACGACGCGCGGATGCGGCTCGCGAGCTCCCCGTGCACCTCGTGCGTGGCGAGGTCGGCGGCCTGGATGCGCACCTCGTTGGCGCCGAGCCAGTCGACGTCGGCGCCGAGCTGCTCGAGCAGCGCCAGCATGGACTCCACGTCCAGGATGCGCGGCACGTTGTGCAGCACGACGGGCTCCTCCGTCAGCAGGCACGCAGCGAGAATCGGCAGGGCGCCGTTCTTGTTGCCCTCGGCCCGGATGTGCCCGGAAAGCCGATGGCCTCCCTCGATGACGAATGACTCCACGACGGATTCCTGGACGGCGATCGACGTCATAGCCGGGTAGTGTGCCGCCCCGGTCGGCGGGTTGCCGTGTGGATACGCTAACCGCCGTGAACCCGACCCGTGAGCAGGCCTGGGACACGCTGACCCGCTACACGAAGAGCGAGGCGCTCCTGCGCCATGCGCTCGCGGTCGAGGCGTCGACGCGCTGGTACGCGAGGCACTTCGGCGAGGACGAGGAGCTCTGGGGCGTGACCGCGCTCCTGCACGACTTCGACTACGAGATCCACCCCACGCTGGACAAGCATCCGCAGGACGGCGCGCCGATCCTGCGCGACGAGGGCTACCCCGAGGTCGTGATCGAGGGCGTCCTCTCGCACGCGGAGCACCTGCAGATGCCGCGCGACACGCCGCTCAAGAAGACGCTCTTCGCGTGCGACGAGCTCTCGGGGTTCATCCATGCGTGCGGGCTCGTGCGCCCGACGGGCATCGACGGGCTCGAGCCCAAGTCGGTCAAGAAGAAGCTGAAGCAGCCGTCGTTCGCGGCCGGCGTGCACCGCGACGAGGTCTACGCGGGCGCCGAGCTGCTCGGGCTCGAGCTCGACGACCACATCCGCAACGTGATCGAGGCGCTGCAGCCGATCGCGCCCGAGCTCGGCCTGCGCACGGCTGAGACCGCCGAGGCATGACCCCGCAGCTCGACGCGATCGGCCTGACCGTGTCGAACATGGAGGCCTCGCTCGCCTTCTACCACCTGCTCGGGCTCGAGCCGTCGGGCGAGGATCACGTCGAGGCGACGCTCCCGGGCGGCATGCGGCTGATGTGGGACACCCTCGAGGTGATCCGGAGCTTCGACCCCTCCTGGGAGCAGCCGGTCGGGCCCGGCCGGATCTCCCTGGCATTCCGGTGCGAGTCGCCGGCCGAGGTCGACGCGACGTACCACCGGGTCGTCGAGGCGGGCCACCGCGGCTCGAAGGAGCCGTGGGACGCGTTCTGGGGTCAGCGCTACGCCGAGCTGCACGACCCCGACGGGAACGCCGTGCAGCTCTACGCGCCGCTCTAGCCGACCGCGGCGACGAGCCGCTCGAGATCGTCCTCGTTGTTCCACCAGCCGACGGAGGCGCGGCACCAGCCGAGCCCCGGCATCTCGCGGATGACGACGCCGGCCTCGAGCGCGCGGATGACCGTCTCGGCCGGATCGTCCGACCGCCAGGTGACGAGCGTGGCGTGGCCGGGCTCGGTGACGACGCCGACGCGCTCGGCGAGCAGCTCGCGGCAGCGCGCCGCCAGCTCGCGCGCCCGCTCGTAGCGGCCCTCCGGCGCCGAGCCGAGCGCGGCCAGCAGCCCGGCGAGCGACGTGCCCGGCGTCCACCCGGCCTCGAAGCGGGCGGCGCCCGGCCGCGGCGTGAACGAGCCGTCCGGCTCGTAGCCCGCCTGCGACAGGTAGCTCGGCAGCGCGACCGGCAGCGCCTCGGGGTCGCGGACGATCAGCGCGCCGGTCGCGTCCGGCCCGCAGAGCCACTTCTGGCCGGAGACGGTGTAGAAGTCGAACGGCGAGGCGTCGACCGGGATCGCGCCCACCGTCTGGGCGCCGTCGACGAGGAGCGGCGCGCGGCCGATCAGCTCCTCCACCGGGAGGACGTGGCCGGTCGTCCAGAAGACGTGCGAGAGCGCGATCAGCCGCGTCCGCGGCGTGACCTCGGCGAGGACGGCGTCCAGCGCCTCGGCCGCGGGGCGCTCGCGCACCTGCTGCGACGCGGACCCGCGCCTTCGATGCCCCGACCGCGCCGAGGAGCCCGAAGTGCTCGCTGTCGGTGGTGACGATCTCGTCGTCCGGGCCGAGCGCGAGCCCGGCGACGACGATGCGGCAGGCCTCGCTCGTCGACGACGTGAGCGCGACGTGCTCGGGCGTCACGCCGACGAGCGCCGCGATCGCCTCGCGCACCTGTGCGCGCATGGCGATGACCTGCTCGAAGCGCGTCTTCGAGCCACGGCCTCCGTCGACGTCCTGCGCCAGGTGCGCCTCGACCGCCTCGGCCGTCGCGCGGGCGAGCGGCCCGACGCTGCCGGCGTTCAGGTAGGCGAAGTGCTCGAGCACCGGGAACTGCGCGCGTGCCTCGCTCCCAGCTCACGTGATCGTCACGTCCACGGGCGCGTGGTCGGAGAGCAGGCGGCGCTCGAACTGGCGGACGGACAGCTTCCACGGGCGGCCCGGCGTCGCCTCGGCGCCGCGGACGAGCACGTGGTCGATCCCCGGCCCGGGCCGCGAGTACCCCCACTCCGGGCCGCAGAGGTCGGGGAGCGTGCGCGAGATCGGCGGGCGCACGTTGAAGTCGCCGGCCAGCACCGACAGCTCGTCCGGCTCGGTCATGGCCTCGGCGAACCAGGCGGCCCGCCGCACCTCGGCGTCGGGGAGGCGCTTGTCGTGCGAGCCGGTGGCGTGGAGATTCGTGACGACGGCGCGCTGCCCGCCCTCGAAGCGGACACGCACGGCGTGCGCCACGCGCCGCTCCTTCGCCCACGCGAGCCGGGTGACGAGGCCGAGCTCGAGCGTGCGGGTCTGCGCGCGGCGGAAGCGCCGCGAGTTCAGCACGAGCTCGCCCGCCTGCTCCCCCTGGTGGCGCGGCGAGAGCAGCACCACGTTCGCCTGCCCGGTGAAGAGCGAGCGCAGCCGCCCGGGGTCGATGCGGCTGAGCCGGCGC
This sequence comes from uncultured Thermoleophilia bacterium, assembly GCA_963755085.1. Classification (GTDB taxonomy): domain Bacteria; phylum Actinomycetota; class Thermoleophilia; order Gaiellales; family Gaiellaceae; genus JACVRM01. The sequence goes on along the minus strand of CAVWIN010000021.1, from coordinate 45,747 downwards.
CCAAGCTCCGCCGTCGAGGGCAGCGGCCCGATGGTCGGCCGCGCCGCGATGGCCGCGAACACCTGCATGCCGCTCCAGGTCTCGAGGTGGGAGAGCGCCCAGGGCGGCACCTCCTGCAGGCAGAGGACGTCGGGGTCGTCGCGCGTCGCCAGCTCCATCATCTCGGGCAGGAACGAGCGCCGCTCGGCCGGGACGGAGTCCCCGTGGAAGAGGTTCCAGGTTCGGACGAGAAGGGCCACGACAAGCGCATTACTCTACGAGCGTGTTCAGGCGCGATCCGTTTCGTGACGTGATCCGCCGCCAGCTCGACCTGTTCGAGAACGACGAGGCGGAGCTCATCGCGGAGGTGCGAGAGGCCGAGCGCGCCTACGACAAGGCGCCGCGCGAGGACGCCGAGGCGGCGTACGAGCAGCTGTGGGACATGGTCGAGACGGGCACGGAGATGCTGGCCGAGATCCGCGACTCGTACATGCGTACGCTCGACGAGGAGACGGCCGAGCAGTACGAGGCGGCGTTCAACCGGGCGGTCAAGAAGCGGCTGCCGCGGTTCGCGCTCCAGATCACCGACTACTGACCTGGAGGGCGCCCGATGACGGGACGAGCGCCCTCCTGCGGCTCGGCGATCAGTCGGTGTGCATCTTCCCGAGCAGCGTGATCGAGCCCGTGCCGGCGCCCATGAAGTCGAGGCTCTGGGTCTCGGTGAAGGTTCCGGCGCCCTTGACCCGGCTGTAGCTCCCGGTACCGCCGTTCACCTGCCAGTTCCCGGCGCACGCCGCGACGGTGTCCCACGTCTCGAAGTCGATGCTCGTCAGGTTGCAGCTCGCTTCGAAGCTGATCAGGAACGTTCCGCCCGCGAACGTGTACCGGTCGGTGGCGGTGTAGACGAACAGGTGGTCGCGGAACGGGTACGTGACTCCCTGCCCCGGAAACCCGACCGGTTTGAAGGCGACGCTTGCGAGTGTGCCGCTCGCCTGCGTGCCGAAGACCCCGCCCGAGGCGGTGATGTCCCCGGTCACGCCCGGCACGGCCGGCGGCGCATAGAACGTCTCGTCGATCGAGATCGTGACGTCCTGCGGCGGCGTCGCTGCGGCGGCCGGCAGCAGCAGAGCCGTCGCGCCCAACGCGAGCGCGGCGAGCAGGACAAATCCGCGTTTCATCACTTCTCCTCTCCTGCCCTCACTGCATCAGGGCGTTGTCGAAGGGCTTGGTCATGCCGATTCCGAAGCCCCACTGCCGGAGGATCTTTCCGTCCTGGAGCTGCCAGACGGTGACCACTGGCGTCTGGTCGATGCCGACACCCGTGACCTTCACAAACGTCGTCGCGAAGGTGCCGTCGAGGGTGACCGGCGCCACGCGCTCCACGTGGAAGCCGCTCGCCGATGCGCTCGCAGCCGCCTTGCCGATCGCCTTCGGACCGACGACCGTGTCGCCCAGCGACCGGATGACGGCGTTCTTGGCATAGAGCGCAGCGACGGCGTTCGCGTCGCCGGCGTTCCAGCCCCGGTTGAGGTCGTCGACGAGCGTCGTCGCATCCTGGGTTGAACCGCCGTCGCTCGAGGAGCGATCGGCCAGAGCCCATGCGCCCAACCCGGCGAGCGCCAGAGCCAACACGGCCGTGGCAACGACCCACGGGTTCACGTGTTGGCGACGGGCACGTGTAGGAGGTGCGTACGTAGTCGACACGAGAAATCACCTCACTTCCGCGGACTACTGTGTAGCACTGTCCTATATCACTGTTACAGTTTAATCGATGGTGCGCGGTCTGTCAACGTTCCGGCTCGACGCGCGGTCGGGGCTGGGAATCGCGGCGCAGATCCGTACGAGAATCGCGCTGCTGATCGCGGACGGGGATCTCGTCCCCGGCGACCGGCTCCCGCCGGTGCGCGACCTCGCGGGGCACCTCGGGGTCAACGTGAACACGGTGCGCTCCGCCTACGCGAGGCTCGAGGCAGACGGCCTGGTTCGCACGCGGCACGGTGTCGGGACAGAGGTGCTGGCGGCACATCTCGAGCGCCCGGTCTCTCCGGGCGTCGGACCGCTCAGCACGAACGCGATCGCCGTCCTGATCGGGGGCCTCAACACCTTCTACGTCTCGGTGCTCCGCGGGATAGAGGACGTGGCGGCAGAGCAGGGCACGCTCGTCCTCATCGTCGACACCCGCGACTCGCCCGCGCTGGCTGAGGCGGAGATCCGCCGCCTCGTCGCGCGCGGCGTCGACGGGATCATCGCCGTGTCGGTGGGCGGCCTTCCGAGCAACTCGGGCGGGGGCAGCCGAGACGGCGTTCCGCCGATCGTCTACGTCGACCAGCCGGACCGCCCGGGCTACGCCCTGCTCTTCGACGGGCACAAGGCCGGATACGCAGCCACGAGCCACCTCCTCGCGCACGGCCACGAGAGAGTCGGGATCGTGACGGCGCCGGTGTCGTGGCCGAACGTCCGCGACGTCTACGAGGGGTACGTCCACGCGCTCGAGGATGCGGGCGCACCAACCGCCGCAGAACTCGTGTCGGAGGTGGGCGAGTTCACCGTGGAGGCCGGCCGCCTCGGGCTGGCGCACCTTCTCGACAGGCCGAACCCTCCCCCGGCTGTCTTCTCCGCCGGCGAGTCGCTTGCGCTCGGTGTGTTGCGCGAAGCGCGATCGCGGCGAGTCCGGGTGCCGGATGACCTAGCCGTAGCCGGCTATACCGACTCGCCGATCGCCGCGCTCGTCGATCCGCCGCTGACGACGGTCTCCGTCCCCACCCGAGAGATCGGAATCCAGGCCATGCGAACCCTGTCCGACCTCATCCGCGGGAAGACTCCCCGACCCCGGCGCAGCGTCTTCGACGTCGAGCTCGTGCTACGCGACAGCTGCGGGGTGCACGAGGACAGTGCCTAACCGGGCGGTCAAGAAGCAGCTCCCGCGGTTCGCGCTGCGGATCACCGATTACTGAGCCGCGCGCCCACACGAATTCAGAGCGAGGCTTCTTCGCCAAGCGCGGCCACGCGCATCCGCGCCTGGCGCGTCGCAGCGATGTCGCCCTTGCGCGTGTAGTAGTCGATCGCGCGGTCGAGCGCCTCCGCAGCCTCCGCCGGCTCACCGGCGATCGTCAACACCTCGGCGACGTCGGTATACGCGTCGCCCTTTCGATCCAGGCTGCCGCCGATCGCCCCCTCCATCTCCACGACCTCCCGGGCGAGGCGAATCGCCTCTTCGTGCTCGCCGCGGCGGGCCTTGATCCGCGCCTGGACCCGCTGCCACGCCAGCCGGTCATTCTGGAAATCGGCCTCGAACTCTGGCGCCCGGGCGGCCCAGGTCTCGGCGCCGTCGAGCTGGTCGAGCGCCAGGTGGGCCTCGGCCAGCCTCGTTGCCGTCCCGTGCAACCAGCCCCGCTCGCCCAGCTGCTGGTAGAGCTCCCAGCCCTGGGTGACGTACTCGAGCGCGGCCGCCGGCTCACCGGCACGCATCTCCAGCCAGTACGACTCGTAGGACAGGATGTTCGCAAGCAAGACGCCGGCGCCGCGCTCCCGCAGCTCCTGGCGCGTGCCGGCGAGGATCACCCTTGCCTCGTCGAACCGCCCCAGCATCACCAGCCCGTTGGCGCGGTAGGCGCGGAGGTAGTGGTCGCGCCCGGTCGGCGGCTCGTTGGCGTCGAGCCAGGCGAGCAACTCCGGCGCAGGTGTGCTCCCGAAGCAGCGCGCGGCGGCGTGCCACCCCGGGTACTCCGCCGGCTCGTAGCCGGCGCGGCGGGCGTGGCGCTCGGCGACCTCGAGGATCTCGAGTACGACGTCCCAACCGACGTCCGTGCCGAGACGCGCGTTGTGGGCCACGAACAGAGCGAGATCGTCGTTCGCACGTTCGAAGACGGGCAGCGCCTCGCGCACGAGCGGCGGCACCGTTTCGTTGGGCCGTTCGCCGTACGCCGCCGCCTGGAGGCGGCCGCACAGCTCGGCGATGCGATCACCCGCGGCGGCCGCGCGGTCGGCGAATGCATCTCCGCGGCGGCGGGCGTCGTCGCGCCGTGCCATCTCCGCGAGCGCGTTGCCCAGTTCGTGCTCGAGCACGAGGTCGAACTCGGTCTCCGGCACGAGTGCCGCCGCCCGCTCGAGCAGGCTGATCGCCGCACGGTAGTCCTGCCGCGCAAATGCCCGGCGTCCGGCGGCGGCGAGCCGCGCTCGCGCGGACGGTGCCAGGTCACCGACCGGTAGGTCGAGCTCCTCGCGGTAGCGACATGCCTGCTCGAGGTGGTAGCCGACGACCTCGTCGCGTTCGACCAGGTCGGGCGCGGCCTCGTCCAGCCAGTCGGCGAAGCGGGCGTGGTAGTCCGCGCGCACCGACTTCGGCAGCGACTCGTAGGCCGCGTCGCGAAGCAGGAGGTGGTGGAAGCGGAAGCCGTCGTGGCCGGCGATGTGCGCCCGGTCGGGGCGGATGAGGCCCTTACGAACGAGCGAGGCGAGCTGCGGCGTCACCTGATCCCGGTCGGGCGACAAGGCGACGACACCGCCGCGGTGGAAGATCTCGCCCTCGATCGACGCGCGCTCCAGCACGGTACGCTCGGCCGTCTCGAGCTGGTCGATCCGCGCGGTCAGCAGCGCCTGGAGGTTCGGCGGCACGACGATACCGGCCGCCGCCTCGTCGGCCATGGCAAGCATCTCTTCGACGAAGAGCGGATTCCCGCCGGCGGCGCGCGCGACGCGCCCGCCGAGCGCGGCCGACGCCCTGTCGCCGATCAGCCGGGCAACGGAGGCCTCGTCGAGCGGTCCCAGCCGCAGCGTGACGGGCCACGTCGGGTGCCGCTCGGCCAGGTCGGGCCGCGCGAGGCAGAGCAGCAGGATCGGCGCTCCGGACGACAGCAGTGCGACGTGCTCGATGAGGTCGCGCAAAACGGGCTCGCTCCACTGAACGTCGTCGAACACGACGACGACGGGCCGCTCCCGTGCTGCGTCCTCCAGCGTCTTGCGGAAGGCCCAGGCGATGTCCTCCGGCGAATCGCCGCCGTCGGCCTCCCCGAGGAGCACCCGGATCGCGGTTGCCGCCGCCGGGTCGGCCGGCAGCGCGCGGAGCTGCTTCAGCACCTCCACCACCGCCCAGTAGGTGATCCCGTCGCCGTACGGAAGGCACCGGCCCCGGAGGACGGTCCCCTCCACTGAGTCGAGCAGCTCCGCCGCGAGCCGCGACTTGCCCACTCCCGCGTCCCCCACGACGGTGACGAGCGTGCAGCACTGCTCGGCGAGCACCTCGTTCCAGGCGTCGCCCAGCGCAGCGAGCTCGCGCTCGCGTCCGACGAACGGAGCGTCGTGCCGCCGCTCGCCGGGCTCGTGCACGTGCAGCAGGCGGTAGGCCGGGACGGGAGCGGCCTTGCCCTTCAGCTGCAGCGGCGCGACCTCCTCGACGTCGGCCGCCCCGCGGACGAGCTCGAGCGTCGGCTCCCCGATCAGCACCTCGCCCGGCGGCGCGGCCTGCTCCAGGCGCGCCGCCACGTTGACCGCGTCGCCGGTGGCCAGCCGCTCGCGGGTTCCGGTGACGACCTCGCCGGTCATGACGCCGATGCGCCCGGCGATGCCGAGCTCAGGCAGCGCCGCGCGCATCTCCACCGCCGCCCGGACCGCTCGATGGGCATCGTCTTCATGGAGCACCGGCACCCCAAAGACGGCCATCACAGCGTCGCCGATGAACTTCTCGACGGTGCCGCCGTGATGCTCCACGATGCCCTGCATCCGCTCGAAGTAGCGGGCGAGCAACGCACGCAGCCGCTCGGGATCGACGGACTCGCCGAGCGCGGTCGAGCCGGTCACGTCGCAGAACAGCACCGTGACGGTCTTGCGCTGCTCGTGGGCGTCGCCAGGCGTCGCCACCGGTGACCCGCACTCCTCGCAGAACCTGGCGGCCTCGCCGTTTTCGTGCCCGCAAACGGGGCAGATGAGCACGGTGCGAGGCTAGACGCCGTGTGCTCGCACGACAACCGCGCTCAGAAGACGTCGAGCGTCGGAAAATCGGCGTTCGCCTCGACGCAGCCGCGGAGGTATAGCGCAGTGCCGACGTCGCCCGTGTAGAGGCTGTGCCAGCCCTGGCCGTGGACAGCGTGCATGCGTTCGACCTGCTCGAGCGCATGCATCGCGAACGCGCGGGCGCGCTCGAGCCACCGCTCGTCGCCGGTTCTTGCGAAGAGCTTCAGGAACGCGTAGCCGTTGCCCGCCGTGCCGTGGCAGAGGCCCGCGCCCTTCTTCAGCGGCCCCGCGAGCCAGGTGAGCTCACCGCCGGCGACGAGCAGATCGGTGAGCGCATCGTCAGCCGGCGCAAGCGCGGCGAACGAGGTGACGATGCCCGGCGCGCCGTGGCACCACTGCGTGCGGATCTTGTCCGCGCGCTCCGCCTCCTCGAACGAGGCCGGCCACTGGGCGAGGCCGTCGTCCCGGCGCGCGTGGCGTTGCAGCACGTCGATCGCGCGGCGTTCCAGCTGTGCCCGCCGCGCCGGGTCCAGCAGGTCGCCGCGCGCGAGCACGAGGACGTTGCCTGCGAACCCGTGGGCAGGGCCGAGCACGTGGCTCCGCCGGCCGGTGCTGAGCTCGTTCGTCCAGATGTCGCCGTCCCAGGCGGCCCAGAGGCGGTCCGCCGAGTCGTTCCAGGCCTCCGCCCAGACCGAAGCGCCAGTCCGCTCGTGCATGACGTGCGCGGCGAGCATCGTGCCGGGCGCGCCCCAGAAGAGCTCCTTGCTCGTGTGCGTCGCGTTCGCCCGCACGTCCTCGAGGAGCCGCTCCTCGAACAGGGCGGACGGCCGGAGCGCGTGCGCAACGAGCAGGACGCCCGCCTCGCCGACCATGAGCGACGGGACGGCGCCGGAGTCCGGGAAGTCGGGGTTAGCGCGGTAGCGGTCGGGCAGGGACGCGGCGATGGCCGACCAGTCGTCTGCCGATCCGAGCCGGCGCAGCGCCCAGATGATCCCGGCCGCGCCGAGGTAGAGGTTCGTATAGCGGTCAGGCGCGTCGCCGGGGTCGATGTCGCGCGGGTGCATCGGCCACAGCGCGTGCAGGCTGAAGGCACGCTCGGCGTCTTCGACGATCGCTCGGATCGCGGCCTCGGCGCGGGCGGCGCTCCACGGCGTCTCGGTGAGCGGTTCGTGGTCGTCGGGGTTGAAGAGCGGGATCACCGGTGGCCGAAATGGTGCGCATTCGGCAAGGACGCCGCGATGCTCCCCGCCTGCGAGACCTGCCGCGCGAGCGGCCCGAGCGTCTCGAGGTGCGAGACGACGATGTTGCGATTGCGGCCGACGTGCTCGAAGCGGCCGCGGGCGAGGATGAGCGGCTCGCCGCGGATGACGGCTCGGTGCCGCTCGTAGACCGGCGGCGGGACGATCAGGTTGATGTGCCCGTGCTCGTCCTCGAGCAGCATGAAGACGACGCCGTTGGCCGTGGACGGGCGCTGGCGCGCGACGACCATGCCGGCGACGGTGACCGTGGCGCGGTTGCGGAGATCGGGCAGGTCGCGACTGCCGGCGGTACCGGGCGGCAGGTGCGGGCGGAGCAGCTCGACCGGGTGGATGCCGATGGAGAGGCTCGTGCCGCCGTAGTCGGCGAGCATCCGCTCCCACACGGTCTGCTCGGGCAGGTCGGGCGTCTCGGCGGTCGGCTCGAGCGGCAGCGCGAGCTGGCGCTCCTCCCCGCCCGAGCCGGCGACCGACGCGCCGCGCGGAACGAGGCCGAGCTCCCAGAGCAGCCGGCGGCGCGGCTGCCCGAACGAGTCGCAGGCGCCCGCCGAGACGAGCGCGGCCAGCCGGTCGCCGGGGAGCGGCGCGCGCTGGGCGAGGTCGAGCACGCCGTGGAACGGGCCGTTGCGCTCGCGCTCGGCGGCGACGATCTCCGCGTCGTCCTCCCCGACCGAGCGCACGTAGGCGAGCCCGACGATCACGTGTCCGCCGCGGATGACGCAGCGCGCGTCGCTGACGTTGACGTCGGGCGGGATCACCTCCACCCCGCGCCGCTGGCCGTCGCGGACGAGCGTGGCCGGCGGGTAGAAGCCCATCGGCTGCGCGTTCATCAGCGCGCACAGGAACTCGGCCGGGTAGTAGCGGCGCAGCCAGGCGGACTGGTAGGCGAGCAGCGCGAACGCCACCGAGTGCGACTTGGGGAACCCGAACCCGGAGAAGGCGGCGAGCTTGTCGTAGACGCGGTGCGCGGTCTCCTCGTCGACGCCGTTGCGCAGCGCGCCCTCGACGAACCGCTCGCGCAGCGCCTCGAGCGCCTCGGCCGAGCGCTTGCGGCTCATCGCGCGGCGGAGGGCCTCGGCCTCGCCGACGGTGAAGCCGGCGAGCGCCATCGCGACCGAGAGCACCTGGTCCTGGAAGACGACGACGCCGAGCGTGTCGCGGAGCGGCTCGGCGAGCGACGGGTGGTCGACCGGCGGCACGAACGTGGGGTCCTTGCGGCGCGCCTCGCGGTGGGCGATGTACGGGTGGACGGCGCCGCCCTGGATCGGCCCGGGCCGGACGAGCGCGACCTCGATGGTCAGGTCGTCGAGGTTCTCGGGGCGGGTGCGCAGCAGCATCTGCATCTGCGCGCGGCTCTCGATCTGGAAGACGCCGACGGTGTCGGCCTGGCGGATCTCGCCGTAGACCTCCTGGTCGTCGAGCGGGATGCGCGAGAGGTCGATCGGCTCGTCGCGGAGGCGGGCGATCTGCTCGACGCAGTCCTCGACGGCGGAGAGCATGCCGAGGCCGAGCAGGTCGATCTTGAGGAAGCCGGCGTCGTCGCAGGAGTCCTTGTCCCACTGGCAGATCTGGCGGCCGGCCATGGCGGCGGGCTGCACGGGGACGAGGTCGACGAGCGGCCGCGACGAGATGACCATGCCGCCGGGGTGCTGGGAGATGTGGCGGGGCAGCCCCGCGATCTCGCGGCAGAGCTCGCCGAAGGCGCGCCAGCGCGGTGACAGCACCTTCCGCTTCGCGTCGGGGAGCTGGGCGACCTCCTCGGCAACGTGGCGGGCGTTCCAGCCGTCGGAGTAGCGGGCGAGCCGCTCGAGCTCGGCGTACGGGAGGCCGAGCGCCTTGCCGACGTCGCGGATGGCGCCGCGCGCGCGGTAGGTGGCGAAGCTGCAGACGAGCGCGGTGTGCTCGGAGCCGTAGCGCTCGATGACGCGGACGATGAGCCGCTCGCGGATGTCGCGCGGGAAGTCGAGGTCGATGTCGGGGACGGCGGCCAGCTCGCGGTTCAAGAAGCGGCCGAGCGAGAGCCCGGAGGCGACCGGGTCGACGTGCGAGAGCCCGGTCAGGTAGCAGACGATCGAGCCGACCGAGCTGCCGCGCCCGCGGCCTGGCGGCAGGACGCTGCGCGGCGAGTCGGTGCCGCGCACCTCGCGGGCGACGTCGCGGGCGAGCTCGAGCACCTCGTGGTGGAGCAGGAAGAAGCCGGACAGGCCGATCTCGCGGATGAGCGCGAGCTCCTCGTCGAGCCGCTCGCGCGCGCGTCTCTTGTGGCCGTTCAGCCCGCTGTAGCGCTCGTCGAAGGCGTGGTTGCAGATGCGGGCGAGCTGGACGTCGGCGGGGACGTCGCCGTCGGAGAAGTCGGGGTAGCGGTAGCCGAGCTCCTCGGTGAGGTCGAAGCGGAGCCGCTGCGCGATCTCGGTGGTGCGCGCGACGGCGTCGCGGTCGTCCGGGAAGCGCTCGGCCGCCTCGGCGGGCGGGCGGAGGACGGCCTCGTGGTTGCCGCGCCGCTCGGGCTCGCAGCCCTCGAGCGAGGTGTTGTGGCGGACAGCCACAAGCACGTCCTGGAGCGCGATGCGCGTCGCGTGGTGGGCGTGCACGTCGCCGGTGGCGACCGTGCGCACGCCGAGAGTCTCGGCGAGCTCGCGCAGGCGGGCGTTGCGGCGCGCGTCGCCGCGCTCGTAGGGGCGCTGGAGCTCGACGAAGAAGCCGTCGCGGCCGAATGCCTGCGCGACGCGGGCGGCGGCGTTCGGGTTGCGCACGGCGAGGCCGTGCCGGGCACAGCCGGAGAGGCAGACGAGCCCCTCGGTGTGCGCGAGCAGGGTGTCGAGCGGGAGCGACGGCGGGATCGGGGCGCGGTAGGCGGTGGAGAAGCCCGCACGCGAAACGGTGTCCGGGCGAGTGCCGGCGTGCGCGGCGGTGAGCAGGCGGCAGAGGTTGGCGTAGCCGCGGACGGTCTCGACGAGCAGCGTGACGTGACTGCCGCCCTCCAGCGTGAGCTCCGCGCCGGTGATGGCGCGGATGCCGAAGAGCTTGGCGGCGTGGGCGAACTCGAGCGAGCCGCTGACGCCGTCGTGGTCGGTGAGCGCGAGCGCCTCGTAGCCGAGCTCGGCCGCCATGGCGGCGAGCTCCTCCGGCCGGGAGGCGCCGTCGAGGAACGAGTACGCCGAGTGGCAGTGCAGCTCGACGTAGCTCACAGCAGCGGGGCTGTCCCCCGCCAAGGGGCGCTGTCCCCAGTGACTGGGCGATAGCTCGGTTTTCGGAAGGCTTTTCGGCCCAGGCCGGGCGCTGTCCCATGCACCCCCGAGGGACAGCCCCCTGCGGGGGCAGCCCCTACGATCACCCTGTGCCGGGCGAGTTCCGAGCCGTGTGGTTCCCGCGTGACTACGACGCCGCAGTGGCGTTCTACCGCGACACGCTCGGGCTCGAGCAGGTCGGCGGCTGGGACCGCGGGCCCGAAGACAAAGGCGCCCTGCTCGCCGCCGGATCCGGAATCGTCGAGCTGATCCAACTCCACGAAGGCCAGGCGTACGTCGCACCGACGGGCGTCGGCCTGTACGTCGAGGTCGACGACGTGGACGAGCTCTATGAGCGGCTCGCTGTCCACGCGCTGTCGCGGCCGGAGCACCGGCCGTGGGGCCACCGCGTGTTCTCGGTCGCCGATCCGGACGGCGTCGAGGTGACGCTCTTCTCGCCGGTCGCCTAGGCGCCGCGCTGCGTGAACCACGTGCCCCGGTCGTCGTCACGGAAGACGACGGTGTTCTGGCCTGACTCGAGCACTACCTCGAAGTAGCGGCGCTGGACGGGCTCCTCGGTCCACCAGCGGTCGACGACGCGCCACTCCTCGCGCACGACGGCGACGCCCTGGCGGTTCACACGACGCGGCGCCCCGTCGGCGTGCGCTTCCACGAGCGCAGGCCGGGGAGCGTTTACGCGTCTTTGGGAACCAGCAGTGCCCGCTGTTCCGGCAGCCGTGACCACGGAGCGATGTCGACGACGGTGCACACCGCGCCGCCGCCGGTGCTGGCGCGCACCTGGCGGAGGCCGTCCTTCAGCCGTTCCTGGAGGTCCTCGCCCTCGGGGGCAACGAGAGCGAGCTGGTCGCCGCGCGAGTCGGCGAGCTCGACTGCTTCGAGCGCGAGCCGCATGACGGGTGCCGGCAGCTCGGCGATCTTCGGCCACAGCGCCGCACGGAGCCGGTCGCGCTCGGCGACGGGCTCGCGCAGGGTGACCGTCCGCCGCCACGAGCCGCCGCCGGTGAGCCGCGCAACGAGCGCGAGCTTGCGGAGGAAGCGGCCGTCGCGGGCGGGGCTCTCGAGCAGCCGGTCGACGAGCACGTTGAGCGCCCGCCGAAGGGTGAGCTCGTTCCCGACCGCTTCCGGGAAGTCGATCCGCTCGACGACCTCGGCCGGCGGACGGCGGCCCTCGACGCGACGCGCGCCCCTCCCGCGCGCGAGCGTCCAGGCCTGCCGCCCGTCCCGTCCGAGACGCTCGGCGACCGCCGCGCCGGGCAGCTCTGCCAGCTGACCGAGCTTCTGGACGCCGAGTTCTTGCAGTTCTTCGCGCCGGCCCGCCTCGAGCGGGAGCAGCGTCAACGGCAGCGGCGCGAGGAACTCGCGCGCCTGGTCGCCGTCGGCGACGACGAGCACCTGGCCCGCACGCGCCACGCTGGCCGCCGCGAGGGCGGCGAAGCGACGCGCGGCTGCCCCTGCCCGCGCATCCCACCCCGCCCCCACGGCCGCGAGCGCACGGTGCAGCGCCGCCTGGACGCCGCCGTAGAGCCGCTCGACGCCCTTCGTCTCGAAGTAGACGGTGCCGAGCTCCGCCGGCTCGACCGCGAAGCCGGAGTCCTCGAGCCGCCGCACGATCGCCTCCCACGCGTCCTCGGCCGTGGCCGGATCCTGCTCGACGAGCACGAGCTCCGGGCAGGTCGCGAGCGCCTCGCCCATCCGCATGCCCGGCTTCACACCGGCCGCCTCCGCGGCCGCCGTCACCGGGCCGAGCAGCGGCTCACGTCCGGGCAGCGGTGCGAGCGCCGCGGGCCGCCGCATCAGCCCCGGCCGCTCGCGAAGCGCGGCACGGAGCTCGAACCCTGGGATGACGATTGCGGCGAGCACCGGAACGTATGTTCTACACGAACACACGTTCCCCTGTCAAGAACTTTCGTACGCTCACCGTGCGATGGCGACGATCGACGACGTCCGCGCCCTGGCCACGCCTCTCCCCCGTTCCTACGAGGTCGTCGTCGGCGGCCGCGTCAAGTTCCGCGTCGGGCGCATCGTCTACATCGCCTTCTCGCGCGACGAGACGCTGATGGGCTTCGCCTTCCCGCGCGAGGAGCGCGACGCGCTCGTCCAGACCTACCCGGAGAAGTTCCAGATGCCCCGGCCCTCCGACATGCGCTACCAGTGGGTCGTCTGCCGGCTGGACGCGATCGGCAAGAAGGAGCTGCGCGAGCTCGTCTTCGACGCCTGGCGGATGGTCGTGCCGAAGGGGCTCGCCGCCAGCTCGGACGCCGAGCTCATGCGCCTCGCGCGCGACGCGCACTGAGCATGGAAGAAGACGGCGCCCACCGCCGTCTTGATTGACCCGCTCATCAGAAAGGTAGGCACCTCAGATGAAGCGACTTCTCTCCATGATGACTCTTCTCGCGTTCGCGATCTTCGTGTTCACCGTCTCCGGCGCAACGGCGTCGCCCGTGATCGATCCTCCGGCACCGCCGCTGCTCGTCCCCATCGACAGCCACCCACTCACCGACGGCTGGTACTCAGCCGCACTCCAGCAGACTCGCCTCAACGCCGCGAAGAAGCACCCCGTGTACAGATCGTCGGCGCCCATCTCGGGTCACGGCCCAGTCCTCCCGTAAGCGAGTTGCCTCTCTGAGTCGTTCGGCCGCCCACGGGCGGCCGAACACTGTCCGGCTCAGCTCACCGGTTGTGGCACACCACCTCGATGTTGTTGCCGTCGGCGTCGAGCACGAAGGCACCGTAGTAACCGGGGTGGTACCACCACTCGCGCGGCCGGCCGTTGTCCGGGTAGCCGGCGGCGACGGCGGCGCGGTGGAAGTCCTCCACGGTCGCGTTGTCCGCCGCGCCGAACGCAAGGTGCACGTGCTCGGTCGGCTCGCCGGCGACGAGTGAGAACGACGCGTCCTCGCCGACGAAGTGCGCGAACGCCTCGTGCGCGTGCTCGAGCTCGTAGCCGGAGAACGGCGCGATCAGCTCGTAGAACCGCTGCGCCCGCGGGACGTCCATCACCCGCATCCAGAGGTGGTCGAACTGGCCGGGCCGGTCGCGGCCGTTGTGGACTGCCTCGACGCTGTTGCCGTCCGGGTCGCGCAGGAACGCGCCGTAGTAGTCGACGTCGTAGTGCGGCCGCAGCCCCGGCGGCCCGTCGTTCTGGAAGCCGGCCTCGGTGCCCGCGCGCCAGAAGTTCTCGACGTCCTGGTGCGACCGGGCGTGGAAGGCGACGTGCAGCCGCTGCGTGAGCCCCTTCCCCGGCTCGACGGCGGCGAGCGAGAAGTCCGACCACTCGACGCCGTCCTCGCCCCACGCCGTCTGCTCGATGCCGAGCGGCGCCAGGACGATGTCGTAGAAGCGCTCGGAGAGCGGCCTGTCGGAGACGCGGATCGAGACGTGGTCGATCATGCGCTTGCAATCCGTACCAGAGTCCGGGTTTACAGTCGACGGGATGCGCGTCGGAGAAGCCGCCGCCCGGGCCGGGGTGAACGTCGAGACGTTCCGCTACTACGAGCGGCGCGGCCTCCTGCCCGAGCCCGATCGGGCGCCCTCCGGGCACCGCGCCTACGACGACGAGACGGTGCGCTTCGTCCGCGCGATCAAGGAGGCGCAGGGACTCGGCTTCACGCTCGCCGAGATCGAGGAGTTCCTGCGCGTCAAGGGACCCGCCGACGAGGCGCTGCGCATCCGGCTCGCCGCGAAGATCGACGAGGTCGACGGCAAGATCGCGAGCCTCCGCCGCGTCCGCGAGAGCCTCGCGCAGGTCGTCGGCTGCGCCTGCACGTCGCTCGACCACTGCACCTGCGGCGCCGCCTACCTGGCGCGGCGCGGCCGCACGACGCCGGCGGCGATGCTCCACGTCACGAACGGCGAGAGCGCCGCCAACACGCTACGCCAGACCGGCCTCGGCGGCTCCGTGCTCGCGTGGGACGACGCGCTCCACGAGGGGCCCGTCCCGCCGGTGCCGCCCGCCGAGCTCCGCCGCCTCCGCGCCCGCTTCCTCGCCGACGCCGGCTGGGGGACGGTGCCCGCCGTCCGCGCCGAGCTCGAGCGGCGGGACGAGCTGCTGCTAGAGGCCGAGAGCCTCGTGCTCTGGTTCGAGCACGACCTCTACGACCAGCTGCAGCTGATCCAGGTCCTCTCTCTCGTCGAGCGGGCCGACCTGATCGACGCCGGCACCTTCCTCGGCCCGATGAGCGCCGACGAGCTCGAGGCGCTATGGCCGCGCCGAGCCCGCGTCACCGACGAACAGCTCGCGCTCGCGCTCGCCGCCTGGGACGCGTTCCGCGCGCCCGACCCGACGGGGCTCGAGCTCCTCGTCGCGCGCGGCACGCCGGAGCTGCCGTTCCTCGGCCCGGCGCTGCGCCGGCTGCTCGAGGACCTCCCGCACGCGCGCGACGGACTGTCGCGGAGCGAGCGCCAGCTGCTCGAACAGGTCTCGAAGGGCCCCCGCCGCCCGCACGAGCTCTTCCTCGCGAGCCAGGCGCGCGAGGAGGCGGCGTTCGACGGTGACTCCTGGGTCTGGCGGCGGCTCGCCGCGCTCGCGCCGCTCGTCGCCCCGGTGGGCGGCGGCCGCGTGCCGACCCCTCCGCCCCACGGCGACGGCCGCGTCTTCGCGGCGACGGCCTTCGAGCTCACGGACGAGGGCCGCGGTGTGCTGGCCGGCCGCGCCGACCGCGTCGACTTCGGCCTCGACCGCTGGCTCGGCGGCACGCACCTGACGGCCGAGAACGACTGGCGCTGGGACGGAAGCAGTGTCAGTCGCCGCTAGCGCGCCACTTCGCGTGATGCCGGCGCGCCCAGTCGGCCCGCACGCTCCCGAGCGTCATCCCGCGGAGCGAGTGGCGCGTCGCCGGGTGCACGAGCGCCAGATAGAGGTGCCCGAGCACGATGACGAGGGAGACGTACATCAGCGCGTCGTGCAGGAAGACGGTGCCGTTCAGTCGGAACCGCGTGTCGCGCTCGCCGTACCAGAGCAGGAGGCCGGAGACGAAGAAGAGCACCGCGAAGGCCGCGGTCAGGATCGCGTTGACCTTCTGGCCGGCGTTGAAGCGCCCCTGGGGCGCGTGCGTATTGCCGGCCAGGAAGCGGAGGTCGTCACGGTCGAACATGTCGATCTCGCGGACTGTCGCCCGCAGCGCCTGCCGGTTCCCGAGCACGGCGACGAGCAGGATGGCCCCCGCCCAGGCGATGCCCGTATAGAAGTGGACGTCCTTCACGAGCGGCCGCCTGCCGACCGCCGCCGAGAGCGACGGCAGGTAGAGCACGAGCCCCGATCCGAGCAGCAGGAAGAAGGCGCTCGCGTGCACCCAGTGCAGGAGGCGCTCGGTGACCGTGAAGCGCTCGACGTAGCGCGGCCGGGTGACGGCTGCGGCGCTAGTAGCCATTCGACCGCCCGACCCAGGCGTCGGCGTCGTAGCCGCGCTGCTCCCAGTAGCCGGAGCCGGGCTGCGCAACGAGCTCGATGCGCTCGACCCACTTGACGTTCTTGTAGCCGTACATCTCGGGGATCACCACGCGGACGGGCGCACCGTGCTCGCGTGGCAGCGGCTTGCCGTCCATCTCGTAGGCGAGCATCACATTCTTGAGCGAGACCTGGCGCAGGCTCAGGTAGTCGTCGTAGGGGCGCTCGGCCGAGATGAAGTGGAGCGCCTGCGCCTTCGGCAGCGGCTGGGCCGCGGCCAGCAGGTCGTGGAAGCGGACCCCGCCCCAGTGGACGCCGCCGACGACCCAGCCGGTGACGCAGTGGAAGGTCGAGATCTGCGTCGCCTTGGGGAGCGCGAGCAGCTCGCGGTGCGAGAGGTCCATCGGGTTGCGCACGAGCCCGTCGATCCGCAGCCGCCAGGTGGCCGGGTCAAAGTTCGGCATCGAGTCGGCGACCGTGTAGATGCGCCAGCCGCTCGTGGGGATGTACCGGCTGAGCCCGGTCGCGTCCGAGAGCGGGTTCGTGAACCGGCTGACCACCCGCGAGACGGCGTCGCCGTAGAAGAGCGTCGCGGCGCCGGCTCCGACGACGCCGAGGAAGGCGGCACGGCCAAGCCGCCGCGCGCCGGGGTTCTCGCGCGGCGTCTCGAGCGGGCGGTCGGGCTCTGCCACGTGCTCCAACCGTACGGTCGCTCTCGGTGGGCCGCCATTACGAGTTCGTGAAATCGCGCGCGGCGTAGAGTCGCCTCAGTGTCATCGTTGGCGTATGAACCGGCTGTTGTTGCTGTGCCGGTTAGGCTCGGGGCCGGCGGCGGGCTGACCCGTAGGGTCGCTGTCGGCCTGGTGGGCTTGACCAGCAACGGATGTGTCGCTCGCCGCCGGTTCTGGAGCGCCAGCGTGACCTGATAGGAGCGTGGCTAGACGCCCCGACTGAGGCCTGTCCGCTGGCGCCCCGTCAGTGGCCACCTCAGGAAAGGGGACCGGGAGTGATCGTAATCGGAGTGGACCCGCATAAGCAGAGTCACACCGCGGCGGCTGTCGAGGCTGCGACGGGCGTGACGCGCGGTGAGCGCACGGTGACGGCGCGCCGTGTCGGTCATGAGCAGTTGCTTTCGTGGGGGTGCTCGCTTGCTCGTGAGCGGCTCTGGGCGCTGGAGGACTGTCGACACGTGTCGGTCTCGCTGGAGCGCTTTCTGCTCGCGCGTGGGGAGCGAGTCGTGCGGGTGCCGCCGAAGCTGATGGCGGGCGCGCGCCGCTCCGTTCGCGAGCGCGGCAAGTCGGACGCGATCGACGCGGTCGCGGTCGCGCGGGCTGCGTTGCGCGAGCGCGAGCTGCCGGTGGCGGTGCTGGCGGGCGCCTCTCGTGAGATTCGTTTGCTGGTCGATCATCGCGAGGATCTGCTCGGCGAACGGACACGGATCCAGCAGCGGCTGCGTTGGCACCTGCACGAGCTCGACCCCGAGCCGATATCTCCAAGCACTTGGAACCGATCTACGGCGTCGAGGTCGGCCGCGACTCTGTCTCTCGCGTCACCGACGCCGTCCTCGTCGTCGTCTCGGCGTGGCAGTTCAGGCCGCTCGAGGAGCTCTACCCGGTCCTCTTCCTCGTCTCGATCGTGCTCAAGGTCCGCGATCAGGGCTCCGTGCGTAACTAGCTCTTCTACCTCGCGATCGTCGTCTTCCTCGTCTCTTTCTATGAGACGCTCGGTATCTGGTTCCAACTCTTCCAGGTCGCCTATTTCTCTTTTCTCTTTCTCATCTCGTTCAGTTACGCGTCGTCCTCTACTTCCTCTTCTTCTCCGTCTTCTTTTTCTATTTCTTCCCTCATTCTATCTATTTCTTCTTCCCTCAGTCTTTCTTTCATACCTTCATCTTTCACCTTATCCTCCTCTCTCTTCTCTTCTCTGTTACAAGCATCTCCTTCAGCTCTTCAAATACCTTCTCTCTATCTACTTCTCTTCGACCCCCTAGCTGGAGCTGCCCGCGGGCTGCCTCGACCGCGCCTGCTGGCTCACCCGGCTGGGCCGCCGCCTTGCCCGGCGCGCGCAAACGGTGCAGGTGCGCATCGCGCGCGACCAGGTGCGGCGGATCGTCGAGCTCACGCGGGCGGAGCGGCAGCTCCAGCGCGAGCTGGCCTCGCTGGTCGCCGCCGAAGCGCCAGCGCTGCTCGAGCTTCCCGGCTGCGGCGTGCTCACAGCCGCAAAGCTGATCGGCGAGATCGCCGGCAGCGAACGCTTCGCAAACGACGGCCGGCTGGCGATGCACGCCGGCGCGGCGCCCCTTCAAGCCTCAAGCGGCAACCGACAGCGCCACCGCCTCAACCGCTCCGGCAACCGGCAGCTCAACTGCGCACTGCACCGCATCGCCATCACACAAGGACGCCACCACGCGCCCGCACGGGCCTACCTCGCACGCAAACAAGCCGAAGGCAAAAGCCGAAAAGAAGCCCTGCGCTGCCTCAAGCGCTACCTCGCACGAGCCGTCTACCGCACACTCACACCGACCAAGGAGGACCACATCGCCCCCACAAACCGGCCGGCGATCGCGCCGGCCTTGACATAGGAGCATCCGGTGGACGAGGCCACGCGGCTCCGTGACCAGCTGCAGGCACTGGGCGGCGTCCTCCGTGCGCTCGCCCGCGCAGACGGCCTCAGGCCTGTCCTCCAGGAGATCGTCGCGTCGGCCCGCAGGCTGTGCAACGCGGAGCACGGGCAGATCTACCTCGCCGAGGGCGACCGCTTCTACATCTGGGCGGCGACGGCGGGCACCGAAGGGCAGCAGCAGGCGTTCCAGTACAGCCTGGAGCACCCGCACGGGCGCGATCGCACGACGGTCGTCGGCAGGGTTGCGCTTTCGGGGCAGGCCGAGCAGATCCCGGACGTCCTCGCCGACCGCGAGTACACCTACGGCGCGCAGGAGCTCGTGGGCTACCGCGCGCTCATGGGTGTGCCGATCGTGTCCGAGGGCGAGCTCATCGGGGCGCTCGCGCTCGGCCGGGGCACGCCCGGCGCCTTCGGCGACGACGAGGTCGAGATCGTCCAGGCGTTCGCCGACCAGGCCGCTGTCGCGATCGCGAACGCCCGCCTGCTCGAAGCGGTGGAGCGGCAGCGGACGGAGCTCGGCCGCTTCGTCTCGCCACAGGTCGCCGCGCTGATCTCGTCGCCGGACGGCGAGCAGGTGCTCGCCGGGCACCGCGCCTACATCTCGTGCCTCTTCTCCGACCTGCGCAACTTCACCGCGTTCGCCGAGACGGCTGCGCCGGAGGACCTGATCGAGGTGCTGCGCGAGTACCACGGAGCCATCGGCGCGCTCATCCCGGAGTACGGCGGCACGCTCGAGCACTTCGCGGGCGACGGGGTCATGGTCTTCTTCAACGACCCGGTGCAGGTCGAGCAGCACGAGCTCGAGGCCGTGCGCTTCGCGC
The DNA here is from genome assembly GCA_963755085.1 of uncultured Thermoleophilia bacterium. Lineage (GTDB taxonomy): Bacteria > Actinomycetota > Thermoleophilia > Gaiellales > Gaiellaceae > JACVRM01. The sequence goes on along the minus strand of CAVWIN010000021.1, from coordinate 26,486 downwards.
TCGCGCTGCGCGAGCGGTTCGAGGAGCTCGTGGCGAGCTGGCGCAGCCGCGGCGCCGAGCTCGCACTCGGGGTCGGGATCGAGGCCGGCTACGCGACGCTCGGCCGCATCGGCTTCGAGGGGCGCTACGACTACGGCGCGCTCGGCCCGGTCACGAACCTCGCCTCGCGCCTGAGCACGCGCGCGGCGCCGGGACAGATCCTGATCGGGCCACGGCTCCATGGAGCCGTCGAGCAGTCGGTCACGACGGCCCCGGTCGGCGAGCTGGAGCTCAAGGGCTTCGCCCGGCCGCTCGCCGCGTACGAGGTCACCTCAGCGTGAGCTGCCCCGAGCGCCGCTCGCGGAAGCGGCGCACGGCGGCCGCGTGCTCGACGACCGGCGCCGGGTAGCCGCGCCGCCGCGCGAGCGGACAGCTTCCACGGCTCGTGGATCTCGGCGGCTCCGAAGCCCGGCCAGCTCGGGCACCCAGCGGCGCACGTACGCGCCGTCCGGGTCGTGGCGCCTGGCCTGGAGCGTCGGGTTGTAGACCCGGTTCGGACGCGTGTCGGTGCCGACGCCGGCGACCCACTGCCAGTTGCCGATGTTGTTCGCCTGGTCGCCGTCGACCAGCAGGTCGAAGAAGTGGCGCGCGCCGAGCTGCCAGTCGAGGTACAGGTGCTTGGCTGAGAAACGAGGCGGTGATCAGCCGGGCGCGGTTGTGCATCCAGCCCTCCGCGCGCAGCTGGCGCATGCCGGCATCGACGACGGGATAGCCGGTCTCGCCAGCGCGCCACGCGTCGAGCAGCTCAGGGTCGCCGTCCCACGCGTCGCCGCGGTCGTGCAGCTGGCCCATGCCCTCGTTCAGCATCAGCTGGGAGTAGAAGTCGCGCCAGGCCACCTCGCGGACGAAGTCCTCTGTCCCGCGCGCGCCGTGCACGAGCTCGAGCGGCGAGACGCAGCCGAAGTGCAGGTACGGGCTGAGCCGCGAGGTGGCGTCGAGGTCGAGGCGCTGCCTGTCGCCGTAGCCGGCGAGGCCGTCGCGCAGCCAGGCCGCCATCCGCGCGCGCCCCGCACGCTCGCCGCCGGGCGGCAGGCCCGGCGAGTCGCGCGGAGGCGGCGCGTCGAGCCGCCCGAGGTCGATGCCGTCCGGCCGGACGATGCGCTCGGGAGCCGGCTCCGGGTCGCGCAGCGGCACCTCCCGCCAGGCCCGCCAGTAGGGCGTGAAGACGCGGTACGGATGGAGCTCGTCCAGCGGGAGGACGGTCAGCCCGTCGTGCAGGCGCAGCGGGACAGTGCCCGCGAGCCGCGACTCGCGGCGCTCCGCAAACGCGCTGGCGTCGCGGCTCGCGTGCACGGCCTCCGCACCCGTCTCCTCCACGACGCGCGTCACCTCCGCGGTGGTGTCGCCGCATCGGACCACCAGCGCAGCGCCGCGCTCGCGGAGCGACAGGTCGAGGTCGCCCAGTGATTCGTGCAGGAAGCCGAGTCGGTTCGGCGAGGAATCGATTCCGTCGTCGCGCACGAAGAGCGGCACCACCCGATCGGCCTCGCGTACCGCCGCGGCGAGCGCCGGGTTGTCGTGCACACGCAGGTCACGTGTGAACAGAACGATCGCTGTCCGCATTTTGTCCAAGTCTACCGACGGCGTCTGTAGGGTCTCCGTCCGTGAGCGAGCACGAGGATGAGGAGCGCCCGACCGAGTTCCAGATCCAGGTTCCGAACGAGCTGGAGGCGGGCGTCTATGCGAACTTCCTGAGCGTCTGGCACACGGCCTACGAGTTCACGCTGGACTTCGGCGTCACCCAGCCGCCGCAGATCGACCAGGAGGACCCGGACGCGCCCGTCCGCGTCGAGTGCCGCGTCGTCTCGCGCGTGAAGATCCCCGTCACCGTCCTCTTCGACGTGCTGCGCGCGCTGAACGAAAACATGACCCGCTACGAGCAGGTCTTCGGCGAGATCAAGCGGCCCGAGCCGCCCGAAGAGCAGGAGGATTAGGCCACGATCTCGGCGCCCGGCCCGACCATCCGGGCCAGGCGCGGCACCGTCTCGAGCGCGTCCACGCGGGCGACGAAGGCGATGTCCTCTTCCAGCCCGGGCGGGCCGTACGTGCGCGCGTTGATGCCGTCGATCGCGTTCGGGTACGCCTCCGCGGCGAGCACCGCGGCCCTGGCTCCGTCGCCGCGCTCGGCGTCGATGAGCTGGACGATGCGGCCGGCGCAGTAGGCGTCGTCGAAGGCGAAGGCGCCCTTGTAGCCGGCGCAGAGCACGACCACGTCCTCGCGGTGCTCGGCCGCCGCCCGCGCCACCGCGCTCAGGTTCAGCAGCGAGCCGAGCAGCACCGTCTGGGCGCGCTGCGCGGCGGCGAGGATGGCCCGCGTCCCGTTCGTGGTCGAGAAGATCAGCGGCTCGTCGCGCGGCTCGACGAACTCGCGCGGCGATGCGCCGACGTCGAAGCCCTCGATCTTGACCGCGTCCCGCTCGCCGCCGAGCAGCCCCTCGCCGAGTTGCTCGCGCAGCGCGCGCGCCTCGTCGATCCCCGGCGCGACGTACACGCGCGGGTACCCGCTCGCGAGCGCCTGCGCGAAGGTCGAGGTGGCGCGCATGACGTCGACGACCACGGCGACGGGCGCCGCGGTGGGCTCGGTAGGGGTGAAGGCGACGTCAACGCGCATAACGCGGCGGCAACCTACCCCGCAACTACGCTGAGAGCGTGCCCGAGATGCTGAGGTGCTATCGCCATCCCGACCGCGAGACCGGCGTCTCGTGCTCGGAGTGCGGCCGCGGGATCTGCCCCGACTGCATGGTCTTCGCGCCGGTCGGCATCCGCTGCCCGGATCATGCGGCGAGCGGGGTCAAGCGCGCTCGCACGACGCCGCGCAAGGCCGGCGCCCAGCTGCTCTCGAGCGGCGATGCGATCGTCACGCGCGCGCTCGTGATCCTGAACGTCGGCGTCTTCTTCCTCTGCCTCTTCGAGGGCGGCACGCTGAACAACACGGCGCAGGGCCACCTCTTCCTGGACTACTCGTTGCTCGGCCGCGCGCAGCTCACTACCGGTCAGTTCATCGGTGTCGCGGAGGGCGAGTGGTACCGGGTCATCACCGGGGGGTTCCTTCACGCAAGCCTGATCCACGTGGGGCTCAACATGGCGATGCTCTACTGGATCGGGACGCCGATGGAGCGCGCGATCGGGCACCTGCGCTTCCTGCTCATCTACCTCGTCTCGCTGCTGTGCGCGTCGGCGGCGGTGCTCGTGTTCGCGCCGAACGTCCCCACCGTCGGCGCGTCGGGCGCCATCTTCGGGATCCTCGGCGCCGCGCTTGTCTACGAGCGCCAGCACACCATGGTGCTGGGCGGCGCGGCATTCTCGATCATCGCCATCAACGTCCTGTTCAGCTTCGTTGGCACGAACATCTCGATCGCTGGCCACATCGGCGGGCTCGTCGGCGGCGCGCTGTGCGGGCTGGCGCTGACGCAGCTCGGCCGCGTGCACGCCTCCTACGGGAAGCCGGGGCTGCTCGGCTTCGGCGGCGTTACGGCCGTGGCACTCGGGGCAGTGTTGGTCTCGTACATGGCCGTCCAGAGTTACTAGTCGGCACCCGGCCGACGGGAGTACCCTCGGCGTGATGCGCCGCGCCGCCCTGCTCGTCGCGCTCGCCGCCCTCGCGCTGCCGTCCGGCGCCGGAGCAGCCGTCAACCTCGGCATCCTCGGCAACGCGCCGCGCTTCGACTCGCTGACTGGTCAGCACTCGACCGTGCAGCACGTCATCCTCGGCTGGAACCAGGGCTATACGTGGGGCTCGCGGCTCTCGGCGCTCATCCCGCGGCTCGGCGAGATGCCGATGATCGGGCTGAACACCGGCGCCGGCTGGCCGAACCGCCACGAAGCGATCACACCGCGCGACATCGCCGACGGCAAGGGCGACGGCTACCTGGTCGCTTTGAACCAGGCGCTGGCCGCGCTCGGACGGCCCGCGTACCTGCGGCCGTTCGGCGAGATGAACGGCCACTGGAACTACTACTCGGCCTTCACGAGCGGCGGCGCCCCGAAGGGCGCGAGCCACTCGACCGCGATGTTCCGGAAGGCGTTCGCGCGCGTGTACCTGGCCGCGCACGGCGGGCCGGCGGTCAACGCGCAGCTGGCCCGGCTCGGGCTGCCGCCGATCAAGGGCACGCTCGCCGCGAACACGCTGGTGCGCGTCGTCTGGAACCCGCAGGGCGCCGGCAGCCCCGATGTGCCGGGCAACACGCCGCAGGCGTACTACCCCGGCGACGCCTACGTCGACGTCGTGGGCGACGACCTCTACAACATCGGCGGCAAGGCGCAGTGGGACGCGGCGCAGGCGCTCTACAAGGCGCACGCGAACAAGCCGTTCGCCTTCCCGGAGTGGAGCAACTGGGGCATCGACGACCCGTCGTTCATCGAGCAGATGGCCGCCTGGGTGCGCCGGCATCGGCGGGTGGAGATGATCGCCTGGTTCGAGAGCCGGCCGGGCTCGAAGTTCGACATCGGCTCGATGCCGCGCAGCCTCGCCGCGTACCGCCGGCTGATCGTGCCGCTCGGGCGGTAGCACCCAGGCCGCCTATCGCCGCCGCAGGACGGGGCTGGTTCTTTTCTGAGACTCCGGTCGCGTCGAGATATGGGCATCTCGCTGCAGGGGCGCTGGACCGACTCCTGGGAGCCGCATCCGCGCCGTCAACTGTGGGAGGCGATCGAACGCCTCGTTGATCGCATGGACGTCTCGTCTCTCCTTGCGCACGGGCTTGCACCGCTGGCGGCGGCGCGGTGGACCGAGCTCGGGCGAACGGTTCCGGAGCGCGTTCGGGCGGAGCTCCGCGTTCCCGAGGCGACGACCCTTCTCGCGATGCCGGTTCTCGAGCGCGCCCGGGCCGCATATCCGGGACGCATGCTCGTCATCAAGGGTCCGGAGATCGCGGCTCGATATCCGCTACGTCTTCGGTGGTTCGGCGATCTCGCTGTCCTCGTCGACGACGGCCCGGCCGCGTTCGGCGCGCTGATCGGAGCGGGCTTCGAACCGATCGAAGTCGGCAAAGAGGAGACCCGCGCACATCACTTCCCGCCGATCTGGCGGCCGGGCATGCACCTTCCGATCGAGGTCCACACTGGTCTGAACTGGCCGCGGCTGCTGACGGCGCCGCCAATCGACGAGATCTTCGCGACAGCCGTTCGCTCGACACTCACGGTGGACGGGCTGGAGACAGCGGCACCCGCGCAGCACGCTCTGCTCACGGCAGCCCACGTATGGAGGCACGTGCCCCTGCGTTCAGTCCGCGATCTGCTCGATCTGAGACTCCTCGCTGACGAAGCTGATGCGGCGGAACTGGAGCGAGTTGCCCGGCGTTGGGATCTCACGCGGATCTGGCGCACGACTGACGCCGCCGTAGCTTGGCTCTTCGAAGGGGGCAAGCGCCCTTTCGCGACACGTGTGTGGGCGCAGAGCCTCCGAGAGCCACGGCAGACGACCGTCCTCGAATGGCATCTTCGGCGGTGGATTACGCCGTTCTGGGCTCTCCGGCTGCACCGGGCGGTTGCAGCGGCCGGAAAGAGCATCTATGCCGATTTGCAGCCAGTCGACAACGAGGGCTGGGCCGCCAAGCTCAGACGCAGCGCGGAGGTCGGGCTCCACCCGCGGCGAACGCGCCTCGTACGACCTGGCGATGTCGACGACGCCTAGCCCTAGCCGCCCGCGACGGCGGCGGTAACGCCCGCCTCGCTGAGCGCCGCCTGCGCGGCGGCGAGCCGCGCAACCGGCACGCGGTACGGCGAGCAGGACACGTAGTCGAGCCCAAGCCCGTGGCAGAACGCCACCGAGGCCGGCTCGCCCCCATGCTCGCCGCAGATGCCGAGCTTGATGTCCTTCACCGCCCTTGCGCGGTCGACCGCGATCCGCATCAAATCGCCGACGCCGGACTGGTCGAGCGTCTCGAACGGGTTCCGCTTCAGGATCCCGTCCTGCAGGTAGTGCGTCAGGAACTTGCCCTCGGCATCGTCCCGAGACATGCCCAGGACCGTCTGCGTCAGGTCGTTTGTCCCGAACGAGAAAAAGTCGGCGAACTCGGCGATCTCGTCAGCCCGGACGCATGCGCGCGGCAGCTCGATCATCGTCCCCACCTGGAAGTCGATCTCCGCCTCGCCGGCGGCGGTCTCCAGGGTCAGCGCGCGCAGCCGCTTCAGCTCCTCGGCGAAGCCGACGAGCGGGTGCATGATCTCGACGAGCGGCGCCTGCCCGGTGCGCTCGCGCACGGCGACGGCGGCCCGGATAATCGCCCGCACCTGCATCTCATAGACCTCCGGCCACTGGAGGCCGAGCCGGCAGCCCCGCGTCCCGAGCATCGGGTTCGCCTCGTGCAAAGAGCGGATCCGGTCGGCCATGTGCTCGTCGGTCGCCTGGTCGATCGGCGGCAGAAACTCATGCAGCGGCGGGTCGAGCAGCCGGATCACGACGGGGAGCCCAGCCATCGCCTCGAAGATCCCCTCGAAGTCCGACTGCTGCATCGGCAGCAGCCGCTCGAGCGCCCGCAGCCGGCCAGCCTGGTCGTCGGCGAGGATCATCTCGCGCACGACAGGCAGCCGCTCCTCGGCCATGAACATGTGCTCCGTCCGGCAGAGGCCGATGCCCTGCGCGCCGAACTCGCGGGCGCGCACGGCGTCCTCGGGCGTGTCGGCGTTCGCCCACACCTCGAGCCGGCGGATGTCGTCGGCCCAGCCGAGCACCGTCTCGAAGTCCTCGTTCAGCTGCGGCGGGACGAGGTCGACGGCGCCGATGATGACAATCCCGGTGCCGCCGTCGATCGTGATCGTGTCGCCCTCGCGCAGCGCGCGGCCCGCAATATCGACCGTCTTCGCCTCGACGTCGATCGAGAGCGCATCGCAGCCGGCGACGCACGGCTTGCCCATCCCGCGCGCGACCACCGCGGCGTGCGACGTCATGCCCCCGTGCGCGGTCAACACACCCGCCGCCTCGATCAGACCGTGGATGTCGTCGGGCGTCGTCTCCCAGCGGACGAGGATGACCGACTCGCCGCCCTTGCCGCGCTCGGCGGCCGTGTCCGCATCGAGCACGATCGCCCCGCTCGCCGCGCCCGGGGACGCGTTGAGGCCGTGGGCGGCGACTTCGACCTCGGCCTTCGGATCGATCATCGGGTGCAGCAGCTGGTCGACCTGGGCGGGGTCGATGCGCGCCACTGCCTCCTCGCGCGAGATCAGCCCCTCGTCCACCATGTCCACGGCGCACTTGAGCGCGGCCGCCGCCGTGCGCTTCCCGGTTCGCGTCTGGAGCAGGTAGAGGCGCCCCTCCTCGACCGTGAATTCGATGTCCTGCAGGTCGCGGTAGTGCTCCTCGAGCCGGCGCACCATGTCCTGCAGCTCGCGGAACGCGTCCGGGAGCACGTCGGCCATGCGCTCGACCGGCTCCGGCGTCCGGATGCCGGCGACGACGTCCTCGCCCTGGGCGTTGGGCAGGTACTCGCCGAAGAGCCGTGCCTCGCCCGTGGAGGGGTTGCGACTGAAGCACACGCCCGTCGCCGAGCTCTGGCCCATGTTGCCGAAGACCATCTCGACGACGTTGACCGCCGTCCCGATGTCGTCCGGGATGCCGTTCGCGCGCCGGTACACCAGCGCGCGCGGCGTGTCCCAGGAGTCGAAGACCGCCCGGACCGCGCGCGCGAGCTGCTCGCCCGGGTCCTGCGGGAAGCCCCGTCCGGTGCCTTGCTCGTAGATCTGCTTGAACGTCCCGACCAGCTCGCGCAGGTCCTCGGCGCTCAGGTCGACGTCCTGCTCGACGCCCCGCGCGCGCTTCAGCTCGGTGAGCGCGTTCTCGAAGCGCTCGGAGTCCACGCCGCCGACGACCTCGCCGTACATCTGGATGAGCCGGCGGTACGAGTCGTAGGCGAAGCGCGCGTTGCCGGTCGCCTCGACCACCCCCGCCACGGCCGTGTCGTTCAGGCCGAGGTTGAGGATCGAGTCCATCATTCCCGGCATCGAGATCGCCGCGCCGGAGCGCACGGAGACGAGCAGCGGGTCGTGCGGGTCGCCGAAGCGCTTCCCCGACCTCTGCTCGAGGGCCTCCACGTGGCGCTGCACCTCCGCTTCGAGGCCCGGCGGCATCTCCTTGCCCGCGCGCATGTAGGCGCGGCAAGCGTCCGTCGTCACCGTGAAGCCACCCGGGACCGGGATCCCGAGGCCGGTCATCTCGGCGAGGCCGATGCCCTTGCCGCCGAGCAGCTCGCGGCCGCCTGGCGCCTCCTCGTCGAAGTCGTAGACGTAGCGTTCGTCGTGCACCATCGGCATCTTTCCACAGGGTCTCCGTACTCCACCCCCGAACCCCCCGATGACCGACAGCGGAAAAACCACACACATCGTCGCGGTCGGCGGCGGTCTCTTCTGCGACGGGCTGGCCGACTTCGTGGTCGGCCTCGCCGGCCGCGACCGTCCGCGCGTGCTCTACGTCGGGACCGCGAGCGCCGAGAGCCCGGAGCAGGCGCTGGGCTCATACGACCGCTTCGCGGGCAAGGCGCGGGTGCGCCGGCTCGAGTTCTTCCCGTGGCCGCCCGACGACGTGGAGGCGTTGGTCTTCGACCACGACATCGTGTGGGTCGGCGGCGGCAACACGGCCAACATGGTCGCGATCTGGCGCGTGCACGGCTTCGACGCGATCCTGCGCCGCGCGTGGCAGGGCGGAGTCGTCCTCGCCGGCTCGAGCGCCGGCGGCATCTGCTGGTTCGAGCACGGCGTCACCGACTCGTTCGGCCCGCAGCTGGCGCCGATGGACTGCCTCGGCTTCCTCGGCGGCAGCCTGTGTCCGCACTACGACGACGAGGAGCGCCGCCGGCCCGTCTACCACGGCCTCGTGCGCGACGGCTTCCCCGGCGGGTACGCCGCCGACGCCGGGGTCGGCCTGCACTTCGTGGACGGGGAGCTGCACCAGGTGGTCGCCTGCCGCGAGGGCACGACCGCCTACCGGGTCGGGCTCGAGGGCGACGAGGTGCGCGAGTCGCCGCTGCCGGCCAACGTCCTCGCGTGAGGCGCATCGCGATCACCGCGAGCGCGGCGGCAAGCGGCAAGTCGACCGTCGGCCGGGCGGCGGCCGAGCGCCTCGGCGTCCCCTACACCGAGCTGGACGCGCTGCACCACGGCCCGAACTGGACGGAGGCGACCGCGGAGGAGCTGCGCGCGAAGGTCGAGCCGCTGGTCGCGCAGGACGGCTGGGTGATCGACGGCGGCTATGTCCACAAGATCGGGTTCCTGGTCTTCGAGCGCGCGGACACGGTCGTCTGGCTCGACCTGCCCGTGCGCACGTGGCTGCCGCGGCTCATCCGGCGCACGTACCGGCGCATCCGCGACCACGAGGAGCTCTGGAACGGCAACCGCGAGAGCATCCGCGGGGCGCTGCTCGGCCGCGACGCGCTCATCCCGTTCTCCGTGCGTTCCCACTTCCGCCGCCGGCGCGAGTACCCCGAGGAGCTGGCGCACCTTCCCGTCCTGCGCCTGCGCTCCCAGGCCGACGTCGACCGCTGGCTGAAAACTCTTACCCCGGCTTCATCTGACGTCAAGGATGGGAGTGCGTAATCAGGGAGAGGCATGGAAGCCCTCCTCCGCGGCCCCGGGAGAGAACACATCCTCCCTTTCTCCCGGGTCGCGCCTCTCCTCCGATTGGTATACTGCTTGTATGACAAAGCAGGTACCAGTTCGTCTTACAGCGGGTGACCTCGCGGAGCTCGATCGCCTCGTCGCCGGCGGGGCGTACGCCAGCCGAAGTGATGCACTGCGGGCAGGCCTGGCTGTACTCGTTCGTGAGGAACGCGAGCAGCTGATCGAAGCCGCCTACCGGCGCGGCTACGGCGAGCATCCGCAGGAAACGTGGATCGGCGCCGCGGGTTTGACAGGTCTCGCGGCGTTCGACGCGGGCGAGGGCGGCGAGCCCCTCTGAACCGAGGCGATCTCTACAACGTCGACCTGCCGGGCGGGACGCGGCCAGTCGTCGTTCTGACCCGGGACCGCGCGATCCCGGTGCTCGCCAACGTGACCGTGGCCGCCGTGACGGGAACCGTCCGCAATCTTCCGACGGAGGTTCCGGTCGGCCCGGAGCATGGCCTTGCGCGCGCATCGGTGATCAACTGCGACAACCTGTTCACGGTGCCGAAGAGCGCGCTCGGCCGGCGCCGCGGCGCGCTCGATCCAGAGGCGATTGAGCGCCTGAGGTCAGCCCTCCTGCTCGCCCTCGGGCTGGATTGACGCAGCCCGACGGGGCTGTCCCCGCAGGGGGCTGCGAGCCCCAGTAGCGTTCCGCCAATGCGCGAGATCCGCCGCGGCAACCGGGTCGTCCGCCTCTCGAGCGAGGACCGCGTCCTCTTCCCGAGCGGCGAGACGAAGGGCGATCTCTGGGACTACTACGCCGCGGTCTCGCCCGTGATCGTCCCGCACCTGAAGAACCGGCCGTTCACGATGAAGCGCTGGCGCGAGGGCGTGGCCGGCGGCTCGTTCTTCCAGAAGCAGGCGCCGAAAGGCATCCCCGACTGGCTGCCGACGCGGCAGTTCCGCACCGCCCCGCGCGAGGGCGGCACGCGGCTCGTCGACTTCCCGCTCGTCAACGACGAGCTCGCGCTGCTCTGGATGGTGCAGTTCCACTGCATCGACATGAACGCCTGGTACTCGCGCGTCGACAAGCCCGAGCGGCCGGACTTCGTCGTCTTCGACCTCGACCCGCCCGAGGAGGAGGGCGGCTTCCGTGCCGCGGCCAAGGTCGCGCTGCTGGTGCACGACGCGGTCAAGGAAGTCGGCCTCGAGGGCTGGTCGAAGACCTCGGGCGCGGGCGGCATGCACGTGCTCGTGCCGATCGAGCGCCGCGCGACGTTCCCGCAGGCGCACGAGTTCGCCGAGCGGATCACCCGCCTCCTGGCCGCGCGCCACCCCGGCGTCGTCACGGCCGAGTGGCTGAAGGCGAAGCGGCGGGGCGTCTTCATCGACTACCACCAGAACGGCCACGGCAAGACGATCGCCTCGGCCTACTCCGTACGGCCGCGCGCCGGCGCGCCGGTCTCGACGCCGCTGCACTGGGACGAGGTGACGCCGAAGCTCGACGACCGCGCGTTCAGCATGGCCGCCGTCCTCGAGCGCGTCGAACGTGACGGCGACCTGTTCGCGCCCGTGCTCGGCGGCGGCCAGCAGCTCGCGCCTGCGCTCGCCGAGGCCCGGCGCCTGACCACGGACGCCGAGCCGCCGCGGCGCCGCCCCCGCCGGCGCCGCGAACGGCCCGTCTCCCCCTAGCCTCGTCTATAGCTTCCACTGCGTCGTCAACGTGGCTCCTCTAGACGCGGATACCACCTGGCCGCAGCAGGCGCGCCGAGCATACGACTCGAGCGCCAGCGGTGCAATACGGCGTGAGTAAAGTCGCGCGCTTGGAAATCGCCCCGATCCGCACCGAGCGGCTCGAGTTGCTCGCTTTCACGCCGGAGGTGATCGACGCGCTGCTCGCGCATGACGGCGAGCGCGCCGCTGAGCTCCTCGGCGCGTCGATGCCCGGCGACTGGCCCGACCGCCACGACGAGCGGTTCCTGCGCCTGCGCCTCGGCCAGCTGCGCGCGCACGGCGATCTCCAGGAGTGGTCGGTGCGCGGCGTCGTCCTCGTCGACGAGGGCGCGCTCGTGGGCCACATCGGCTTCCACGGCCCGCCCGGCATGAACGCGCTGCGCCGGCCCGACGGGGTGGAGATCGGCTACTCGATCTTCCCGGCCTACCGGCGGCGCGGGATCGCGACGGAGGCGGTGCGCGGCCTCATCGCGTGGGCGCGCGACGAGCGTGGCATCAACGCCTTCGTCGCCTCGGTGTCACCGGAGAACGACGCGTCGCTGGGCGTCGTCGGCAACCTCGGCTTCGAGCACGTCGGCGAGCACTGGGACGAGGAGGACGGGCTCGAGCACGAGTTCCTGCTCGAGCGCCCGTGAGGCTCCCCGGCCGGCGACGCGAGCCCTCTGTCTTCGTCCTCGGCGTTCAGAAGTCGGGAACGACGGCGATCGCGACGCTGCTTGCGAAGCTCACCGGCCGGACGCTGTCGAGCGATTTCACCCACCTCGACCCGCCGGCCGACCGGACGCGGTTCTTCGACCGGGAGCTGCCGTTCGACGAGTTCGTGGCGCGGCACCGCGATGAGCTTGGTCGGGACATCGTCAAGGACCCGAACCTGAGCTTCTTCGTGGGCGAGCTTCGCGTCGCGTTCCCCGCGCGCGGATCGTCTTCATCAGCCGGGATCCTCGCGAGCAGGTCCGCAGCTTGCTCGACTGGATGGAGCTGCCCGGCGACCGGGACGAGATCGACACCGGCTCAGAGCCCGCGCTCGCCGGCCATGAGAACCGGCGCATGCTGCTGGACGGCCGCTGGCCGCGCGTCGAGGGCCGCAACTACGTGGAGCGGCTCGCGGCGCGCTGGTGCGCTGGTGCGCTGGTGCGGACGCCTACCTCACGCACCGAGACGACGTCGTGCGCATCCGGTACCAGGACTTCGTCCGCGACAAGGCCGGGGAGTTGGCCTCACTCGCCCGCGCCGTCGGGCTCACGCCGGTCGTCGACATCACGCGGGACGTGGACACGCAGTTCCAGTCGCGCGGGACGCCCCGGCCGTGGCTCGAGGTGTTCGGTGAGCGCAACCTCCACCTGATCGACGCGGCGTGTGCGCTGCAACTGGCTGCGCTCGGCTACCCACGCTCGTCGTGACCGACGGGCATATCCCTCTCCTCGAGCAAGCGAAGGAGGTAGTTCCGCGCCCGCACGCTGTGGTCGACGCGAATCGAGACGACATGAAGCGGGGTGTGACCCGGCCAGCGGCGCTCAGCCGACGCAAGCGCGAGCGGTTCAGCCTCCTCCGGGCTCGACGCCACGATTAGCTTGGCGTCATGCGCCAGTGAGCCGTCTCTGCGCGCGAGCGCAACCTCGACCACGTAGACGTTGTTCTGCGTTTCCGACGGCTCTGCGGCAGCCAAGAATCCCCTTTTGCCTCCGCCGCCAGAGGTCAGGCAGACAGCGTAGCGACCGCCTGTGGCCGTCGCCACGGGCGAGCGCTAGCCGCGGCGCGCCCGGAACTCCGCCACCCAGGCGGCCACGCGCAGCCCGAGCCACAGCGGCGTGAGCAGCACGTAGAAGAGCGCGACGGCCACGCCGAGGCAGGCGTACCAGAGGCCCCAGCGCCAGCGGGGCACGGGTGGCTTGGGCTTCACCCGGCTTTGGCCTTCGCCTTCTGCTGGTCATGCAGCCGGTGCTCGACGAGGCGGATGACCCGGGACGCGGTCTCCTCGATCGAGAGCTCGGTCGTGTCGATCACCGGAGCGCCGAGCTTCCGCTGGATCGCGGCGGCCTCGTCGAGCTCCTCGTAGATCGCCATCAGGGCCGTGTAGTTGCGGTGGCTCGAGCCGCCGAGTCGCTTCGCGCGCTCCTGGCGGATCTCGGCGAGGCGCTCGGCCTCGATCGTCAGCCCGACGATCCGGGCGCCGTCGACCTCGAACAGCTCCTTCGGCGGCTTGATGCCCTTCACGATCGGGACGTTCGCGGTCTTGTAGCCGAGGTAGCCGAGGTACATGGAGAGCGGCGTCTTCGAGGTACGCGAGACGCCCACGAGGACGATGTCCGCGTCGTGCAGCCCGGACGGCACACCGTCGTCGAAGCGCACCGCGAACTCGATCGCCGAGATGCGGCGGAAGTACTGGTCGTCCAGCACCGGCCGCGCGCCGGGGCGCATCTGGGCAGCGCTGCCGGACACACGAGACACCGCCTCCATGGGGTGGCCGAGGATGTCGCAGTAGTGCACGCGCGCGCTGCGGCAGAGCTGGCGCATCACGTCGCGGAGCTCGGCGTCGACGAGCGTGTAGAGCAGGACGGCCGGCCGGCCCTTGGCGCGCTCGACCGCGAGCCGTAGGTCGTCCGGCGTCTCGGCGCGCGGGTGGCGGATCTCCTTGAACTCCTGGTCGGGGAACTGCGCTTCGAGCGCCTGCACGAGCCGCGACGCGGTCGCGCCGGTGGCATCCGAGACAACATGCAGCTCGACCGTTCCCTTGCGTGCCATTCCCGGATTCTGCCCCTAGCCGCTTCTTACCCGGCTCTTACAACGTGCAGGCAGACTTGGAGCTGGTGCGGCGGTCCCTCCTCGTTCTTGCGCTGGCGGTCGCCGCCGGCTCCTTCGCCTCGACTGCGAACGCGGCGCGTCCGCGCCTTTCGCTACCGAACCCGCTGCAGATCGGCGACGGGCTCGCGCTCCAGTTCCCCGGCACGACGCCTACCGTCAACCGCGCCCTGACTGCCACGGGCACGTGGGGCGGCCCGATCACGGCGTCGACGGGCGAGACCGTCAACATCCTGGTCTCGAACACGTACGCGCAGGACGTGGCGTTCCAGCAGGGGTGGGCCAACTTCGTGGCGAGCCTGGTCCACGGGCCGGAGCTCGCCAAGGTGACGCTCCAGCTCGCCCCGCTGAACGAGGTGGCGGCCGGCTGCGGCAGCCGGCTCGCGCTCGCCTGCTACAGCCCGACCTCCCAGCTGATCCTCGCGCCCGGCGAGGATCCCGACCCGACGACGACGGCCGAGAGCGTCGTCGCGCACGAATACGGCCACCACATCGCCAACAACTCGAACAACTCGCCGTGGCCGGCGGTCGACTACGGGACGAAGCGCTGGGCCTCGTACCTGGAGGTCTGCAAGGCGAGCGTGCAGTCCCAGATGTACCCGGGGTCCGAGGACAGCCACTACACGCTCAATCCCGGCGAGGGCTTCGCCGAGGCGTTCCGCGTCCTGAACGAGCAGCACCTCGGGCTGCCCCCCAGCGAATGGAATGTCGTCTCCGACATCTTCATGCCGGACGCGACGGCCCTCGCGGACATCCAGGCGGACATCACGACGCCGTGGCAGAACGTGACCACGTCGGTGATCAAGGGCAGCTTCACGAAGAAGGGGACGTCCAGGACGACCGTCATCGGGACGCCCCTCGACGGCGACGTCAGCGCGACGCTTCGCACACCGCGCTCGCTGAAGGCCAGGGTGCAGATCCTCGCGAAGTCGAAGGTCGTCGCGACCGCGACGGTCTCCGGCGGCGCGAAGGTCGCGCAGACCACCGCGTGCGGCAACCGCTCCTACGCGCTCAAGGTGACGCGCCTCTCCGGCTCCGGCTCGTACACGGTCACCGTCGGCAAGCCCTAGCGGCCCGGCGGCCGAAGCCGCCTACGATGAGACGGTGAGGCAGGTCGCCCAACGCGCCCGCGACGGGTCGCTCGTCGTCGTCGAGACACCGGCCCCGGCACTGCAGCCGGGCTGGGTGCTCGTGCGCAACCGCGCCTCCCTGATCAGCGCGGGCACGGAGCGCTCGAAGGTCGAGCTCGGCGGCAAGAACCTGCTCCAGAAGGCCCGGGCGCGGCCCGACCAGGTGCAGCAGGTGGTCGAGCGCGCCCGCACGCAGGGCATTCGCCCGACGATCGCGGCGGTCCGCGACCGGCTCGACCAGCTCACCGCGATCGGCTACTCGTCGGCGGGCGTCGTGCTCGAGGTCGGCGCCGGCGTCGAGGGCATCGCGCCGGGCGATCGCGTCGCGTGCGGCGGGGGCGGCTGGGCGAACCACGCCGAGATCGTTGCCGTCCCCAAGAATCTCGTCGCGCCGCTGCCCGAGGGCGTGTCGTTCGAGCAGGGCGCGTACGGCACGGTCGGCGCGATCGCGCTGCACGGGCTGCGCCAGAGCGAGGCGGTCGTCGGCGAAGCAGTCGGCGTGATCGGGCTCGGCCTCGTCGGCCAGCTCGCGACATCGCTGGCGCTGGCGGCCGGCTGCTCGGTGGTGGGCGTCGACCTCGATGGGCGCGCGGTGGAGCTCGCACGCGAGGCGGGTGCTGACGCCTTCCTGACCGGCGCGCCGGAGCTCGAAGCCCGTGTGCTCGAGCTGACGCGTGGCCGCGGCCTCGACGCGGTGCTGATCTGCGCCGCGTCGCGCTCAACCGATCCGGTCGCGCTGGCCGCGCGGCTGGCGCGCGACCGCGGCCGCCTGGTCGTCGTCGGCGACGTGCCGGTCGAGATCGACCGCGCGCTCGCCTACGAGAAGGAACTGGAGCTGCGCCTCGCCCGCTCGTACGGCCCCGGCCGCTACGACGTGGAGTACGAGGAACGCGGCCGCGACCTGCCGGCCGAGTACGTCCGCTGGACGGAGCAGCGCAACATCCAGGCGTTCGTCGACCTGCTGGCCGACGGGCGTCTTGACATAGCGCGGCTGACGACGCATCGGTTCCCGGTCGAGCGCGCGGCCGAGGCGTACCAGCTGCTCACCGCGACGAACGGGCAGCGGCCATTCGGGATCGTGCTCGAGTACGAGGAGGAGCCGCCGGCGGCGCCGCGTACCGTCGCACCCGCGCGGCCACGGACCGACTCGGTGGGGGTCGCCTTCGTCGGCGCCGGCAACTTCGCCCGCGCGACGCTCCTGCCGGCCTTCACCGCCGCCGAGGCGCGCCTCGTCGCGGTCACGTCGCAGGGCGGCCTGACGGCGGCGGACACGAAGGAGCGCTTCGGCTTCGACCGGGTCGCAGAGGGCATCGACGACGTGCTGGCCGCCGACGACGTCGACGCGGTCGTCGTCGCGACCCGCCACGCGTCGCACGCGGAGCTCTCAGCGCGCGCGCTGGCGGCGGGCAAGGCGGTCTTCGTCGAGAAGCCGCTCGCCGTGACACCCGGGCAGCTCGCCGAGGTCGAGGCCGCGCTGCGCCCGGAGTCGCTGCTCATGGTTGGCTTCAACCGCCGCTACGCCCCGCTCGTGGAGCGGCTGCGGGACGCGTTCGGCGACCGGCCGCGCGACGCGGTCGCGATCCGCGTGAACGCGGGCGCGCTGCCGCACGGCCACTGGCTCCAGGACCCCGAGGACGGCGGCGGCCGACTGGTCGGCGAGGGCTGCCACTTCGTCGACCTGGCGATCGAGCTGGCGCGCTCGCAGCCGGTGTCCGTCCATGCGGCGGCGCAGACGCCGCCGGATGCCGGCATCGAGAGCGCCGACACCGTCGCCGTCACCATCCGCTTCGCGAGCGGCGCGGTCGCGCAGATCCTCTACACGGGCGCCGGCAGCTCCAAGATGCCGAAGGAGCGCGTCGAGGTCTTCGGCGCCGGCATGTCGGCGGCGCTGGACGACTTCCGCCGCCTGGAGCTGTACGCCGGCCACAAGCGCGAGACGGTCAAGGGCGGCCAGGACAAGGGCCATACCGCCCAGGTGAAGGCGTTCGTGGACGCGGTCGCCGGTCGCGCGCCTGCGCCGGACCGCGACTCGTACCTCGTTGCCACCCGGGCGACGCTCGCGGCGGTCGAGTCGCTCCGTACAGGGCAGTCGGTCGAGCCTCTGAGGGAGCGACCGAGAGGCCGCTCCCCGAGCACGGTTTTAGTTGATCGGACAGCGGAGGCTGTTTGGCGCCTCGAGCAGGTCCTTCGTGTTCTCGATCGTGGTCGCGTCACCGCTCGCAAGCGCGGCGTAGACCCATCTGCTTCACCTGCGCCGACGTGTACGGGTAGTCAACGCTCGGGCTCAGCGCGTTGAGCAAGGCCGCGACCGCGTGCCGACCGAGCGCCTTGTCCCCGCCGCCGCCCTGTCCAAGGACGTCGAGCAGGCTCATCCCCGCTGTCGCGCAGATCGGGTTCTGGAACCCGAGCGTCAGCGTTCCGGCGAAGCCGAGGCTGACGAACGTCGGCGGGCTCGGAACCGGATTGTCGTTCCCCGGAGGCGACTCGGCCGGGCCGAGCGCCTGCGTCGGGTCGCTCCGCCCGGGCAGGAAGCCGCCGTTGATCGCGGACCCTTGCTGGAAGTTCGCGACGGAGTCGGCCCATGGTCCCGAGGCGCCGTCCGAAACGTCCCGGCATGAGCCGCTCCTGCGCTCCTCGCAGCCGCACACACGGCCACGGCAAATGCCACGAGGAGTCTCCTCACCGCTCCCCCTTTCGACCCACTCCTGCGTTGCCGCAGGGCGCCGGAGCGAGCACCTCGCGCATCCGACGGTCGAGCTGTACTTCGCTACAGCGGAAGTTGGGCGAAGTCGCCGACCGCGCGCAGGGTCTCGCGCACCTCGGCGAGCAGGCGCAGCCGGTTCGCGCGGACGGCCGAGTCCTCGGCCATCACGAGCACCTCGTCGAAGAAGCGGTCGAGCGGCGGGCCGAGCTCGGCGCCGACGGCAAGCGCGCCCTCGAAGTCGCTGGCCTCGACACGCGGCGCGATCTCGGCCTCGACCCGCTGGAGCGCCTCCGAGACCTCCTTCTCGGCGGGCTCGGCCATCAGGCCCGGATCGACGGCGCCCGCGGCGTCCTTGGCGAGCCGCTCCGACCGGGTGTACGCCGTGTGCAGTGCCTCGAGCTTCTCGGAGTCGAGCGCGGCCAGCGCGAGCGCGAGCCGCGCGACGCCACCGAGCTCGGTCAGCGTCGAGCCGCGCGCTGCACGTACGAACTCGACCGGCACATCGAGCAAGTTCTCGAGCCGCTCGGCGACGAAGTCGGCGACCTCGGCCGGGTCGAAGTCGGGAACCACCTCCGCGCCCTGCGCGACGAGCAGCTTGTGGCTGACCGCCGAGAGCGCGGCGATCTCGAGGCGGAGCTCGCCCTCGAGCGCGAGCCGGCAGAGCCCGATCGCCGCGCGCCGGAGCGCATAGGGGTCGCGCGAGCCGCTGGGCTTCTGGCCCAGCGCGAGCGCGACCGTGAGCGTGTCGACCTTGTCGGCGGCGGCGAGCGTCTTCCCCGGTTCGGTCGACGGCAGCGGGCCGCCCGAGGCGTCGGGCAGGTACTGCTCCTCGATCGCCGCGGACACGCCCTCGGGGAAGCCCGCCAGCCGCGCGTACTCGCCGCCGATGTAGCCCTCGAGCTCGGGGAACTCGCGGACGAGCTCCGCAGCCTGGTCGGCCTTGGCGAGCCGTGCCGCCTCACGGGAGGCGTCACCGCCGCCGAGCGCGTCGACCAGCTCCAGGAGCCGGGCGCCCTTGTCGGCGAACGTGCCGCCCCCGCGCACGAAGACGATCGAGCCGAGCCGGGCGACGAGCCCCTCGATGCCGACGGCGACGTCGCGCTCGAAGGTGAACGACGCGTCGGCGAGCCGGCTCTCGAGCACGTGGATGTGGCCGCCGCGGACGATCTCAGGATCGCCGGCGTTGGCGACGATCGCGACCCGGCGGCCGCCCAGCGGGAAGTAGCGCTGGTGCGCCTGCATGGCCGTAACGATTACGCGCTCGGGCAGCTCGAGGAAGCGCTCGCCGAACGAGCCCTCGAGGACGTGCGGCTGCTCGACCAGGTACACGACCTCGTCGAGCTTCCCGGCCGGGTCCTCCCAGCCGCCGATCTCGTCGAGGGCCGTCACGATCTCCTGGCGGCGGACGGCGGCGTCCGGCTCGACGCCGGCCTTGCGCAGCGCGTCCTCGTACTTCGCCGCGTCCTTGATCGGGACAGCGCCGGGATGGATCCAGCGGTGCCCGAACGAGTCCGTCCCCGCTGTAAGCCCGTCGACCGACGCCACGACCGTGTCCTTCCCGACCTTGGCCACGAGCCAGCGGATGGGACGCGCGAAACGGAGGCCGTCGGCCTCCCACTTCATCGACTTGGTGAAGGCGAGGCCGCGCACGATCTGCGGCAGCCGCTCGGGGAGCGTGTCCACGACCGACTCGCCGGCGACGTGCGCCCAGATGTGCCCGTCGCGCCGCTCGAGCTCCTCGACCGTGACGCCGGCGCCGCGCGCGAAACCCTTGGCCGCCTTCGTCGGCTTGCCCTCCTCGTCGAAGGCGATCCGCTCGGCCGGCCCGCGCTTGTCCTGGTCCTCCCCACGCTCGGGCAGGTCGTCGACCGCGATCACGAGGCGTCGCGGACCGACGTAGACGTGGTCGGGCTCGGTGCCGAGCAGCCGCCGACAGAGGTCCGGGAGCTGCGCCTCGGCCTCGCGGCAGGCGAACGCCGGCAGCTCCTCGCAGCCGATCTCGAAGACGAGCCTAGGCAGCCTCGCGCTCCTCGCCGACGCCGACCACGACCGCGAGGTACGACTGCGCCACGCGGCGCGCGAGCGTGCGGACGCGCAGGATGTAGGCCTGGCGCTCGGTCGGCGACACGGCGCCGCGCGCGTCGAGCAGGTTGAGCGTGTGCGAGCACTTGAGCACCTGGTCGTAGGCGGGGAGCGGCAGGTCGCGCTCGACGAGGTGGTTCGCTTCGGCCTCGTACTCGTCGAAGCGCCGCAGGAGCACGTCGACGGGCGCCTCCTCGAAGTTGTAGGTCGACCACTCGCGCTCGCTCTCGCGATAGACGTCGCCCCAGGTGACGCCCGGCGCCCATTCGAGGTCGAGCGCGGACTCGACGCCCTGGAGGAACATCGCGAGCCGCTCGAGCCCGTAGGTGATCTCAGCAGGGATCAGGTCGAGCTCGAGCCCGCCGAGCTGCTGGAAGTACGTGAACTGCGTGACCTCGAGGCCGTCGAGCCAGACCTCCCAGCCGAGCCCCCAGGCGCCCATCGTCGCCTGCTCCCAGTCGTCCTCGACGAGCCGCGGGTCGTGCTTCTCGAGGTCGATGCCGATCGCGCGGAGCGAGTTCCAGTAGAGGTCGAGCACGTCGGCGGGCGCCGGCTTGAGGATGACCTGGTACTGGAAGTAGTGCTGGAAGCGGAACGGGTTCTCGCCGTAGCGGCCGTCCGTCGGCCGGATGACCGGCTCGACGTAGGCCGCCTTCCACGGCCGGGGGCCGAGGCAGCGCAGAAAGGTCGAGGGATTGGCGGTGCCCGCGCCCAGCTCGGTGTGGTACGGCTGCATGAGCACGCACCCGTAGTCGGCCCAGTAGCCCTCGAGCGCGCGGATCATGTCCTGGTAGTTGAGCGCGGGCACGGGCGCAATCTAGCCGGGAGACCCGGCGCGCCACTCGACGTTCCCGCCGCTGGCCACCACAATGTGCTGGGGGATTGCGGATGGATGAACTGATGGACCAGATCGAGGTGGGCGAGCGCATTCGCGAAGCGAGGCGTACCTCGTCGCTCACCCAGATGGCGCTGGCCGAACGACTGGGCGTTCCGCTCGGCACCGTCGAGCGGCTCGAGAGCGGCATGGCCGACCCGACGCCGTTTCTCGAGACGATCGCGGACGCGACTGCGACGCCGGTCGCGTGGCTCCGCGGCGGCGGTTCCAACGGGTCTGGGCACGAGCTCGACGCGGCGATGGAAAGCATCGCCGAGCGCGAGCGCGCCCTCTCGCGCGTCGAGGCCCGCGTGCGCGAGGCGGGCGACGCGCTCGAGAGGCGCTGGGCCGAGCTGCGCGATAAGGAGGCGGAGCAGCGGCGAATCTCGGGCCGGCTCGCTGAGCGCGAGGCGGCCCTAGCCGAGCGGGCGCAGCAGGTCGAGGCCGCCGCCGGTGCCTCGCGCGAAGAGACCGACGCGGCGCTCGCGGCAGGCAACAACGCCCTGACCGAGATTCGCCGCGAGCGCGACGAGCTGGCCGCGCAGATCGCGGCTCAGGCAACAGCGAACGCCGAGGCGGAGGCACGCGCGGCCGCCGAGCGAACGCGGATCGACGCGGAGCTCGCTGCCCAGCGCGAGGAGCTGGACGCGATCCGTCGGGAGCGCGATGAACTTGCCGCCGTCCGCGACGCGGCAGACGCGGAGGCTCGCGCCGAACTCGCAGCGCAGCGCGACGAGATCGCCTGGATCCGCCGCGAGAACTGGGCGCTGGAGGAGCACGTCGCGGAGCGCGAGCGCGCGCTCGCAGAGCGGGAGCAGGCGCTAGCGGACGACCGTGGCCGGCTGGAGGCAGCGCGTGACGAAGCAGATCAGAGCGAGCAGCGGCTCCGTGCGCTTGCGGCGCTCGAGGCGCGCATCCCTGTGCAGATCGAGGCGCCCGAGAAGCACCGCGCGGAGACGGACAAGCTGCGAGCCGAGCTCGAGGCCGCTGCCGGCGAGGCGAACGAGCGCGAGGCTGCGCTGGCAACCCGGGCGGCCGCCCTCGAGGAGCGCGAGCGCACGGCGGCCGAGGCCGAGGCGGCGCTTGCCTGGACGCGGGGCGATCACGAGGCCGCGGCTGCCGATCTCGCAACGCGGACTGCCGCGCTCGATGCGGCGCTCGCCGAGCTCGAGCAGCGCGAGCGCGCCGCTGCCGACAGAGCGGAGCAGGCGGCCGCGCTGGCTGAGACGCTGGACGGACGCGAGCGCGCGATCGAGAACCGGTCGCAGGAGCTCGCCGAGCGCGCGACCGACGTCGACGCCGCCGGGGCCGAGATCGATGAGCGCGAGGCCGCGCTCGCGAGCCAGACGGGCGCGCTCGAGGAACGCCACACTGCGCTCGACGAGCGTGAGCGCGCTTTTTCGCAGCAACAGGAGGGGCACGCTGCCGAGGCGGCGGACGTGGAGCGCCGGCTCGCGCAGGCGGCCGCGCTGGAGGAGTCGCTCGAGCGCGTCCGTTCGCAGCTCGACGACGAGCGCGCCTCGCTCGATCGCGAACGGCTCGAGCTCGACCGGCGCCGCGAAATTCAGGACGCGATGCAGCTGGCGCTCGACGAGCGAACCGCGGATGCCGAACGGCTCGCGCACGAGCAGAAGCATCTCGCCGGGCAGAAAGAGCTCTTCGCGGCGCGCGAGGCGGCGCTCGACGAGCGCGCCAACGTGATCCGCGATCTGGAGGCCGAGCTCGCCGCCGCGAACGCGGAGACGGCTCGCCGTGCGTCCGAGGTGGACGCGAGGAGCGCCCAGCTCGACGAGGCCGAAAAGTCGCTCGCCGAGCGCCACGCTGAGCTCGAGCGCGAGAAGGCCGTTCAGCTCACCGTCGCCGAGCAGCTGACGTGACGCCCGGGCCGAGGTTGACGACCGCGCCTCGGTGATTTCCGACCGCGAGCGCGCTCTTGACGAGCACGAGCGCGACCTCGAGCAGCGCAAGCGCGAGCTGGACAGCGCATGGAACGCGATCGAGCAGGCCGCGATTGAGCGCATCGAGACTGAACGCGCGCGCCGTAAGGCCGCGCTCGACGAGCGTGAACGCGAGCTCGACCGCCGCAAGGCCGCACTGTCCGGCCGAGCAAGCCGGAGCTCGCTCCGGCCCTCGTCGACAGCGCGCGCGAGGCGACCGCGCCGCCGCGGATTCCGTCGGCGCTGCACGCGCCCGATCAGGTCACGCTCCCTTACCTCGAGTCGCTCGTGAGCCGGTTCGGCCCGGACGCCGGCCCCACCCTGCTCGACCTCTGGCGTGCGTACCTCGGGATCCTGCGTGACCACGTGACGGTCTCCGGGGCGTTCCCCGACACCTTCGACGAGATCATCAACGACGTCTTCGGCGAGTTGCTCGAGAGTGCAGAAGACGATGCGGCGTCGGCCGCCGCGACCGTCTGAGCGGCGACCGAACGACCATTCCTAGTGACCTGAGTCGTTAGTCGGCAGGACCCGGTGTCCTTTCTCGAACGTCGTCCTTATCGACGACGATTGGGGGCGGTCATGGCGGAGCGTGCAGAGGTCGTGCTGAGCGGCGAGGAGCGGGAAACGCTGGAGCGGTGGGCTCGGCGTCCGAAGAGTTCGCAGGCGTTGGCGTTTCGTTGCCGGGTTGTGTTGGCCGCGGCGGAGGGGCGGTCGAGCAAGGAGATCGCGGCCGATTTGGGCTGTAACGCCAACACGGTCGGCCGGTGGCGCGGCCGTTTCGCTCGGCGCGGCTTTGACGGGCTGCATGACGAGCCGCGGCCGGGCAAGCCGCGCTCGATCAGCGACGAGGACGTGGAGCGCGTGATCGTGAAGACGCTCGAGGAGCAGCCGGCAGACGCGACGCATTGGTCGACGCGGTCGATGGCGGCCGCGACCCGGATGAGCCAGAGCGCGGTCAGCCGCATCTGGCGGGCGTTCGCGCTCAAGCCTCATCAGGTCGAGACGTTCAAGCTCTCGCCGGATCCGCAGTTCATCGACAAGGTGCGCGACATCGTCGGGCTGTACCTCAACCCGCCCGAGGCCGCGGTCGTGCTGTGCGTCGATGAGAAGTCGCAGATCCAAGCGCTCGACCGTTCGGCGCCGGTGCTGCCGCTGATGCCGGGCGTGCCGGCGCGCCAGACCCACGACTACGTCCGTAACGGCACCACCAACCTGTACGCGGCGCTCGACGTCGCCTCTGGCCAGGTGATCGCGGACATGTCGCCGCGGCATCGCGCCGAGGAGTTCCGCCGCTTCCTCACCCTGATCGACGCCTCCGTGCCGGCGCACCTCGACGTGCACGTCGTGCTCGACAACTCCTCGACCCACAAGACGCCGTCGATCCAACGCTGGCTTGTCCGCCACCCGCGCTTCACGCTCCATTTCACCCCGACCTACAGCTCCTGGCTCAACCTCGTCGAGCGCTGGTTCGCCGAGCTGACCACGAAATGGATCAAGCGCAGCGCCCACCGCTCCGTCCGCGACCTCGTCGCCTCGATCCGCACCTGGATCACCAACTGGAACGACGAACCCCAAACCCTTCGTCTGGCACAAAAGCGCAGACCAGATCCTCGACAGCCTCGCCGCCTACTGCCAGCGGATCAACGACTCAGGTCACTAGCTGCTCGAACGTGCGGCGGACGAGGCGTCCCTCCGGCTTAACAGAGGGATCGTCTGACAGAGGGGGTACTTTGCCTCAGGCGCGCTAAAGGGGTCGACCGAAGCGCGCCGATGAGAGAACAGATGTGACCCTCCCCGTTTATCGAGGTCGCTTCGGGCGTCCCCAGGCGGAGCGCTTGCTTTGGCGTGCCGGCTTCGGCCCCCGCCCCGGCGAGGCCGACCGCCTCGCCCGCTTGGGGCTGCACCGCGCGGTTCATTCGCTGACGCGGCCGGAGCGCGTCCGCCTTGTCGGGCCGGCTCCTCGGAACGATCGCGGCCTTCCGCTTGCGCCGATGGACGCGTACGGCGACGACCAGCTTTGGTGGCTCGACCGGATGGTGCGCACGAACGCCCCGCTGATCGAGCGCATGACCCTCGTCTGGCACGACTGGTTCGCCACGTCAAACGCCGGCGTCGGGTCGCAGCGGCTCATGTTCCACCAGAACCAGATGCTCCGCCGTCGCGCGCTTAGCTCCTTTCGCGACCTCCTGCTCGATGTCACGAAGGACCCCGCGATGCTCATATGGCTCTCCGGCTACGTCAACCGCAAGGGCGCACCGAACGAGAACTACGCACGCGAGCTCATGGAACTCTTCACGCTGGGAGCCGACCGCGGCGCGTACACGGAAGACGACGTCCGCGAGCAGGCACGCGCGCTCACGGGCTGGACTGGCCAGACGGACGCCGGACCGACGACGTTCTTCTTCCGGGCCGAGTGGCACGACGGCGGGCGCAAGACCGTCTTCGGCAAGTCGGGCAACTTCGACTGGCGCGACTCGTGTGAGCTCTGCCTGAAGAACCCGAAGCACTCCTCGTTCTTCGTGCGGAAGCTGTGGAGCTACTTCATTCCCGAGGCGCCCTCAGGCTCCACGCAGAACGCACTCGAACGCATCTATACCCGCAGATACGAGGTGCGCCCTGTTGTCGAGGCGATCCTCATGCATCCCCGGCTGTACACGGGCCCGCGCCAGGTCAAGTCGCCGATCGTTTACACGGCCGGGCTTCTTCGCGGACGCAAGCAGGCGGTCCGCGGCGTTCAGTGGCCCTGGTACACAGGGATTGCGGGCCAGCGGCTCTTCTATCCGCCGAACGTCGCAGGGTGGGACGATGACGCCTGGCTGGACACCAGCACGCTTTTCGCTCGCTGGCAGATCGTCGACCAAGTGATCGGCAAGAACCTTCGCGACGGCACGCGCGAGAAGGTGCCCCACGACGCGAACACACTCGTCGCGCGGGCCGAGGCGTTCTGGGGGAACCCGACACTCACCAAGGCCACGGTTAACACGCTGCGGGCTGCCGCGGCCCGTGCGCTTGCCGCCGGCGCGGCCGCGCATGAGCCGTCCGACAGGCTGACAGCCCCCGCGTCGGTCGAGAACGTGCTTCGCTACCTGGTCGCGATGGCGCCGGAGATTCAGGCGGCATGAGCGAACCCATCCTCGACTGCTGCAACGGCCTTTCGCGGTCGCGCCTGATTCGCCGCGCCGTCGCCGAGGCAGGTCGCGGCCTGCCCGCGATCGAGCCGGGGATGCCCCTACCCGCCGGCACCGGGATGACCCGGCGCACGTTCATGTCCGGAGTCGCCGGCCTGGCGCTCAGCGTCTACGGCGGCAGCATGTTGTCGTTGCGCTTCCTCGACGCGGGGATCGCGAGCGCCGCGAGCGGGCAGACGAACCGCGTACTCGTCTCGATCTTCATGGAAGGCGGTGCGGATTCTCTTTCGATCCTCTACCCGTCCGGCGACCCCAAGTACCGGTCGTTTCGGCCGACACTTGCGCTCGATCCGAGCGCCGGAACGCCCTTCGCAACAGACCCGACCCTCACGTGGCACCCGGCGGCCTCGTCCCTCGCCACGCTCCATGCCGAGGGAAAGGTATCCGTGTTTCCCGCGGTCGGCTACACGAACGCCGACTGCTCGCATTTCACGTCCCGGCATTACTGGGAGGTTGGCGCGACGG
>CAVWIN010000020.1:0-141005 GCA_963755085.1 uncultured Thermoleophilia bacterium | reverse complement strand
AGAAGTGGAATCAGAATGACTTCTCCAGTCGTCTGAAGCAGACGAGACAGCAGGCGATGGCCAGGAAGGCTTCGTGGATCTCGGCGCGGCGGTCGTAGCGGACGAGCAGTCGTTTGAAGTTGTGGAGCCAGGCGAAGGTGCGTTCGATCACCCAGCGGGCCTGGCCGAGCCCGGAGCCGTGCTCGGTATTGCGCCGCGCGATCTGGGCTCGGATGCCGCGGCGGCGGAGTTCGCGCCGCTGCGGCCGATGGTCGTAGCCACGGTCGGCCAGCAACCGGGCGGGCCTGCGTCGGGGTGCGCCGGGCTTGCCGCGCACAGCCGGGACGGCGTCCACGAGCGGCAGGAGTTGGGTTACGTCGTGGCGGTTGCCGCCGCTGAGCGTCCAGGCAAGCGGGACGCCGTTGCCGTCGACGAGGAGGTGGTGCTTCGACCCCGTTTTGGCTCGATCAACCGGGCTCGGGCCCGTCTTGGAGCCCCCTTTTTCGCCGGCACGTGAGTCGCATCAGCAACGGCGCGCTGCCATTCCAGCTCACCGGCGGCGTGCAGCTCGGCAAGCAGCAGGGCGTGCAGCCGATCCCACACCTCGGCCTCTTGCCACTCGACCATGCGCCGGTAACAGGTCGAGCCCGAGCCGAAGCCGAGCTCGAGCGGCAGGTGCCGCCAGGCGATCCCCGTGTAGAGCACGAACAAGATCCCCTGCAACGCCGGCCGATCGTCCAGCCGGGTGCGCCCCGGATAGCGAAAACGCCGCTTCACCACCGGCAACAGCGGCGAGACCTTCTCCCAGAAGGCGTCGCTCACGATCCATGGTGGAACCGCCATCGGCACCCCTCCCAGCTTGGCAACGGATGCCGACGGCCTTCGCTAACCGGCCACGGGTCCCTTCATTTCGATTCCACTTCTTAGTGGCTCTTCACGAACCTGCTCAATGGCGGAAATGTCGGCGGCCGGTCAGCACCATCACCGCGCCCGCCTCGCGCACCGCCTCGACGACCTCGTCGTCGCGCTTCGACCCACCCGGCTGGATGATCGCGCTGATCCCTGCCTCGATCGCCAGCTGCGGCCCGTCTGCGAACGGGAAGAACGCGTCCGACGCGAGCACCGCGCCGTTGAGGTTGTGGCCGTGCTCGCGCGCCTTCATCAGCGCGATCCGCACCGAGTCGACGCGGCTCGTCTGGCCGCCGCCGATCCCGATCGTCTGCAGGTCCTTCGCGATCACGATCGCGTTCGAGGTGACGTGCTTGCACACGCGCCACGCGAAGAGCAGGTCGCCCCAGCACGCCTCGCTCGGTGAGCCGGCCACCGCCTCCATCGCGTCACGGTCCTCGGTGTCGAGGTCGCGGTCCTGGACGAGCAGCCCGCCGAGGACGCGCTTGAACTCCTTCTCGGCGGGGTCGACGCGGCGCCGCTCGCGGTCGAGCAGGATCCGCGTCGCCGGCTTCTCCGTCAGCGCCGCGAGCGCGCCCTGCTCGTAGCCGGGCGCCAGCAGGACGTCGATGAAGCGCCCCGCCAGCGCCTGCCCGAGCTCGGAACCGACCGGCCGGTTGAGGGCGACGACCATGCCGAACGCCGACACCGGGTCGGCAGCCAGCGCCAGCTCGTAGGCATCCTCGATCGTCGACCCGACGGCGACGCCGCACGGGTTCGCGTGCTTCACGATCACGCAGGCCGGCACCGCGAACTCGCGCAGCAGCATCCGGGCTGCGGACAGGTCGTAGAGGTTGATGAACGACAGCTGCCGCCCGTGCAGCTGGCTCACGTTCGAGAGCAGGTGCGTCCGCGTGTTCGCGTCCGCATAGAAGGCCGCTCGCTGGTGCGGGTTCTCGCCGTACGCGAGCTCCTGCACCTTGACGTACGAGTGCGTCAGCCGCTCGGGGAAGGGCTCACGCCCGGCGAACCAGTTCGCGATCGCAGCCTCGTACGCGGCCGTCGTCGAGAACGCCTCCGCCGCGAGCCGCCGCCGCGTCGTGGCCGAGACCTCGCCCGTGTCGCGCAGCTCCGCGAGCACCTCGTCGTACTGCGCCGGACTCGACACCGGCGTCACGTAGAGGAAGTTCTTCGCGGCCGCGCGCAGCATCGACGGGCCGCCGATGTCGATCATCTCCACCGCCTCCTCCTCGCGCACGCCGAACTTCCCGGCCACGTCCTGGAAGGGGTAGAGGTTCACGCAGACGAGGTCGAACGGCCGGATGTCGTGCTCGTCGAGGGCGGACAGGTCGCTCTCCTCGTCGCGCCGGGCCAGGATCGCCGCGTGGATGCGCGGGTGCAGCGTCTTGACGCGCCCGCCGAGCAGCTCCGGCACCTCGGTCAGCTCCTCCACGCGCGTGACTTCGAGCCCCGCCTCCTCGAGCGCGGCGGCGGTGCCACCGCTCGCGACCAGCTCGGCGCCGAGCTCGGCCAGCCCGCGTGCGAACTCCTCGAGGCCGTCCTTGCGGTAGACCGACAGCAGCGCGCGCATCAGGCGATCAACTCCCGGACGACCTCGGGGAGCAGTCGGTGCTCGGCCTCCTGCACGCGCGCGCGCAGCGTGTCGGGCGTGTCGCCCGGGAGCACGGGCACCGGCTCGGCGCGGATCACCGCGCCCGTGTCCATGCCGCCGTCCACGTAGTGGATGGTCGCCGCCGTCTGCGGGACGCCGGCGTCGAGCACGTCCTCGATCGGGCGGGCACCGGGGAAGGCGGGCAGCGGCGCGGAGTGCGTGTTGACGATCCGGTCCGGGAAGCGGTCGAGGAACGCGGGCGTGAGCAGGTGCATGTAGCCGGCGCAGACGACGAAGTCGACGTCATGCTCCTCGAGCCAGGCAGCCATTGCCGCGTCTCGCGCCGGGCGGCCGGCATAGTCGTCCAGCACGAACGCGGCCGTGGCGATCCCCACCGCGCCCGCCCGCTCGAGCGCGCGCACGCCGGCTCGGTTCGACGCGACGGCTGCGATCGGCAGGCCGGCGTCGATGAGCGCCTGCAGGTTCGTGCCCTCGCCGCTGACGAGGACGCCGATCACGCGATCCGCCCGATGACGAGCTCGCCCGGCTGCGGCTCGGCGACCACGGCGCAGTAGCCGATCCCAAGGTTGAAGACACGGCGGAGCTCGTCCTCGTCGACGTGGTGCGCGAGCCACTCGAACACCGGGCGCCGCGGCCACGCACCCCAGTCGATCTCCGCCTCGAGGCCGTCCGGGACGACGCGCGAGAGGTTGCCGGGGATCCCTCCGCCGGTCACGTGCGCAAGTGCCTTCGCTCGCGCCCCCAGCGCCCGCACCGCGTCAAGGTAGAGCCGCGTAGGCGCGAGCAGGTCCTCGCCGTCGTACGGCTCGTCCTCCAGCACGCGCCGCGCCAGCGTGAACCCGTTCGCGTGCAGCCCCGCCGACGGGAAGCCGATGACAGCGTCGCCGGCTGCGACGCCCGACCCGTCGACCAGCCGCTCCCGGTCGACGAGGCCGACGCACGTGCCGGCGAAGTCGAGCTCCTCGTCGCGGTAGATGCCGGGCAGCTCCGCGGTCTCGCCGCCGACCAGCGCGCAGCCGGCCTCGCGGCACACCTCGGCCGCGCCCTCGACGAGCTCGGCCACCTGCTCGAGCTCGATCCGGTTCGCGGCCACGTAGTCGAGCAGGAAGAGCGGGTCGGCGCCCGTCGTCGCCACGTCGTTGATGCAGTGCGCCGCGAGGTCCCGGCCGCAGTCACGCAGGCGCCCGCGCTCGCGCGCGAGGACCAGCTTCGTGCCCACGCTGTCCGTGGAGGCGGCGAGCAGCTGCCGCTCGTTCAGCGGATAGACGCCCGCGAAGGCGCCGAAACCGCGCGCGCCGGTCGACTCCACCGCAGCGCGCAGCCGGTCGACGATCGCCTCGGCTGCCGCCAACGAGACCCCCGCCGCCTCGTAGGTGTTCGACTCCACGTGAAGGCCGGAGTTTAGAGGGCGACCGGGACGCCTACACTCGCGCCGAAGTGTTAACACCGCTGGCCCACGCCGCCTGGACGGACTGGAGCCTTGCACCCCTCCAGCTGGCGCCGATCGCGGCGCTGGCGGTCGCCTACGAGTGGCGCGCACGCACGCTTTCCCGGCGCGGCCAGCCCGTGCCCGGCTGGCGGCACGCCCTCTTCTGGCTGTCGATCGTGCTCCTCCTGCTCGCGCTCGTCACCCCGATCGACGCGTACGGCGAGGAGGACCTGTTCGCCGTCCACATGGTCCAGCACGTCCTGCTCGGCGATCTCGCGCCGCTCGCCTTCGTGGCCTCGCTGACCGGGCCGCTCCTCCGGCCGGTGCTCGCGCTGCCCGTGATCGGCAAGCTCCGCGTGCTGGCGCACCCGCTGGTCGCCCTGCCGATCTGGGCGGTCAACCTCTACGTCTGGCACCTGCCGTACCTCTACGAGGCGGCGCTGCACCACAACGCGGTGCACGCGCTCGAGCACGCGCTCTTCTTCGGCTGCGGTGCGCTCATGTGGGCGCCCGTCGTCGAGGTGCTGCCCGGCCCGGCCTGGTTCGGGACGGCCGCCAAGCTCGGCTACATCGTCGCCGTCCGGCTGATCACGACCGTGCTCGGGAACGTCTTCCTCTGGTCGGGGAAGGCCTTCTATCCCTTCTACGCGGCGGGCGAGCGGGCGCACGGCGTCACGCCGCTCCAGGATCAGGGCTGGGCGGGCACGGTGATGATGCTCGAGGGCTCGTTCGTGACGCTCGCCGCGCTCGCCTGGCTGTTCCTGAAGCTGGCCGCGGAGGGCGAGCTCAAGCAGGAGCTGATCGAGCGCGGGGTCGATCCCCAGGTGGCGAAGCGCGCCGTGCGCTACGGCCGCGGGGCGGAGCTCCGTTCGCCGCCCGCATAGGCAGGATTCGCGCTCCACAGCCGGAAGTGACGCCTGTTGCGATCTTCCGGCGTTCACCACGTGGACCTCGTCGTCCGCTCGGTGGAGCGGAGCCTGCCGTTCTACCGCGATCTGCTCGGCCCCCTCGGCTGGCACGGCATCAGCGAGGTCGAGGGCGAGCGCGGCGAGACGATCTGGTACCTGAGCGGCCCCGGCACGTCGATCGGGATTCGCTCCGCGCAGCCGTCCCAGATCGGCGCCGGCTACGACCGCTACTCGGTCGGGCTGCACCACGTGGCGTTCGAGGCGCAGTCGCGCTCGGTCGTCGACGAGCGGGCGGAATGGCTCCGGAGCCACGACGCCGAGGTCGAGACTGACCCGCAGGAGTACGGGTACACGCCGGGCTACTACGCCGTCTTCTTCTTCGATCCCGACGGTCTGAAGCTCGAGATCGTCCACGTCCCGGGCCACGCGGCCTGAGAAAGGAGGGAGTCATGTCCACCATGCCACCCGACGGGCCGACCGAGTCCTCGGCCACGCCCGGGCCGCCCCCGGCACCGCCGCCACCGCCGTTCGGCGGCGAGACGGTCGTCGCCGGCACGACCTCCGGGGGCGGCGGACCCGCTGCGCCGACCAGCATCGCGATCACCGACATCGCGCGTCTGCCCGATGCCGGGCAACGCCGAGTTCGCGCTCTGGTTGTTCCTCGAGATCGTCTTCACGCTGATCTGGTGGTTCAACGACAACGTCGACGCGTACGCCTGGATGGTGATCACCGCCGCGCTGACGTTCGGCTACTTCATCAGCCGCGGCGTCGCCAAGGCGAGCCGCGTGCTCGAGCAGTAGCGCCGCTCTACCGCGGGAGCCCGGCCGCGATGCGGGCGGGCTCCCGCTCCTCGAACCGGTGCTTCTCGAGCTGCACGGGCGCGGCGGCCGGGTAGCGGCCGGTGAAGCACGCGCGGCACATCTCGGACTCGGGGCGCTGCACGGCGGCCTGCATGCCTTCGAGCGACAGGTGGGCGAGCGAGGTCGCGCCGAGCAACTCGCGGACCTCCTCGACGCTGCGGCTGCTCGCGACGAGCTGCTCTGTGTCGCCGAAGTCGATACCGTAGAAGCACGGCGAGATCAGCGGCGGCGAGGACACGCGGATGTGCACCTCGCGCGCGCCGGCGTCGAAGAGCATCGACGTGATCTGGCGGGTCGTGTTCCCCCGGACGATCGTGTCGTCGACGATCACGAGCCGCTTGCCGGCGATCTCGGTCAGCGGGTTGAACTTCATGCGGATGCCCTGCTCGCGCATGCCCTGCTCGGGCTGGATGAACGTCCGGCCCACGTAGCGATTCTTGATCAGGCCCTCGCCGAACGGGATGCCGCTCGCGCGCGCGAACCCGATCGCCGCGGGCGTGCCCGAGTCCGGGATCGGCATCACGAGGTCGGCGTCGGCCGGCGCCTCCCGCGCGAGCTGCTCGCCCATGCGCACGCGCGCGCCGTAGACCTCGACGCCGTCGAGGTCGGTGTCGGGCCGGGCCAGGTAGACGTACTCGAAGATGCAGAGCGCACGCCGCGCGGGCTCCAGCGCGTCCACCGAGTGCAGGCCGTCCTCGTCCACGACGACGAGCTCGCCGGGTGCGAGCGGGCGCACATGCTTGGCTCCGACCAGGTCGAACGCGCACGTCTCGGAGGCAACCACCCAGTCTTCGCCGAGGCGGCCGAGCTCGAGCGGCCGGAACGCGTGCGGGTCGCGGAAGGCGATGAGTTTGCCCTCGGAGAGCGCGACCACCGAGTAGGCGCCCTCGAGCTTGCGCATCGCCTCGGCGACCGCCTGCTCCAGCGGCCGCTCGTCGTTCGCGATCAGCGCGGCGATCGCCTCGGTATCCGACGTCGACATCAACCGGATGCCCGCCGCGCAGAGTTCGTCGCGCAGCACGGTCGTGTTCGTCAGATTGCCGTTGTGGCCGAGCGCGACCGTCCGCGCGCGGCCGTGCTGGACGAGCGGCTGCGCGTTCTGCCAGTGCGGCGAGCCGGTCGTCGAATAGCGTGTGTGCGCGATCGCGACCTCGCCGTGCAGGCCGTTCAGCTTCTGCTCGGAGAAGACCTGCGTGATCAGGCCCATGTCGCGCAGCGCCGTCAGGCGGCCCTCGTCCGAGACGGCGATGCCGGCCGACTCCTGGCCGCGATGCTGGAGCGCGAAGAGCGCGAAGTAGGCGAGGCGGGCGACGTCGCGCTCGGGCGCGCGGATGCCGACGATGCCGCACATCAGGTCGCGTGCACCTCGGCCAGGCGGGCAACGGGAACGCCAAGCAGCGTCTCGCCGCCGACGGTGCCGATGCGGCGTAGCGGGACGTCGGCGCTCAGCCCGGCGTCGGCGGCGACGATCGCCTGTCCGCCGCCCTCGCCGAACAGCGTCACCGCGTCGTCCTCGAGATTCAGCCCGGCGCCGATGCCGCTGACGGTAGCGGCTTCCGCCAGACAGACCGCCAGCCCGCCCTCCGCGGCGTCGTGGACGAGGCTCGCGGCGGGCGCGACCTCGTGCAGGAACGCGATCAGCCGCGCCTCGGCAGCGAGATCGAGCTCGGCGGGGCGACCGGCAAGCTCCCCGTAGCGGGCCTGGTACTCCGACCCGTCCAGCGCCAGCGCCGGTGCGCCGGCGAGGTAGATCGCGTCGCCCTTGCGCCACATGCCGGGCACGCGGCGGACGTCGGCGACGAGGCCCACGCAGCCGACCACCGGCGTCGGGTGGATCGCGCGGCCGCCGGTCTCGTTGTAGAGCGAGACGTTGCCGGACACGACGGGGATGCCGAGCGCCTCGCATGCCTCCGCGATGCCCTCGATCGCCTCGGCCAGCTCCCATGCCATCTCAGGCTTCTCCGGGTTGCCGAAGTTGAGGCAGTCCGTCACCGCGAGCGGTTCGCCGCCGGCGCAGGCGACGTTGCGCGCGGCCTCGAGCACCGCCAGCGCGCCGCCGGTGCGGGGGTCGAGCCGGCCGATGCGGCCGGTGCCGTCGAGCGAGACGGCGAGTCCCCGTGTGCCGTCGAGGCGCAGCACCGCCGCGTCCAGGCCGGGGCGGCGGATCGTGCGCGAGCCGACGAGGTGGTCGTAGCGGCGGTAGATCCAGGCGCGGCTGCGCAGGTTCGGCGAGCCGAGCAGGTCGACGAGCGCCTCGGCCATCGGCGGGCCGCTGACCGATGGCGCCGGGGGCTGCGGCTCGCGCGGCGTCTGCGGGACGCGGTAGCGCGGCGCGTCCTCGGTCAGCGCGCTCGCCGGGATCGCGGCGAGCAGATCCTCGCCGTCGAAGCAGCGGAGCTCGCCGGTATCGGTGACCTCGCCGATGACGGCGTGCGCGAGCTCCCAGCGGCTGCACACGTCGAAGACCTTGTCGAGCCGCTCGGGCCGGACGACCGCGACCATCCGCTCCTGGCTCTCCGAGATCATCACCTCCCACGGCTCGAGGTCGTCCTCGCGGAGCGGCACGCGGTCGAGGTGCACGTCGATGCCTGCATCGCTGGCCATCTCCGACAGGGACGAGGCGAGCCCGGCGGCGCCGCAGTCCTGCAGCGACTCGACGAGCCCGCGCTCGACCAGCTCGCCGGAGGCCTCGATCAGTTTCTTGCCGGTGAACGGGTCGCCGATCTGGACGGACGGCCGCTTCTCGGAGCTGCCCTCGGCCAGGTCCTGGCTGGCCAGCACGCTGGCGCCGCCGATGCCGTCGCGGCCGGTCGTCGCGCCGTAGAGGACGATCGCGTTGCCGGTCCCGCGCGCGCCCGCGCGCGTGAGACGGTCGACCGGGAGCAGCCCGACGCACATTGCGTTGACGAGGCAGTTGTCCTCGTAGGCCGGGTCGAAGACGGCTTCGCCGCCGACAGTCGCGACGCCGCACGAGTTGCCGTAGTGGCCGATGCCCTCGACGGCGCGCTCGAAGCGGTGGTCGGGCGACCCGAAGCGCAGCCCGTCGAGGAACGCGATCGGGCGGGCCCCCATGGCGAGGATGTCGCGGAGAATCCCGCCGACGCCGGTGGCCGCTCCCTGGAACGGCTCGACCGCGGACGGGTGGTTGTGGCTCTCGACCTTGAAGGTCACAGCCTGGCCGTCGCCCAGGTCGACGACGCCGGCGTTCTCGCCAGGCCCCTGGAGCACGCGCGGGCCGGTCGACGGCAGCCGCTTGAGGAGCGGCGCGGAGTGCTTGTACGCGCAGTGCTCAGACCAGAGCAGCGAGAAGACGGCGAGCTCGAAGTGGTTCGGCTGGCGCTCGATCAGCTCGCAGATCCGGTCCAGCTCGCCGTCCGTCAGGCCGAGCGTGCGATGGAGCGGCTGGGCGGCGACCGACGTCAGAGGCCGGATGCTAGATGGTGCCCCGGAGGGGACGGCCGCTTCTTAACAGGGACAGTCCCTGTTAAGAAGCGGCGCTGATGCCTTAACAGGGACTGTCCCTGTTGAGGGCGGGGCCCGAATGGATCGGGGTCCGTCATCGTTCTCACACCCATGGGGTCTCGCGCGTTGGAGTCGGT
The DNA here is from genome assembly GCA_963755085.1 of uncultured Thermoleophilia bacterium. Taxonomy (GTDB): domain Bacteria; phylum Actinomycetota; class Thermoleophilia; order Gaiellales; family Gaiellaceae; genus JACVRM01. Next base: position 131,708 of record CAVWIN010000020.1, on the reverse strand, counting down.
ATGAGCCGTCGCCACCTGGTGATGCTGCTTGCGCTGTCTGCGATCTGGGGCGCGTCGTTCCTGTTCATCAAGGTCGGCGTCCGCGAGCTCGCGCCGGCGACGCTGATCTGGGTGCGCGTCGGGCTCGCCTCGCTCACCCTCGTGCCTGTGGCCGTCGTCGCGGTCGGCGCGCGCGCCACCGCGGCCGGGCTGCGCGCCGCGTGGAAGTCGCTCCTTGTGATGGGCGTGCTCAACTCGGTGCTGCCCTTCTGGCTCATCTCCTGGGCCGAGCAGGATGTCGACTCGGGCCTCACCGCCATCCTTCAGGCCTCCGCGCCGCTCTTCACCGCGCTCCTCGCGATCTGGATCGACCGCAGCCAGCGCGTGACCGGCATCCGCCTGGGCGGGCTCGTCCTCGGCTTCCTCGGCGTCGCCGCGCTCGTCGGCTTCCCCGGCGGCGGCTCCAGCCCCATCCGCGCCGCGGCCGTGGTCCTCGCCGCAGCCCTCTATGCGCTCGCCGCGCTCTTCGGCGGGCGCGCGCTCGGCCACGTCCAGCCGCTGATCGTCGCCACCGGGTCGCTGATCGCGGCGACGCTCGTGACGATGCCGTTCGGGATCGCGCAGGCGCCGCACCACCTCCCGGGCTGGAAGGTCACCGGTTCGATGCTCGCGCTCGGCATCGCCGGGACCGCCGTCGCCTACGTTCTCTACTACGGCCTGATCGCCGGCGCCGGGGCGTCCAAGGCGATCCTCGTCACCTACCTCGTCCCGCCGATCGCCGTTGCCTACGGCGCCGTTATCCTCGGCGAACAGGTTCGCGTCAGCGCGATCGGAGGCCTGGTCCTCATCCTCGGCGGCGTCGCGCTCGGAACCGGCAGCATCCGGCTCGCGCGCCGCCGCCCGGCGCTCCCGGAGCCGGCCCCGTGAGTCGCGGCTACGTCGTCTCGATCTCGCTGCTCGCGGCCGTGTGGGGTGCCTCGTACCTGTTCATCAAGGTCGCCGTCCGCGACGTCGAGCCGGCGACGCTCATGTTCATCCGCGTCGCCCTGGCCGCACTCCTGCTCGTCCCGTTCGTGCTCGCGACGCGCGGCGTCCGCCGGGGCGCGGCCGAGCTGCGGGCCGCCGCCGTGCCGGCGCTTGTGCTCGGCACGATCAACGCGGCGATCCCGTTCACGCTCATCGCCTGGGGCGAGACGCACGTCGACTCCGGGATCGCCGCCGTCGCCAATGCGACCGTCCCGCTCTTCGTCGTGCTGCTCGCGATCAAGGTGCGCCCGAGCGAGCGCGCGACCGGCGCCCGCCTGGCCGGCATCGTGCTCGGGTTCGCCGGCGTGATCCTGCTGGCGGGCGCGCAGCCCGGCGGCGGCTGGTGGGCGGCTGCGGGGACGCTCGCCGTCGTGGTCGCGTCGCTGTTCTATGCCTCTGGCGCCCTCTACGGACAGGCGCGCACGGGCGAGATCGCCGGTCCGGTGCTCGCGGCGGGCACCGTCGTCGGCGCAGCGATCGTGCTCGCGCCGATCGCGGTGGTGCAGGCGCCCCACGACATGCCGGGCTGGAAGGCGATCGCGTCGATCCTGGCGCTTGGCATCGGCGGCACCGCGCTCGCGCAGCTCGTCCTCTTCCGCATGTTCCGGCTGTACGGCGCCTCACGCACGACACTGGTGACGTACCTGCTGCCGCCTGCAGCGCTGCTCTACGGCGCCGTCTTCCTCAGCGAGCCGCTCGGCGCCGGCACGGTTGGGGCGCTCGCCGTCATCCTCGCGGGCGTGGCGCTCGGCTCGGGCACTGTCAGCTTGCCTCGCCGCCGCCAGGCGGCCGCGACAGCGCCGCCCGCATGATCCGCATCCGCCGCGCGGAGCCCGAGGACGTCGAGTTCCTCGTCGACCTGTTCTCGCACGACGAGGTCGAGCCGTTCCTCGCCGCCGTGCGCGTCCGCGACCGGGACGGCGTCCGCGCCGAGATCGAGCGCTCGCAGACCGAGCCCGAGGACTTCGGGCGCTTCGTGATCGAAGCCGACGGCGAGCGCGCGGGCGCCATGGGCTTCGAGGTCGCGAACCGCCGCAGCCGCATCGCCAACATCGGCGGTCTCGCCGTGCACCCTGACTTCCGCGGTAGGCGCGTCGCGGACGAGGCAGCCCGGATCTTCCAGCGCTACCTGCTCGACGAGCTCGGCTACCACCGGCTCCAGCTCGAGATCTACGGCTTCAACGAGCGGGCGATGGCGCATGCCGAGCGCTCCGGATTCGTGCGCGAGGGCGTGCGCCGCAAGGCGTACATGCGCCACGGCGAATGGGTCGACAGCGTGCTCTTCGGTCTGGTGGCCGAGGATCTCGGCAACAAAACGACCGAAAACTCGTCGTAACTCACCGCGGGCCGATACGCCCGTCCGAGGAGGGGTCCTTGGTGCCGTGGCCGCCGCGCCGCCGATTGTGCAGAACTTGACACGGTCGGCACGAGCGGCGTAAGGTCGCGGCCCTAAGACCTGAATCGGGTCTCAGTTTTTTCTACGTAAGAGGAGGCAGGGATGAATCGCGGGACCAGGAGTCGGCTCGCGTTGCTCGTCACAGCCGTCGCGCTGCTGGCGATTGCAGGGGTCACCGCCCAGACGACGGCTGCGTCCACGCAGGCCAGCACCGTCAAGGTCGGGATCATCTACTCGAAGTCGGGGCCGCTTGCCGCGTACGGAGCGATGTACGAGGAGGGTCTGCGCCTCGGCATGCAGTACCTGACCCACGGGACGAACACGGTCAACGGCCACAAGATCGTCTTCTCGTTCAACGACGACGCCGGCGTCGCCGCGAACGCGGTCACCACGGCCAAGGACCTGATCGGCCAGGGCTACAAGATCATCGGGGGCGCGACCTCCACCACCGTGGGGCTGGCGCTCGCTCCGATCGCCGCCCAGAACAAGGTGCTGTTCCTCTCCGGCCCGGCGGCAGGCGACGGCATCACCGGCGCGAACCGCTACACGTTCCGCTCCGGGCGCCAGACCTACCAGGACATCCTGGCCGCGAAGGAGATCCTCGGGAAGGGCGTCGGCAAGAAGATCACCGTCTTCGCCCAGGACTACGCCTTCGGCCAGGGCAACGTCGCGGCCGTCCAGGCCGTGCTCGGTTCACGGGGTCACACGGTCAACAAGGTGCTCGTGCCGTTGACCGCGACCGACTTCACCCCGTTCGCGCAGCAGGCAAAGCAGCAGAACCCGGACCTCCTCTTCGTCGCCTGGGCGGGCACGACCGGCCCGGCCATGTGGAAGGCGCTCGACCAGCAGGGCGTGCTCAAGTCGACGACGGTGACCACGGGCCTCGCCGAGCGCGCCACGTGGAGTGCCTATCCGGACGGGATCACGTTCCTGTCGCACTACGTCTCAATAGCTCCCCACAACAAGGTCAACGACTGGCTCGTCAAGACGATGCGCAAGCGCAACCAGGTGCCTGACATCTTCACGCCCGACGGCTTCGTCGAGGCGCAGATGATCGTGCACGCCGTCCAGAAGACCGGCGGCAGTGACGTCGACAAGATGATCAGCTCGCTGGAGGGCTGGCAGTTCGTGGGCCCGAAGGGCGTCATGCGGATTCGCCAGCAGGACCACGCGATGATCCAGCCGATGTTCTCGGTCAAGCTGGTGACGCAGGCGAACGGCAAGCAGAAGCCGGTGCTGGTCAAGCGCTTCTCGCCGGGGAACCTGATGCCCCCGGTGACGCCGTTCCCAAGCGGTTAGACGTTGGAGATACCGCGCGGTGGGCGCTCAGCCTCTCCTCGCGACCAGGCAGCTCGGGCTTGACATCGGCGGCGCCACGATCGTCGCCGATGTCTCGCTCGAGGTTGCCGAGGGCGAGTTCCTCGGGATCATCGGCCCGAACGGCGCCGGCAAGACGTCGCTCTTCAACCTGCTGTCGGGGCTCTACCGGCCGACCTCCGGGTCGATCACGCTCGACGGCCGCGACGTCACGAACGACGCGCCGTACCGGCGGGCCGCGGCCGGCCTCGGCCGGACGTTCCAGGTCTCGAGCGTCTTCCCGCGCCTGACCGTCTACGAGAACGCGCGGCTGGCCGCGGAGGCCGCCGTCGGCGGGACGCTGCGGATCTGGCGCCGCGCGACCGGCGTCCGCAAGGCGGTCGAGCGGGCGCGCTGGGCGCTCGGCCGTGTCGGGCTGGGCGCGCGCGAGCAATGGCCGGCGGGCGCGCTCGCCCACGGCGACAAGCGCAAGCTCGAGCTCGCCATGGTGCTCTGCGGCGACCCGCGCGTGATCATGCTCGACGAGCCGATGGCCGGGATGAGCACCGCGGACGTCCCGCCGCTCGTCGAGCTGATCAAGTCGGTGCAGCAGCAGGAGGGCAAGACGGTGCTCATGGTCGAGCACCACATCTCGGTCGTCACGGGCGTCGCCGAGCGGATCGCGGTCATGCACCACGGCCGCCTGCTTGCCGTCGACACGACCGAGGCCATCCTCCGCAACGAGGAGGTCCAGGCCGCGTACCTCGGGGAGCCTCTGTGATCCTCGAGGTCGAGGACCTGCACGTCTACCTCGGGCAGTCGCACGTCCTCCAGGGCGTGTCGTTCAGTGTCCCGGAGGGCGGCGTCACCGCGGTGCTGGGCCGCAACGGCGTCGGCAAGACGACGACGATGCGCGCCCTGCTGGGCCTCGTCCAGCCGCGCGGCCGGGCGACGCTCGCCGGCGCCGACCTGACGAAGCTCCCCACGCACGAGATCGTCCGCCTCGGCGTCGGCTACGTGCCCGAGGACCGAGAGGTCTTCGCCGGCCTGACGGTGGAAGAGAACCTGCGCCTGGCCGTGCGGAACGGCTCGGCGCGCTATGACCTCGTGTACGAGCTGTTCCCGGAGCTCGAGGAGCGCGGCGGGCAGCGCGCCGGGACGCTCTCGGGCGGCCAGCAGCAGATGGTCGCGATCGCTCGGGCGCTCCTGAACGAGAACCGCGTGCTCCTGGTCGACGAGCCGACCAAGGGCCTTGCTCCGCTGCTCGTCGCCGAGGTCGCGGAGGTGCTCGCGAAGGCGAGCGAGACCGAGACGATCCTGCTGGTCGAGCAGAATCTGAGCGTCGTCGAGCGGCTTGCGCGCGACGCGATCGTGCTCGACCAGGGGCGCGTCGTGTACAGCGGGCCGGCCAAGGACCTGCTCGCCGACCAGCAGCGCGTCCGCGCGCTGCTCGGGGTCGCCTGATGGCCACCTTCATCCTGCTCACGGTCACTGGCCTCGCGCTCGGCGCCCTCTACTTCCTGATCGCCTCGGGCCTCTCGCTCATCTACGGGCTGATGGGCGTCCTCAACTTCGCCCACGGCGCCTTCCTCACCGTCGGCTCCTACATGGCGTGGTGGAGCAGCGTCAAGCTCCAGGGCACGATCGGCTCGACCGGCCTGCGCTTCGCGGTCAGCGTCGTCATCGGGCTGGTCGCCGGCGCCGCGGTCGCCGCGCTCGTCGAGCTCGTCCTCATCCGGCCGCTCTACCTGCGCCACATCGAGCAGGTGCTCGTCACGGTCGGGCTGTCGTTCGCGCTGGTCGCGCTCGTCCAGGCGTACTGGGGCCCGGACATCCACACGCTCGACGTGCCCAGCTGGCTGAACGGCACGACAGGCCTCGGCGGCGCGCACGTCCCCAACTACAACTTCGTCGAGATCGTCGTCGCCGCCGGCGTTCTCGCCGGGCTGCTCGCCTTCCTACGCTTCACGCGCTACGGGCTGATCATCCGCGCTGGCGTCGAGAACCGGGCGATGGTGACCGCGCTCGGCATCGACGTGAAGAGGGCGTTCACGCTCGTGTTCGCGATCGGCGGCCTGGCCGCCGCAATCGCCGGTGTCCTGGCCGGGATCCACTTCAGCGAGATCGACCCGACGCAGGGCACCTCGCTGCTGATCTTCGCCTTCATCGTGGTCGTGATCGGCGGGCTCGGGTCGATCGTCGGCTCGGCGGTCGCTGCCGTCGTCGTCGCCCTCGTCCAGCAGTACGTGAATTACAAGTCGACGGGCATCGGCGATCTCTCGGTGGTCCTGCTCCTCGCGGTCACGCTGTTGATTCGCCCCGGCGGGCTGTTCGGCAAGTGGAGCCCGACGAATTGAAACGCTACGCTCGCATCGCCATCCCGGTCGTCGTCTTCGGCGCCCTCGCGCTCATCCCGAAGATCTCGCTGGACACGCACGGCGTGTTCACGTCACCGCTCGACAGTCCGGGAACACTGCAGCTCCTCGGGCTGATGCTCTGCTTCGGCGGGATCGCGCTCTCCTACGACCTGCTCTTCGGGTACACGGGCTTGCTGTCCTTCGGGCACGCGCTCTACGTCGCGGTCGGCGTCTACCTGACTGCGGTCGCGACCGCGAAGTGGGGTTGGGGGCTCGCGCCGACACTCCTTCTCGTCGCGGTTGTCGGCCTGCTGCTGCCGCTCGTCCTCGGCGCTGTCAGCCTCCGCGTCAGCGGGATCGCGTTCGCGATGGTGACGCTCGCCTTCGCGGAGGCCGGCACCTCGCTCGTCCAGAAGAACCCGCGCGGCTGGACGGGATCGGAGGAGGGCGTCAGCGTCGCCTACGACCATCTGCCGAGCTGGATGGTCGGTGTCTTCAACACGAAGTACCTGTACTGGATGGCGCTCGGCTACCTCATCGCCGTCTTCCTGATCGTGAGCTGGGCCGTCGAGTCGTCGCCTGGCCGCATCTGGCAGGCGATCCGCGAGAACGAGCAGAGGGTCGCGGTGCTCGGCATGCGGCCCTTCACGCACAAGCTGCTCGCGTTCGTGCTGGCGTCGTTCCTCGCTACTGCAGGGGGAGTCGTCTACGTGCTGTTGATCACCCGCGCCGACCCGAGCGTGACGACGCCGAGCTTCACGCTCGCACTGCTGCTCATGGTCGTCATCGGCGGTACGGGCACGCGTTGGGGCGCGGTGCTCGGTGCGATGCTCTACACGTTCCTCGACCACCGGTTGCCCGACTGGTCGAGTTCCCCGCGAATTCAGGATCTCCCCGACGCGCTGAGCAAGCCGTTGTCGCAGCCGCTCTTCGTCCTCGGCACGCTCTTCATCCTGCTCGTCTACTTCCTCCCCGGCGGGCTCATCGGTCTCGCCCGGCTCGGGCCGCGCCGCGGCGGCCTCGAGACGCTCGAGCAGGCCGTCGACATCGGCGGCACGCACGGCGACGTTCAGGAGGAAGAGGAGGTGGCGCGCCTATGAGCGACGGCGTCCACATCGCGTGGGAGGCGCTCGGCGACGGCCCGCCGCTGCTCCTGATCCACGGGCTCGGCTACGAGCGCCACGGCTGGGGGCCGCTGCCGGGGCTGCTCGCCGACGACTTTCGCGTGCTGCTCTTCGACAACCGCGGCATCGGCGAGAGCGACGTCCCGCCGGGGCCGTACACGACCGCGCTCATGGCCGGCGACGCGCTCGGCGTGCTGGGCGCCGCAGGAGTCGACTGCGCGCACGTCGTCGGCACGAGCCTGGGCGGGATGGTGGCGCAGGAGCTCGTGCTCACCGCACCGGAGCGCGTCGACCGGCTGGTGCTCGCCTGCACCACACCGGGCCACGACACGTACCCGATCCCGAAGCGCACGCTCGACCTCGTCGCCCGCTTCCCGACGCTCGCGCCGGAGGAGGCGTACCGGCTCGGCGTCGAGAACGCGCTCGCCGACAGCACCGTCGCGGAGCGCCCGGAGCTGGTGGAGGAGATCTTCACGTACCGCCTCGCCCACCCGCCCGACATGGCCGGCTGGCAGGCGCAGGCGGCCGCGTCGCTGGGCTTCGACGCCCGGCCGCGGCTCGGCGAGGTGCAGGCACCGACGCTCGTGCAGCACGGGACCGGCGACCATGTCGTCGACGTGCGCAACGCTCCCCTGCTCGCCGAGGTGATCCCCGGCGCCCGCCTCGAGCTCTACGAGGGCCTCGGCCACCTGTTCTTCTGGGAGGAGCCGGAGCGCGTGGCCGCCGACCTGCGGAGCTTCCTGCTGTGACCGGCCTCAACACGCTCGACCGCTGGATCCGCGACCGCGCGGCGCTGACGCCCGCCCGAGTGGCGATTGACTACCTCGACCGCGAGGTCACCTACGGCGAGCTCGACGAGCGCTCCGAGCGGCTCGCGCGGACGCTGCTCGACGCGGGCCTGCGCCGGGGCGACCGCCTCGCGACGCTGACCGCGAACTCGCCTGAGAACGTCGAGGCGTTCTTCGCCTGCGCGAAGGCAGGCTTCATGCTCATGCCGCTGAACTGGCGGCTGTCGCCGGCCGAGCTCGACTACCAGCTCTCCGACGCCGAGCCGGCGCTGCTGCTCGTCGACCCGGAGCACGACGAGCTCGCCGGCCGGCTCACCGCGGCGCCCGAGCGCCGCGTGCTCGGCGAGGTCGGCGAGGGCGGCCCTCCGGTTCCCCGCCTTGTCGAGGACGAGGACGGCCTGCTGCTCGTCTACACGTCCGGGACGACCGGCCGCCCGAAGGGCGCCGTCCTGACGCACGCGAACTGCTTCTGGACGAACCTCGGCTTCGACCTCTCGACCGGCGTGTCGGGCGACGACGTCGTGCTTCAGGTGCTGCCGCAGTTCCACTGCGGCGGCTGGAACGTGCACCCGCTGCTCGCGTGGTGGAAGGGCGCGCGGGTCGTGCTCGAGCGCGAGTTCGACCCGGACCGGTGCCTCGGGCTGATCCAGTCGCGCGGGATCACGCAGCTGATGGGCGTGCCGGCGATCTACCTGTTCCTGTCGCAGGCCGCCGGCTTTGCCGACGCCGACCTTTCGAGCCTGCGGCGCGCGGTCGTCGGCGGCGCGCCGATGCCCGAGGCGCTGCTCGAGACGTGGCAGCGGCGCGGCATCGACATCGTCCAGGGCTACGGGCTGACCGAGGCGGCGCCGAACGTGCTCTGCCTGCCGCCCGAGGACGCCCGGCGGAAGATGGGCTATGCGGGCAAGCCGTACCCCTACGTGACCTGCGCGCTTCGCGACGCTGCCACGGGCGACCTGCTCGAGGGAGCGGCCGAGGGAGAGCTCGTCGTGCGCGGCCCGAACGTCTTCGCCGGCTACTGGCGCAACGACGAGGCGACCGCGGAGGTCTTCGACGGCGGCTGGCTGCGCACCGGCGACATCGCCGAGCGCGACGACGAGGGCTACTACCGCATCCGCGGGCGGCTCAAGGAGCTGTTCATCTCGGGCGGCGAGAACGTGTATCCCGCCGAGGTCGAGCACGCGCTCATGCAGCATGCAGCCGTGGGGGACGTGGCTGTCGTCGGCGTGCCGGACGAGCGTTGGGGCGAGGTGGGCGCGGCGTTCGTCGTGCTCGAGACCGGCGCGACCGCGAGCGAGGACGAGCTGCGCGAGCACTGCTGCTCGCTGCTCGCGCGCTACAAGGTGCCGAAGTCGTTCACCTTTGTTGTCGAGCTGCCGCGGTCGGCGATGAACAAGGTGCTGAAGGACGAGCTGCGCGCGGCGCACGAGGCGCTCGCATGACGGACGTCGCCAGTCCGACCGGGGCCGACGGCCGCCGCCTGCGCGCCCGCGGCGCCGCCACGCGGGCGAAGCTGCTCGCTGCGGCCGAGGACGTGTTCACCGAGCTCGGCTACCACGAGGCGTCGATCGTGAAGATCACGGAGGCCGCGGGCGTCGCCCAGGGCACCTTCTACCTCTACTTCGGCTCGAAGCAGGACGTGTTCGAGGAGGTCGTGCTCGACCTCAACCGGCGCGTCCGCCACTACGTCAACGAGGCGGCCAAGGAAGGCACGACGCGGCTCGAGCGGGAGGTGCTCGGCTTCCGTGCCTACTTCCGGTTCGCGGCCGAGAACCCGGCCCTCTACCGCGTGATGCGGCAGGCCGAGTTCGTCGCGCCCGACGCGCTCAAGCTGCACTACGAGCGCTTCAGCGAGGGCTACGAGACCGGGCTGAAGGAGGCCATGGCGGCCGGGGAGATCGCCGAGGCCGACCCGGTCGTAATCGGGTGGGCGCTGATGGGCATCGCCGAGCTGTTCGGGATCCGGACGCTCTGGCAGGGCATCCCCGAGTCCGAGCTGGTCGAGCTGGAGGCTTTCATCGGCCGGGCACTGGGGGCGAAGTGACGCGCGTCGGCATCGTGGGGACGGCCTCCTACCTGCCGGACCGGTGGATGACGGCGGCCGAGGTCGGGAGCGCGAGCGGCATCCCGGAGGCGGTCGTGATCGACAAGTTCGGGCTGCGCGGCAAGCACATCGCCGCGACCGACGAGCACGTCAGCGACCTCGCGGTCGCTGCCGGCGAGCGGCTGCTCGAGGACCACGGCATCGACCCGGCGTCGATCGACGTCGTCGTCTACTACGGCTCGCAGTGGAAGGACTACGCGATCTGGCAGGCGGCGCCCTGGATCGCGCACCGGCTCGGCTGCGTGAACGCCTTCGCGCTCGAGTTCGACAACGTGTCGCACGGGACGCCGATGGCGCTCCGCCTCTGCCGCGACTACCTCGCCGCCGAGCCCGAGCTGCGCCGCGTCCTCGCGGTCGCCGCATCGCGCGAGTCGTACCTGCTCGACTACACGAACGAGCGCTCGCGCTTCATGTTCAACTTCGGCGACGGGGCCGCGGCGGCGCTGATCGAGCGCGACCACCCGGCCAACGAGATCCTCGCGTCCCACGCGATCACCGACGGGTCGCTGTCGCTGCAGGTGAAGGTGCCGTCTGGCGGCAGCGTCGAGCCGCCCTGGATGGTCGACGGCAACGGCAGCTACCACCTCGACGTCGCCGACCCGGCCGCGATGAAGGAGCGGCTGGACGCCACGAGCCTGGACAACTTCGCGGCCGTCTCGGAGGGCGCGCTTGCGAAGGCCGGGCTCACGCTGGCCGACGTGTCGCTCCTGGCCGGCATCCACATGAAGCGCTCGATGCACGACGTCGTGCTCGACCGGCTCGGCGTTGACCCGGCCCGCGCGCCGTACCTCGACGACACCGGCCACATGAGCGGCGTCGACCCGCTGCTCGCGCTCGACCGCGCCGTGCGCGCGGGCGAGGTCGCGGGCGGCGACATCGTGCTGCTCCTCGCTGCCGGCACCGGCTACACCTGGGCGGCCACGGTCGTGCGCTGGGGGCCGGCGTGAAGGCGGGCGACGAGCTCGGCCCAAGCAGCTGGGTCGACATCGAGCAGGCGCGCATCGACGCCTTCGCCGCCGCGACGGAGGACCGCCAGTCGATCCACGTCGACCCCGAGGCCGCGGCGGCCGGCCCGTACGGCACGACCGTCGCGCACGGCTTCCTCACGCTCTCGCTGCTCGTGCACCTCTGGAGCGACGTCGCCCCGGCGCACGACGGTGTGACGATCAACTACGGACTGAACCGCGTCCGCTTCCCGGCGCCCGTGCCGTCCGGGAGCCGGATCCGCGGCCGCTTCCACGTTGCCGCCGTCGACCCGGTGCCGGGCGGCCGGCAGGCGACGATCGAGGCGACGGTCGAGCGCGAGGGCGGCGACCGGCCGGTCTGCGCGGCCGAGCTGCTGCTCCGCTTCGTCGACGCGTGAGCGGGCGCGTCGTCCTCGTCACCGGCGCCGCCCGCGGCATCGGCCGGGCGATCGGCGAGCGGCTCGAGGCCGACGGCGAGACCCTGGTCGCGGTCGATCTCGAGCCCGGGCCGGGCGGCGTTGCGGCCGACCTGACCACGCGCGCGGGCAACCGGGCCGCGGTCGACGCGGCGCTGGAGCGCCACGGGCGGCTGGACGCGATCGTGCCGAACGCCGGCTTCCAGCACGTCGCGCCGGTGGCCGAGTTCCCGGAGGAGCGCTGGGACGCGCTGCTCGCCCTGCTGCTGACGAGCCCGTTCCTGCTCGCGAAGTACGCCTGGGAGGCGCTGAAGGCAAGCGGCGACGGGCGGATCGTGATCGTCGCGTCGGCCCACGGGCTGACCGCGTCGCCGTTCAAGGCCGGCTACGTCGCGGCGAAGCACGGCGTCATCGGGCTGATGAAGACGCTCGCGCTCGAGGGCGCGCCGGACGGGATCCTGGCCACGGCGGTCTGCCCGGCCTACGTCCGCACGCCGCTGGTGGAGGCGCAGATCGCCGATCAGGCCAGGGCGCACGGGCTCCCGGAGGAGCGTGTGCTCGAGGACGTGATCCTCGAGCGCCAGGCGGTCAAGCGGATGATCGAGCCGGAAGAGGTGGCCGCGGCCGTTGCCTTCCTGCTCGGCCCGGACGGGCGCGCCTTCACCGGCGCCCCGTTCGTGATGGACCTGGGCTGGACTGCCCGCTAGGCGCGCGGCCGGCTCGCCACAAGCGTGGCGAGCCGGTTGCGGACGGTGTCGATCTCGGCGCTGAACATGCCGAGCTCGTCGGAGCCGGCGCCGCTTTCCTCGCGAAGGCGGCGCACCATGACGAGCCCCTTCAGGTGCAGCACGAGGTCGTCGAGCTCGCGGAACGTCCTGGTCGTCTCCATGGTTCCTCCCTTCACGCGGCCTCCTCGAGGATGACCACGTCGTCGAGCTGGTCCGGCTCGGCCACAGTGCTAGGCCGGCCGAGGAATGCCGCAGCGGTGAGCGAGCCGAGGAGCGCGATCGCTGCGAGGGCGTAGAACGCGGCGTGGAAGCCGTGGGTGAGCGCCTCGGCGTGGGTGGCGCCCGTGTCGTTGGCCGCGACGGTGGCGGCGATCGTGGTCACGGCGGCGATGCCGACGGCGCCGCCGATCTGGCGCGTGGTGTTGATCAGGCCGGACGCGATCCCCGCGTCGGCCGGAGACACGCCCTGGAGGGCGGCGATCGTGACCGGCACGAACGTCAGGCCGAGGCCGACGCCGGTGACGATCAGCGCGGGGAAGACGTCCCAGAAGTACTGGCCGCCGGCCGGCATCTGGGCGTAGAGCAGCACGCCGAGCGCGCTCAGCGCCATGCCCGTGCTGAGCACGCGGCGGACGCCGTACCGGCTTGCGAGCACGGGCCCGATGTTCGAGAAGACGCCGATCGAGAGGGTGATCGCGATGAACGCGACGCCGGTTTCGATCGCCGAGTAACCGAGGACGTCCTGCAGGTAGAGCGTGACGAGGAAGAAGTTGCCGAAGGCGAGCGCCCCGACGCCGATCATCGTCGCGTTCGCGGCGGAGAGCGTCCGGGAGCGCAGGAGCCGGAGCGGGAGCAGCGGCGCCTTCGATCGCCACTCGATCAGGAAGAACGCGGCCAGGAGCAGGGCAGACAGCGGCGAGCAGGGCGATCGTCTGCGAGTCGCCCCACGCGTGCCCGCCGGCGTATACGAGGCCGTAGACGAGCGTCATCAGGCCGGCGGTGACGGTCGCGGCGCCGGCGACGTCGAAGTGGCGATGCGTGAGGTAGCCGCGGCTCTCCGCGAGCAGGAACGGCGTCGCGGCAAGCGTGACGATGGCCACGGGCAGGTTGATGTAGAAGATCCACGGCCATCCGGCATAGCTCGTGAGCAGCCCGCCGAGCAGGACGCCCGCCGAGCCGCCGGCGGCGGCCGCGCCGCCCCAGATGCCGAGCGCGCGGTTGCGCTCGCGGCCCTCCGGGAACGTGGTGATGATGATCGAGAGCGCGGCGGGGGAGAGCAGTGCGCCGCCGAAGCCCTGGAGCGCGCGGGCGCCCACGAGGGCTGCCTCGGACCACGCGATGCCGGAGAGGAGCGATCCGATGGCGAACACCGCCACCCCGGCCGCGAAGACGCGCCTGCGACCGAGCAGGTCGGCAAGCCGACCACCCAGGAGCAGCGTCCCGGCGAAGAGGATGGAGTACGCGGTGACGACCCACTGGACGCCTTCCTGCGAGAAGCCGAGGTCGTTCTTGATCTCGGGCAGGGCCACGACGACCACCGCCACATCGAGAATGACCATGAACTGTGCTGTTACGGTCAGCGCCAGAACGAGCCAGCGCCGTGTTTGATCTGATGCGAATCCCACTAGTGAATCCCCCTATCGTGGATAGCTTCCACGATTATACAGAACCACTATCGGGTGCGCTACACTAATTTTGCTATGACGCTCGACCTGAAAGTCCACAAGTCACCGAGGCTCCCGGCGGAGCTGGTCGATTCGACGTCGTTCCTGCTCAAGCGGCTCGGGTTCGGCGCCAAGGGGCGTGCAATGGCCGCCTTCGAAGAGGCGGGGCACAGCCCGTACAGCTACGCCGTTCTCGCCGCGCTCGACGAGGGCCATCGCGAGACGCAGGCGGCGATCGCCGACGCCCTCGGCTACGACCGCAGCCAGCTGGTCGGCATCCTCGACGAGCTCGAGGAGCAGCACCTGATCGAGCGGCAGCGCGACAAGGCCGACCGCCGGCGCCACCTCGTGCAGCTGACGCCGGACGGCAGGAAGGCGCTCACGAAGCTGCGCGCATTGTCGAAGCGGCTTGACGACGAGTTCCTCGCGCCGCTCGACGACGCGGAGCGCGACGAGCTTCATCGCCTGCTGATGAAGCTCGCGGAGCGGCACGAGCCGCGCTGCGCGCCGCTTATGGGTCTTCCGGAAGCCGCGAGTAAATAAGCAGATCGGTGCGCCGCCCGTCCTTGAAGTGGACGGAGCGGAGCAGCCCCTCACGCGTGTAACCGCACCGCTCGGCGACGCGGACAGACCGGTCGTTGCCGGCGTCGATCCGCAGCTCGAGCCGGACGAGGCCGCGGCCGAACGCCCAGTCGGTCAGCTGCAGCAACGCCTCCGTGGCCGCGCCGCGGCCGCGCGCCTCGGGCGCCAGGATGTAGCCGAGCTCGGCCTCGCCGGCATCCTCGTCGAGGTGCACGGCGGCCGCGAGGCCGAGAAACGCGCCGGTGTCGCGGTCCAGGATGGCAAAGCCCTCGCGCGTGCCCGCCTCGCGCGCCTTCTCATAGGCCTCGAGCCAGGTGCACCCGAACCCCGGCGGCGGCGGCTCGGGGACGTACGTGTTGCGCTGGACCTCTGGGTCGGCGGCGAGGCGCTCGAGCTCCTCGACGTGCGCGTCGGACAGCAGCTCCAGACGGACGGCCGGCACCCGTAGAGCATGGCGGAACGACGTAGCCCTGCGGGGGCGAGCTACGGTGGCCCGACGATGGACGCGGTCCGCCTCGTCTCCGACGACGTCCCGGGCGACGACGCGCTCGACGCTTACTCGCGGGCCGTCACGTTCGTCGCCGAGCGGCTCTCGCCGTCGGTTGGGAACCTCCGCGTCAGGCGTGGCGGGGGCAGCGGCGTCGTCATCACCGCGGACGGCTTCATGCTTACGTCGGCCCACGTGGTCGACCGCAGCCGCGGCGGCCGCGCGTCGTTTTCGGACGGCAGCGAGCTTGCTTTCGATGTCGTCGGGCGCGATCCGCTATCCGATCTGGCTGTGATCCGTGCGGCCAGTGGCGGGCTCGTTGCCGCCGAGCTCGGCGACGCGGAGCGCCTCCGCGTCGGCCAGCTCGTGGTCGCCATCGGGAACCCGCACGGCTTCGCCGGCTCGGTGACTGCCGGGGTCGTCTCCGCGCTCGGCCGCGCGCTGCCGACGCGCTCGGGCTCCGCCTCGCGCCTGATCGAGAACGTGATTCAGACAGACGCGGCGCTGAATCCCGGCAACTCGGGCGGCGCGCTCGCTGACGCACGCGGCTCCGTGGTCGGGATAAACACCGCCGTCGCGGGTGTCGGTCTCGGCCTCGCGGTGCCGATCAACGCCGCGACGCGCCGCATCGTCGGCGCGCTGATGACGGAGGGGAGGTTCCGGCGCGCGTACCTGGGCGCCGGGCTCGGCGCGCGGCCGCTCCCGCCCCGTCTGGCCCGGGAGCTCGGCCGTAACGGGTGCGTCGAGATCGTCGAGGTCGTGGAAGGCCGCCCCGCCGACCGCGCCGGCCTGCGGGCAGGCGACCTCGTCCTCGCCCTCGACGGCACGGCGGTGGAGGACGTCACCGGGTTGCAGCGCCTGATGACCGGCGATTTGATCGGCACGCCGGTGACCCTGACGATCGCGCGAGACGAGCGCGTCGTCGACCTCGAGCTCGTTGCCGACGAGCTCTGACCCAGGGAGGACCCATGCAAGACCCGCAGATCCACGACTCCATCGAGCAGCTCGTCGACGAGGAGCACGAGCTCTGGAGTCGCGAGTCCGACGGCACCGCGACGGATGACGACCGCCGCCGGCTCAAGTCGGTGAAGGTGTCGCTCGACCAGTGCTGGGACCTGCTCCGCCAGCGCCGCGCCGCGCGCGAGGCCGGGCTCGACCCCGAGACGGCGGACGTGCGGCGGAGCGAGGTCGTCGAGAACTACGAGCAGTAGTCGGCGGCGGTCCGATGTCCAGCGAGCCGACACTGTTCGAGTGGGCCGGCGGCTCGCCGGCGCTGCTCCGGCTGACCCGGATCTTCTACAGCCGGTACGTGCCCGATGACCCGCTGCTCGCCCCGCTCTTCGCCAACATGAGCCCGGACCACCCCGAGCGCGTCGCTGCATGGCTCGGCGAGGTGTTCGGCGGCCCGCAGCGCTACAGCGAGCAGTACGGCGGGTACGACCGCATGGTCAGCCGGCACCTTGGCAAGGCTCTCACCGAGGAGCAGCGTGCGCGCTGGGCGCAGCTGATCTGCCGCTCGGCCGACGATGCCGGGCTGCCGGACGACCCCGAGTTCCGCGCGGCGTTCGTCGCCTACATCGAGTGGGGCTCGCGCATCGCCAAGGAGAACTCGACGCCGGGGGCGCACCCGCCCCCCAACATGCCGGTTCCGCGCTGGTGGTGGGTGTGTGACGCCTATCCGGATGCGCGCGTATCGGCCCTGGCCCCGATCGAGGAGGTGCCCGACGCAATGAGCCTGCCCGCCCCCGGCGAGCCAGTGGGCTTCGCCGACCACATCAAGCCGCTGTTCCGCGAGCGCGATCGCCAGTCGATGCAGTTCGCCTTCGACCTGTGGGCCTACGACGACGTGGCGGCGAACGCCGACGCGATCCTCGGCCGCCTCGAGTCGGGGACGATGCCGTGCGACGGCGCCTGGCCGGCCGAGCAGGTCGGTGTCTTCGAGCGGTGGATCGAGGCCGGCAAGCCGGCCTGACGCATACGCGCCGCTAGCCGCGGAGGTACGTCAGCACCGCGAGCACGCGGCGGTTGTCCGTGTCCGACGGCGGCAGCCGCAGCTTCCCGAAGATGCTCGCGATGTGCTTCTCGACCGCGCCGACGGTGAGGACGAGCTCCTCCGCGACGCCGCTGTTGGAGCGGCCCTCGGCCATCAGGCCGAGCACCTCGGTCTCACGCGGCGTCAGCGCGGCGAGCGGACCCTCCGGCTCGTGGCGGGCGAAGAGCTGCCTGACCACCTCGGGGTCGAGGGCCGTTCCGCCGCCGGCGACCCGCCGCACGGCGTCGACGAATTCGTCGACCTCCATGATCCTGTCCTTCAGGAGGTAGCCGACCCCGCCGCGACCGTCGGCGAGCAGCTCGCCGGCGTACGCCTGCTCGACGTACTGGGAGACGATGAGGATCGCCGTCTCGGGCGCGAGGCGCCTGGCCTCGAGCGCCGCCCGGAGCCCCTCGTCGCGAAAAGTCGGCGGCAGCCGGATGTCGACGATCGCGATGTCGGGCCGCTCGCGGAGGATCGCGTGGACGAGCGCATCGCCGTCCTGCACCGCGGCGGCGACCTCGAAGCCGTTGTCGCGCAGCAGGCGCGTCAGCCCGTCACGGAGGAGGGCGAGGTCCTCGGCGATCACGACCCGCACGGCACCACCGCCTGCACGACCGTCGGCCCGCCGGGCGGGCTCGCCACCGACAGCGTCCCGTCGAGTGCCTCGACGCGGCGGGCCAGGCCCCGCAGGCCGCTCCCGTCCGCGTTGGCGCCTCCGCGGCCGTCGTCGACCACCTGCACGACGAGATCGTCGCGGTCCCTGCGGATGCGGATGTCGACGTGCCCGGCGGCGGCGTGCTTGCTCGTGTTCGCGAGCGCCTCCGCGACGACGAAGTAGGCCGCAGTCTCGACCGCAGGCGCGGGGCGCTCGGCCACGTCGACCGCGATGTCGACGCGGAGTGGCGAGCGGTCGGCGAGTGCGGCGACCGCGGCCTCGAGCCCGCGGTCGGCGAGCACGGGCGGGTGGATGCCGCGCGCGAGGTCGCGAAGCTCCTCGAGCGCCTCGCGCGCGCCGACCCGGGCCTCGTCGAGGAGCACGCGGGCGCCGTCGGGGTCGTCGGCGGCGAGCTTCTGCTCGGCCATGCCGATGCTCATCCCGAGCGCGACAAGCCGCGCCTGCGCGCCGTCGTGCAGGTCGCGCTCGATCCGCTGCAGTTCGGCCTCCTGCTGGTCGACGGCGCCTGCGCGCGTCGTCTCGAGCACGGTGATCCGGCTCCTCCGGCGCTGCGCCGTGTTCAGGGCGACGTGCGTGAGCAGCAGCGATGCGAGCCCGAGGGCGACCCATGCCGGCCAGAAGTATCCGCCGCCCGCGAGCGCCCAGATCGCGGTGAGGAAGAGGGTCAGGCCGACGGCGAGGCCGCCGTGGATGACGAGCGCCCGGCTCGCGTGCCGGCCACGGATCAGGCCCGGCCGCTCCTCGACCAGCTCCACCCAGCCGTGGACGGCGAGCGTCAGGGCGAGCGGGAGCAGCACCCAGGCCGGCCAGAACGTGCTGTGCGAGGTCATCGCCCAGACGACGAGGATCACTGCGCTCACGGCGACCACGACGGCTGCGTGAATCGCGAGCGCGCGCCGGCGCTGCGAGCGGGCGACCGCACGCGGGACCGGAATTGGGGCATGGAGAAGGCCGTTCACGAGCAGGCGCTCCAGCGCGGCCAGCGGGTGGAGCAGCAGGAGGGCGATCGCCAGACCGGCGACTCCGGCGGGCACGAAGAGCAGGGAGCGCCCGAGCGTGTCGACGTGCCACGACCCGAGCTCGGGCTGGTTCCAGCGGTATGTGACCGGAAGCGCGATCGCCATGAGCGAGGCGGCGATCAGCGTGAGCTCGGCGATGGCGAGCGCGAAGCCGAGCAGCGTGCGCTGGAGGAGGTAGAGCTGCTGGCTCCAGAACGCCTGGTCGCGCACGACGGTCGCACCGCGCTGCCAGAAGCCCGAGGCGGGCGGGGCCGAGCCGGGAGGGTCGACGCGCGTCCCGAGCAGCCGATTCGCGAGCTCGGCGTCGGCGCGGGCGAGCCCGCCGACAGCGGCACGCAGGCCGATCAGCGCCGGCACGACGAGCGGCGTGATCGCCACGAGCGGCACGACGATCCAACCGGCGAGGAGCAGCGCTCCGGCGACGACGGCGAACGGGATTGCCGCGGCCAGGAAGACGAGTGTGCGGGCGGTGCTCATAGATCGAGAGTGCCGCAGGCGCCCGGCCGGGGGCAATGGAGCCTCCCGGCCGGGCGGGATGGGGCTAACCCCCCGGTGAGTCGGCCGGCAGTGCCGGCGCAGCCACGCGCTCGCGCGGCCGGGCGTGCAGGTTCGTCTGCGGCAGCCACTGCAACCAGCGCGGGAGATACCAGTTCCAGTCGCCGAGCAGCGTCATCGACGCGGGCAGTAGCACGCCGCGCACGATGGTCGCGTCGATCAGCACCGCGGTGGCGAGGCCGACACCCGCCTCCTTGACGTCAAGCTGCGACAGCGTCCCGAAGATCGAGAAGACGCCGACCATGACGAAGGCTGCGCTCGTCACCACGCCCGCCGTCCGCGCGATGCCGTAGCGCACCGCCTGCTCCGTCGGCACGCCGTCGTCGACCGCCTCGCGGATCCGGCTGAGGATGAAGACGTGGTAGTCCATCGAGAGCCCGAACAGGATCACGAAGAGGAAGAGCGGCAGCCACGCGATGATCGACCCGTTCGAGTGGAACCCGAGCAGGCTCTCGGCCCAGTGGTGCTGGAAGACGAGCACGATGACGCCGTAGGCGGCCGTGACCGACAGCAGGTTCAGGGCGATCGCTTTCAGCGGCACGACGATCGAGCGGAACGCGACCAGCAGCACGAGGAACGCCAGCGTGAGCACGAATGCGATCACGTACGGCATGCCGTGCCTGACGTGGTTCGTGAAGTCGACGTCCTCCGCGGTCGCGCCGCCGACGGCCGTCTGGACGCCCGGAATCCCGCCGAGCGTCTCGGGGATCAGCCTGCTCCGGAGCGTCTCCACGGCGTTTCTCGAGGCGGTGTTGTCGCCGAGCCCGGTCAGCGGTAGCTCGACGAGTGTCGCCCGGCCGTCGGCGGTCTGGCCAGCGCGGAAGGGCGGGTGCGCGAGCCCCTGGGCCGCGGCCAGGCGCTCGAGGCGCGCGACCGCGGTGCGTACGCGGACGGCCTGGCCCGCCGGGTTGACGACGACGAGCAGTGCCGGCTGTGACGTCCCGGGGAAGACGGCGTGGAGCATCGTCGCCGCCGCGGACCGGCTCGAGGGCTTGAGCGCGTCGGAGTCGGGCTCGGCGATCTTCATCCCGAGGGCCGGGACCGCGAGCGCCACGAGCAGCCCGCCGGCAACGACCACCGAGACGACCGGGCGCCGCAGCACGCGGTCGACGACGGCGGGCCAGAAGCGCGAATCCTGCGCCGTGCTCAGGTGGGGCAGGTAGGGGATGCGGCCGGCGTCGATCCGCGGGCCGAGGAGCTCGAGCACGGCCGGGAGCACGGTGACCGAGCCCGCGACGGCGCAGGCGACAACGGCGATCGTCCCGGCGGCGATGCCGGTGAAGATCGCAGAGCCGACGATGAACTGGCCGGCCATCGCGATCGCCACGGTCGCGCCGGCGATCACGACGGTCCGCCCCGAGGTGCGCGCGGTCCGCTCGAGCGCCTCGTGCGCCGGCACGCCGCGTTGCCGCTCCTCGCGGGAGCGGATGACATAGAAGAGCGCGTAGTCGACGCCGACCGCCATGCCGATCAACAGCACGATCGTCTTGACGGCGTCGTCGAGCGGCGCGAGCTGGCTGATCGGGCCGAGCAGCCCGAACGTCGCGATCACGGCCGTGAGCCCGAGCAGCATCGGCACCAGCGCGGCGACGAGCGCGCCGAAGGCAATCAGCAGAACGAGCAGGGTGACCGGAAGCGCCAGTCGCTCGGCCCGAATCAGGTCGCTCGAGCCGCCCGACCCGTGGCCTGGCCCGTCCCCGCCGATCGTGAAGCCGGGGTGTGCGGCTGCCGCCGCGGCGAGCGAGTCCTGCAGCGGGCCGCCGAACTCCTGGGTGGCCGTGGCGGTGAGCAGGACGGAATGCCCGTCGCGGGAGACGGTGGTGGTGACCGTCGTGCCGAGCACGGACTCCATCCGCCCGCGGACCTCCGCGACTGTGTTCCGGAACGCCGGCGTGCTCGCGGCGAGCGCGTTGCTGTGCACGAAGCCGTAGTCGTTCCGCTCGACATGGCCAGGCCGGTACTGGTTCAGCAGCGAGGTGGCGCGTGCCGACTCGCCGACGGTGCCGTTCTGAAGGCTCTTCGTGCCGGTCAGCGCGGACGCTGCGACGGCCGCGACGACGAACGTGAGCCAGAGGGCGATTGCCTGCCATGGATGCCGGGCGCTCCAGCGCCCGATTGCGCTGATGATCCTCATTGGGGCCTCCCGTTCGGGGAATGACCCGCCTTACGCTAGGACCGGCAGCCGGCCGCCGCGTCGGGCGGACGTCGGAACCGCAGGTCGGCCGAACGGCGGTTTCGCGCCGGGCGCCTCCTCCGGAAGTCTTATCGTGCGGCCGGCTGCACGAGCCCCGCGTCGTACGCGGCGATGACCGCCTGGACGCGGTCGCGGACGCCGAGCTTGCGGAAGATGCTCGACAGGTGCGTCTTGATCGTCGGCTCGCTGAGGAACAGCTTCGCGCCGAGCTCGGCGTTCGACAGCCCGCTTGCGAGCAGGGTGAGGATCTCCAGCTCGCGGTCGGTAAGCGCCGACAGCGACGGCGGCAGGCGGTCGTCGGCGCCCGGGAGGCTGCCGGCGAAGCGCTCGAGCAGCCGCCGCGTGACCGTCGGGGCGAGCATCGCCTCGCCGGCCGCGATGACGCGCACGCCCTCGACGAGCTGCTGGGCGGTCACGTCCTTGAGCAGGAAGCCGCTCGCGCCGGCGCGCAGCGCCTCGTACACGTACTCGTCGAGGTCGAACGTGGTCAGGATCAGGACGCGGCTCTCGACGCCGCTCTGCACGATGCGCCGCGTGGCCTCGATGCCGTTCATGCCCGGCATGCGCACGTCCATGAGCACGACCTGTGGCAGCAGTCGCTTCGCCAGCTCGACCGCCTCGCCGCCCTCGCCGGCCTCGCCGATGACGTCGATCCCGTCGACGGCGTTCAGGATCATCCCGAACCCGTTGCGAACGAGCGCCTGGTCGTCGCAGAGCAGGACGCTGATGCTCATGCGGCCGCCAGCGGGATCGTGGCGGCCACGCGGAAGCCGCCGCCCGCGTTCGGGCCGGCTTCTACGTGCCCACCGAACGTCGCCGCGCGCTCCCGCATCCCGACCAGCCCGTGGCCCGCGCCGTCGCCGTTCGCGGCGCCCGGGCCGTCATCCACGATCTCGATGCCGAAGGCGTTGTCTCCGTAGCGCAGCGACACGGTCGCGTGCCGGGCGTTGCCGTGGCGCATCGAGTTGGTGAGCGCCTCCTGCACGATTCGGAAGGCGGAGAGCTCGACCGCGGGGGAGAGGCGGATGGGCGGCCCCTCGACCTCGAGCTCGACCGCGAGGCCGGCGGCCCGCACCTGCCCGAAGAGCGCGTCGAGGCGGTCGAGGCCGGGCTGCGGCGACAGCGCGTCGGCGCAGAGCTCGTCCGTGCGGATCACACCGAGCACGCGCCGAAGCTCGTCGAGCGCCTGGCGCGCCGTCGACCCGATCGCCTGCACGGCCCGCCGCGCGTCGGCGGGATCGGTGTCGAAGACGGCATCGGCCGCCGTGGCCTGCACGACGATCACGCTGAGGTTGTGCGCGACGACGTCGTGCACCTCGCGCGCGATCCGCGCCTGCTCCTCGGCGGCGGCCTGGCGGGCGTAGGCCTCGTGCTCGCGCTCGAGCTGCGCCGCCCGCTCCTCGACGGCGCGGAGGTAGGCGCGCCGGTTCCGGAGGCTGTCACCGAGGAGCCACGCAGCGACAAGCGGGGCGAGGTCCCCGGCGAGGCGTGGGAAGCCGTCGAGGCCGTGCCAGTGGATCGACGCCGCCGCGCCGAGGGCGAGGACGCCGAGCGCGATCCCGCCGGCGATCATCGCCCGCCGTCGCGGCGAGTGGGCCGCGACGCTGTAGAAGGCAATGATGGCGCCGAAGGGCCACCAGCCGTCGGTGTAGGTGAAGGCGACCCACGCGGTCACAGCCGTGACGACCGCCAGGACCTCGACCGGGTAGAGGCGGCGCGCGGCGAGCGGCAGGATCCCGATCGCCGCTAGCACGTAGAGGAACGGCGCGTTGTGGCCCGATGCCGCCGCCGAGACGGCGAAGGCGAACAGTGCGAGCGCGAGTGCGATGTCGCCGGCGAGCGGGTCCAGACGCAGGCGCTTCATGCGTTCGACGGTACTCCGCTCCGGCCGCGTGCGCCTCGTGCGAAGGGATGAATCACGCGTCGCGCGCGGTGTCGCGCAGCCCGCCCGCCCCGAGCGCGGCAAGCGTCCAGACGAGCAGGACCGCGGCCACCGTGGCTGCCGCCATCGGGATCGCCAGGCCCTGGCGGGCGCTCTCGCCGAGCGCCGCCGGCTGGAGCGCGTCGATCGCGACGCCGGGGATCAGCTTGCGCACCCACCCGAGCGCCGAGATCGACGCCAGGAGCGGCGTGACAGCGAGCGTCCAGGCCAGCAGGATGCCGATCGTGTACGACCGCGACCCGATCGCCGTCGCGATCCCGACCGCGAGCAGGTAAGTGAAGACGACCTTCAGCAGGGTCCAGACGCCCGTCGTGAGCAGGACCGACAGGCTCGGGGCGGGGTGGTAGCCGGCCCAGGAGACGCTGACGACCGCCTCGAGCGCGTATGCGGCCGCGGCGAACGGGAGCAGGAAGAGCAGGCCGGCGGGGATCCGCGCGGAGTAGAGCGCCAGGCGGGAGCGGCCGGTAACGACCAGGTCGCGGTAGACCCCCGCCTCGAGGTCGCCGGCGCCCGCGACCGCCCCGACGACGGCGGCGGCCACCGCGCCCAGCGCGCCGACCGTGAAGGCCTGGTGGCCCAGCATCGTCACGCCGCCGGCCGGACCGTGCGTGGTCGAGTCCGCCAGGTGCAGCAGCTCGATGATCGCGTTGGAGATGACGATCGCGCCGACGGTCAGCAGCGACACGACCGCGACGAGCCCGCGCCGGCGGCGCAGCTTCAGTAGGTCGGCGGTGACGAGGGCGGTCATGCGGCGTTCTCCAACCGGGTGGTGATCTCGAGGAAGCGCTGCTCGAGCGAGGCCTGAGCCGGCTCGAGGCGCGTGACGGCAATGCCGGCCTCGATGAGCAGGCGGTTCAGGCCGGCGACCGCCGCCGGGTCACGGAGCGACGCGCGCAGGAGCGCGCCGTCGTCGAGCACGCGCTCGACCGCGGGGTGGGCGGCGAGCAGCGTACGCGCCCGCGCGACGGCATCGACCTCGACGAGGACGGTGCGCCCGCCCGGCTCGCGCAGCTCCTCGATGGCGCCCTGCACGGCGATCCGGGCGCCGTCGACGATGGCGACGTGGTCGCAGGTCTTCTCGATCTCGTCGAGCAGGTGGGAGGAGACGACGATTGTCCGGCCGCCGGCGACGAAGTCGCGCACGAAGTCGCGGAACTCGAGGATGCCGGCGGGGTCGAGGCCGTTCAGCGGCTCGTCGAGGATCAGGAGCTCGGGGTCGGCCAGCAGGCAGCGGGCGATGCCGAGCCGCTGGCGCATCCCCAGCGAATACGTCTTCACGCGGTCGTCCGCGCGCGCGGCGAGCCCGACACGATCGAGCGCGTCGTCGATCCGCGCGGCCGCCGCGCCGCCGCGGGCGGCGGCGACGATGCGGAGGTTCTCGCGGCCGGTCAGGTGCTCGTGGAAGAGCGGCTGCTCGACGATCGCGCCGATCCGGGCGAGCGCCTCGGCGCGCCGTGCGGGCACCGGCATGCCGAGCAGCCGCATCTCGCCCTCGCCCGCGGCCGTCAGGCCGAGCAGCGTGCGGATGAGCGTCGTCTTGCCGGCGCCGTTGGGGCCGAGGTAGCCAAATGCCGAGCCGCGCGGGACGCGGAGATCGATGCCCTTCAGCACCTCCCGGTCGCCGAAGCGCTTACCCAGGCCGGCCGTCTCAATTGCGAAGTCCATGCCCCGACGCTAGGGGCGCGGAGGCGCAGCCGCCTCGGCGGTTCGGATGGATCCAGGCCGTCGGTTCGGCTGAGCCGGGATCGTCCGAACGTCGCGATCGGTCTAGCATCAGGCGCGTGGCGTACGACGAGGCGCTTGCCGAACGGATCCGGAAGCTCGTCGCCGCCGAGCCGAACCTGACGGAACAGAAGATGTTCGGCGGGCTCGCGTTCCTGATCGGCGGGAACATGGCCGTTGCCGCCAGCGGGCAGGGCGGCATCCTCGTCCGCACCGACCCCGAGGAGTCGGACGCGCTGACGACGACGACGCCGGCGTACCTGATGGAGATGCGCAGCCGGCAGATGTCCGGCTGGCTCCGCGTGGACGCGGCCGACGTCGCGGCGGACGCCGACCTCGAGCGCTGGGTCGGGATCGGCACCGCGTACGCACGCTCGCTGCCGGCGAAGCGCTGACCTCACACGCGAGCGAGCGAAGGCGTTTCAGCAGCATGCGGCTCTACGACTACGCGGCCTCCGGCAACTGCTTCAAGGTCCGGCTTCTGCTCGCGCAGCTCGGGCGGGACTACGAGCGCGTCGCGGTCGACATCTTCGACGGCGACACGCTGACCGACGAGTTCGCCGCGCTGAACCCGTTCCGCTCTACGCCGGTGCTCGAGCTCGGCGACGGCCGCACGCTGATCGAGTCGAACGCGATCCTCTGGTATCTCGCCGCCGGGACGCCGTTCCTGCCCGACGACCCGTACGGGCAGGCCGAGGTCTGCCGATGGCTGCTCTATGAGCAGACGGACGTGATGTACGCGATCGGCGGGCTGCGCTTCCGGCTCGTCACCGGGCGCTTCGCGCCCGACAGCGCGCCGGCGCTGGAGCGGCGGGAGGATGCGTTCGAGGTGCTGGCGGCGCTCGAGCGGCACCTCGCCGAGCGCGACTTCCTCGCCGCAGGCCGGTACACGATTGCGGACATCGCCGTCTACGCGTACGCGCACCTCGCCGGCGAGATCGACATCGACACGTCTGCGTATCCGGCGTTCGAAGCGTGGCTCGGCCGCGTGGCCTCACAGCCCGGCTTCGTCGACGACCTCGAGCCTTACCCGCCGAACGCCTCCATTCTGGCGGGGCGGTCGACCTACGGCTGACGGAAGGCCTCAGCCATAGCGCGACTGGGTCGCACTGGCGACGGCCCCGGCACTGGCGCCTCGGAGCGAGACGAGCGGTTCCCCACCGGCCATCGCCAGCAGTACCGAGCCACCGCGAATGTCCGACAGTTCCGACGGCGACACGGCGCGGCGTACGCTCCCTGCGTGACTGTCCTCGTTGGGCGCGAGGCGGAGTTGGCTGCCGTCGAGGAGCTTCTCGGCGATGCCGAGCCGTCACTCGCCGCGCTGGAGGTCGTCGGGGAGCCTGGGATCGGCAAGACGACCGTGTGGCAGGAGGCGGTGCGGCGCGGCGAGGCGCGCGGGCTCCGTGTCGTGGCCGCGCGGCCAGCGGAGTCGGAGGCGCGGCTTGCCTTCGCCGCACTGGGCGACCTGCTCGACAGGGTCGGAGAGGAAATCCTTGCGCCGCTGCCGCCGCCGCAGCGGAACGCGATCGACGTCGCGCTCCTGCGCGCGGCCGCCGGCCGCGCTCCGAGCCGCCGCCTCGTCGGCACGGCCCTGCTCTCGATCCTGCGCGAGCTGGCGCGCCGCGCCCCGGTCCTGCTCGCGGTGGACGACGCGCAATGGCTCGATCCGCCGACCGCCGCCGCGCTCGAGTTCGCCGTCCGCCGCCTCGCGGGCGCGCCGCTTCGGGTCGTCGTCTCGCTGCGCTCCGACGCGGCACGGCCCGGGTTCGTCGTGGCAATCGACGACGCGCGCCTCCGCCGGCTGCCCGTCGGACCGCTCTCCGTCGCCGCGCTGCAGCGGATCATCGTCGACCGTTTGGAGTTGGCACTGCCGCGGCCCGTGCTCGTCCGGCTCGCCGAGGCGTCGCGCGGCAACGCGTTCTATGCCCTCGAGATTGCGCGGCTGCTCGCCGACGGCGGCCTCGGGCCGTCTGCGCCGCTGCCGGTGCCCGATGATCTCCGCACGCTCGTCGCCCGGCGCATCGCCTCGCTCCCGGCGGCGACGCGCGGCGCGCTGCTCACCGCGTCGGCACTCGCGCGGCCGCGACCCGGCGCGGTCGACGCGGTCGCGCTCGCGCCTGCCGAGCGGGCGGGGCTCGTCACGATCGAAGCAGACGGCCACATTGCGTTCACGCATCCCCTGTTCGCAGCCGCGGTGTACGGCGCAGCGTCCCCGTCCGAGCTGCGCGCGGTTCACGGCCGGCTCGCAGAAGCAGTGAGCGACCTGGAGGAGCGCGCGCGCCACGTCGCGCTCGCGACCATCCCTCCGGATCCCGAGGCGGCGCGGGTGCTCGATGCCGCCGCACAGAACGCTCGGGAACGCGGCGCACCCGACAGTGCAGCCGAGCTGACCGAGCTCGCGCTGCGCCTCGATCCGTCACGAAGCGACGAGCGCCGGCTCGTTCTCGCCGACCACCTGCACCTCGCAGGGGACTTCCAGCGGGCGAGCTCGATCCTCGAGGGGCTCGCCGCTTCCTGTCGCGGCGACACGCGTGCGCGAGCGCTGCTCGCTCTCGCCGAGATCGAGTACTGGCGCGCCGGCGAAACGGTCGCCGTCGCCCACGCCGAGGAGGCATTGCGTGAGGCGAGTGACCAGGTCCTTCGGGCGCGCTGCCTGGCGGCGATCGCGATGTGGGCCGGCACAAGCGATTTGCTGCGGGCGTCCGAGGCCGCGCGTGCCGCTCTCGAACTCCTCGAAGGCGGGGAGGATCCCTCCCTCGTGGCGCTTGCCCTCGGCGCGCGCGTGCGCGCCGATCTCTTCCTCGGCGACGGGCTCGACCGTGGATCCGCCGAGCGCGCGCTCGAGCTCGAAACGGCCTCACCGCCTGCGGCCGTCGATACGCGAGTCGTCTTCAAGCTCGGACAGTGGCTGCGGTACGTCGACGACTTCGACGGCGCGCGCGGTCATCTGCATGTGGCCGAGAATGCCGCGTTGGACGAGGGCGACGACTCGTCGCTCTTCAACATCCTTTTGAACCGGACGCTGCTCGAATGTTGGTCGGGCAACTGGGAGCTCGCCTCGGAGCTAGCCGATCGCACGCAGGAGCAGTTCTCGCTCACCGGTGTCGACACGGGAGGGAGTCTGTGGCGCGCGTATGTCGACGCCCATCTCGGGCGGCCCGTGGATGCACGCGCGGCCGCCGGAGCGGATGAGCCTGTCGTACGGATGCTGTGGGAGCGCATCGTCGGTCTCGCAGAGCTGGCCGCCGGCGATTACCCCGCGGCCGCCGGGCGTCTCGGCATGGCCGTGGCGGCGCGGGAGCGGATCGGGTTCCGCGAGCCCGCGATCTGGCGCATCGAAGGCGACGCGATCGAGGCCGCGGTGGGCGCAGGTGACGTGGACGGCGCGCGCTCGGTGCTCGCGGCTCTCGAAGCGGCGGCCGCGCGCTCTCGGATCCCGTGGAGCCTCGCAGTCGGCGCGCGCTGCCGCGGTCTGGTGCTGGCCGCCGAAGGCGACCTGGACGGCGCTGCCGACGCGCTCGATCGAGCGCTCGACGAGCACGACGCCTGTCCGATGCCGTTCGAGCTCGCGCGGACGCTGCTCGCGGCCGGGAAGGTACGGCGCCGTCTCAAGCAGAAGCGGCATGCACGCGAGTTGCTCGCACGGGCCGCCGAGCTGTTCGACGGGCTCGGCGCGCGACCGTGGGCCGAGCGCGCGCGGGAGGAGTTCGCGCGAACCGCGACGCGCTCGGCGCCGGCCGATATAACGCCGACCGAGCTTCGCATCGCGCGTCTGGCCGCGGCCGGCCTTACGAACGACGCGATCGCCGCGGAGGTGTTCGTCAGCCGCAAGACGGTCGAGGCGAACCTCGGGCGCGTGTACCGCAAGCTCGGGATCAGGGCGCGCGCACAACTCACGCGGGCACTCGACGCGCGGGAGCGACAGGCGATTCCGTAGGGGTTCCCCGCTTATGTCGCGGCGGGGCCCGCCGTACCTTCGGCGGCATGACCGAGGGAACGTTCGTCGCCGAGTGCTTCTGGCCGGGTGTGACAGAGCTGGATCTCGGCGCTCTCGACCGGCGCGCTGCCGCCTCCGCAGAGGAGGCGTCGCGCGCCGGTGAGCCCGTCCAGTACCTCGGCTCGATCCTCATGCGCGTGGACGAGGTCGTGCTCTGCCGCTTCGGGGGCGGCGCGGCCGCAGTGCGGCTCGTCGCCGAGCGCGCGGCGATTCCGTTCGACCGCATCGTCGAGACGGTCCAGATCGATACGGAGGAGCTCCGGTAGCCGCCACGGCGGCGCTCGCGGTCGGGGGCGGCTATGCGAAGCCGGGAGCCATGCGCATCCATTGCCTGGGGAGGGCATGAGCCCCCGCCCGGGACGTCCCGAGCGGGGGCTCGTGTTCAGGATGAGGTCCTGTGCGCGCTCCACGGGCCGCCGCCGCCCGGCGTCCGGTAGCGGCCTGACATCGACCTGCCCGACGCGGACCCCGTGTACGTGATCCCCGGGCCCCCGACGGTTCCGAACTGAATGCTGCTGCCGTGCACCGTGCCCTTGAGGCCGAGCGGCGCGCTCGTGCCCGAGAGCCTGATCGTTCCGCTCAGCTGCGATCGCGACTGTGTCCAGTGCAGGCTGAAGGTGCCTTTGTAGGCGCCGCTGTACTTCCCCGACCAACTGCCGGAGAGCGAGGTGCTCGCCGCTCGGGCGGTCGACGAGAGCTGGCCGATGAGCATCGCCGCTGCGACGGCCCCGGTCGCGATCGCCGCGGCTGTCCGGATGCTGTGTCTCTTGCGCATGAGTCTTCCCTCCAGCGTCAGATGTTCGTTCGAGGTGATCGACGCTAGCCCCGTGCTCCCGAGGCGGATAGGCGGGAACTCCCTACGAAATCGCGCGGCCGGACCCGTCGGCGTTCGAACGAGAAAGGCCGCCCTCGGGCGAGAGGCGCTCGCCCAGGCGCCCGCACACGCCTCGTATATGAACTCGAGATCGGGAAGCCGCATGTTCTGTATACTGAACCGAATGGTTCAGTATGAGGACAAGGCGTTTGCAGCTCTCGCCGACCCGACGCGACGTGCCGTGCTCGAGCGGCTCGGTCTCGGCCCGGCGACGATCAGCGAGCTCGCAAAGCCGTTCGACATGTCGTTGACCGGGATGAAGAAGCATGTCCTCGTCCTCGAGGGCGCCGGCCTTGTCCTCACGGAGAAGGTCGGCCGTGCGCGCCGCTGCACGCTTGCGCCCTACGCCTTCGAGGGAATCACCGCGTGGCTGGAGCGGCTCGACCGCTTCGCGCATGTCGTCGAACGCACGAAAGGAGAACGATGAAGACGCAGGTAACGACCCCGAACGAGCTCGAGATCCGCGTGGAGCGCGTATTCGACGCCCCACGCGAGCACGTCTTCAGCGTCTGGACGGATCCGGCGCTGATCCCCGAGTGGTGGGGCGACGGCACGGTCGTCGAGGAGATGGATGTACGGCCCGGGGGTCGCTGGCGCTTCCGCACCGCGTACGGCCAGGTCGAGGGCGAGTACCGCGAGGTCGAGCCGCCGGGTCGCCTCGTGCAGACCTTCCAGGATCACCTGCAGACGCTCGAGTTCGAGGACGTCGGTGGTCAGACGAAGCTCATACAGACGATGCACTTCGCCACGACCGAGCAGCGCGACACGACGATGCAGTACGGCGTCGAGGCCGGAGCCGAAGCGGGCTTCGAGCGCGTGGACGCGGTGCTCCAGGGGCTGCGCGTCACGTAGTCATCGCAACCAGCCGCGCCGTTGCCCACGCCGGGCTGCGGCGCGGCTGGCAGGATGCCGCCATGGCGAGCTTCCTCCACACGATGGTGCGCATCACCGATCCCGAGGCGAGCCGGCGCTTCTACGAGGCGCTCGGCTTCAGCTTCAGCCGCGACATGGACATCGTCCGGAACGGCGAGGTCGAGGCGACGAACTACTTCTACTCGCTCGGCGACGACGAGAACGTGCTCGAGCTGACGTACAACCGCGACGGCCGCACGTACGAGCTCGGCACCGCCTACGGTCACATCGCGCTGGCCGTCGACGACCTGGACGCGTCGCTCGAGCAGCTGGCCGGCCAGGGCATCACACCGGAGCGGGAGCCGTACCGCGTCCGCGAGGGGGGATCGCGGCTCTGCTTCGTCAACGATCCGGACGGGTATCGGATCGAACTCATCGACCGCTCCGGTCGATAGGCACTGGCAAAGCGAGACGCTTTTTCGCCGCAGGCTCGCTGTCCGTTACCGGCTGCGGCCCTCTGTTTCCAGTTTCGCTTGCGCGCGCTCCGCGAGCTCGCGCGTCCGCTCAGCGTTCCTTCGCATCTGCGCGCGTTGCGCTTCCCATTCGGCTCGCTCAGCCTTCGTCAGCTTCTTCTTCGCCATCGTCCTCTTCCAGCAGTCGTTCAATCCGTTCCAGCGCCGCGACGATGTCGCTCACGTTGAAGAGTAGGGCAATGACCTCGGCGCGTTCGATCATCGGTTCGGGCATGACAAGAGCATCAGCGCTGGGCGCGGTCCCCCGCAAGCCGCCGATTCGGCCATGTCTCTCGGCGCGCCATCTCGGTGAAGCGGTCCCGGACGGCTGACCTGAGTTGATCGACCGCTCCGGTCGTAAGTCCTGCCGAGTGGACTACGAAGCGCCCGGGTAAGGGCGGGGCATGAGGCTGACAAGCAACCGAACCGCTACCGGATCGAGATCCCGTCATGCCGCCGGTGTCGACCCGGTCGAGTTGCGATCGCACGACGCGATCCATGTCGCATGCGCGTCTCGGGGAGGCCCTTGGCGCGGTCGTTGCATATGACGAGCGCCTTCTCTCGGCGATGGCGACCGCCGGGATCCGAACCGTGACCCCGCGCCCTTAACTCGACGTCGTCAACCAGCCACAACCGCTACCGGACTTCCGAAATAGCTTCGAGCAGGGCCGCGTTCCGTAGGCGGCGCGTTTGGTCGGATACGTTTCGTCCAATGGTCGTCGAACTGACCGGCCGGGCCTCCGTCGTCGGCGAACAGAGCGACACGTCGTGACCGATTACTCCGTCGCGGCCGGCGACGCGCTGGTTCCGGATCGCGGCGGTGTCTCCGCGCGGAGGTTGATCCTCCCGCTCGCGCTCGCTCAGTTCATCTGCAGCTTCGCCGGCTCGAACATGAACGTGATGATCACGGATATCAGCGACGACCTGGACACGACCGTGAAGGGCGTCCAGACCGCGATCACCCTCTTCCTCCTGATCATGGCGATCCTGATGATCCCCTGCAGCAAGCTCACCGACCGCTGGGGTCGGAAGCGGTGCTTCATGTGGGGTCTCACGCTGTACGGCGCGGGCGCCCTGCTGAGTGCAGCCTCGCCGAACCTCGGCGTGCTGATCATCGGGAACTCGGTGTTCGAAGGGGTGGGGACCGCGCTGTTGATCCCGCCCGTGTACATCCTCGCGACGTTGTGGTTCAGCGATCTCACCTCCCGTGCCTGGGCGTTCGGCGCGATCAGCGGTCTGGGCGGCATCGGCGCCGCGGCCGGGCCGCTGATCGGCGGCGTGATCACCACGGGAATCAGCTGGCGCGCCGCGTTCATCTTCCAGGCCCTGGTCGTGGCGACGATCCTGCTTCTCAGCCGTCGCCTCGTTGATCCCCTGCCGCCGGACCCAACGCGTCCGTTCGACGGCGTGGGGGCCGTTCTGTCGGGGGTCGGCATGCTCTTCGTGGTCTTCGGGATCCTGCAGGCTGGGACCAACAACGCGCTGTTCGTCGCTTGCCTGGTGCTCGGAGTCGCTTTCCTGATCGGGTTCTTCCTCTACATTCGTGCGCGCGAGCGTGCCGGGAAGGAGCCGCTGCTGTCGACGAGGCTGTTCAGGAACCGAACCTGCAACCTCGCGCTCGTCACGCAGAACATGCAGTGGCTTCTGCTCATGGGCGTCTCGTTCGTCGTCTCCGTCTTCCTGCAAGAGGTTCGCGGCTACAGCGCCATCGGCACCGGCGTCGTCTTCACCGCAGCAACCGTCGGTGTCCTCGTCTCGTCGTTCGCCGCGCAGCGTCTCGCGAAGAAGTACGCCCAGAAGACGCTGATCGTGGCGGGCTTCCTCGTCACGCTCGGCGGGATCGGGCTCTTGCTCGCCTTCGTCCATTCCTCGTCGCGGGTCGTCGCGTTCGTGCCGGGACTTCTGCTCATCGGCCTCGGTCTCGGCGCGATGCTGACCCCGTCGGTCAACGTCGTCCAGTCGAGCTTCCCCGAAGAGATGCAGGGCGAGATCTCGGGCCTCTCGCGCAGCGTCTCCAACCTGGGGTCGACGTTCGGCACCGCGATCGCCGGCACGATCCTCGTCTCGGTCGTCGCGCTCGGAACGCGGTCGTATGCAGTCGCGATGATCGTCCTGGCCGCGTTCGGGCTCATCGGTCTCGTAGCGGCCCTGCGCCTTCCCGCCAAACTCGAGCGCGCGTAGGGTCGGCGCGACCCGCAGCGGCACGTAGTGCCGGCTTCGTCACGAAATCTCTGGAAGTTGCATAGGGACTCGGAAGCGTCGCACCTCCTGCGGCCAACCGCAGGCCACCGCGATCTTTCCCGCCCACAGCCGCGCCGACTCCTCGTCGGCCACACTCACGACGGCGAAGCCGCCGAGGTGCTCCTTGGTCTCGGCGTACGGACCGTCAGTGAACAGCGGCGTGCCGCTCGACGCATCGACACTGAACACAGGGGCAGCGTCGTCCAGGCCGTTGGTGTAGATGAGGACCCCTGCAGCCTTCATCTCTGCCCGCAACGCCCTGACAGCCTTGGACTTCTCGCGCAGCTCCTCGACCGTGTGGTCGGGCACCCACTCGTCGTTGAAAGCGATGAGGTAGTCGGTCATGTCTCCTCCTTTGCCAGGATGACTCCTGCGGCCACCGTCCACCTTCTCCACGAACGGCGACAGCCCGATTCGACACAGGTCCCGCTCAGCGAGCAACAATCGAGCTGACCGACCGCAGCGGCACGACGCGCCAGGCGGAGCGACGCGGCAGATCTGCTCTCACGTGAGGGTCAGCCCGCCGTCGACGACGACCACCTGGCCCGTCGCAAACGGCGTGCGAGCGAGCGAGACGACAACGTCCGCGATGTCCGCGGGCGTCGCCGCGCGACCAAGGGGTGTCCGGGCGACGATCGCCTCGTTCGCCTCCCATCCGGCCGTCCACGGGGTCTCCACCAGCCCGGGTGCGACGGCGTTGACCCGCACGTCGGGAGCCAGCGCCTGCGCAAGGGTGCGCGTCAGGTGATGCAGCGCCGCCTTCGAGACCGCGTAGGGCAGCGAGCTCCCACCCGCGATGATCCCCGCGACCGATCCCACGTTGACGATCGCTCCCTTCGCCTCGCGTAACGCTGGTACCGCAGCACGGCTCAGGTACCAGGGGCCCATCAGGTTGACGCCCAGGATCCGTCGCCACAACTCATCGTCGGCGCCCTCGAGGTCGGCGAACGGCACGCGTCTCGTCGTGCCCGCGTTGTTGACGACGACATCGAGCCGTTCGAACCGCTCCAGCGCGGTTGCGACCAGCCGTCGCGCGTCCTCCTCACGGGAGACGTCACCTTGCACGTACACGGCTTCCGGGAGCGAGCGGGCGACCATCTCTCCCTCCTCGACCGAGCGAGACGAGTTGACGATCACCGCGGCGCCGTCGCCGGCGAACCGCTCCGCAACCGCAAGGCCGATACCGCTGGACGATCCGGTGACGATGACGACCTCGCTCACGCCGGCCGATCCTAGTGCCCCCCGCCTGGCAAGTTCCCCGCCGCGGTTAGGCTGGGCCCCATTACGGAACCGACGTACACGGTCAAGGCTCTAGACGAGTCGACATGGGCCGCGTTCGCCGCACTGGTCGAGCGCAACAACGGCGTCTTCGGCGGCTGCTGGTGCATGGGGTTCCACCCCGAAGGGGTCAACAAGGAAACCACGCCGGCAGTGAACCGCGAGCGGAAGCTCGAGCGTGTTCGGGCGGGAACGGCCCATGCGGCGCTTGTGTTCGACGGGGAGGACTGCGTGGCGTGGTGCCAGTTCGGCGTGCCCGGCGAGGTGCCCCGGATCAAGAGCCGCGCCGCGTACGAAAAGGGTCAGACGAGCCCACCGGACTGGCGGATCGCGTGTTGCTACGCCGGGAAGGGGCACCGGCGTCAGGGCGCGGCAACCGCGGCGCTCGCCGGCGCAGTCGACCTCATCGCGGGCCTGGGCGGGGGGACTGTCGAGGGATACCCGGAGGACGCCGGCTCGGTGCCGGCCGGCTTCCTCTTCAACGGCGCCCTCTCGACGTACGAGAGACTCGGTTTCGTCCGTGACCGCAAGATCGGCAAGCACCGCTGGGTCGTGACCAGGGTCGTCGAGCCGAGGTCGTAGGACTCCAGCCGACATTGCACACGGACACTCGGTCGAGGACACTCGGCGACGTGGAGCCGTCCGAGGAGATCAAGCGCGTCGTCGAACGGTGGACGAAGGCGATCTCGGAAGGCGACGCGGACTCGGCTCTCGGCCGGCTCTCTAGCTCGACGATGCTCCGGGCATCAGCCCGAGTTGCGTGAAGACCTCGATCTGGTCGTAGTAGATGCGGATCGCGCAGATCTTGCCGTCGTCGACCCGGAAGACTCCAACGAACGGGAAGTCCAGCGTCTTGCCCGTCGCTGGAACCTCCGCGCCGCCCGGGTTACGCCACGGCCCCGTGTGCGTGCCCGTATACCGCGCCTCCTCGACAACGTGATTGCCCTCGGCGAAGAGGACAACGTCCTTGCTGCTACGGTCGGGAGCTGCGGTCAGAAGCGCGTCGAAGTACTGCTCCTTCAGATCCGACAGTCCCGAGATGCGGGCGCCGCCAGGCGCCTCGTAGACCACATCGTCGGTGTAGAGGGCGGCCCACCCGTCCCGGTCGGCCGCGTTCCAGCGTTCGATCGCCTGCTGCAGAACTTGCTTCCCCTCGGTCACCGCCGCCTCCTTTCGGCCAGGACCCCTGGCCCCGAACCTACTCTTCTGCTGCAGTTCCGCCCGGCCCTCGATGTCCTCTGGCGGCGAGTTACCTGCGCTACCCTCGAATCGTGGTCCTCTTCCCGTTCGCGCTGGTCTGGGTGATCGTCGTGATCGTGTGGGTCGTTCGCAACGAGCGGAACCGCGAGGAGGGTGAGCCGCGCGGGTGGGCACGGTGGCACCTGAGACCGGGGCCGCCGCGTGATCCGGGTCGTGGCGGGCCCGACCGCGCGGGCGGGCGCCGCGGCAGCGCGCGGTCAGCGCGTGGTACGACGCGCGACCCGAGCTAGTCCTCGATCGTGACCAGCGTCCCGATCGGGGTGTAGGGCCAGACCTTCGCCGCGGTGTCGAGCGGAAGCTCGACGCAGCCGAGGCTCTGCGGCGTCCCGAACGACGCGCGGGTGAACGCGTGCAGGGCTTCGCCGCCGTGGAAGTAGCTGATCCAGCGGATCCCGGGGTCGTTGTAATGCGACCCGTCGGGGTTGTTCCCGCTCATCGTCCCGACCGGGATGTGCTCGAAGACCGGAAACGTGCCGAGCGCGGTCGGTGCGGCAGGGACGCCGGTGTTGCCGGGCGACGTCAGCACGGTCTGGCCGTTGTGCCAGAGCGTCAGGAGCTGCGGCAGGTTCCGATGGACGTAGACGTAGCTGTAGCCGTCGGTTCGGCGCTTGCCGGCGACGGCGTCGGCGAGCGCCGTGTGCCACACCTTCGGGCCGGCGATCCCGTCGACGACGAGGTGGTGCTCGTCCTGGAACATCATCACGGCGCCCCGAGTGATCTCGTTCGGCTCACCCGTCTTCCACTGCGCCTGGAGCTCGTGCGGTGTCTGCGGGTATCGCCACGCGAAATGACCATCAGGCGGGTCGACCGCGGCGGCGAGCTGGGTGCGCATCGTCTGTGGCGCGCCGGGCGCCGCCGGCGTCCAGTCGAGCGGCAGGTAGCCCTCCTGTGCGAGCAGCTGCTGCAGGCGCAGGAAGGACGCAGGCGCGACCGTCAGGTGGAAGCTCTTCGTGACGTGCGCCGCGCTGTGGGCGCCCATGACCGCGACCGCCGACGGGAAGCGGACGGCGAGGTCGGAGTTGAAGGGCGCGCCGTTGCCGCCGGGCTGGAAGAGGAGCGTGTGGTCGTCCGGGGTCGTCCAGCGGCCGGGCACTGACGGCACGAGCGTCGGCTCCTTCCCGCGGAGCACCCGCGAGACCGGCTTCGAGAAGGTGAGCCGGATCGGGGCGAGCGGGTTGGCGCGCGCGTTCGGCCCGGGCGCGGCGAGGACGACCGGGTGGTTGGCCCGCGGGAACCAGGTGATGCGCACGGGCGCGCCGAGGGTCTCCCACGGCCGCGCCGCCGCTGCGACTTCGATCGCGCCCGCTGCCGTTTTCGTCGGCAGCGTCACCGTCCGGCCGGCCACCGCGGCGCGCGGGAGGGACACGCGGTCGATCGGCGTGTCGAATCGCACCTGCGCGTGCCCGTCCCGTGTAACCGTCACCCAGCGGTCGGCCACGTGCGCGGTCGGCGCCTCGACCGTCAGCGTTTCGCGCCGCTCGGCGCCAAGTGCCCAGCTCGCCCATCCGGGCCGCCGGACGACGACGGACAGGGTGATCCGCTCGCCGGGCGCGATCCGCCTCCGTGGGGTTATCCGTCCATGCGAGACGGTGAGCGGGATCACGCGACCGTTCGCCGCCAGGGCACGGACGCTGACGAGCCGGCCGGCAAAGGGCTGCAGCTCGACGCGGCCGAGTGCAGAGCGGTCGGCCGCAAGGCTGGCGCCCGAGAACGCCCAGACGACCGCAGCCGCGGCCACCGGCACCAGGACCACGACCGCGAGGGCAATCCAGCGGCCGCGGTGCGAGCGCTTCCTAGGCGGCGGTCTTCTGGTGCGGATCTGTAGCGGCGGCGAGACGGTCACGAATGCTCCGCCACAGGGTAGGCGGCATCAGGTCACTCGGCCGGATCGGCCGGCGCTCCCTCGACGGCAATGGCATCCGGGTCCTCGGCGGCTTCCACGAGCCCGTCCGGGTCTTCGACGCCGGCGCGCCGTGCTTCCTTCTTCTCACGCTTGCGTTCGCGCTTTTCGCGCAGGGCGAGCTCCCGTGCTCGCTTTGCCTGCGTCTGGGCGTTCCTCGTCGCCATCGAGCCTCCTGGCGTAGTGATGCACAGGCGGCAACTGCCGGGCCGGCGAGCCGCGGCAGTTGCCGCCTGCGGTGACTAGGCGGACGCGAGCGTGACGCTCTTCGCCTCAGGGCCCTTCGCGCCCTCGGCGGGCTCGTACGACACCTTCGCGTTCTCGGCGAGGGTCTTGTAGCCCTCGCCCTCGATCGCGCTGTGGTGGACGAACACGTCCTTGCCGCCTTCATCGGGGGTGATGAACCCGTACCCCTTGTCGGCGTTGAACCACTTAACGGTTCCGGTTGCCATGGATAGAAACACCTCCTCCACTGCTCAAGAACGGGCAGGGAGGCGCGTGGTGCGCATCCGGTACTCGCTCAGATAGTCGCAGGAGCGTAGCAGCGTCCCGGCCGAGGTAACCGTGATGGTCACGGTCGGGGCGCTGAAGAGCCCGTGAGCGCGAGGCCGGCCGCGAGACGGTCGACGGTGTCGCGCCAGCCGGACTCGATGTGTCCGAACGAGCCCTCGGGCATGCCCTCGTCGCCGAAGGACGCGGGCAGCTCGACGTGGAGGGTCAGCTGCGTCCGCGCGCCAAGGCGCGAGAGCAGCACGTGACGAGAGGGCTGTCGTCGAGACGCTGGGGGTCGAGCGCCGGCCAGCCGCCGGCCGCGCCCCAGGAGAAGACGAGCTTCTCGTCCGGGACGATCTCGCGGTACACGCCGCCGGTGACATAGGCGGTGCGCTCGTCGATGACCATGTGCTGGCGCCACGCGCCGCCGACGCGGAGGTCGATCTCGATCGGCTCGTCCGGGATCGGCTGCTGGTCGTTGTAGAACCAGTCCAGATGCTTGGGGTCGGTCCACGCCCGGAACACGTCCGCGGCAGGCGCGTCGAGCGTCCAGGTCAGGGTGAACTCACGGCTCATCGATGCTCCTCTCTCAGCTGGCGCTCGAGGCGGCTGAGGCGCGCCTCGAAGAACTGGCGGTAGGGGGCCATCCACTCGTCGGCCGCGGCGAGCGGCGCCGGTTCGAGCCGGCGCGGGCGCCACTGGGCCGACTTGCCCTTCACGATCAGCCCGGCGCGCTCGAGCACCTTCAGGTGCCGCGAGATGGACGGCAGGCTCATCGCGTGAGGGGCGGCGAGCTCGCTGACCGTCGCCTCGCCCTCGACGAGCCGCGCCAGGATCGCCCGGCGGGTCGGGTCGGCGAGGGCGGCAAACGTGCGGCTGAGCGGGTCGGGGTTCATTTAGCCTGAACGCTAATTAACCGCACGGCTAAATGCAAGAAGTTAATGCGGAGAGCAGTGTGTTCCCAACACGCGCCCACTACCGTCGCCGGCGCCGTGCGCCGTCGAGCCCTCGTCCTGGCGCTCCTGCTCGCCGCGCTGAGTGGGTGCGGCGGAGGCAGCGCCGCGTCGCTCTCGCCGCCACGCATGATCGACGGCTCCTACGCCTCGAAAGCGCTGCGCGGCACGAGCCACTACCGCGTGTACCTGCCGGCCGGCTATGGCTCGGGCGGCAAGCGCTACCCGGTCATCTACCTCCTGCACGGCCTGCCTGCCACCGCCGACGCCTATAAGAGCATCGGCTTCATCACTCGGCCGGTCGCGCACTCGGGCATGCGCGCAATCGTCGTCGGCGTGCAGGGCGCGCGCAAGGGCGACACCGACCCGGAGTGGGCGAACCGGGGGCGGGGCCGCAACTGGGAGACGGCTACCGCGCACGAGCTCGTCCGCGTCATCGACAGCCGCTACCGCACGATCCCCGAGCGCCGCGCCCGCGCGCTGATCGGGATCTCCGCGGGTGGGTACGGCGCCACGCTGATCGCGATCCACAGCCCGTCCGTCTACTCGGTCATCCAGTCGTGGAGCGGCTACTTCCACGCCACCAATCCCGCGGGAACGGCCCGGCTCGACCTCGGCTCGAAGGATGCGAACGACTGGGCCGACGCGGACGCGCTCGTGCCCAGGCTCAAGCGGATCTTCGCCCGCTACCCGAACACCCACTACGGGCACTTCGTCGGCACCAACGACCCGACCTTCCTCGACGACAACCGCGCGTTCGACAGCACGCTGACGGCGGCCGGGATCAGGCACGCGTACGCCGAGTATGAGGGCGGGCACACCGATCGGTTCTGGCGGACGCACGA
The DNA here is from genome assembly GCA_963755085.1 of uncultured Thermoleophilia bacterium. Classification (GTDB taxonomy): domain Bacteria; phylum Actinomycetota; class Thermoleophilia; order Gaiellales; family Gaiellaceae; genus JACVRM01. The sequence continues at coordinate 91,449 of CAVWIN010000020.1, read as the reverse complement.
GGACGACTGGGTGAGCGCTGCCCTGCGCGAGCTGGCGAGGCCGACTCAGTCGTAGCGGCGGCGGAGCGCCACGATGCGGTCGTACGACGCCCGCAGCGCCGACGAGCTCAGCCGTCCGCTCTTTGCCGCCTTCAGCAGCGCCGCGTACGCCTGCTCGCCGACCGTGGCGCCGCCGCTGCCGCCGTTGCCCGCGACGTACACCAGGTCGATGCCGGCGCCGACGGCGCGGACGGTCGCCTCCCCGGCGTCGAACCACGGGCTGACACCCCGCGTCGCGAGGTCGTCGCTCATCGCCACGCCGCGGAAGCCGAGGGCTCCACGGAGCAGGCCGTTCACAATCGCGGGCGAGGTCGCGGCAGGGACCGTGTCGTACGCCGGGTAGACGGCCGTGCCGACCATCACGAGCGGCACGCCGGCCGCAATCGCCGCCCGGAACGGTGCGAGGTCGCGCGCTGCGAGCGGGCTGCGCGACACCGTCACCTTCCCGGGCCCGTAGTCCGTGCTGCGTCCGAGCCGGCCGAGCCCCGGGAAGTGCTTCGCCGTCGACGCCACGCCGGCCTCGACGAGCCCCTGCGCGAAGGCGACGCCGTTCGCGCTCACCGCCGCGGGGTCGGTCGAGAAGGCGCGCGAGTAGATGAAGGCGTAGCGCGAGACCGGCACGTCTAGGACGGGCGCCAGGTCGACGCCGATGCCGAACGCGCGCAGATAGCGACCCGTCGCCCGGCCCTGGGCGAGCGCATCGGAGGTCGTGCGCATCTGGCTCGGCGCCTCCGTCGGCGGGCCGGGCAGCCGCTTCACGCCGCCGCCTTCCTGGTCGATTGCGATCAGGAGCGGCGGCTGGCCGCCGGCACGTGCGGCCGCCTGCAGCTGCCGGACGAGCGGCAGCGGGCCGCCGGGCGGGAGGGTGTTCGCGAACAGGACGACGCCGCCGACCTGGCCGCGCTTGATGCGCGCGAGCAGCTCCGCGCTCGGCACCGGGCCGCGCATGCGGATCACAACGTGCGCTCCGGCGAGCTGCGCGAGCGTGGGTCCGGATGCGGGCCGCGCGCCTCCAGCCACCGCGGCGGAGGCAAGGATCAGACAGAGGACGGCGAGCATGCGCATAGCACCTCCGGTATACCACGAGGGCTTGCCGACGCCGCCCCGAATACGGCGCGGTGACGCAGCAGTCGGCGTTCGGCGAGGACGCATTCGGGCGCTACGCCGAAGGCGCGGCCCGGTTCTTTGGCACGCCGCAGTACATCGTCGGTCAGACCATCCTCGTCGTGCTCTGGATCACGCTGAACGCGGTCGGCCTGAGCCTCAACTGGGACCCGTATCCGTTCATCCTGCTCAACCTCGCGTTCTCGCTGCAGGCCGCCTATGCCGCCCCGCTGATCCTGCTCGCGCAGACGCGGCAGGCCGATCGCGACAAGATCGCCGCCGAGAAGGACCAGAAGCACCGCGACAGCGTCATCCACCACCTGACGGATCGCGAGAACCTCGTGAAGCGGACCACCGACGAGCTCCGGCAGTTGCTCGAGGCGAACACCGACCTGACGCGGCAGGACAAGGAGCTGACCGAGAGCGTGGCCACGCTGACGCGTGAGATCCACGCCGCGGTCCGGGCCGACTGATGGCGCGGCAGGTCGTGCTCCTGCGCGGCATCAACGTCGGCAGGAACCGGCGCGTGGCGATGGCGGCGCTCCGTGAGGCGCTGGACGGCTTCGAGGACGTCGTGACGCACGGCCAGAGCGGGAACGTGGTGCTCGACGCGAAGAAATCCGGCCGGGCGCTCGAGCGCGAGCTCGAAGGGCTGTTCGCCGAGCGGCTCGGGCTCGAGACGCGGGTGATCGTCCGCAGCCGCGCCCAGCTCCAGAAGGTCGTCGACCGCAATCCGCTGTCCAGGTTCGCGAAGAACGGCTCGCGCTACCTCGTCACCTTCCTGGCCGACAGGCCGACGGCCGCGAAGGCGAAGGCGCTCGGGAACGACTTCGGCCGCGAGCGGGCGGTCCTGCACGGGCAGGAGGTCTACAGCTGGCACCCCGACGGACTGCAGCGCTCGAAGCTGGCCGCGCTGATCGCAGACGGCCTCGGCACGGTCGGCACCGCGCGCAACTGGAACACCGTCACGAAGCTGCTCGCGCTCGCATCCGATTGACGTTCGCGGTAGTACTGGCGGGTATGCGCCGCCTTGCCGTGCTCGTGCTCCTGCTCACGGCCGCGACGGCCGCCGGCGCTGCCCCGGCTCAGTCCGTGGGCGGGTGCCCGGCCACCCCGAACGACGGCTTCGGCCCGTTCGGCCAGGGGCTGCCGCCCGTCCGCGCGAAGACCGGCACCGGCCACGTGCTCACCGGCGTCGTGCTCTCGGCCGTCAGCTGCAAGCCCGTCCCGAATGCCCAGGTGCAGCTCTGGCAGTCGAACGCGAAGGGCGTCTACCTGCGCAAGCTGAGTGCCACCGTGCTCACCAACCGGGCCGGCCGCTTCCGCTACGAGAGCCCGCGCCCCGTGTCCTACGAAGCCCTGCCGCCGCACATCCACGTGCGCGTCGTCGCCAAGGGCTTCGAGACGCTGCTCTCGCGGATCATCGTTCCAAGCGGGACACGCCGGACGAACGCACGCCTCGTCCTGGTCCCGGCCCTCGTCTAACGCCAGTCGACGGCGACGACCTCGACGGGCTCCTCGAAGCCCTTGAGGATCTCCGCCCGCGGCTCGGAGAGCCGAAACGCGCCGGCCACGCCGTCCAGCGACTCGCGGCTGACCAGAATCTCGCCCGCGCCGGCGGCGGCGCCGACCCGCGCGGCCAGGTGGATGGTCTCGCCGCCGTAGTCGGTGTAGCCACTGCCCGTGCGGAAGGCCGCGCCGCTGTGGGCGCCGATGCGCACGTCGGGCGCGACGATCTCGTCGGCGAGCGCCTTCTGGATCGCGATCGCCGCGCGGACGGCCGCGCCGGCGTCGTCGAACGAGGCGAAGAAGCCGTCGCCGGTGTTCTTGACCACCGCGCCGCCGCCCATGACGATCTGCTCGCGCACGACCTCGTCATGGCGGGCGAGCAGGCGCCGGTACTTCTCCTCCCCGAGCGTGCCGAGGAGCTTCGTCGAGTCGACGATGTCGGTGAAGAGGAACGTCATCGACGCCTCCACGCGGCCGAGCAGGTCGCGGCACTGCGCCTCGTCGAGCCGCGCGCCGAGCCGCTCGAAGGTCGCCAGCGCGGCCTCGAACTCGCCGGTCGCGCTCGGCTCGTCACCTGCACGCCGGAAGGCGGTGCCCAGCGCGAGCCGCGCCTGGGCGGTCTCGTAGGGCGCCCCGACGTTCTGCCACTCGTCGCGAGCGCGGCGTAGGAGCTCTGCGGCCGTCTCGGCGTCACCCTCGGCGAGCACGATCCGGCCGCGCGCGAGATGCAGGCCCGCGTCGAATGCGGGCGTCCGCGCGCCGCCGATCTTGTACGCGTCCACGATGGTCTCGGCGGCGTCGGCGGCCGCGTTCGCGGTTGCGAGATCGCCCGCGGCGACCGCGACCTCGACCTGTGCGAGCAGGTGGCGGAGCCTGAGCAGCGGTTGCTTCGCCTCGACCACGGCGCGCCGGAGCCCGGACGCGGCGGCGTCGACCTGCCCGCTTGCCAGGCGGAGCAGCGAGAGGCCGGGCTGCGGGTCCTGGCCGAGCTCGTTCGCGCGCCCGTAGGCCTCCTCGGCCGCCGCGAAGTTGCCCTGGCGCCGGCGGATCTCGCCGATCTCGTAGTACCCGCCCGCAGTCAGACGGCGCTGGAAGTCCTCGAGCTCGTCGCACGCCGCCTGCGCCTGCCGCTCGGCGCCGTCCCAGTCGCCGCGGAGCCGCATGATCTCGGCCCGGTGGATCCGGCACGCGCCCGGAAAGCCGGACACCTCGAGGCGGTCGCACCACTTGTTCGCCTCCTCCGTCCACTCGGCGGCCCGTCGCAGGTCGCCGAGGTCCTGGCAGGTGCTGATCGTGATGCAGTAGACGAGCCCGGTCGTGAACGGCCGCAGGTCGCCGCAGACCGCAGACGCGGTCGCCTGGTCGACCATCGCGAGGCCGCGCTCGACCTCGCCGCCGCGGATCAACGTTCGCCCGGTGCCGACGACGGCGATCATCTCGACGTCGCGGTCTCCGAAGCGCCGGGCAATCTCCTTCGCCCGCTCCATCTCCGCGAGCGCCTCGGCGACGGTGCCGCCGCCGAACAGCGCGTTCATGCCGCGCGTGAGCGCCAGGAACCCGTGCTCGCTCGACTCGGGCTCGTCCGCGAGCATGGCCTCGGCGTTCGCGAACCAGCCGCCGGCGACGGCGTAGGCCTCGCGGCCGACGTGATCCCAGTTCAGCGCGAGCGCGATCCGTGCAGCCCGCCGGCGGTCGCCGGCGGCCGCGAACCCCGCGTACGCGCGCTCGCGGAGCGCGATCGCCTCCTCGATCCTGCCCGACCACCACGCCGAATCGGCGAAGGCCTCGAGGTCGTCGGGCGTCAGGTCGGCGCGGTCGGCGGCGCCGAAGGCGTCGTAGGCCTCGCGCCAGGCATGGCGCTCCGCGGCGTCGCGCGCGTTCGGAAGCGGCTCGGCGAGCTGTGACATTGGAGTGATTGTCACAGTGGTTGCTCGCCGACGCCAGTTTTCGGGTTCAGCGCCCTACGCCCCGAGCGCCTCCTGGATCCTGCCGAGCTCCTGATCCTCGGCCGGGGAGACGCCCTTCTTCGCCGCGGCCACCGACTGCGCCACGTCCGTGACGAACGCCCGGTAGGGGCTCACCTCGTCCGGCGCCTTCTGCTCGACGAGCTGCACCGCCGCGCGAATCGAGTCGAGCGTTTGCTGCTCGAGCTCCTCGGGCGAGGAGCGCATGCTGAACCCCGAGCTCTTCGTCGTCGCGCCGAGATCGCGGACGAGCGCGCTCGAGCTCTCGCGCCCCGCTGCGAGGTGCTTCGCCATCGTCGACGCCTCGCCGAACGTGTCGAAAAAGCTCCGGTCGCTGACTGCGACGAGCAGCCCTGCGCCCGTCACGCCCTTCTGGAGCGTCTCCCATTCTTCCTCGGTGAAGTCGGCCTTACCCGCCATGCGTGCTCCTTTCTGTCGTGACCCCTGCGAGACCGTAGACCTCGTAGCGCTTCGAGCCGACCGGTGACGGCCGGTTGCGGTCCGGGTCCGCGGCGCGGCGCTCGCCGACCGCACCGAAGACCGCGTCGGCGCGCGAGTCGTCCTCGAAGACCATGACGGAGAGGCGCTCGCCCGACTCGCGGTCGACGAGCCAGAAGCCGGCGACGCCAGGCGTCTCCTCGGCGACAGGGACCACCTCCTCCTGCACGTGGGAGATCCCGTCCTCGAGATCCTGCGGGCCATCCTCGAACCTGACCACCATCGCGTACATGCCGCCTCCTTTCGTGGATGAGGTTAATCCGCCGCGAACAGCGCGGCACCGATTGCTCCCGCGTCCGGCCCGAGCGTCGCGCGCAGGATCTCGATGTGCTCGAGCGGCGCGACGTTCGCCGCGCGGCGCTGGATCTCGGCGCGCAGCGGTGTGAGCAGGAGGTCGCCCGCCTCGGCGACGCCGCCGCCGATGACGACGCGCTGCGGCGCCACGAAGATGGTCAGGTTTGCGATCGCGACGCCGATGAGCCGACCGGCCTGCTCGATCGCCTCGGTGGCTGCGGCATCGCCCTCGCGCGCGGCGGCCAGGGCCTCGTCGAAGCTTCCGTGTCCGGCGGCGCGCGCGATTGCCCTCGCGCCGGCAAGCATCTCGAGGCAGCCCGTGTTGCCGCAGTTGCAGCGGGGCCCGTCGAGCACGACGGTGTGGTGGCCGATCTCGCCGGCTCGGTCGTCGACGCCGAGGTGCAGTCGGCCGCCGAGGACGAGCCCGCCGCCGATCCCGGTGCCGCACACGATGCAGATCACGTCGTCGGCGCCACGCGCCGCGCCGACACGCGCCTCGGCGAGCGCGAAGGCGTGGCCGTCGTTGACAAGCCCGACCGGAAGGTCCAGGGCACGCGAGAGCGGCTCACGGATCGGCCGTCCGGCCCAGTCGCCGGCGAGGTTCGGGAAGAGGATCCCGCGGCCCTCGGCGTCGACGAGCCCGGGGAACGCGACGCCGACCGAGGCGGCCGGACCGGCCTCCCGCGCGAGCCCGGCGAGGCGGTCGAGGACGGCCTCTGGCCCCTTCTCGGAGGCGGTCGGCTCGGTCGCGCGGTCGACGACCTCGTCGCCGTCGAGGACGACGAGCTTCACGTTGGTCCCGCCGACGTCGAGCCCGACCCGGCGCGTCATCGCGCTGTCCAGCCGCCGTCGACCGTGAGCACCGCGCCGGTCACGAACGGCGCCGTGGCGAGGTAGAACGCCGCGCCGGCGACGTCCTCGGGGCGGCCGAAGTCGGCTGTCAGCGGCTGGAGCTCGGGGAGCCGTGCGCGAATGCCGGGATCCTCCTGGGCCCGCGTGCTCATCGGGGTTGCGATGAGCCCGGCGCAGACGACGTTGCAGCGGATCCCGTCGGGGGCGTACGTGACGGCCATCGCGCGCGTGAGCCCGATGAGCCCGGCCTTGGAGGCCGCGTAGGCATGCGTGGCGAAATCGTGGTCGCCGCCGACGAGGCCGAGCACCGACGAGACGGTCACGATCGCGCCGCTGCCGGCCGCGCGCAGGAGCGGGACGGCCTGCTTGCAGTAGCGGAAGACGGTGCTCAGGTTCGTGTCGAGGACGGCCGTCCACGCGTCCTCGGTGCAGGTGTCGACGGGGCCGTCGCCGAGCCGGCGGCCGCTGATGCCGTGCGCGCAGACGAGCGCGTCCAGCCGCTCGACGGCGGCGAAGACCGCGGCGGGGTCGTCCTCCGCCTCGATCCCGCGCACGTCCCAGCCGGCGTCCGCGAAGGCGGCCGTGGTGGCAGAGCCGATGCCGCCCCTGTTCCCGGTGACGATGACCGTCGGCATGCGCGCCTATGCTCGCAGCCGCGTGTCGGTGGTGGAGCGGATCCGCGCTGAGCGGCTGGTGGCGATCCTGCGACGGGTCGCAGGGCCCGACGACACCGTCGATGCGCTCGTGCGCGGGGGCATCCGCGTCGTGGAGATCACGCTCGACTCGGACGACGCGGTGGCGACCATCCGGCGCCTGCGCGCGCGAGGCGACGTGTCGGTGATCGCCGGAACGGTGCGACAGGTCACGCAGGTCGACGCCGCCGTCGAGGCCGGGGCGGAGGCCTGCGTCTCGCCGGCGCTGGTCCCGGCCGTGGTCGAGCGCTGCGGCGCGCTTGGCGTTCCCGCAATCCCCGGCGCGCTCACGCCGACCGAGGTCGAGCTCGCGTGGTCGCTCGGCGCCGCGCTGGTGAAGCTCTTCCCCGGCAGCGCCGTGGGGCCGGGCTACGTGCGCGAGCTGCGGGCACCATTCGCGGAGATCCCGCTGATGGTCACCGGCGGGATCGATGCGTCAAACGCGCGGGCGTTCCTCGACGCGGGTGCGGTCGCGGTCGGCGCCGGCTCGGCGCTCACGCGAGCCGCCGACGTGGAAGCGGAGGCGCGGCGGCTCGTGGCGGCCCTGTCTTGACATGTGACCTTTTGGTCACATAACATCGGTCCATGCACGACGACGACCGGGTGTTCAGGGCGCTTGCCGATCCCACGCGGCGTTTCCTGCTCGACCGGCTCTTCGAGCGTGACGGCCGCACGCTCACCGAGCTCGAGTCCGAGCTGGAGATGTCCCGCTTCGGGGTCATGAAGCACCTGCGGGTGCTCGAGGACGCCGGCCTCGTCGTCACGCGCCGGTCGGGCCGGGAGAAGCTGCACCACCTGAACCCGGTTCCGATCCGGCTGATCCACGACCGCTGGATCGACAAGTACACGGAGCGCCACGTGTCGGCGCTCACGGAGCTCAAGACGAGGCTGGAACAGGAGGACGCATGACGACCACGACGGCTCCCGCACTCGCCACCCAGGTCTACTCGATCTTCATCCGCACGACGCCGGAGAAGCTCTGGGAGGCGATCACGACGCCGCAGTTCACGCAGCAGTACTTCTACGGGGCGCGCATCACCGTCGTCCCCGACCACTACGAGTCGCTCGGCCCGGACGGGTCCGTGTGGGGCGACGACGAGGTCTTCGAGTTCGACCCGCCGCGCCGCATGGTGCACGCGTGGAAGTCGCGCTACAGCCCCGAGGTCGCCGAGGAGCCCGCGAGCCGGGTGACCTGGGAGATCGAGCCTCGGGACGGCGGGTACTGCCTGCTCACGGTGACCCACGACCGCCTCGAGGAGTCGCCGCTGACGGCCGAGGGCGTCTCGGGCCAGGGCTGGACGATGGTCCTGAGCGGCCTGAAGACACTGCTCGAGACCGGCACGCCGCTCACCTCGTTCGACGGCTGAAATTCGTCTGGCGAGGCGCGGGGGCGGGTAGTAGCCTCCGCGCCTTGCCGGCCGCTCCCCAGGACCGCCGCTGGACGTTGATCGCCGTCTGCGCGACGACGTTCATGCTGCTGGTCGACATCACGATCGTCGTCGTCGCGCTGCCGAGCATCCAGCGCGAGCTCGACGCCGGCCTGACCGGGCTCCAGTGGGTCGTCGATGCCTATTCGATCACCCTCGCAGCGCTGATCCTGACGGGCGGCGCGCTGGCCGACCGCTACGGGCGCCGGCTGATGTTCGTGATCGGCGTCGCGCTCTTCAGCGCCGCCTCCCTGCTGTGCGGCGTCGCGTGGAACATCGCGTCGCTGGACATCGCGCGCGCGGCCCAGGGTGTCGGCGGCGCCGCCCTGTTCGCGACCGCGCTCGCGCTCATCGGGGCCGAGTACCAGGGCCGCGAGCGCGTTGGCGCAATCGCTATCTGGGGCGCGACGATCGGCCTCGCCGTCGCCTCCGGGCCGCTCGTCGGCGGGATCATCACCGAGTGGCTGAGCTGGCGGTGGGTGTTCTTCGTGAACGTGCCGATCGGCGTCGCGGTCTTCGTCGTCGCGCTCATGAAGGTGCGCGAGTCGCGCGACCCCCGCGCCGACCGGACCGACTACGCGGGCCTCGTGTTGTTCTCGGGGGCGTTGTTCCTCGTCGTCTTCGGGCTGCTGCGCGGCAACGGCGAGGGCTGGGGGAGCGCGCAGATCGTCGGCGCGCTGGCTGCCGGGGCCGTTCTGCTCGTCGTGTTCGTGCTCGTCGAGCGGCGGCAGGAGCGGCCGATGCTCGACGTGTCGCTCTTCCGCGTCCCCGCCTTCGTGGGCGTCCAGCTCTCCACGTTCTGCATCGGCGCCGGGATGTTCGCGCTCTTCCCGTTCCTGTCGATCTACGTTCAGGACGTGCTCGGGTACTCGCCGCTGAAGGCGGGGCTCGCCTTCCTGCCGTTCACGGTCTTCGTGTTCCTCGTTCCGCTCGCGACCCGGAACCTCGCGCAGACGAAGCCCATGTGGGCGCTGCTCGCGGTCGCGATGGCGACCGTCGCCGCCGGGCTGGTGCTGCTCGAGATCGTCTCGCCGACGTCCGGCTACGGCGCGCTGCTACCCGGGTTCATCGTGGCCGGCATCGGGACGGGGCTCGCGAACCCGACGATCGCGGGTGCGGCGCTGCGGGTCGTCGACCCGGCGCGGACGGGGATGGCGGCCGGCATCAGCAACACCGCTCGGATCACCGGCCTGGCGGTCGGGGTCGCCGTGCTCGGCGCGATCCTCCAGAGCCGCATCGGCTCGAGCCTGAGCGGCGCCGGGCTCCACGGCTCGTCGCTGTCGGCGGCGGTCGCGTCGTCGGGCACGAGAGCGGCGCACGGCGAAGCGGGGCTGCTGGACGCGATCCCGGCCGCGTTCGTCAGCGGCATGGACACGATCGTCCTGATCGGCGCCGTCCTGCTGGCGATCGGCTCGGGCTCAGCGGCGCTGCTCGTCCGGCGAGCGCAGGCACCGAAGCCGGTCGTCGAAGCAGAGGCCGCGACGGAAACCGCGTAGGCCTCCACCACGGTCTTAACAGGGACTGTCCCTGTTAAGAGCCTGCGGTCACAACGTCGGCGAACTCGCCGGTCGCCTCGTCTTTCACGATCAGCTTGCGGCGGCCGTCCGGCATCTGCTCTTCCTTGATCACCGTCTTGCCGTCCCAGGTGCGCTTCTCGCGCGCGAGGCGGGGCGCCGTGCCGCCGCGCCACTCGAGCTCGACCGGCTCCCACGCGCGCGACTTCCCGGAGCGGTAGCAGGCGTCCATCACCGCGTTCACGACGTAGCCGTCGTAGAACGTCTCGCGCGGCCCGCGGCCCTGGTCCATCGCGTCGAACATGTCCGCGAACATGTCGACGTAGCCGAGCTCCGACACCTCGTCGCCGACGGGGAAGAGCCAGCCGCTCGCCGACTCGGCCTTCTCGGCCACGTAGCCGCCGCCCTCGCCGGATGAGAACATCTCGAAGCCGGTGCGCAGGAAGTGGTTCGTCCAGATCGTGCCCTCCGTGCCGGCCACCTCGTCGCGCAGGTCCATCCCGCCGCGGAACGTCCACGACACCTCGAACTGGCCGATCGCCCCGCTCTCGAAGCGGATGAGCGCGATCGCGTTGTCCTCGGCCTCGATCGGATGCACCATCGTGTCCAGCCAGCACATGACGTCGACCGGGCGGTTCTCCTTGCCCATGTAGCTGCGGATGATCTCGATGCAGTGGCAGCCGAGGTCGACGATCGCGCCGCCGCCGGCCTGGTTCGCGTCCCAGAACCAGGCGCTGTGCGGGCCGGGATGGGTCTCCCGTGAGCGCGCCCACGTGACGTCGCCGATCTGGCCGCTGCGCACGGCGGCGACCGCCTTCAGCGTCTTCGGCGTGTAGGCGAGATCCTCCAGGTAGCCGGCGAAGACGCCGGCGCGCTCGACCGTGTCCAGGATCCGCTTCGCCTCGTCAGCGTTTCGCGCGAGCGGCTTCGTACAGAGCACCGCCTTGCCGTGTTGCGCGCAGAGCGCGATCGCGTCCTCGTGCAGGTGGTTCGGGAGCCCGACGACGACGGTGTCCGTCTCCGGGTCGGCGATCGCCTCCGCGAGGTCGGTCGACGTCCGCGGCACGCCGTTGTCGCGCGCGAATGCCTCGGCGCGCTCGGCCGACCGCGAGTAGACGAGGTCGACGCGGTCGCGGCCGCGCTTGCCGTGCAGCGTCTGCGTGTAGAAGAGCCCGATCAGGCCCGTCCCCAGCATGGTGATCCGGTGGCTCACGGCCTTCCTCCCGAAGCTTGACGATGTGGTGTACGCCCAGTAGGTTCGGCGCTTGTCTGGATGTCTAGACAGGTGATGCGGGCCGACTCTACTCCAGTTCGGACACGCCGTCGATGAGCCGTTTTCTCGCGCCGGCGGCCGGCCTGCTCCACCGCATCGAGGACACCCAGGGGGACGCGCTCGCCGAGGCGAGCCGGCTCTGCGCGGAGGCGATCGGCGCCGGCGGGCTGGTGCACGTCTTCGGCACCGGCCACTCGCGGATCCCCGTCGAGGAGCTCTTCCCGCGCTACGGCTCGTACCCCGGCTTCAACCCGATCGTCGAGCTCTCGATGACGTTCCACACCCAGGTCGTCGGCGCGAACGGGCAGCGCCAGGCGATGTACATCGAGCGGGTCGAGGGGCTCGCCGAGCAGATCCTGGCCAATTTCGAGCTTGGTCCGCCCGACGCCATGATGGTCTTCAGCGCGAGCGGTCTGACCGCCGTCCCGATCGAGATGGCGCAGGGTGCGCAGCGCCGCGGTCTCCCGACGATCGTCGTCACGTCCATCGACCAGTCCGGCGCCGGCGAGTCGCAGCATTCCTCCGGGACGAGGCTGCTCGATCACGCTGACGTCGTCGTCGACCTGTGCACGCCGCCCGGGGACGCAATGGTCAGGGTCGACGGACTGGCGACGCCCGTGGCGCCGGGGTCGACGATCGCCGCCGTCGGGATCGCGAACGAGATCAAGGCGCAGACCGCCGTGTTGCTCGCGGAGCGGGGCGCGTTGCCACCCGTGCTGACGAGCTCGGCACTCGTGGGCCCCGAAGAGGCGAGCCGACTGTTCGACGCCGCGTATGCGGAACACGCGCGGCGGCTGACGCGCGTGCTGCGGGGCGCAGCGGATCCGGGAAAAACCCTGGAAGAAAGGAGGCCGATTGCGTAGGCTCCCGCAGATTCGTTCCGGAGCGCACATGTTCCGGAAGTCAACGAGGAGGAGGGTTATGAGGATGCAAACCGGGACCCGCGGCGGACGCCGCATGGGGCTCGTAGCGCTGCTCGCCGTATTCGTCGTCACCGTCGCGGCCTTTGCAGCCACGTCGGCGTCGGCGAAGCCGCAGGCAGGCCAGTACATCCTGGGCGTGTCGAACACGCTTGTCGGGAACGGCTGGCGTGACGAGATGATCTGCGCGGTCAAGGCGCAGGCGACCGCCAGCGGCATGGTCAAGCAGGTCGTGGTCGCGAACCGCAACGGCGGCGCAGCCGAGCAGAACGCCGACATCCGCAACCTGATCTCGGCGGGTGCGAACGCGATCGTCATCAACCCGTCGAGCGGCACCGCGCTCAACGGCGCGATCGCCCAGGCCGCCGCACGCGGCATCAAGGTCGTCTCGGTCGACCAGAAGGTGACCGCACCGCAGGCGTACAACGCGACGAACGACCAGGTCGCCTACGGCCGCCTCGGCGCCGCGTGGCTGTTCAAGCAGCTGCACGGCAAGGGCAACGTTGTCGAGATGCGCGGCATCGCCGGCGTCCCGGCCGACACCGACCGGCACAAGGGCTTCATGCAGGCCCTGGCCAAGTACCCCGGCATCAAGGTCGTCAAGCAGACGTTCACCAACTGGTCGTTCGCACCGGGCGGGAAGCAGATGCTCGACATCCTCAACTCGGGTGTGAAGGTCGACGGCGTGTGGACCTCCGGGATCGACTACACGGTCGTGAACGCGTTCAAGACCGCCGGAAAGCCGTACGTCCCGATCGTCGGGGCCGACAACAACCAGTTCCTGAAGCAGCTCATGACGGTCAAGGGCCTCCGCGGCGCCGCCGTCACCAACCCGGCGACGATCGGCGGCGTGGGTGCCGCGATCGCGCTGAAGCTGCTCCAGGGCAAGTCGGTGCCGAAGTGGGTCAAGCTCACGCCGCAGCTCTGGGACAACGGGACCGCTGCCGGCAAGAAGGACATCGCGGCGAACTACTCGCCGAGCCGCCCGCCGACGTATAGCGCGCGGCTGCAGATCAAGCCCTGGACGACCTACACCACCAAGCAGCTGTTTGCTTGCAAGTAGGCCGATCCACCTGAGCATGGAGGGAGCGCCTGCGGGCGCTCCCTCCGTCTCTCCGGCCGCACCCGCCGGGAGGAGTGCGGCCCCGCGATGACAGCGCTGCTCGAGGCGCGGGGCATCGAGAAGCGCTACGGCCCCGTGGTCGCGCTCCGCGACGCGAGCCTCACCGTCGCTCCCGGCGAGATCCACGCGCTGCTGGGCGCGAACGGCGCGGGCAAGAGCACCCTCGTCAAGGCCCTCACCGGCGTCATCCGGGCCGACAGCGGGACGATCGCCGTCGGCGGCGAGCAGCCGAAGATCACGTCGCCCGCCCGCGCGGTCCAGGTCGGCCTCGCGCCGGTGTTCCAGGATCCCGCGCTGCTGCCGGACCTCACCGTCCAGCAGAACCTCCGGCTGACGCGGGCGTCCGCCGACGCCGTGCGCGAGCGGCTCCGCGCCATGGAGCTGGACATCGACTTCGCAGACCGTGCGGGCGACGTGCCGCTGCCCCTGCAGCGCATGCTCGACCTGGCCCGCGCACTGTCGCGCAACCCGCGCGTGCTGCTGCTGGACGAGATCACCGCCGCGCTGCCGTCCGATCTCAGCGAGCGGGTCTACTCGATCATCCGGGACTGGCGCGACCAGGGCCACTCCGTGCTCCTGATCACGCACCGCCTCGCCGAGGTGATCGCGCTGTGCGACCGGGCCACGGTGCTCCGTGACGGCACCGATGTCGGCACGCTCGTCCCGCAGGAGGGCGGCGAGGAGCGGATCGTCGAGTACATGCTGGGCCCGGAGGCGGCGAAGGCCGAGGGCGCGGCCGTCCGCCTCGACGAGTCAGCAGCCGCGCCCCCACCGGCGCACGACGACGGTGCGGTCGTGGTCGAGGTTCGCGACCTCGCGATCGACCAGCTCCACGACGTCTGTTTCACGCTCCGGGCGGGCGAGATCCTCGGCATTGCCGCGCTGGAGGGGCAAGGTCAGGACGACCTCTTCGCCGCCCTGTCCGGACAGCGCTCGCCGGACGGCGGCGAGATCGTCGTCAAGGGTGCACGCCTGCGCGCGCGCCATCCGTACGACGCGATCCGCGCCGGTCTCGTGCTCGTTCCCGCCGACCGCCTGCAGGCGCTCCTGCCGCAACGCTCCGTCGCCGAGAACGTCGCCGCCCCGCGCTACAACCGCGTCGGGCGCTGGGGCCCGATCAACATGCGCGCCGAGCGTCGGCGCGTCCGCACCGCGATCGACGAGCTTCAGATTGACATTCGCGCGCAGCGCCAGGTCCGGCGGCTCTCGGGCGGCAACCAGCAGAAGGTCACGATCGCCCGTTGGCTGGCCTCCGGCTTCAGCGCGCTGCTCTGCTTCGACCCCACGCGCGGCATCGACGTGGGCACGAAACGCCAGGTGTACGGCCTGTTGCGCCGGCTGGCCGACAACGGGGCCGCGATCCTCTTCTTCTCGAGCGAGCTGGCCGAGTTTCCGCTCATCTGCGACCGGGTCGTCACCCTCTTCGGCGGGCGGGTGACCGGCGAGCTGACGGGCGCGGCGGCCGACGAGGCCTCGCTGCTGTATGCGATGCACGGCCTGGCCACGGGCGAGGGCCCCGACCGGCCCGCGTCGCAGCCGACCGAGGAGCAGCCGGCATGAGCACGACGACCGCAGACGTCCGTGTCGAGCGCCGCTTCGACTTCCGCCGCTTCCTGCGCCGGCACGGCTGGACGCTCGGCGTCATTCTCCTGCTGATCCCGCTCGTCTTCTACTGGCGCTCGGCGACGACGCTGCCATGGGGGCCGTTCGACGTCCAGTCGCTCGCCATCGACGCGCTGCCCTTCGCCTTCGCCGCCATGGGCCAGGCGATCGTGATCATCTCGGGCGGAATCGACCTCTCGATCGGCTCGCTCATGAGCCTCGTGAACGTCCTTGCCGCCAAGGAGATGGTGCACATGAGCTTCCGCGAGGCGGCGCTGTTCTCCGTCGCGCTGATCCTCTTCGGGGCGCTCGCGGGCTCGTTGACCGGGCTGATCATCCACGTCACGAAGGTCGCCGACATCATCGTGACCCTCGCGATGCTCTTCGTCTGGGCGGGCGTCGCGCTCGCGGTGCTCGAGGTGCCGGGCGGCGGCACGCCGCTCGAGTACCAGACGATGATCACCGTCGACACCGTCGGCACGAAGTGGCTGCCGAAGGCGCTTCTCTTCCTGCTCGCCGCCTACCTGATCTTCTGGGTGTCGTTCCGCCGCCTTCGGCCCGGCCTCGCGCTCTACGCGATCGGCTCGAACCGTGCCGCGGCCTACCTCAGCGGGATCAACGTCACCGCCACACGGATCAGCGCCTACATGTTCTCCGGCATCTTCGCGGCGCTCGGGGGCCTGGCGCTCGCGGCGGCGTCGGGTCAGGGCGACCCGCATTCCGGCGACATCTACACGCTGAACAGCGTGGCCGCCGTCGTGCTCGGCGGCGTCTCCCTGCTCGGCGGGGTCGGCGGCCTGATCGGGCCGATCGTCGCCGCGTTCATCCTCACGCTCGTCAAGACGATCCTCATCCTCAAGGGCGTCGACCAGAACTGGGCGCAGGTGATCCAGGGGACGCTGATCGTGATCGTCGTCATGATCGGCGGGCTCGCGATCCGCCAGAAGGGCAAAGGCAGATGACCACGGTGCCCGCTGAGCCGCAGCGCCGCGAGGTGAACATCCGCCGGCTGCTCGCGGACAACCCGGTGATCACGCTGACGGTCGTCTTCATCGCGCTGTACGTCGCGACCGACATCGTCAACCGGGCCCAGTCGGGGCAGGCGTTCCTGACGCTCGAGGGGGTCTCGACGACGTTCCTGTACGCAGCCGTCCTCGGTCTCATCGCAGCTGGACAGACGCTGGTGATGCTGACCGGGGGCGTCGACCTCTCCGTCGCGACGACTGCGACGGCGAGCGCGTTCATGATCTCGAACTTCGGGAACCGGGGCGCGGCGACTGCGATTGTGGTCGCCCTTGGCCTCGGGCTCGGAATCGGCCTCGTCAACGGGATCGGGGTCGCGGTCTTCCGCGTGAACCCGCTGATCATGACGCTCGGCGTGTCGACGATCACGCTCGGCGCGCTGGCCGTCTACGTCCAGAACTTCATCTCGCTCGTCCCGCACTTCGTGGTCACGATCGGCTCGGCGCGCTTCCTGACCTATATCCCGTATGACCTGCTGATCTGGGCGCCGATCGCCGCGCTGATCATCCTCGGCCTGCGCTACAGCGGGGTCGGCCGGATGATCTACGCCGTCGGCGACAACCCCGAGGCGTGCCGGCTCGCGGGCGTGCGCGTCTGGCAGGTGCTGCTCTTCGTCTACGCAGCCAGCGGGGTGCTCTCGGCGCTGGCCGGCGTCCTGCTCGTCGGCTTCAACAATGCGGCCGACCTCGGCATCGGCGGCCCGTTCCTGCTCCCGTCGGTGGCCGCGGTCGTGATCGGCGGCACGTCGATCTTCGGCGGCCTCGGTGGCTACGCCGGGACGATCCTCGGCGCGCTCATCCTCACGGTGCTCGACTCGCTCCTCACGATCCTGAACCAGTCGCAGGCGACCCGGCAGATCATCTACGGCCTGATCGTGCTGGCGCTCGCGGCGCTGTACGCCCGCATCGCGACCTCGGAGTGAGCCTTCCGGAGGTCCTGACCGTCGGCCGCGTGTCGGTCGACCTCTATCCCGAGCAGGTCGGCGTGCCGCTCGCCGAGGTGCGCACGTTCCGGAAGATGCTCGGCGGCAGCCCGACGAACGTCGCCGTAGCGGCCGCGCGGCTCGGACGGCGGAGCGCCGTGGTGACGCGCGTCGGTGACGACCCGTTCGGCGACTACGTGCGGCAGGCGCTCGCCGGGTTCGGCGTCGACGCGTCGCGGGTGGGCACGCACCCGACGCTGCGCACGCCGCTCGCGTTCTGCGAGATCTTCCCGCCCGACCACTTTCCGCTGCTCTTCTACCGCGAGCCGAAGGCGCCCGACCTCGAGCTCGAGCTGGACGAGGCGGAGGCGGCCGCGGTGCCGCTGCTCTGGACAACCGGCACCGGCCTGTCGCAGCAGCCGAGCCGGTCGCGCACGCGGGCAGCGCTCCAGGCGCGCGGCCGTCGGCGCTTCACCGTGCATGACCTGGACTACCGCGCGATGTTCTGGACGTCCGCCGAACAGGCCGGGCACTGGAACCGCGAGGCGCTCGCGCACGCGACCGTGGCGGTCGGCAACACCGAGGAGGTCGCGGTCGCGCTCGGGGAGGAGCTCGAGCCGGCCGATGCCGCCGTGGCGCTGCTCGACCTGGGCCTCGACCTCGCGATCGTGAAGCTCGGCGGCGACGGCGTCCTCGGCGCTACGCGTGAAGAGTCCGTCGTCGTGCCGGCCTTCGACGTCGAGGTCGTCAACGGGCTCGGCGCCGGCGACGCGTTCGGCGGCGCGCTGTGCCACGGCTTGCTCTCGGAGTGGCCGCTCGAGCGCACGCTGCGCTTCGCGAACGCCGCCGGGGCCCTGGTCGCGGGCAGGCTCGGCTGCTCCGACGACATGCCCACCGCAGAGGAGGTCGAGGCCCTGTGCGCGGCCTGACCAAGACCGCGCCCGGCCCCGGGCACATGGAGCTGACCGAGCGGCCTCAGGCACCGCCCCCATCGGGCCACGTCGCCCTGCGCGTCCTCGGCGCCGGCATCTGCGGCACCGACCTCCACATCGAGGCGGGCGAGTACGCCACAGTCGTCCCGGTGACCGTCGGCCACGAGGTCTGCGGCGAGGTCAGCGAGGTCGGGGAGGGCGTCGACAGCGGCTGGATCGGCGCGCGCGTCGTGAGCGAGACCTACTACTCGACCTGCGGGCACTGCGCCTTCTGCCTGGCGGGCCGCACGAACCTCTGCCCCGAGCGCCGCTCGATCGGAACGCACGTCGACGGCGCCTTCGCGCCGCGCCTTGTCGTCCCGGCGGCGAACCTGCACCGCATCCCCGACTGGCTCGACGCCCACGTCGCCGCGATGACCGAGCCGCTCGCGTGCGTGTGCCACTCGCTGCTCGAGCAGAGCAAGATTCGCGGAGGCGACGATGTCCTCGTCACCGGGCCGGGCACTGTCGGCCTGCTCGCGGCACAGGTCGCGCGCGCCACCGGCGGCGTGGTGCACGTGCGCGGCACGCCGGTAGACGAGGCCCGGCTCGAGGCCGCGCGCCGGCTCGGCTTCGAGACGAGCACGACCGAGGACGGCCCACGCGAGGCCGACGTCGTCGTCGAGTGCTCCGGCCATCAGTCCGGGATGGCGCTTCTGCCTCGAGTCGGCGCGGCGCGGCGGCCGCTACGTCGCGATCGGGCTCGCCGGCAAGCCGGTGACGATCCCGTTCGACCTCGTCTGCTTCCACGAGCTGACGGTCACGTCCGGGTTCGCGAGCACCCCGTCCTCCTTCCGGCTGGCGCTCGACCTGCTCGAGCACCGAGCGGTCGACCTCGCGCCGCTCCTATCCGCCGTGGTGCCGCTGGAGCGCTGGCAGGAGGCCTTCGCGGCCACGAGGTCCGGGGCCGGGATCAAGTTCGTGCTCGACCCGAGCTGAGCGTTCCGGCACCATCCTCCGATGGCGACCATCCGTCCCTACGACCAGGCCGACCTCGGGCGGGTCCTTGCACTCTGGGACGGCCAGGTCGACGTCGACGACGCGCTGCAGGTCATCTCGTCCGCGAACGGGGTCGCGCTCGTCGCCGACGTCGACGGCACCCTCGGCGGCATCGCGCTCGGGGCGCTCGAGGGCACCGAGGGGCGCATAGTCAGGGTCACGGCCGCCGACGGCGAGATCGCCGAACTGCTCCTCGACGCGCTCGAGAAGGCCCTTGCGCACCACGGGGCGCGCACGGTCGTCGGCGACGGCGGGCTCCGCGACCGCCTCGGAGCGCGCGGCATCCTGCCGGTCGGCCCGCCGGACGCCGACGCGCGCGAGGCGATCTGGACGCGCTACGTCGACGAGATCACCGACGAGGACGTCGACATCGCCGCCCTCGTCGCCGCGAGCGAGCTGTTCACGCCCGCGGACATCGAATTCGCGGCTCGCAAGGCGGCGCAGCGGGCGTTCGAGCGGGAGCACTTCGGCGGGGCGGGCCACCGGGCGCGCACCGAGGACTTCCTCGCCTGCATCGCCGAGACGCGGCCGTCGCTCTCCGAGGAGATCGTCGCCGGCTTCGACGCGGACGTGCGCGAGTTCGCGCGCGACTGATGCCGCCCGCCGCGGTGATCTTCGACTGCGACGGCACGCTCGTCGACTCCGAGCCGCTCGCCTGGCGCGCCTGGCGCGACGTGCTCGCCGGCTACGGCTACGACCTCAGGCCGGAGGACATCGAGCTGACGCGCGGGCGCGGCTGGCCCGAGATCCACGGGCATTTCGCCGGCGTGGTGCCGGGCTTGCCGGACTCCGCCGGCGCCTGGGAGGGCTTCTCCGGGCGGCTGTTCGTGCTGCTCGAGGCGGAGCTGACGCCGTTCGACGACGCGATCGGCACGGCGCGGGAGCTGCACGAGCGCGGCATGCCGGTCGCGGTTGCCTCGTCGAGCCCGCGCGCACGCCTGGACGCGACGCTGCGTGCTGCCGATCTCGACGGCCTCTTCGACGTCACCGTCGCCGGCGACGAGGTCGCGCACGGCAAGCCGGCCCCGGACCTGTTCCTGGCCGCCGCGGAGCGGCTCGGGGTCGCCCCGTCCGACTGCGTCGCCGTCGAGGACAGCCCACCCGGCGTGGCGTCAGCCGTCGCGGCCGGCATGACCGTCGTCGCGGTTGCGCGCAAGCCCGAGCACCGTGCCGATCTCGAGCCGCATCTCGTCGACGAGCTGACCGCGACGGTCGTCGAGGCCGCGCTTCCGCGGTGAGGCGGCTCGCGGCGCTGGCGCTCCTGCCGCTCGCGGCGGCTGCGTCGGCGGCGCCCACCCCGCTCCGGGTCGTCTCCTCCAGGGCGGAGTTCGCCGCGGCCGTCGCCGCGTTGGCGCACTCGGGGGGCCGGATCACCGTCCTGCGCGGCTCGTACAGCGAGCTTGTCGTCACGCCGCGCGCCGGGCCGCTCCTCGACATTTCCGCGCAGCCCGGCACGCGCGCCGGCCGGCTGGTGCTCGACCGGGCGAGCAACGTCGCCGTCCACGGGATCACCGTCGCGCCGCGCGGCGGCAATGCCGTGCTCGAGGTGCGCGAGTCGGCCCATGTCATCCTCGACCGTGTCCGCATCACTGCCGCAGGCACGCCGTTCACGGCCGCCCTGACGCTGCCCGGCTCGCGCGACGTCACCGTGAGTCATAGCGAGTTCGCGCACTGCGGCGACGACTCGCCCGAGTTCGCCAACTGCGTCCTGCTGAGCGGCGTCAGCCGGCTGCGGATCGAGGACAGCCGCTTCCACGACTGCCTCGGCTGCGACTTCGTCCACGGCCGCTACGGCCGGGGCCTGACACTGCTCCGGAACCGCCTCGAGCGCGCGCTCCCGTGCCAAGCCGGCGGGCGGCGTTGCATGCACCAGGACCTCGTCGAGCTCTTCTCGGGGAAGGTGCTGGACGTGGAGCAGAACGTCTTCGGCGTCTACCGCCGCGGCGGCGCGCAGCTCTATGTCACGAACGACATCGACGACGTGCGTATCGCGAACAACATCTTCGTTGGGGCCGATCCGCGCGTCCCGGGCTACCGCCCGCGCGTCGCGATCGTGATCGGCAGCCGCGGCTACATCCGCGTCCCGCACCGCGTCTGGATCGTGAACAACACGATCCTGTCGGGAGCCACCCGCATCGACGGCTACCGCGGCTCGATCCGCATGAGCTCGATGTACGGGATCGTTCCGAAGCACGACAGGCCGGTCGTCGCGAACAACGTAATCGCGCTGCTCGGCGTCCCCCACCACGTCTGCGACGAGGTGCAGCGCTCGGTCCGCAACGTCGTGCTGTCCGGCAACGGCTGCTCGGCGACCGACGTCCTCGGGAAGGCCTACCTCGACGCGGAAGGCCGGCCGACGGCGTCGTCAACGCTGCTGATCGGGAAGGCGAGCCGGCGCTACGCGCCGCGTGTCGACTTCACCGGGCGGCGGCGCGACCGCGCGCCTGACGTCGGCGCCTTCGAGTACCGGCCGTAATCGCGCGGGATCGTCCACCAGTCGCCGACCTCGGCGCGGTCGCCGACGCGGACGTGGCCGGCCCGGATGACGTAGCAGTCGAGCGCCGTCCGTCCGCCGAGCTCGAAGACGATCTTCTGGAGCACGGTGATGTCCTGCTCCAGCGTGTCGGGGTCGTACGTCGTCATCACGCAGCGTCCGCGCACCTGGCGGACGCCGAGCACTGCCTCGCCGAGGTGGAGCTCGCGTCCGACCCAGTCGCGCTCGGCCAGGCCCCGGACGCCTTCCAGGTAGACGTTCGCGCGGAAGCGCCGCCCATCGACGCCGACGGCCGCCACGCCGCCGTCCGTCGCCACCGACATGGGCAGGACGTCGTGGCGCTGCGGGCCGTCGCCGTCGAAGAACACGAGCTCCGCGTCCTCGGCCGTGACGGCGCGGATGGCGGCGAGCGCCTCCGGCGTGTCCCAGCGCACGCCGTCGATCGTCGGCACGCCGTCGTCGAGCCCGCCCTGGAGGCCGAGCATGCCCGGGTGCGTCCGCGCCGTGTAGACGCGGCCGCCCGGCCGCAAAGCCTGCACCAGGCGGTCGCCGTCGATGCCGAGAGGGGTGATCCGGGCCTTCGCGATCGGGTCGCCGCGGAGCGATTTGACCGGGTACCGCCAGAGCTCCGCGACCCGCATGCGTCGTGACAACGGCGCCGTGGGCGGCGCTATTCCGCGAGCCAGGCCTCGGCGATCGCCGCGATGTGGCGGTGGTCGGTGCCGCAGCAGCCGCCGAGCACCTCGAGGTTCGGCAGGAGCGGCTGCAGTGCGAGGTACGCCGAAGCGAGCTCCTCGGGGTCGCCGGCGTCGAGGAGGCCGAGCTCGTCCAGCTCGGCGTGGCTCTGCTTCGAGGCGTTTGCGCGGATGCCGTGGACCCGCCCGCGCCACGCGCCTCCATCCGCCAGCGCCCGCTCGAAGTGCGTCGGGTGGGCGCAGTTGATCATGAAGTAGCGGGGCGCCCCGTCGGTTTCCATGTCGACCCGCTCGATCGCCTCGCCGAGCGGCTGCCCGCTCGGCAGGCGCCCGTCCGTCTCGACCGTGAACGAGATCACCACGGGCATCGCGGCCGCCACGGCCGCCCGGGCGATGCCGAGCGCCTCTTCGACCGTCGGCAAGGTCAGGCCGCTGACCAGGTCGGCATCGGTCTCTGCGAACACCCCCACCTGCCGCGCGTGGTACGCCTCCGCTTCCTCCGCGCTCATCCTGACGGTGCCGTCGTAGGCATCGCCGCGCGGGCCGACGCAGCCGCAGATGAGCACCGGCGGCTCGCCGGCAGCATCCGAGCGCAGCTCCGCGAGCAGCGCTACCCCGTCACGGCTCGCCTGGTCGACCTCCTCCGGCGAGTAGCCGAGCTTCTCGCCCCAGTCGAGGTTTGCCCGCCAGGTCGGCGCGTCGAGCACGAGCGGGACGCCGAGGCGGCCCGCGAGCTCGACGTATGGCTCGAAGTACCGCCGCAGCGCGCCCCGGCCGCTCTCCGACGCCAGCAGGGTGAACGCAGCGAACTCCGGCAGGTCGATGCCCTCCCGGAAGATCAGCGTCGTCTCCATGCCGCCGTCGGTCAGCTGGAGCATCAGACCACCCGCGGCCTCAGCACGTCGCGCGCCAGGAGGAAGCCCCGCTTCACGAGCTCCTCGTCGCCCTCGAAGCGGCGGTCCTCGTGCTCGACCGAGAGGACATGGTCGTAGCCGACCGCATACAGCGCGGCCGTGAAGCGGCCCCAGTCCACTTCGCCGAGGCCGGGGAGCCGGGGCACCTGCCAGCCGATGCCGCCGGAGAACGAGCCGTGGCGGTACAGGCCGTCGCGGCGGATCTCCAGATCCTTGGCGTGCGCGTGGAAGATGCGGTCACCGTAGTCGTAGACGGCCCGCTCGTAGTCGATCATCAGCCAGACGAGGTGCGACGGGTCGATGTTGAGCCCGAAGTTGTCCGCCGGGATGGCCGAGAACATCTCGTCCCAGATCGCCGGCGCCCAGGCGAGGTTGTTGCCGCCCGGCCACTCGTCGTAGGAGAAGATCATCGGGCAGTTCTCGATCGCGATCTTCACGCCGCGCTCGCCCGCGTAGGCGATCAGTGGAGGCCAGATCTGGCGGAAGCGGTCGAGGTTCTCGGTCAGCGGCCGGTCCTTGTCGTTGCCGACGAACGTGCCGACGACGTCGGCGCCGAGCCGTTCGGCGGCATCGACGACCTTGAGCAGGTGCCCGTTGACCGCCTCCCGGTGCTCGTTGTCCGGGTGCAGGTTGTTGGGGTAGTAGGCGAGCGCCGAGATGATCAGCCCGTGCCGCTCCATGATCGCGTGCACCTCGTCGGGATCGAAGCTGTCGACGTCGATGTGCGTGACGCCGGCGTAGCGTCGCCGCTCGCCGCCCGAGGCCGGCCAGCAGGCGATCTCGAGCGCCTGGAAGCCCTCGCCGGCCGCCCATTCGGCGACCTGCTCGAGGGTCAGATCCGGGAAGGCCGCGGTCAGCAGGCCCAGCTTCATCGTTCCACCTCCACCCATCGTCGTTCATGGTCGGAAAGCGCGATCGCGTCGCCGAGCACGTTCTCCCAGTGCCCGGCGGCGAACGTCGGATAGTCGGGCTCCGGCGGCGGGCGGCCCGACGCTACAGCCGTGTAGACGGCGCGGTAGAGCTCGCGGAATGTGTCCGCGAAACCATCCGCGTGCCCGGCCGGCAGGTGCGTGCGCGCGGCCGCCTCGGGGCTGAGCAGCCCGGGGTTGCGCAGCAGCACCTCGTTGGCCTTCTCGCGGTGGCCGAGCCACAGCTCCTCGTGCCGCTCGGAGTCCCACGCGAGCGCCGTGCGCGAGCCGTCCAGCTCGAAGCGCAGCGAGTTCTTGCGGCCTGCGCTCACCTGTGAGACGACGAGCGACCCGCGCATGCCGCCCTCGAAGCGCAGCAGGATGTGCGCGAGGTCCTCGGTCGTCATGTGCGCGTCGGCGCGCTCGATGTCGCCGGCGTCGGCATAGGTCTCGACCTCGCCGAGCGGGCGCCGGCGCACCGGGATCGTGGTGGCGAGGTCGGCGAGCAGGCTCTCCACGCGCCGGCCGCTCACGAACTGGACGAGATCGAGCCAGTGCGAGCCGATGTCGCCGACGGCGCGCAGGTCGCCGCCGCGCTCGGGCTCGAGGCGCCAGTTCCAGTCCGTGGGCTGCTGCAGCCAGTCCTGCAGGTAGCCGCCGTGGGCGTTCCAGACGTCGCCGAGCCGGCCGGCCCGGACGCGCGCCCGGGCCTCCTGGATCATGGGGTAGAAGCGGATGTTGAAGTTCGTGCAGTGCACGAGCCCGCTCGCCTCCGCGAGCCCGAGCAGCTCGCCCGACTCGGCCGACGTCATGGCGAGTGGCTTCTCGCAGACGACGTGCTTGCCGGCGGCGAGCGCCTGCTTCACCTGCGGGTAGTGCAGGTTGTTCGGCGTCGTCAGGTGGACGACGTCGACCGACTCGTCGCCGAGCAGCGCCTCGTAGCTGTCGTAGACCGGCGCGGCCGCCTTCGCGGCCGCACGCTCGGGCGACGAGCCGACGACGCCGGCCACCGTGACGCCGAGGCGACGCAGGGCGTCGACGTGGACGACGCCGATGAAACCGGTGCCCACGACCCCGGCCCTGAGATCCGTGATGTCCGTCATGCCTCCTCCTGTCACCCGGGCAGCTCAACCTCGAAATCGACGTCGAGGCCGTAGCGCGAGCCGGCGTAGCGGCTCTCCGTCCACTCGAGCGGCGTGCCCGCCTGGTCGCGAATCAGCCGCCGCTCGACGAGCAGCGGCGCGCCGCGCTTCACGTCGAGCAGCCGCGCGTCCTCGGCGGTCGCGGCCTCGGCCTGCAGGGAGGCGGAGCCCGCCGTCGGGACGAGGCCGGCGTCGGCCAGCGTGGCGAAGAGCGATCCGTCGTGCTCGAGCCCCTCGAGCACCGGCTCGACCTTGTCGGCCGGGAAGACCGCCGTCTCCAGCGCGACAGGCTGCCCGTCCGCGAGCCGGACGCGGCGCAGGACGACAACCTCCTCGACGTCGAGCCGGTGCCGCTCGGCATCGGTCGCGGGTCGCCGCCGCTTCTGCACGACCCGCGACGCCGGCGTCCGCCCACGCCGGCGCATCTCGTCGGAGAAGGACATGATCCGGCTGGCCGTCCGGTTGGCCCGCGAAGGCGCCACGAAGGTGCCGCGGCCGGGGACGCGGTAGACGAGCCCTTCGTGGACGAGCCGCTGCACGGCGCCGCGTGCGGTCATGCGGGAGACGCCGAACTCCTCGCAGAGCTGCGCATCCGAGGGCAGCGGCGCATGCGGTGCCAGCTCCGCGATCCGCGCGCGCAGCGCCTGCTCGATCTCGTGGTAGCGGGGGACGAAGGTGGTCACGCGTCGGCCGCCCAGTGGTCGGGCCGGTGCAGCGGCACCCCGCGCAGCTCCGTGTGGATCAGGGTCAGATGCCAGCGTCCGAGGTTCGCCGAGACCAGGCGGTCGCCGGCGAAGGCGATGTTCGTCGGCGCCGCGAGGTGCGTGCCCTGCGGGTCCTCCGCGACCGTCTCGATGCGGCCATCGGGCAACACGTGGAGGATGCGGTCAGGCCGGTAGCACGAGACGAGCACTCCGCCGTCGGTGGTGAAGGCAACGCCGTCGGGCACGGTGCCGTCGAGCCGGGCCAGCTCCTCGACCGCTCCGGAATGGAGGTCGATCCGGCTCAGCCTGGGCTCGTAACTCTCCACGATCCAGAGCCACCGGCCGTCGGCGCTGACCGCGCAGCCGTTCGGGAAGTGGGTGACGAGGTCGGTGAGCACCTCGACGCCGCCGTCCGGCGCGATCCGGTAGACGCGGCCGTCGTTCGCGCTCCACCGGCCGCTCGCCGACACGTAGAGCGACCCGTCCGGGCCGAACGCCGGGTAGTTCGGGAACGGCAGGCCGTCGCGGAGCACCCGCACCTCGCCGTCGTAGACGCAGAGGAGGCCGTCGTCGCCGCAGCAGATCGCGAGGCGGCCGCGGGCGTCGACGGCAAGGCCGAGCACGAACCCGGGCGCCCGCGCGACCTCGTCCCAGGTGCGCGCGTCGACATCGACCCGGTAGAGCTGTCCCGCCTCGCCACCTGCCCAGAGCACACGGGCGCCGGGGTCCCAGCACACCCCCTCGGGGTGGTCGAGCCCCTCGACGAGCAGCTCAATCCCGCGCATGCCCGACCGCGCCGTTGATGGTCAGACCGCCGTCCACGACGAGCTCCTGGCCGGTGACGTAGCGGGCCGCGTCGGACGCCAGAAAGACCACGACATCTGCGACCTCGTCGGCCGTGCCGATACGGCCGAGCGCGATCCGCTCCTCGTACGTCCGGCGGACGGCCGGCGTGTACGCGGTCGCGTTCAGCGGCGTGTCGATCGCGCCCGGCGCGACCGCGTTGGCGGTGATCCCGGCCGGCGCGAGCTCGAGGGCGATCACCTTCGTGAGCGCGACGATCGCCCCCTTCGCCGCCGTGTACGCGCCCAGGTCCGGGACGGCGAGCACGTCCGCTGCCGAGGAGATGTTCACGATCCGCCCGCCGCCCTGCACCAGCATCTGCCGGGCGGCCGCCCGGCAGCCGTAGAAGTAGCCGTGGAGGTTCGCCGCCAGCAGGCCGTGCCAGTCCTCGTCCGTCGTCTCTACGAGCGGCTTTACGAGCAGCCCCGCGGCGTTGTTGACCCAGACGTCGATGCCGCCCCACTCGGCGACGACGCGGCTCGCGAGCGCCTCGACCGCCTCCCGGTCGCCGGTGTCGCCCTGGACGAAGATGCCGTCTCCATGACCGCCGCCGTCGAGCGAGATCCCGGCGACGCGCGCACCTGCGCGCCCGAAGGCCGCGGCGACCGCCTCGCCGATGCCGCTCGACGCGCCGGTCACCACCACGCGGCGCCCGCTCACGTCGAACACGTCGAGCACCGGCCGACTGTATAGCTGTCTAGACGGGAGAGCAACGAGCCGCGTAGGGTCCTCGGATGCCGCACGAGCCTGTGAGGACGACGGTGATCGGCAGCTACCCGTTTCCCGGCTGGCTCGAGCTGGTCGCCGAGCAGATCGACGATTTCGGCCCCGACGACCTCGAGGAGGCCACGCGGGACGCAGTTTCGGCGGCGATCGGCGACCAGGTGCGCGCGGGGCTGGACGTGATCACCGACGGCGAGCAGACGCGCTTCGACTTCAACCTCTCGTTCTATGCCTACCTCGACGGGCTCGAGCTCGAGCACGAGCCACGGCGGCGCTGGGGGCCGCCCGCGCACGACCAGCGCGGACGCCACACGCTCACGGGAGAGCTCGCCGCCCCGCGCGGGCTCGGTGTCCTCGACGAGTGGCGCCGCCTCCAGGAGCTCGCGCCGCCCGGGCCTCGGCTCAAGGCGAGCGTCCCCGGGCCGTACACCCTGTCCGGACGTATCGAGCCGAACGCCGACTACCCCGACCGATGGGCGGTCGCCGAGGCGCTCCTGCCGATCGTGCAGGCCGAGCTCGTGGCGCTCGTCAAGGTCGGCTGCGAGATCCTCACCGTCGACGAGCCGTCGATGAGCGTGTACGCCGCGCGCGAGGATCCGGCGCGGCTCGTCGATCTCTTCAACCGAACGGTGGAGCCGGTCGTCGGGCGGTGCTACCTCGGCACCCATCTCTGCTTCGGGAACTACAAGGGGCGCGCGGTCGCGAAGCGCCGCTACGCGCCGATGTTCCCGGCGTTCGGAGACCTGGCCGCGGACGAGCTGCATCTCGAGCTGGCCAGCCGTGAGCTCGCCGAGATCGAGCTGCTCGGGACGATCGCCGAGCGCCACGACGTCGGTGCTGGCGTCATCGACGTGAAGAGCTACTACATCGAGACACCCGAGGACGTGGAGGAGCGGATCGACGTGTGCCTGCGCTACGTGCCCGCCGAACGCCTGTCGGTCAGTCCCGACTGTGGCCTCTCGCAGACCGCGCGGTGGGCCGCGAGCGCGAAGCTCGAGCACATGGTCGAGGGCGCGCGCCGGATTCGCGAAAGGTGAGGCCTTCTTAACGGTTCGTCCACAGCGGCGCCCGGTACCGTGTCTGGTGACCGAGGAGGCGCTCTGCTCGTACCCCCGAGAGAAGCGGCGACCACCACCATCACCCTTGTATGCGCAAGCTGCGGCTACGGCATCGCCATCCGCCGCGGGCCGCCGGCGTGCCCGATGTGCCACGGCACCGAGTGGGAGCCCGGCCCCTGGCGGCCGTTCACGTCGCTGGAAGAGATGACGATCGTGCGGGCCGGCGCGGTCGCGCGCCGCGCAACTACTTCGGACTGAAGGCGAACGCCCGAGCCGGGTTGCGGACGAACACCTGCTCGGCGAGGTTGGCGCCGAGCTCGTGCTCGAGCCGCGGCTTGAACCGGGCGAACAGGTAGTCGAGCCCGGGCCCCCCGCCGTAGGCGCGCATCATCGAGGCGCGTCCGGTGTCGCCGCCAAGCAGCATGCGCCCGGCGTGGCCACGCTCAGCCAGGTCGGCGATGAGCGCGAGGATTGTCGAGTCCGGCCAGTACTTCGTCCGGCCGGGCCCGTCGAACTGGAGCCAGGCGCCGGTCGCGGCCGTCTCGGCATGCTCGCCGGCGTCCGGGTTGCGGTCGAGGTGGGCGAGCACGACGCTCTCGGGCGGGACGCCCGCGGCCTCGAGCCGTTCCACCAGCTGCAGCCCCATTGTCCCGTGCTCTGTGTGGACGCAGACGGGCGTGCCCGTGCGCTGGTGGGCGATGGCGGCGGCGGCGAATGCCTTCGCCTCGAACGGCGAGAGGGCGTGGTAGCCGGCGCCGATCTTGATGATCCCGCAGCGGTCGAGATCCTCCGCGAAGCGGCCGGCAAGCTCCTCTTCTCCGGCCGCGCGGAGCGGGTCCTCGCGCGTGTAGTGCGGGTCCCGGTGCAGGCCCGTCGCGGCGACGATGTGCAGCCCGGTCGCGCGCGCGACCCGCTCGAGACCCTCGAGGTTGCGCCCCAGGCCGATCGGCGTCCAGTCGACGAGCGCGCGGCCGCCGGCGGCGACCAGTGTCTGCGCCTCCTCGATCGCCTTCTCGACATCGGCGAACTCGTCGCCGGGCTGGGCCGGCGTGACCAGGAACAGGTGCTCGTGCGCATCGCAGGGCCCCAGCTCCTGCGGGTCGACGTCGCCGAGGACGGTGCGGACGATCACGCGGCGTCTATACCAGCGCGAGCTGGCGGAACGGCTCGAGACCGGAAACGCCGACGCCGACGAGGCGCAGCGCGCCCGGCCGGTCGGCGAGCGCGCGGTCGAGCAGCGCGCAGGCGAGCTCGCCGATCCGCTCCTCGTCGTCCGTGCCGACCGGCAGCGAGGTCGAGCGCGTGCGGATCGAGAAGTCGGCGTAGCGCAGCTTGGTCGTGATCGTGCGCGCGGTCTCGCCGGAACGCTGCAGGTACCCGGTGACGTGGCCGGCCATGCGACGGACCTCGTCGTGGAGACGCTCGCGGTCGATCAGGTCGCGCTCGAACGTCTCCTCGCTCGAGATCGACGGGTTCTGGGCCGTGCTCGCCGGCTCGACACGGCGCAGGTCGACGCCCCGTGCGCGGTCGCGCAGGAGCGCACCGATCTTCCCGGGGGTGAGCCGCCGGAGGGCGGCGTCATCGAGCGCCGCCAGCGCGCCGATGGTCGTCACGCCGGCCGCGCGCAGGCGCTCCTCCGCCCGCGGCCCGACCCCCGGGAGCAGCCGGACGTCGAACGGGGCGAGGAATGCGGCCTCGCGGCCGGCCGGGACGACGAGCAGCCCACGCGGCTTGCGCCGGTCGCTCGCCACCTTCGCGACCACCTTGGAGGTCGAGACACCGAGCGAGGCGCTCAGGCTCGTCGTGCCGAGCACGGCCGCCTGGACGGCCTCGGCCACGGCGCGCGCCTGCGCCATGTCACGCGCGACGCCGTCGAGCTCGAGGTAGCCCTCGTCGAGGCCGGTGCGCTCGACGACCGGGACGACGTCGCGGATCGCCGACCAGACGGCTCGCGAGTACTCGGAGTAGAGGCTCTTCCGCGGCCGCACGAACACGACGTGGGGGCAGCGACGGCGAGCCTCGGCGCACGACATCGCTGAGCGGATCCCGAACCCGCGCGCGACGTAGTTCGCGGTGGCGACCACACCGCGGCCGTCCGGGTCGCCGCCGACGACGAGCGGAACCTCGCGCAGGCCCGGATCTTCGAGCTCCTCGACGGCCGCGAAGAACGCGTCGAGGTCAAGGTGGGCGACGATCACGGGGCGAACACTAGTTCGGGCGTCGGACTCAGCGAAACAGCGGCATTTCGTAGCGTTCGATCAGCCTGCCCGCCTGGTTGTACGTGATCAGCGCTTGAACGGGCGACTCCGACCGGACGCGTGTCTCGAACGGGAACGCGCTGGTGCATCGACGCGGACTGCGTCGTACGCAGACGTGATCACGATGCGCGCGACCCACGCGTCGAGCGACCCGCGCCGGGCGAACGAATCGCGCTCCTTGACGGCACGGACGAACGCGTCGTGCACCGCGTCGAGCGCCCGGTCGCGATCACTGGTGATCGCTCTTGCCACGCGGACGAACTGGCGCCGTCGCGACCGATACACGTCCTCGAGCTCCGACAGCGACGCCCCGTTCATGGCGAGAAGACGTTCGCAGGAACGCCGGGTGTTTAGTCACGGAGCTGTCACAAAGCCGTGCGTCTTCTCCGGGTACCGTCGCCGGCATGGCGAAAGCAGCCACACCCTGGGGCCAGGCGGAGGTCGTCGAGGAGCTATCGGTGCCGCAGCGGGCCGGCGACAAGCGGTTCGCGTGCATCGTCCAGCTGCTCGCGACCGAGCGCGGCGAGCAGCTCGTGCGCTTCTCCTACTCGACGGGAGGGACGGCCCGGCGCGGCCCGGTCACGCTGCGCGCGCGTGATCTGGAGCGACTTCGCGCTGCCCTCGCCGACCGCCCCGAGCTCGCTCGCGCCCTTCCCCTCGGCCCGTAGCCGCGGCGGCCGCCTTGCGGACGTCGACGTCGAGCTGGGCGCCGACCAGGAACGCGACCGACGAAACGTAGAGGTAAAGCAGGATGGCAATCGCGACCGTGAAGCCGCCGAACAGCGTCTTCCAGTTCGCCAGGTAGGCGGCGTAGATCCCGAACCCGAGGGAGGTGAGGCCCCAGGCGAGGACGACCAGCACCGTGCCGACGGAGACCCAGCCGGCCGGCTGCCGCTCCGACGGCCCGTAGCGAAGGATCAGCGCCGCGGCGAGCAGCATCAGTACGAGGGCGGCGCCCCAGCGGAGCACGAACGAGACGGCTCCGGGAAGCAGGTGGCCGAGCGTGACGCCGCCGACGATCACGATCGCCGCCGCGGCGAGCAGGCACGCGCCGGCTGCGACGCCGAGCACCAACGAGCGCCGGAACCGGCGGAGCCCCTTGATCCGCGTCCGGGTTAGAACCTCGTAGATCTCGTCGAGCGCGTCGTTGGTCACCCGGGCGGCCGCAGAGAGCTTCCAGACCGCGATCGCAAGGCCGACCGTGAGCCAGAGATGCTCCTTCGGGCCCTCGATCCCGGTGACGGTGCCGTCGACGAGCTTGAAGACGGCCGGCGAGAGGTGGTCGCGCACGACCGGGCGGATCCCGTCCTGCCAGAAGTTGTCGCCGAGGCCGACCACGCTGAGGATCGCCAGGCCGGCGAGCGACAGCGCGACGAGCGCGAAGAGCAGCTGGTACGAGATCGCGCTGGCGTGGGTCATGACCCGCTTGTCGGCCAGCCCCTTGCGCACGTCGCGCACGACCGTCCGCGGGTGCGCGCGGACGTAGCCGAAGGCCTGGCCCAGGGGCGGGGGAGTGGGCATGCGCTCACCTTCCCCTGCGCGCGCGGCGCGGAAACCGTCAGGCCAGGATCGGTGTGCGCGCGGCGGCGGTGGCGGCGGCGACCAGCGACTCGAGGATCGGCCGGCCGCCGGTCGGGCCGAGCAACGGGTCGACCGCGTGCTCGGGATGCGGCATGAGGCCCATGACGTTCCGGCGCTTGTTGACCACGCCGGCCACGTCGCTCACCGAGCCGTTCGGGTTCCCGTTCGCGTAGCGGAGCACCACCTGGCCGCCGGCCTCGACCTCGTCGAGCAGCTCGCCGTCGGCGAACCAGGCGCCCTCGCCGTGCTTGATGGGGATCGTGAGCACGTCGCCTTTCGAGTTCGCGGAGGTGAACGGCGTGTCGGCCTGCTCGACGCGGACGTCGACGTCGGAGCACACGAACTCGAGCGACGCGTTCCGGCGCAGCACGCCGGGGAGCAGCCCGGCCTCGCAGAGCACCTGGAAGCCGTTGCAGATCCCGAGCACCAGCCCGCCCGACTCGGCGAACTCGCGCACCGCCTGCATCGCCGGCGAGAAGCGGGCGATCGCGCCGCAGCGCAGGTAGTCGCCGTACGAGAAGCCGCCCGGGAGGACGACGGCGCCGACGTCGGGCAACCGCTCCGCCTCGTGCCACACGGCGACGGGCTCGGCGCCTAGGAGCGCGAGCGCCTGGAGCGCGTCGCGGTCGTCGTTCGACCCGGGGAATGTGACGACGGCGACGCGCCCCGTCACGCGCCGACCTCGGATAGAAGGAGCTCGTACGACTCGATCAGCGGGTTCGTCAGCAGCTGCTCGCACATTTGCTCGAGCTCGGCACGCGCCCGCTCCGCGTCGGGGGCGTCGACGTCCAGCTCGACGAGGCGCCCGACGCGCGCCCCGCTGACCGAGAAGCCGAGGTGGCGGAGCGAGCTCTCGACCGCCTCGCCCTGCGGGTCGAGGATGCCGGGCTTGGGCCTGACGAGGACGGTGGCCCTCACCGGAGCACCACGTCCGGGTCGGCGACGTAGTCGTCGAACGGGATCCCGGTCACCCGCTCGAAGGCCTCGACGTACCGTGCGCGCGTCCCGTCGACGACGCCGGTGGGCAGCTCCGGGCCGGGGTCGGTCTTGTCCCAGCCGAGCGTCTCGCAGTAGTCGCGTACGAACTGCTTGTCGAAGGACGGCTGCGGGCCGCCCGCGTGGTACTCGTCGGCGGGCCAGAAGCGTGACGAGTCGGGCGTCATCGCCTCGTCACCCAGAACCAGCATCCCGTTCTGGTCCATTCCCAGTTCGAACTTCGTGTCGGCGAGCAGGATCCCGTGCTGCGCCGCGTAGTCGGCGCCGAACGCGTACAGCGCGAGCGAGATGCGCTCCGCCTCGGCGAAGCGCTCGGCGCCGACCAGCTCCGCCGCCTGCTCGCGCGTGATGTTCTCGTCGTGCCCGCTCGTCGCCTTGGTCGCCGGGGTGAAGATCGGCTCCGGCAGCCGCTCGGACTCCGTCAGCCCCTCGGGCAGCCGATGCCCGCAGACGGCGCCGGTCGCCTTGTAGTCCTTCCAGCCGGAGCCGGAGAGGTAGCCGCGCACGACGCACTCGATCGGCAGCATCTCGAGCCGCCGGCACTCGAGCGAGCGGCCGTCGGGCCGGATCGCAAGCAGATGGTTTCCGACGATGTCGCGCGTCCGCGCGAACCAGAACCCCGAGAGGCCGGTGAGCACGCGGCCCTTGTCCGGGATCTCGGTCGGCAGGACGACGTCGAAGGTGGAGATGCGGTCGCTCGCCGTGAGCAGGAGCCGCTCCTCGTCGAGCGCGTAGAGCTCGCGCACCTTGCCGGAACCGACGTGCACCACTTCAGACATGCAGGGCCTCCCCGTGGAGTCGTGATTGGAGCGCCTCGAGGCGCTCGAAGACGGTGTCGACGTGCTTGGTGTAGGCGCCCTCGTCGAAGACCTCGTCGAGGTCGACGCGGGCGGCGATCTCGGCGTCCGCGTCGACGAGCTCGCGGAGCGGACGCTCCTCGTCCCATGCGCGCATCGCGCCTCGCTGAACGAGGCGATAGGCCTCGTCGCGCTCGAGGCCGGACTCGACGAGAGCGAGCAGCAGGCGCTGGCTCGCATGCAGTCCGAAGCTCGCCTCGATGTTCCGGCGCATCCGCTCCGGCCGGACGACCAGGCCTTCGGCGAGCCACGCGAAGCGGTCGAGCATGTAGTCGAGCGCGAGGAACGCGTCCGGGATGGCCACGCGCTCGGCGGACGAGTGCGAGATGTCGCGCTCGTGCCAGAGCGCCACATTCTCGAGGCCGACGATCGCCTGCGCGCGGACGACCCGCGCCAGCCCGCAGATGCGCTCGGCCACGACCGGGTTGCGCTTGTGCGGCATCGCCGACGAGCCCTTCTGCTTGCGGCCGAACGGCTCGCCCACCTCGCCGACCTCCGTCCGGGCGAGGTGGCGGATCTCGAGCGCGAACGTCTCGAGCGACGCGGCGACGAGCGCGAGCGCGCAGAGCAGCTCCGCATGGCGGTCGCGCTGGATTACCTGCGTGGAGGTCGGCGCCGGCTCCAGGCCGAGCCGCTCGCAGGCGACGCGCTCGACCTGCGGATCGACCGCGGCGTACGTCCCGACCACGCCGGACAGCTTCCCGACGCGCATGCCCTCGAGCGCGCGCTGCACCCGCTCGCGGCCGCGCTCGAGCTCGAAGGCCCACCCGGCGAGCTTGAGCCCGAACGTCGTCGGCTCGGCATGGATCCCGTGCGTCCGGCCCATGATCCGCGTCAGGCGGTGCTCCTCGGCGCGGGCGACGACGGCCGTGAAGGCGCGGTCGACTCCCTCGACGATCAGCGCGCCTGCGTCGCGCACCTGAAGCGCGAGCGCGGTGTCGAGCACGTCCGACGAGGTGAGCCCGTAGTGCAGCCAGCGCCCCTCGGCGCCCAGGTTCGCGGAGGCGGCGTCGACGAAGGCGGCCACGTCGTGGTGGGTCTCGCGCTCGAGCTCGGCGACCCGCTCGGGCGACGGTACTCGCGCGTGCACGCGAATGGCGGCGACGTCCTCGCGCGGCACGACCCCGAGGTCGGCCCAGCCGTCGAGCGCGGCCAGCTCGACCTCGAGCCACGCGCCCAGCTTCGCCTCCTCCGACCAGATCCGCGCCATCGCCGGGCGCGTGTACCGCGCGATCACCCGCGGATCGTATCGGCGCGGTCTGTCAGCGCCTGGCGGGGAGATCGATGCTCAGGCTGGAGTGCCGGAGGTACGGGTCGGTGAGCGTGATCTTCACCCGGTAGCGCACGCCGGGCTTGAGCTGATTCGCCAGGACGCGGATGCGCAGCGGCAGCGCTCCGGGCCGGAGCTGCACCGTCTTCAGCGTATTGGTCGGCCCGCCCTGCAGGAAGCCGCCGATGCGGCTGCCCGTGCGCAGGAGGGTGGCCCGCCGGCCGGTCGGGCCGACCACCGTGACGGCGAGGCGGGCCTGGCTGTCGAGGGTGAAGCGCGTGCGCACGAGCACGGTGGTCTTGCTCGGGCTGCCCACGAGCACCGGGCTCACGAGCGTCATCCGGGGGCGGGCGGTCGTCGCGTAG
Source organism: uncultured Thermoleophilia bacterium (assembly GCA_963755085.1). Classification (GTDB taxonomy): domain Bacteria; phylum Actinomycetota; class Thermoleophilia; order Gaiellales; family Gaiellaceae; genus JACVRM01. The sequence continues at coordinate 55,915 of CAVWIN010000020.1, read as the reverse complement.
CGAGGGTCGCCCCACGCGCCGGCGGTGAACAGCGCGATGCGGCCGGGGCGCCGGGTGAGCACGTGCAGCCCGCCGGCGGAGTCGCGGTAGGCGCCGGTCTCCTGCCCCTCGGGCAGCGTCGTCCCGGCCAGCTCGGAGATCGCTCGGAAGACGCCGCGTCCCGGGAGGATGCCGGGCACGGCGTCGCCGGGGGCGGCGCCGAAGGTGACGTCGATCGGCCACGGAAGCGGCGCGGGCGCGCCGACGCCGAGCGCGACCGCGAAGCCGGGCACCGAGAGCCGGCTCGGGGAGGAGGCGAGCGAGACGGTCGTGCCGGGCGGGACCGCGCCGGGCTGCCAGGAGGCCACCGCGACGGCATCCGCTGTGGTCACGGCGCCCGCCTGGCCAAGCGCGGCGGCGGTCGAGCCGACGACCGGCGTCGGCAGCGGCGCCGGCGCGACGACGGCGGTGGAGACCGAGCTCGCGGAGCTGGAGCCGCCGGTGCCCGTCGCCGTCACGACGAGCGAGACCTTCGAGCCGATGTCGCCGGGCGTGATCAGGTACGTGGAGGTGCTCGCGCCCGCGATCACCGTGCAGGTCGTGCCCACGGCCGGGCAGCGTCGCCACTGGTACGCATAGCTCTTCGGCGCGCCGGTCCACGTCCCGGCGGCGCCGGTCAGCGTCTGCCCCGCCTGGGCCACGCCCACGACCGTCGGCAGCTTCGTCGCCTTCGGCGCGGCCGACGGCGTCGTCCCGGAGCTCGCCACGGCGAGCGTCGGCACCGAGTCCGCCGTGTCCGTGCCGCCGGCGGTGGTCGCGGTCACGCTCGCAACGAGTGCATGGCCGACGTCGGCCGCCACCGGCGTGTAGGTGCTGTTCGTCGCACCCGTGATCGGCACGCAGCCGCTGCCCGCCGCGGTGCAGCGCTGCCACTCGTAGCTGAACGAGGCGGGCTTGCCGCCGGTCCAGCCGCCGACGGTGGCGACGAGCAGGCGCCCGGCCTGCGGCGTGCCGACCACGGCCGGCGGCTCGCTCGACGCCGGCGGGCCGGCTGCCGTCGCCGGCATCAGGCCAGGGCTCAGCGATGCGCCGTTGACGCGGTCGCCGTCCACGCAGCCGCCGATGCCCGGCACGCTGGAGCAGCTCGTCCACTGCCAGAACGTCCAGCCGAGGCCGTTCCAGCCGGCGGCGGGCAAGAGCGGAAGCGACGCTTTCGTCCAGTGTGCGATCCAGAGCCGGTTGCCGTCCGCCGCGAAGAGCGGCGTGTCGCCGAGCGACGTCTTCCAGAAGCTCGGCGAGGCATAGATGAGCGGGCGGGCGCCGAGCCGCGCATAAACCTGGTCGAGGTACGCCTGTGTCCAGGTCGTCAGCCGCGTGACGCCGAGACCGCCGGTCTTCTCGAGGTCGAGCACCGGCAGCAGGTCGCCGCGCTTCGGCTGCGCGGCGGCAACGAAGTAGTCCGCCTGAGCGATGCCGCTTGCGATCGCCGCCGCGTCGGAGGTGCCCGTCGGCCGTGCGAAGTGATACGCGCCGAGCCGCAGGCCGGCGGCGGCCGCGCCGGCGCGGTTCGTTACGTACGTCGGGTCGATGTAGGTCGTTCCCTCGGTCGCCTTTGCGAAGGCGAAGTCGTATCCGGCCGCGCCGACCTGGAGCCAGCCGATCTGGCCCTGCCAGTGCGAGACGTCGATTCCCTTCGGCGCCTCGGCGGCGCCGGCGGTGCCGACGAAGGCGAGGAATGCGAGCGCGAGCGCGGCGATGCGTACCCCGGGCATCCGTTTCACGCTAGCGAGGGCAGGTTACGACGCTGTAAGCGGAATACGGTTCGAGACCGCTTCGTTTTCGCGCTCCATGAAGATCACGACCATCGGCAAGGGCAACATCGGAGGCGGACTCGCCCGCCTCCTCGAGCGGGCCGGGCACGACGTCACCACGCTCGGCCATGAGGGCGGTGACGCGTCGGACGCCGACGTGGTCATCGTGGCCGTCCCGGGTGGCGCGATCACCGAGGCGCTGGCGCGTGTCAGCGGCATCGAGGGCAAGACCGCGATCGACGCCACCAACGCCTTCGCCGGGCGCAACGAGTCGTACCCCTCGCTCGCGCACGAGGTGAAGGGGGCGACCGGCGGGCCGGTCGCGAAGGCATTCAACGCCAACTTCGCCGCGCTCTACGACCAGGTCGCCGCGCAGCGGACGGCGCCGAGCTGCCTATACGCCGCCGACGACGAGGCGCGCGAGGTGACCGAGCAGCTGATCCGCGACGCCGGCTACGAGCCGGTCAGCGTGGGCGGGCTCGAGAACGCTCGTGCGCTCGAGGACTTCGTCCCGGGGCTGCTCGGGAAGGTCGGCCGCGTCTTCTACCGCTTCGCCCCGCCCGGCGAGCTCTGATCTTCCGTCCGTAGTTCCCCGTCCGGCGATCCGCGGCCGCTCCGATGGCGCCTCCGTAGGGCCGCCGGAGACTCGGGGTAGACAACGACGTTTAAGGAGGATCTGATGGAGACGCTCCAGCCCCAACCCAAGGACGCGGAGGCGCTGCGGGCGTTCCAGGTCCGCGACGTCATGCACGTCGGCTTGATCAAGTGCCTGCGGGAAACGCCGCTCCAGGAGGTCGCGCGCCTGATGGCCGTCCACCGCGTGCACGCCATCGTTGCGGTCGGCGTCGAGGACGAGCTCTGGGGGGTCGTTACCGACCTCGACCTGATCTCCGTGCTCTCGACCGGCCAGGGCAAGACCGCCGGCGACGCCGCCGCGACCGACATCCTGCCGGTCTCCCCCGACGACACCCTCGACCGTGCCGCGCAGCTCCTCAGCGAGCACGAGGCAACCCACCTGATCGTGGTCGAGCCGGCGACGAAACGGCCGGTCGGCGTCATCTCGACGCTCGACGTGGCCGGCGTGTTCGCCGGCGTGCGCACGAGGCACGACCCGTCCGCCATGCGCGTCGAGAACGTGATGACGGCGGATGTCGCCACCGTCACGCCGTCGACGTCGCTGAAAGACGTGGCCACGCTGCTCGTCGAGCGCGACATCTCCGGCGTTCCGGTGGTCGGCGGCGCGGGCGAGCTCCTCGGTGTCGTCTCCGAGCGCGATCTGATCGCGAAGCAGCGCTCCGACATCGGACGGGCCGACGGGCTCCTGGGCTGGTTCCTCGGCGAGGACGTCGATGTCGAGAAGCACTGGGCGCGGACGGCCGGCGAGGCGATGACGCAGCCGGCGGTCACCATCGAGAAGTGGCGGTCGACCGCCGCGGCCGCGGGCCTGATGGCCGAGTACGGGCTCAAGCGCCTCCCCGTCGTCCACAAGGGCGAGCTGGTCGGCATCGTCACCCGCCGCGACCTCGTGCGGGCCTTCGCCCGCTCCGACGCGGAGATCGAGCGCGACATCAAGGAGCAGGTGATCCTGCGCTCCTTCTGGCTGCCGCCGGATTCGATCGACGTGACGGTGCGCGGCGGCGATGTGTCGCTCAGCGGCTCGGTCGACAGCGACGCCGTGCAGGCCGCGCTCGCCGCCGAGGTCGCGCGCGTGCCCGGTGTGGTGTCGGTCGACGCGCGGGTCAGCGTCGAGCGCTAGGCGTAACCCAGTCCCAGCGCGGCATCGCAGCTCCTCCCGGGACGACGGCATCGACGGGCGCGTACTGCAGCACGTTGTCGACCGCCCAGCGCATGTAGTCGCGCAGCGCCGCGCGGAGCTTCGGGTTGGTGGGCAGCTCCGCGTCGTCCATGGCGGCGACGAAGCACGCGACAAACCGGTCGCCGAGGTCGTCCATCGGCCCGTTGCCGGCGTGCATGAGGAGGACGCCGGACTCATCGCCGAAGCGCTCCGAGTACACGGGCGGGCCACCGAGCACCTCGCCCCAGTATGCGGCGAGCCGCTCGACGTGGTCGGGCTGGATGTCGCCGTGCGAGAACGGGTGGTTCAGCTCCGGGTCGGCGAGGCAGCGGGCGTGGTGTGCGCGCGCCAGCGCGAGCAGCGCGGGCGCCCCGCCGGCGGCCTCGTAGAGCGTCGGGCGCATGGCTACCGGCGCCGGGGCGCGGGGACGGCCGGCGCCGCGACCGTCACGGGCTCGGGCCCGGGCTCGCGGAGCAGCCGCACGACGGTGAGGACGGCGAGCACGGTGAGGATCGCGTCGCTCGCCAGGCACCACTGGCACCAGGCGTGGATCTTCGAGTTCTGCACGTAGACCAGGTAGAGCGCGAAGGCGAGCCCGCTCACCGCGAGCGCCGCGCCGACCGCGCGCGCGAGCTCGGAGCGCAGCAGGCCGGTGACGAAGATGCCCGCATACGCAAGCAGCCCGAGCAGGGCCACCGGCACGCCGGCGATCTTCGAATAGCGCGAGTTCTGAACGGTCTCGCAACCCCCGGTGGAGCAGATCAGCGGGCCGCCGGTCCAGCGCTCGTAGAGCAGGTAGCCCGCGATGGCTGCGCCCGCGGCCGCGAGGATGCAGATCGCGACCCGCAGGGTGCGGTCGCTCACTGCTTGCTCTGCTGGATGTACTTGTCGAACGTCGGGGCGAACGCGCTGACGCTATACGCCGAGGGGTTGAACGGCTGGAGCGTGCCGCCCGTCGGCCCGATCGCGAACGACGGCGTCTCGCTGGAACGCGTAGGTCGAGTAGAGGTTGGCCGCGGCGGCCATCTGGCGGTTGACCGCCGAGCTGTTCATGTCGCTCTCGGCCTTGCCGGTGTCGAGCCCCGCGGCCGTGCCGGCGGAGCGCAGCAGCTCAGTTCGTGACCCAGCCGGAGTTCTCGGCGCCCTGGTTGCGGTACAGCAGCTCGGCGACGTTCCAGAGCTTGTTCTGCTTGCCGGCGGCGTTCACGTACCGCAGCCCCTTCTCGGAGTCGGGGCCGATGAAGGCGATCCCGTTCCACATGACCTTCACCTTCCCGGTGCGCACGTACTGGCGGACGATGTCCGGGAACGCGCTGGTCATGTACTGGTCGCAGCCCGGGCACTGGATGTCGGCGAACTCCTGCATCGTCACGGGCGCCTTCGGGTTGCCCAGCACGCCTCCGCTCTGCGGGATGCCGGCCAGAAGCTTGCTGGTCGCGGCCGCCGACGGGATCGACGCCGTCTTCGGTGACGACGAGTTGCGCGAGCTGAGAACGCTCGCGCCGACGAGGACGACTGCGAGCAGGACGACGGCGCCGATGACGCCGATGTAGAGGTTGCGGCGCGAGCCGGCCTGGCCGGGCGGCGGCGGCGTCTTGACGCGCTTGCCACCGCGCCGCTGGGGCGCCTGAACGCGCTGCTGCCGGACCCGTGCGCCCTTGCTCATGGCTCGAACGGTACCGCGCTCAACATTCCCTTCAACTCGGCGACGCCGTAGCGACATTGTGGAAAACCCGCAGTGCCGTCATGCCGCCGCTCCCAGCCGTGCGGCGAGGAACGGCGAGAGGTGGCGCCCGACGATCTTCGTCGGCGGCCACCAGAGCGGCTCGGTGTCGGCCTCGGACTCGCCAGGCTCGCCCCCGCGCAGGTAGCGCGGCACCAGGCCGGTCAGGAGCAGCCCGCGCAGCACGGGTCGGAACGGGCTCGGCTCGACGTCCGCGCCGGCGCGCGCCGCGATCGCCGTGGCCGCGGCGTCCGCCTGCTGTGCTGCGATCCCGCCCTGCTTCACCTGGAAGGTGGTGAGGTCGCCGGCCGCCCACACGTCGTCGACGCCGATGACGGCGCCGTACGGGTCGACCGGGACGAACCCTTCGGCGTCGGCGGCGATGCCCGCTATGCGCGGCCCCTCGAGCCGTGGCATCGCGACGACCGCATCGGCCGGGACCCCGTCGCCGTCGGGGGCGACGCGCAGCGCCCCGTCGGCGAACGAGAGCGGGACCGTCCCGACGAGCAGCTCGACACCGCGGAAGCGGAGCACCTCGGCGACCGCATCGCTCGCCTGCCCGCCGAAGGCGCCCAGGGGCGCATCCTCGGGCGTCACGACGACGACCTCGGCGCGCGAGGCGCCGGCGTCATCGAGGTAGCCCGCGGTCAGGAGCGCAAGCTCGTAGGCGGGCAGCGGCCAGCCGACGTTCGACGGGCACCGCGAAGACGAGCCGCTCGACGCGTGCCGGTGACGGCCGCGTCGAGGACCTCGCGGAGCGCCGGCTCGTCGCCGGGGCCGGCGAACGTGAGCGCCCCCGGGATCGCCGGGCGCGGGACGGCGCCGAGCGCGAGCACGAGGGCGTCGTAGTCGAGCACCTCCCCGGCGTCCGTGGAGACGCGGTGCGGGTCGGCGTCGACGGCGGCGAGGCGGCCGGGCCGTAGCTGCGCCCCGGCCTCCTCGACGAGCAGCCGCAGCGGGAAATGCGCGGGCTCGGCGGAGTGGAACGGGGCGGCGGTGGCGAGCGGGCGGTAGACGAAGTCGGCGTCCGGCGCGAGCACCTCGACGTCGACGAGACCGGGCGCGTCGGCGCGCAGCGCCAGCGCAGCTTCGAGGGCGGCGACCCCACCGCCGGCGATCAGGACACGGAAGGCCATGATGCTCCTCTCTCTGCGTCGGCGCGCGGGCGACCTCGGCGCGAGCTAGCCGGCGACGGCGCCGTTCGCCCGTACGTAGCGGACGAGGTCGGCGCGTGTGCGCAGGCGGAGCTTGGCGAGGATCGAGGCGCGGTGCGTCTCGACCGTTCGCACGGAGATGGTCAGCTCCTCGGCGACCTCACGGTTCGTGTAGCCGAGGGCGAGGAGCCCGAGAACCTCGTGCTCGCGCGGCGTGAGCTTCGATGATGTCGTCAACGCCATGTCAGCTCCAAGTGTCCACGTACGGCGGCCGGTCGCCATCCGCGGGAGACGCGCACCAGCCGTCCGTACTTCTCCGCACCTACCAGCTCTTGGTACGGGGCGCCATGGAGGGCGCCTGGACGCGCACGCGGGCGTCGACGGCGATGCAGCCGTGCTCCGACGCGATCACCGGGTTGAGGTCGAGCTCGGCTACCTCGGGAAGCTGCTCGCCGAGCGCCGATAGCCGGTGGAGCAGGTCGGCGAGCGCGGCGACGCTCGCCGGCGCGCGGCCGCGGAAGCCGGCCACGAGGCGGCCCGCCTTGCCCGACGTGACCAGCTCGCCCGCATCGACGTCGGTGAGCGGCGCGATCCGAAACTCGGCCGAACCGATCAGCTCCGCGTACACGCCGCCCGGCCCGAAGGCGACGAGCGTCCCGAAGACCGGATCCTGGACGAGGCCGGCCAGCAGCTCGACGCCGCCGGCGACCATCGGCTGGATGACGACCGGGAGGCTGATCCGTTCGACGGCGGCACGGACCTCGGCCTCGTCGCGCAGGTCGAGGGCGACGCCGCCCGATTCGGTCTTGTGGGCGCCCGCCTCGGCGGTCTTGACCACGACCGGGAAGCCGAGCTCGGTCGCCGCGGCTGCGGCCCCGTCGGCGGTCTCCGCAACGCGCTCCGGAACGAGCGGGAAGCCGAAGCCGTCGAGTAGCTCGCGCACTTCGTCCGGCGTCAGCCAGCCGTCGTCGCCGCGGGCGAGGGCGGCTGCCGCCACGGCCTTCGCGCGCGGCAGGTCGATGCCGTCCAGCTCCGGGACGACGCCCTGCGGCCGCCGCAGCCATTCGGCGCGGCCGGCCGCGAGGCCGAGGGCCCGGGCGGCCGACTCCGGGTACGTGAACGCGGCGATGTGTGCCGCCGAGAGCGCGGCGGGGACGCCGCCCTCGGCAACGATCGCGGCGAGCACCGGCTTGTCCGGGTTCGCGTCCTCCACGACGCGGGCGATGGTCTCCGCCACCTCGTCGGCGCCGGACATGACCGGCGGGACGAACAGGACGATGACGGCGTCGACCCGGCCGTCGGCGAGCAAGAGCGGGATGACGTCCTCGTAGGTCTTCGGGCCTGCCGAGCCGAGCATGTCGATTGGATTCGCGACGCTCGCCTCGGCCGGCAGCAGGGCGCGCAGCGCCTCGGCGGTCTCCGGGGCGAGCTCGGGGAGCTCGAGCCCGGCCGCCTCGCAGGCGTCGGCGCAGAGGATCCCGAGGCCGCCGGCGTTGGTGAGGACCGCCACGCGGCGGCCGCGCGGCAGCGGCTGCGACGAGAGCAGCACCGCGGCGTCGATGAGCTGGTCGAGTGTCGTCGCGCGGATGACGCCCGCCTGGTGGAAGAGGGCGTCGACCGCGGCGTCCGAGCCTGCGAGCGCCGCGGTGTGCGAGCTCGCGGCGCGCGCGCCTGCGCGCGTCGTCCCGGACTTCATGGCAAGGATCGGCTTCTTGCGCGCGAGCCGCCGTGCGATCCGCCCGAACTTGCGCGGGTTGCCGAACGACTCGAGGTAGAGGAGGACGACATCGGTGTCCTCGTCGTCCTCCCAGTACTCGAGCAGGTCATTCGACGAGACGTCGGCCTTGTTCCCGATCGAGACGAACCCGGAGAAGGTCAGCGCCCGCTCCTTCGCCTTCTCGAGCAGCGCGAGGCCGAGCGCGCCGCTCTGCGACGAGAAGCCGACGTTGCCGGGCGGGAGCGCCTTCGGGCCGAAGGTCGCGTTCAGGCGGGGCGCCGCCGCGGCGATCCCGAGGCAGTTCGGGCCGACGAGGCGGGCGCCGTGGGCGCGCACCAGTGCCAGCAGCTCCTGCTGCCGCGCGACGCCCTCCGGGCCCAGCTCCGCGAAGCCGGCGGAGATGACGCACAGCGCCTTGACGCCCTTGCGCAGCGCCTCCTCGGCGGCCGCGACCACGCGCTCGCCCGGCAGGCAGATCACGGCCAGGTCGATGTCGTCCGGGATCTCGGCGATCGACGCGTAGCCGCGCACGCCGGCGACCGGCTCGGCCTTCAGGTTGACCGGGTAGGCGGCGCCGCGGTAGTCCGCGCGGAGGATGTTGCGGAAGAGCTCGCCGCCGATCGAGCCCCGGCGCTGCGAGGCGCCGAGCACGGCGACCGAGCGTGGGGCGAAGAACGGCTTCAGCGAGGCGGCGGTAGCGACGTGGTCGCGGCTCTCGACGCGCTCCTGGTACGCCGCCGTCGGCTGCAGGGGGAAGGAGATCTCCAGCTCGCCCTGCGCCAGCTCGCGCGTGATGTCGAAGCCCACGCTCTCGAAGACCTTGATCATCTGGCGATTCTGCGGGAGGACGATCGCGAGGAAGCGCTCGATGCCGGCGCCCTCGGCGCGGCGGGCGAGCTGCTCCAGGAGCCGCGTGCCGATGCCGCGGCGCTGGTACTCGTCCGCCACGGTGAAGGCCGCCTCGGCCGTGCTCGGGTCGCGCAGCCGCGCGTAGGTCGCGAGCGCGACGACGCGCTCGCCGCCCCCGTCGGCGAGAGTTCCGATCAGGGCGCCGTGGTCCTCCCAGTCGGGATTCAGGAAGTGGGCGACGAGCTCGTCGCCTATGCGCTGGATGCCGTGGAAGCGCAGGTAGAGGCTCTGCTCGGAGAGGCTGGTAAAGAAGTCACGGACCGCCTCTGCGTCGGCGGTGACCGGCGGGCGCAGGCGAAGGGTGGAGCCGTCGCGCAGGATGACGTCGACGGCATCGGCGGAATGGGTGTCGGAGATCGTCGTGCTCATGACCCTAGATTCCGCGCAGCGAGCGCGCAGCAGCATCAGCGACACGCCGACCGGCACTGCGGCTAATTGCGGATAGCCGCTCCTACGGCGGACGCGAAGCGACGACGCGGGTTTCCCACAGCGGACGATCCGTCGCGTGCACGATGGTCGGCCCCCGGGTTCGGGCCGAAGCTGTGCCCATGGACAGCATCCTCATCGCCCTCGACGGGTCGACCGGCAGCGACCGGGCCGTCGAGCAGGGCCTGGAGCTCGCCGCGATGATGGGCGCGGCGGCGCTGTTCGTCTTCGTCCGCCAGCCGCCGGTGCCGATCCTCGACAGCCCGTACTACCAGCGTTGCGTGACGGGGGAGCTGGAGCACGGCGAAGATGCGCTCGCGCGCGCACACGACCGCGCGCGCGAGTCCGGGGTCCCGGCGGAGCGTGTGATTCTCGAGGGCAATGCGGCGCGCGAGATCGTCGAGCTGGCCCGCATCCGCGATGTCGACCTGGTCGTCGTCGGGTCGCGCGGCCTCGCGGCGGTCGACGATCTGGTGGTCGGCAGTGTCTCCCGCGCGGTGGTTCACGCGGCCGACCGGCCCGTGCTCGTCGTCCCGCAGGCGGCGGCCGTTGCCCGCCCGCAGCTGCTCGACGTGGCGTAGCGCGGCTCGAAGCCCGCTCGCGACGTTTGCGTTCTCGCCGGCACGGGGTAGGCGCCGGGTATGCGAAAGATGCTGCTCACATGCACGTTCCTCGTGGCCGCGCTCGCGGTCGCCTCGTCCGCCGCGGGGCATCAGCCCCCGGGCCACGGGAAGAAGCCGGCAACGATCGCGTTGCCGAACGGATTCCAGCCGGAGGGGCTGGCCATCAGGGCTCACACCTTCTACACGGGGTCGCTCGCGACCGGTGCGATCTACGCTGGGTCGCTCAAGAACGGGACGGGCTCGCTGCTCGTCCAGCCGCAGGCCGGCGGCTCGGCGACCGGGATCGTCGTCGATCACGGCCGCCTGTACGTCGCCGGTGGTGCAACCGGCAAGGCGTTCGTCTACGACGCGCGCACCGGTGCCGGTCTCGGGTCGTTCCAGCTCGCGACCGGCTCGAGCTTCATCAACGGCGTCGTCGTGACCCGGAAGACGGTCTGGTTCACCGACTCGACCAACCCGGTGCTGTACAAGCTCACGCTCGGGCAGCACCGCGCGCTGCCCGCGCAGGCGCAGAGCGTGCCGCTCACGGGTGACATCCACTACGCCGCCGGCTTCAACGCCAACGGGATTCAGGCCACGCCGAACGGCAAGACGCTCGTGATCGTTCAGTCGAACACCGGGCTCGTCTTCACGGTCGACCCGGCCACCGGCGTCGCGCGCACGATCACAGGCGTGAGCGTCCCGAACGGAGACGGGATCCTGCTCACCGGGAAATGGCTGGTCGTCGTGCGCAACTTCGACAACACCCTCGACATCGTGCGGCTCGCGCATGGGCTGCAGAGCGGTGTCGTCGCCCGGCACGTGACCGACCCGGACTTCGACATCCCGGCTTCGATCGACCGCGCCGGGCCGTGGCTCTACGTCGTCAACGCACGCTTCACCACGCCGCCCACGCCCACGACCACCTACACGGTCGTCCGCGTCGACGGTCGATGAGGGGGCCTGCCTCGCGCTGGCAGCGGCGGTGGCGGCCGCCGCTGCCGCGTGCGGCGGCTCCGGAAGCGGCGATCCGCTGCCGGCGGCGGGAGGCTAGGCCGCGAGCGCGCGCCGCACGGCGTACAGGAGGATCCCGCCGTGGCGGAAGTACTCGAACTCGCGCGCGGTGTCGATGCGCAGCCGCGCGTCGAACGCGATCGGCTCGCCGCCGTCCGGCGTCGCAGTGACGCGAAGCGTCCCGCCGGGCCCCGACGGTGCCTCGACCTCGAACGTCTCGCGGCCGGTCAGTCCGAGCGATTCGGCGCTCGCGCCCTCCGGGTACTGGAGCGGCAGCACGCCCATCATCAGCAGGTTGGTGCGGTGAATGCGCTCGAACGACTCGGCGATCGCGGCGCGGACGCCGAGCAGGTTCGGGCCCTTCGCGGCCCAGTCACGCGACGAGCCGGAGCCGTACTCCTTGCCCGCGAGCACGACGAGCGGCGTGCCCTCGGCGAGGTAGCGCTCCGACGCCTCGAAGATCGTCATCTCCTCGCCCGACGGGATGTGCACCGTCCAGGTGCCCTCGCTGCCGGAGACGAGCTGGTTCTTGAGCCGCACGTTTGCGAACGTCCCGCGCACCATCACCTCGTGGTTCCCGCGGCGTGAGCCGTACGAGTTGAAATCGCGGCGCTCGACGCCGTGCTCCACCAGGTACGTGCCGGCCGGGCTGTCCGGCCGGATCGCGCCCGCGGGCGAGATGTGGTCAGTTGTGACGGAGTCGCCGAGCTTGACGAGGCAGCGCGCGCCGCGCACGGACTCGACCGGCGCCGGCTCGCGCGCCATGCCGTCGAAGTACGGCGGCCGGCGGACGTAGGTCGAGTTGGGATCCCACTCGTACAGCGCGCCCTCGGGCACGTCCAGGCCGCGCCAGCGATCGTCGCCCGTGTAGACGTCGGCGTAGGTGCGCTCGAACATCTCGCCCTTGACCGAGCCCGCGATCGCCTCCTGGATCTCGTGCGAGCTCGGCCAGATGTCGCGCAGGAACACGTCGTTGCCCTCGTCGTCAATGCCGATCGGCTCGCTCGTGAGGTCGAGGTCCATGCGCCCGGCGAGCGCGTAGGCGACCACGAGCGGGGGCGACGCGAGGTAGTTCGCCTTCACCTCCGGATGGATGCGCGCCTCGAAGTTCCGGTTCCCGGAGAGAACCGAGCAGACGACGAGGTCACCTTCTGTGACCGCCTGCGAGATCTCCTCCGGCAGCGGGCCGGAGTTCCCGATGCACGTCGTGCAGCCGTAGCCGACCGTGTGGAACCCGAGCGCCTCGAGGTACTCGGTGAGGCCCGCGCGCTCGTAGTACTCGGTGACCACCTTCGAGCCGGGGGCGAGACTGGACTTGACCCACGGCTTGCGCTGAAGTCCGCGCTCGACCGCCTTCTTCGCGAGCAGGCCTGCGCCGAGCATCACCTGCGGGTTCGAGGTGTTCGTACAGCTGGTGATCGCGGCGATGACGACGGCGCCGTGGTCGAGCCGGAACGTCTCGCCGTCCAGCTCCACCTCGACGCTCGGACCCGGCGGCGCGGCGGTCGCAACCGGCTGCGGGACGGGCTCGACCTCGACCTCGTGCGAGCCTGGCTCCTGGCCGGCTGTCGGGTCGCTCGCGGGGAAGGTGTCGGCCACCGCCCGGTCGTAGCTCCCGTTGCCGTACGACGCGCCGAACGACGGCATGGCGGCGATGAACGACGGCTTCGCGTCGGTCAGCGGCACGCGGTCCTGCGGTCGGCGCGGCCCGGCGATGCTCGGCTCGACGTCGTCGAGATTGAGCTCGACGACCTGCGAGTACGTCGGGTGGTCGTCGGGGTCGTGCCAGAGCATGTTCTCGCGGCAGTAGGCCTCGACCAGCTCGATGCGCTCTGCGGGTCGCCCCGTGAGCCGCAGGTAGTCGACCGTGACCTCGTCGACCGGGAAGAAGCCGCACGTCGCGCCGTACTCAGGGGACATGTTCCCGAGGGTCGCGCGGTCGGCGAGCGCAAGGCCCGCGAGCCCCGGGCCGAAGTACTCGACGAATTTCCCGACCACGCCGACCTCGCGCAGGATCTGCGTGACCGTGAGGACGAGGTCGGTCGCGGTCGCGCCCTCGCGCAGCTGCCCGTCGAGGCGGAAGCCGACGACCTGGGGGACGAGCATCGAGAGCGGCTCGCCGAGCATCGCGGCCTCGGCCTCGATGCCGCCGACGCCCCAGCCGAGGACGCCGAGGCCGTTGATCATCGTCGTGTGCGAGTCGGTCCCGACGAGCGTGTCCGGGAAGGCGCCGCCGTCGCGCGACTCGATGACGCGGCCGAGGAACTCGAGGTTGACCTGGTGGACGATGCCGGTGCTCGGCGGGACGACCTTGAGGCCCTCGAACGCCTGCTGGCCCCAGCGGAGCAACGCGTAGCGCTCCTGGTTGCGCTCGAACTCGCGCTCGGCGTTCACCTTGAAGGCGAACCGGCTGCCGAACTCGTCGACCTGCACCGAGTGGTCGATGACCAGCTCGGCCGGGATGCGCGCCTCGATGATCGCGGGGTCGCCGCCGAGATCCTGGACGGCGGCGCGCATGGCGGCCAGGTCGACGACGACCGGGACGCCGGTGAAGTCCTGGTGGAGGACGCGCGACGGTCGGAAGGTGATCTCGCCGTGCGGCTGGTCCTTCGCGACCCAGCGCGCGACGGCCTCGACCGACTCGCGCGTGACCGTCTCGCCGTCCTCGTGGCGCAGGAGGTTCTCGAGCAGGATGCGCAGCGTGTACGGCAGCCGCGCGACGTCGTAGGTGTCCTGGAGCGCCGCGAGGCGGAAGATCTCGTAGCCCCGGCCGCCGACGTCGAGCGTGGAACGGGCGCCGAAGGTGTCGCTGCTCACACGGCCAGACTACCGTCGCCGGGCCGTCAGTCGGCCAGCTGCTGGAGCGCCACGCCGAGGATCGGGACGACGATCGTCAGCGCGAAAGCGAACCGGCCGACCCAGACGAGTTGCGGCCGGATCGTCGGCGCCTCGCCGGCCCGAATCTGTGCGGCGAGCCGCGGGCCGAGCACGTAGTCGTGGTACAGCGAGGCGGCGATCATCAGGGCCACCAGCCCCATCTTGATCGCCAGCACGGCGTCGAAGCCGGCCGACGCACTGCCGACGTCGTCGTCGGCCAGCAGCAGCCCGGTCACCACCAGCACGCCGATCGCGCCGTAGCCGAGCGGCCGCCAGCGCCGGCCGAGCTCCCGGAGCGCGGTTGCGCGCGCCTCGCCCTCGAGCTTGGTGATCACGGGCACGCCGACGAAGACGAGCGTGACCGTGCCGCCGACCCAGACGGTGGCAGCGAGCAGGTGAATGGCGACGAGGACGGCCTCCACGGAGAGGCCTTGTTATCACTCCATCGGAACCTGGAGCAGCAGTCGCGGCTGGATGCGATCGAGGATCTCGCCGAGCGACTCGCCCGTCGCCGTGATGCCGTGGTTCTTCAGGCCGACGATCGCGTGCGCCGGATCGGGCGCGGCGTCGATCAGGTCGGAGACGCTGCGGGCCAGCTCCTCGGTGCCGCACGGGTAGTTGATCTCGGTCGCGTCGATGTCCTCGACCCACGCGTGGATGTGCAGGATCGCGCCGACGTCCGGGTGGTTGCGGTAGATCATCCAGTGCTCGATGGCGTCCACCGAGACCCGCCGCGGCTCGACGGTCGGCGGCACGCTCAGGATCATCGCGCCGCGGTCGGCGTCGTAGCCGGAGACGAGCAGGATGTCGCGCCCCGGGGTCTCGAGCTGGGCCTTGTCGACGCCGCTTGCGCTCATCCAGAACCGGCGTTCGTCCTTGCGCGCGGAGAGGTTCCCGTACGAGAGACCGCCCAGGCCGTAGAGGCGCTTCACGTGGCGCAGCTCGCGCTCGCTCAGCAGGTCGTCGATCGGGAACGGGTTCGGCAGCAGGCCGAGCTCGCCGAGCCGCCTGCCGGCGGACGCGAGCTCCCTGGTGATCTCGTCGCCGTCCCAGAGCTCCGGCTCCAGGTCGGCGAGGAACTGGTTGTCGATCACGAGGCGCGACGTGGCGAGCGGCTCGAGCCGCTCGACGACGGCGTGGGCCAGCGCGGCCAGGTCGCCGGTGTCCGGGACGCCGTAGGTGCCGCGCTCCATGGTCGTGAACCAGACGCCGCGGCCCGGGACCGTCAGGAGCGACACGTTCGCGAGCGCCCGGACGAGCATCGGGTAGGCGGCCGCCAGCACGTCGGCGGGCTCGTCGGGCAGCTCCCACAACGCGGCCACGAACGTGCCGCGGGCGCGGCGGCGGAACGGCTTGGGGGCGGCCGGGTCGACGAGGTTGACGACAAGCCCTGCGTCGGCCGCGTCCGTGCGCTCGAAGCCGCGCGCGCCGAGGGCGATAGTCATTTCGTCCACCAGTGCTGCGTGCGTGGGAGAGGTGGGGGCGCCGGCGAAGGCGTAGGAGCCGCGCGGCCGCCTTGGCGCGCGGCTGGTGCGCTGTTCGGTATCGGTCTGCATGCGGGGATCGTTCGCGACGGTGTCCCGGGCGCAATCGGGAGCGATTCGGAAGAGCGTTGCGGTTATCTACGTTTCTGTCCGCATGGACGCGACCGAGCAGAGCTTCTCCGCGGACGTCGTCGCACGCTCGGCGGAGGTGCCGGTGGTCGTCGACTTCTGGGCCGACTGGTGCGGCCCGTGCCGGATGCTGACGCCGGTGCTCGAGCGCGAGATCGCCGAGCGCGACGGGCAGGTGGAGCTCGTGAAGGTCGACGTGGACGCCAATCCGGCCCTCGCGAACGAGTACGACGTGCGCGGCATCCCCGCCGTGAAGGCGTTCCGGAACGGCCGCGTCGTCAGCGAGTTCGTCGGGGTGCAGTCGCCGCAGTCGGTCGCGGCCTTCCTCGACGCGCTCACGCAGCCGACGGAGGGTGAGCAGCTGCTCGCGAGTCTGCGCTCCAGCGGCGCCGAGCCGGAGGTGCTCGCGGCCCTCGACCGCGGTGACCCGGCGGTCGCGCTCGACCTGATCCTCGCCGAGATCGCGGATGCGGAGCCCGAGCGTCGCGACGAGCTGCGCCGGCTCGCGCTCGCGACTTTTCGATGCGCTCGGCCCCGAGGACCCGGTGACGCAGACGTACCGGCGGCGGCTGGCCAGCCTCCTCTTCTAGGCCGCGCGCGAGAGCAGCAGCTGCAGCACGAGCATCGCCGTGAAGGAGACGGCGAGCGCTGCGGCGACGGTCTGGCCGCTGGCGACACGCCGTGCGGAGGGGATCAGCTCGGCGGCGACGAGCCAGGCCATCGCGCCGCCGGCAAAGCCGAGCCCGACGGGGAGGAAGCTGCGGAACTGCTCGACGAAGATGTAGGCCGGCACGGCGAGGAGCGGCTGCGGAAGGCTCGAGAAGATGCTCCACCAGGCGGCCCGCCCGACGCTCTCGCCGCGGGGGACGAGGACGAGCGAGATCGCGAAGCCCTCCGGGATGTTGTGGATCGCGATCGCCGCCGTGATGAAGACGCCGAGCTCGCTGCCGCCGCCGAACGAGACCCCGACGCCGACGCCCTCGGCGACCGAGTGCACAGTCATGACGGCGATGATCGTGATCGCCGTGCGCGCGTCCCCGCCGCGGAGCTTCCCGAAGTCCATCTCGCCGTGCGCATCGAGGATGCGCTCGGTCAGCGCGATGAACGCGATGCCGAGCACGATCCCGACCAGCAGCCCGAGCGAGCCGCGGCCCCAGCCCTCGACAACGAGGACGGCCGTCGCCGACAGCATGGCACCGGCCGCCGCGGCGTCGGCGATTCCGAGCCGGCCGCGGAGCGCGTTCGGGCCGAACAGGAATGGCACCGCGCCGAGCCCGCACGCAAGCGCGGTCACGAGGGCGGCGATCGCCACGGTGAACGCGTTCACGCTCACCATTCCCGTCTACCAACTCGCGGGCGCGATGGAACCCGTGATTCCCCGCGCGCCGGTGCGGTTCAACGGCGGTTTGCATCACGCCCGCGCGCGGAAAGCACCAGTGCATGCCCCCTCGCGCGCTCTGGACCGGAACGATCTCTTTCGGCCTCGTGAACGTGCCCGTGCGCATGTACAGCGCGGTCACCGAGCACGACCTCCACTTCAACTTCGTCCACGAGAAGGACGGCAGCCGCATCGGCTACGAGAAGATCTGCAAGAAGGAGGGCGTGCCCGTCCCGGACGACGAGATCGTCAAGGCGTACGAATACGGGAAGGGCGAGTGGGTCTACCTCGCCGACGAAGACTTCGAGGCGGCGCAGGTGCAAGGCCACCGCACGTTCGACATCACCGACTTCGTCTCGTCCAGCGAGATCGACCCGATCTTCTTCGAGTCGACGTACTACCTCGGCCCGCAGGAGGGCGCGGAACACGTGTACGCGCTGCTGGCCCGCGCGCTCGACGTATCCGGGCTCGCCGGCGTCGGCACGTTCGTCATGCGCGACCGCGAGCACCTGGGCGCGCTGCGCGTCCGCGATGGCGTGATCACGCTGGAGCGCATGTACTTCGCCGACGAGATCCGCGAGCCCGACGGTGTCAAGCCGAAGGGCGTCAGGGTCGAGAAGCGCGAGCTCGACATGGCGATGGAGCTGATCGACCGCTTCACCGGCGAGTGGAAGCCCGCGAAGTACAAGGACACCTACCGCGACACGCTGATGAAGATCATCGAGCAGAAGCGGAAGGGCAAGAACGTGCACGTCGAGACGACGCCGGAGCCGGAGACGGTCGATCTGATGGAGGCGCTGCGCCAGAGTCTCGAGTCGAGCCGCAAATCGGCGCCGCGCAAACGGGCGTCGTCCGGTCGCAAGCGCGCGCCGTCCCGGTCGTCCCGGAGCAAGGCCTCCCGACGCTGAAAAGCGCGGCTAGCATCCCCGCGGTTTCGATGCGGGGTCTGCTGCTCTCAGCTGTGCTGCTGCTGTTCCTGACCGGTCCCGCGGTGGCCAGCCAGCGCCTCTCCGACGTCGACGTCCGCAGCCCGACGCTCCAGGTGAACCGGCGCGGCGAGGCCCTGGTCACCTATACGCGCGCGGGCGGGGATGTCCGGCACGTGCTCGCGTGGGGCGCGGTCAACGCCCGCGAGCCGAGCCCGGACACCGCGCCGGTCGAGTTCCAGATCGACAACTCGGGCGGCTGGGGCAAGGAGCGCCGCCTCGTCTGGAAGACCTTCAAGAACGCGTGCGCGCCGTACGACGGGCCGACGCTCGTCTGGGCGGTGGCGACCTGCAAGGCGCCCGACGGCTCGTACTGGGCCCTGCAGAGCTGGGTGCGGATCCTGCCCTTGCGCGGCATCCCGCCGTTCAAGCCGGGGCAGGGGCGGTGGGAGCTTCACCTCTCGCACTGGACGGGGTCGCTCGGCGTCCTCCAGGTCTCCCCGAACTACACGTACGGCGGCGAGTGGCAGGGGCTCTTCGGCCGGCTCACGTATCACGGCTGGGCGGTGCACGGCTACCGCACGCCGTCGTCGACGCGGGCAGACCTGGACGCGCGGTACTTCTACATCGACACGTTCGACTCGGCGTGGGGGCCGGGCTGGAAGCGCGCAGCGGCCAAGGTGACGCACAACCCGAACGGCGGCTTCTGTTTCAGCTTCGTCCCCGACCGGCCGCCGCCCGGCTACCCGGATCGGAGCATCCGGCCCGCCGGCAACGGGAAGCAGCACCGGGTAACGGTGATGGGCCCGGGGGTGACGCCCGATCTGCAGTGGGTCGGGGACGGGCTCGGCGCCTACGACGCCGCCGCGGACGCCCGCTTCAACGCGTTGTTCGATTCGTTCCTCGCGGGCGACAAGGTCTGCGGGCCCGAGCGCTGAGCCCTCGTCCGGGGTGCCGGTCCGAAGCCGCCGAAATCTCGTCATTCATGCGGCAGTCGACCCCTGCTGCCGTTTCGCGGCGCCTCGCCGTCGCCTTCGGCCTCCTGCTCCCTCTGACCGCCGCGGCGACTGCGCTGGCCGCTCCCAAGGCGGCCGAGACCCGGACGCTCCTCCTCACGCAGCGCTTCACGCCGGACACCGCGCCGGCCGCGTCCGACCCGCTCGCGACCAGCCTCGTCGCGCTGCGCGGCCAGACCGAGGTTCGGCGACGCCGCGACGCGGAAGGCGCTCGGCGCCGTCTTCGCGTGGCCGGCCTACTCGAACACGGGCGTGGCCGACCGCATCGAGCAGGTCCGCCGCACACTCATCACGGCGCTCGCGAGCTAGTCCCATCGAGGGATGAAGCGGCGGTGCCCACTGTCGATAGATGGGTAGCGGCCCATGTCGGAACGACTGCCTGAACACGACCACGAGCTCCTCGCTGACGATGTCCTCGAGCACGGCGTCGGGCGGCTCGTGCAGTCGATTCAAGACCGGGAGGAGGACTTCTCCCGCCGCGAGGAGCGCATCGAGGAGCTGGAGCGTCTGCTGGACGTCCAGCGCCAGCGCGCCGAACGGCTCGAGGGCCAGCTCAAGGAGGCAGAGCAGCGGTCGATCGCGCGCGAGCGGGAGCTCGACGAGCGCGAGCGTACGCTGGACGTGCGCGAGGTGAAGCTCGAGGCGGAGGAGGAGCTCCGGCTCGCGAAGCTGGAGCGCTCGGAGCGCTTCGTCGCCGAGCTGAAGCAGCAAGTCGAGGCACGCGAGACGCGCGTTTCCGCGCAGGTCACCCAGATGCAGGCGGGGCTCCGCCACGTCAACGTCGCGTCTCTGACGCGAGTCGTGAACAACGCCGGCATCTAGCCGGGCGCGGAGCTCGCCCCAGCGGTTGCCGCGGTAGGCCTTGGCGTTGTCGCTGAGGACCTCCTCGACGCTGAGGCCGTGCTGAGCGAAGCGGCGACGGCGCCGGGCGAGGAAGCGGCAGCAGTCGGCTCGCTCGCTCGCCAGCAGTTCGGCGTAGAGCAGGCGTGAGTGGTCCTCGATCGCGACGCGATCAGACCCGTCTCACAGGTTTGTGATCAGCGCAGCTAGCGCACGCGACGAAGCGACGGTCACTAAGAGCCTATTTCGATAGAGGTCTCCAGTCGGCCGCGCGCCAGGTGATGAGTGCGCAGGCGAGGTGGAGCATGGCGAGGTAGGTGTCGGCGCGTTTCTCCCAGCGGACGAGGATGCGGCGAAAGCGATTCAGCCAGGAGTGGGTGCGTTCGACGACCCAGCGGCGAGCGCGGAAGCCGGCCTCGCGCTTGATCGCCTGCGCTTCTTCGCCGCGACCGCGGATGTGGGCAGTGAAGGCGAACTCGTCGGCGAGCTCGTACACCTCGGGGTAGTCGTAGCCCTTGTCGAGACACAGGCCCTGCGGCGACGCCGCTGTGGGCGCGGGCCGATCGACCGGGATGCTCTCGATCGTCTGCCTGGCGAGCTTGAAGTCGTTCAGGTTCGCGCCCGCTGACGCGATCCCGATCGGGACGCCCTTGCCCTCGGTGAGAAGCGATCGTTTCGCCCCTTTTTAGCTCTGTCAGTCGGATTGGGGCCGGTCAGCTCGCCGCCCAGCGGCGCCTTGCCGAGCGCGCCGTCCAGCGCCAGCCACTCCCACTCGATCCCGTGCTTGGCGTCGTAGGCGAAAAGCCCACGGCGCCAGAACTCCAGAAACACGCCAGCCTCGGCCCACTCACGGAAGCGCCGATAGGCCGACGAGCAGCTACAGATCCCGGTCGCGTCGAGCGCGTTCCACTGCATCCCGGTGCGCAGCACGAGCAGGATCGCGTTCATCGCGTCTCGGTCAGGAACACGCGGCCGATGACAGCCCAACGGATGCGACGGCGGCGCCGGCAACAGCGGCTCCATCTGCGCCCAGACCGCATCCGGGATGCGCCAACCGTCGTCTTTGACCACCAGACCCATCACGCCCTCCCTCGTCGATTTCAGCAACGAGGTCGGACTTCGCTCCCTCGGTCCCGGTCCCTGCCTATCGAGATGAGCTCTGTCCCGACACGTTGTCGGAGAGCATTCGCGCCGTGATCTCCTGGAGCGTCGCAACGGTCGCTGCGAGGCGCTGTCCCCGTAGGGGGCTGTGTCCCCATGCTTGACGGAGACCACGGTCGCCGTGGTCTCCGAGAGCGGGTGGGACAGCCCCCGCTGCGCGGGGACAGCCCCTGCTAGTTGCGCTGTAGGTCCGCTTGCGCGCGAGTGACGAGCGTCGCCAGCTCGCGCTTGCGGGCGTCGATCCGCTCCTCGAGGGCGCTCAGCGTGTCCTCGCGCCGCTCGACCTCCAGGAGCCGCACCTCGATGTCGGCCTCGAGCGAGGCCTCCTTGCGGTTGACCTCCGCCTCGCGGGCCTCGATGTCGGCGAGCGCCTTCCCGAGCTCCTGCTGGCCGACGCGCACCCGCTGGTCGCGGTGCGTGAGCCGCTCCCGCTCCTCGCGGAGCCGGCCGTCCTCCGTCGCGACCGCCTGCTCGCGCTCCGCCAGCAAGTGCTCGCGGCGCTCCAGCTCGCTGCGCTGCTGGTCGAGCTCCGCCGTCGCGACCGCGGCCGTCTCGCCCTCGGCAAGCGCCTGCTCGCGGCGGGCGACGTCCGCCTCCCGTTCGGCCAGCGTCCCCTCGAGGTCGCCGACGGCCGCCCGCATGCGGTGCAGCTCGGCGGCCTGCTCGCTTTCGTGGCCGCGCATCTCCTCGATCTGCCGCTCCGCGGCGCGGGCCGCCTCGAGCCGCCCGGCCGCCTCGGCCTCCTTCGCGGCCACGCTCGGCCTGCGCCTGCGCGAGCTGCGCCTCGCGCGCGGCCAAGCGCCTGCTCGCGCTGCTCGAACTCTCTCGCGCGCACGTCGATCTGGCGCGCCTGCTCGGCCTGCGCCTCCTCGCGGGCGCGCAGCTCCTCGTCGCGGCGCTCCGCGTCGCGCTCCGCCCGCGCGAGCTTCTCCTCGCGCTTGCCGACGCCCTTGACGCCCTGCTCCGCGTCCGCCTCGCGGCGCTGGAGCGCACGCTCGCGCTCGTCGAGCCGGCGTCCGCTCTTCCGCCGTCTGGCGCGTCTCGCGCTCCGCGGCAGCAACCATGCCGTTCGCGCGCTCCTCCAGGGAGGCGAGCCGCCTGCGCCCCTCCTCGATCGCCTTCCTGTCGTGATCCAGGCGCCGCTCGCGCTGGCGCAGCTGCTCCTCGATCGCCTCCAGCTTCTCGCTGCGCTCGGTCAGGCCGGCCGCGTGGCGCGCGCTGTCGCGCTCGTGCGCCAGCTTGCGCTCGTAGGCATCGACCTGCTCCGCAAGGGCCCTGCTTCAGGTCCTCCTCGCGGCCCATCGCGCGGCGCAGTTCGGCCTCGAGCTCCGACCGGTCTTCGCTCGCCACGGCCACGGCCACGGGCGCGGGCGGCGCCTCGACGGCCGCGACCGGGACCACCTCGGGAACCTCAGGCCCTCCCTCGTCACGCGAGACGTGCCGCTCGATCGAGGCCCGCAGGCCGGTGCCGAACCCGCCCTGGATCTCCTGCCCTTCGCCGGTGTCCTGCTGCTCGGGATCCATTAGCCGAAGAGCGCCTGGATGTTCATCAGCGCGGGTCCGAGGATGACGAGGAACATGGCCGGGAAGATGAAGAGCACGGTCGGGAACAACATCTTGATCGGCGCCTTCATCGCCTTCTCCTCCGCGGCCTGCTGCCGCTTCAGGCGCGTGTCGGCGGCCTGCACCTTGAGGATCCGGCCGAGCGAGGTGCCGAGCTGGTCGGACTGGACGATCGAGCGCACGAACGCGTTCACCTCGGACGTCGGCACGCGCACGGCGAGCCGCTTCAGCCCCTCCGAGCGCGTCTCGCCGATCCGCATCTCGCTTAGCATCAGGCCGAACTCGTCGACGAGCGGGCCCTCCATGAACTCGGTCAGCTTCGCGATCGCGCCGTCGAAGCCAAGCCCGGCCTCGACGCTCACGGCGAGCAGGTCGAGCGCGTCCGGCAGCGCCGCGCCGATCTCGTCCTTGCGCTTCCGGATCTTCATCGTCAGCAGCCCGTCGGGCGCGAAGAACCCGCACGCGGAGAACGCGAGGATGAAGAAGAGGCCGGTGGCGCCCCTGGAGGTCGCGCCGAGCAGCAGCGCGAGCACGAGCCCGCCGACCACGCCGAAGCCCTTCAACGCAAGGAACCCGGTCGCCGTCAGGCGGCGGCCGAGCCCGGCCGACAGGATCTTCGTCTGCACCGCCTCGAGGCTCATGCGCGGGTTGGTCCTCAGCACGAGCGCGGCGGACCAGTCGCGCAGCGGCAGCATGACGCGCTGGCGGAACCGAGCCTGCTGCGGGCGGGCGCGGACGCCGAGCTTCCCGTAGCGTGCGGCCCGCTTCACGGAGAGCTCGCGCTCCCGGCCGGACTCGGTGACGAGGTCGCCGACGAAGTAGACGGCAGCCCCGAGGCACATCAATGCGAGAACGAGCAGCACCCTCTGATCACCCCTTGAACGCGACGATCCGTCGCATGACGAGGCACCCGAAAACCATCATTACGAGCCCGAGGATGATCAGCTTGTGCCCGGTGGACGTGAAGTAGAGCGGGCGCATGTAGCGCCGGTTGATGACGGTGATCCCGAGCGCCATAAAGAACGGCAGGCCCATGAGCACGTACGCGGACGCACGCCCCATCGCGGTCAGGCCCTTGATCTTGCGCGCGAACTGCTGACGCTGGCGCACGGTGTCGGCGACCATGTCGATCAGCCCCGCGAGGCTGCCGCCGACCTGGCGCTGGATGGTCACCGAGGTGATCACGAAGTCGAAGTTCGGCGAGCCGACGCGGACGGCCATCTCGGCGAGCGCGGACTCCATGGGCCGGCCGAGGCGCGCCTCGGTCAGCACGCGGTTCAGCTCCTTGCTGGCCGGCGGCCGTCCCTCGTCGGCCACCGTCTTGAGCGCCTGGCGGAAGCTGTGCCCCGCCTTCAGCGTCGCCGCGAGCGCGACGAGCAGGTCCGGCAGCTGGTCCTCGAAGGCGCGCTCGCGCCGCTTCGCCTTCATGTGGAGCCAGCCGATCGGCACGGCGCCGCCGGCGAGCAGGCCGAGGAAGGCGAGAAACATCGAATGGAGCAGGAGCATCGACACGATCAGGCCGACGAGCGCGCCGCCGGCGATCACGTAGACGAACTCGACCGTGCGCATCGGCACGTCGGCTCGCTCGAGCATCCGCTGGAGCTTCGTCCAGAGCCGGGCGCTCGAGAATACGTCTTCCGTGGCGGAGAACAGCGACGCGATCAGGGCCGAGCCGCCCTTCTCCTGCTTCTGCCGCTTACGCGGCGCGTCGCCGAGGTGCGGCGCGATGCGCCGCTGGAGCCGGCCGCCGTGCGCGGCCGAGAAGACGAAGCCGACGGCGAGGAGCGCGACGAGGCCGACGCCGAGCGCGATCGCCAGCGTGCCGAGCCGGGAGTCGAGAATCGCGCTTGGCAGCAGCCGCGAGGTCGACGGTCCCGACGAGGACTCGCCGGCGAGCTCGAGCGTCTGCGTCGCGGTCCCGCCGTCCGCGGCCACGGCCAGCGTGGCGTGCTCGCCGGGGCGGAGCGCGGTGGCGTAGTTCAGCTGCCAGGTGCGCCTGAGTGCCGCCGCGACCGCGGCGTACGCGCCGCGGAGCTCGCGCGTGGTGTGCGCGCCGACGTAGCTCCCGCCGGTCGCACGCGCGAGTTCACGGAGCGGCCCGGGCGAGAACTGCGGGCCTTCGATGCCGATCACGTACACCGTGACGTGCGCCGCGCGGGCCGCGTCGGCCGCCGCCGCGACGGTCGCGCTGCTCCGCGTGTTGTTGCCGTCCGTGAGCAGCACGAGCGCGCGGCCCCGTGCCCTGCTCGCCGGCGAGCATGTGCGCCCCGAGCGTGACGCCGTCCCAGAGCGCCGTGCCCTCGATCGGTTCGACGTGAACGCCCTGGAGCGCGTTCTGCGCGTCCGAGCCCGACGAGAAATCGGCGATCTGGGTCGCCCGCTTGCCGACGCCGATCACGGCCACGCGGTCCGACGGCCGCATCGCCGCGACGAACGCGCGGGCGCCGCGGATCGCGTCGTCGAGCGGCCGCCCGATCATCGACCGGGAGCGGTCGATGGCCAGCACCACGCTCTTCGTCGCGCCGAGGTTGGTGGCCTGGAGGCCCGAGACCGGCAGCCCGGCCTCGCGCAGCGTCGGCGGCCGGGGCACCGGCTTGCCGGTGATGACCGTGACCCGGATGTTCGGGTACGACGCGGTGTCGACGTTGTGGATGGTGACGCCGGCTGCCGCCGGCGCGGCCGCCACGCAGGCGGCCGTGACGGCGAGCGCGAGCGTGCGCAGCGGGCGGCTCACTGGAAGCCACCGAACTGCGACGCGGCGAAGTTCCCGCGGTAGTCCTCCTCCTCGTGGAAGAACGTTGGAGGTAGGACGACTCCGGACGCCGCCAGCTTCTCCAGGAAATGCGGCTTCAGGCCGGTGCACGAGAGCGGCTGCAGGAGCCGGTTCGCCGTGCGTACGCCGATCGCCGTGTCCTCCGGCGGCGGCTTGGCCAGGAAGATGTCCTGCAGCGTGATCACCTCGGACTCCATGCGCAGCACCTCGGTGATGTGCGTGATGCGGCGCGACCCGTCGACGAGGCGTGTGATCTGCACGAGCAGGTCGAACGCGCTTGCGATCTGCTCGCGGATGGCGCGCAGCGGGAGCTCGACTCCCCCCGTGAGGACGAGCGTCTCGAGCCGCGACAGTGCGTCGCGCGGGGAGTTGGCGTGGATGGTGGTGAGCGAGCCCTCGTGGCCCGTGTTCATCGCCTGGAGCATGTCGAGGGTCTCCGCGCCGCGGACCTCGCCGACGATGATCCGGTCGGGCCGCATGCGCAGAGCGTTCTTGACAAGCTCGCGGATGCGGACCTCGCCCTGGCCCTCGATGTTCGGCGGCCGCGCCTCCAGCGTGATCACGTGCTCCTGCTGGAGCTGGAGCTCGGCCGCGTCCTCGATCGTGACGATGCGCTCGTCGTTCGGCACGTACGCCGAGATCGCGTTGAGGGTCGTCGTCTTGCCGCTGCCGGTACCGCCGGAGATGAGGACATTGAGCTTGCCCTTGGCAGCGTCGGCGAGGAACTGGGCGGCCTTCGGCGAGACCGACCCGAAGTTGATCAGGTCGTCCATCGTGTACGGGTCGCGCGAGAATTTGCGGATCGTCAGCGTCGGGCCCTTGAGCGCGAGCGGCGGGATGATCGCGTTGACGCGGCTGCCGTCCGGGAGCCGGGCGTCGACCATGGGCGACGCCTCGTCGATGCGGCGGCCGACCTGCGAGACGATCTTGTCGATGATCCGCAGGAGGTGCGCGTCGTCGGCGAACGCCGTCTGCGCCCGCTCGATCTTGCCGCCACGCTCGATGTAGACCCGGTCGTGGCTGTTGACCATGATCTCCGTAACGGAGTCGTCGCGGAGGAGCGGCTCCAGGGGGCCGTAGCCCAGGATGTCGTCGGTGATCTGGCGGACGAGCTCGCGGCGCTCCTCCCGCGTCAGCGGCGTGCCGTCGAGCATCACCTGCTCGGTGACGGCGCGCAGGACGCGCTCCGAGAGATCCTCGGTCGTCCGCGTGGTGAAGAGCTGGGGGCCGAGCTGGGCGATGACCGCGTGGTGGACGCGGGTCTTCAGCTCGCCGTACGGGTCGGCCGTCTGCTGCGGCTCGGGCGGCGGGTCCCCGAGCACCGGGGCGACGACGAGCGCCGCCCCGGCGCCCTCGGCGCCGGGATGGTGCCCGTTCGCCCCGGTCTTGAGGCGGTCGTGGAGGGACATCGCCGCCTACGCCTTCGCCAGGGAGGGGATCCAGCGCCGGCGGGCTGCCCCCTCGGTTTGCGGCTTGACGATCGTCGTCGCCAGGTCCTTGATCGCGCGGGCGAAGTCGCACCCCGGCTCCGCGAGCACCACCGGCTGGCCGCGGTTCACCGACAGCGGCACGGCGCGGTCGCTCGGCAGCTCGAAGCTGATCTTCGTCTCCAGCGCCGCCTCGACCTCGGAGCGCTTCAGCCCCACGTTCGAGTTCGCCCGGTTCAGCACCATGCGGATCCGGTTCGGCGGGAAAGACAGCAGCTCCAGCGTCTGGAGGCTCAGCCGCACGTTCTTGATCGTCGGCACCTCCAGGCCGCAGACGAGCAGCAGCTCGTCGGTGCGGTCGAGCGTGGCCAGCATCGGCCCGTGGAAGAACGGGGACGTGTCGACGACGATCACGTCGTACGACTCGCGCGCGACCTCCAGCAGGCGGGCCAGCTTCGGCTCCGTCACGAGCTCGGCGTCCTCCGGCCGGACCGGCGCGGGGAGGACGTCGACGCCCGACGTGTGCCGGAGCGTGTAGCCGGCGAGCTTCTCGACGTCGAGCTCGCCCGGCGCCGCCATCAGGTCCTGGATCGTCCGGTCGGGCTCGATCGAGAGCATGATCGCCGCGTCGCCGAACTGGAGGTCCAGGTCGAGCAGCAGCGTGCGCTTGCCCGCGTGCTTCACGAGCGCGGTGGCGAGGTTGGTGGCGGTGACGGTCTTGCCGGTGCCGCCCTTCGGCGAGAACACGGTGACGATCCGGCCGTGCTGGCGCGAGGGGCTCGTCGGCGCCCGGCGGCTCGCGTGCGCCGCCTTGCGGGCCGCGAAGACGACGTTTTCGGTCAGCTGCGGCAGCAGCAGGACGTCGATGACGTCGGCCTCGAGCGCTTCCTCGAGCAGCGCCGAGGCCTCGCCCGAGGCGAGCAGCACAACCGGCGTGCGGGTGTGCTCGCGGATCGCGGCCAGCTCGTCCGCCGGCAGCGACGGATGCCGCGTGCCGTGCAGGATGACGCCGAGGTGGCCGCCGGCCAGCGCCGCCGCCGCGTTGGCGACGTGCTCCTGCCGGCCGACCAGCTCGATCTCCGGGTGCTCGGCGAGCGACGAGGTCAGCTCGTCGAGCCCGTCACACGCGCCCGTGATGAAGATGCGGGTGGGTTCCCGCGACTGATCCGGGTTCATCACCGTCCCCTCCTCAGACCTGCTTTGAGGATCGAGTCCGACGTGTCGAAGCCCTCGACGCTGTCGGTGGCCTTGACCACCGGGCGGAGCTCGAACGACCAGTCGCCGTTCTTCATCATCCAGAAGAGCTTCCGCGACTGGGTGTCCGACACGGCGAGGATGGCGTCATACGGCGAGTTCGCCGACTCGCCGAGATGGCTCGTGACCTTCGACTCGGTCGGCGCGCTGGAGCACCTTGATGTCGCGCAGGATCGTCCGGCTGACGTGCAGCTGCGCGCCGTCGGGATACGACCACGAGGCGACCATGTCGATACGGTCGCCGTCCTGGAGCGTGCCGAGCAGCAGCTGGTTCGCGTCGCCGGGCACGACGATGGCGCGAAGGTTGCCCCTCAGCTGCCCGCGGATGCCCTGCTCGGTGAGCGGCTGGAACCGCTTCGTGCTCACCTGCTCACCGGAGAAGATCTCCTGGGTGGCGACCAGCCGCTTGACCTGCGACGGGTCGGAGATGGCGCCGGGCACGACCGCCGTGCGCTCGACCCGCTTGTGGGTCAGGCTCCCGGCGACGTCCGCGCCGGACGTGCCGGCCGGGATGTCGTGCGAGGCGACGTACACGTCCACGAGCTCCTGGCCCTGCTGGACGTGGTTCTTGTAGTTGCTCACGTAGAAGAACGTGAACATGGCCGCAAGCAGCGCGAGCGCCGCCGCGATGCCGATGTTCCGTACGCGGTACGTCAACACGGCGGCAGATCCTCCGTTCGAGTGGGGGGCGGAACGGGGCGCATCACTCGACGCGCTCCGTGGTCGTGCTGTGGAGCGAGCCGGACTTGACGACCAGCCCCAGCAGCGAGATCGAGTAGGGGTATGTGGCGGTCACCGTCACGTCGGAGCCCGGCGCGAAGGTCGACGTCACCGTCACCGAGAGGTCGCTCTGCTTCAGATCGGTGGCGGCGTTGCGCACCTGCGTCTGTACGGCCCCCGAGGGGTTCGGGAGACGCTGGGAGACGGCTCCCTTGCGTGCGCCGGCTCGGACGGCATCGGTCAGCGTCACGTAGTTGTTGAAGACGATGCCGAACTGGATGATCCCCAGCAGCAGGAACAGGAGGATCGGCATGACGAGCGCGAACTCGGTCATGGTCTGACCACGCTGATTGCCGATGCGAATTCTCCTGGTCATTGTGGGGACGTTTTCTCCTTGGAAAAGCGAGGGCGGGCACCCACATGGGAGCCCGCCCTGCAGGCCGAAAGGGTCAGCTGATGTAGGCCGCGACGCGGTTGATCGCCGTCACGATGTTGCCGGACAGGAGCGCGAGCGCGCCGAAGACGGCGATGGTGATCACGGCCAGAACGACGCCGTACTCCGCCATCGTCTGCCCGTCCTCACGGCTGTTGAGCCGCTCGAGGTAGTCGAAGAACTTCAGCAACTGATTCACCTCCTTTCGGCCAGTTCGAGCACTCCGTGCGGCAATCCGACGCTCGGCGCGGGGCGGCGTGGTGCCACCGAGGGTTTGCACTGGATATGTCCGGACGGTCACGTGCATGGGGTCGGAATGGGACACGAGGGTCAGGAGATGTAGGCCGCCACGCGATTGATCGCGGTCACGATGTTTCCGGACAGGAGCGCGAGCGCCCCGAAGACGGCGATCGTGATGACGGCGAGCACGACGCCGTACTCCGCCATGGTCTGGCCCGCCTCGCTGTCACTGCGATTCAGGCGCTCGAGCAGATCGAAGAACTTCGGCATCGGCTGAACCTTCCTTCGAGGTGTGAGGGCACGCCAGACGGCGCGCCTGCGGTGGACATGGGACGAGCGAATGAGAAGCGTCATTGAGGACTCGATGGAGTTCGGTCGGACGGTCAACGTGGTCACGGAGTACCTCCCTGGTTCAATGCTTCTCGGCGTGGCCGCGCCGCTCGTTCGCTTGTCCATCCCGATATCGATGCGCGAATTCGGCCGGGCGATCCCTCGCCTGGGGGAACGCGGAGCAGTTCCCCTCCAACGGGTGAAGGTGAGGCCTTGAACAGACTCCGATAGCTCGCCCAGGTTCCGTGTGCGGCGCGGATCTAAGCCCCCGACAGAACGGAGTCTTCGATGAACTTCTCCGCCCCGCACCGCCGGGCCGTCCGCGTGCTGGTGCTCGTGCTCGGCGCCGTCCTCGCGCGCTTCCGGCGCTCTCTCCCGCCGGAGCCCGAGGCGCCGCCCGAGCGTTTCCCCGCGCCGGCGCACGACCCGTGGGGCCGTGCCTCCTCCACGTGGCTGGACGAGGTCAACGCCGCCGCCGAGGCGGAGCGGGGCGGGTGGCTCGGCACGCTGCGCACCGCTGCCGGCGACGAGCCGGACGAGCCGACCTCCGACGCGCGGCCACGGCCCGTCCGCCGCGCCGGCGTGAGCCTCGCCTTCGTCGCGCTGTTCGCCATGGGCGCCGCGCTGACGGCAGCCGCCGGCGACCAGTTCGCGGGCGGGGTCGTGGGCGACGGCTCGCCGGCGGCGGTCGAGACGACGACCGTGGCGGACGCCGCGGGCGACGCCACCTCGACAGACGCGACGACCGACACGACGACGTCCGAGCAGCCGACGACGGACGCGCCGACGACGACCACGACCACGACGACGACCGACCCTGCGGTGACCAGCGACCCGGCTCCCGCCGCGGCCGACGATGCCCTGGCACGCCAGCCGCAGGCGCCCGCGCCGGCGTGCGACTCCGGCGCCGGCCTCCGCTCCGGTAGCGACGCCGTCCAGGGGGCCGGCCAGGCCGGCCGCCCATCCGACCGTCGCCCGGAAGGTTCGTCGCGCGCCCGCGAAGAAGGCCGCGCCGGCGCTCGTCGCTCCGATCCCGGCGAACCACGTGGTCAACCGCCTCGAGGTCGAGAGCTCGCAGGCGAGCTCGGCCACGGTCTGGCTGCACCGCACCCTGCCCGACCCGACCCCTGCGTCGCATCGGCTGACGGCGGCGTTCGCGAAGAACCTGCGGACGACCGCCAGGCGCGATCACGTCGACTGGGCGCTGCTGCTCGGCATCCTGCGCGCACAGGGCGAGGAGGGCGCCGTGCCGGCCTCGCCGTCCGGCCTGAGCTCGCTCGCTCGCGCGCTCGCGACCGCCGACCGCGGCTCGGCTCCCGTGCTCGCCGTCACGGGCGACACGGCGACCGCCGAGCAGGCGGTGGCGATCGCGCACCTGAACCGCGCCGTCGGCATGGGCGCGCTCGTGCACGGGCTCGAGTCGGCGAAGGAGCCGCTCGGCAAGCGGCTGCTGAACGACGGCCGCGTGACCATCTACGCGGGGGGCCGCTCCGACATCGAGGCCGGCCGCGTCGACGTGCGCGTGCTCGCGCTCGTCGCCTTCCTTGCCGATACCTACGGCAGCGTGGACGTCTCGTGCCTGATCAGCGGCCACCGGCTGTACGCCCGCCCGGGTGTCGTCTCGGCGCACATCTACGGCCTCGCGGCCGACATCTCGGCCGTCGGCCACACGTCGATCCTGGGCAACCAGGAGCCCGGCGGGATCACCGAGAAGGTCGTCCGCAGCATCCTGCTGCTGCCGGTGGAGCTGCGGCCGCGCCAGGTCATCTCGCTGCTCGGTCTCGGCGGCCCGTCCTTCGCGCAGGCCGACCACTACAACCACATCCACGTGGGGTTCTAGGCAGCGTGGAGGAGTTCCACCTTCGGACCGGCGAGGGGCGCACCGTCTGTGAACGGTGCGCCCGCGCCGAGTCCCCGTTCCAGCGCCTGCGTGGGCTGCTCGGCCGGCGGTCGCTCGAGCCGGGCGAGGGGATCCTGCTGCGCCCGGCCGGCTCGATCCACACCGCCTTCATGCGCTTCACGATCGACGCCGTCTTCGTCGACGCCGACGGGCGCGTCGTGCGCGTCGTCGACTCGCTGCCGCCCTGGCGGGCGGCGGGCGCGAAGGGCGCGAAGGCGGTCGTCGAGCTTCCGGCAGGCGCCGCAGCGAAGGCCGGGCTCGAGCCCGGCGCGCGCCTCCGGCTCCCCGGCTGAGGGACAACACTGGGAGGGATGGAGGCCTCCCACGGCGGGGGCGCCGATACAGCTGCCGTCGGCAGCTGCGGTGCGACCTGAACGGCGGCGGTGTCGGGGACGTGACGGTCGGGACGCACGACACGCGGAACGACACGGTCGTGGTGGACGCGAGGAAGACGGCGCCGTAGCGGCTCACGTCCATGTGAGCAGGTCGCAGGGGCAGGGCCACTCGTAGCTGCTGGCCGGCCCTCTGAGCGGGCGTGGCGGCCGCGAGAGCCCACGCCGGCGAAGCACCTTCCAGACCGTCGAGTGCGCGAAGCCGGTCACGGCGGCCACCAGGCGGGGACCCACCCGTCTGCTGGCGACAATCGCAGATGCGCCGCTGAAGGTCGGCTGCGAGCTCGCGTGGACTGCTCCGCGGACGGCTCGAGCGATCAAACAGACAGACGAGCGTCTCCCGCTCATCGGCGGAGGCGTCGAGCCAGCGGTGCGCCGTCGCCGGCGACACCCTGAAGGCGGCTGCGGCCGCCTTCAACGACATCCCCGCGAAGACCGCCTGCACGAGCGCGAACCGCCCGGACAGGCCGAGCTTGGCGTTACGGTGAAACGACATCCGAGCCCTCCTTCGGGCGTGGGTCCTGGCAGACCACAAGCCTCGAAGGAGGGCCGGGTAGATCTCTCAGCCGTTCACAACCTGTGCAGGCAGGTCAACTGACTACTGGGTGAGCTCGACCTTGACGGTGCCGAGGTCGGTGCCGCCGCTCGCTGTCCTGCTGGACGCCGTCGGCCACCCAGCGGGAGAAGTAGCCCGTGAGCGATCCCGTTGCTGCCGTCGGCCGTGTAGCTCTGGATGACGAAGCCGACCCAGCCGACGATGTCGTACTTCGCGTTCGACCCGGGGCCGTTCAGCAGGCGGTAGACGGGGAACAGCACTTCCTTCCCGATGACGCCGTCGAGCGCGGCCAGGAACTGTGAGTTGTTGAAGTTGGCGCACGTCGCGGAGAAGTAGGTGCCCAGGTTCAGGTAGCCGTCGTAGCCGTTCGTGAGCCAGCCGGCGAGCACCGACGCGGACGCGGTGCCGTTCGGGTCGCCCTGGTTCAGGTTGATGAGGCCGAACGACCCCGAGCCGCTCCCGCCGCCGGGCGAGTGGAGGTCGGACAGCGTCAGCGTCGTCGTCACGCCGAACGTCGGGTTGCATTTCGGCGTCTTCGACCCCTGCGTGCAGTTCAGTAGCGGGTGCTTGTAGTGGACGACGATCGGCGCGACGCCCGCGACCGAGCTGACCGGTTCCGCGCGCGCGGTCGACTTCCCGACGGCGGTCACCGACGAGATCCCGAGAACCCTGGAGAAAAAGATCGGCGCGGGCCGGCGCACCTTGACGGTGACCGTGTCAAAACGGCCGGGGTTGAGCGCCGCCGAGTAGGTGATGTCGCCTGCGGCGAGCCCGCCGCCGTTCTTGGACGCATACTCGAGGGCGCGGTTGGTCGCGGCGGTCGTCGTGTCCGCGGGGAGCTCCTGGGCGGCAGCGAGCGCGGCCGCGTCGGCCGCCGCCTGCGCCTGCCGGTGGGTGCGGTACCACGAGCCGACGTCGATGGTGGCGGCTGCCATTCCGAGCAGGACCACCAGGAACAGGACTGGGATGACGAGGGCCTGTCCCCGCTCGTCTCGTGCAACGCGTACGCCTTCCGCCGGCATTCCGACACCTCCACACTTCTTGGCGGAGCCGCACCGCCCAGGGCTGGACACGTCCTCTATCGGCCGCCTTCCGCTCTGGCGCGTCCCTCACCAGGGTGAAAACCACGGGAGCGGCTGCTAGCTTGGCTCGCTCCCCGGCAAATCGGGAGGGAGAGAATGGAGACCGAGGAGACGAATGGGCACGCGGCCGTCCCGGCCGCGTCCAACGGCAACGCCGTCGTCACGGCGCACGAGATCACCCGCCGCTACGGCGAGGGAGACGCCGCCGTCGACGCGTTGCGCGGCGTCGATCTGTCGGTCGACCACGGCGACCTGACGGCGGTGATGGGCCCGTCCGGCTCCGGCAAGTCGACGCTGATGCACATCCTCGCGGCGCTCGACCGGCCCACCTCGGGCTGGGTCGAGATCGAGCACACGCGGCTCGGCGAGCTGAGCGACAACGAGATCACCCGCCTGCGGCGCGAGCACATCGGCTTCATCTTCCAGTTCTTCAACCTGCTCCCGATGCTCAGCGCCGAGGAGAACATCACGCTGCCGCTCTCGATCGCCGGCGAGAAGCCGGACAAGGAGTTCTTCGAGGACCTGCTGCGGCGCGTCGGGCTCCAGGACCGGCGCACGCACCGGCCGTCCGAGCTGTCGGGCGGGCAGCAGCAGCGCGTCGCGATCGCCCGCGCGCTCGTCACGCGGCCGACCGTCGTGTTCGCCGACGAGCCGACCGGCAACCTCGACACGCGCACGAGCGCCGAGATCCTGGAGCTGCTCCAGCAGTCCGTGCGCGACTACGAGCAGACGCTCGTCATGGTCACGCACGACCCGCGCGCCGCGGCCATCGCCGATCGCGCGCTCTTCCTCGCCGACGGCCGGATCGTCAAGGATCTCGGCTGCGCGAGCGAGCGCGAGGTGCTCGAGGCGATGGAAGAGCTCGCGCACTAACTCGATCCCATACAAGACGCAGATCGTGTTCGCCATCATCGCGGTCGTCGCCGGGCTCGTTGCGGCGCTGCTGCCGGGCGCGCCGCGCGGCGCGACTCAACGTGTTCGAGGCGCTTCAGTACGAGTGAGTTCCAGCAGGCGCTCGGCGTAGCCGGGGGCGTGCGGCTCGTCCTCGTGTCGCACGAAGCACCAGGTCTCTTCCTGCGCGGTGCGAATCGCGACGGCCCACGGGGCAAGCGTGTCCTCGTCATACGGCGGTTCGCGCAGCCGCATGTAGCGGAACGGCGCGGGCGACTCGGTGTCGTTGACGCGCACGGCGCCCGCCTCCGCGAGCAGCGGCTCGACGCCGTCCCAGGACTCGTGCTGGAGGTCGAAGGCGAGGCGGAGCTCCGGGTCGAGCGAGCCCAGCAGGAGCGTCAGCATCCCGTCGTCGCGCGGGCTCGTCAGCACGACGCGAACGGGGCCGAGGTGCTCGCCCAGGTGCCGGACGCGCTCCGAGAACGCGGCCACGATTCCGGGCCGGTTGCCCGGCAGCTTGGGCGCGAACGTGAACCCCGCCGGCACTGCGTCGGCCCAGCGGCGGAACTGCTCCTCGCCCGGCAGGCGGTAGCCGGTCGTGTTCAGCTCGACCGTGTCGAAGCGGGACGCGTAGTACGCGAGGAAGTCCGCGCCGTCCGTGCCGGCCGGGTAGAAGCCCGGCTTCCAGCTCGGGTAGGCCCAGCCAGAGGTGCCGACATGTGCCCTCTCTAGACTCGCCACTATGTCCACCATGCCCGAAGTCGTCTCTGACAATGTCGTGGATGTCCTCGATCATGGGTTCATCGCGCTAGACGGAGCGCTCGCATCGGACCTCGCCGTCGTGAACGGGGCGCGCGTCTCCTTCAACCAGGCCTCGGACGAGCTCGAGGACCGTGACGCGGGTCTCATCCGCTTCTTGATCCGGAATCGACACGGGAGCCCGTTCGAGCATGGCTACTTCCGCTTCCTCGTCAAGGCGCCGCTGTTCGTCGTGCGCGAGCATCACAGGCATCGAGCCGGGCACAGCTACAACGAGTGGAGCGGGCGGTATTCGAAGATGGAGCCCGAGTTCTACGTGCCCGACTACGTGCGGACGCAGGTCGGAAAGCCCGGTGCCTACAGCTTCGAGGCCGTCGACGACGAGACGCGTGACGCGACGCGCGCCGAAATCGAGGCAAACGCGACGCGCGCATTCCAGGCGTACGAGCGCCTACTCGAACGGGGTGTGGCGAAAGAGGTCGCCCGGGCCGTGCTGCCGCTTTCGACCTACACGAAGTACTACTGGAGCTGCAATCCGCGCAGCCTCATGCATTTCTGCTCGCTCCGGAATCACGACGACGCACAGTTCGAGATTCGTCAGTACGCCGCTGCCGCCGAGTCGTTTCTCGAGCGTTTGATGCCGGTGACGCACGAGGCGTTCATCGCCAACGGGCGCGTCGCTCCCTGAGCTAGTGGCCATGACGGCACTCGAGCGCGCCGACGCGGGGCGAGCCTCTCGAGCCGTTCCTGGAGCTTGCTAGGTCGTCAGCATGATCGGCTGACTCATGACCCCGCGGACGTGCCGCGTGATCACCCAGCCGGGGTGGCTGTCGAGCGTGTAGGGCGCGTTCATCTTCACCTCGACACGGTCCGACGACTGCAGGAACGTCCCGCACGAGACGAGCAGCTTTTGCGTCATCCTGCCGCCCGACTTCACCTGGCGCGTCAGCCATAGCTCGTAGTAGCCGCCCTTGGGCAGCTTCTTCAGGCCGGAGACGGTGAGCGTCATCGGCACGTTGCTCTCGCTGCCGTTCTTCACCAACGCGATCACGGCCCCGGCTGTCTGCGGGGCGACTGCGGTGGGCCGCATCGCGATGTTGACGACTGGCGGCCCGCCGCTCGAGCCCACGTTGCCGGCGAGGTAGCCGACGAAGAACGCTGCGGCGGCGATGCCCGCGGCCCCGACCAGCACGGCGCCGAAGCGGCGGCGCGGTAGCGTCGTCAGCGCCGGGCGGCGCTTACGCTCGCGCTCGCGGCGGATCACCGGCGCCTCCTCGAGGCTCGGCGGCAGCTCGGGCGGTGGCCCGGCGGTGACGAGCATGTCGTGCACCTGCCGGAGCCGTGCCTCCTCGTCCGGCGACGCCCCTTCCATCAGCTCGTCGTAGCTCGGCCCACTCACAGCAACTCTCCTTCCAGAACATCGGCGAGACGCGCGAGGGCGGCGCGTGTCCGTGTCTTCACGGTGCCCAGCGGGATGCCCAGGTAGTCGGCAACCTCACTTTGCGACAGCCCGCTCCAGTAGGCCAGCTCCAGCAGCACCCGCTCGTGCTCCGGAAGCTCCGACACGGCGCGGTGGACGCGCCACGAGACCCACGAATCCTCTGTCTGCTCCGACGGCCCCGGCTCGGTCGACGGCAGGTCCGGCGGATCGGCCGCCGGCTCCTGGCGCGCCCGCGCGCGGTCGGCGATCGCGTTGCGCGCGACGGCGTAGAGCCACGTGCCGCCCGCCCCGCGATCGGGGCGGTAGGTGCGTGCCGAGCGCCAGACCGACGTGAAGGTCTCCTGCACCGCGTCCTCTGCCCGGAAACGATCGCCGAGGCGTCGGAGGGCAAGCCCGAACACCGGCCGCGCGTAGCGCTTGTACAGCTGCTCGAACGCGTCGCGGTCGCCCTCGGCCGTCCGGACGATCAGGTCCCCGTCGCTGTCGTGCGCGGGCGCGGGCGCTCACGACGCGCTCATAGCCAAGCTCATAGGCAATCGCGGCCATCGCATGGGATTACGATGCTCGGCCCTTGCCGGTTTGCAGGAGGCGTCCGCCGTCGACGACCAGCGAGGTGCCCGTCACGAACCGGGCGTCCGTCAGGTAGAGCACCGCGTCGGCGACGTCGTCCGGCGACCCGACCCGGCCGAGCAGCGTCTCCGCCGCGCGCCGCTCCTCCTGCCCGGGATCGACGGCGACGGGGCCGGGCGCGACGCCGCAGACGCGCACCTCGGGCGCGAGCGAGCGCGCGAGCACGCGCGTGAGCATGGCCTGGCCGGCCTTGGCCGCACAGTGCGGGGCGAAGCGCGGCCACGGCTGGTACGCGGCGACATCCTCGACCATGACGATCAGCCCCCGCGAGGCGCGCAGGTGCGGCGCGGCCGCCTGGGCGGTGAAGAACGCGCCCTTCACCGTCGCCCCGGCCGCGCGGTCCCAGTCGTCCTCGGACACGTCATCGATCGCGCGGGGAGCGAACCCGTCGGCGGCTGCGTGCACGAGCAGCTCGAGACCACCGAGCCTCGCCGCCGTCCGTTCGACGAGCGACCGCGCCTCCCCGGCGCGGGAGAGGTCGCCGTCGCTCCGGCCGGCCCCGACGACGTCCCAGCCGGCGTCGGCGAGGCGCCGCACGATCGCCGACCCGACACGGCCGGTGCCGCCGGTGACGAGGGCGTGCATCGGCGGAGTCTAGGCCGTTCGCGTGCCTCGTATGCGGCTCGTAAAGGTTCTGGAAATCCCTCGACCGAGCGAGTTCGGGAGGCGTCCCGATCGGTGAAACTCCCCGTATCTACACGAGGGGGTCCAACCGATGAAGACGCCGAAGATCCTCGTCACCGCCGCCGCCGTACTCGCCGTCGCGGCACCTGCCGCCCACGCGGCGACCACGAAGACGGTGACGATCAAGACCGGCGGGTTCACGCCCGCGAAGGTCGCGATCGCAAGCGGGGACAGCATCACCTGGGTGAACGGGGACACCGTGAACCGCCAGGTCGTCGCGACCGGCGGCCAGTTCGCCTCGCCGGTGATCAAGCCGGGCGGCAGCTGGACGCGCCAGTTCAGCGTGGCCGGCACGTTCAAGTACCGCGACACGTTCAAGTCGGCGCAGACGGCGACGATCGTCGTCTCCGGCCCGCCGCCGTCCGTGTCGCTCGCTGCGTCGGCGCCGATCGTCACCTACGGCGGCCCGGTGACGCTGACCGGCAGGGTCTCGAGCGGCAGGGTGAACGAGCAGGTGATCGTCTACGGCAAGCCGTACGGCGAGGTCTCGTACGTCCAGCTCGCGACCGTGCTCACCGCGGACGGCGGGCTGTGGAGCTACACGACGACGCCGGCGCTGCTGACCAGCTACCAGGCGCAATGGAACAGCCTGAAGAGCGCCGAGATCCAGGCCGCCGTCGAGCCGAAGCTGACGCTGAAGCGCATCGGCGCGTGGTTCGTGGCGCGAGTCGACGCCGCGCGCTCGTTCAAGAACCGCTCGGTCTACGTGCAGCGGCGCTCGCCGCTCGGGCAGTGGGTCAACATCAAGAAGGTGCGCCTCGGCACGGCGAAGACGCAGCGCTTCAAGCTCGCCGAGCTGCCGAAAGGGACCTCGCACCTCCGGCTGTTCATCACCGTGAACCAGGCCGGCGTGGGGTACCTCGCCTCGTCGAGCAGCGTGATGCTCGTCCGCCGCGCCTGACCGAAGTCGCTCCGGACGATCCGTCGCGGGGGAACCAGCGGGTTCCCCCGCGCACCCCGGTTAGACTCCGCGGCCGTGGCGACGCTTGCCTTCAACACCCAGGAGATCGCTCCGCGTGAGCTGAAACCCGAGCTGCTCGAGCTCAACGGCATCTCCCGCGCGTCCGTCGAGGCGCATTACAAGCTCTACCAGGGCTACGTCGCGAAGCGGAACGAGATCCTCGGCAAGCTCGCCGATGTCGACCTCGCGGCGGCGAACCAGGTCTATTCGGAGGTGCGCGCCCTCAAGGTGGAGCTGTCGTTCGCGGTCGGCGGGATCAAGAACCACGAGATCTACTTCGAGCACCTCGGCGGCGTCGGCGGCGACCCGGACGGCGCGGTTGCGAAGCTCGTCAAGCGCGACTTCGGCTCTGCCGCGGACTGGGCCGCGGACCTCAAGGCAACCGGCATGGCCGGCCGCGGCTGGGCCTGGACGGCCTATGACTGGGACGAGGGCCGCCTCTTCAACTACATCGGCGACACCCAGAACACGTACCCGATCTGGAACGCGACGCCGCTCGTCGCGCTCGACGTCTACGAGCACGCGTACTTCCTGGACTACGGCACCGACCGTGCCTCCTACATCGACGTGTTCTTCCAGAACCTCGACTGGGGTGTCGTGAACGACTGGGTGTCGCGCTACGCGATCCCCATACGCTGAAAATCCGGCTCGCTGCGCTCGCCATGACGATTTTCACCGTGATTTCGGATTACACGCGACTTCGCCGCGGCGTGACTGCGGCGAGGCAAGCTCGCCTCCGTCGATCGGGCTAGCCCCGAAGCCAGTCCTCCAGCGTCGTGTGCTGCTCGACCTGGTCGCCGTCCCGCAGTTCGCCTCGAATTTCACCGGCCGTGCCCCAGCGCTCCGCGACGACGTCGTGGGTGTGGATGGTCTCGAAGTTGACCTGGCGTGAGAGCAGGAAGTCGCCGTCCGCGAGGGACGGGTAGGCCGCGACGACGCCGAGCAGCGCGTGGCGGACGGAGTCCTCGACGAAGCGCGGCTGGAGGTGCGCGTGCTCAACGACGAACACCTCGTCGGGGCGCTTGAGCAGCTCGTACACCGGGGCGCTCATCGATGCCTCGACGATCTCCACGAGCCGCTCGGCGTTCACGCTGGCGTCCGAGCCGACGTACAGCGTCCCGGTGCCGCGCTGGTTGTGCGTGGCAACGGGGACGAGCTCGAGAATCCGCTTGACGTCGAGGTCGTCGAAGCCGGCCTCGAGCAACCGCTCCTCCGCGCGCGCGGCCACCAGCCCCTGCGCGCACGGGCAGGCGTTGATGCCGTTGGCCTCGACGCCGACGAGGCTACGCGCGCCGCGCTCGGAGAAGGCGGCGATGCCGATCAGGCCGACGAGTTCCTGGGTCGCGAGCCCGGTCACGGGGGTCGTGCGCGCGAGTGGGTAGCGGGCGGCGATCCGCACCTCGGCCCGCCCGGCGCCCTGGCGCTCGACGATGCGGCGGGCGATGTGCTCGGCGAGCTCTTCGACGAGCGACGCCTCCTCCAGCACGACCGCCTCGATCGCCTCCTCGAAGAGCTCGGGGAAGCGCGACATATGCACGCCCTTCTGGCCCGGGTCGAGGTCGACCGCGCAGTCGATGGTCGCGGTCATAAGCTTCTCCCGGCCCTGGTAGCGGATCCGGATGGCCTTCTCGACCCCGCGGACGCCGGCGCGGGACAGCGCGAGCCGCACCTCCGGCTCGGACGCCTGGAGATCGACGTCGCGCGCGTCTCGCTGCCGGATCTCGCTCACTACACTCGCGACCGTAGCACCGAGGCCATGAACGACGACCCCCGCTTTCCCGAGCTCGTCTCGCTCGCCTGCCACGACCTGCGGACTCCCCTGGCGACCGTGGCCGGCTTCGCGTCGACGCTGCTCCGGATGGGGGACATCGACGAGCAGAGGCTGCGCTACCTGACGCTCATCGACACGGCCGCCACGCAGCTCGGCGAGATCATCGACGACCTCGGCGTCGTCGCCCGGATCGAGGGCGGCCGCTTCGAGCCCGCAGGCGAGCCGGTGGACTCGCTCGATCTCGTCACGATGGCGGCGGAGCAGCTCGGCAACGGCTCGATGCGCGTCATCGGGTCGGGCGCCACGGTGCACCTCGACCGCGCGCTCGGCGTCCGTGCCTTCTGCAGCATGGTCGCGGCCGCCAGGCGCCACGGCGGGGTGGAGACGGTCGACGTCACCGTCGACGGGACGGGGGTCGAGCTGTCGCCCGTCAGCGCCGAGACGGCGGACATCGTCCGCGGCGACGACCTGCGCGATCTCGCCGCCGCCGCCGGCCGCCGGTCGCTCGAGGCGCAGGGCGCGACGGTCGAAGCGAGACACGGAGTCGTTCGGATCGATCTTCCGGCCGCTTGACGACCGGCGGAGGCGAGCTTGCCTCGCCGCAGCCACGTCGCGCGAAGGCGCGTCTGACCTCCGGACGCTGAAAAGTCGTCATGGCGCGCGCAGCGCGCCGGACTTTTCAGCGAAAGTCAGCGTAGAAGACGCGACAGCCGGCGGTCCTTGAGCACCCGCCCGCCGGTCTGGCAGGTGGGGCAGTAGTAGATCGTGTGCTCCTCGAAGTCCACGCGCGCGATCGGCGTGCCGCACACGTGGCAGGGCTCGCCGAGCCGCCTGTGGACGCGGTAGGTGCGGGCGTCGTTCGCACCGCGCTCGCGCAGCTCGAGGCCGCGCCGTAGCTCGCTCTGCATGGCCGCGACGAGGCGCTGCGTTTCGTCGGCGTCGACCTGCGTGGAGAGCGCGTAGGGAGAGAGCTGCGCCGCATGCAGGATCTCGTTCGACCAGGCACGGCCGATGCCGGCGATCGCGCGCTGGTCGCGCAGGAGCGGG
This sequence comes from uncultured Thermoleophilia bacterium, assembly GCA_963755085.1. GTDB lineage: Bacteria > Actinomycetota > Thermoleophilia > Gaiellales > Gaiellaceae > JACVRM01. The sequence goes on along the minus strand of CAVWIN010000020.1, from coordinate 14,120 downwards.
TGCAGCCGGCGGGAGTCGGCGGCGAGAATCTCCGCCATCCGCTCTGCGTCGACCTCGAGCGCATCCGGGCCGAGGTGCGCCAGCTCCGCCTCGGCAGCCTCGGGCGTGAGCAGCCAGACGCCGGCTCGCTTCTTCGATCCCGCCTCGGTGAGGACGAGCCGGCCGCCGTTGGAGAACTCCAGCTTGAACGCCGGCGTCTTCGGCCCGGCGTCCCCGGGCTTGAGCCACTTCAGCCGCCCGGCCGTCATGAGGTGGACGAGCAGCACCAGCTCGCCGTCGTCGGTGGGGAGGAGGAGCCTCTTGCCGCGCCGCTCCACCCCCTCGAAGCGCCGCCCCTCGAGCGACCTGAGCGGCGGGTCGAACGTCTTCAGGGTCGCGATGTGCGCCGGGCCGGCCTGCACCACCGGTGACGCGCTGACCTGCGTGTCGAGCGCGCGGCGCCAGGCCTCCATCTCCGGCAGCTCGGGCATGTGTAAGACAGAGTACGGCCGGTGAACCAGCTCATCGTCGAGGTCGTCCGCGGCGACACCGTCGAGTCGCAGCACCGCGTGCATGCCGTGGCGGTCCGCGACGGGCGGATAATCGAGTCGGTCGGCGACCCGCAAATCGTCACGTACATGCGCTCGTCGGCCAAGCCGCTCCAGGCGCTGCCGCTCGCGCGGGCGCGCCCCGACCTCGCCGACGATGAGCTCGCGATCGCCTGCGCGTCACATCTGGCGCGCCCCGACCAGCTCGACCCGGTGCGGCGGCTGCTCGCCGCCGCGGGCGCCACCGAGGACGACCTCGAGTGCGGAGCGGCCGGCGACCCGCCGTCGCGGCTCAACCACAACTGCTCGGGCAAGCACGCCGGGATGCTGGCCACCTGCCGCGCTCACGGCTGGGAGTTCGCCGGCTACCGCCTCGCGTCGCATCCCCTCCAGCAGCTGCTGCTCGCCGAGGTCGCCGCGGCCGCAGGGCTGGAGCGGACGGAGATCGCCACTGGCGTCGACGGCTGCGGCGTCGTCAACTTCGCGATGCCGCTCGAGCGCATGGCCCTCGCCTTCGCGCGCTTCCCGTCACTGGAGGGCGGCGCGGCCGTCGTGCGCGCGATGCGAGCGCACCCCGGGCTGATCGCCGGCCCGGGTGCGCCGGACACGGTGCTGATGGAGCAGGCCGATGGCTGGATCGCGAAGGGCGGGGCGGAGGCGCTCATGTGCGCGGCCGGTACGGACGGCACCGGCTACGCGCTCAAGGTCGAGGACGGCGGCAAGCGGGCGGTCGGCCCCGCGACGGCCGCGTTCGCCGGCCGGCTGGGGATCGTTCTTCCACAGCTTGCGGTGATATCGGTGGAGAACAGTCGCGGCGAGCGGGTCGGTCAGATGCGCGCTGTTCCTTGAGGCGGCAAACAACCTCTCAATGTCGCAAACAAACTATTCACATTTTGTGGATCCGGTAGTACCATCCCGCCCGCGACAGGGAGCCGGGACGAAGACCGGCTCTCTTCGTGCTCAGGTAGGTCCCCCCCGTCCACCAAGCGCGAGGAAAGCCGAGGCCCGATGCTCACCGTCGATATCGCTCTGCCCGACGTCGAGGAACTCCACAAGCTCGTTCAGGAGGGCCAGGAGAAAGGGTTCCTTACTTACGACGAGATCGTCGCGGGGCTCGAGGAAGTCGAGCTCACCAAGGAGCAGGTCGAGGACTTCTACACGTACCTGATCGATCACGGCATCGAGTTGATGGAGGGCGAGCAGCACAAGCGCCCGCCGCACGAGCAGCCGGAGCCCGAGGAGGAGAAGGCGCCGCCGAAGATCGACCTGACGGTCGAGCCCTCGCTCGACTCGCTGCGGCTGTACCTGCGCGAGATCGGCAAGGTGCCGCTGCTCACCGCCGACCAGGAGGTCTACCTGGCCAAGCGGATCGAGCGCGGCGACATGGCCGCCAAGACGCACATGATCGAGGCGAACCTTCGGCTTGTCGTCTCGATCGCGAAGGGCTACCTCGGGCGGGGCCTTTCATTCCTCGACCTGATCCAGGAGGGCTCGCTGGGCCTGATCCGCGCGGTCGAGAAGTTCGATTACCGCAAGGGCTACAAGTTCTCCACCTACGCGACCTGGTGGATCCGGCAGGCGGTCACTCGCGCGATCGCCGACAAGGCGCGCACGATCCGCATCCCGGTGCACATGGTCGAGAAGCTGAACAAGGTCGTGCACATCGAGCGCCAGCTCGTCCAGCGCCTCGGACGTGAGCCGAAGCCCGAGGAGATCGCCGAGGAGCTCGAGATCACCACCGAGGAGGTGCGCGACATCCTCCGCATGGCGCAGCTCCCGGTCTCGCTGGAGAAGCCGATCGGCGAGGAGGAGGAGTCCGAGCTCGGCGACTTCGTCCAGGACGAGCAGGCCGAGTCGCCCTTCGACTCGGCGTCGCTGTCGCTGCGCCAGCAGGACATCCGCCGCGCGCTCGACTCGCTCCCGGAGCGGGAGCGGAAGGTCATCGAGCTGCGCTTCGGCCTGACGGGCGACCGGCCGCGGACGCTCGAGGAGGTCGGCCGCGCATTCAACGTCACGCGCGAGCGCATCCGCCAGATCGAGAATAACACCCTGAAGAAGCTGGAGACGCTGCCGGAGGCCCAGAGCCTGTTCGACTGCGTCTAGCACAACTGGCAGATCGGAAACCCCGGCCGCCGACTCACCGCCTACGACCACTAAGGATCAATCGTCTAGAGGCTTCGGCGACCGACAGGCAGTGCCCTGCGGACGAGTGGCCGCCTGCCGAAGCCTCAGCAACTCTCGGAATCACTCGATTTCTCCCGGATATCGGCTTGAGCGCGCTGTCCCGAGGTGGTATGAACGGGATGTCCACGGGCGCAGTGCCCGGAAGCGCTTGGGGGAGGTGTAGCCGGCAGCGACGTAGGCGGCACAACCGCGCAGCCGGAGGCTCGCGGGATGCCCGGATACCACCGAGGGGAAGCGCGGCGGGGCCCTGCGGGGTCCCGCCGTCATTACGGATGTGCGGACCCTGGTTGTTAGTCGGCGCGCCGTCACGGAGAATCGGCCAGCGTGCAGGACGATGCGAATACCCTCGCCGTCCAACTGGCGGACGCAGCGCGGCAGGCGAGTCGCGACGACCACGCGATCCGTGACCCAGTCCTGCCCGGCCGCCGGGCACTCCTGGTCGACCAGCATCCGCTGTGGCACGAGGCGGTCGAGCTCGTCCTGCGCCGCCTGGAGGTGGAGGTCGCAGGCCGGTTCATCGACGCCGACTCGGCGATGGCCGCGCTCGACGAGGACTCCGCCGACCTGCTCGTCGTCGACGTGGACGTCGGCGGCACGTCGGACGGGATCGGGCTCGTGCGTCTCGCGCGCACCCGCCGCCCGACGATCCGCATCGTCGTCCTGACGCTCGACGACAGCCCCGCGCGGGTGCATTCGGCGCTCACCGCGGGCGCCGACGCCTACGTGCTCAAGGCCGCGCACCCGGACGACCTCGCCACGGCCGTCCGTCAGAGCTTCACGCACTCGATGTACCTGGCCGCGCCGCCGGCAGGCCTCTCGCACGAGACGACGCCGCTCACCGCGCGCGAGGTGGAGATCCTGCGTCTGGTCGCCGAGGGCTACTCGAACCGGCGCCTCGCGGAGATCCTCTCCGTCAGCGAGCCGACGGTGAAGTTCCACCTCACGAACGTCTACCGTAAGCTCGGCGTCGGCAACCGCACCGAGGCGAGCCGTTGGGCTCAGCGCCACGGCCTGCTCGCCGCCACGACGCGGCGCGACTAGTAGTCGTGGCTCAGGCTGTGGGCGCCGCGCGGTCGGCGGCGACGAAGAGCCGGCAGTGCGGGCACTTGTAGCCCTGCGCGCGCCCGGACGGGCCGGTCAGCGGCTCGGAGGTGAACGTCCGCTTGCAGTGCGGGCAGGTCACTTCGCGGTCGCCGTCGGGCTGAAGCAAGTCGGGCACCCATCCACGCTAGCAACCGCAATTCACCTGTAGCGGCTACTTGACGCGCCGCCCGTGCCGTCGGAGACTCGATGGACCCCTCGGCCCCACCGGGCCTCGCCCTCCGCGGGTCGTCGGCGGCTGGCGCGAAACACCCGTGCGGCAACACCTCACTCGAAATCCGGCGCGCCTTGGCACGGCGCGCGCAAGCGTCCGCGGCCACTCCCCCGAAACCCGTCGCCCGCCTCTGCTGTCATCCCCCGGCGAGGCGGGCGACGGTTATATCGCGGGCTGTCCCCGGCTTCCACGACCACCGCAGCCCCTCCAGCGACGCGAGGGGCTGCTTGCGTTTCGACGAGGAACAGTTCAATCACGAGGGATAGCCGCCGTCCTTGGCGACCAGGTCGATGAACTCCGTGCGCTGGCCGAGCCAGACGGTGAGCTCTCGCCGGGAATGGGCTTGCTGGATATCCCTGAGGGTTGGTCAGTTGGCCGGCGAACGCTGCTCCGGATACCGGGGCAGCCCGTCGTCCGGGATCGCCTCCCAGTGCGCGGCGTAGTCCGTGTAGATGCGGTACGACGGCCGCACGCCGGGATTCTGATCGAACGTGCCCATGCGGACGCCCGCGATCTCACCGGTCTCCTCATTCTTGCTCCAGAGCGCGCCGCCGCAGTTCGAGCAGAAGCACTTCGGCGACCCGCCTTCGGGCTCCCAGCAACGGATCAGCTCCTCGCCGGCCGTGATGCGGACCGAGCCCGGCGCCACGCGCGCCTGCGCCGACGCGGCGGTGCCCGTGCGCCGCTGGCAGCGCGTGCAGTGGCAGTAGCTCGCGAAGAGCGGCGGCTCCGTCACCTCGAACCGCACGCGGCCGCAGAGACAGTGCCCGGTGAGCGGCGTGGCCACGCCAGGAGCTTACGGGGCCTTTCGCCTCGACGGCCACCAGTTCCAGCGCCCCAGGATCGCCATCAGGGACGGAACGAGGAAGACGCGGACGATGGAGGCGTCGATCGCGACCGCCAGCGCGATCCCGATGCCCACCTCCTTGACCAGCACGACGCCCGAGGTCGCGAACGCGCCGACGGCGATGCAGAAGAGCAGCGCCGCGGCAGTGATGATGCGCCCGGTTCGCTCGAGGCCGACCGCCACCGCCTCGCGGTTGGGCAGGCCGGCGTTCCAGCCCTCCCTGATCCGGGTTAGGAGGAAGACGCCGTAATCGGTCGCGAGGCCGAACGCGATCGCGAAAAGGAGTACCGGCAGCGTCAGCTGCAGCGCGCCCTGGCCGCGGTAGTGCAGCGGCCCCTCGAGGCGCCCGTCCTGGAAGACGAGGACGAGCACGCCGAAGGTGGCGGTCAGCGTGAGGAAGTTCATGACGAGCGTCTTCAGCGGCAACAGCACCGAGCGCGTCGCCAGGTAGAGCAGCGCGTAGGTCACGACGCAGAGGAGGAGGAGCGCGAGCGGCAGGTGCGAGCCGATCGAGTGCTTCTGGTCGAGGAACTGCGCGGTCGCGCCCCCGACCAGCGCACCGCCCGAAAGCCCGCGCATCGCCTCGACGAGCCGCTTCGACCGCTCCGCCAGGAAGGGGCTGCCCGACGACGCCTGCACCTCCCAGACGTCCGCGGAAAGGCGGCGCGGCGGCCGGACGCGCGCGGCGCCCGGGAGCGCGTGCACCGCGGCCGCGTACCGCCGCGCGGCGGCGTCGCCGCGCACGACCGCGAACGCGGGCGAGGTGAAGGCCGTCGTGAAGTCGCGCCGCAGCGTCTCGTCGACCACGCGCGAGCTTGCGCCCGGCGGCAGGACGCCGGCGTCGATGCCCGTGAAGCGAATGGACAGGAACGGGATGCCGAGCACGACGAGCAGGGTGGCCGCGGCGAGCGCGACAGGAACCGGCCGGCGCATGATCGCGTGCGCCAGCCGGTACCAGCCGCCGTCGTGCGCCGGCCCCTGCGGCGGCCGGCGGCGCACCGAGAGCGCGTCGATCCGCGGCCCGAGCAGGGCGAAGAGGGCGGGGAGGACGGTCAGCGCGATGAGCCCGGCGAGCGGCCCGACGAGGCCTCCGGCGATGCCCATCGAGCGCAGGAAGCCGAGCGGGAAGACGGCGAGCGTGGCGACCGCTGCACCGACCGTGACGGACGAGAAGGCAATCGTCCGCCCCGCCGTCCGCAGCGTCGTCCGGATCGCGTCGGCGCTGCCCAGTTCCTCGCGGTAGCGCGACACGAGCAGCAGGCTGTAGTCGATGGCGAGGCCGAGGCCGGCGCCGGTGACGATGTTGAGCGCGTAGGGCGAGACGGGCGTGATCGCGTCGAGCACGCGCAGGAGCAGGAGCGCCGCGACGATCGTCAGCCCGCCGACCACGAGCGGCAGCAGGGCCGCGACGACGCTGCGGAAGACGAACAGCGCGATCAGGAAGAGCGCCGGAAAGGCGAGCGCCTCGGCGCGTGTCAGGTCGCGCTGGACCTGGTGGTTGACCTGTACGACCGCGATCGCCGGGCCGCCCACGGCCGTGCCCGGGACCTGCGCCATCCGCCGGTCGACGCGCTCGGCCGCCTTGCGCCAGCGCTGCTGCGAGATGCCGCCACGCGCGTAGGCGGAGACGATCGCCTCGCTACGGTCGCGCGAGAAGAGCGGCGGCGCGAGGGCGGGGAAGACCGGCTCGGAGCGCACGAGTGCCGTGACCCGCGAGAGCCGCGCGCGCGTCGGCTGCCGCACCAGGACGAGGAGCTGTGGGGCTGCGGAGAGCCTCGATGCCTCCTCGATCGCATTCTCGGCCTGGACGCTCTGTGCGTCGCCCGGCAAGAAGTCGTTCGAGGCGCGTCCGAGCCGCGACGGCACCCCCAGCCCGAGCCCGGCGGCGACCACCGCGAAGACGGCCGTGACGGCCAGCACCCGGCGCGGGTGGGCGGTCGCAAGGCGCGCGAGGCTGTCCATAGCGGTGGTCCTTACCGGCTCGGGAGACGCTACGGGTTGTGAAAGCCGCCTGAGCGCGAGAGAATCGCGCCGAGCCTTAGGAAACCCAGACGAAAGGACAGGTAATGGACGACATGAAGACCTCGGCCGCGTGGACGGGCTGGGTCGGCTTCGCCGCCATCATGATGATCATCATCGGGTCGATCGACGCCTTCGAGGGCCTGATCGCGATCATCCGCAGCAACTACTACCAGTACACGCCGAATGGCGTCATCATCTTCGACACCACGACGTGGGGCTGGATCATGCTGATCTGGGGCACCTTGCTGATACTGGTCGGTCTCGCGCTCGCCGCGAAGTCCGGGTGGGCGCGCTGGACGTCCGTCGTGCTCATCATCATCAACCTGCTCGCTCAGCTCGGCTGGCTCGGAAGCAGCCCGTACCCGGTCTGGACGCTCACCGTGATCTCGCTGCAGATCATCGTGCTCCTCGCGCTGACCGTGAAGTGGAGCGAGGTCTCCGCCGGTACTACCTCCTACTGATTCATCGCATGCTGACGGGGAGGCGGGCGGTCCGCCTCCCCGCTGCTGCTACACCTAGGGGTTCCGCCGATGAGTTCCGCGCGTCCGTGCGGTCCAATACCCCGAGATGAACGACACGTCCCCGAACGAGAGACTCGCCGCGCACGAGCGCCTGTCCACCGGCGCGCTCGCCGGCTGGGCGCGGCGCTGCGCGACGCACCCGTGGCGCGTGGTCGGCACGTGGATCGGGATCATCGTCGTCCTGGTCGCGCTCGTCGCCACCATCGGCGGCTCGCTGCGAGACAAGTTCGAGATCCCGGGCTCGGACACCCAGCGCGCGACCGACCTGATCAAGGCCGAGTTCCCGAGCAAGCAGGGCTCGGTCCTCGACATCGTCTTCGCCGCGCCGCCCGGGCAGCGGCTCGGCACGCCGGCGCGCAAGGCGGCCATCGCAGCGGCGGTCACGAAGCTGCGCGCCGATTTCAAGCCGAAGAAGAACAACGCCGGCCTGGTCAGCGTCGACAACCCGCTGGTGCCGCGCACGACCTCGAAGAACGGGCGCATTGCCTACTCGGAGGCGTATTTCAACAAGGAGATCACGGACGCGTACCGGTCGGATGTCACGGCCGTCGAGGACTTCGTCCGCAAGGCGATGGCACCCGTCGGCGTGACGGTCGAGTACAACGGCGAGGCGGAGCAGCCGCCGATCAAGCAGGGCACGTCCGAGTCGCTCGGCCTGCTCGCCGCGGTCATCGTGCTGCTGATCGTCTTCGGGACGTTCACCGCGATGCTGATCCCGATCCTCGTGGCGCTGACCGCCCTGGCGACCGCGTTCCTCCTGCTCTTCATCCTCGCCGGGCAGACCGACATCAACACCGTCACGCCGATCCTGGTCTCGATGATCGGGCTTGGCGTCGGCATCGACTACTCGCTCTTCATCGTCACGCGCTTCCGTCAGCTGCTGCACAGCGGGCTTTCGCCGAAGGACGCTGCGGCCGAGGCCGGCTCCTCGGCCGGCCGGGCCGTGCTCTTCGCCGGGCTGACGGTCGCGATCTCCGTGAGCGGGCTCGCGTTCTTCGGCCTCGACTTCGTCACGAAGCTCGGGATCGGCAGCGCGCTGGGCGTGCTGACGACGGTGCTGATCGCGAACTCGCTGCTGCTCGCGGTCCTGCGGCTGCTGGGGCACAAGATCGACCGGCTCAAGGTCCCGGGGCTCAAGCGCCGCGACGAGTCCGAGGCGGCCATGCAGACGACGCTCACGGCGCGGTGGGGCCGCTTCGTCACCAACCACGCGAAGCCGGTGTTCATCGTCCTGCTGCTCGCGGGGCTCGTGCTCGGCGGCACGTCCGCGCTCGTCCGCCTCGGCGCCGCCGACCAGGGCACGCAACCGAAGGCACAGACGGCGCGCCGTGCGTACGACCTGCTCGCCGAGGGCTTCGGGCCGGGCTTCAACGGCCCCATCCCCATCGTCGTCAAGACGAACGGCGACACCGGCGCGGCCAACCGCGTCGTCCAGGACACGCGCGGGATCAAGGACGTCGCCTCCGTGCGCCAGCCCACGTTCAACAAGGACAAGAGCGTGGCGATCGTCTTCGTGACGCCGAACTCGGCCCCGCAGGACGCCGCCACCGACAGCCTCGTGAACCGGTTGCGCGACGCGGTCGTCCCGAAGGCGACGGGCGGCGGCCCGGCGGTCGCGTACGTCTCCGGCCAGACGGCCGCCTTCCACGACATCGCCAACCGCATCATCCAGCGCCTGCCGTTGTTCCTGCTCTACATCATCGGCGTTACCGTCATCGTGCTGGCCATGGCGTTCCGCTCGATCGTGGTCTCGGTCACCGCGGCGGTGACGACGCTCATGTCGGCGTTCGTCGGTTTCGGTGTCCTGGGCCTGATCGTGCAGCAGGGCCATCTGCTCGGCCTGACGGGGCTCGACAAGACGGGCCCGATCGAGACATTCGTCCCGCCGATCGCGTTCGCGATCCTCTTCGGCCTCTCGATGGACTACATGGTCTTCATCATGAGCCGCATCCGCGAGGAGCACGTCCACGGCCTCGACACGAAGGATGCCGTGCAGCACGGCATCGCCGCGATCGGCCGTGTGGTCGTCGCCGCGGCGTTCATCATGGGCACGGTGTTCGCCGCGTTCGTGTTGAGCGCCGACCGCATCCCGAAGGAGTTCGGGATCCTGCTCGCGATCGCGATCCTGACCGACGCCCTGATCGTGCGCATGTCGCTCGTGCCGGCGTTCTTCACGCTCCTGCGCGAGCGGACGTGGTACATCCCGCGCTGGCTCGACCGTGCATTGCCGAACATCACCATCGAGCCGCCGCACGACGGCACCGGACCAGTGCCCGCAGGCGAGCCCGAGCGCGAGCCCGCCGGCGTCGCCTGATACGCCCGTGACCGGGCCGGTCACGCGGATCGCGCGGGCCTACCCGGACCGCGTCGAGGTGCGCGGCCGGGACCTGACGGGCGACCTGATGGGCCGCTTGACGTTCACCGAGTTGTTCCACCTGCTGCTGACCGGCGAGGAGCCGACCGAGGAGCGGCGGTTCTTCCTCGACCTGCTGCTCGTCGCGATCGCGGAGCACGGGATGATGCCGACGAGCATCGCGGCCCGGATGACGCTCGCCGCCGACCCCGGCTCGCTCCAGGGCGCGGTGGCCGCCGGCATCCTCGGCGCCGGGCCGGTGGTGCTCGGCACGGCGGAGGAGTGTGCGCGGCTGCTCGAGGAGCTGCGCACAACGGGCCGCGATCCGGCGGAGGCGGCGGCCGAGCTGCGCGCCGCGGGCGTGAGGATCCCCGGCTTCGGCCACCCGGTCCACAAGTCGGTCGATCCGCGCGCCGAGCGGATTCTCGAGCTCGCACGGGAACGCGGCGTGAGCGGCCCGAACGTCGAGCTCGCATTCCGGCTCCGCGACGCTTGCTGCCTGGCGCCGCTCGCTGATGAACGTCTCCATGCCGATCGCCGCCGTCATGCTCGACCTCGGCTACACCGTGGACACGGTGAAAGCGGTGCCGATCCTGGCCCGCACGGCGGGGCTGCTCGCGCACCTGGCCGAGGAGCGCGAGACGCCGGTCGGGCTGCGGTTGGCGCGCGCGGCCGAGGACGCTGTCGAGTACGAGCGGTGATCCTCGACCCCGAGGTCGAGACTCGGCCCTGGGCCGAGCAGCTCGAGCTCGACGACGCCGCCTTTCGCGAGCAGCTCGCCTACCTGCGCGAGCTGTCGCCCTTCTATCGCGACCGGGTCGAGGCGGTCGGGCTCGCCGAGATCGCCCGGCTCCCGCTCACCGATAAGGCCGAGCTGAAAGCGACGACGACCGAGAAGAACCCCGTCGGCGCCCACCTCTGCGTCGGCCGGGGCGAGATCGTCCGGATCTACTCGACGAGCGGCACGACCGGGGCGCCGAGCTACATCCCGCTGACGGCCTCCGACCTCGACAACTGGGTGACCGGCTCGGCCCGCAGCTACGCAGCCTCCGGCGTTGAGCCCGGGGAGCTGATCGTCTCCACCTACAACGCGGGCCCCTTCGTCGCCGGGGCGGCGCTCGACGCCATCGCCCGCATCGGGCTCGCCCATGTCCCGGTCGGCACCGGCAACACCGAGCGGCTCGTCGGCGCGATCCAGCGCCTGCGACCGGACGCGGTCGTGCTCACGCCTTCGTACGCGGCGCACCTGCTCGAGTGGGCCGAGGAGCGCGGCGTCGACCTGCGCGGCTCCACTGTCCGCCGGGTGCTCGTCGCCGGCGAGCCGGGTGGCGGCGAGCCGGCCTTCCGCGCCCACCTCGAGGAGGGCTGGGGCGCGCACGTCACCGAGGCGATGGGCATCGGCGACATCGGCCCGTCGCTGTGGGGCGAGTGCGAGCAGCGGGACGGCATGCACCTCGGCGCGCGCGGCTTCGTCCACGCCGAGCTGATCGACCCGGATACCGCCGAGGCGCTGCCGCTCTCAGACGGCGCGCGGGGCGAGCTCGTGCTCACGCACCTGCGCCATCGCGCCGCGCCGCTCCTGCGCTTCCGCACGCGCGACCACGTCGTCGTCAAGACCGGCCCATGCGCTTGCGGGCGGACGGCGCCGCGTGTGCGCTGCATCGGCCGGACGGACGACATGCTCATCGTCCGCGGCGTCAACGTCTTTCCCTCGGCGATCCGCGAGGTGGTCGGCGGCTTCGCGCCGCGCGTGAGCGGCGCCATCCTCGTCCGCCCGCAGGCGCCCGGCGTCAAGCAGGAGCGGCCGCTGCCGGTCACGGTCGAGCTCGCGCGCGGTGCCGAGGGCGGAGACTCGCTCGCCGACGCGATCCGTGAGAGCATCCGCAGCGTGCTCGTCGTCTCCACGCAGGTCGAGCTGGTGCCGTGGGGGAGCCTCGAGCGCAGCGAGTACAAGCTCAAGCTGATCGAGTCCCAGCAGCGATGAGGAAGCTCCAGAGCCAGGGCGTCCACCACATCACGCTCGTCGGGGCCGACCGGCGGACGTCGATCGACTTCTGGGAGGGCGTGCTCGGGATGCCGTTCGTGTTCGAGCAGCCGAACCTCGACAACGAGAACGAGAGCCACCTGTACTTCGACCCCGGCGACGGCCGGCTGATCACCGTGTTCACGAACGAGGAGCGGGTGCCCGACCCGACGCGCACCGCGACCGACCCCGGCTGCGTGCACCACATCGCCTTCGCGCTCTCGAACGCCACGTTCCGGCAGGCGGTCGAGCGGCTCGAGGAGCGCGGCGTCGAGCACAGCGGCGTCAAAGACCGCGGCTTCATGGATTCGATCTACTTCGAGGACCCGCTCGGCCTGACCATCGAGCTGGCCTCGTACCGCTTCGAGCCGCCGCACGGCTTCACCCACGCGGAGGTCCTGCTGGAGGCGCACCGGCTGCGCGTCGAGCGCGACTCCTACAACATCGGCCCCGAGGAGCTCGCGGACGCGATCGAGATCCTCACCGCCCGCTCGCGCGAGTCGCTCTCCGACGACCGCTCGCCGAGAGACCCGTACTCGAAGGAGGAGACATGGCAGCGAACACCCTGAACATTCTCAAGCCGAGCGTGAACAACCTGACCGCGCGTGTCTTCGTGCGGGCCGCCGGCCTCGACTTCGAGGAGGTCGACGTCTGGGGGCAGACGACGGGCGAGGAGTACCTCGGCAAGTACCCGGCGCACCTGACGCCGATGCTCGAGACCGACGGGCTGCCGGGCGGCTACCTGGGGGAGAGCTGCGCGATCATGACCTACCTCTGCGCCGTGCACGGCCTCGACGACCTCTACCCGCGCGACCCCGGGGAGCGGGCGATCGTCGACAACGCGATGTACTACCTGATCGGCACGCTCTATCCGCTGATCACGCGCGCGACGTACCCGACGCTCGGCTTCCCCCAGTACCCGGGCGAGGTCGGCTCGTCAGACGCGAGCGACGAGCTCAAGGCGCAGGCCGTGGAGGACGCGACGGCGGCGATCGCCGAGCCGCTCGAGGTCTACAACACGTTCTTCCTCGCCGGCAGGCCGTTCATCGGCGGCTCCATGCCTTCGATCGCGGACATCCGCCTGGCCGCGTCGCTCGAGTTCCTGCGCGCGATCGACTACCCGTTCCCGCGGTGGGTCGAGCTGTACATGGCGAGCGTCGAGGAAGCGCTCGGCGAGGCGTACTCGGAGCCGGTTGCCGACGTCCGCGGCTACATCGAGTACGTCCGCTCCCAGTAGCGCCGCCGGGCGGTCGCGACTGGCGCGGGTCGCGCCGTTCGTCCTCGCGGCGATGGCGTCGCAGGCGCTGCTCGTCGTCCTGGCGCCGACGATCACGGCGATCGGCGACGACTTCGACGCGTCGGTCGCCGCCGTCGGCCAGGCGCGGTCGGTCACCGCGGCCGTCGCGATCGCGACGTCGCTCTTCATCGCCGCGCGGATCGGGGTCCTCGGCGTCCGGCGGCTCATCGTGGTCGGAGCCTCGCTGGAGCTCGTCGCGTGCGCCGCCGTCGGGCTCGCGCCGAACCTGTGGCTCTTCCTCGGCGCGCACGTCCTCGTCGCGCTCGCGTTCGCCTCCCTGCTCTCGGCCGCCTTCGCGGGTGTCGTCTCCTTCCCGCCCGAGGAGCGCGCGTGGGCGGTCGGCTACGTCGCCGGCGCAAACGCGCTGACGTGGGTGGTGGTGAATCCCGAGGTCGGCGCGCTCACGCAGTGGGTGTCGTGGCGGGCCGCCGAGATCGTCCCGGCCGTGCTCGCCGTCGCGACGCTTGCGCTCGTGCGCTTCGCGGACGCCGATCCCCGCGAGCCGCCGGCCGATGTCGCTGCGCCTGCTGGGAAGCGACGTCTCCACCAGGCGGTGGCTGGGCTCCGAGGCGGTCGCATTCGCGTCGTGGACGGCATTGCTCACGTTCGTGGGCGCGTTCTTCATCGACGAGCTGGGCGTGGGGGAGGCGACCGCAGGGTGGCTGCTCGCCATCGGCGCCGGCGCCTACGTGGTCTCGGCGTCGCGGAGCGGCCCGCTCGCGGCCCGGCATGGCCGGCGGTGGCTCGTCGCCGCCGCGGCGCTCGCGATGGCCGTGATCCTGCCGCTCGTGCTCACGCTCGGCGAGCGCGGTGTCCTGTGGGGCCTCGCGCTCTTCTGCCTGGCCGGGCTCGCCGCGGGCGTGCGGACGCCGGCGTCGAGCGGGCTCGGCCTCGAGCAGCTGCCCGACCATCCCGGCGCGATGGCCGGCGCGCGCACGGCCGTCACGCAGCTGGGCTACCTGCTCGGCGCCGTCGGCGGCGGGCTGGTGATCGCCGTGAGCGGCTACACGGCGCTCGGCATCGCACTCGGC